>JAWKRX010000009.1:0-191802 GCA_041389425.1 Myxococcota bacterium
CGTCTACCTCTGCAGCGCGGAGGCGGCCTACGTGACCGGAACGACCCTCTGCGTCAACGGCGGAGCGGCGTTCTAGCTGGACGGGCCGAGCCGGGCCGGGCTAGGCCGGGCCGGGTTCGCGGGGCGTCGCACCGGGTGATGCGCCCCTGCCGGGCGAGTTCGTCACGTTCGCGTGCTGCGCCTGCCCGCCCACGAGAGCCCGAGCAGCCCGATTCCGAAGAGGAACCCGGTGGAGGGCTCGGGGACGACGGTGAAGCCGTCGAAATTCGTCTCCGTGAAGTTCTGGTAGCCGCTGCCGTCGACGGAGAAGCGGATCGTCGAAGAGCCGCCGCAGCAGCCCTCGAAGCCGACCCAGGCGAGGGTCACGCTGTCGCCGACCGCGAAGGTGGCGGTCGTCGTGAAGACGTCCGGGTTCGTCCAGCTGTTGTTCCACCAGACGTCGTCCGTGATCACGCGCTCGGAGAGGACCGTGCCCGAGGTGGCGTCGATCAGCGCCGCTGCGCCGCCGCGGCCCCAGTCGGTGCCGACCTGGAACGTGTAGCTGCCGGCGACCGCGACCTGGAAGGTCGTCGTCATCAGGATGCTGTAATCGCTCGTCACGCCGTTCGCGTAGACGGCGGTGGAGATGTTCGCGAGGCCCGTCGTCACGGTGGACTGGATCAGGCTGCCGGCCTGGTGCTCGAGCAGGAGATCCGCGAACGAGTCCCCGGCCTGGGTCTGATAGGTCGAGCTGCGGAAATCGGCCCGGAAGGAGAGCGCCGCCGCCTGGCCGGCGATGAGGACGGTGGCCAGCGCCGCGAGGGCGCCAGCGAACCGGAGACCGCCGCGCGCGGCGGGCCGCGGGAAGGGCCGCACGCAGACGGCGGAAGAGGATCGAACGATTCGAGACATCATCGCTGCTCACATCCGTACTCTCGGCGGAAGTCCCCACTCCCTCGCCGAGGTTCGCAGGATCCATCGGCATTGGAATCGAGGATCTTGAAGTCGAGTGATCGCGATTCCGGAAGCCGCAGCGCAACTCGAAGGCAAGCGGCGGCAGAGCGAACGCGGAGCGCAGGATCGATGCGTCTGAACGCGGGATCCGGTCGCGCCTCGGGACGCGATCAAGGCCTCGGGAGTCGCATCCGATGGATCGCCCATGCGAGAGCCCGATCTGATTCGCCTCGACGACGTCCTGATCCGCAACGCGAAGACCTTCGGCGCCGCCGTCGCGCTCGCCTTCGTCGTTGCATGGATGTTGCCGGACGACGTACCCGGCAGGGGGCCGATGCTATTCGCCGGTCTCGGATTCGCGGCGCTCGCGCCCCTGGCGATGGGATTCTTCGGGTTCGCCCTGCGCGCGCGCGAACGCCGCGCCGTGGCGCTGATGCGCCTCGTCGATCGCCACGTCGAGCTCTCGGCCCGCGATCTGCTTCAGGACTCCGATTTCTCGCCCGAGTCGCTCCAGACCGCGATCCGCGATCTCAACTCGAGCGGCGCGCGGCACGTCGTCTGGGATCGTTCGACGGGATTGATCCAGGACGGCAGGCTCCGGCTCTCGCGGGTCCACTTCGAGGCCTGCGCCAGCTGCGGCGCGAAGATCGCGCTCGACGTCGCGCTGCACGAAGCCTCGGGCGCGAGCTGTCCCGTCTGCGGCAGCGCCCTCGACGCCCGCGAGATCGACGACGCCAAGCAGGCCGTGATGGCGGACATCAGCGCGCGATCCGAGCGGGCCTGCGCGCCGGCCCCGCCGCGCGGCCACTTCTCGCTCCCGATCTTCCTCGTGCTGGCCGTTCTCTTCTGGCCGCTCGCGTTCGTCTACTGCCTGAAGCACTGGCAGCCGCACGACGCCGCATCGGGTCTCTGAACCGCGGTCGGTGCACGCGTCGTGCCCGGCGCGGATCGCCGGCCGTCATTCGAAGCGCCGGCCGTCCGCTTCGATGAAGCCGCCGGGATGGCGGCCGTCCGGGTCGTGATGGGTCCAGTGCAGGACCCCGCCGCGATCGTTCCATTCGTATTGTCCGCGCAGGCGGAGGCGATCGCCGGGCGCGAGCGGGACGCGCTCGGCGAGATCGATGTTGTGTGCCACGAGGAGTGTCTGATCGCCGCCTTCGATGCGGACGAGGAAGCGCTGATGGCGCGAGCCGTCGCGGTCGTCGGCGAGCACCTTCGAGACCTCGCCCTCGAACGTCACCATGAATCCCGATTCCCGTTCGGCGAAGGCGCGGGCGAGGCGGCGTGCTGCTGCGTCGCCCGCCTCGGTCGGGGCCGGCTGCGGCGACGCTGCCGAAGGAAGCGAGAACGATTCGAAGCCCGCGAGGCGCAGGAGCGCCGCGAGCAGGATCAGGCCGAGCAGCGCCGCGAGCGAGCGCTTCGGACGGGAGCGACGCGACGGATTCATCTTCACCTCCGGGCGACGCACGTTAGCAATGCGCCCTCGCACGGATCGGGTGCGGGCGTGGTAGTGTGCTCGCTTGTCCAACGCGACCCCCCTGCTCGACCTCCAGACGCTCGATCTCTCGCGAGACCGGCTCGTGGCGAACCGCTTGAGCCTCCCGGAGCGCGAGGCGATCCTCCGCCTCGAGGCGGCCTCGATCCCGATCGAGACTTCGCACACGGCGCTCCTGGCGCGGCGTTCGGCCCTTCGCCTGTCCGAGAAGGCGCTCTCCGGCGAGGTCGATGGCCTCGCGGCCCGTGCGAAGGAGGCGGAGCAGACCCTCTATTCGGGAAGCGTGCGCAACTCCAAGGAGCTCTCCGGGCTGCAGGCGGAGATGCAGGGCCTCCGGGCCCGGCAGGGCGAGCTCGAGGCGCGGGAGCTCGGCCTGCTCGAGGAGATCGAGGGCGTCGATGCCGAGATCGCTGCGAATCGCGAAGCGCGGAGTCGGTTGCGGGACGAGCTGGGGCAGCTCGAGGGCCTGCTGCAGGACGCCGAGGCGCGCATCGACGCCGAGCTCGCGTCGCTCCTCGCGGCGCGCGCGGCCCCGCTCGCGGCCGTCCCCGCCGAGCTCTTCGCGACCTACGAGAAGCTCCGAAAACGCGAACGCCTGGCGGGACGCGTCGTCGCGCAGATCCTCGAGGGCGGCTGCACCGGCTGTCGCATGCGCCTTCCGATCCACGAGCACAATCTCATGCAGGCCCGGCCCGAGGAGGCCCTGCTGCTCTGTCCGCATTGCGGGCGGATGCTGGTGCGGTCGCGGCCCGTCGCGGAGGATTGAGCTTCAGGCAAAGCGCTCGATCTCGGCCATCACGCGCTCGATCCGGCCGCCCATGTTGGGCGGATCCGGATTCCAGTTGCCTTCGATGAGCACGGGCCCGTCGGCCGTCGGCGCGATGTCCCAGCCGACGAGCCGAAGCGGCGAGAAGGCGCGAGCGGCTCGCAGTGCGAGCTCGCGCAGGGCCGCCCAGCCCGGAATCGCGAAGCCCTCGATGACGGCGCCCGTGTCCGGGTGGCGATCGACGACCACGCATCCCCGACCTTTGACGACCGTCAGCCCGGGGCCCAGGACGCCGCGGTCGAGCGACGGCTGCGAGAGAAGGTTGCCGGTGCTGCCGAGCTGGAAGTTGTCGATCGCATTCCCGCCGGCGATCAGCTTGATGTAGGCATGCAGCAAGCGGGGCTCGCCGTCGCGATCGAGCAGCGTCAGAAGGCGAGCCGTCTGGAGCGAACGCGTCCCGCTCAACTGCTCGAGCTCGGGGGCGCCGCGAAGCCGCGCCTGGATCAGGCATCCCCGGCTTGCGCCAGCCCTTCGCATCCAAGCGACGATCTCCGCCGAGCTCGTCTCGACCCCCCGTCCGTCGACGAAACGGCGCTCCGAGAGACGCGTGAAGATCCGAACGTCGACGCCGTATCCGCCCCGGATCGGCTTCACGACGAATCGCTCGGGGCATTCCCGTTCGACCAGGCGCCGGAGGTCCGCGACGTCGTGCAGCGACGAACCGTCGCGCCCGCGCGCCGGCCGATCGGGGCGGCAGACCGCGACGAGCGCAGGCACCGGCAGGCCCCGGGCTTCGCAGGCCCGATGGAACTCGCCCTTGTCGCGGACCGGGCTCCGCGCATCGACCGGATTCAGCGCGGCGGCGATCCGCTCCATCGCCCGGCGGCTCACGGCCGAGACGGGCCGAGCCAGGCCGCGTTCGCCCGTCGTTTCGCCCACGAGCAGCCCGAGATGCAGGATCTCCGCACGCCGGAACTTCTCGCGGCCCAGCAGGTGGACGGCTCTGCGGAGGCTCGGGCCGAGCCGCTGGGGGCGGGTCGCCGACGCTCCGAGCGCGAGTCGCAACGCGCCGGCGCCGAGGCGGACCCAGTCGATCGGATGCGTGATCTCGGCGCGAATCGGGTACGGCGGGAAGGCACTCATCGGGGATCGAGCATGGGGAGCCTTCGCCGGCGGCGCCAGCGCGCGATCGCCGCCGCCCCGATAGACTGCGCGCCGCGCCATCGCATGCCGCGAGGCCCGCAGGAACGGAGGCCAGCGATGATCGAGATCTTCGTCGATGGCGATGCCTGTCCGGTCAAGGACGAGGTCTACGCGGTCGCGGCGCGGCTCGGTCTCGCGGTCGTCGTCGTCGCGAACCAGCGGATGAACGTGCCCCGGGATCTCGGCGTCGAGCTCGTCGTGGTCGCCGCCGGCCCCGACGCCGCCGACGACTGGATCGCGGAGGAGATTCGCGAAGGCGACGTCGTGATCACCGCCGATCTCCCCCTCGCCGCGCGCTGCCTCGCCGTCGGCGCCGCCGCGCTCGGGACCAACGGTCGGGAGTTCACCGCCGACTCGATCGGCGGCGCGCTCGCGACCCGGGAGATCAAGGCGGGGCTGCGCGAGTCGGGCGTGTCGACGGGCGGCCCGCCGCCGCTCTCCGCGCGCGATCGCTCGCGCTTCTCGAACGAGCTCGACCGGATCGTGCAGCGCGAGATCCGGGCCGAGAGCGCGAGGCGGGCGGGCGCGGCCGGGGCCGCCGGGCCGCGCGGGACTAGCTGAGCGCTCCCTCCGCGGCCATGTCGGCGATCTCGTCCTCGCCGTAGCCGAGGACGTCGCGCAGGACCTCGAAGGTGTGCTCCCCGATCAGGGGGCCCGCATGCCGCGGCCGTGCGGGCAGGTCCGAGAAGGTCGTGACCGGGCCGTCGAACCAGCTCTTGCCGAACCCCTTGTGGGGCAGCTCGATGAAGAACTTCCGGGCGGAGAGCTGGGGATCGGCATGGAAGTCGGTCGCGCGCAGCGGGACGTAGGCGGGCACGCCGGCGCGCCGTAGCGCCTCGGCCGCTTCGAAGCAGCCCTGGGCCTTGCACCACTCTTCGAGGATCGCGTCGAGATCGGCCCGACGCGCGATGCGCTCGTCGATCGCGTCGAGCGTGCTGCCGGTCTTCGCGGCGAGCGCCGCGAGGCCGGGGACGACCGTGCAGAGCGCGCGCCACTGCTCGGCCGTGCGCGTCTCGAGGGCGACGAAGCGCTCGTGCTCGCGGGTGCGCCAGACACCGTGCGGGCAGCCCCATTCGGAGTCGTGGCCCGCGCGGTCGAGGACCCGCCCGGTCGCCTGATGGTCGAGAATCGTCGGCGCGAGGTAGTGGATCGAGGCCTCGATCTGCGAGACGTCGATGACCTGGCCTTCGCCCGTCTTGTCGCGGTGGTGGAGCGCTGCGCAGAGCGCGGAGAGCGCATAACGCGGAGAGATGAAATCCGTGTATGCGCCCCACGGCATGTTGGGCTTGCGGTCCTTCCAGCCCGTCACGCCGATGAAGCCGCCGAGGGCCGCGCCGTGGATTCCAAAGCCCGTGTGCTTGCGCTCGGGGCCGGTCTGGCCACGCATGCAGGTGTACATCATCACCAGGGAGGGGTTGATCTGGCTGAGCGTGTCCCAGCCGAGGCCGAGACGCTCGGCGGTGCCGGGGGTGAAGTTCTCGACGACCACGTCGGCCCAGGCCGCCATGCGATGGGCGACCTCGAGCCCCTTCGGGTTCGTGAAGTCGATCGCGACGCCGAGCTTCGACTGATTCATGTTGGCGGCGGTATGGCCCGTCGTCGTGCCCGGCTGGCCGAGCCAGGGGGGCAGGAAGCGCAGGGTATCGACGCGCTTCTCGGTCTCGACGCGCAGGACCGTGGCCCCGAGGTTCGCGAGGTCCTTGCTGATCAGCGGGCCGGCCGCGATCCAGGAGAAGTCTGCGACCTTGAGGCCCTCGAAGATCTCGCGCCTCGGCGCGATCGCCGCGCGCGGAGCCGAGCCCCGTTCGAGCGGCCGCGCGGGCAGGGCAGGGCGGCGGCCCAGGGAATCGACGAGCGCCTGGTCCTGGCCGAGCTTCGGCGCCGGACGTTCGTAGCGGATCGGGGTCGCCGAGAGCTTCGCGAAGGGCCCGGGGACCTTCCGGCCCTCCATCTCGATCCAGAAATCACGCGCGATCAACTGCGGATCGGCGAGCAGGTCGGGCGCGAGGTAGATCGGCGCGAAGAGCCATTTCTGCTTCACGGCCTCGGCCTGGATCTCCGCCTTCGTCATCGTGCGGAACTTCGCGAGCAGCTGGGTCACGGCGCGATTGCCGTCCTCGACGGAGAGCGTCCCGGCCTGGATCTGCTGGATCCAGGTATTCCAGTCGATCTTCATCAGATCGGCGTCGAGGCCGCCCTGCTGGCCGAGCCAGGTCATCGCCGCGTTGAAGCTGAAGGCGCCCTGGGCGGCGAGCACGAGCACCATCGCGATGAAGCCGTCTTTGCACGGCTCGACCGAGGGCAGGTAGAGCCCGGGGATGATCTCCATCGTGCCCTTGCGCTTCGCGCGGTCGTCGCCGGTCTGCGGCGGATCCTGGCCGAGGGCCGCGAAGCCCGTCACGTACATCAGGCTCCAGAGCACGGCGGCCTGGATCGACGAATCGAGGTGCTGCCCGCGGCCGTCGCGATTGCGGGCGTAGAGCGCCATCAGGACGTCGGCTGCCGCCTGGGTCGCGCCGAGATGGGCGGTCTCCGGCAGGCCGACCGGAACCGGCGGCCGATCGCCCTCGCCGGTCATGTTGAGCAGGCCGCCCGCGGCCGCGAGCGTGAGATCCGTCGCCGGCGTCTGCGCGAACGGCCCCGTCTGGCCGAACGGCGTGACCGAGACGTAGAGCAGCATCGGATTGCGCGCGCGCAGGGCCGCCTGGCCGAGGCCCTTCGCTTCCATCACGCCTGGCGTGAACGACTCGATCAGCACGTCCGCCGTGTCGACGAGGGCGAGGAATCGCTCGCGGTCCGCCGGGGCGTCGAGATCGAGCACGACGCTCTTCTTGCCCTGGCCCCAGGCTTGCCAGAAGAGCGACGACTCCGGATCGCCTCGCCCGGCAGCCGATCCATGAGTTCCGCGCGCCGATGGCGCCCCCGCAGCCGATCCCTGAGTTCCGCGCGCTGAAGGCGCCCCCGCAGCCGATCCCTGAGTGCCGCGCGCCGTAGGCGCGCAAGAGAAAGGCGGTGCGAAGCGCGCCTCACAACCGCCCGGCGGCTCGACCTTGATGACCTCGGCGCCGAGGTCCGCCAGGATGCGACCGGTGGCTTCCGCGAGCGGCGTCGAAAGATCGAGCACGCGCAGATCGGCGAGCGCCGCGGGCCGGGCCTGGCCCGCGGCGGAATCGGTCTTCGCTCCCGTCATGCCGGGCGGAGCTGGTTCAGCGAGCGCGTGTTGTCGCGCAGGATCTTCTGCTTCTTCGCGTCGTCGAACTTGCCGAGCTCCTTCACGTAGTCGAGCGGCTGCGGCATGCCTTCGATGTGGGGCCAGTCGGAGCCGAAGATCACGCGGTCGGCGCCCATCAGCCGCTCGACCTCGTAGACGTCGTCCTCCCAGAAGGGGTTGATCCAGACGTGCTCGCGGAACATCAGGGTCGGATCTTCCTTGTAGTAGTTCGCGACCGCGAGGCGATCCCGGGACTGGCGCAGCTTGCGGTAGAGATCCTCGAGGAACTCGGCCCCGTTCTCGATCGAGGCGATCCGCAGGTTCGGGAAGCGCTCGAAGAGCTTCTCGTACGTGATCGTGATCAGGAAGTCGTAGGCGGCGCGTTCGATGTTGAAGTGCTTGATGTTGGGCGAGAGCGTCGCCTGGGCGGCGTCGGCCGTGAAGCCGTCGCGGACGTAGCCGTGGGTCGTGTAGCCGGAGTCGCCGGCGTGGATCACGACCGTGATGCCCGCCTCGTTGGCGCGCGCCCAGAAGGGATCGAAGCGCGGATGCGAAGGCGAGTAGACGCCGTCGGCCGTGTGGATGGCCGCGGGGCGCATGCACACGACGCGCGCGCCCTGTGCGATCGCCCATTCGAGCTCCTCGCAGGCGAACTTCGTATCGCAGAGCGTGATGTAGGGGGCGGCGAAGATCTTGTTCTGGTAGTTGCAGCCCCAGTCCTCGTCGACCCAGCGGTTGAAGGCGCGGAAGAGGGTCATCACCGCCTCGGTGTCGTGCTTGAGCAGCTCCTCGTAGAGCACGCCGAGGGTCGGGAAGAGCCACATCGCCTCGATGCCCTGCTCGGCCATCTTCTCGACGCGGGCGGCGTTGTTCATGTAGTAGGTCGGCAGGGGCTCACGGGCCTGCAGGGCCTTCGCCATGTTGGTCTTGTTCGGGTTGCCGCGCAGGAAGTCCGAAATGGCGCCGGGCAGGGCGATCGGATCCCAGGTCGGGTTCTTGACGGCGTGCGTCAGCTTCCCGCCCACGATGTGATGCTTGCGGCCGTTGATCTCGGCCCACTGCACGCAGCGCGGCTGCATCGCCTTCGGGACGTGGCGCGTGAACGCGTCGAGCGCCTCGTAGTAGTGATTGTCGCAGTCGAAGGGCTGATAGCCGAGCTCGCTCATGGCGGCACTCCTCGGAGATGGGTCGAGATGGGATACACGGGCAGGCCCAGTCTAGCCGCGTCGCGCGGGGGCTGACCAGTCGTCGGCGTCGGAACTCGGGCAGTCGATGCGGGCGGGGGAAGTGCGTGGGACCCGCAGGGCGTCACGCCGGCCGGGGTTGCCGCCGCGCTGCCTGAGTCCGCCGCCCTGGCTGCTGCTGCTGCTGCCGCTGCTGCCGCGCGCACCGGATCCGCGCCGATCGGCTCGCGGGCTCGCTTCAGCGCGGGGGCTCGAGAAAGACGATGTCGAGGGGCGTCAGCGGATTCGACGGCGGTCGGTAGGCGAGATGGGGATTCCAGGCGAGCAGCGCATCGAGCGCGACGCGCGGACGCCCTTCGCGCGCGACGCGTTCGATCAGGGCGTCCCAGCCCTCGCCCGGCTCGGGCTGCACGAAGATCCGGACGGGCGGCGGGGGGGCAGCGTTCATCGCGCGCGGCCTCCGATCCATTCTCCGCGTCGCGTGCCCGAATAGCCCGAGCTCGCTTCGTGAATCGAAGCACCGCCCACGAAGACCTCGCGCACGCCCAGTGCCCGTCGCACGAAGCGGAAGCTGCGGCCACCGTCCGGCAGGTCGAAGGCGAGCTCCTCCGGCCCGCGGTCGATCGTCGCCGCGTCGAAGAGGACGATGTCGGCGACCTGCCCCTTCGCGAGCCGGCCGCGATCCGGGATCCCCCAGAAGTCGGCGATGTCGGACGACAGCCGCTGGCAGGCCCGCTCGAGTCGGATCGCCTTGCGTGCGCGGACATAACGCGCGAAGAGATGACCCGTGTCGCCATAGGTGGCGAAGCGCGCGACGTGGGCGCCGCCGTCGCCGGCGCCGATCTGGACCTGGGGGTGGAGCAGCGCGGGCGCGATCTTCGCTTCGTCGTCGTGGGCGAGGTTGCTGGCGGTGAAGCGCGCGTCGAGATCTTCGGCGAGAGAGACGTCCATCAAGACTTCGGCCGGATGCAGGCCGCGCTCGCGGCCGATCTCGCCGAGGCTGCGACCGAGGTCGCTCGCGGCCTCGCCCTGAGCCCCCGAGAGTCGCGTCTTCGCGAGCGAGAAGTCGAGGGCGAGGGGCATCGGCGCGCGGTCGGTCTCTGCGGCGAGCGCCGCGCGTGTCGTCGGATCGGTGAACGCTTTGCGCGTCGCGTCGGGGCCAGCCAGCAGCACGCCCATCCAGCCCGGCATCGACGAGAAGACGGCGTTGGGGCCGCGCAGGTCGAAGGTCATGTCGACGGGGCGCGTCTGCATCTGGGCCTGGAGGCGCGCTCCGCGTCCCGCCTGGAGAGCCAGGCGTTCGAGGGCGCGCTCGACGAGCCCCGGCATCGCGCGGCTCTCGAAGAGCGGGGAGAAGCTGATCGGGATCCGGTGGCGCAGCGAGAGCTCGGCCAGCTGGTCGATCCGCGTGCAGAGCAGGTCGGCATCCCAGAATTCCGGCAGGACCTGAAGGGGCCGGCCGCGTTCGCCCAGCACCGCGCACAGCGCGTCGAGCTCGCCCATCGTTCCGAGTCGGCAGGGGACCGGGCGGAACTCGTGGTCGACGTCGCAGAAGCTCGTGCTCATGCCGAGAGCGCCTTCGTCGAGGCAGGCGCGCAGGCCATCGGCGAGCGCGCGAACCTCGTCGGGTGTCGAGGCGCGGTCGCGGCTCGCGAGGCCGAGCACCCAGAGGCGAAGCAGGCTGTGGCCCACGAGCGGGGCGTTGTTGATGCCGAGCGTCGGCTCGATCGCGGCACGGTATTCGCCGAAGGTCTGCCAGCTCCAGCGCAGGCCCGCGTCGAATGCGCTCTGCGGCATTTCCTCGATCTGACGGAAGGCGGCGCCGAGGAAGTCGCGATGCTCGGCGCGCAGGGGTGCGAGGGTCAGCGAGCAGTTGCCGGGAATCACGGTCGTGACGCCGTGCTCGAGCGACGGTGTCGCGAGGCCGTCCCAGGTCAGCTGGGCATCGAAATGTGTATGGGGGTCGATGAACCCCGGCGCGATCACGAGCCCCCGTGCGTCGACCTCCCGCCGCGCGGGTCCGAACGCTTCGCGACCGACGGCGGCGATCCGCGTCCCCGTCACCGCGACCGACCCGACGTAGGCATCGGTCCCTGTGCCGTCGCAGACGAGTCCATCACGCAAGACGAGATCGAACATTTCCTGGCTCCTCTCCGAACGGACGTCGGGACCGTCCGATGCGTTCGCCGGGGCGCCTGGGCTCGCTCTCGACGGCGGGCGGGACGGTGGCCGCTCCGGGTTCCGCGATGCCCCGACATTCGCGCACTCCGCGCTCGCCGTCACCCGACCTGCGTGCGGCGATCACGCCGGGGGCTTGCACCGGGCTGCTAGGCTGCCGTCGCGTCCGGCACCGGATCGTTCGCCGGGCCCGTCCGATGCGGCGAGGAGGATCGATGGGAGCAAGCGAGCCGCAGCCCGGGGCACCGATGGTGTCGCCGCTGGTGATCCGCAGCGCCGTCGAGATCGCCGTGCGCCTCGGCGCGATCGCGCTGATGGTGGGCTGGTGCCTCCTGATCGTCGCTCCCTTTCTCGGGATCGTGGCCTGGGCGCTGATCATCGCGATCGCGATGGACGATGCGTTCGAGGCGCTGTGCCGGCGGCTGGGCGGTCGCCGCGTCCTGGCCGCCGCGATCTGTGTCGGCGTGGCGCTGGCGCTCGTCTTCGGGCCCGCCGTGCTGCTTTCGGAGTCGCTCGTCTCGGCGGCCCAGCACCTCGCGCAGGAGCTGAAGGGGCGGCCGCTCGAGCTGCCGCCGCCGCGGCCCGAAGTACGCGAGATCCCGGTCGTCGGATCGTTGCTCTACGAGGGCTGGCTGCGCGCAAGCGAGAACCTCGTCGATACCCTCGGCCGCATGCGACCGCAGCTGCAGACCGTCTCGGGCTGGCTGCTCAAGACCGCGGGCAGCGTCGGCGCCGGCATCCTGCAGATGATCGGCTCGATCGTGATCGCCGGCGCGATGCTCGTGCGGAGCGAGCTCCGGCGCGAAGCGATCGAGCGGTTCGCCGATCGCATGGCGGGGCCGGTGCGCGGACCGGAGCTCGCGGCGCTGGCGGTCGCCACCGTGCGCAGCGTCGTGCAGGGCATCCTCGGTGTCGCGGCGCTGCAATCGTTTCTCGCCGGCATCGCATTCGTCGTCGCGGGGATTCCGGGCGCGGGGCTCTGGGCGCTGCTCGTGCTGGTGGCGGCGGTCGTCCAGCTGCCCGTCGCGCTCGCGATGGCGATCCCGGTCGCGATCGGCTTCGCGACCCTCGAGCCGGCGCCGGCGATCGTGCTGCTCGTCTGGTGTCTGCTGGTCGGGCTGGTCGACAACGTGCTGAAGCCGATCCTGTTCGGCCGCGGCGTCCGGGTGCCGATGCTCGTCATCTTCATGGGCGCGCTCGGCGGCATGCTGACGATGGGCATCATCGGGCTCTTCCTCGGAGCGGTGGTCCTGACGCTCGGGTTCGAGCTGTTCAAGGCCTGGCTGATCGACGGCGACGCGAGCGGATTCGCGGTTCCGGCACCGCAGGCGGACCCGGTCACGCACGCCGGACCGCCCGAATAGCGCGGCGTGCCGGCCGACCGGACCGGCGGATCGACGCCGCCCGGCGACTGGGCCGGATCAGGCACGGCTGCCCGAGGTGCCCTCGCCGGATGCGGGGGCGCGCGGCCATCCCACACGACGAATGTCGTCGACGCGAGTCCAGGTTTCGGATCGGGAAGGTCTGCGACACCCCGCCCCGCCCCGCGATGGTCGGACGACGGCCGAACACGTGCGCAGGATCGCAGGGAAGGCCCTCCACCCTCGTCGCATACCCGATTTCTTATCACTCCGACGCGTGAATTCCGCTCGCAGGTTGGCGGCTGCCCGCTAGTGTTCCGGCTCCGCTGCGCGACGTCAGCGCGGCGACCCGACGGATCTGGAGGAGAACCCGAAATGTTCAAGATCGAGCACGTAGTCCTGGCCGTGGCACTCGCTGCGGCGGGCGGTTGTGCGACCGCACCGATTCCCTACAAGGCCCCCGTGAGCGCGACCCCGCCGACGGGCCAGGTCATCGTCAGCCAGGCGGTAAACCTGCTCGATTCTTCGGGCTCGCAGGAGGGGACGTTCGCGGACGCGAAGGCGACGCTCGAATCCGTCGTCGGTGTCATGCCGAACGGAACCTACAGCGCGGGCCACGTCCATTTCGGCGGCTTCGAGCGCGAAGCGACGGGCATGGCCGCCTTCAATCGCACGACCCTCGCGACCGCGGCGAAGGACGCGGCCTGGCTCGAGGGAACCACCCCGATCGAGGACGTGATCGCGACCGACCTCGGCGGACTCATCGGCGGCAGCGCCGGTCGCGCCGCCGTCGTCCTGATCTCGGACGGCCGCGCAACGGACTACGCCGGGCGCGAGGGCGTCGGCGACGGTGCGGTCGCGGCCGCGCAGGCGCTCGCCCAGGGCCGCTCGGGCGATACCTGCTTCCACACCATCCAGGTCGGCGACGATCCGTCGGGCGCGGCGACGCTGCAGGCGATCGCGAACGTCTCGAGCTGCGGCAGCTTCCGCAATTCCTCGACGCTGCTCTCGGCTTCGGCCCTCCAGCAGTTCTCCCGCGACGTCTACCTGGGCGCGGGGGCGCCGGCTCCGGCACCGCGCGCGGCGGCGCCCGGCGATGCCGACGGCGACGGCGTGCTCGACCCGAACGACGCCTGTCCCGGTACGCTCGCGGCGGCGCGCGTCGACGGCCGCGGCTGCTGGACGCTCCAGGGGCTCCAGTTCGCGGTGAACAGCGCCGAAATCG
Source organism: Myxococcota bacterium (assembly GCA_041389425.1). GTDB lineage: Bacteria > Myxococcota_A > UBA9160 > UBA9160 > UBA4427 > UBA4427. The sequence goes on from JAWKRX010000009.1 coordinate 13,557, forward strand.
ACCGGCGCTACACCTCGATGCTGCACGAGGCGATCGACGTCCTCAAGGCGAACCCCGACGTCAAGATCAGCGTCGACGGCCACACGGATTCGGACGGCTCCGATGCCTACAACCAGTCGCTCTCCGAGCGGCGGGCGGCGAGCGTGCTGCAGTACTTCGCGACCGAAGGCGGGCTCCCGGCGAGCCGCTTCGTCTCGAAGGGCTACGGCGAATCGCGACCGGCGGCACCCAACGACACGCGCGAGAACAAGGCCCTCAATCGCCGCGTCGAGCTGACGATCGTCGACTGATCCGTTCTCGAACGAGTACGAACGGGGCCCGGAGATCGCAAGGTCTCCGGGCCCTCTCGTTTCGGCGATCCCGCTCCGGCTCCTTCGCGCCGGGCCTGCCTCTCGGGACTTCGATTCCGCTCGCCGCTTCAGCCGAGCGGATCGCCGAGCCAGATCTCCGGCGTCGTCTCGAAGCTCCGCGGGCCCGTCGACAGGAAGAGGATCCCCTCGCTGATCGTGAGCGACCAGCGCAGCTGGCGCTCCGCGGCTGCGGCGAGATCCTGGACGAAGCGATCCTCGACGAAGAGCACGGAGAGGTTCTTCGGCGGGTCGACGAGGGGCTCGAGCTCGGCCTTCTTCCAGCGCCAGCAGCCCTCGCCGAAGGCGATCAGCGTCGCGCGCTCGGCGTGGCGCGCGGCCTTGACCATGCGCTTCATCTCCGGCTGGCCGACCTCGATCCATTCGATCGTGCGGCCGTCGCCCGAGCGGGTCCAGAGATCGGGCTCGTCGGTCGCGGAGATGCCGCGACCGAATTCCAGATCGTCCGCGTAGCGGAGGCCGTAGGCGAGCAGGCGGACGAGGGTGCGCTCGAGCGTCTCGGAGGGATGCTGGGCGATCGAGAGCGAGCGATCGGCGTAGAGGCCGCGATCGACGTTCGCGAGCTCGAGATGGACCCGGTAGATCGTCGCGCCGCGCGCCATGGCGGCGAGCTTCGCAGAGTGGCGCGTCCGCCGCGAGCGCTGCGCGCCAGCGGGCCGGGCCGCTCGCGCAGCGGACGAGGCCGGACGCGCGTGCGTTCGGAACGCGGTCGCCTCTCAGGGGGAGAGATCGCCCGCGATCGCGCGTTGCAGCACGTGTCCGATCTCCGCGGCGCTGCAGGGCTTCGGGTTCGTCTCGAGCGATGGATCGGCGAGCACCATCGGCACCAGCGCGGGGATCTGTCCGGGCGCGACGATGCCGGCGAGGCTCTCCGGGAGCCCGATGCGCCGCCGAAGGGCGAGGAACCACGCGAGCACCGCGTCGAAGTCGCTGCGCGCGGGCGGGAGCTCGAGGGTCCGGGCCAGGCGCCGCATGCGCGCTTCGATCACGGGCCGGTTGTGGACGAGGACGTAGGGCAGGAAGATCGCGTTGGCCGTGCCGTGGTGGAGGCCGGTGACGCCGCCGACGGGATGCGAGAGGGCGTGGACCAGGCCGAGGCCTTTCTGGAAGGCGGTCGCGCCCATCGCCGCGGCCATCAGCATGTTCGCCCGCGCTTCGGCGTCGCGGCCGTCTTCGACGGCCCGCGCGAGGTTCTCGGCGACGAGCCGCATGCCTTCGAGGGCGATGCCATCGGCCATCGGGTGATAGCCCGGGGCACACCAGGCTTCGAAGGCGTGGGCGAACGCGTCCATCCCGGTCGCGGCGGTCAGCAGCGGCGGCAATCCGCTGGTCAGGTCGGGATCCGCCAGCACGAGCTTCGGCTGCATGCCGGGATGGAAGATGATCTTCTTGCTCCGGTCGCCCGGATCCTGGATCACCGCCGCCCGCCCGACCTCGGAGCCGGTCCCCGCCGTCGTCGGGATCGCGATCATCGGCAGGATCTTCGCGGCATCGGCACGCTTCCAGTTCTCGCCGCGGTCTTCGTAGTCGAGCACGCCGCCCGGGTTGGCGACGAGCAGGGCCACGCATTTCCCCACGTCGAGCGCCGAGCCCCCGCCGATCGCGACGCAGCCATCCGCCCGATGGGCCCGGGCCGCGGCGACGGCGGCCTCGACGTGCTCGACGGCGGGATTCGGGCCGATCTCGCTGAAGAGGCGGGTCTCGAGGCCGGCCTCGGCGAGGCGCGCGCGAACGGGCGCGAAGAAGGGCAGGGCGGCGACGCCCGGATCGCTGACGAGAAGGGGGCGCGCGATGCCGAGCTCGCGGCAGGCTTCGGGCAGCTCGGCGACGCGACCGGCGCCGAGCCGGTAGGCGGTGGGATAGTTGAAGCTGCCCCGGATCGGTGTCGCGGCCACGATCGTTCCTCTCGCGTCCGGCGCGGCGCGGCTCAGATCAGCTCGAAATAGCGCGCGAGGTCCCAGTCGGAGACCGAGCGCCGGAAGGCGCGTTCTTCGGCGTCGCGGGTCGTCGCATGATGGTCGACGAAGGCGTCGCCGAAGATCCGGCGCGCGAGGGCCGAGGCGCGCAGCCGGGCGCTCGCCTCGGCGAGCGAGCCGGGCAGGGCCAGGGCTTCGGGGGGATTCGCGGCGTAGGCGCTGCCGATCACGGGCTCGCCGGGCTCGAGCCGCTCCTCGATGCCCGCGAGGCCCGCGGCGAGGGCGGCCGCGAGGGCGAGGTAGGGATTCGCGTCGGCCGGCGCGATCCGGAACTCGCTGCGCTGCCCCTCCGGCCCGGCGGGAATGACGCGGATCGCGGTCGTGCGGTTCTCGACGCCCCAGTTCGAAGCCGTCGGCGCCCAGAGCCCGGGCACGAGGCGGCGATATGCGTTGACCGTCGAGCAGACCATCGCGAGCAGCTCGGGGAGGTATTTGACCTGCCCCGCGACGAATCGGCGCATCGTCTCGCTCATCTCGAAGCGCTCGTCCGGGCCGTGGAAGAGGTTGCGGCCGGTCTTCGGATCCGTGAGCGAGAGATGGATGTGCCCGCTCTGGCCGGGGTAGTCGTCGTTCCACTTCGCCATGAAGGTCGCCATCATGCCCGCACGCTGGACCAGCACCTTCGCGAAGGTCTTGAAGAGCGCGGCCTTGTCCGCGGCGGCGAGGCCCGGGGCATGGCGGATCGCGGCCTCGAGAACGCCGGGGCCCGTCTCGGTGTGCAGCCCTTCGAGGGCGCAGTCGAACGCCGCCATGTCGTCCAGCAGCGCGTGGTAGAGCTCGGCGTGGACGGAGCTGCGCAGGATCGAGTAGCCGAACATGCCCGGCGTCGCGGGCTTGAGGTCGCGGTAACCCTTCGCGCGCACGCTCTCCGGCGTCTCGTCGAAGAGGAAGAACTCGTATTCGAAGGCGGCCTCCACGTCGAAGCCCAGGCGATTCGCATGCTCGAGCGTCCGCGCCAGCACGCTGCGCGGACACACCGCCGCGTACTCCCCTTCGAACGCCCCGATCAGCAGCAGCGTGTCCTCTTCCCAGGGAATCCGCCGCAGCGTCGAGAGATCGAGGCGCACGGGCGCGTCGCGGTAGCCGGTATGCCAGCCCGAGACGCGGGTCTCCGGATGGAGCGCATCGTGGAGATCCCAGCCGAGCACGACGTCGCAGAAGCCGAAGCCCTTGTCGACGGCGGAGGCGAGCTTGCGCCGGTCGACGTATTTGCCGCGCATGACGCCGTCGCCGTCGAAGATGCCGATCTTGAAGAAGCGGATGCCCTCGCGCTCGATCCAATCGTCGAGGGCGGCGGGGGTCGTGACGAGGGCATGCGTCGTCGGCTTCATCTCGGGCTCCGCCGCCTCTCAGCGAGGCGTCTTGCGTCGGGGCTTCGGCTTCGGGGCCCGCTCTCGCGTCGGGGCCTCCCGGAGATGGAAGCTCTTGGGTCTCGTCACGGATCGGAAGCCCAGGCTCGAAAGTGAACACCCGAAGCCCGAGTCCTTGACGCCGGTCCAGGCGAGGCCCGGGTCGAGGTAGTCGCAGCGGTTCACGAAGACCGTGCCCGCCTCGGCGTCCAGCGCGAGGCGCTCGCCGCGGTCGAGGTCCGTGGTCCAGATCGAGGCCGTGAGGCCGTAGGGCGAGTCGTTCATCAGCGCGAGGCCCTCGCTCTCGCTCGCGACGCGCATGATCCCGATCGCGGGGCCGAAGGTCTCCTCGCTCATCAGCTCCATGGAATGATCGACGTCGACGAGCACCTGCGGCGCGACATAGCAGCGCGAGCGATCGGGCAGCGCGAAGTCGCGGTCGCCGACGAGCGGCTTCGCGCCGGCGGCGATGGCGCTCGCGACCTGCCCGCGCACGAAATCCGCCGCGGCGCGGTCGACCATCGGGCCGAGCGTCGTGCCCGGATCGAGCGGATCGCCGACGACGTATCGGCGCGTGTGGGCGACGAAGGCCTCGACGAATTCGTCGTAGACGGCGTCGGCGACGTAGATGCGCTCGATGCCGCAGCAGCTCTGGCCCGCATTGTAGAAGGCGCCGTCGACGAGGTTCTCCGCGGCGAAGGCGACGTCGGCGTCCTCGAGCACGAGCGCCGGATCCTTGCCGCCGAGCTCCATGCCGGCGGCGATGAAATTGTCCTGCGCGAGCGAGCGGTAGACCTCGTGGCCGCCGCGAACCGAGCCGGTGAACGAGACGTAGCCGAGGGCGCGGCTGCCGATCAGGCGCGCCGTCGCCCCATGGTCCATCGGCATGGCCTGGACGAGCCCCGCCGGCGCCCCGGCCTCGAGGAAGGCGCGCTCGAACTGCTCGGCGACGAGCGCCGTCTGCGAGGCGTGCTTCACGAGCACGGCGTTTCCGGCGAGCACCGCCGGCACGATCACGTTCACCGCGATCGCGAGGGGGTAGTTCCAGGCCGCGATGTCGAGCACGACGCCGACGGGCTCGTGGCGGATGAAGCGCCGGAAGCCCGGCTTCGCGGGCAGCACTTCGTTGGCGAGGGCGGCCGGCGCGATCGCGCAGAGGTGCTCGACGCGCTCGACCATCGTGCGCTCGAACTCCGCGCGGGACTGGGCGATCGGCTTGCCCATCATCCGCGTGATGGCCTCGGCGTTCGCGTCGAGGCGGGCGGCGTAGGCGCCCAGCATTCCGCGGCAGAGCGCGATGCGCGAGGCGAGGCTCGACTCGCGAAAGGCGCGGGCGGTGCCGCTCGCGAGGGCGAGTCGGCGGGCGATTTCGTCCTCCCCGAGCAGCTCGAACTCGAAGGCGGGGCGCTCGTCGATGGGACTCGTGATGATCGGCATCAGGCGATCGCGTTCCGGCGCAGGCGCGGCAGCTCGCCATCGGGAACCGGGCGATCCGTGCGGTAGTTCTCCGCGAGGCAGACGGCGGCGTCGACGACGTTCTGCCGGAAGAGCCGCCGCAGGAAGAGGCGATCGGCGAGGCGGCCGAGCGGGCCGAGGGGGAGGCGATAGGTCAGCGCCGTATGGATCTCGCAGGCGTCCGGATCGCCGCTCGCGGCGGGGCGGAACTCGTAGCGGAAATACGCTTCGGCGAAGGGGCGCGCCGGCTTGTCGCCCCTTTCGTCCCGGCGGTGGAGCCGCAGGGTCATGCCGCGGCCTTCGTCCCAGGCGACGACCGTCTCGTTCATCGGGCCGAACTGGCGATGGGTCACGATCCGGCTGGCCCCGAGCCCTTCCCCGGCCGCGGTCGTGACGACGCAATCCGACAGGCCGGGGACGTAGTCCTTCGCGCGGCCGAGGTCTCGCATCTTCTGCCAGCAGGCGTCGATCGGGAGCGGGATCGCGGCGGCCCCGCGGACGGTCGTCGACATGCTCATCCTCCGGTGGTCCGCGCGTCCGGACCCAGCGTCGATCGCACGGGCGACCGGGCCCATGTTGGCCGATCGGGCGGGGCGCGTCACGAGGCGCGGATCGCTAGTGTGCCTTCGATCCGCCGGGCAGGATGCCGGGGTCGGTTCGCGCGTGCCGTCGCGCGGGAGGTCTTCGCTTGAGAGCCGTCGTCTGCCTTGAGTTCGGTCCGCCGGAGAAGCTCGTGCTCGAGGAGCGGCCCGATCCGATTCCGGGTCCGGGCGAGCTCGTCATCGAGGCGCACGCCGCGACCGTGACCTTCCCCGATGCCCTGATGATCGAGGACAAATACCAGTTCAAGGCGCCGCTGCCCTTCGTGCCCGGCGGTGAAGCCGCGGGCATCGTCGCCGCGGTGGGGCCCGAGGTCGCGGGCTTCGCCGTCGGAGAGCGCGTCATCGGGAACACGCTGCTGGTCGGCGGCTTCGCGGAGAAGGTGCTCGTGCGCGCGAGCGCGACACGCAAGCTCGCGGCGAACATGGGCTTCGCGGAGGCGACCGGCCTCGGCTACGCCTACGGCACCGGCTACTACGGCCTGCGCCATCGCGGCCACCTCCGCGCGGGCGAGACCCTGCTCGTGCTCGGCGCCGCCGGCAACGTCGGACTCGCCGCCGTCGAGCTCGGCAAGCTGTTCGGCGCGCGGGTGATCGCCGCCGCGTCCTCGCCGGAGAAGCTCGCGGTCTGCCGTGATCGCGGCGCGGACGAGGTCATCGATTATTCGAGCGAGGACCTGAAAGAGCGCCTCAAGGCGCTGACGGGCGGCCAGGGCGTCGACGTGATCTACGACTGCATCGGCGGCGACTACGCCGAGGCCGCGCTCCGCGGGATCGCCTGGGAGGGCCGCTATCTCGTGATCGGCTTCACCGCGGGCATCCCGAAGATTCCGCTCAACCTGACGCTGCTGAAGGGCTGCCAGGTCGTCGGCGTCTTCTACGGCGCGATGGTGCAGCGCGATCCGGTGCTCCGGGCCGAGATCGACCGCGAGCTCGAGGCGCTGGCCGCCGCCGGTCGCCTGCGCCCCCACGTCTCCGAGCGCTATGCGCTCGCCGATGCCCCCAAGGCCCTGCGCGCGCTGCTCGATCGCAAGGTGACGGGCAAGGTCGTGGTCGAACCGAACCGTTAGGCCGAGCCGGGCTCGCACGGGCTCAATCGGGGGCGTGCGGCGGACGCTCCTTCTCGAGGAGCGGGGCGAGGGCCTGCCAGACGCGCTCCGCGATCAGGGCATGGCCTTCCGCCGTGGGATGGATGCCGTCGGCCTGGTTCAGCTCGGGCCGGGCGGCGACGTCCTCGAGCAGGAAGGGGACGAACGCGGCATCGAATCGCCGGGCGATGCGTGGATAGACTGCATCGAAGGCCTCTGCGTAGTCGCGGCCGAGATTCGGGGCCGCGCGCATGCCGGCGACGAGGAAGCGGACGTCCGGGTGCGCTGCGCGGGTGCGTTCGAGGACGGCGGCGAGGTTGGCCTCGAGCGCCGCGGCGGGCTGGCCGCGGAGCATGTCGTTGGCCCCGAGCTCGAGCACGAGAACGGCGATCGGCAGGCGCAGCAGCCAGTCGAGCCGCCGCAGGCCGCCGGCCGAGGTATCACCGGAGACGCCTGCGTTGACGACGCGATGGTCGAGGCCGGCCGCGTCGATGCGCGCCTGGATCCGTGCGGGATAGGCATCGCTCTCGGGGAGCCCGTAGCCCGCGGTCAGGCTGGTCCCGAGAAAGACGATCGCGGGACGCTCATCCGCGGCCGTCGCCTTCGCCGGCTCCTCCGTGGTCTGCGCCGGCGTCGTCTCCGGGGCGGGCGGCGCGTCGGGCGCCGGGCAGTGCAGCGTTCCGAGCAGGACGACGATCCATGCACAGGCCTTCCGCAGCGAGTAGTGTCTGGCGCGCCGCGATCGATCCTTCGTCTTCAACCCGAATCCTCCAGCTCGTGTGCGCCGCAGCGACCCGAAACCCGATCCACCGCCCGGAGCGGGATCCATCCCGGCCGCGCAGAACCCGACGCCGACCCACACCATGCGCGACGCCCAGCCCGCAAGCCAAACGCAGCCCGAGACGGCGATGATCGTCGCGCGGGGGCTGACCCAGCGCTACACGCGCTCGGCCGACGCTTCCGCGGGCGACGCCACCCGGGCGGCGCTGACCGTGCTCGACGGTGTCGATCTCGAGATCCGCCGCGGCGAGGTCGTCGCGATCCTCGGGCCATCCGGCAGCGGGAAGACCACGCTGCTCGGTCTGCTCGCGGGGCTCGATCGGCCGAGCGCCGGCGACGTCGAGCTCGCGGGCGCCTCGCTCGCCGGTCTCGACGAGGACGCCCGCGCGATGCTGCGCGCCGATCGGATCGGCTTCGTCTTCCAGGGGTTTCATCTGATCCCGACGCTCTCGGCCCTCGAGAACGTGCTCGTACCCCTCGAGCTGCTGCCGAAGGAGCGGGCGCCTTCTCGAGCCGAAGCCGATGGAATCGCGCGCGAGCTGCTCGCGCGGGTGGGGCTCGCCGATCGGCTCCACCACTACCCGGCCCAGCTCTCGGGCGGCGAGCAGCAGCGCGTCGGGATCGCGCGCGCCTTCGCGAACCAGCCCCAGGTGCTCTTCGCGGACGAACCGACGGGCAATCTCGACCGCGCGACGGGCCACGAGATCGCCGATCTGCTCTTCGCATTGAACGCCCAGCGCGGGACCACCCTCGTGATCGTGACCCACGATCTCGAGCTCGCCGGCCGCGCGCATCGCGTCGTCCACCTCGCAGCGGGCCGCATCGCACGGATCGAAACGTGCGCGTGAGGGGACGCTTCGTCGCGGCGATGCTCCGACGCGAGCTGCGGTCGGCGGTGCGGCGATTCGGATTCTACGGCGCCTGCATGGCGATCGGGATCGCGGTCGTGATGAGCCTGCACGCGCTGCGGGAGGCGGTGAACGAGGCCGTCGCGCTGCGCTCGAAAGAGCTGCTCGGCGCGGACCTGCGGCTCGAGAGCCGGGACGCCTTCGGGCTCGGGGACACGGCGCTGCTCGGCCCGATCGAGGCGCAGGCGCTCGCGCCCCCGACGCAGGTGACCCGCCTGGGATCGATGGTCCTCGCGGAGCGCTCGGGGCGCAGCCGGCTCGTCGACCTGCTGGCGATCGAGGGCGACTATCCCCTCTACGGCGCCGTCTGGACGGATCCGCCCGGTGCCTTCGCGCGCTTCGGCGAGGTCCCGCGCGGCGCCTTCGTCGATACGAGCCTGATGATCCAGCTCGACCTCGCCGTCGGCGATCGGCTCCGCATCGGCGGCGAGTCGTTCGAGGTCGTGGCCGGTGTCGTGAAGGCACCGGGGCGCTTCGGCTTCCAGGCCGAGGTCGCGCCGCGGGTCTTCCTGACGAAGCGCGACCTCGATCGGACGGACCTGCTCACGGTCGGCAGCCTCGCGACCCATCTGCGTTATTTCAAGCTGCCCGAAGGCGCCGCGGCCGACTGGGTCGAAGCGAACGAAGAGGCCCTCGCCGAACGCCGCATCCGCGCGCAGACGCTCGAGGGCTATCAGGAAGAGCTGTCCGAGGCCTTCGGGCTGCTGACCCGCTACCTCGGGCTCGTCGGACTCGCGGCGCTGCTGCTCGGGAGCATCGGCGTCGCCGCGGGCATGCGCGCTTTCGTGCAGGAGAAGCTCGATGCGGTCGCGCTGCTGCGCTCGATCGGCGCGACCCCCGGCGACGTGATCGCGATCCACGCGGGCCTCGCCGTGCTGCTCGGGCTCGCCGCCGGCGCCCTCGGCACGGTCGTGTGCGTTCCGATCCTGCACGTGCTCCCGATCGTGTTCCGTGGCCTGCTGCCCGTCGACGTCTCGCTCGGGCTCTCGTCCGCGGCGATCGCGACGGGCTGTCTGCTCGCGGTCGGGGCGACGGTGTTGTGCGCGCTCGGCCCGATCCTCGACCTCGCGGCGGTCGCGCCGCTGCGGGCCCTGCGTGCGGATTTCGGGGATGCGTCGGAGCGTCGACGGGTCGGCCGCATCGTCATCGGCCTCGTCGTCGTGGGCGCGGTCGCGCTCGCAGCGATCGCCCAGGCGGGCAGCGTCGCGATCGGTCTCTCCTTCGCGGCCGGAACGGTCGTGACCATCGCCTTCCTCGCTCTCTCGGCCCTCGCGCTCATGCGGCTGCTTCGGCGCCATCCGCCGCGGCGGCTCGGATTCTGGGCGCGCCAGGGCATCGCGAATCTCGCGCGCCCCCGCAATCACACCCTGCCGACGACGATCGCCATCGGCTTCGCGCTCTTCGTCGTCGGGACGATCCACGCCGTCGAGCAGAACGTGCTCACCCAGCTCGCGGTCGACGCGCGACCGGATCGGCCCAACGTCGTGCTCTTCGACGTCCAGGCCGATCAGGAGGCGGGGCTCGAGGCGCTGCTCGCCCGTCACGGCGCGCAGATCACCGATCGCGCGCCGATCGTCGCGGCGCGCCTCGCGAAGGTCGCCGGGGTCGATCGCGCGCGGCAGCTCGCCGACGAGACGCTCTCGCGCGATCGCCGCTGGGCGCTCCAGCGCGAATACCAGCTGACCTATCACGACCGGCCGCGGGACAGCGAGGAGATCGTCGCCGGCGCCTGGTGGGTCCCCGGACAGGCCTTCGCCGGCGACCAGCCCCATCCGATCTCGCTCGAGGACGATCTCGCGGCGTCGCTCGGGGTCGGGGTCGGGGACTCGATTGCATGGCAGATCCAGGGCGTCGAGATCGAGACGGTCGTCGCGAACCTGCGCCACGTCGATTGGGGCCGGATGGCGACGAATTTCTTCGTCGTGTTCCCGACCGCGGCGCTCGAATCGGCGCCGCAGACGCGCGTCCTGCTCGCCCACCTCGCCGACGAGCAGGCGCGGGCCGCGCTCCAGCGCGAGGTCGTCGTCGGCTTCCCGAACGTATCGGCGCTCGATGCGACGCTGATCCTGCGCTCGCTCGATTCGATGTTCGAGCAGATCGGGATCGCCGTGCGCGTGCTCTCGCTCTTCACCCTGGCGACGGGGCTCGCGATCCTCGTCGCGGCCTCCCTGGCAGCGCGCCGGGAGCGGGCCCGGGAGGCGACCCTGCTGCGCGTGCTCGGGGCGTCCCGGTCGCTGCTCCGCCGGATCGCCGCCGCGGAGGTCGTCGCCCTGGCGGCGCTCGCCGCCGTGGTGGGTGCCCTCGCTGCCCTGCTCGCAGCGGCGGCCCTCGTCTGGTGGGTCTTCGAGCTGCGCTTCGATCCGCCGCTGCTGGACCTGGCCGTGCTCGCCCTCGGCACGTTCGCCGTCACGGCGATCGTCGGGGCGGCCACGGCGGTGACGGCGCCCGCGCGTTCGCCGATCGCGGGACTTCGGGGCGAGGTGGGCTGAATCCTGCTCCCCGCCCCGGAGCGAGGGTGCGACCGCGAACGGGCTGTTGATAGACTCGCGCCGTTATTTTCGGTCGCGTGATCGCGTCGGGTACGGGGAGTCGTCGTTGGGCCTGGGACTCAGGGATCTCATCGAAGAGGCGAACCGCCGGCGCGTCTTCCGGACGACGGGCGTCTATGTCGTCGCGGTCTGGGGTCTTTCCCAGGGCGCGGTCGAGCTCGCCCCGGCCCTCGGAATTCCGCCCGAGTCGGTCCGGTACATCCTCATCGCCTCGGTCCTCCTGCTTCCCGTCGTCGTCGCCCTGGCCTGGCATTTCGACGTCAGTCGCGCCGGGATCGTGCGGGATCCGGTCGATCAGCAGACGCTCGGCGTCGGCGAAGCCGACACGCTCGCGACCATGCCGACGGCGCTCGGGGCAGACGAGGGGGCAGGCGCGGTCGTCGTCCGGTGGACCGACGTCGAGGGGCAGGGCGCGGCGATGTTCCGCGAGGCCTTCTACGTCGGTCGCGGGGCGGAGTGTCGTGTCCGCTTCTACGACCCGCTCGTCTCGCGCAAGCACGCGCGCGTCTATCCCGAGGCGGGCGTCTGGATGATCGAGGATCTCGGCAGCCGCAACGGAACGCTGCTCGACGAAAAACGCATCGCGGCGCCCGCGGTGCTCGCCTTCGAGAGCGCGCTGCGGGTCAACGAGGCCGGGCCTTCGCTAAGGCTCGAGCACGTCGCCGCCGGCCCCGCCTATCACGCGGCGGCGGCCCGCTTCCAGGACGGCCCCGCCGTCGCCCACGTGCGCGCGCCGGCGCGCGATCTCGCGGTGCCCGCACGCCCGGCCCCGACCCGATCGTGAAGGAGTTTCCATGAGTCGAGTCGTCATTCGCGGAACGGGCCTGTTCACGCCGGAGGGTGGCGTGACGAACGACGAGCTCGTCGAGTCGCTGACGACGGCGACCCTGCGCTGGAACGAGGCGAACGCCGACGCGATCGCGCGCGGTGAGCTCGCGGCGCGCGACCTGCCGTCGGCGAAGTTCATCGTGCGCGCCTCCGGCGTCGGCCACCGCTACGTGATCGACAAGCCGGGCGTCCTGGATCCCGAGCGCCTGCGTCCCCGCATTCGTCGGCGCGGTGAGGAGGAGCTCTCGCTGCAGGCCGAGATCTGCGTCGCCGCGGCCCGTGAAGCGCTCGCGCAGGCGGGGCGGAGCGGCGGCGACATCGATGCGATCGTCGTGGGCTGCTCGAATCTGCAGCGACCGTATCCGGCGATCGCGATCGAGGTCCAGGCGGCGCTCGGCGCCGGCGGCTTCGCCTACGACATGAACGTCGCCTGCTCGTCGGCGACCTTCGCGCTCCAGAACGTCGTCGACGCGCTGCGCAGCGGCCATGCGCGCCGCGCCCTCGTGCTGAACCCGGAGCTGACCTCCGGCCATACCAACTTCGAGCTGCGGGAGTTCCATTTCATCTTCGGCGACGCGTGCACGGCGATCGTGCTCGAACGCGAGGAAGAAGGGGAGGCGTCGGCCCGCGGCGAGGCCTGGGAGGTCCTCGATACCCGGCTCGTGACCCGGTTCTCGAACAACATCCGCAACGACGCGGGCTTTCTCAATCCCTGCGAGGAGCCTGCCCGTGCGCCCCACGAGCTGCTCTTCCGCCAGAACGGGCGTCAGGTCGCGAACGAGGTCTGCCCGATGGTGGCGGAGCATCTGCAGGTGCATCTCGCCGACGCCGGCATTCCCGTCGATCGGGTCCGGCGGCTCTGGCTGCACCAGGCGAACCTGGGCATGAACCGGACGATCGCGAAGACGCTCCTCGGGCGCGAAGCCCTGCCCGAGGAGGCGCCGGTCATCCTCGACGAATACGCCAACACGAGCTCCGCCGGCTCCGTGATCGCCTTCCACAAACATCGCGGCGGGATCGAAGTCGGCGAATGCGCGGTGCTCTGCTCGTTCGGCGCGGGCTATTCGATCGGGAGCGTCCTGCTGCGCAAGCTGCGCGCCTGAAAAGACGCCGCGATCCGGAGGGCGAGGGCGAGGGCGAGCAGCAGCAGGCCGGGCGCATAACGTGCATTCTCGGCGAAGCGGCCGGCGTAGGTCGCCGCGAAGATCACGAAGAGCAGGATCTGCCCGGCCGAGTGCAGCGCCCGCCACGCGCGACCGCCGAGCGCCTTCTGCGCGGCGTCGTTCGAGGTCGCCGCCATCACGGCCACGAACACGAATCCGAGGCCGCCGACGATCCCTTCGAGATCGAGGGCCAGCGTGCCGGGGACGCGGACGGCCAGGTGCAGGATCGCGAAGCCGTGGACGAGCAGGGCGGCGGCGAAGGCGAGGCCGAGGGCCCGGCGACGGGCGAGCAGCGCACGCGAACGCGGCCCCGGCCAGAGGCGCGCGATCGGGGAGGCGAGGAAGGCGGCCAGGAAGAGCGGGAAGGCGACCTGTGCGGTCGTCCGCGTGACCGCGCGCCAGCCGAGCTCGGCGGTTCCGTTCAGGGCGAGCGTGCCGACGATGACGACGAGATCGACGGCCAGGATCCAGCCGATCGCGCGGCGCGGACGATTCGCGAACGCGAGCCAGAATGGATGCCCGGCGACCGCTCGCGGCGAATCCATGTCGCTCCTCCCCTTCAGGCGCCCGCGACGGAATAGCCACCGGAGCCATTCCATTCAAGCATCCCGATCCGATATGTTCCGCGACCCATGTCGAGAGCCCGCGCCCCGCTCGCCCGCCGTCCGTCGCGTCTTCCCGGTCCGGGTCGGCCCGGTCGCGGGCGCCTTCGGACCGGCGCGGCGGCATGGCTTCCGATCCTGCTCTTCGCCGTCGCCTCGCCGCTCTTCGAAGGGAAGGCCGCCGACCCGGAGCCCGACGAGCCGGTCCTGACCTTCGTGGCCCGTTCCCGGCCGCCGCGCGCGCTCGCGCTCTCCGCCCTCGTGGCCGCCTGCGGCGAGCGTGTCGTCGAGGTCGACGATCCCTATCACGCGCGGCCCATGCGCTACCGCGCGCTGCCGCTGCGCTGCGTGCTCGATCGGGGCTTCGAGGATCGCGGCGGGGCTGCCTCGCTCGCGCAGGAAAGCCTGCTGCTTCGCGCGAGGGATGGCTACACGCGGCCGGCGTCGGGCGCGCTCGTCGCCGACGCGAACGCGTTCCTCGCGTTCGGCGAGCCGGGACTCGAGGCCGGACGCGACCGCCAGGGCCGTGCGCTCCCCGCGTTCTCGCCGATCGATCGTCGACAGATCGATCCCGCGCCGTTCTATCTCGTGTGGACGGGCGTCCAGCACGGCGATCCCCACGAACATCCCTGGCCCTATCAGCTCGTCACGATCGAGATCGCGCCGTTCGAGGACGCCTTCCCGCACACGGTGCCCGCGGGCCTTCCGGACTCGGATCCCGGATGGCGCGGTTATGCGCTCTTTCAGGAAGCCTGCAGCGCCTGCCACGCCATCAACGGCGAAGGCGGCAAGGTCGGCCCCGATCTGAACGTCCCGATGAGCATCGTCGAATATCGTCCGCTCGCGCAGATCCGAGCCTACGTCCGCGATCCCCAGGCGACGCGCTACACCAGCATGCCGGCGCATCCGCATCTCACGACCGCCGACCTCGATGCCCTGATCGCCTACTTCGAGGCGATGCGCGTGCGCAAACACGATCCGCGCTCGGGAGCGAAACCTTGAGCGCCGGGCCGCTCCCCGGCGCCTCGGATCGGCGCGCGCTGCCGCTGCGCAACGCGATGCTGCTGCTCGGCCGGCGACCGCTCGACCTGCGTCCGGGCCGGTTCACGCTGCACGTCTTCCGCGACCTCGTCGTCGGCCGGGTCGCGATGGTGCTCTCGTGCGGCGCGCTCGATGCGCGTGCACCGCTGCTTTCGCGGGTGCATTCCTCGTGCCTCACGAGCGAATGCCTGATGGGCTGTGATTGCGACTGCGCGGGACAGCTCGAAGACGCACTCCTGCGGATCGCAGCACGAGGGCGCGGCGCGCTGGTCTACCTGATGCAGGAAGGGCGCGGGGCCGGGCTCTCGGCGAAGGCCCGCGATCGCATGCTCGTCCAGGCGAGCGGCAGCCGACTCACGACCTTCGACGCCTACGCCGAGATGGGACTCCCGCCCGATCTGCGCCGCTACGAATCGGTGGCCTCGATGCTCGCGATGCTGGGCGTCCGGGGCCCGCTGCGACTCATGACCAACAATCCGGAGAAGGTCGCGGCCGTCGCCCACGCCCTCGCAGCGGAGAAGCTCGAGATCGACGGGACCGAGCCCGTCGCCGGCGCGCACTCGGCCTGGAATCGCGACTATCTGCGCGCGAAGCGGAGCGCGGGGCACGTGCTCGAACGGCTCGAGACGGCGGCGGGAGCGCGGCCTCCGGAGCGCGTGCGCGCCTTCGCTCCGGTGCCCCACGCCGAAGATCCCGAGCGCCTCGTCACGGCGTCGTATTTCCTGCCGATCGCGCTGCCGCCGTCGCCGTCGTATTCGTCCTCGGCGCCGCCGGGACCCGCCGCCGCTGCGGTGTTCACGCGCGACGAGCGCGCCTCGTCGGTCGACTGGTTTCGCGTGAGCGTCCTGGTCGAGCGCGCGAGCGGACGCGAATCCATCGTGCTCTCGCGCGGCGACGGCTCGGATCCGGCGACGATCCGGTTGCCCGGGCCCCGCGATTGGATCGCACTCACGCTGCTCGATCGCCTGCCGGTGCGGGAAGCGGCCGGGCGGGAGGACCTCGCCGCCGCGCTCGTGCGGATCCGGGAGGGCGGTGAAGGACGGGTCGGCGTCGTCTGGGACGAGGCGACCTTCGCCGCCGCGGATCGGCTTCCCGCGCTGCCGGGCGACGATGTCGACGCCGGCTGACACCGCGGCCCGTGGCCGCGCGCTGCTCGCCGAGCGGATCGCGGCGGCGCCGGCACACGTCGCCGCGGTGCCCGAAATCCTCGCGCCGCTCGTGAGCCGGCCCGTGCGTCTGCCACGGTGCCTCGTCACGACCGGCATCGGGACCTCCGAGGGACATGCGCGGCATCTCGCCGAGCTCGCCGCGCGCTTCTTCGATCAGCCTGCACGTTACGCATCGACCGGGTCACTCGCCGCGGGTCCGCCGCCAGGGGCGGACCGCGACTGGCTGGTGGTCTTCTCGCAGGGGCTCTCCGCGAACGCACGCTTTGCGCTCCGCGACGTCGAAGCCTGGGGCGGCGTCGTGCTCGTGACGGGCCTCGCCCTCGAAGGACCCCACGCCGCGCAGACCCGTGCCGACAAGCGGGAATGGCTGGTTTCGCTGGAGCGGCGCGGCGTCGTTCGCATCGAGCTCGGCTGCGGCCCCGAGTACGGGATGCTGCCGCGCGTGATCGGCGCCCGCATGGGTTATGCGGTCGCGTGGAGTCTGCTGCGTACCCTCGCGCACCGTCGCCTCGAGCGCCTGCCGGCCCTCGCCATCGATGCGGACCGGCTCGCTCGCGCACAGCGGGCCGCGCCGGAGGAGGCCCGGCGCGTCTTCCCGACGAACGCGGATCTGGTTTCGTTCTTCGCTCCCGAGCGCACGCTGCTCCTGATCGGCGAGGGCGGAAGCCTCGATCTCTGCGACCACCTGGCGCTCAAGCTCGCCGAGGGCATGCTCCGCCCCCAGCCGCGCGCACTCGACCTGCTGCAATTCGCGCATGGCCCACTCCAGAGCCTGGCAGCCCGGCCGCTCTCGATCCTCCACGTCGCACCACACCAAGGCGCGCCGACGGCGACCACAGCGCGAGCGCGCTCCGCGCCCGAGTTCGACTGGCTCGCGCGGCTCGCGGCGACACTCGATCCCGCCCTCCACGATCTGCGCACGATCCGCACCGCACTCCCGCTGCCCTTCGCGAGCGTCGAGCTCGAAGCGATCTTCGACGACTGGACCCTGCGCAGCCAGACCGCGACGGGGCTCGATCTCGTCTCCTGGCCCGGCGCCGATCGGGAAGACGCCCTCTACGCCGTCGGCCCGGCACTCGGTTCCGAAGGCGACGAGACGCCGCTCGAGGCCGCGCACTCCGCGACCTCCGCCGCCGGGGTCGCGTCCGGGCCGACCGTGCTCGAGGAAGCCGTCTGGCCCGAGCTCGAGCGATCGATCGCGGCGGGTCGCCGGACCGCGATCGTCGCGCTCGGCTCGATCGAGCAGCACGGTCCGCACCTTCCGCTCGCGACCGATCGCTGGATCGCCGAGGCCCTCGCGAAGGGGCTGGCCGAGCGGGTCGGGGACGCGATCGCCGTGCCGGCGATCCCGTTCGGTTGTGCGAGCGAGCACCTCGACTTCCCGGGCACCCTGCACGTCGAGCCGGAGACCCTCGAGGCAACCCTCGACGACCTGCTCGCCTCGCTGCGCCGCCACGGCTTCGAGCGCGCATTCGTCTTCTCGGCGCACGGCGGGAACGCGGCCGCCCTGCGCGCGATGTCGGAACGCGTCGTGCGCCGTGCGCGGCCGCTCGTCGTCCGGATCGAGCAGGGGATCGACGTCGGCCGCCTGCAGGCCGAGGTCGTGGCGCGTCGCGGACTCCCCGGAGCGAGCGCGGGCCCCCATGCCGGCGAATACGAAACCAGCCTCGTCGCCTGGCTTCGCCCGGGCAGCGTGCGCCCGGGCGCGCTGGTCGCCGGCCCGCCGATCGGTCCGGCGACGGGGGCATCGCTGTTCTATCCGAGCGTCCGGCCGAACGCGCCGCAGGGGGTGCTCGGTGATCCGACGGGGGCGGATCGCGCGGCGGGACGCGACTATCGTGATGCTTGGCTCGACGCGCTCGAACTCGCTTACCGCGCCATGTTTGACGTGGCTCGTTGATTGTTCCTGGCACGATCCCTGCTCTCAGCAGGCTCATGCCGAGCCCCTCCGATTCGCCCTCAGCCTTCAAGCCGCCCCACTGCCCCAACCCCGATTGCCTTTTCCATCTGGAATCAACCGGTTGGCGCTTCAAGCGAGCCGGCTTCTACCACCGCGATGCCCGCCCCCACCGCATCCAGCGATACCGCTGTTCACACTGCCATCGCGCCTTCAGTTCACAGACCTTCTCCCCCACCTACTGGCTCCGCCGACCCGACCTGCTCGAGCCCGTCTTCCGCGCCGAGGTCGCCGGCTCCGGACACCGCCAGATCGCCCGCCAATTCGGCGTCGTCCACGCCACCATCCAGCGCCTCGTCGACCGCCTCGGCCGCCACTGCCTGCTCCTGCACGAGACCTTTCGCAAGAAGGCCCAGGCCCATCTCTCCAAAGAGCCCGTCGTGATGGACGGCCTCGGCACCTTCGCCGGCGGCCAGTACTGGCCCCTCGAGCTGACGGGCCTCATCGGCTCCGCCACCTACTACAGCCACGACTTCGTCGTCACCGAACGCCGCCGCGGCGGGACGATGACCGAGCTCCAGAAGAAGCGAAGGGCGGCCTACGAGGAGAAGCTCGGCCGCCCCGACCCGAAGGCCCTGACCCGCGACGTGCTCGAGCTGCTCCGAACGAACCTCCCCACCGAAGGCCCGATCGAGCTTCGCACCGACGAGAAGTCCGAATACAGAACCGCCCTGAAACGCCTCGGGCACCCCGGAATCGAGCACGAGACGACCCACTCGAAGGCGCCCCGCACGGCGAAGAACCCACTGTTCGCGATCAACGCGCATCACATGTTCGTGCGCCACAGCGGAGCGAATCACAAGCGCGAGACGGTGGCGTTCTCGAAGCGGATCCAGGCGGTGATCCATCGGCACGCGATCTTCCAGGTGTGGCGGAACCTGGTGAAGGTGGCTTCGGAGCGTCAGCCGACGAAGGGGACGCCGGCGCAGCGACTCGGGATCACGCGAGTGCGATGGAGCATCGGGCGGGTGTTAAGGGCTCGGCTGTTTCCGAGCCGGATCGAGGTCCCCGAGCGAGTGGGCCAAAGCTACCGAGGGCACTTCACCGGCCGGTTCGTGCGGCGAGAACAGGTGAGCCAGATTCAGCGGGGCCGCTGATCAACTTCCGCCGAAGCGGAGACGAAAGACGGGTCAGCGACGAGTTCATGCGCGCGAGCGCGAATCAGATCGCATCTCATTCACTCACCTGGATCCATTTGTCGAGCCACGTAAGAAGAAGCGCGCGTAGATGAAGGGCGCCCAGAACGCGTAATAGAGTTGATTGGGCACCATCCGGATCGCCCACCCGAGATCGAGCCCCGCGACGACGATGAGCAAGTCGGCCGAGAGCCAGAGCGCATAGTAGGCGGCGCTGAAGCCGAAGAGCGCGCCGAGGAACGCTTGCGCCTCGGGACCGATCGCCGTTTCCGCCCGCCCCGCTTCGCGAGGGAGCCAGACGCGCACGGCGTAGATGCAGAGCGCGAGAAAGCCCGCTTCGTAGATCATCCAGAGCCACTGGGGATCCGCATCCGGGAAGACGGCGCGCACGAGGGCGTGGAGCGTCCCCGCGAAGACCGGCACGATCGCGGTCGCCACGGCGGCGCGTCCGAGAATCCATCCGAGCGGCGCGCCGGCGAATGCCACGCCGAACGCGACGATGAGCACCCGTAGATCGCCGAGGTAGACGAACGCGAAGGGCACCAGCTGCGAGGCGATCGTCCCGCGCAAGGCGTCCGTGCGCAGGAGCGGACCGGTGGCGATCGGATCCAGCATCGTCTCTAAGGCGAAGAGCAGGGTCGCACCGGCGACGAGCGGTGCAGCGCGCGGCACGACCGCGCGCGCCGGATCCGGGGGAGCCACGAGGCGCCACGCGAGGAAGGCGAGCGGGACGACCAGCAGGGCGTAGAGGCTCTGCAGGTCGCTGTAGTAGGCGTCGTGCCAGGTGAAGGGCGTCATCGAGGCGTTGCGTGTCCAGGGATCCGGCCGAGGCGTGCGATGCAGGCGTCGAGCCGGGCGAAGAAGCGGACTGCGTCCAGCAGCGGGTTCAACCAGCCTGAGGTCACGCAATAGGCGCGGTCGTGGGCACCGCGGTGATGACGCGCATGGCGGGCGGCGGTCAGGACGAGGCCGCGCGCCTGCAGCCAGCGCGCGACCGGGGGCGGCTTCGGGTCGTGGGCCCAGGCATGGAAGAGGTTCGTCAGCACGGCGGCGAGCAGGCCCGTGAGGGCGAGGGCGACGGCGAAATGACCGAGGGCTCCGCTCGGCGCCGGTATCCAGCTGAGGGCAACCGCTGCGGGGATCGCCACGAGCGCGTTGTTGCCGAGCACCTCGAAGAAGTCGTGGCGCGTGATCGAGAGCGGATCGTCGTGATGGGCACGGAAGGGCGCGATCAGCATGGGGCCGATCGCCGGGGTTTCCGGGTCGAAATGCCGATCGGCGATCCAATGGACGGCGCCGGCGACGAAATCGGCGAGCAGGTAGCCGGCGAAGGTACCGGCGACGGTCCCGGCTGCGATCCCGGGTGCGGCGAGGGCATCGCCGATCGCCGTGATCAGGGCCCCGCCGAGGCTCGCGAGCGCGATGGCGTAGGCGAAGGCGAAGGTCACGACCGCGGCGCGGTCGATCGCCGCCTTCTTCTTTCTTGCCTTCGCGGGTTTCGAGGGAGAGGTCTCCGCGGGAGAGGGGTTCGGGTCCAAATGGGCTTCTCCGGCGGATCGCGCGCCGCTGCGGGATCGAGCGAAGTGCGCCGGCAGTGTGCCTCAGAACGAAAGCGGGGGCCTCCTTTCGGAGTGCCCCCGCTCGGGCCGGAGCGCTGCGCCGCGAGTGCGCGTGTCCGGTCATTCGGCCGATGCCGGGTGGAAACTAGCGGCGGTAGCCCCAGCGACCGCCGCGGTCGTCGTCATGGTCGTCCCAGCCGCGGCCGTGGCCGCGCCCGGGACCGCGGTCGTAGCCACGATGGCCGCAGCCGATCTTGTGGACGTGGTGCACGACGGTGGGCCGCGGCGGCGAGTAGTAGTGGTGCTCCACGATCCGTCGCGGGCGCGGTGCGTGGTAGTGATGCTCCACGACGGGCGCCGGGTAGTGGATCTGCTGGACGACGACCGGTGCCGGCGGTGCGAACCGGCCGCTGATGTGATCGACGACCGCGGCGGTCCGGTAGTCGCCGGCGATCGTCGCGGCCAGTCCGATCACGCCGAGGTGCGTGTCGATGACGCGTGCCGGAATCGAATTGCGCGGATCCCAGTAATCCCAGCGGTCTCCTGCCGAGGCACTCGCCGCTGCGAGCATCGCGAAGACCGAAACCATCAGCGCCGAGCCATGCCACATCATTCGTCGTTTCATCGATCGCACTTGGAGTCCTCCCATGAACGGATCGAACGACCGTTCGTGCGGAGTTGGATGACGCGTCTGCGAGACGGTTCCCGACTGCAGGTCGATTGCGCACGTTCCGGAACGCTCCGGCTCGCAAGTCGCGAGAATGCGACTGGGAGAAGCGTGCGCTTCGGCACGAAAGCCGGTCGGTGGAGGGCCCGGGCGGGCGACGGGGTGCGCGATCCGGGTGCGCGGGATCGCCCCGCACGGTCGGCCGCTCACGGTCCACGCACGTCTTCCTAGACGGGCGAGATGACCAGGGTGCCGTTGTGACCGCCGAAGCCGAAGGAGTTCGAGAGCGACGGACCGGGCTTCCATTCGCGCGGCGCGCCCATCACGACGTCGATCTTCGGCAGCGCCGGGTCGAAGTCGACGAGTCCGTCGGTCGGCGGGATCAGGGCGTGCTGCATGCTGAGCACGACGGCCGCGGCTTCGAGCGCGCCGGCGGCGCCGAGCGAATGGCCCGTGACGCCCTTGATCGAGGTCACCGCCGGCCCGGGCGTGCCGAACAGCTGCGCGATGCCCTGTGCCTCGCAATCGTCGTTCAGCGACGTGCTGGTGCCGTGGGCGTTGACGTGCACGATGTCGCGGGGCGAGAGGTTCGCGTCGGCGATCGCGCGCTGCATGCAGCGATAGGCGCCCATGCCGCCGGGCGCCGGCGCGGTGATGTGATAGGCGTCGGCGAGGCTGGCTGAGCCCTTCATCTCGGCGAGGATCATCGCGCCGCGCGCGATTGCGGTTTCCCAGTCCTCGAGCACGAGGATCGCGGCGCCCTCGGAGATCACGAATCCATCACGAGCGGCATCGAAGGGCCGGGACCGTCCACTGGGCGACATCGCCTTCATGTTCGTGAAGCTCGCGAGCGAGACCTCGGTCATCGCCGCTTCCGAAGCGCCGGCGAGAACGGCATCGCAGAGCCCCCATTGGATCCAGCGCGTGGCCTGGCCGATCGCATGGGTTCCCGTCGCGCAAGCCGTCGCGACGGTCTCGCAGGGGCCCTGGAATCCCCATTGGATCGAGATCGCCGCCGCTGCGGCATTGGCCATCATCATGGGGACCGTGAAGGGGGAGACCCGGCGGCTTCCCTTCTCGACGAGCACCTTCGTCTGCTCCTCGTGGATGTCGGCGCCGCCGATTCCGGTGCCGACGAGCACGCCGGTCCGCTCGGCCTCTGCCGTCAGCGTCCCGGACTGGGCGAGGGCTTCCTTCGCTGCGGCGATCGCGAACTGCTCGAAGCGGTCGGCGCGGCGGATGGCCTTGGGATCGTCGTAGACCCGACTGGGATCGAAATCGTGCACGCGCCGCTCGCCGGTGGGCTGGGGCCGCAACAATCCCTGCCAGAAAGCGTCCTTGCCGACGCCGACCGGCGACACGACACCCAGACCCGTGACGGCGACACGCCGCATGACTGACCTCCCTGTGAGCGGGGCAGGTTCTACCACAGGGCGCGTCGAACGGCCGCGGGCCGATCCGCTACCAGAGGCCGACCGGCGACTTGCCTCGCTGGCGCATGTGGCGTTCACGGTCACCACGCCGCCGCCGCCGCATCCGGGTCTGCAGCGATTCGCGGCGCTTCTCGAGGGCTTCGGGCTCGAGGGCAGCGGCGCGCTTTCGCTCCAGGCGGAACGCGACGAAGGCGTCGAAGGCCTCGATCTCGTGGCGCAGATCCTGGACGACGAGCTCGACCATCACGGCGTCGTCGAGGTAGCCGAGTCCCGGAACGCGATCCGGAATCAGGTCGTCGGGGTCGGCGAAATAGGCGAGGGCGTTCAGGACGCGCTTGCGATCCGAGCCCTCGAGCCGCCACTCGGCATCGCGCAGCATTTCGATCAGCTTGTGCAGCTGCTCGATCCGATTGCGCACGAACTCGGGGGCTTCCGCCTGGCGAACGTCCGCGAGCAGCGTCTCGGCTTCGCGCAGGATGACTTCCTCGTTCGCGGCGTTGTCGCCCTTGCGAACCTTCTGGAGCACCTGGCGGAAATAACGGAGATCCTTGTCGGAGAGCTCGAAGGTGATCTTCATGCGCGCCAGTCTAACCAAAAAGAACCGCCGATCCGCGCATTTTTTTTCGGACGTTCCGAGCGGATCGGTGGTTGCGGCCGCTCAGCGCCGGGCGCGGGCCAGCTGCTGGAGCCGCGCCATGACCAGCGAGCCTTCCGGCTCGGGGCCGAGCTCGCGCGTCAGCTCGAGGGACTGCCGGATGAGATAGGGCCGGGGGCGCGCGTTGGTCACCTGGGCGAGGGCAGCCCAGGCGATGGCGGGATCGCCGGCGAGGTGTCCGGCCTTCGCCCGCATGAAATAGTGGTCCGCCGTTCGCTCGCGCGTCAGCAGGCGATCGATGATGGAAATGGCCGCGAGGCCCTCCGCCGGATCGGCGGATTCGACACGCCAGGCGACCCGCGCGCGGGTCGCGGCGCTGAAGAGCAGGTCTCCCGGGGCGATCTCCGCGAGCGTCGCATCGACATCCGCGATCGCCGACCAGTTTCCGGCCAGCAGGGCCGCGCCGGCCTCGACGACCGCCGCCTCGTGGGGCGAGAGCGTCGCCGGATCCAGCTCGCCGCCCAGAAAGCTCGCGATCATGCCGGCGCGGGCCGCCTTCGAAGTCGGATCCGCTGCGAGCGCGCGCCGGAACATCGCCTGCGCACGGGCGAGGGGGCCATCGTCGAGCATCAGCCAGGCCTCGGCCGTCAGTCGCAGCGGCGGCGGCAGGGTGCGTGCGAGCTTGCGAGCCCGCTTCGGTTCGCCGGTCCAGTTCATGCGGCGAAGCACGGCGGCGGAGTCGACGGACTGCAATCGCTCGGGCGTCAGGACGTCGACCACCGCGAGGCTCGCGTCGAAGGTGTCGCGATTCATGTGGCGGTCGGCCGAGGGCAGACGGGTCGTCGCGAGCCGATTGTGGTCGTCGGTGTTCACGGGCCGGCCCTCGGCGAGCTTGCGAACACCGTCGGAGTCGAGGCTCCAGCTGGCGTAGAAATCCTCGACCCGATGGATGCCGTGGCGACCGAAGCTCTCGGGCGCCGCTGCGAGAGCACGGGGAGCGGATTCGAGCAGGTCGATGGGCTGATCCGACGCCATGAAGACCATGGCGGCCGGAACGGGGCGATAGACGTGGACGTAGGGGAAGACCTCGGACATCGCGGCCATCAGGCTCCCGAAGAGCTCGACGTTGACGAACCCGGCGCCGATCCACTGCACGAAGATCCCGCCCGGCACGAGCTTCGAATGGACGAGCTCGAAGAAGTCGCGCGTGTAGAGGTGGGAAGCGCCGGACGTCCAGGGATGCGAGGGCTGGGAGACGATCGCGTCGTATTGCTTCTCGGACAGGTTCATTGCGCCGCGCGCGTCGCCGATGCGCAGATGCACGCGCGGATCGTCGAGGGGCTGGATCGCGCGCGGGATGATCCGGTTCGCATTCACGACTTCTTCTTCGAGCTCGATGACGTCGATCGAAGCGACCGTCGACGCCGTCGCCTCGAGGGTCTTCGCACCGCCGAGCCCGATGATGAGCATCTCGCGGGCCTCGGGCCGGGCCGCCGTCGGCAGCAGCGAGAGCCAGGCCGTCTCGTTGAAGCGCAGGTCGGGAATCTCGCGCCGCTCGACTCCGGACTCGGGCAGCCCGTTGGTCGAGATGCGCCAGCCGTCCTCGTGTTCGACGACGGTGACGGTCGCGGACCGCCCGACGCCCAGGTAGTAGAGCTCGCCCGACGTTCGGCCGCCGGCGATCGCGGAATGCAGCAGCAGGTTCTCGGGAACCGGCAGGCCGACGAAGGCGAGCACCGCGATCGCGACGCCGGCGACGCCGGCCAGGACCGGCCGGCGCGGGACGCTCGCGAGGGCAGTCACCACCGCGAGCGCGAGGCTCGTGAGGACGCCGACCCGGGCCGTGCCCTCCAGCCCGAGCATCGGCAGCAGGAAGAAGCCCGCGCCGATCGAGCCGACGATCGAGCCGACCGTGTTCCAGGCGTAGACCCGGCCCGAGACGGAGGCGGCCTCGTCGGCATCCCTGGCAAGCAGCCGGACGCCGAAGGGGAACGTCGCGCCGATGCAGAGCGTGACCGGCAGCAGCACGAGACCCGCCACTGCGGCGCCCGTCGCCGGCGTCGACGCCGTCGCGCCGACGGTCGCCATCAATTCAGGCAGGCGATCGGCCATGCGGAAGGCGAACCATCCGAGCACGCCCGCGCCGATCTGGGCCACCGCGAACCCGATCGTCGCGGCGTTGCGTGTCTTCGCGAAGCGGCTCGCGACCGCGCTGCCGAGGGCGATGCCGAGCAGGAAGCTCGCGAGCATCGACGCGAAGGCGGCCGTGCTGCCGCCGAGCACCTGACCGAGCAGCCGCGTCCAGAGCACCTCGTAGAGAAAGGAGACGGAGCCCGAGATCAGCATCGCGGGCAGGATCCAGTGGAATGCGCCGCGGGCGGCGCGCGGATCGCTCGCGCTCTCGGGCGGCAGACCGGCGATGCCCTTCGCGAGGGCCGCGGCGGCGAGGAAGACGACGGCGTTGCCGGCGATGCCGATGAAGACCGTCTGGCGCAGACCCAGCGCCGGCAGGAGCACGAAGGCGGCCGTCAGGGTTCCCGCGATCGCGCCGAAGGTATTGACCGCATACAGGATGCCGATGCGCGGACCGACCTGGGCATCCTCGGAGACCGCATAACGCGCGAGCAGCGGGAGCGTCGCGCCCATCAGCGCGGTGCAAGGCACCAGCACGACGAACGATCCGACGAGATGGAAGAGCGCGGTCCCGAGCGCCATCGTTTCGGGCGGCGCTTCGAGGCCGCCGGCGAAGCCGAGGTAGGCGGCCTGGACCGCCTGGATCAGGAAGGGCACGGCGAGCGCACCGAACGCGATGCCGAGCTCGAGCACGCCGTAGGCGAGCACCGGCCGCGCGAGACGCCCGACATAACGGGCCGCTGCCGCCGCGCCGAGGGCGAGGCCGCCCATGTACGCCGCCAGCACCGCGACGACCGCCAGCTCCGACGTGCCGAACAGGAACGCGAACTCGCGCGTCCAGGCGGTCTGATAGAGCAGGGCGGCGAAGCCCGAGACGAAGAAGCAGACGAGCAGGAGAAGGAAGCGGAGATCCATGTTCGGGGGCCTGCTTGGTTTCCTGGCCGGCATTGGGCTGGCCGGTTGTTTAGCGCGGCGGCGCGCCGAATGCGCAGGAGTGAACACGAATTGCAGGTGGCCTGCGGGATCGCTCGCGTGCGGTGCGGGCCTCAGGCGATCGCGTTCGTCGCGGCTGGATCCCGCAGCCAGACGACGGACAGGCTGCGGGGGCCGTGGGCCCCGAGGACGAGGGCCTGCTCGATGTCGGCGGTCTTCGAGGGGCCGCACAGGAACCAGCCGAAGGCGAGCGTGGCGAGGTCGATCCGTTCGTAGGCCTGGTGCAGCGAGGCGACGAGGGCATCGCCTTCGATCACGAGCACGAGATGTTCGGCCAGGAGCGCTGCGCGCCGCTCGTGGGCGGAGCGGGGGACCTGCCAGACGGCGCCGTTCTCGACGACCGCAAATTCGCCGCGCAGGATCGCGAGGTCGAGCGGCGCGTCCTCGGGCGTTCCCCCCGCCTGATTCCCGGCGCTGCCGCTCGGGAGCTCCGGGATCGCGGAGTAGATCGCGGCGCCGTGCGGCGGGCCGCCGCCGCTGCGGGGCACGTCCGGGGAGACCGCGCCGGGCCATGCGACCCGTTCGGTCCAGTTCGCGCGCGGGACGACCTGGAGCGTGCCGCCGGCCGCCTCGATCCGCGCACGCAGGACCGCTTCCGCATCGGCCGGCATCGGGGGCGACTGCAGGCCCCGGCGCTCGCGTCCGAACGCCGGTCGCGTCGCAGCGAGCCGAGCGAGGATCGCGTCGCGTGCGCTGCTCATCCGCCCTCCATTCCGGCATCTCCGGCATCTCGAGCGCCGGCGCTCGCGCGTGCCGCCGACTGGCGCCGCTTCCAGAGCGTTCGGAAGCTCGAGGCGGGGATCGGCGGCAGGGCGCGCTGCCGGGTCCAGGGGCGCGCGAGCCGGTCGACGAAGGCCGCAGGCAGCGCCCGCACGAGCGCACGGCCGAGGCCGCCGAAGAGCCGCAGTCCGATCGGTCGCGCGAGGATCTCCGCGGCGAGGCGCAGCGCGATCCGCCGCCGACGGGGATGAATGCCGCGCGCGGCCAGCACGCCGCGCCAGGCGAGCAGCTGTTGCGGCAGGGGGATGCGCACGGGGCAGACCTCGGCGCAGGATCCGCAGAGCGTGCAGGCATGGGGCAGCTCCGCATGGGCGACGAGATCCCGCGCGGGCTCGAGTACCGAGCCGATCGGCCCCGGGATCACGGTCCCATAGCTGTGGCCGCCACTTCGGCGGTAGACGGGGCAGGTGTTGAGGCAGGCGCCGCAGCGGATGCAGGCCAGCGCTTCGCGGAACTCGGGCTCGGCGAGCAGGCGGCTGCGGCCGTTGTCGACGATCACGACGTGCAGCTCGCGCTCGGGCATCGCTCCGCGGAAATGCGAGGTGTAGGCCGAGATCGCCTGGCCGGTCGCCGAGCGCGCGAGCAGGCGGAGGAAGACCGGGAGATCGCGCTGCGCGGGCACGATCTTCTCGAGGCCGACGCAGGCGATGTGGAGCCTGGGCAGCGCCGTTCCCAGGTCGACGTTGCCTTCGTTGCTCACGACGACGAGCGAGCCCGTCTCGGCGACGGCGAAGTTGACCCCCGTGATGCCCGCCTGCGCGGCGAGAAAGCGCGCGCGCAGGTCGCTCCGCGCGAGGGCGGTGAGCGCGTCGGGATCGTCGAGGCCCGGGGGTGCGCCCATCGTCCTCGTGAAGGTCTCGCCGACCTCGCCGCGGCGCAGATGGATCGCGGGCATGACGATGTGGCTCGGGGGCTCGTGTCGCAGCTGCACGATGCGCTCGCCGAGATCCGTGTCGACGACTTCGATGCCCTGACGTTCGAGATGCGGATTGAGCCCGCATTCTTCGGTCAGCATCGATTTGCTCTTCACGACGCGCGTGATCCCGCGCTCGCGGAGCAGGCCGGCCACGATCGTGTTGTGCTCCTCTGCGTCGCGGGCCCAGTGGACGACGGCGCCCGCGCGCCGGGCCTGGGCCTCGAATTCGATCCAGAGCTCGGGCAGGCGTTCGAGCGCTTCCCGCTTGATCGCCGCCGCCTCGCTGCGCAGGGCTTCCCAGTCGGGGACGAGATCGGCCGCGGCGTCGCGCTTGGCCCGGACGAACCAGAGGGCCTGATCGTGCCAGCCCGTCCGCTCGGCGTCGGCGACGAAGGCCCGTGCGCGACTAACGTGGCCCATCGATCGCCTCCGGCGCGGGGGGTTCCGGGGCGAGCGCGTCGGCGAGCAGCTCGGCGACGTGGCGGAATGCGAGCGGCGAGCCGCGGCGCCGGGCGAGCCCCTCGAGCTGGAGCAGGCAGGAGACGTCGCTCGAAGTCACGATCTCGGCGCCGGCGCGCTCGTGGTCGGCGATCCGGTCGAGACCCATCCGGCAGGAGACCGCTTCTTGTTCGATCGAGAAGAGGCCGCCGAAGCCGCAGCATTCGTCGCGCCGGGCGAGCTCGACGAGCTCGATCCCGGCGAGTCCCCCGAGCAGCGCGCGCACGGGCTCGACACGCGGCGGCTCGCGCGACTCGCTCGGGTTGCCGTGGCGCAGCTCCCGGAGCGCGTGACAGCTCGCGTGCAGGCCGATGCGCCGCGGCAGCCGGCCGCCGATCCCGCGCAGCGCATCGATCTCGACGAGGAACTCGCAGAGCTCGCGCGTTCGCCCGCCCGCCTCGCCCGCGCGCCGTCCAGTCCGGCGATCGGAGAAGCGATGCCGGACGTGGGCGGCGCAGCTGCCCGAAGGCGTGACGACGACGTCGAAGGCGGCGAAGGCGGCGTCGAAGCGGCGCGCGAGCCGCTCGGCCTGGCCCTGTTCGCCCGCGGTGGAAAAGGGCTGTCCGCAGCAGGTCTGGGCGTCGGGGATCTCGAAGTCGATGCCGAGCCGCTCGAACAGGCGGACCACCGCGAGCCCCACCTCGGGCCGCAGCTGATCGACGTAGCAGGGAATGAACAAGCCGACCCTCATTGCGGCCTCTTCATCGTTGCCCCTTCTTCATGCCGCATCTTCCCGTGGCAGCCGTTCCGGAGCCGTCTTCCCGTCGCGCGCCGTCCCGTCGCGAGAAGGCGCTGCGATCTGGAGCCGCCGCCGGGCGACTTCGGGACGGGCGGAGGATATGTTGCGACTCGTCCGCTGAGTAGGGCGGCCGGGGCAGCGCGCCCGGCCCGTCGCACGCCTTTTCGAAACGGAGTCGCGCGGTGACCGGATCGACGCTGGAATGCGCGAGCGCCAGGAGCGCGAGGCGCGCCGATCGGCGGGCGCGGCGCGCACGACGCAGCGGGCGCGGGCGAGCGACGGGCCGGCGTCGACGCGTCTCGGGCCTCGTGCTCGCCCTGCTCGCAGCGCCGCTCGCGGTGGTCGCCGGGCGCAGCGTCCGGGCCGAAGAGGCTCCGGTGCGCCGCACCTGGGACGTCGACGAAGAGGTCGTCGTGACGGCCACCCGCGTTCGCGACGTGCAGGCGGAGCAGCCCTTCCAGGCGAGCCTTCTCGAGGGCGATGCGCTCGATCTCGGGCTCAGCCCGACGGTCGCCGATGCACTGCGCTTCGTTCCCGGGCTGCATCTCGTCCAGGAAGGCGCCGCCGGCGGCCGCGCGGCGCTCTCGCTGCGGGGGCTCGATCCGAATCACGTCGTCGTGCTGGTCGACGGCGTCCGCGTCAACGATCCGACCAACACGCGGGGCGGATCCTTCGATCCCTCGACCCTCGCGCTCGTCGATCTCGAGCGGGTCGAGATCGTGCGCGGGCCGCTCTCGGCGATCCATGGCGCCGACGCGATGGCCGGCGTGATCCAGATCGTGACGCGCGGCGTCGAGCCGGATGACGCACTGCATTCGCGCGTCCGCGCGCGCATCGGGCGTTTTCACACGGCGCAGGTCGCCGCCCGGGCGAGCGCCGGGGTCGGCGGCGTCGCCGGGCTCTCGCTCGGTGCGGGCCTCGATGGCTCGCGCGATCCGCATTCCGACGGCGGATTCGACGCGGCGAGCTTCCATGCGAAGCTGCGGGTCCCGCTCCCGGGCCGGTTCGGCTTCGAGGGCTTCACGCGCATCCACGCGAGCAGCGCCCGCGCCTTCCCCGAATCGAGCGGCGGTCCCGAGCTCGCGGTCCTGCGGGCGATGGAGGATCGCGACGTCCGGGAGATCCTCGTCGGGGCCTTGCTGGCGCGCCCGGTCCTCGGGAGAGCGCCCGGCATCCGGGTCCAGGTGAGCCGGGCGTCCCGTCGGGAGGATCTCGAATCGCCCGGCATCAGCTCGGGCGCCTTGCCCGGGAACGTCGCGGACATCGTGCCGGCCTCGCGCGCGGGCGACGAGTACGAGCGCTGGGAATTCTCGCTCGTCGGCGAGGGCGAGCTGCCGGCCTTCGGCGGGCCCGTCTTTGCCGCGGGGACGAGGCTCGTCGCGGGATTCACGGGGGTCTGGGAGGACGGGGAGAGCGATACGGCGCTCGCCATTCCAGGCGTGGGCTCCGTTCCTGCTCCCTTCTACGACACCCGGCGGACGCGGAGCGTGTTCGGAGAGCTCGCGCAGCCGCTCGGCCCGGCGGTCCTCTCGGCGAGCCTCCGCTTCGATGGGACGCCCGACGAGCAGGACCGGCTCTCTCCGGCGGTCGGCTTCGCATCGCCGATCCCCGGCACGCCGTTCTCGGTCTACGGCCGCTACGCGGAGGGGTTCCGGCGCCCGAGCTTCTATGCCCTGCGCAATCCGATCGTCGGCAACGCGGAGCTCGGGCTCGAGCTCGGCAGCGGCTGGGAGGCGGGCCTGCGATACAGGGGCCTCGAAGACCGGCTCACGGTCCAGCTCGGCTATTTCGATCTCGAGGTCGAGAACCTCCACGATTTCGATGCGGAGAGCTTCACGATCGTCGAGCGCGGACGCCTCGTCTCCCGGGGCGT
This sequence comes from Myxococcota bacterium, assembly GCA_041389425.1. Taxonomy (GTDB): domain Bacteria; phylum Myxococcota_A; class UBA9160; order UBA9160; family UBA4427; genus UBA4427. The sequence goes on from JAWKRX010000009.1 coordinate 44,711, forward strand.
CGAGCTCGAGGTCGCGCTGCGCCCCCGCCCCTTCCTCGAGCTGCTCGGCGCCCTCAGCTTCAACCCCACCGACTTCGGCGGAACCAGCCTGGCGCCCCTGAATCGCCCGCGCTGGCGGGGCTTCGCGGAGATCCGGGCCTCGCCCTTCGCGGACTGGGCCTTCGGTTTGCGCGTCCTCGGGGTCGGTTCGTCGAAGGCCACCGCCGCGGCGATCGACGGCCGTACGATCACGCTGGCCGGCTACGAGCGGGTCGATCTGCGCACCGCCTGGACCCCGATCGACGGCGTCGAGCTCTTCTTCGAGATCGAAAACCTCACCGATCGCGATCACCGCGAAGCCGTCGGCTTCGAGTCGCCCGGCATCGCACCCCGCATCGGCGTCGTACTCACGCGGTAGGGAAGGACTCGCGTCGCAGCCTGCGCCGCGCCTTCGCGTGGCAGGCTCCCCCCGGCCGTTCGCGACCGCATCGAAGCGGGGCGCTCGACCTCGCGGCGCCTTCCTTCGCGCCGGGTTCCGGGCCTTGCGATGGCCGCGTGCGCCGGCGCAGACGACGCCTCGTCAGATTCGAACCGCTCGCGAGGCTCGGCCATCGAATCCGACGAAGCCCGCGAACGGCACGGTCGCGCGAAAAAAACCGCTTGGGAAATGGAGCGGGATTTGAAAGAATACGCCTCGCGCCCAAATGCCCTCCTGCGTTCACGCGACGTCCGGCTCGCCGGACACGAGTCGCTGCGCTCGAGAGCAAGCACCATCCATGTTGCATTTGGATCGCGGCGTGTAGTGTCTGGGTCGGCCGAAAGTGACCCAGCACACGAGGTGGATCGCTTTCGGCGCGCGACTCGTCGGCACCGAGGCGCGCGGATCGGATCGGGAACGCGGCAACGCGTCCGTGAAGAGACGTGAAGAGCGAAGTAGCGAAGTGTAGAGAGAAGAGAGAGACGAAGAGAGAAGAGCGACGCCGAGCCAGGCGTCGAAAGAGTCGGGGATCAGGTCGTTCATGCCCGTCTGCCCGGATCAGCTTCCGGGAAAGCAGGCAAGGATCAAGGAGAGAATCGAATGGAGCGTGTTAGGGCGGGGGCGAGCTCGATCGCCGGTCCCGGACTCCCGGTCGCAGCGACGACGGGGAAGAAGGCCGGGGCGATGACCGGGAAGATGGCCGGCGTGTCGACGTTCAAGGCGTCCGCGATCCGGCTCGCGCTGCTGGGCGCGGTCTCGATCGCGTGTGCATCGGTGGCGACGGCACAATCGCTCGAGAAGCCGATCGAAGAGCGCGTGAAGGCGAACGAGTCGGGTGCTCAATCGCAGAAGCGCGTCGAAGAGGTCGCGACGGCGACGGACGGGCTGGTCGGCGAATACCGCTTGACGATGAAGAAGATCGAGTCGCTCGACATCTTCAACAACCAGCTCCGCGCCGTCGTGCAGTCCCAGGACGAGGAGCTCGCGAGCCTCCAGCGCCAGATCGACGGCGTGGAAGAGGTGAGCCGTGCGGTGACTCCGCTGATGCTCAAGATGATCGACTCGCTCGACAAGTTCATCGCCCTCGACATCCCGTTCGACCTCGAGAAGCGCAAGGATCGCGTCAACCAGCTGCGCGTCCTGATGCGCCGCTCGGACGTCGCCGACGCCGAGCGCTATCGCCGCATCCTCGAGGCCTATCAGATCGAGAACGACTACGGGCGCACCATCGAGTCCTACGTCGGAACCGTGAACCGCGACGGCGCGGAGGTTCCCGTGAGCTATCTGCGCGTCGGCCGGCTCGGTCTGCTCTACAAGACGGACGACGGCGCCGAGGTCGGCTTCTACAACACGAATACCCGTGCCTTCGAGCCGCTCGGTTCGGACTACATGGGTTGGGTGAGCCAGGCGCTGCGCGTCGCGAAGAAGCAGGCCGCGCCGGAGCTCATCAAGGTTCCGTTGCCGCAGCCGGAGCAGGGAGGTCAGGGCTGATGTCGCGCGTCATTTCGTCCGTTTCGAAGAGGTTCTCGCTCCGGGGCATCGCGTTCGGCCTCGTCTCGACGCTCGCCTTCGCGGCCCCGGGCTACGCCCAGGACGCCCAGGACGCCCAGGACGCCCCGGCCGCCCAGGAGCCGACCCCGATGGTGATCGACGGGCCGACGCCGACGTCGCCCGAAGAGCTGCTCGAGGCCGTCCGGAAGGGCTGGGCCGTCGAGCGCCAGGAAGACAAGGCGCGCGAGCAGCGCTTCGTCGCCGCCCGCGACGAGCAGAGCCAGCTGCTCGCCGAGGCGAAGCAGGCCGAAGCCTCCCGGGAGGCCCTCTCCCAGAAGCTCGAGTCCGAATATCAAGCCAAGGAAGTCCAGATCACCGAGCTGACGGCGGTCCTCGACACCCGCATGGGCAACCTCGGCGAGCTGTTCGGCGTGACCCGTCAGGTCGCCGGCGATACCCGCGGCAACATCGAGGCTTCGCTGACCTCCGCGCAATTCGGTCCCGAGCGGATCGAGTTCCTCAACAAGCTCGGCGCGAGCAAGGAGCTCCCGTCGGTGGGCGAGCTCGAAGGGCTCTGGCAGGAGCTCGTCCGCGAGATGGTCGAGCAGGGCAAGGTCGTCGAGTTCACGGCCAAGGTCGCGACGCCGTCGGGCATCGTCGATCGCCAGGTGATCCGAGCCGGACCCTTCAGCGCGATCTCGGAAGGCGAGTACATCCTCTGGGATTCGCTGCAGCAGCAGCTCAAGGTGCTCGGACGCCAGCCGCCTTCGAAGTTCCTCGACACGATCGGTGAGTACGTCGGATCCGACCAGGAGTTCACGGGGCTCGCGATCGATCCCAGCCGCGGATCGCTGCTCTCGGTGCTGATCGAGACGCGGACGCTGGTCGAGCGCATCCCGGAAGGTGGCGGCGTCGGCTATGCGATTCTGACGCTGGCTGCCTTCGCAGCTGCGATCGGTGTCTGGAAGTTCGTCACGATCTTCGTGACGTCGCGCAAGGTCTCGGCCCAGAAGCGCAACCTGAACCGACCCGACAAGAGCAATCCCCTCGGCCGCATCCTCGCGACCGCGAAGGAGAATCCCGACGTCGACCGCGAGAAGCTCGAGCTGATGCTCGACGAGGCCGTGCTGCGGGAGACCTCCAAGCTCGAGAGCTGGATCTGGCTCGTCAAGGTCGTCTCGGTCGTGGCGCCGCTCATGGGACTGCTCGGAACGGTGACCGGCATGATCAAGACCTTCCAGTCGATCACGCTCTTCGGTGCCGGCGATCCGCGCATGATGGCCGGTGGTATCTCGGAGGCGCTCGTGACGACGATGCTCGGTCTGGTCGCCGCGATCCCGACCGTGCTCATCCATGCCGCGCTTTCCTACAACGCGAAGACGATCGTCGATACCCTCGACGAGCAGAGCGCGGGATTGATCGCGCAGCAGGACTGACAGGCAGCCATGAGTCAGATCTATCTCGACGTACAGACGTTCCTGGATACGGGCGGGCCGGTCCTGCTCGCGATCGGGGCCGTGCTGGTCATGATGTGGACGCTGATGCTCGAGCGGTTCTACTTCTTCTATTTCGTCTTTCCCGGCCTCGCCGAGAAGACGCACAAGGAGTGGAACGCCCGAACGGATCATTCGTCCTGGGCGGCCCATCAGATCCGGCGGCTCAAAATCTCGGAGCTCCGGATGGAGCTCGAGACCGGGCTGCAATACATCAAGGTGCTCGTCGCGCTCTGTCCGCTCTTCGGGCTGCTCGGGACGGTGACGGGCATGATCGAGGTGTTCGACGTCCTGTCGATCGCCGGAAGCGGCAACGCCCGGGCCATGGCCGGCGGTGTGTCCAAGGCGACGATCCCCACGATGGCGGGGATGGTCGCCGCCCTCTCGGGGCTGCTGCTCTCGGTCCGCCTCGAGCAGCATGCGGCGGACGAGGGTGAACGCGTGGCGGATCGGCTCGAGATCGAGCATGGAGTAGGCTGATGCGACGACGCAGATCGAAGTCGATGGGTGACGAGGCCGAGGTCGATCTGACGCCCATGCTGGACGTCGTGTTCATCATGTTGATCTTCTTCATCGTGACGGCCTCGTTCGTGAAGGAGGTCGGCCTCGACCTCTCGCGTCCGGCGGGTGGCGGGGCGGCGAAGACGTTGACGACGAGCGACAACATCTTCATCCAGCTCGCGAGCGACGGCCGGATCTTCATCGATCAGCGCCAGACCGACTTCGGCTCGATCCGGGCCAACATCGAGCGCCTCCATGCCGAGCGCCCGAAGGGCTCGGTCGTGATCGCAGCGGATGGCGGCGCGCTCAACGGCCTGCTGGTCGAGGTGATGGATCAGGCCCGGCTCGCCGGGGTGACGAACATCTCGCTCGCATCGGAGGTCAACTAGCCCATGGCCAGCGTCCGCATGCTCGTGTCCTTCGGCCTCGCCTGGGGCGTGACCTTCGCGCTCTTCTACCTGATGCAGGGCCTGATCGGCGTCGAGGGCAAGCTCGACGAATCGAAGGCACCGAAGGTCGTGGACTTCGTCCGCGTCGTGAAGTCGGAGATCGTCAAGCAGAAGTCCCGCGAGGCGCCGAAGAAGGTGACGCTGGACGAGACGCCGCCGCCGCCGGACATGTCGACGGATTCCAGCACGAGCCTCGACGCGGACGCGATCGGTGTCGCGGCCGTCATGGAGGATGGCGGCGGAGACGGGCAGGGCGGCGGGATCCTCGGGATCATGAACGCCGACGGCGATGCGGTGCCGCTCGTCCGCGTGCCGCCCCAGTATCCGGAGCGTGCCGCCCAGCAGGGCAAGGAAGGCCGGGTCCTCGTCGAGTTCACGATCACGAAGTCCGGCTCGGTCAAGGACGCGAAGGTGGTCGCCGCCGAGCCGCCCGGGCTCTTCGACAGCGCCGCCGTCAAGTCGGTGCTGCAATGGAAATACAATCCGAAGATCCAGAACGGCAAGCCGGTCGAACAGCGGGGGATGAGGACGAGCGTCGTCTTCAAGCTCGACCAGGCCTAGCTCCGAGTCGTTGGAAGCCCGAAGTCCCGTCGAGCGGCGGGATCACGCGCAGGGGAAGAAGATGTCGATCGTAAGGCGCATGGATTCGGCAGCAGTCAAGAACGCCATCGCTCCCGGCCTGCGGGGCCGATGCGATCGCGCGGCGCGTGGCGCCATCGCCCTCGTGCTCCTGGTCGTCCTGGCTGCGTCGGCCGCCGTCGCCGCCGATTCCGACGACAAGAAGCGGGATCCCGGGGGCAGCTTCAGCGAGCGGAATCAGAAGAAGGTCCAGAAGATGCTCGACCTCCGCGAAGCGGGGGACATGGAGGGCGCGAAGGCGGTCCTCGATACGATCAACCCGGCTCGGGAGAAGCCCTTCGGCCGATCGAAGATCTACCAGTTCCAGGGCATGTTCGCGCAGAACGACGAGAACTACGGAAAGGCGATCGAGTACCTGCAGCAGGCGATCGACGAGGGCGGACTGACCGAGAGCGAGGAGCTCCAGACGCTGTTCCAGGTCGGGATGCTCCAGGTCACTGAGAAGAAGTACGACGACGCGATCGTCACGATCGAAAAGTGGATGGCGTCTGCCCCCGAGATCAACGGGCAGGCCTATTACACCCTCGCCGTCACCTACTACCAGGCAGGCAAGCCGGAGAAGGCGCTCGAGCCCGCGAAGAAGGCGATCGAGGCGACGGACGATCCGCCGGAATCCTGGTATCGGCTCCTGCTCGCACTCTATCTCGATCGCGAGAAGTTCGACGAGGGCATCGCGCTGCTCGACGAGATCATCATCAAGTTCCCGAGCGAGACCTACTGGACCCAGCTGGCGGCGCTGTTCAACGCCAAGGACCAGATGGACAAGAGCCTCGCGGTCCAGCAGCTGGCCCGCTACGAGGGCTACATCACGAAGGAACGCGACCTGACCCGCATGGCGCAGATGTTCATGGTGCAGGGTCTGCCCCATCGCGGCGCCCAGATCATGAAGGAAGGCCTCGAATCGGGCGCGATCTCCCCGACGATGCAGGCCTACCAGACCTACTCCGATACGCTCCTCCAATCCCGCGAATGGGCCCTCTCCCTCGATCCGATCCAGAAGGCCGCGGAGCTCTCGGACGACGGGGGCATGTGGGTCCGCCACGCGCAGGTCAACCTCCAGCTCGGGAATTGGAGCGCGGCGCGCGATTCGCTGACGAAGGCGTTCCAGAAGGGCAAGGTCCCCGACGAGGGCCAGGCGCACATCCTCTTCGGCATCGCCGCGGCGAACGACAAGCTCTGGGACACGGCGATCACGTCCTTCAAGCGGGCTTCGAACTACCCGGGAACGGCCGACGTCTCGATGAAGTGGATGGCCTTCGTCGAGCGGGAAAAGATGCGCTTCGCGACACCGGAAGAGCAGGCCCAGATGGCCGCCGAAAAGGCAGCGGCTGCGGCGGCCGCCGAAGGCGGGGACGCAGCGGCCAAGGCCGGCGACGAAAAGAAGGCGGACGCCACGACGACGCGCGCTGCCGCCGACGCCGAGGCAGATCAGGCCACCAGCAAGAACTGATCGGGTCCGCGGGGGCGGGGTTCGTCTTCGAGCGGGTCGTCTCCAGGGCTCGCCGGGGAGACGAATCGTCCTGTCAGCGAGCGAGGAATTGGTCCGCATGTCATCCCAGCCCGGCCCCGAGCTTCAGGGGCGCATCGAGAACACGATCCGATTCCTCGCCGTCGACGCGATCGAGCGTGCGGGGATCGGCCATGTCGGGGCGCCGATGGCGCTGGCCGCCGCCGCCTTCGAGCTCTGGGACAATCATCTGCGCTTCGATCCGAAGGATCCCGGCTGGGTCCTGCGCGATCGCTTCGTGCTCTCGAACGGCCATGCTTCGATGCTGCAGTATGCGCTGCTGCACCTGTTCGGCTTCGATCTCACCCTCGACGACATCGCGAAGTTCCGGCAGCTCGGCTCGCGAACCCCCGGCCATCCCGAATTCGGCGAGACCGCGGGTGTCGAGCTGACGACGGGCCCGCTCGGGCAGGGCTTCGCCCACGGCGTCGGCATGGCGCTCGCCGCCCGGATGACGCGCTCGCAGTTCGGCGGAGAGGCGGGCGCTGGTGGACCGGCCGGTCTCGACCGGGACCGCCCCGGTGCGCATTTCGTCTACGGCTTCGTCGGTGATGGCGATCTGATGGAAGGTGTCGCGTCGGAGGCCGCCTCCTTCGCGGGGACCCACGCGCTCGGCAACCTGATCTATCTCTATGACGACAACTCGATCACGATCGACGGCTCGACCTCGATCACCTTCCGCGAGAACGTGCCCGCCCGTTTCCGGGCCTACGGCTGGCACGTCATCGACGCGGTGGATGGTCAGGATCGGCAGGGCCTCGCCGAGGCGCTCGATGCGGCCCGGCGCGAGATCGACCGCCCGACGCTGATCGTCCTGAAGACCCTGATCGGCCGCGGGGCCCCGAATTTCGAAGGCAAGAACAAGGCGCACGGTGGTCCGCTCGGCGCTGCCGAGACGAAGCTGGCGAAGGAAAAGATCGGCTGGCCGACGGCGGGCGATCTCGTCGTCCCGGACGACGTGCGCGACTACTGTGCCGCGCGCGGAGCCGCCAAGCACGCCGAGCGCATCGCCAGCGATGCGCGCTACGCCGCATGGCGCAAGCAGAATGCCGAGGTGGCCGCCCGCTTCGACGTCGCCCGCGAGCGGCGCATGCCCGGCGACCTCGCGGCGAAGCTGCTCGAGGGCATGACCGGGCTCGCGGATGCGACCCGCAAGCATTCGGCGACGGCGCTCGAGCGCCTCGCGACCCATGTGCCCTATCTCGCAGGGGGCTCGGCGGATCTCGCAGGCTCGGCGGCGCCGCCGATCGTGAAGTCGGCCGGTCTGGTGGGCCCTGCGGCGGGGCCGGGCGCCGATCCCTTCGCGGGACGCAACATCCACTTCGGTGTCCGCGAACACGCGATGGGTGCGATCGCGAACGGCCTCGCGCTCGACGGGACCTTCCTCGCCTACTGCGGCACGTTCCTGATCTTCAGCGACTACATGCGCCCGGCGATTCGCCTCGCCGCGCTGATGAAGACGAAGACGCTCTTCGTCTTCACCCACGATTCCATCTTCGTCGGCGAAGACGGCCCGACCCACCAGCCCGTCGAGCAGATCGACAGCCTCCGTGTCGTCCCGGGGCTGACGCTCTTCCGCCCCGCGGACGGCGTCGAGACTGCGATGGCCTACGCCTGGTACCTCGAGCAGGCGAAGGGCCCCGTCGCCCTCTCGTTGACGCGGCAGACCGTCCCGGGCCTCGAGCGCCCGGCGGGCTTCGATCCCCGTTCGATCTGGAAGGGCGCCTATATCGTCTCGGATATCGTCTCGGATGTCGTCTCGGACGTGGCCGCGGGCACCTCTTCGAAGCGCGCCGGCAAGGCGGACGTCGTCCTGCTCGCGACGGGCTCGGAGGTCTCCCTCGCGGTTGCGGCGGCGGCGCTGCTCGCCGCCGACGGGATCCATGCCCGCATCGTGTCGATGCCGAGCGTCGAGCTCTTCCTGCAGCAGACCGACGCCGAGCAGGATGCGATCCTGCCCGACGACGGGACGCCGATCGTCGCGATCGAGGCGGGGCGCGGCGAGACGCTGCGCCGCTTCGTCGGTCGCCGCGGCCTCGTCATCGGCATGGAGCGGTTCGGCGCTTCGGCGCCCTATCAAGCACTGGCGGAGCATTTCGGATTCACGCCGGCGTCCGTCGCGAAGCGCGTCAAGGCCCACGTCTAGGGTCTCGGCCAGGCTCGCGACGAGGCTCTCGATCGACTCTCGGCGACTCTCGGCGACTCTCGATCAGGCTCCTTTTCAGGTCCACGCCCAGGCGGGTGGGCCGGCCTGCGCCGCGGCCGTGAGGCTGGGCGCGGCGCGGTGTCGCCGCGGGGCCGGCGAGGGACGCCGAGAGTCGCCGAGAGTCGCCGAGAGGCGCGTCTCAGTCGGCGATGACGATCGAATCGATCCGATCACCCTGGGCGACGGCGTCGACGATGTCCTGTCCGGTCGTGACCTGTCCGAAGACGGCGTGCTTGCCGTCGAGCCACGGCGTCGGGACGTGGGTGATGAAGAATTGCGAGCCGTTCGTGTTCGGGCCCGCGTTGGCCATCGAGAGGCGTCCGGGCACGTCGTGCGGGATTGCGAGGGCGCTCTTCTCGTCGGGGAAGGTGTAGCCGGGGCCGCCGGTGCCCGTGCCCTTCGGACAGCCGCCCTGGATCATGAAGTCGGCGATCACGCGATGGAATTTCAGGCCGTCGTAGAAGCCTTCCTTCGCGAGCTTGATGAAGTTGCCCGTCGTCTCGGGGGCCTTGTCAGTGAAGAGCTCGAGGGTGATGACGCCCTTCGAGGTCGTGATCGTGGCTGTGGTCATCTTGTTCTCCGTGTGGGGGCGGGCGATCCTGGGGATAGGGGTCCGGCCGATTGGGGCGTGCATTGTAACCGCTCGAAATCGCCCGGAAAGTCGCGCACCGGACGCTGGCGACGGCGCGTCGGTCGCCGCGGAGCGCGCCTCGGGGTCGCCGTGCGGAGCGGGGACACGGAGGCGACGGGGAGGGGGCTCGCCGTGGACATCAAGCGTTATTTCGTCGACGAGCTGAAGCGCGTCTACCAGGATCGGATCGCTTCGGCCGGCCGCGCCGAGGCGGACGCGGCGCTCGAAGCCGAGGAGATCCGCACGGCTTCGAATCGCCGCGAGGATGCGAAGAGCGCCGATCTCCAGAATCGGCTCGCCGCGGGCCATCGCGCGCGGCGCGAGCAATGGGTCGACGAGGTCGACAAGCTGATCGCCTTCGCCGAGCGCGGGTTGCCCGACTTCAAGCCGACGGCGAAGATCGGCCTCGGCGCGCTGGTCGACGTCCGGATCGAGGACGAGATCGGCGAGGCGGAGGAGCGCACGCTCTTCGTCCTGCCGGTCGGGGCGGGGACAGAGGTGTCGGGGCCGGGCGGCGACGGCTTCGTCTCGGTCGTGACACCGACGTCGCCCGTCGGCCGTTCGCTCGTCGGGGCGCGGGTCGGAGACGCCTTCGACATCACGATCGAGGGCCGCGAACGGTATTGGACGATCGAGAGCGTCGGCTAGCGCGTCGGGCAGACGTCTTTCGCGATCGTCGACGCGCGCAGCGAGGAGCAGGGCATGGATGCGGGCAGGGATTTCGTCGATCGGAAGGTGATCGTCACCGGAGCGGCCGCGGGCATCGGGCGTGCGATCGCGCGCCGATTCGCGCAGTCCGGGGCACGGGTCGCGTGTCTCGACCTGAACGCGCAGGCGCTCGAGCGGACCGTTCGGGAGATCGCGGGGGAGACGGGGGCGCAGATCGTTCCCCTCGTCGCCGACGTCGCCCGCGAGGATGCGACGGCGCGGGCCGTCGAAGAAGCCGTCGCCGCGATGGGCGGCCTCGACGTGCTCGTCAACAACGCGGGCATCGTGATCCTGCAGCGCTTCGACGAGACACCGATCGAGGATTGGGACCGGACCTTCGCGACCAACCTGCGTTCGATGTTCCTGATGGCGCGCGCCGCGCTGCCGGCCCTGCGGCGATCCGGCGCCGGCGCGATCGTCAACATCGCCTCGATTGCCGCCTATCGCTACACCGTGCCCCACGTCCCCTACGCCTCGGCGAAGGCCGGCGTCGTCGCCTTCACGCGGGATCTCGCCGTCGAGCTCGCCCCCGACCGGATCCGGGTCAACGCCGTCGCGCCCGGACCGATCGCGACCGAGATGCTCGGCAAGCTGACGGAAGAAGAGCTCGGAAAGGCTGGCCAGCACTACCTGCTCGGCCGCCTCGGCAAGCCCGAGGACATCGCGGAGGCCGTCGCCTTCCTCGCCTCCGAGCGGGCGTCGTACGTCATGGGGGCGACGCTGCCGGTGACGGGCGGCGCCGAGCTGGCGTCGCGGCCGGTGCGGTCGGAGGACCGTTAGGCGGGAGCCGGGCGGGTCTCCGGCGCCGATCTGCCGCCAGCTGGCGGCAGCTGGCGGCCTAACGATAATCGTGCGTCGCCGGCAGTCGGGCCTCGCCGGACGGTTCGTCGGGCGATGCGCCCGCGAGTCGGAGCGCGCGGAGCTCGCGGACCCGGACGTGCAGCACGCCCTCGACGCGCTGCAGCGGCCCCACGACCTCGATCAGGGCCGACTGATGGAGCGGCACGCGGAAGCGGCTCGCCATGTCGGGGGTGAGGACCGCGTTCGAGAGCCCCGTCTCGTCCTCGAGGGTCACGAAGCAGAAGCCCTTCGCGGAGCCCGGGCGCTGGCGGACGATGGCATGGCCGGCGACGCGGACGAAGGCACCGTCGGGCATCTCGCGCAGCTTCGCCGCAGAGAGGATGCCTTCGCGATCGAGCCGCGCGCGCAGATGGGCGAAGACGTGGACGCCCGTCGTCAGGCCCGCGAGTCGATAGTCGGCGAGGGTCGTTTCGAGGGGGGAGAGCGGGCGGAGCGGGGATTCTTCCGCTCCATCGGGGGCGGCGCCGCCCGCCGCCGGCCGCGCGAGCGCCCGGCCCGCGAAGAGTGAGCGCGGATCGCGTTCGAGGGCGGCGACCTGCCAGAGCGCCGCGCGCCGCTCGGCCGGTGCGCCGCGCAGGGCTGCGAGCGCGCCGAGCTCCGCGAGCGCTTCGAGCTCGTCCCGATCGGGCCCGACGCGCCGCACGAAATCGCCGAGATCGTCGAAGGGGCGCAGCGACCGCTCGGCGACGATTCGCGCCGCCGTTCTGCGCCCGAGGCCACCGACCGCATCGAGGCCGATGCGCACCGCCGGCTGCGCGCTTCCCGCGTCGTCGCCGCGCCGCCGCCGCCCCGGCTCGAGATCGCTGTTCGCCTGGGAGCAGGCGACGTCGATGGGGCGCACCTCGACGCCGTGGCGCTGTGCGTCCTGGATCAACGTCGCCGGACTGTAGAAGCCCATCGGTTGTGCGCGCAGGAGCCCGACGAGGAAGGCCGCCGGATGGTGGTGCTTGAGATAGGCGGAGGCGTAGGCGATCAGAGCGAACGAGGCCGAGTGGGATTCGGGGAAGCCGTAGAGCGCGAACGAACGGATGTGGAGCACGATCTGCTCCTCCGCCTGCCGCGAGAGGCCGCGTGCGCGCATGCCGCTGCGCAGACGCGCCTCGATCTTCTCCATGCGTTCGATCGAACGCTTGAAGCCCATCGCGCGGCGCAGCTCCTCGGCCTCGCCGCCGCTGAAGCCGGCGACGGTCATCGCGATCCGCAGCAGCTGCTCCTGGAAGATCGGAACGCCGAGCGTCCGCTCGAGGATCGGGCGGAGCGATTCGTGCGGGTACGTGACGGGCTCGCGGCCGGCGCGGCGATTCAGGTAGGGATGCACCATCTGGCCGACCACCGGCCCGGGCCGGATCAGCGCGATCTCGACGACGAGATCGTAAAAGGTCTTCGGCTTGAGACGCGGGAGCGTCGCCATCTGGGCCCGGCTCTCGATCTGGAAGACGCCGACCGTATCCGCACGGCGCATCATGGCGTAGGTCCCGGGATCGTCGGGCGGGAGCCGCGCGAGATCGACGGCGACGCCTTCATGGCGCGCGATCAGGGGCAGCGTCTGTTCGAGGGCGGCGAGCATGCCGAGGCCGAGCAGGTCGATCTTGATGATCCCGAGGTCGGCGCAATCGTCCTTGTCCCATTGCACGATCCGGCGCCCGACCATCGTCGCCGGCTCGATCGGCACGACCTCGTCGAGGCGGCCCGCGGCGATGACGATCCCGCCGCTGTGCTGCCCGAGGTGGCGCGGCAGCCCCTGGACCGCGGCGATCAGGTCGATCCAATGCCGCACGCTCGGCGCTTCGGGATCGAGCTTCGCCTCGCGCAGCCGCGCCTCGAATTCCGGATCGGCGCTTCGACCCTGCGAGGGAAAGTCGAGGCGCCCGACGATCTTCGCGAGCCGGTCGATCGTCTCGGGCGCATGGCCGAGCACCTTCCCCATCTCGCGGACGGCGAGCTTCATCTGATAGGTGATGACGTTCGCCGTCATCGCCGAGCTGGCCGCGCCGTACTTCGAGAAGACGTATTGGATGACCTTCTCGCGCGGGGCGCCCGACGGAAAGTCGATGTCGATGTCGGGCCATTCGCCGCGCTCCTCGGACAGGAAGCGCTCGAAGAGCAGGTCCATCTTCACCGGATCGACGGCGGTGATCCCGAGCGCATAACAGACGGCGCTGTTCGCCGCCGAGCCGCGGCCCTGGCAGAGGATGCGCTCCCGCGCCGCGAAGGAGGTGATGTCCTCGACGATCAGGAAATAGCCCGCGAGGTCGAGCTTCTCGATCAGGGCGAGCTCGTGCTCCAGCTGCTGCCGGACGCGCGGCCCCGGCCGATCGCCGTAGCGCCTGCGCGCGCCGAGCCGGACGAGCTCGCGCAGGCGGCCGATCTGGGTCTCGCCCGGGCGGAGCGGGTAGCGGGGAAAGCGGTAGTCGAGATGCTCGAGGCCGAACTCGCAGCGCTCGGCGATCCGGCGCGTCGCGAGGACCCAGTCGGGGTGGTCGGCGAAGCGGCGCACGATCTCCGCGCGGTCCTGCAGATGGCCTTCGCCGTTCGCGGCCAGGCGCCGGCCGGCGGTGTCGAGCGTGACGCGTTCGCGCAGGCAGACGAGGGCGTCGAGCAGTCGTCGATCCCGCGGCCGCGCGCAGCGCACGTCGCCACTCGCGACGACCCCGACGCGCCGCGCCGAGGCCAGCGCCGCGGCGCGGCGCGACGCCCTGGCCTGGCGCCGATCGAGCAGGGACGAGACGTCGACGGCGAGGCGATCGCCGAAGACCGGCTGCGCGCGGTCGAGCAGCACCGTCGTCAGCTGCTCGTCGCCGCGGACGAGCACGCTCCAATGACCGGCGAGCGCCTCGACCTCGTCCCAGCGAGCGCGGATGCGGCCGCGGGCCCGGGGATCGCGGGCTTCGAGCGCCTTGTCGCGGCGGGTGTGGGCGAGGGTCAGCAGGCGACAGAGGCGGCGCCAGCCCTCCGCGGATTCGACGAGCAGCAGCAGGCGATCGCAGCGGCCCGCCCCCGCCGCGCCGCTCGCCGGCTGCCCCGGCCCCTCCGCGTCGGATGGCGATTCCACGGCGATCTCTGCGCCGACGATCGCCCGCAGGCCGGCGGCCTTCGCCGCGCGGTGGAAGCGCGGAATGCCCGAGACGCCGTCGCGATCGGCGAGGGCGAGCGCCGAATGGCCCCGCTCGGCGGCGGCCTCGATCAGCTCTTCCGGATTGCTGCAGGCCTCCAGAAAGGAGAAGGCGCTGCGGACACGGAGCTCGACGTAGTCCCGGGGTTGGGCCATGCTCGATTTTCGTCGGAGTTTCGCCTTTTATCAACCTCCGATCTGCCTCATTCTCTGCGCGTTCCGCCCCGCCCCGATCCGGCCGCCCCGGCGGCCGGCGGATTCTTCACCCCCGCCCCGAAATCGGGGCAGGCGAGCCCGCTGCATGGGGCACGGTGCATGGGAAGCCCGAGGCGCACGGGGCGCACGGGGCGCGCATGAGGCGCAGCGAAATGGGACGGGAGCGAGGACCGGGATGAGCGTGAAACGATCGGTCCTCGTCGTCGACGACGACGAACAGCTCCTGCGCCTGATCGTCCGACTGCTCGAACGCGGGGGGTACGCGGTCCGGTCCGCGACCAATCTCGACGATGCGGTCGCGCTCTTCGATGCCTCGGCCGCGGAGATCGACTGCGCGCTGCTCGACGTGAATCTCGCTGCCCGGGGTGGCGCCGCCGAGCTCCTGCCCCTGCTCCACGATCGCGCGCCGGGCCTCGATGTCGTCCTGATGAGCGGCGATGCTCTGCCCGAGCCGCTCGAGCATGCGCTCGCGGCGCGAGGAGGACGATTCTTGCGCAAGCCGTTCGCGCCCAGGGCGCTGCTCCGGCTCCTCTCGGATCGGGAAGCCTCCGAACGGGAAGCGTCCGCACGGAAGGAGCCTGCTCCGATCGGCGATCGGGCGCTCGCGGGAACCGATTCGACCCGGGCGACGGGACGTTAGGTGGCCTCCTTCGTCGTCGTCGGGGCGGGGCTCTCGGGGCTGGTCTGCGCTGCGCGCTTGATGCGGGCGGGGCATGCCGCGGTCGTGCTCGAGGCCCAGCCCGCGGTCGGAGGGCGCCTGCGGCCGATCCCGACCGAGTACGGGCCGCTCGAGCCCGCGGTGGGCGAGATCGGCGAAGGCGACGCGAATCTGCGTGCGCTCCTCGCGGCGCTCGATCTCGAGCCGCGGGATGCGCCGCTCGTCGAGCGCTCGCACGCGCTCGTCCTCGGCGGAAAGCTCCATCGACCGCCGCCACTGCGGCCGTGGGAGGTGCTCGTGCCCCGGCTCTCGCCTCGGATCGATCGGCCGATCGATGCCGTCTTCTGGCGGCGGCCGCGCTGGCGGTTGCGCCGCGGTGTCGTCCGAGCGCTCTGGGATGCATCGCGCCGGGGGGCCGCTCCGATCCCGGATTCGGTGCGCGCGCTCGACGATCAGACCTGGTCGCGGGCCTCGATCCGGGCCTTCGGTACGCGCTGGTGTGCGACCCGGCTCGCGCCGGCGCTGCTCGCCCGCACCGGTCTCGACCTCTCCGCGGAGTCCGCTGCGCTCGTCGTGATGATGTTGGTTCGCCTCTGGTCCGGCGGCGGGCGAACGGTGGCCCTCGACGGCGGGCTCGCCAGCCTCGTCGAGCGCCTGGCGGCGGCGCTGCCCGTCCGGCTCGGCGCCCGTGTCGAGGCGCTCGAGACGACGGCCGATGGCGTCCGCGTCCGCTACCGCACCGGAGGCCGCGAAGAATCCGCCGTCGCCGACGGTGCCGTCGTCGCGCTCCCCCCCTCCGAGATCCTGCGCATCTGCCCCAAGCTGACGCCCGCGGAGCGCGGCCATCTCGAGTCCTTCCAGCCGCGCCGCGCGATCGTCATCCATCGCCTCGTCTCGGATCCCGCCTGGCTGTTGCGCGGGCTCGCCGGCGTCACCTTCGTTCCGGGCGAGATCCCGGACATGCGTGATCTGCGGATCCTCGGCCGGCCTTCTCCATCGTCTTCTTCGTCGCCTTCGCCCGATCCGTTCTGGATCCGGATCTCGTTCGAGCGCGAGTCCGTCGACGCACATTGGGGGCTCTCCGATCAGGTCCTCGTCGCGAAGCTCGACGCGGCCTTCCGCGGCTCGCCCCTCGGCGACCTGCCGACGGGGCCTTCGCGGGTCGAACGCATCCCGGAGCTGATGTCGGTGCAGGGGCGCGGCGCACTCGAACGCCGCGCGCTCTTCGAAGGCCGGGGCGAGCGCACGCCGCGCCTCGCCTTCGCCACCGAAGCCTTCACGACCCCCGACCTCGAGGGTCGCGTCGCGGCCGGCATGCGCGGCGCCGCCGCCGCGATCGAATCGCTCGGGCATGTGCCTGCGCGCTCCGAGCTCGGCGGGGCGACGGCCGATCCGCCGGGCGCGCGAGCATGAGCACGCCGCGCTGCATCCTCCACGCCGACATGGACGCCTTCTACGCCTCGGTGGAGCAGCGCGATCGGCCCGAGCTGCGCGGTCGCCCCGTCGTCGTCGGCGGTGCCGGGCCGCGCGGCGTCGTCGCCGCCGCGAGCTACGAGGCGCGCGTCTTCGGCGTCCGCTCGGCGATGTCGAGCGCCGAGGCGAGACAGCGCTGCCCGGAGCTCGTGTTCGTCTCCGGCGACATGGCCCGTTATGCGGGCGAATCGCGCCGGATCTTCGAGATCTTCCGGCGTTATTCGCCCCTCGTCGAAGGCCTCTCCCTCGACGAAGCCTTCCTCGATCTGACCGGCAGCGAGCGCCTGCTCGGGCCGCCACGCGACGCCGCCGAACGCCTGCGGCGGGAGGTCCGCGAGACGACGGGCCTCGCCGTCTCCGTCGGGATCGGTCCGATCAAGATGGTCGCGAAGATCGCGAGCGGGATGGCGAAGCCCGACGGCTGCTGCGAGGTGCGTCCCGACGACGTCCGCGCCTTCCTCGATCCCCTGCCGGCGCGGAAGATCTGGGGTGTCGGCCCGGTCGCCGCCGAGCGGCTCGAACGGCTCGGCCTCCGCACGATCGGCGACCTCGCGCGCACCGATCCCGATGCGCTCCGGCGAACGCTCGGCGATTTCGGCGTCTCGATCGGCCGCCTCGCCCGCGGTGAAGACGTGCGCGAGGTCGAGCCGCATCGCGAGGCGGTCTCGCTCTCCGAGGAGAACACCTTCGATGCCGACGTCGCCGATCGCGAGACCCTCGAGCGCACGATCCTCGCGCACGCGGAGGCGGTCGCCCGGCGGCTGCGGCGCAAGGCGTTGATGGCACGCACGGTCGTCTTGAAGTGGCGCCTCGGACGCCGACGCCAGGCCGGCCCGCGCGGCTATCCCGCGCGCACGCGGCAGGCCACGCTCGCGATCGCGACCGACGACGGCGGAGAGATCGCACGCGTCGCGATCTCGCTGCTCGACGATGCGCTCGCCGAGCCGGTGAGGCTGCTCGGCGTCGGGGTCAGCGGCTTGGTCGCCATTCCGGCATCACTTGCCATGCCGGCGACGCCCGCGCCGGCCACCCCCGCCGCGCAGGCGCGATCGGGAGGCCCGCCGGCCGGAACGGAGCCCGCCTCGCTCGCCGGCGCGATGCAGCTCGGGCTATTCGAATCGCTCGCCTCCGGAGCGGGGAGGACGCGTCGAGACGATCCGGGTGCGCCGTCGCAATCGCCCGCGCTCGCCGCTATCGGTGGGGCCGCCGATCGGCCTCGCCGTCGTCGGCTGAACCAGGCGCTCGACGCCCTCGCCGACCGCTTCGGTGACGACGTCGTCCGGCGCGCGAGTCAGGCCGAGATCAAGCACGCCACGATGTCGGCGCAATGGAAGAAGGGGAGCCGGGAGACGGACGGGCCGGGGGAATGAACGGGGAGCAAGCTCCTCCCCGCGCGTTCTCAGCGCGGGAGGGCGCTACGGATTTCGCATCCGCCCGGCTTCGCGAGTCGAAGCCTCTCCCGTCACGTCCCAGCGATACACCCGCATCGGCGGCACGTTCAGCAGCTCGAGCTGGACGGAGGCCGGGCCGAAGACGCGCTTGCCGAGCGTGTGCACCACGTCGCGGAATTGATAGGCGACGAAGCGGCCGCCCGGCCGCAGGCTCGACCGGACAGAATGGAGGATGGCGAGGCCGAGGGAGCGGGGCATCGTCGAGAAGGGGATGCCCGAGAGCACCACGTCCGGGGCGTCGAGCTCGTGCTTCGTCAGGGCGTCGGCGATCTCGGCCGCGCTGCCTTCGTGCACGATCAACCGCGGATCGTCGATCGTCTCGCGCAGCAGATCGCAGAAGCCGGGGTTGATCTCGATCGCGAGCAGGCGGGCGTCGGGGCGCATCGCCTGCAGGAGCGCCCGGGTCGTCCCGCCGGTTCCGGGACCGAGCTCGATCACGACACGGGCGGTCGCGAGCTCCGCGGTTCGCGTGATCCGGCGCTCCATCCAACGGGAGCTCGGGATGATCGAGCCGACCTGCTTGGGCCGCTCGAGAAAGCCCTTCAAGAAGGCGATCGGATGATCGGGCTGGGGCAGGGGACGCGAATCTCGGGGGCGCCGGGCGTCGGCGTTGCGCTCGAGCCGCTCTTCGAGCCGGTCTCCCGGCCGCGTTTCCAGCGCCTCTTGCGGCCCCGTCTCGAGCCTATGTTGGTCGGGCAATTCGCTCTCCTCGATCTCGAAGGCGAGGCGATTCTAGTCATACAGGCCATCGACCTGCCACTCATTCCGACGCCAATCGAAACGCAATCGGACCACGCTGCCGTCGCTGATCTGGGCATCGTAATGATCGGCGGCGAAATGGCTCGTCTCCGACCACCAGAACCCGGTCGTCCGCCAGGGCCCTGCGATCTCGACGATCTCCCCCCGACTGACGGCGCTGCGGAGGAAGGTGGGGCGGCCGCCTTCGATCCGGACCTCTGCACGTGCCGGAGGGCGCACGGCACGCAGTGTGAGGCGCGCGGCCGATCGCGAGCCGGACGGGGACTCGTCGGTTGGAGAGTGGCGGGGCCGGGTGAGCGACGACACACCGTCGGCCCGTCCCGAATTTCCCTGCGAGCGACGCGCCGCAGGACTCGTCCGTCCGGTCGTCCGGCCGGTGAAGGGTTGCAGGGCGAAGGCGTCGGGACGGTGATCGTCGAGCAGGGCGGGCGAGCCGACGCGTTCGCTCCCGCAGATCGAGCCGAGCTCCGCGAGCGTCTGATCGAGCCGATTCGGATCGGGGCCGCGCGGGCGGAAGAGATCGAGCTGTTCACGGCGCAGCGGCAGGCCTTCGCAGACGAGCGTGACGCCATCGATGGCCGCGGCGGGGGGCTTCGATTCGAGCGCCTGGCGGAGCAGGCGGAGCACGATGCGCTCGTCCCCGGTCGGCGAGGCGAGCGCGATCCGGCGCTCGTCGTGGCCGCCGCCTTCGAAGCGCAGGCTCAATCGCAGCTCGCCGCAGCCGAGCGCACGAAGCGACAATCGCTCGGTCATGCGCGAGACGAGACCGCGCAGCACGAAGGTCAGGGGCTCGAGGTTCGCGAGCGGGCTCTCGAGATCGATGCCCTCCTCGAGGGCATTCCCGCGCGGTGCTTCGATCGGGGGCTCGATCTCCTCACCGCGCGCGCGGGCGATGAGCGAGAGGATCCCGGGGCCGACACGCGCGGCGAGGTCGCGCCGGGGCAGGCCTAACAAATCCCGGATCCGATGGATCCCGAAGCGGGTGAGCGCTTCGGCGGTCTCGTCGTCGGGATCGAGCAGGTCGACCGGAAGCGGCCCGAGAAAGGCGAGCTCCCGTCCCGGTGCCACGATGCGGGTCGTCTCGGGCGCAATCGTGCTGCGGGCGGTGTGGTCGGAATCGTCGCCGGATCGGGCGTCGTAGGCGAGCTGGCGGGCAGCGAGGCGGGCGAGGCCGCGGGAGGCGGCGAGCGCGACGAAGCCGTGCAGGCCGGCGCGGGCCGCGCGGGCGTGGAGGATGGAGGCGAAGCGGCTTTCGCTCTCGTGCAGCGCGGTGATCCCGGTGGCGTCGAGCAGTACGGCGCCTTCCGCAGCGAAGACGCCGCCACTGCGCTGCGCCGTCTCGGCCCGCGGCGAGAGCGAGAGCGCCACGTCGAGCAGTGCGGCGCCCGCCGCCCGCTCGAGCACGGGCGAGGCGATGCGGACCTCGAGGTCGGGCAACACGGCGCGGGCCTGTCGCAGGCTCTGCCCGGGCTGGACGCCGCCGCGCGCGGCCTCGCGGGAGACGGAGAGGATCTCGGCCCTCGGGCCCGGCCCGGTCGTGACGACGAGGGGCCGGCCCGCTTGCTCCGGCTCCGCGCGCAGGGCGGCCTGGAGCGGCAGATCCGGGATCAGGAGGCAGGCCACCCGGGCCCGCCCCGCCGCCGGGCCCGGCGTCCCGGCCGGCTGTCGGTCCGAATCGGCGCCCCGGGCCGGCGCCCCGGACTCATTGCGCACGGAGGGGGGCGACATCGGGTGCAGGGGCGGGGGACCGGAGCGGATCGAGATCGGCGGCCTCGGGATCGACGTCGAGCGAGAGCGGGATCTCGTAGCCGACCGGGCGCGTGCGGTGGCGGCGCAAGACCGCGGTGGCCTCGAGGGCGTCGAGCAGGGCCGGTGGGCCGCTGAAGCGGGTCCGGCGGCGCTGCATCTCGAGGACCAGCTCGGCGCGGCTGCCGGTCTGGGGCGTCTGCGAGAGGACGACGAGCGCGCTCTGACCCCGGGCGGCGAGTCGGGCGAGCCGGAGCCAGCTCGCCTCCCGGAGCGCGTTGCCCGATGCGCGCGGCCCCCCCTGGCCCTGCCCCTGGGCAGGAGCGAGGTCGAGGACGACGAGCTCGAAGCCCTCGGTCTGCAGGATCTTCTCGGCGCTCCGGAGCGCCTCCGCCACCGAGCGCGCCCGCACCCAGAGCAGGCGCCGCAGCGCCTGGCTGCCCTCGCGATCCCCGCTTTCGCTGCCTTCACCGCATGGCCGGCCGCCCTGCTCGCGCTGCTCGCCGCCCCCGTCCCGGGCGGATCGGCCGGCGAGACAGGCGGCAGCCGAGGCCGGGTCGAAGGCGTCGGCCGGGTCGATCCAGGCGGCGAGCGTCCCGCGCGCCAGCGTCTCGGCGAGGAGCGTCGTCGCGAGCGATGTCCGGCCCGAAGAGGGGCCGCCGCAGAGCTCCGAGAGGCGGCCGCGCGGGAGCCCGCCGCCAAGGCGTGCGTCGAGGCTCGTGATGCCGGTCGGGCAACAGGCCGGGCTCTCGCTCGCTCCGTGGGCGAGGCCCCGGCCACGGCGGATCTGGGCGCCGAGATCGGAGAGGAGCGATTTCAGGGCGCCGTCGCCCGCGCGCGCCTCGATCGGCCCGCTCGGCGCTCGCAGGCGCACGGCGGAATCGGTTTCGGGGAAGGCGAGGGCCTCGGCTCCGGGCCGGTTGCCGGGAGGTCGGGGGGGCATGCCGCGACTTTCGCCTTTTGTTTGCCCATCTGTCAAGACGGGCCGCGGCGATTCAGAAGCGGATTTCGTCCGGCGGAGGCAGGATCGTCGTTCGCCTTCCCTCGATCCGGACGCGGCCCTCCGCGATCAAGCGGATCGCCTCGGGCACGAGCCGCCGTTCGAGGGCCTGCACCCGGGCCGCGAGGCTCTCCGGCGTGTCGTCGTCGAGGACGGGCACGCTCTCCTGCAGCAGGATCGGCCCTTCGTCGTAGGCGTCGCCCACGAAATGCACCGTCGCCCCGGAGAGCTTCACGCCGGCCGCGAGCACGGCTTCGTGGACGTGGTGGCCGTAGAAGCCCTGGCCCGAGAAGGCGGGGATCAGCGCCGGATGCACGTTGAGCGCGCGCCCCGCATAACGTCCGCGCAGCTCGAAGGGCGAGAGGAATCCGAGCAGGCAGACGAGGTCCGGCCCGAAGCGGTCGAGTACTGCGTGGAGCGCGTCGTTGAAGGCGGCGACGTCCGCATGCTCGCGGCGCGGGATCGCGATCGCGGGGACGCCGCGCGCCTCCGCGCGGCGCAGGCCCAAGGCGCTCTTCTTCGACGCGAGCACGCAGACGATCTCGGCCGGCAGCCCCGCATCGATGTGTTCGAAGAGGTTCTCGAGAGTGGTGCCGCTGCCGGAGAGCAGCACGGCGAGGCGCAGCTTGCGCGGCGCGCGGGCGCCGACCGTCCGCTGTCCTCCGGCCGCCGCCGTGCGCGCCTGCTCTGCGGTCATCCCCCGAACAGGTTCCGGTGGATCTCGCGGGAGGCCGGCGAGCGGTTCAAGGTGTAGAAATGGATGCCGGGGACACCGCGGTCGAGCAGCTCGCGACACTGCATCGTCGCCCAGCGCACCCCGAGCGCGTAGGTCGCCTCGTCGTCACCGTCGACGCGGCCCAGCTCGCGTTCCAGCTCGGCGGGGAAGCTCGTGCCGTTCATCCCCGCCATGCGGCGGATGCCGGAGACGGTCGCGATCGGCATGATGCCCGGGACGATCGGGATCGTGATGCCCGCCGCCCGCGCGCGCTCGACGAAGTCGAAGAACTTCGCGTTGTCGAGAAAGAGCTGGCTGATGAGGAAGTCGGCGCCGGCATCGACCTTGCGTTTCAGGTTCGCGAGGTCGGTCGCGGCATCGGGAGCCTGCGGATGGACCTCGGGACAGCAGGCGGCACCGATCGAGAACTGCCCCCGGTCGGCGATGTATTCGACGAGCTGGTTCGCGTACTGGAAGCCGTCCTTCGGGATCGTGAAGTTCGGATCGTCCTTCGGCGGGTCGCCGCGCAGGGCGAGGACGTCGTGGACGCCGCCGGCGTAGAGCTGGTCGAGGATCGATCCGATCTCGTGAGGGCGGAAGCCGGTGCAGGGCAGGTGGGCCATGGTCGTGAGCCCGAGCTTCCGCGTGATCTCGATCGTGAGGTCGACGGTCTTCTCGCGCGTGCTCCCGCCGGCGCCCATCGTGATCGAGACGTAACCGGGCGAGAGCGGCTTCAGCTCCTCGATCGTCTCGAACAGCGCGCGGTAGCCCGCGTCGGTCTTGGGCGGAAAGAACTCGAAGGAGATGACCGGATTGCGGGCCTTGAAGAGCTCGGGGATCGCCATTCGCACACCGTAGCATCGCCCGGTACGGGCTCGCCCCGCGCGATTGACGACCCCGGGCGGGACGGCGAGACTGCGGGCCCGCTCGCCTCGTGAAGGATGTCCCGCCATGCCCGTGCTCGTGACCGGTTCGGTCGCCGTCGATCACATCATGATCTTCCAGGACCATTTCAAGAACCATTTCGTGGGCGACAAGCTCGAGAAGCTGAACGTCGCCTTCCACGTCCCCTCGATGTCGAAGCAGTACGGGGGCACCGGCGCGAACATCGCCTACAACCTCTCCCGGCTCGGGATCGAGCCGATCCTGCTGGCCGCCGTCGGCCCGGATCTCGGGGCCTACGCCGCCTGGATGGATGCGAGCGGCGTCTCCCGCGCCCATCTGCGCGTACTCGAAGACGAGTACACCGCGGCCTGCTTCATCACGACCGATCAGAGCAACAACCAGATCATCTCCTTCCATCCCGGCGCGATGGACCGGGCCCACGAGGCGCGCATCGCCGACGTTCGCGCGCCCTTCGACGCCGCGATCGTGTCGCCGAACGGGCGGCAGGCCATGCTCGACTATGCACGGGATCTGAAGGCACGCGATCTCGCGTCCCGGGCGGCGAAGACGGGCGCCGTGCCCTTCATCTTCGATCCGGGGCAGGGGCTCCCGATCCTCGACAAGGTCGCGCTGCTCGAAGCGCTGACGGGCGCGTCGATCTACATCGTGAACGAGTACGAATGGGAGCTGACGCGCGAGAAGACGGGACTCGACGAGGACGGGATCGCCGAGCGGGTCGGCGCGTTGATCGTGACGCGCGGCGAGGACGGGTCGATCCTGCGACGCGGCGGTCTCGAGACGGGGCTCGCCCTCGAGGCGGCGCGGACCGAGATCCGGCCGGTCAAGGCGGAGCAGGCGGTCGATCCGACGGGCTGCGGCGATTCGTATCGGGCGGGGCTGCTCTACGCCCTCGCGAACCGGCTTCCGCTCGAGCGCGGCGCGCGGCTCGGCAGCCTGATGGGGGCGCTGAAGGTCGCCCGCACGGGGCCCCAGAGCATCGATCTCGCTCTCGACGCGATCCGCGAGCGCTACCGCGTCGAGTACGGGGAGAGCCTCTGACGGGCGCCGGGGGCGACGCGGGCTTCGACGTCCTCGTCGTCGGCGCGGGCGTGATCGGGCTCGCAGCGGCGGCGGCCTGTGCGAAGGCCGGCCGCTCGGTCGCCGTGCTCGAAGCCGGGCCGGAGATCGCCCGCGGCATCACCAGCCGCAACAGCGAAGTGGTGCATGCCGGCATCTACTATCCGCAAGACAGCGCGAAGACGGCGCTCTGCATCGCCGGCAGGCGGGCGCTCTACGCCTACTGTGCGGCGAAGCGTGTCCCGCATCGCAAGCTCGGCAAGCTGATCGTCGCGACCCGGCCGGAGGAGATCCCGGTCGTCGAGGGCCTGCAGGCACGGGCGGTCGCGAACGGCGTCGAGGGCATCGAGCTGATCGACGGCGCGGAGGTCCGGCGGCTCGAGCCCGAGGTCGTCGCCCTCGCGGCGGTGCATTCGCGCGAGACGGGCATCGTCGATGCCCACGCCTTCTGCCGAGCGATCCAGGCCGAGGCGGAATCGGCCGGCGCCTTCGTGCTCTGCGATCGCCGGGTCGTCGCGCTCGCGCCCCGCGCCCACGGTTGGCGGGTGGAGGTCGAATCGGGCGCGGGCGCCGAGCGCGAATCGATCGACGCCGGCTGCGTCGTCGACGCGGCGGGACTCGCGGCGGATGCCATCGCGGGGCTCGCGGGGCTCGACGTCGATGCGCTCGGCTGGCGGCAGCATCCGTGCAAGGGCGATTACTTCGCGCTCGCGCCGGGCGAGCGCCTGCCGCTCGCGCGGCTCGTGTATCCGGTGCCCCAGCAGGCGGGGCTCGGGATCCACGCGACCCTCGATCTCGCGGGCCGCCTGCGTTTCGGGCCGGACGCGGAGTACGTCGACGCGCTCGACTATCGGGTCGATGCGGCGAAGGCCGACGCCTTTCGCGCGGCCGCGAGCCGCTATCTCCCGTCGCTCGCGCGCGCCGCGCTCGTTCCCGACTACGCCGGGATCCGGCCGAAGCTCGCGGGGCCCGGCGAGGGCTTCCGGGATTTCGTGATCGAAGAGGCCTCGGCCCACGGCGCTCCGGGCTTCGTGGCCTGCGTCGGGATCGAATCCCCCGGCCTCACCGCCGCCCTCGCGATCGGCGAGCACGTCGCTGCCCTCGCGCGGCCCTGACGCGCACGGGCCCTCGTGTCCTCGGGGCCTCGGCTCGCTCCGATCGCCTAACGCTCCAGCCAGACGACCGAGCAGGCGAGGTTGTCGCCCGCCTGCTGGCGGCGATGGGCGTCCATCGCATCCTCGACGATCGCGCGGCAGGCGCGTAGCGCCGAGAGGTCGGGCGCGGTGCCGGCCTCGACCCGTTCGATGCACGCGCGGACGGTTCCAGCCGGATCGGCGACGCCGATGCCCCGCTCGGAGAGCCCGTCGGTCGCGAGGGCGACGGCGCGCAGGCCCGCGAGGCTCCGGACGCCGACCCGCGAATAGCGTTCGAGCAGCTCGCGGCGGGCCTCTTCGTAGCCGAGGAAGGGCGTGAACTTCCAGGCCGGGTCGCGCCCGCCGAGCTCGGTGGCCCCCGCTGCGTCGATCGCGAAGAGATGGCTGTCGCCGATCGAGGCATGCAGCAGCAGATCTTCGGCGGGGCGCAGCACCGCCATCACGAGCGTCGTCGGCGCCGGCCGGAGCCCGTTCTTCCCGGCGATCTCGAGCACGGCGCGGTTGGCGCAGAGCAGGGCTTCGAAGGCGAGCTCGCGCCAGGCATCGGCGCTCGTCGTCGGCGGCGCCTTCCGGGTCACGCGCTCGGCGAGCTCGCCGAGCAGGGCGCCGGTGGCGGCCTCGGAGCCGAGGGCGCCGTGGTGGCCGTCGGCTGCGATCACCAGCGTCCCGCCCTCGCCGAGAGCGAAGGCCGCGCAGTCCTCGTTCGGATCGGTGTGGTCGTAGGTCTTGCGCGCGCCACCACGGGAGAGGGCGGCGGCGACCGGGCCGAGGCCTTCGAGGGCGACGGAGCCGATCCGGTGGTGTTCTCGTCCGCGCAGGAAGACGCTCTTCATCGGATCAGCTCGACATCTCGGACTTCGACTCCGGCCTGGGCGCATCTTCCTTCGGGAGATCCGGGAATCGAGGGCGCGCGCCCATTGTACGAGGCGGGTCAGGCGCGGCAACTTCGCGGGCATGCCCGACGCCGAATCACGCCATGCGCTCGTCTTCGCTCTCGCCCACGAGGTCGGGAACCACCTCGCGGGCATCCGCCTCGAGGCGCATCTGCTCGACGAATCCCTCGGCGCCGCCGCGCTCGCCCGCGCATCGGTCGCGATCGACTCGCTCGCGGGGCAGGCCGGGCCCTGGCTCGCGCTGCTTCGGCCGCTGCTCGCGCCGGAGCCGGCTCGCACCGCGCGGGTGTCGGTCGCGAGCGTGCTCGACGGCGTTCGGCGGCAGCTCGAGGAGGATGGGCTCGGTGGGCGCGCCGTTCACGTCGAGATCGCGAGCGACGCCGCCGAGGAGCGCATCGCGTTCGATGGGCTGCATGCGCTGCTGATGGTGCTCGTCGGCTCGCCGGAGACGCTGCCGCCCGGGCGTGCGCCGATCGCGCTGCGCCTCGCTTCCTGCGCGGGTGCGGGTGCGGTGGCGGGTGCGGGCGGGGGCGAGGTCGAGGTCGTCTGCGAGCTTCCCGGCGAAGCCTTCGGCGCGGACGCCGGCGACGGGGCCGGGGGGCAGCCGGCGCTTCGGGGCCGGGATCTCGCCGTCGCGCTGGCCCGGGTCCTCGTCGCGGATGCCGGGGGTGGGGTCGACGTCGAGAGCGGGGACGGCTGCGCGCGCGTGCGCCTCAGGCTGCCGCGCGGCTGACGGGCTGCGCTTCGGCGTCCGGCTGGAGCAGGCGCGCCGGCGGCTCGCGCAGATCCCATACGATGCCCACCGCGGCGAGCGCGCGCAGCACGTAGTAGGTCGGATCGATCTCCCACCAGAAGAAGCCCTGGCGCGCCGAGGCCATGTAGTGGTGGTGGTTGTTGTGCCAGCCTTCGCCGATCGTGAGCAGCGCCAGCCAGAAGTTGTTGCGGCTGTCGTCGCCGGTCGCATAGCGCTGGCTGCCGAAGCGGTGGGAGAGGGAGTTGATCGTGTAGGTCGCGTGCCAGAGCAGCGTCGTCGAGATGCAGAAGCCCCAGACGAGCCCGCCCAGCCCGCCCGCGGCGAAGCAGGCGCCGGCCAGGGCGAGGGGGACGACGACGTGCCAGCGGTCGAGCCAGACCAGCTCGGGGAAGGCGACGAGATCGGGCACGCGGGCGACGTCGGTCCGGTCCGCGCGGCCGTCGAAGATCCAGCCCTGATGGGCATGCCAGAAGCCTTCGCGGGGCGAATGGACGTCGCCCGGCTGGTCGGAGTAGGCGTGGTGCCGGCGGTGATGGGCGGCCCACCAGAGGGGGCCTTTCTGTGTCGCCGCGCAGCCCAGCACCGCCAGGACCAGCTGGAACGCCCGGCTCGTCTTGTAGGCGCGGTGGGAGAAATAACGGTGGTAGCCTCCCGTGATCCCGAACAGGCGGATCCAGAAGAGCGCGAGGCAGAGCGTGATCTCGAATCGGCCCACTCCCGTCACGAAGGCGAGCAGGCAGGCGGCGTGGATCGTCCAGTAGAGGGCGGCCGAGAGGACTGTGTGGCGCTGCCAGACGCCGTGGACCCGGGCAGCGGCCGTCGGATCCTGATCCGGGCTCGAGATGGGGCTGGACGGGCTCAGATTCGGCTCCTCGTGGTTCGGGCCGGAGGCTATGGCGTCGATCGGCGGGGAGCCGTCCCCGGGCTGTGAAAGTTCGGTCAAAAGGGGAATTCGGCGCGGCCTCTGCTAGCCTGCCGCCGCCTCGAGGCCGGGGGGCCGGGGCTCGAACCGAAACCAAACACACGGTTCGAGGGTTCCGGAGCGAGCGCGGCGAGTCCCGACGCCGCCTCGTGGAACCCTCTCAGCGTATCCGTCGGCCGGCCGATGATGCGCCTGTCCCAGATCGCCCGGCCAGCCCAGCCAGCCCGCTCCGACCCATCCGACCGCCAACCGACCGCCAACCGACCGCCAACCGAACGAGAACCGTGATGTCCCCGATCGCCGACCGAAAAGACCTGCGCAACGTCGCCATCATCGCCCACGTCGACCACGGCAAGACGACGCTCGTCGACGGCCTGCTGCGAACCTGCGGTGCCTTCCGCGCCAACGAGCAGGTCGCAGAGCGGGTCATGGACTCCGGCGACATCGAGCGCGAGCGCGGCATCACGATCCAGAGCAAGAGCACCTCGATCGAATACCAGGGCGTGCGCATCCAGCTCGTCGATACCCCCGGCCACGCCGATTTCGGGGGCGAGGTCGAGCGCGTGCTCGGCATGGCCGACGCCGCGCTGCTGCTCTGCGACGCCTACGAGGGCGTGATGCCGCAGACGCGCTTCGTGCTGCGCAAGGCGCTCTCCCACGGCCTGCGCCCGATCCTCGTCGTCAACAAGATCGACCGGCCGGAAGAGCGCGCGGAAGAAGTCGTCAACGAGGTCTTCGATCTGCTGGTCGAGCTCGGCGCGAACGATACGCAGCTCGAGTTTCCCGTGATCTACGCCTCGGCCAAGCAGGGCGTCGCGTCGCTGGAGTACGGCGGCGAGATGAAGGACCTGACGCCGGTCCTCGACACGATCTTGCGACACGCACCGGCGCCGAAGGTCGACGAGACGGCGTCGCTGCAGTTCCAGGCCGTGACCCTCGGCTACGACTCCTTCGTCGGACGCCTCGTGATCGGCCGCGTGATGCGCGGCCGCATGCAGCGCGGCATGGCCGCGATCCGGGTGCGCGAAGACGGCGGCACCGATGCCTTCCGGATCACGAAGCTCTTCGGCACCCGCGGCATCCACCGCGTCGAGATCGACGAAGCCCGGGCCGGCGACATCGTCATCGTCGCCGGCGTCGAGACGATCGACGTGGGCGATACGGTCTGCGAGCCCGGCAAGGCCGAGGCGCTCCCGCGCATCGCGATCGACCCGCCGACGATCCGGATCCACATCTCGGTCAACAACTCGCCCTTCGCCGGCCGCGACGGCAAGTTCGTCACGAGCCGCCAGATCGGCGATCGGCTCGATCGCGAGGTCATGTCGAACGTCTCGATCAAGATCGAGCGCACCGAACGGCAGGACGTCTTCGCCGTGTCGGGCCGGGGCGAGCTCCAGCTCGCGGTCCTGATCGAGACCATGCGGCGCGAAGGCTACGAGTTCGCCGTGTCGCGGCCGGAGATCATCGTCCAGATGGTGGACGGCAAGGCCTGCGAGCCGGTCGAAGAGGTCGTGGCCGACGTGCCCGAGACGGCAGCCGGCTCGGTCATGGAGAAGCTCGCGCAGCGCAAGGGCCGCATGACGTCGATGGAGCACCACGGCGCCCGGGTCCACATGCGCTTCATGGTCCCGTCCCGCGGCCTGTTCGGATACCGCAGCGAGTTCCTGACGGATACCCGCGGTGAAGGCCTGCTCTATCGCAGCGTCGAGGGCTTCGAGCCCGTCGCCGGCGATCTGCCGGGCCGCGCCGTCGGCCCCGTCGTCTCGACGGACCAGGGGCGGACGACGCCCTACTCGATCTTCAAGATCCAGGAGCGCGCGACGCTCTTCGTGGAACCCGGTGTCGACGTCTACGAGGGCCAGATCGTCGGCGAGAACCGCCGGCCCGGCGAGCTCAACGTCAACATCACCCGCGCCAAGAAGCTCGACAACATGCGCACCACGAGCAAGGACGAGAACGTCATCATCACGCCGGCGCGCAAGGTCACGATCGAGGAGGCGCTCGGCTGGATCGAGGACGACGAGCTGCTCGAAGTGACCCCCGTCGAGCTCCGCCTGCGCAAGAAGATCCTCAACCAGTCCTTCCGCAAGCGCTGAGCGCCGGTCGCCGGGCACGCGCCGAGGAGGCCGGTCGTGGGAAATCGCATCCGGGAAGACGAGCGCAAGGCGTATGCCGAGAGCGGCTTCTTCGTCCGCGAGGCCGTCTTCGACGCCGCGGAGCTCGAGCGCCTGCGACTGGCCGCCGAGCGGGCCGTCGTCCGCGCCGGGGAGGCCGCCGGCCGTGCCGCGCCGGAGCAGGCCTACGCGATCGACGGCAATCGTTATGTCGAGGCGGCGCGTTCGACCATCCAGCTCGAGCACGGCTCGGACTCTTCGACGATCCGCGTCATCGAGCCCTTCCATCACCTCGACCCCGAGCTCGACTGCCTGCTCGCCGATCCCCGGATCGTCGATCCGGTCTGCGGCGTGCTCGGCGAGGAGCGGGTCTCCCTCTGGACGGACAAGCTGAACCTGAAGCGGCCGCGGGAGGGCTCCGGCTTCCGCTGGCACCAGGACTCGCCCTACTGGGGCCACGCCTGCAACCACTGCGACCGGCTGCCGAACGTGATGATCACGCTCGACGACGCCGACCGGGAGAACGGCTGCTTCCGCCTGATCCCGGGCAGCCATCGAAAGGGCTTCCTGCCCGGCCGCTCGGACGGCACCCGACTCGGCCCGCTCTTCACCGATCCGGCGCATTTCGATGCGGAGCAGCAATGGCTCGCGGAGGTGCCGGCCGGGAGCCTCGTCTTCTTCGACTCCCACATCGTCCACGGCAGCGAGCCCAATCGCTCGGACCGCGCCCGCCGCGCGATGGTCGTGACCTATCAGCCGCCGGGCCATGCGATGTTCAAGGTCGAGGGCACGCGCGAGTTCGCGCCGTCTTCGTCGCCGTCTCCGTCGGCTCGGGCCGCGCGCTAGAGATCCCGCAGCGACGCCTTCGCGAACTCCGCCCGCAGCTCCGCATACTCCCGTGCGACGGGGAACTGCGGGAACTCGTCGATCACGTTCTGCGGCGGCCGGAAGAGGATCCCGGCGTCGGCTTCGGCGAGCATCGAGGTGTCGTTGTACGAGTCGCCCGTCGCGATCGTGCGATAGCGCAGCGAGGCGAAGGCCTTCACCGAGGCGCGCTTCGGATCGGGCTGGCGGATCTTGTAGTCGCGGATCATGCCCTTCTCGTCGATGTCGAGCCGGTGGCAGAGCAGGGTCGGCCAGCCGAGCTTGCGCATGAAGGGCTCGGCGAACTCGTAGAACGTGTCGGAGAGGATCACGACCTGGAAGCGTTCGCGCAGCCAGGTGAGGGTCTCCTGTGCGCCCGGGAGCGGCTCCATCCCGGCGATGACTTCCTGGATGTCGCGGATGCCCAGCTTCTTCGCGGCCAGGATCTCGAGCCGCTGCTTCATCAGCTGGTCGTAATCGGGCATTTCGCGGGTCGTGATCCGCAGGGCGTCGATGCCGGTCCGCTCGGCGAAATTGATCCAGACTTCGGGGATCAGGACCCCTTCGAGATCGAGGCAGGCGATTTCCATGCCGCGGGTTTTAGCGCGGGAATGCGTCTCGAGCGAGCGATCCCGGCGGCCGATGGTAGGATCCCGCGCGCCGCCCCCCGCCGCGCATCCGAGGACCCGCCGCTTGAACCCGCTCGAGGCCGCGCTGCTGGGGATCGTCCAGGGCTTGACGGAGTTCTTCCCCGTCTCGAGCTCCGGCCACCTCGCGATGCTCCAGATCCTGCTCGGGGACGAGGAGCAGAAGGATCTGCTCTTCGAGATCGCCGTCCATGTCGCGACCCTCGCCGCGATCGTGTTCTTCTATCGCCGCCGGATCGCCGAGCTCGCGACGGGATGCCTGCGCGGCGCGCCGGCGGCCCTCGACTACGCGGGCAAGCTCGCCGTCGCCAGCGTGCCCGCCGGCATCGTCGGCGTCACCGGCCAGGACTGGATCACTGCGCAATTCGCCAACCCCGTCCTGATCGGCGCCGCACTGCTCACGACCGGTTGCGCCGTGTACAGCACCCGCTTCACGGCCTCCCGCGCGGCGGCGACCGGGCCGGGCTGGCGCGAGGCCCTGCTGATCGGCTGTGCCCAGGCGGTCGCGATCCTGCCCGGCATCTCCCGCAGCGGCTCGACCGTCGCGGTCGCGATCGCCATCGGGATCGTCCCCGCCGCAGCGGCCGAGTTCTCGTTCCTGCTCGGAGTGATCGCCGTCGGCGGCGCCGCGATCCTGATGCTGCCCGAGCTCGCCTACTCGAATCGCGGCAGCCTCGAATCGGTCGCCCTCGGATCGCTGACCGCTCTCGTCGCAGGCCTCGCCGCGATCACGCTCTTCGTGCGCATGCTCGACCGCCAGCTCTTCCACGCCTGGGCGTGGTACTGCTGGCTCGTCGGCACCGCCTTCATCGCCTGGCACCTGCTCGCCTGATCGCTCAAAGCGGCGTGAGCCCTCAGGAAACGGCGCAAGCCGTTTCCGAGTGAGCCTTCAGCGCTCAGGAAACGGCGCAAGCCGTTTCCGAGTGAGCCTTCAGCGCTCAGGAAACGGCGCAAGCCGTTTCCGATCAAGAGCAGCTCAAGGCTCGAGGATCGGATGCAGCCGCTGCGCCGGCTGCGTTTCCCGCAGCTTCTTCAGCGCCCGGGCCTCGAGCTGGCGCACGCGCTCGCGCGAAAGGCCGAGGGATTGGCCGATCTGCTCGAGCGTATGCTCCTCCTCGCCGCCGAGGCCGTAGCGCAGGCGCAGGATGAGCTGCTCCCGCGGCGTCAGGCTCCCGATCAGCGATCCGACGCCCATGCGCATGCGATCGTCGTCGATGCCGCCGTCGGGCCGGTCCGCGGTCGCGTCGGGGACGAAGTCCTCGAGGCGCTTCTCCGTTCCGGCGACGTTCGACTCGAGGGAGATGGCCTCGCGCGACAGGCGGTCGAGGGCCTCGAGCGATTCGGTGTCGGTCCCGAGCGCTGGGGCGAGAGTTCGCCGGGGTGGGGCTCGCGGCCGAGCTTGCCCGTCAGCTCCGCGCGCGCACGTTACGGCCGCGCTGCAGCCGGTCGTGGACGTGGAGGGCAGACGGATCGTGCGCGAAGGTTCTGGATCGCGCGGACGAGCGCCTGACGGATCCACCACACCGCGTAGGTCGAGAACTTGAAGCCGCGACGATGATCGAACTTCTCCACCGCGCGGATCAGGCCGAGGTTTCCCTCCTGGATCAGATCCGGGAACGAGAGGCCGAGATTGCGGTAGTCCTTCGCGATCGCGACGACGAGCTTGAGGTTGTGCTCGATGAAGCGGTTCTTGACCGTCGACATCGACTCGTGGGCGTCCTCGACGGACTCGACGAGCTCGACCATCCGGTTCTTCTCGACGCCCGCTTCGATCTCGAGATCCGAGAGCTTCTTCGTGCGCTTGCGCGCCTTCTTCATCTCGTTGGCGAGCAGGACGCTCTTCTCGCGCAGCTCGTGGAGCACCGCCAGCGAGAGCTGTGCGCTGTGCATCTCCTTCGAGATCTTCTGGTCGAGCTTCTCGAGCGTCGCGTTGTAGGCGAGGCCGGCCTTCTCGACCTTCGCATCGCGCTCGGTGAGGATCACGCGCAGCTTCTTCACCGCGCGTTCGACGCGTGCGGCGATCTCGCCCGTCTCTTCGTCGCCCGCCGATTCGGAGAGCTTCGCGCCCGTATGCGACAGGGCGCGCAGCGCATCCCAGCGAGCGACGACGTGCTTGGCGGAGGCGGGGATCGAGTAGAGCGAGCTGCGCAGGGCCGCGGTCGCCGCCTCGAGATCCTTCGCGAGGACGACTTCTTCCTCGCGCTTGAGCGTACGGGTGCCACCGATCTCCTGGAAATAGGATTCGAGCGGCCGCCGCTCCCGACCGGGATCGAGCTCCTCGGCCGCAACCACCGGCGTCGCCCCCATCGTGACGGGTTCGTGGGCGTCGGACTGCTTCTTCTCTTGCGTCTTCAACTCGGTTCCTCGTGCTCCCCGGTGCAATTCTCGCTGAGATACCGCCCGAGGGGGGAGTGTTTCAAGGCGTCCCTCGCTTCCTGTCGAGAGGCCTTCGATCGATTTACGCCGCGAGACTTCGACTCGTCGAGGGCCGCTTCGATCGGCGTTCCGATCTTGGGTCCGATCGTCCGTCCGATTGAAGCGCGGCGTGCCGTTCTGGGACTCTCGCCGGGCGCGATGAGGGTCCGTGGATGTAGCCCGATCTTGATTGAATTTCACCTATTTAGCCAGCAATTTTCTGCATCCCGTCGTCGCCCGGCCCGGTGTGCGCGGGTTCGCTCGTGAGAACGGTCCGGCGGGATCGGCGGCGCAGACTCGACCTGCATGCGTGCTCCTTCGGGGCAGCGGGTTGGCGAGGGAATCTGAACGACGACCCCCACTGTAGAGAAGGGTGGCCCGATCATCGGAGATGTGTCGAAATGGTCCCGTGATTCCCGACCGGCGGTCGATTTCCCGGTCGCGTCCGGCAACGGATGCGCGTTCGACCGGCGATCGGCACGGCTGGCGTGAAGGTGGGTTCGCCGGGACGAGCGGCGTGCGGGGGCGACGAAATCCGCAACAATGCGGCCATGTCGAATCCGGTCCGGAGCTTCAGCGAGCGCGAGTTCTACCTCGAAGAGTTCCACGGTCGCACGATCGGCATCGCCTGGCCCGCCGAGGAGCGGCCCGAGCGCGAGCCCCTCGCGAGCGTGATCGAAGAGCTGGTCAACAACGAGTCACAGGTCGTGGTCCTCTCACCGATCGAGGAGATCCTGGCGATCGCCGGAGGCGGGCCGGCGGTGGCCCTCGACGAGGAGAACGCCGGTCCCCGGATCTGGCGGCGGCTGCGGGAGAACGGCAGCGCCGGGATGCGGATCTCGGCTGAACGATTCGAGGCCGACTGTGAACGCGCCATGGGGATGCTCCGCCTTTCGAAGCTCGTCTGGATCCAATCGACGCCTCCGGTCGAGCGCGTCGAGGGATCGGGCCGGATCTCGGTGGTCGATCTCGCCCATCTCGGGCCCCTGCTGGCGCCGGGGAGTGGACCACCGGCAGCGGATCTGCCGCTGCGGGTCACGCCCGGTCGGCAGGAGGTGCTCGAGACGATCCGCCGGGTCATCGAGGGGGGCGTCTCGGCGGTGAACGTCTGTGCTGCCTCGGACCTCGCCCTCGAGCTGTTCACCTATGCCGGCGCCGGCATCTTCTTCACACGCAACCGCTACGCAGAGGTCCGGCCGCTCGCGATCGACGATTACGATCCGGCCCACGACCTGATCGTCCGCGGCGAGGCGGACGGCTTCCTGGTGCCGCGGGGCGAGGAGGCGCGGGACGCGGTGCTCGCCCATGGCGTCGGCGTCTTCATCGAGGGCCATTATCTCGCCGGGGTCGGAGCGCTGCTGCCCTACGAGCAGGACCGCGCGATGGAGGTGGCGTCGCTCTTCGCGATGACCCGCTACGCCGGTGAGGGCGCCGGCGGCCACATCGTGCGATTCGCGATCGATCACGCCCGGCAGCACGGACTTCGATACGTCTTCGGATGCACGACCTCCGAGCGGGTCAAGGCGTTCTTCGAGAGCCATGGCTTTCGCCCCGTCGGCCCCGACGAGGTCCCGAAGCAGAAATGGGACGCCTACGACCCCGAGCGACGGGCGCGGCTCCACTGCCTGCGCCTCGATCTCTGATCGATCGATCGGGCGTCGATCTTCGCTCCGGTCCCTCTCTCGATCGACTTCGAATGCCCGTCGAAGCGCCCCGGACATGGCCCGAGGGCTTCCTTCCGGAGGTCCGGACGCGAGGTCCGGATCGGCCTGTAAGCCGGGTTCTGTTCCACGAGCAGGTTGCCCCGCCCGCGGCGAAAGTCATTCCTCTAGGCCGACTATTGCTAGGCGGCTCGAGCACTCTCACCCGGACACCGCGCCCGCGCTTGCGCACGGACGATCGAGCGGACCGCTCTGGCGGCGTCCCTATTCGAGCTTGCTCCGGGAGGGGCTTGCCTCGCCGCCGGTCGCCCGGCTGTCGCGCGTGGGCTCTTACCCCACGATTTCACCCTTGCCTGTTCGCGCCGCCCTTGCGAGCGGCGCGTCATCGGCGGTGTCATTTCTGTTGCGCTTTCCCTCGGGTCACCCCGGGTCGGTGTTACCGACCTCCCTGTCCTGCGGAGCCCGGACTTTCCTCCCGTGAACGGTGTGTGTTCACCGGCGACCTTCCGGCCGACTTCGGCGGGCGGCGCGCATCCTATCGCGGCCCGTCACCCGAGCCAAACGCCGCAAGCGAAGCCCGGCCAGGGGGCGCGAGAGCGATGCGGACGCTTCGGCCTTCACTATCGTCGGCCGGCGAACCGACGACCGACCGACGGGCCTGCGCGCGCGGGCCGCGATCGGGGGTGGCGTGGTCGCCTTGACTGGAGGCCCCGTGCCCGCAGATCGCCTCGTCGCTCCGCCTGCGTCGTCCGCGCAGCCGACCGCCTTCGTCATCCCCGATCCGTACTCGCCGCTCTACACGCGCTACGTGCTCTTCATGGTCCTCATGACCATGATCTTCAGCAACGTCGACCGCACGATCCTCTCGATCCTCGTCGAGCCCATCAAGGAGGATTTTGCGCTCACGGATACGCAGATGGGCTGGTTGCTCGGCCCCGCGTTCGCCGTCGTCTACACCGTGCTCTGCCTGCCGCTCGGCCGTTATGCCGATACGACCGGCGTCCGTCGCAACATCGTCGCCTGGTCGCTGTTCGTCTGGAGCCTGTTCACCTGCGGCACGGCCTACGTGACGAGCTATGTGCAGCTCTTCGTCATGCGCATGGGCGTGGGCGTCGGCGAGGCGGGCGGTACGTCGCCCTCGGTCTCGATGCTCTCCGACTACCTGCCGCCGGCGAAGCGGGCGCGGGGGATCTCGGTCGTCTCGATCGGCGCGGTGCTCGGCATGGGCATCGGAATGGTGCTCGGCGGATGGGTCTCGGAGCGATGGGGCTGGCGGAACGCGTTCCTCGCCGCGGGCGTGCCGGGCGTCTTGCTCGCGCTCCTCTACCGCTTGACGATCGAAGAGCCGCGCCGGGGCGGGAGCGAGGGGCGACAGGCCGTCGTGTCGAGCCTTTTGCCGACGCTGAAGACCCTGCTCGCGACCCGGACCTATCAATTCATTCTCGCCGCAAACGCCTTCTCGCTCTTCTCGTCGATGGGCCGCAATCTCTGGGAGCCGGCCTTCCTGATCCGGACCTACCACATGGGGCAGTTCGAGGCCGGCACGTGGTACTTCCTGACGAGTCCGCTGCCCTCGATGCTGGGGATCTTTCTCGGCGGGTACTTCGCGGATCGGCTCGGCGCCCGGGACACGCGCTGGTATCTCTGGGTGCCGGCGCTCGGCCATGCGCTCAGCATGCCCGTGCTCGTCGCCTTCCTGCTCTGGCCGGAGGCGGACCGGATCCCGATGCCGGCGGCGCTCGCCGAGATCGGATTGCCGTCGATGCCGGTGGCGCTGCTGTGGAGCCTGGTCGGCTCGGTCATCGGCGGAGCCTATACCGCGCCCTTCATGTCGACGATCCAGGGAATCGCTCCGCTGCGCATGCGCGCTTTCGCGGCCGCGGTCTCGACTCTCGTCACGACGCTCGTGGGGCTCGCGGCGGGTCCGCTGCTGGTCGGCGTCATCGCGGACGGATTCGGTGCGCGCTTCGGAGACGATGCGCTGCGCTACTCGCTGCTCGTGCCGACGCTGGCGCCGCTGGTCGCGGTGGTCATCTGCCTGGCGGGCGCCCGCTTCGTCGGGGCCGATCTCGAACGCGCGCGGTCGAAGGATCGTTGAGCTTCGTCCGCTGCTTCCGGGCTGCCCCGGGCGGCGGCGGGGGGCAGGTCCGGGAGCGGGCCGCGCGGCGCGCCGACGCCGATCTCGGGTCCGAGCCTAGGGCGCGAAGCGGATCATCGCGGCGACGCGCTGATCCTCGATGCGCGTCAGCTCGAACATCGAGAGCGGACTGCGCGTGGCCCAGGCGAGCTCGAGCTCGACGTGCGGCGCCAGGGCGCGGGTCAAGGCGAAGCGGCTCTCGAGCAGGCTCGTCGTACGGCGGTTCGCGTCGTCCAGGAGCTCGGCGAAGCGCGCGGATCCGTCGTTCAGTACGCCGAAGCGGTGGAGCGCCCGGGCCTCGTAGCGGGCGCGCAGGCCGAGGGGCAGATCGAGGAAGGCCATGCCGCGGGCCCGCCAGGGGGCGGCGAGAGTGGGCCGGGTACCCGGTGCGTGAGTGCTTCCGTCGCCGGCCTGATCGTCGGCAGGCGCGTCGACGAGACGAGCGGTCGGGCGTTCGGCCGTCGCGGGCGACGCGCCCAGGATCAGCAGTGCCAGCAGCAGGCCGCCGACGCGAGCGCGGTCGCCGATCGGCGCTGCACCGCGCGAACGCGATCGGGACGGCGCGCGCTCCGGCCAGAGCTGCCTCCGGCCTCCGTGCGCCGCCGATCTCGAAGGGATGCGAGCCATGGGCGCCTCTTCGGCAAGGGTGCGGCGCGGCGCGGGTGATGCTTCGCACGCGCGGCTGCCATCCCGCGGCCCTGCGCGTGAATTGCACTAAGCTGGCGGGCACCATGAAAGCCATCGTGATCGACAAGCCCGGCGACGAATCGTGCATGAAGCTCGGCGTGGCCGATGCGCCGGTTCTGGGCCCCGGGATGGTCCGCATTCGCAACGTCGCGTGCGGCGTGAATCGCGCGGACCTCCTGCAGCGACAGGGCTTCTATCCGCCGCCGCCCGGGGCGTCGCCGATTCTCGGGCTCGAGTGCGCCGGGCACATCGCCGAGATCGCGGCGGATGTGAAGGGCTTCGCGCCGGGCGATCGCGTCATGGCGCTGCTGCCGGGCGGGGGTTATGCGGAGGAGTCCGTCGTCGACGCGGGATCGGTGATCCGGTTGCCGGACGCGCTGACCTTCGAGGAAGGCGCCGGCTCGATCGAGACGCTCCTGACGGTCTTCCTGAACGTCTTCCAGCTCGCCGGTCTGCCCGAGGGCGGGACCGTTCTCGTCCATGGTGGCGGCTCGGGCATCGGGACGACGGCGATCGATCTCGTGACGCGCGCGGGTGGCCGCATCGTCGTGACGGCGGGCAGCGAAGAGAAATGTCGCCGCTGCCTCGAGCTCGGGGCGGCCGCGGCCGCGAACTACCGCAGCGAAGATTGGGTCGCCGTGGCGCGTGAGGCGAGCGGAGGCCGGGGGGTCGACGTCGTGCTCGACTCGATCGGCGCCCCCTATCTCGACGGCAACCTGCGCGCCCTCGCCGACGACGGCGCGCTCGTCCTGATCGGTCTGATGGGCGGGGCGAAGGCGGAGATTCCGCTCGGTGTGCTGCTCGCGCGGCGGCTGCGTCTCATCGGCTCGACCCTGCGGACCCGGAGCGCCGCCCAGAAGGCCGCCATCGTCGCCGCCTTCCTGGCGCGCTTCGGCGCGGACTTCGAGGCGGGGCGGATCCGGCCGATCCTCCATCGGGTCTTCCCCCTCGAGCAGGCCTCCGAAGCCCATCGTCTCCTGAAGGCCAGCGGCCATTTCGGGAAGGTCGTCCTGCGGATCGCCGACGCCGCCGCCTGAACTCGATTTTTCCCGCGGCGCACCCCTGCGGATCCGCTAGGATCCGCGCCCGCGCGGCGGGGGACCCCCGGATCTGCGCGAGCCTGGACCCGAACCCATATCCGTCGGCCGCACGTTCCCTGCGCCGGCCCATTCGAGGAGATCCCGCCATGGCGGTCGAGCGCACCTTCGCCATCATCAAACCCGACGCCGTGAAGAAGAAGGTCGCGGGGCAGATCCTGGCGCGGATCGAGGCCTCGGGTCTCGAGATCATCGCGATGAAGAAGATCCAGCTGTCCGAGGCAGGAGCGAAGGGCTTCTACGCGGTCCACAAGGCACGGCCGTTCTTTCCCGATCTCGTCAAGTTCATGACGTCCGGGCCGGTCGTCGCGCTCGTGCTGGAAGGCGAGGGCGCGATCAAGAAGTGGCGAGACCTGATGGGGCCGACCAATTCGCAGCAGGCGCCCAAGGGCACTCTGCGCGGCGATTTCGGGACCGATGTGGAGCAGAACGCGACGCATGGCTCGGACGCGCCGGAGACGGCTCGTCTCGAGATCTCGTATTTCTTCAATGCGAGCGAAATCTGCGCGGTGACGGAGGCTCTGCCGGCCTGAGCCGGTGGAACCTTCCGGGCTCGGGGCGGGGTCCGCTGGCCTGGGGCCGGCGGATCAGCTCCTTACCCCTGCTCACCCCTGCTCACCCCGACTCAGCTTCTCAGCTCCTCCGGCGGCGGCGCGGCCCGGCTTCGCAGGCGAAGCGGATCGGATCCGTAGGCGGCGGGGCCGGCAACTAGCTGGCGAAGCCCTTCGCCATGAGCAGGAGCAGCCCGAGGTAGGTGAGGGTCAGCCAGAGCTCCTGGCTGCGCAGTGCGCGGGTCACGAGATTCTTCCTTCCAGAGAGTTCGCTCGTTTCCGGTCCGGAAACGTCGATGGCTTCGCCGCCTTCTATCGAAATCCACGCGCGGGACTTGAGCCCCGGCGAGCCGAAGGGCTCGACGTTCTGCGCGCGCGTATGCTGGATCACCTGTTGCCGGTGCAAATCCATGGCTCCTGCCTAACGTCCGGCGAATCGCGGCGCGCGGCGCTCGCGCACCGCCGCGATGCCCTCGCCGGCATCGGCGGTCTCGAAGGTCCGGGCCTGCTCGGTCGCCTCGAATTGGAGCTGGTCTTCGAGTGATGCGTCGCCGCTCCGCGCGAGCGCGCGCTTGATCGCGCGGACGGCGATGGGCGCGTTCGCGGCGATCTCCCGGGCGATCTGTTGCGCGGCGGGCAGCACCTCGGCGGCAGGCAATACGCGACTGGCGAGGCCGATCCGCGCGGCTTCGGTGCCGTCGATCAGGCGACCGGTGAAGAGCAGCTCGGCCGCCGCGGCCGAGCCGACCAGGCGCGGCAGGGTCCAGGTCGCCGCCATGCCGGGATGGACGCCGAGCTTCGCGAAGTTGAGGCCCAGCTGCGCCTCCGCAGCGACGATGCGCAGATCGCAGCCGAGCGCGACGCACAGCCCCGCCCCGACCGCAGCGCCCTGGATCGCCGCGATCGTCGGACAGGGCAGATCGCGGACGGCGAGGAAGAGTCGGTAGAAGCCCGCCATCTCGTCCCGGATCCCGCGCCACGCGCGGCCGGGATCGGCGGCGCCCGCGGTCGCCTGGCGCTCGAGCATGTCGAGGTCGCCGCCGGCGGAGAAGGCCCGTCCGCTCCCGGAGACGACCACCGCGCGAAGCGAAGGATCGGCGGCGAGCGTCGCGACGTGGTCCCGGAAGGCCTCGCCCATCGCGCGCGTCATCGCGTTCCGACGCTCGGGGTCGTCGAAGAGAAGCGTGGCGATGTCGCCGTCCCGGATCAGACGGACGAGCTCGGTCGCGGCCATGGGAGGGGAGTCTTTCTCGGTCTCGTACTCGACAGGGGGCTTCGGGA
Source organism: Myxococcota bacterium (assembly GCA_041389425.1). Lineage (GTDB taxonomy): Bacteria > Myxococcota_A > UBA9160 > UBA9160 > UBA4427 > UBA4427. Next base: position 85,923 of record JAWKRX010000009.1, read on the forward strand.
TTCGGCGCAGCATAGCGAGTGCTTCGACGCTCGCATCGGTTCATGGCGCGAGAAATCGAATGCACGGCGATGATCGTTCGTCCGCGCAGGCCGACTCCGCTCCGCGGCGCATCGGAATGCGTCGGAGCGCGTCGAGGCGGATGGGTATAGTTCGTCGTCGGCTTGCGCCAAGGGAGGAAGCGATGACGGAAGAGGCCCTCGACCGCTGGGAGAAGATCTTTCCCTGGATGGAGAAGACGCTCGGCGGACGCATCGTGAGTCGGCGTCGTCAGGGGCGCGAATCGGGCGGGCGTTTCGCCTGGTTCGTCGATCTCGAGATCGACGGAGCGATCCAGAAGACCTACGTCCGCGGAACGCGCGACGATTCCTTTTCGTATACGCGGATCTATTCGACGCGGCGCGAGGCGGCGATTCTCGACGTCCTCCACCGGGAAGGGGTTCGTGTCCCCCAGGTCCTCGCCTTCCACGATGATCCGCCGGCCGCGGTGCTCGCCCACGTCGACGGGCGCGACGATTTCAACAACGTGAAGGACGAAGCCGAGCGCGAGTCGATCCTCGAGAGCTTTCTCGAGCAGCTCGTCGCGCTGCACGCGATCGATGCCCGCAAATTCGAGGCCATCGGCCTACGGATTCCCGCATCGCCCGAGGAGCTCGCGCTCCACGATCTCGACGTCTGGCAATCCACCTACGAAGGCGCCGTCCGGGAGCCGCTCCCGCTCATGACGTTCGCCTGCCAATGGCTGCGGCGGAACGTGCCCCGCAAGCCGGTCCGGCCCGTGCTCTGCCAGGGCGATACCGGCCCCGGCAATCTCATGTTCGAGGGCGGGCGGGTGACGGCGCTCGTCGACTTCGAGCTCGCCCATCTCGCCGATCCGATGACGGATCTCGCCTGCGTGCGCTCGCGGGATCTGTACACGCCGCTCGGCCGCTTCCCCGACCGCATCACCCGCTATGCGGAGCTCGCCGGGCGCGAGATCGATTTCGACACGCTCCTCTATTACAGCGTGAAGACCCAGGCGCTGGTTCCCCTCTCCCTCGCCCCCGTGATGGAGAACCTGCATGCGGGGACCGAGCATTCGGAATGGATCGCGCAGCACGTCTTCTACCTGCGCACGACCGCCGAGGTGCTGGCCGAGGCGATCGGCGTAGAGCTCGCGCCGGTCCCGCTGCCGGAGGGTACGGCCAGCCGGTTCTCCGCCTACTACGACATGCTGCTCGAGAACCTCGAGCGCGAGCAGGCGCCGGCCATCAGTGATCCCTTCCTCGCCAATCGCATGTGGTTCACGACCCGCCTGGCACGCCATCTGCGCACCGCCGAGCGAAAAGGCGCGGCCTTCGAGGCCCAGGAGCTCGACGACATGGGCGAGCTCCTCGGTCGCCGCCCCAAGACCCTGCAGGAGGGCCACCGCGCCGTCGACGCCCACGTCCGGGCCGCCAGCCCCGACCGGGACGCCGCGCTCGTGCAGTATTTCTACCGCCATGCCCGCCGCGAAGAGGCGCTGATGGAGGGCGCGCTCGGCATGTGCGAGGGGGCGCGGCTCTCGCCGCTACGGGCCTGACGCCGGGCCGGGGCGGGGCCGAGAGGGAAGGGCGGAACGCGGGCCGCGAGTCCGATTTGCCGCCGCGCTGCGCAGGGGCGGGCGTCACCTCCGGGATCGCCGCGCGACTCACGCTGCATGGAAAAGCGGCGAACGCATCGGACCAAGCACCGCCTGACCTGCGAGATCATCGTGGATCGGCAATCGCACCCCGCCGTCGTGCGCGACCTCGCGCCGACGGGTCTCTTCGTGCAGACGCGTCAGCGCCCGGCGCCGAATAGCGTCGTCGAGGTGCGCTTTCCGGAGTTCGCCGGGCTGCCGGCGTTCACGATCGAGGCGGGCGTCGCGCGCCATCGCAACGTGCACCCGCGCCTGCAGACCGAGATCCAGAGCGGGATCGGACTCGAGATCCTCGGGCGTCCGGAGCCCTACCTCGCGCTGGCGAGTCGGGTGGTCGCGCCGAAGGCCGGCCTCGAGGCCGGGTCGGCCGACGCGGCCGGTTCGGATCGTGGTCCGCGCAGCTTCCGGGTTCGTCTCGCGGCCCATGGCAGGAGCCATCCGCGCACGATCACGGTGCTCGCCTCGAGCATCCAGGCGGCCCGCGCCCGCGCGCTGACCCAGGCCGGTGCCGGCTGGAAGATCACCGAAGTCGAAACGATCTGACGCGAGGGCCGTCGCCGACCCCCGCGTCTCGATGTTCGCGCCCAGGCGGGCACGCGCCGTCCCGGGCTGGGATCACTCCCCGCCGCGGCGCATGAACGAGCCGAGGCCGCCCTTGCGCAGGAACGCCGGGGTCTCGAACTCGTCGTCGAAGGGCGACTCGAAGCCCCGCTCGCCGGACAAGCCGCTCGAGGCGAGATCCGACGCGGTCGGTTCGCCGTTGGCGACCTGCTTGTAGGTCTGCGGGATGTCGAAATCGAGATCGTCCGCGGCCGCGGCATTCGCCATCGGAGCGGCGGCCTGCGCCTCCCGCAGCGGCGTCACGTTCGGCGCATCGAGCATCGCCCGCTCGCGCTCGATCTCGTAGCTCGGCTCGGTCGTCCGCCGGCGCGACGGCGGCGGCATGCGCCGCATCTCCTGGCCGTCGAGGCCGGTCGCGATGACCGTCACCCGCAGCTCGTCGTCGCGCAGCGTCTCGTCGATCACCGCGCCGACGATGATGTTCGCATCTTCGTGGGCGGCCTCGTGGATCAGGGACGACGCTTCGTTGACCTCGTAGAGGGTCATGTCGGCGCCGCCGGTGATGTTGATGAGCACGCCGCGCGCACCCTCGATCGAGAGATCCTCGAGCAGCGGGCTCGAGATCGCTGCCGTCGCCGCATCGATCGCGCGGGTATTGCCGCGGCCGATCCCCGTTCCCATCAGCGCGACACCGGCTTCGTTCATGACCGTGCGCACGTCGGCGAAGTCGAGGTTGATGAGGCCGTGGATCGTGATCAGGTCCGAAATGCCCCGGACCGCATTCAGGAGCACCTGGTCGGCGATCGAGAACGCGTCCTTCACGGCCGTCGTCTTGCCGGCCAGCGCGAGCAGGCGCTGGTTCGGGATCGTGATGAGCGTATCGACGACGCTGTGCAGCTCTTCGATGCCGTGGCCCGCATGCTTCATGCGGATGCGGCCCTCGAAGGGGAAGGGCTTCGTCACGACGCCGACCGTCAGGGCACCGATCTCGCGGGCGACCTCGGCGACGATCGGCGCAGCGCCGGTTCCGGTGCCGCCGCCCATGCCCGCGGTCACGAAGACCATGTCGGATCCTTCGAGCAGCTCGCGGAGGCGGTCGCGGGCCTCGAGCGCCGAGGCGCGGCCGCGGTCGGGATTGGCGCCGCAGCCGAGGCCGCGGGTGATCTCGGCGCCGAGCTGGACCTTGACCGAGGCCTTGCTGTGGGCGAGGGCCTGGGCATCGGTATTCGCCGCGATGAACTCGACCCCGGAAAGGCCGGACATCACCATGGTATTGAGGGCGTTGCCGCCGCCACCGCCGACGCCGATGACCTTGATGGTCGCCTTCTGGTGGGCCGACTTCTCGAACTCGAGCAGCTCCTGACCGTCCTCGGGGCCGAGCTCGAGCAGGTCGATGCCGTCACCCCGATAGTTTCCGTCGCGATCGCCGTATTTCTTGGCCATGTCTCTCCCCCCAAGCGACGCCTGGATGCGCGCCGACTGTAACACGATTGTTTTTTCTTGTGCCCTTCCCGACGGCCTTTTTCGAGCGGATTTTGTGCGATTCCCGCACCCGCTCGAGGGCCCCCTCAATCGAACTCGGCGTAGAACCACTCGCGCATGCGCTGCTTGACCCGACCGAAGATCGAGGTGTCGCGGATGCGGAACTGGCTGCCGCGCGCCGAGCGCTGCTGATTCAGCCCGAACAGGACCAGCCCGACGCCGGTCGAGTACATGGGACTGCGGACGACGTCCTGCAGACCGCCGATCGAGGTCGGCAGGCCCTGCCGAACGGGCGATTCGAAGATCTCCTCGGCGAGCTCGCCGATGCCGGCCAGCGCCGATGCCCCGCCCGTCAGCACGAGGCCGGACGGGATCCCGATGTCGAGTCCGACGATCAGGTCCTCCTTCTTTTGCCTGGCCATGTGATCCCCCCAAAAAAGATGTCCGTCGTGCCGCCGCCGATGTCGATCATGCAGACGCCGAGCTCCCGTTCGTCGTCCTGCAGCACCGCCGCCGCCGAGGCGGCGGCTCGAGCACGATGTCGATGACGTTGAGCCCCGCCTTGTTGCAGCATTTGACGATGTTCTGGGCGCTCGTCTGCGGCCGTCACGATGTGGATCTTCGCCTCGAGGCGGACGCCGCTCATGCCGAGCGGCTCCCGGATTCCGTCCTGGTCGTCGATGATGAACTCCTGGGGGATCCCGCGTGGATCCTCCCGGTCCATCGGGATCGCGACGGCCTTGGCGGCGTCGATCACGCGCTTCACGTCGCCCTCGCGCACGTCGCGTTCCTTCACCGCGACGACACCGTGGGAGTTGAAGGCACGGATGTGGCCGCCGGCGATGCCGGCGTAGACCGACGTGATCTCGCAGTCGGCCATCAGCTCCGCCTCTTCGACGGCGCGTTTGATCGAGTCGACGGTCGCGTCGATGTCGACGACGACGCCCTTTCTCAGTCCGCGGCTCGGATGGGTCCCGATGCCGACGATGTCGATGCCGTTCTCGTTCGCTTCCGCGACGATCGCGCAGATCTTGGTGGTCCCGATGTCGAGTCCGACGATCAGGTCCTCCTTCTTTTGCCTGGCCATGTGATCCCCCCAAAAAAGATCTCCGTCCGGAGACCTCCCCCCTTGGATGACGTCTCCCGTCCGGGAGCCGCCACCACCAGGAGCCCACCTCACCCCGACGTGGGCTCCGTTTCCTCCGTCCGCAGGACCGCGCGGTCCGCGTACCGCATGTCGATGACGCTGGCGCCCGCGAGCAGCGCGTCCCGCTGGTCGAGCAGCGAGGCGAGCCGGGCGATGCGCCGTTTCAGAAAGCTCTGCCCGAGCAGCACGCGCGGGCCCGAGCGGCCGATCTCCAGCACGAAGCCCGTCTCGGCGGTCGCCTCGAATCGCTCCGGAGCGGCCGCGCTCGGGGCGCCGTCACCCGGGGCCGCGCCCGGCAGGTGCAGCGTGAGCGCGGACGGATCCCGCGCCAGCTCCGCGTGCCGCGAAAGCTCGCCGAGGATCTCGAGGGCCATCGGCGAGAGGGGCGCAGGCCCGGTCATCACTTCGGAGTCGACCATGGGACCGGAGTCTGCACCGGTCTCTGCATGGGTGTCGGTGATCGCGGTCCGTTCGGCGAGGGGGCCGGTGACCAGCGGCAATGGCCCGGCCGCGGTGACGGCGCCGGGGAAGAGCAGGCCGCTCGGGTCGACGAGCGCGATCTCGCTCTCGGGCGACGACCGATAGCGGGCCACGGCGCGCCGCTCGACGACGCGGACGAGCAGCGTGCCGTCCGGCAGTCGGAAGCTCGAGGCCGCTTCGATCCAGGGATCCGAGGTCAGCAGCGACGTGATCTGGTCGGCGCGGATCTGCGAGAGCGGCGCGCCCGCGCGTTCGAGCAGTCGACGGGCGATCGTCTCGGGCTGGCGCACCGAGCTGCCGATCACGGCCACCCGCTCGAGCGGGACCCGCGGCAGCCAGTACCGCTCGAAGAGCGGGGGCGCCGCGACGAAGCCCGCGCAGGCGGCCGCCAGGGCGATGGCCCCGGCGAGCCCTCGCGGCAGGGGCGGGGTCGGCAGGGCGTTCCGGGCCGGGCTCGCCGCTCGCGGTCGTGCGGGGCGGCGCTCGCTCCGGCGATCGCTCTGCCGCTTGCGCGCGAGGTGATCCCGCGCACGTCGGGCGCGCAGCGCGGCCTCGATCGCCGGGGCGCTGCCCGCTCGCGCGCTCGCCTTGCGACTCCGGAAAAGGCGCCTCACGTCGCGGACCTCCGCCGCCGGATCCGGATCGGCGCCGCGACCGGATGGCGGACGGTCGCCCGGGCGATCCCGCGGACCGCCTTTCCGACCTTCCCGCCGCCCGTCTTTCCGATCGTCTCGATCGAATCCATCGACATCCACTTCGTCCGTTCCGGAAGCCGTTCCGGCTCGCCTGCAGGGGGCCGTCTCGAGATCCGTATCGAGGGGGTGGGGATCACGTCGTCTGCTCCGCCGCCGTCCCGAGGATCTTGACCTCGGTCTCGAGTCGGGTGCCCGTCCGGGCCGCGACCTCTTCGCGCGCGCGCGCGATCAGACATAACACGTCCGACGCCTTTGCGTCACCGTGATTCACGATGAAATTCGCATGGACCGGCGAGATTTCTGCACCGCCCGAGCGCGCGCCCTTCAATCCGGCCGCTTCGATGAGTCGTCCGGCGTGATCGCCGGGCGGATTGCGGAAGACCGAGCCGCAGCTCGGCTGGTCGATCGGCTGCGTGGCGTGGCGATGGGCGAGCAGGCGGGCGACCTCGGCTTCGACCCGCTCGCGATCCGCAGGCGTGACTTCGAGCCGCGCTCCGACGATCACGCTGCCCGGCGCGAGCGAGGCGAGCTCGCGGTAGCGGAAGTCGAGGGCCGCACGCGGGATCGCAGCCGCTGCCCGGCCCCGGCGGTCGAGCACGTCGATCTCGCGGACCACGTCCTTGATCTCGCGGACGCCGATGCCGGCGTTCATCGCGATCCAGCCGCCGAGGGTGCCCGGGATGCCGGCCCCGAACTCGACGCCGGAGAGCCCGTGCTCGCTGCAGTATCGGGTGATCGTGGCATGCGAAGCCCCGGCTTCGACCGAGATCAGGTCGTCGGCGAGCCGCTCGATCCGCCGCAGCTTGCGCAGCCGGATCACGACGCCGCGCACGCCGCCTTCGAGCACCAGGACGTTGAAGCCACCGCCGAGCACGGTGGTCGCGAGTTCGTGCTCGGCGCAGACGGCGAGCAGGCGGGCGAGCTCGTCCCGATCGGCGGGGGTGGCCAGCGCGTCGGCGGGGCCGCCGATGCGGAGCGAGGTGTGGCGGGAGAGGGGCACGCCGAACTCGACGCGCTCGGCCAGGCAGCGGATCAGAGCCTCGCGAGCAGCCGGCTCGATCATGCGAGGCCCTCCGCGGGGCCGGCGGCCGAGGCCTGCGAGCGGCGCGCGCGCAGGAGCTTCGGGCCGAGGGCGGCGATGTCGCCGGCGCCGAGGGTGAGGACGAGCTCCCCGGGCGAGAAGCGCTCGGGCCAGTCGCGCTCGATCGCGGCGAGATCGCCGCCGTAGAAGGCGGCGCGGTGACCCCGGCCGGCGAGCTCGCGGCCGAGTCGCTCGGAATCGATGCCGGCGATCGGCGCTTCGCTCGCGGGATAGATGTCGGCGATCACGACGCGGTCGGCGTCGTCGAAGGCGGCGAGGAATTCCGCCCAGCAGTCGCGGGTCCGGGTGAAGCGATGGGGCTGGAAGATCGCGGTCAGCGGGCCGCTGTGAATGCTGCGCGCGGCGGCGAGGGTCGCCCGGACCTCGGCGGGATGATGGGCGTAGTCGTCGACGACCTCGACACCGCGGGCCTCGCCCTTGCGCTCGAAGCGGCGGCGCACGCCGGCGAAGCTCGTCAGCGCCTCGGCGAGGGATTTCGCGGGCAGGCCGAGCTCGAGCCCGACGGCGAGGGCGGCGAGGGCGTTGAGCACGTTGTGGCGGCCGGGCAAGGGGAGCTCGAATTCGAAACGCTCGCCGCCCGCGAGCCGGACGCGGGCGCGCTGCCGCCCGGCGCGGGACTCGATCGCCTCGGCGCGGACGTGCGCGTCCGGGTGGAGCCCGAAATGAACCTGTCGGCCGGCGATCCGCGGTGCGATCTCCGCCACGCCGGGATGGTCGATGCCGAGGATCGCGGCGCCTTTCGCCGGCACGGAGCTCGCGAAGGCGGTGAAGGCGTCGAGCATCCGCTCGCGGGTGCCGTAGTAGTCGAGGTGCTCCGGGTCGGCGTTGGTGACGACGGCGAAGGCCGGGCGCATGGCGAGGAAGGAGCCGTCGCTCTCGTCGACCTCGGCGACGGCCCATTCGCTCCGGCCGAGCAGGAGCGGGCCGGCATCGCCGTCCGGGAGCGGGACACGGCCGCCGACGACGGCGGTCGCATCGAGGCCGGCCGAGCGCAGCAGATGGGCCGTCATCGCGGTCGTCGTCGTCTTGCCATGGGATCCGGCGATCGCGACGACCTCCTGCCCGAGCAGGCATTCGGCGAGCAGCGCGCCCCGGCCGACGATCTCGATCCCGCGCGTGCGGGCAGCGACGAGCTCGGGATTGTCGTGGGCGATGGCCGAAGAGCGGACGACGACTTCGGCGGCACCGATCCGGTCCGCGCCATGCCCCACCTCGACGGGGATGCCGAGCCGGCGCAGCCGCTCGACGTTCGCGCCGGCGACGACGTCCGTTCCGGTCACGCTGGCACCGCGCGCGTGCAGCAGCTCGGCGAGGGCGGCCATGCCGATCCCGCCGACCCCGACGAAGTGGAAGCGCTCGAAGCGACGCTTCACGACAGGCCTTGCGGCGGCGCCGAGCCGCCCCCGTCCGCCGCGCTCTCGCCGCCGAGCGCGGCGAGGCAGCGCTCGATGATGTCGGTCGCCGCGCGCGGCCGCGCGAGCCGGGCGGAGGCCTGGCGCATCAAGAGCAGCCGCCCCGGCGTCGACACGAGCTCCGCGATCGTCTGCGCGAGAGCGTGGACGTCGAGGGGCTGCGCCGGGATCCGCCGCGCGGCGCCGGCTTCTTCGAGGGCGCGGGCATTCGCGGTCTGGTGATCGTCGGCGGCGAAGGGATAGGGCACGACGAGGGCGGGGATGCCGGCGAGGGCGAGCTCGGCGACGGTCAGCGCGCCGGCGCGACAGATCGCGAGATCCGCCCAGGCGTAGCGCTTCGGCATGTCCCGCTCGAAGGCGACGACCTCGGCCGCGATGCCCAGATCCGCATAACGCGCGGCGACGGCGGCGCGATCGGTCTCGCCGGTCTGGTGGAAGACCTCGATCGAGCCGCGCGCGAGCTTCGCGAGCGCCTCGGGAACGTGCTCGTTCAGCTGGCGCGCCCCCTGGCTTCCGCCGAACACGAAGATCCGGAACGGCTTCGCCGGCACCCGCGGCTCCGGGCGGTTCGCGAAGGCCCGGTAGAGCGCGCGGCGGAGCGGCACGCCGACGCAGACGCTCGGCGTCCGCCGCGGGAGGTAGCCTCGCGCCGACTCGAAGCCGACGAACACGCAGCGCGCGAAGCGCGCCGTCAGGCGATTGACGCGGCCGGGAATCGCGTTCGGCTCGACGAGGAAGAGCGGTCGCCGCGAGATCCAGGCCGCCAGCGCCGTCGGCATCGCCGCATAACCCCCGACCGAGACGATCGCGTCGGGCCGGTACTGCCAGAGGATCCGCAGCGCGCTGCCCACGCTCTTGAGGATGGAGAACGCGCCGAGCAGTCGGCCGATCAGGTTGCGTCCCATCACCTGCTCGCTCGGCAGCACGCGCAGCTCGAAGCCGGCGTCGGGCACCAGCCGCGACTCGAGCCCGCGGCGCGAGCCGACGAAGAGCACCTCGTCGCCGCGGTCGACGATCGCCTCGCCGAGCGCGAGCGCGGGGGTGACGTGGCCGCCGGTGCCCCCGCCCGTGATCACCCAACGCCGGGCCATCGACCCTCCCTGATCTTCGGCGCGGGCGTCGCCGGGTGGCGACGCGCGACACCGAGCAGACACCCGAGCGCGATGCAGCAGACGACCAGCGAAGTCCGGCCGTAGGAGAGGAAGGGCAGCGTGAGCCCCTTCGTGGGGACCAGCCCCATCACGACCGAGGCATTCAGGAAGGCCGGGATCGTGAGCAGCGCGGCCATGCCGAAGCCGCACAGGACGTCGAATCGATCCCGCGCCCGGCGCGCGACGCGCGTGCCGGCGATCCAGAGCGCCGCGAACGATCCGATCACGACGAGCACGCCGACGAGCCCGAGCTCTTCGGCGACCAGCGCGAGCACGAAGTCCGTATGCGCCTCCGGCAGGTAGTCGAGCTTCTGGCGGCTGTAGCCGAGCCCCTGCCCGTTCCAGCCGCCATGACTGAAGGCGATGTACGACTGCACCAGCTGCCAGCCCGAGCCCAGCGAGTCGCGGAAGGGATCGAGGAATCCGGTGACGCGGCGCATCGCGTAGGGATTGAACAGGACGTAGATCCCGACCAGCACGACCCCCGCGACGCCGGGCAGCACGAAACGGGGCCACGGCGTGCCGGCGATGAAGAGCAGCAGCGCCGTCATCGCGACCAGCACGACGGCGTTGCCGAGATCGGGCTGCAACAGCATCAACGAGGCCGGCAGGAGCGCGAGGCCGGCGGCCTCGAGGGAACGGCGGGTCGTGAGCTCGCGCCGATCCTGCTTGCGCGAAAGCCAGTGGGCCACCGCGATCAGGGTCACCCATTTCGCGAGCTCGCCCGGCTGGAACCGGAATCCGACGCCCGGCAGCTCGAGCCAGCGGCGCGCGCCGTTGACCTCGGTGCCGACGAAGAGGGTCAGCAGGAGGAGCGCCACCGTGGCTCCCCAGATCGGCAGCGCGAGCCGCCGCAGGACGACCGGTGGCGCGGAGTAGGCGATCGCGGCGAGGACCAGCCCGGCGAGCAGGCCGGTCACGTGGTCGAAGAAGAGCGGAGGGAGCGCCGATTCGAGATCGAGCGCGGCGGTCGCGCTGTAGCTCATCACGACGCCGAAGAGGATCAGGATCGCGCTCGAGAGGGCGACGCCGGGATCGAGTCCTCCGGTGGCGCTGCGTGTCGGTACGGCGTTCATGAAGGATCTCCCGTTGGCCCGAGTCGCTGCACGGCCGCGGCGAACTGGCGGCCGCGATCCTCGAAGCTCTCGAATTGGTCGAAGCTGGAGCAGGCCGGCGCCAGCAGCACCGAGTCGCCCGGCTGCGCGAGCACCGCGGCGCGCTCGACGGCCCGCGCGAGCTCGCTGGTGCGCTCGCACGGGATCGTTCCCGCCAGCGCGCGCTCGAGCTCGGGCGCGGCCTGGCCGATCAACAGCGCGATGCGCACCCGGCCGCGGGCGCTCTCGGCCAGCGGTGAGAGGTCGGCGCCCTTGTGCTTGCCGCCGGCGATCCAGACGATCGGCGGCGTCATCGTCTCGAGCGCGCGCGCGGCGGCGCCGAGGTTGGTCGCCTTGGAGTCGTCGTACCAGCGCACACCGCCGCGCGAAGCGACCAGGACGCAGCGATGGGGCAGGCCGCTGAAGCGCGGCAGCGCTTCCGCGGCGCGTTCGAGATCGATGTCGAGCTCGTCCTCGAGCGAGGCGAGCGCGAGCAGCGCGGCGGCGACGTTCTCCTTCTGCTGGGCCAGCGCGGGGAGGCCGGCGAGCGAGATCGAACGCGTGCGACCGCCGCGGTGGATCTCGATCTGCTCGCCCCGGATGAAGGCACGGCCCGTCGTACCCGGCGCCCCGCTGGAAGGCTCGCCGCGGAAGAACGCGAGGCGTTCGACGCCGTCGGGCGTCGCGACCGCGCGCACGAGCGGGTCGTCGCCGTTCACGATCGCGTGATCGCCGGGGCCCTGGCGCGCGAAGATCCGCGCCTTGGCGGCGAGATAGCCCGCCATGTCGCCGTGGCGATCGAAATGATCCGGGCTGATGTTGAGGAAGACGGCGGTCCGCGGCCGGAAGGTCTCGACGCTCTCGAGCTGGAACGAGGAGATCTCGAGGATCGCGAGGTCGAGGGGCTTGCCGACGAGCTCGAGCGCCGGCGTCCCGATGTTGCCCGCCGCTTCCGCCTGCAATCCGGCGGCCCGGGCCAGGGCTTCGATCAGGCGGACGACCGTGGATTTCCCGTTCGTGCCCGTCACCGCGACGATCGGGATGGTGAGCGCCTGCGCGCAGAGCTCGATGTCGCCCCAGGCCCGCCGGGCCCGGCCCGCATAACGTTCGAGCGGCACCCCCGGGCTCGGGATCACGAGGTCGAAGCGCGCCGGGTCGGGGAAGGGCTCGCCGAAGCGTGAGGCGACGCCCGCCGGGAGCCGGCTCGCCTCGGGGATCCGGTCGATCGGGCGCTCGTCGGCGACGACGACCCGGGCTCCGAGGCGGACGCAATGGTCCGCCGCGGAACGCCCGGATACGCCCAGGCCCAGCACCAGGACATCCCGGCCAGCGAGCTCCAAGTCGAATACTCCACCTCCGCGCAGCGCGCGGATCCCCTAACGCAGCTTGAGCGACGAGAGCGCGACGAGCCCGAGGATGATCGAGACGATCCAGAAGCGGACGACGATCTTCTGCTCGGGCCAGCCCAGCTCTTCGAAATGATGATGGATCGGTGCCATCCGGAAGACGCGTTTGCCCGTCAGCTTGAACGACGCGACCTGGATGATGACCGACAGGGTCTCGATCACGAAGATCCCGCCGACCACCGCGAGCAGGATCTCCTGGCGGATCAGCACCGCGATCGTTCCGAGCGCCCCACCGAGGGCGAGCGATCCCACGTCGCCCATGAACAGCTCCGCCGGCGACGCGTTGAACCAGAGGAATCCGAGCCCGCCGCCCACGAGCGCGCCGCAGAAGATCGCGAGCTGGCCCGAGCCGGGGACGTTCTTGATCTGGAGGTACTCGGCGATGCCGGCGTGGCCCGCGGCATAGGCGAGCAGCAGGAAGGTCCCGGCCGAGATCATGACCGGGCCGATCGCGAGGCCGTCGAGGCCGTCGGTCAGGTTCACGCTGTTCGAGGCGGCGACGATGATGAAGGTCGCGAGCGGAACGTAGAGCCAGCCGATGTGGGGCGTGAAGTCCTTGAAGAAGGGGACGGCCAGCTCGCCGTCGAAGGCCGGGCTCGTGTAGATGGCGATCGCGACGCCGAAGGCGAGCAGCACCTGCCAGAAGAGCTTCGTGCGTGCCGAGATGCCCGCGCTCGATTTCTTCCGGACCTTGGCGTAGTCGTCGATGAAGCCGAGCACGCCATAGCCGGCGGTGAGGCCCAGCACGATCCAGACGAAGGGGTTGGTCAGATCGGTCCAGAGCAGGACCGAGATGCCGAGCGAGAGCAGGATCAGCAGGCCGCCCATCGTCGGCGTGCCGGCCTTCGCCGCATGGGCCGGACCGATCTCCCGGATCGGCTGTCCGACGCGCAGCGCCGCGAGGCGGCGGATGAGCCAGGGGCCGACGATGAAGGAGATGAAGAGGGCCGTCAGTGTCGCCGCCGCCGTGCGGAAGGTGATGTATCGGACGACGTTCAGGCCGGGGATCGTCTCGGCGAGCGGATAGAGCCAGTGGTACAGCATCAGCGAACGACCTCTTCCAGTGCCTCGATGACTTCTTCGACCCGCGCCGAGCGCGAGCCCTTGAACAGGATGCGGTCGCCCGCTGCCGCAGTTCGCGCGAGCCGGGCGGCGAGCGCCGACGCCGTCTCGTCGAAATGCACCCGCTCCGCGCCCATGCCCGCCTCGCGCGCGCCCTCGGCGATCTGCGCGGCGGCGGAGCCCAGCACGAAGAGCTCGTCGATCGCGAGCTCGGCGGCGAGGCGCCCGAGCGCGCGGTGGGCTGCGTCCGCGTGTTCGCCGAGCTCGCCCATCCGGCCGAGCACGGCCAGCCGCCGCCCCTGCTGCTCGAGCCGCGCGAGGGTCTCGAGCGCGGCGGTCATCGACTGGGGATTGGCGTTGTAGGTGTCGTCGAGGGCGAGCAGGCCACCGCGCAGCGTGCGCGGCTGCATCCGCCCGGGCACGCCGGCATAACGGGCGAGACCCTCGGCGACGGCCTCGAAGGCGGCGCCCGCTGCGAGCGCGCCGCCCGCCGCCGCGAGCGCGTTCTCGACCATCGTCTCCGCGAGGCCCGGCACGCGGATTTCGCCGCCGCCGAAGGGCGTCTCGAGGCGGAAGGCGAAGGCGCCTTCGGCGAGGAAGCGGATCCCGCTCGCCTTCAGCTCCGCCTGCGGGCTGCGGCCGAAGGAGAGGATGCGCGCCGCACTGCGCTTCGCCTGGGCGTAGGCGAGCGGATCGTCGCGGCCGACGACGGCCGTGCCGCTCGCCGGCAGGGCGGCCAGCAGGTCGCCCTTCTCTTCGGCGATCGCCTCGCGGCTGCCCAGGTTCTCGATGTGGGCCGTGCCGACGTTGGTCAGGATCCCGATGGTCGGCTGGGCGATGCGGCAGAGACTCTCGATCTCGTGGCGATGGTTCATGCCCATCTCCACGACCGCGAAGACGTCCTCTTCGCGGCGGCGCAGCAGCGTCAGCGGCACGCCGAAGTTGTTGTTGAGGTTGCCGCGTGTCGCGAGCGTCGGGCCGACCCGCTCGAGAATCGCGGTGCAGAGCTCCTTCGTCGTCGTCTTGCCGTTGCTGCCCGTGATCCCGATGAGCGGACCTCCGTAGCCCTGGCGATGGCCGCGGCCGAGGTCCGCGAGGGCGCGGGTGGTGTCCTCGACCGCGATGACGAAGGCCTCGCCGGGAACGAGCGTCTCGTCTCCGCGGCCGTGCTGGACGAGCACGCCGGCGACGCCGCGGGCGAGCACCTCGGGAACGAAGCGATGGGCGTCGTGGTTGGGGCCGACGATCGCGACGAAGAGCTCCTCCGGGCCGACCGCGCGACTGTCGATCGCGGTGCCGCGCGCGAGCCGGTCGGCGCGGCCGGCGAGCAGGCTTCCGCCGGTCCATTCGCAGATCCGATCCGCGCGCGCGCCGACGATCATGGGCCGCTCCGGGCCGCGAGGGCGCGGCGGGCCTCGATGCGATCGTCGAAGGGGAGCTTCTCCCGGCCGATGATCTGGTAGTCCTCGTGGCCCTTGCCCGCGAGCACGATGGTGTCCTCCGGCGCGGCGCCTGCGATCGCGAGCCGGATCGCCTCGCGTCGATCGGCAATCGTCGCATAACGACCGCCCCCGGTGGCCCGGCTCGAGAAGAGCGACGCGGGCTCGACCTTCGCGAGCCCGCCGAGCCCTGCCTCGACGTCGGCGAGGATGGCGAGCGGATCCTCGGTTCGCGGGTTGTCGCTCGTCGCGATCGCGAGGTCGGCGTTCGCGGCGACCGCCTCCGCCATGCGCGGGCGCTTGCTGCGGTCGCGGTCGCCGCCGCAGCCGAAGACCGCGACGAGGCGGCCGCGGCAGAGCGGCCGGACGGTGCGCAGCACCTTGTCGACCGCATCGGGCGTGTGCGCGTAGTCGACGAGCACCGTCGGTCCGCTCTCGCGGGGCCCGATCACCCGCTCCATCCGGCCGGGCACCTGACGACAGGCCGCGGCGCCTGCCGCGATCGTCTCGCCGTCGATCCCGAGCGCGCGGGCGAGGCCGGCCGCGACGAGCAGGTTCTCGAGGTTGAAATCGCCGAGCAGGGGCAATGCGACCTCGAAGCGGCCACTCGCATCCTCGAGCACCGCTCGCGTCCCGGAGAGCGCGATCTCGCTCGAGACGAGCCGGAGATCGGCGGCCGCGCCGGCGCCGCGCCCGACGCGAACGATCTCCGCGCCCGCCTCGCGCGCGATCTGGATCAGCTTCTCTGCGACGGGGTCGTCGACGTTGACGACGGCGCCGGCGCCGGGTGCGAGATGGTCGCGGAAGAGCCGCGCCTTGGCGTCGAAGTAGGCGTCCATCGTGCCGTGGAAATCGAGGTGGTCCTGGGAGAGGTTCGTGAACCCGGCCGCGCGGAACGCGCAGCCGTCGACGCGGCCGAGCTCGAGGCCGTGGGACGAGACCTCCATCACGGCGGCATCGACCTGCTCGTTGCACATCGCGCGCAGCGTGCGCTGGAGGTCGAGACTCTCGGGCGTCGTGTTGATCGAGGGCTGGTGGTGGCCTGCATAGCGGATCTCGACGGTGCCGATGAGGCCGACCCGCCAGTGCGCGAGCGAGAGCATCGATTCGAGCAGATAGGTCGTACTGGTCTTGCCGTTCGTCCCGGTCACGCCGACGAGGCGCAGATCGCTCGCGGGATGGCCGAAGAAATGCGCGGCGATCGGTGCGAGCGCGCGGCGCGTATCGGCGACCCGCACGGCCGGCACGCCGCGACGGGTCTCGGCTCCCGGCATGGTCTCGACGAGCAGCGCCGCGGCGCCGAGGTCGAGTGCGCGCTCGATGAACGCGTGGCCGTCGGAATGAACGCCGCGGAGCGCGACGAACAGATCGCCCGGCGCGACGTCGCGCGAGTCGTAGCGGATGCCGCGAATCGCGGGATCGTCGCTCGGCCGCGCGCGCTGCCATTCGAGCGGTGCGAGCGATTGCGGAAGCGCGCCGAGCAGCGAAGAGAGTCGCATCAACCTTTCTCCCGTCGCAGGGCGAGGCCCGGGCTGGAAGTCGTTCGCATTCGCACCGAGCTGCGTCGCATCAACCCTCCTCCCGTCGCAGGGCGAAGCGCAGCTGCACGGTCCGGTCTGCGCCTTCGAGCACGGTGCCAGCGACGGGAAGCTGGGACACCACGCGCCCTTCGATGGCTCCGAACGTCGAGATCTGGAGCGACTCGCTCTCGGCGAGGCGCTGGGCGTGGGCCATCGTCTGGCCGGTGAAGTCCGGGACGAAGGCCGGCTCCGCGTCGGCGTCGACGCGCGCGAGGATCGGAGAGGGGGGAGGCCCCGCCGCCGGGGCGGCGGCGGGACGGGCCGGGGGGGCCGCGATCGCCGCTGTGGGCGGCAATTCGGTGGAATCGTTCGCGATCGGCGCGGGCTTCGCCGGGGGCTGCGGAAACGCGGCGGCGGGCTCGACCATCGGCGGAGCAGCGCTGACCGGCGCGGGCGCGGGGAGGGCGCTCGCTGCGGCGCTCGCGACGAGGGTCGGCGGCGGGGGCGGCGCGATGGGCTCGGGCTCGGTCACGATGCCGCGGCGCGCGAGCTGCTCTGCGGCGACCCGCGCGAAGAGCGGCGCAGCGACCATTCCGCCCGTGTGCGCGAAGCCCTTCGGTTCGTCGAGCGCGACCACGATCGCGAGCTCGGGGTCGTCCGCCGGAACGACGCCGATGAACCAGGCGATGTAGCGATTGCGCGAATACTGCTTGAGCTCCGGATCGAGCTTCTGTGCGGTGCCGGTCTTGCCCGCGACGGGGACGCCGGCGAGGCCGGCGAGGCGACCCGTTCCGGTCGGGCTGACGACGGTCTGCATCATGTCGAGGGTCGCGCGGGCGGTGGCCGGCGAGACGGCCCGGCCCGCGACCACGGGCTCGGTCGCCTGCCAGGGCTCTTCGCCGCGACGGCGGGCGAGCACGATGCGGGGCTGCATGCGGATGCCGTCGTTCGCGAGGGCGGCGAGCGCGGTCCCGAGCTGGATCGGCGTCACCGAGAAGCCCTGCCCGAACGCCACGGTCGCCTGGTCGACCGGCCGCCATCGCTGCCACGCGCGCAGCAGGCCCGCCGACTCCGTCGGAAATCGCGAGCCGGTCGGCTTCCCGAAGCCGAACCGGAGCAGGCCGCGATGCTGCGCTTCGGCGCCCATGAGCTGCGCGACCTGGACCGCGCCGACGTTGCTCGAGACGCGCAGCATGTCCGCCGGCGTCAGGATGCCGAACGGATCGCGGTCCTTGATCAACTTGCCCGGCACCTTGATCGATCCCTCGCCCGTGTCGAGGAGCGTTCGCGGATCGATGTCGCCGTTGTCGAGGGCGGAGGCGGCGAGGAAGACCTTCATCGTGGAGCCGGCCTCGACCGCGTCGCTGAACGACCGCGCGCGCGTCTGCGCGAAATCCAGCTCGCGGAAGCGATTCGGATCGAAGCCCGGCGCCTCGGCGAGGGCGAGGATGTCGCCGGTCTTCGGATCGATCGTGAGGACGATGCCGCCCTTCGCGCCGCGCTCGGCGACGGCTTCGGCGAGGGCGGCTTCGGCGGCGCCCTGCATCGCGGCGTCGAGGGTCAGGGCGACGTCGCCCCCTTCGACCAGGCGCGGATCGGTCGCGTGCAGCGCCAGCGGGCGATTGCGCGCATCGCGCTCGACCTCGACCGTGCGCGGCTGGCCGGTCAACCACTCGTTCTCGATCTGTTCGACGCCGCGAACGCCCTTGCCGTCGATGTTCGCGAAGCCGATCAGGGCCGCAGCGAGCTTGCCGGCGGGATAGCTGCGGCGCGGCTCGGGGTCGATCCCGATGCCGAGGAGCTTCAGCTCGCGCAGCTTCGCCGCATCCGCGGGATCGATCCAACGGGCGACGTAGGTGAAGCGCTCGTGGTCCACGAGGCGCTTCTCGACGCGCGCCGGATCGAGGCCGAGGGTCGCGGCCACGGTTCGCGCCGTGGCGACGCGGTCCTTCATCAGCCGCGGAATGGCGTAGATCGAGGTCGACCCGACCGTCAGCGCGAGCTCGCGCCCGTTTCGATCGACGATCACGCCGCGCGCGGGCGCGAGCCGCTGCTCGCCCTGGATCTGTTCGTCGTAGAGGTCCTCCGCGCGCTGATGCCAGACGGTCAGCTGGGCCGCGCGGGCGGCGAGCACGGCGCAGGCGAGCAGGCCCGCGAGCCGCAGCCAGATGATCCGGCGATGGGCCTTGTCGAGGGCCTGGCTTCTCATCGCCACGCACTCCCCTCGGTGCCACCCTCGGCCGGTCCCGCCGATACGGCGGCGATGGACGGGTTCCCGAGGACCGGTTGCGGCGCGACGATCGCCTCGAGATCGCCGATCGCGGGATCGGGCAGGGCGACGACGTGGGTCGGCGGGCGGAATCCGCGCTCGCGCGCCTGCACCGCCAGCTCGACCGGATCCCGGAGCTGACGGCGCCGTACGATCAGCGCGCGCTGCTCCTCGATGAGTTCGTGCTCGCGCTCCAGCACCGCGGAGACCGCATAACGCGTCCGGATCAGGTCGATCCGCACCGCGGCGACGGCGAGGCTCGCGAGCACGACCAGCGCCGCCATCGCGGCGAGGGGATAGACGCCGCGGCGCGCGCCGTGCACCGGGTCGCTCGAGACGTCGATCCCGATCCACGCCTGCCGCCCCCGCTCGGGCTGGGGAGCCGGGCTCCCGGCGCTCGCGACGCGTCCGCCGATCCTTCGCTCACCCGCGGTCTTCACGAGGCCTCCAATCGGATCGCGGATCGCAGCCGTGCCGAGCGGGCGCGGGGATTCGTCTCGATCTCCCGGGCCGAAGGCTCGATGGGGCGGCGGGTCGCGAGGGCGACGCGCGGCTTCTGCCCGCAGCGGCAGACGGGAAACGAAGGCGGGCAGACACAGCCCTTCGCAGCGCTCCGGATCGCGCGCTTCACGATCCGGTCCTCGAGGCTGTGATAGGTGAGGACGACGAGCCGGCCCCCCGGCCTGAGCACGCGAAAGGCAGCCTCGAGGCCCTCCTCGAGCGCGGCGAGCTCGTCGTTCACCGCGATGCGCAGGGCCTGGAAGACGAGGGTCGCCGGATTGTGGCTCCGGCCGTGGCCGATGCCCGCGCTCTGGATCAGCTCGATCAGATCGCGAGCGGTCGCGAGCGGCCCGGTCTCTCGATGCTGGACGATCGCGCGGGCGAGGCGGCGTGCGCCGGGGAGCTCGCCGTATTCCGAGAACATCCGCTCGAGATCGGCCGCCGAGAGGGTCGCGAGCAGGCGTGCGGCCGTCACGCCCTCGTGTTCGCGGTCCATGCGCATGTCGAGGGGGCTCGCGGGCCCGGGGCTGAACCGGAAGCCGCGTTCGGGGCGATCGAGCTGGTGGGACGAGACGCCGAGATCGAGCAGCACGCCGTCGAGGCCGCTCGGGTTCTCCTCCCGTGCGACGCGCTCGAGATGCCGGAACGAAGCCTGGACCAGTCGCACGCGATCGCCGAATGCGGAGAGGCGCTGGCCCGCTTCGCGGATCGCGTCGGGGTCGACGTCGAGACCGATCAGGAGTCCGTCGGGTGCCGTTCGTTCGAGGATCGCCTGTGCATGACCGCCGCCGCCGAGGGTGCCGTCGAGGATGACGGCGCCGGGCTTCAGATCGAGCTGTGCGAGCGTTTCATCGAGAAGGACGGGTTCGTGGTAGGAAGTGGTCGCCACGCTGGGCGCCTCCCGTCGATCAGACCGCTAGGTCTCCCTGGATGGGGCTTCGTCGAATGGAATGCGTTCTCATCGAGGGAGACTTCGAGCAAGACATTGGGGCGTCCCGGGGCACGTATCTTCGGCACGTACCCCCCAGTAACCGCGCCGGAGACCCTTCGTGCCCCGGGAACACCCCAACCTCTCTCCTGGAGAGCTCGCGCTCTCCAGTCCCCCCTTGACAACTCAACGCGTCGAACGGTTTGCCTGGTCCACCGTTCGCTGAATCTCGTCCAGGTTCACGATCGTCGCGGCCTGGTTCTCTTCGAATCGCGCAGGGCTCCAGATCTCCACTCGATCGAGCACACCCGCCAGAACCACCTTGCTCTCGAGACCCGCATGCTCCCGCATGAACCCCGGGACCAGGATCCGTCCCTGCGGATCGACCGGGCAGGGCTGCGAGCCGGCGGAGAAGAAGCGGCGCAGTCGCTGGGCATCCGGATCGAACTCGGGCAGCGCGCGGAGACGGCGCTCGGCCGACGCCCACTCCTCGGCGGGAAACAACGCGATGTGATCTTTCTGGATGACCAACATCGGTGGATTCTCCCCTCCGCCTTCCAGGCCGCCGCGGAACACCCGCGGAATGCTCAGTCGCCCCTTGCCGTCGATCGTGTGGTCGTAACGTCCGCGAAACATCGTTCTGCCAATGCCCCGCCGCCTCGCCCCGCCGTCTCGACGCCTGCCCTGATCTGTCTCACCCTGGGCTTCGTCCCGGATTCGAGGGTGCGATCAGGCTTTCGATCCCACTGTTTCCCACGTGATTTGGTTTTTATCCCACTTCATCCCACCTGCGCAAGCAGAATCTGTGGGACGTCGTGTCTTTTTCGCGCGCCTTCCATCGCCGGCGGCGCGATCGCCTCGCCGGCGCGCGTGCGCAGACGGCGAGCGCATCGAAGGCCGGGCGAAATCCGAACGAAGAAGCTGCGAAACGGAGGCGAAGAGTAGGCGCGGCGCGCTCGGCGCTCAGGCGGCGCCGAGGCCCGGAATCCGGGCGCCGTGGACCTGCGCGGTGCGCTCGACGAGGCCCAGGAGCGTCGAGCCGGGCTCGAGCGGCGGCGCCTCGGGCAGGGCCGTGCCGCGCGCAGCGACCAGACTCTCGAGGACGGCGCGCGTTCCTTCCTGAACGCCTAACAACGAATAACCGCCTTCGAGCACGTACACGATGCGCCCGCCGCAGAGCGTGTCCGCCAGAGCGCGCAGCTGTTCGGCCATCGCGCGATAGCCCTCGAAGCGGAGCTCCATCGAAGCGAGCGGATCGTCGTGATGGGCGTCGAAGCCGCAGGAGACGACGATGAGATCGGGTCGGAACGCGATCGCGGCCGGCGTCACGATGCGCTGGACGACGCCGACGAAATCCGCGTCGCCGCAGCCGGCGGGCATCGGAACGTTGAGCGTCGCACCGGCGCCGCGACCCACGCCGATCTCGCGGTGATCCCCGGTGCCCGGATAGAAGGGGAATTGATGCGTCGACACGTAGAAGACGTCGGGATCGGATTCGAAGACGTGCTGCGTACCGTTGCCATGATGCACGTCCCAGTCGAAGACGAGGATGCGCGGCGCGCCGAGCTCGCGCTGCGCGACCCGCACCGCGATCGCGACGTTGTTGAGCAGGCAGAAGCCCATCGAACGGCCGGCCTCGGCGTGATGGCCCGGCGGCCGGACGGCCGCGAATCCGCGTGGGACGTCTCCGCGCAGCGCGTCGCAGACGAGGTCGATGCTCGCACCCGCGGCGAGGCAGGCCGTGTCGTAGCTCTCGGCGACGTAGTAGGTGTCGGGATCGAGCTGGCCGTCGCGGCCGCCGCGCGTGGCCGCGAGGATGCGCAGGAGTCGTTCGTCGTGGACGGATCGGAGCTCGTCGAACGTCGCCGCGCGGGGCGGCCTGCGCGAGATCCCTTCGCGAAACGAATCGAGCGCACGCAGGACGGCATCGAGCCGTTCGGGGCGCTCGGGATGCCCCGGCGGCGCGCGGTGGGCGAGGAATCGGGGATCGCCGACGAACTGGACGGGATCGTTCTGCATCGCGTTCGTGCTAGGGCTGCGAGCGGGGGCGGGCCAGCGCCGTCTCGAGCCGATCGAGGGCGGCGGCGACCCGCTCGAGGTTCCGGTTCAGCCGTTCGATGTCCGCGCGCGAGGGCCAGGCGGCGGGATCCCCGGGCGTTTCGCGCTCCTCGCGTTCGTCCGGCGCGCGGCGCTCCCAGCCGAATCCGCGCCCGCGCGCGAAGGCGCCGTCGCTCCGCTGAACGAGCTGGCGGAAGCGCTCCTGGAACTCGCCGAGGCCGTCGCTCGCCTCGTCCACGCTCTTGCGGATCGCCGAATAGACGGCATCTCCGCCGCGCGAGAGGATCTGGGTCAGGAGCGTGTCCGACGGGATTTCGCGGGAGCGCTTGTTGTCGACCAGGATCTGCGAGAGCGCGACCTCGGTGATGTCTTCGCCGGTCTCGTTGTCGACGACACGAACCTCTTCGCCCGAGTCGAGCAGCTCGCCGACGCCGCGCAGCGTGATGTAGCGGCTCGTCTCGGTGTTGTAGAGCTTGCGGTTCGCATAGCGTTTGATGAGGATGGCCACGCGCCGACTCTAGCAGCTCGGCGTGGTCCGGGGAGCGGGCGTCAGCTGCCTCGCGATTTCGGCCAGTCCATCCAGGTGATCGAGGGGGTCCGCCAGCTCGCTGATCCGGGCGAAGCCCAGCTCGAGGGCGCGGGCCGAATCCGCCAGCCGGTCGCAGCGGTCCCGTTCCAGCCGACACACCATCGCGTAATCGAGGACCGCCGCCGCGACGTCCGAAGCGCGATCCGCCGCGCTCGCTTCCTCCCGGCCGGGTTCCTGCGCCGGGTCGAGCGCCGAGGCGAGGCGCTCGAGATCGCCCGCGAGCGTCTCGCCTCGGCAGCGTTCGAGCAGCGCCTCCGGCGGCTCGGCCGCCGGCCAGGGACGCACCCGATTGACGACCAGCGCCGCGAGCGGTGCGCCGAGATCGGCCATGTCCTCGAGGACTTCCCGGGTCGTCGACTCGGAGCCGGCGAGCGCGCGGCAGACGAGCACGAACCGGGTCTGCGGGCCGAAGAGCAGGGATTCGATCCGGCGGGCGCGGTCGGCGAGCCCGGCGGCGAGGCCGTCGAGGGCCTGGAGCAGCTCGGTCAGGTCTTCGAGGAAGCCGAGCCCGGCGATGCGTTCGAGCAGGCCGAGGGCGCGGTGGAGCGGACGGGCGAAGAGGCGCAGCGAGAAGCGACTCGCGGACATCGCGGGCCGGACGAGCGCGTGGAAGAAACGGCTGTCGAGGAAATCCTGGAGTCGACCGGGGGCGCGCAGGAATTCGAGCGCGTGCTCGGCGGGCGGTGTGTCGACGACGATCAGATCGTGGCGCCCGGATTCGACCAGCGCCTGGACTTCGGCCATCGCCGCGTACTCGCTGCTCCCGGCGAGGGCCTGCGAGAGGTGGCGATAGATGCGGTTGTCGAGGATGCGTCGCCGGGTGGCCTCGTCCGGCGTCAGGCGATGGATCAGCTGGTCGAAGGCCTGTCGGGACTCGAGCATCATGATCTCGAGGAAGGGCTCGTGCGAGGCCGGGGCCTCCGGGCCGGAGGCGGCGAAGGCCTCGGGCGGGATCCGGACCGGTGTCGAGCCGAGGCGGTCGAGTCCGAAGGCGTTCGCGAGGCGCCGCGCGGGATCGATCGTCAGCACGAGGGTTCGGCGGCCGCGCCGGGCGGCCTCGAGGGCGAGGGCGGCGGAGATCGTCGTCTTGCCGACGCCGCCGGTGCCCGTACAGACGAGCACGCGCGCCTCGAGCAGGGCGTCTTCGAGGGTCGGAATCACGATTCCGTCCCCGTCATGCGCCGATCCACCGCGTCGTCGCCGGGCCAGATCGGGGTCGCCAGGACCTGCTCGGACTGTGCTCGCCAGCCGTCCGCGGCATCGATTCCCTCGCCGAAGACGGGCAGATCGACGACCGGAAGGGCGCAGCTCGCCGAGACTTCACGGCGGAATCGGCGCGCCTCGATCGCGCGGCGGGATTCGTGCTCGAGGATCGAGCGCATCACGGAAACGGGCGGGAGCGCGTCGAACGCGAGCTCGCCGCGGATGCCGTCGAGGGTCGCGCGTGCGCGCGAGGCCCGACCGCTCGGCATCTGATTCACGACGATGCGATCGACTGCGATCCCGATCTCGCCCCGCGCCCGTTCGACCAGCTCGATCGTCTCCCGGACCGGGAGCTCTTCGGGCAGGGTGACCGGGAGGAGCAGCGTGCGCGCCGGGTCGTGGACCAGCGCTTCGACCCAGCCCGCATGTCGGGAGAGCGGTCCCGCGCGCACGGCCTGGGCGACGACGCGCGGAACGTCGAGAAAGGTCAGGCCGTGGCCCGTCGCCGGGGCGTCCACGACGAGCAGATCCCAGAGCGGCCGATCGGACGCGTCCCGTCGCTGCTCGAGGTGCCAGATCTTTCCGAGCACGATCAGCTCGCGCCAACCGGGCGCCGCTTCGAGGAGCTGGCCGAAGAGCTCGGTGCGCAGAATGCGGTCGGTGACGGCGCCGAGGCCGATCTGGAGCCGGATGTACTCGGCCAGGGCCGCGTGGGGATCGATGCGCAGCGCGTGCAGCCCGGGCGCGAGGGTGCGCCCGGCATGGCCCAGGGGCCGGGGCGCCCGCTCGAAGCGCGCCGCGACGGCCTCGTGCGCCGAAGTTTCGAGCAGCAGGACCCGTTTGCCCGCCCGCCGGGCAGCCTCGGCGACGGCGCAGGCGACGGCCGTCTTGCCGACCCCGCCCTTGCCGGTGACCACGATCAGGCGGCGGTCGAGCAGGCCACGCTCCTGCGCGCTCAACGCGGGGCTCCTGGGCAGCTCACGAGGTTTCGGGGGCTCGGGTAGCGAAAACCCTTCGTCATCTCGTCGCAGTCTAGCGGTCCCGCTCCGCCGATCCGCCGCCGCCCGCTCGCCGGGAGCCCCGTCATCGCACGGAAGTCTTCGAGGCGCAGCTCAAGCCGCCCGCCGCCGGAACCGATCAGCCCGATCGGCATTGGTTTGCGCACACGGGATTTCGCCGGAGGGATCGGCCCTCCTCGGACCGACGCGCCTCGAGCGGGGATCGCGACGTGATTGTGACGTGCGAGGAATGTTCGACGAGCTTCCAGCTCGACGACTCGCGGATCCCGGCCTCGGGGGCCCGGGTGCGCTGCTCGCGCTGCAAACACGCCTTCTTCCTGCCGAGTCCGTCGTCGAGTCAGTCCCAGGCCATCGAGTCGGTCGTCGCCGAAACGGTCCAGGGTCGGGCAGGGCGAACGCCGCCGCCGACGCGGGATCTCGCCCGGCCGGGCACGTCCGATCGGAGTGCGGCCCCGCATGCCGAGCCCGAGGAAGAAGACTGGCAATTCTCCGAAGAGATTCGCGTCGAAGGCGACGACGATCCGGGTGAAGGGGAGCGCGGTCACGCGAGCTCGCCCGATCCGAGCTCCTTCGATCTCACCGGCGATTTCGGCCGCGGCTTCGATCCGGACGTGCTCGCTTCTCCCGAGCCGGTCGCATCGCCGAGCGCTTCCGCATCGGGCCTCGCCGGAAAGGCGAAGAAGACCCGTGGCGAAGGCGCGCGAGCGGTGCCGACGCCGATTGCATCGGACTCGGCGACCAAGCCGCCCGAGCCCGTTCGCGACGAGTCGAGCTTCGGCACGATCGACGATTTCTCCTCCCTGATCGACGACGACGACAGCGGGCTCGAGCTCGCCACCGACTCGAACGCCCCGGGCGCATCGGCCTCCTCGCTGCGCGCCGAAGCATCACCCGACGATCTCGGCGACCCCGAGAGCTGGGATCTGGTCGGCGGTGACGAGAAGCGCCACGCACGCTCGACGGTCGCGGCCCTCGTCCGACCGACGAAGCCGAGCGCGAAGCAGGATTCGCGCGGCGACTCCCTCGATCTCTTCGGAGACTCCGAGGCGGCTCCGTTTCACGATGTCCGCGCGGACCTGCCGGCCGCGCCGCGGGCCTGGGCGAAGATCGGACGATTCGTCGGCTGGTGCGTGACGGTGGCGAGCGTCGCGGGTGTCGGCGGCGCGCTCCTGCAATCGGAGTGGGCGCGCAGGATCGAGGTTCCGCAACGCCTCGAGATCGGACCGCTCGTCGCCGAGACGACACGCTCGGGCTGGCTCGAATCGAGCCGGGCGGGATTGCTGCTGGTCTTCGAAGGCGAGCTGCGCAACACGGGGGCGAAGCCGCTCGCGCCGATGCCGATCCACCTGGCCCTGCTCGATCGGGCGGGCGAGCGCCTGGACGGTCCGCCGCTCAGGGCCGGCCGGATGCTCGAGGAAAGCGTGCTGCGCGAGGCGCGACCCGAGGAGCTCGAGCGGGAGCGGGCAGCGTCGATCGCCACATGGTCTGCGCAGCCGCTCGCGCCGGGAGAAGTCCGGCCCTTCGTCGCCATCGTCCCGGCCGCCGAGCTCCCGAGCGGGGCGCGCCGGGTGCTGCTCGAATCCGGGCCCGCCGCGCAGCCTTGATCGCTGGGGAAGCGCGTCTGCGCCGCGCGGCCGGAGGGATTCCGTCGCTCACCGCCGAATCCCGACGCCCTCGCCGGGGCGATCGGGCACTCAGGGAGAGCCGGCCTGGAGCCGGGTGGGCGCGCCGGGTGGGCGCTCAGGGGAAATCAGCTGGAATCCGTTGGACTCAGTTCGAGTTCGATCCGGATTCGCGACCGGGGTCGACCTTCTTCTTGTCGTTCGGCGTCACGTCGATCTCGTCCGCGCCCGACAAGCCGGACTTGAAGTTCTTGATCGCCTTGCCGAAACCGGATCCGATCTCGGGCAATCGACGCGCGCCGAAGAGCACGATCACGATCACCAGGATCACGACGAGTTCCATCGGGCCCAATCCGAACATCGAGGTCTCCTCGCGCGCCTTGCGGGGGCGAATCCGGCGATGGTGGCGCCCGGGGCTCGTCGGGTCAAGCGAGAGACGACTTGAGGGCTCGCAGGCGAGCGTGAGCCGATGCGAAGCGATGGGAGGCTAGGATCATTCCGATGGCGATCTTCAAGGCATACGACATCCGGGGCGTCGTTCCCGACGAACTCGACGCAAAGCAGGCCCATCGAATCGGCCGGGCGGTCGCCCACTTCATCGGCGCCGGGCCGATCGCGGTGGGGCGGGACGCGCGCTCGCATTCTCCGGAGCTGACTGCAGCCCTGATCGACGGCATTCGCGACGAGGGCATCGACGTCGTCGACTTCGGTCTCGTCGCGACGCCGATGTTGTATTTCGGCGTCGAGGCGGTCTCCGCGGCGGCGGGCGTGATGGTCACCGCCTCCCACAATCCCGGGCGCTACAACGGATTCAAGATCTGCCGCGAGCACGCGATCCCCGTCGGCGAGGCGAGCGGGCTGCGGGACATCGAGGCGCTCTGTGCGAAGCGCGCGACGGCGCCGGTCGTCGTGCCGCGCGGCGCGATCCGGAGCCACGACGTCCGCGAGGGGTACGCGCGCCACGTGCTCGCGCTCGCGACCCATCGGCCGAAGCTCAAGGTCGCGATCGACTGCGGCAACGGAATGGCCGCGGCGGGCCTCGAGTCGGTGTTGAAGGCGCTTCCGATCGAGGTCGTGAAGCTCTACTTCGAGCCCGACGGCACCTTCCCGAACCACGAGGCCGATCCGCTCAAGCTCGAGAATCTCGCCGACGTCGCGGAGGCCGTCCGCCGGACCGGCGCCGATTTCGGCGTCGCTTTCGACGGAGATGGCGATCGCGCCGTGTTCGTGGACGGCACGGGGAAGCCGGTCTCCGCCGATCTGGCCACGGCGTTGGTCGCGCGCCATCTGCTCGCGCGGCATCCCGGTGCGCGCGTGCTGTACGACCTGCGCTCGAGCCGCGTCGTCGCGGAGGAGATCGAGAAGAGCGGTGGCGTCGCCGGGATGTGTCGGGTCGGCCATTCCTTCGTCAAAGCGCAGATGCGCGAGGAGGGCGCGATCTTCGCCGGAGAGCTCTCGGGCCACCTCTACTTCCGCTTCAGCGACTCGTTGATCGCCGACGACGGCACGGCGGCCTTCATCGCCCTGCTCGACGTGCTCGGCGCCGAGGGCCGTTCGCTCGCCGAGCTCGTCGAGCCGCTGCGCAGGTACTCGGCGAGCGGCGAGATCAACAACCGCGTCGTCGACGCACAGGTCGTCCTGCGCGAGATCGAGGCGGAGCACCGCGCGGCGCCGGAGATCTCGCGGCTCGACGGATTGCTGGTCCGCTACCCGACCTGGTGGTTCAATCTGCGGGCATCGAATACCGAGCCGGTGCTCCGCTTGAATCTCGAGGCGGATACCGTCGACGAAATGGTGCACCGCCGCGATGCTCTGCTGGCGCGCATCCGGTCGTACGCGCCCCCTGCTGCCGCGAGCTAGGCAGGGGCATCGGCCGGTCCGTCAGCCAGCGGGGTCGGTTCGATGCAGGCGGATCTCCGGGGACGAAATGCCGGCTTGCGGGTCCTGCCCGATGGGCTGGCCGGATTCGAGACGGGATTGCGGCTGCTCTTCGACGGGGCGGGGTTCCTTCGGCGTGAGCACGGGCTCTGGCCGCTCGCGATCGTTCCGGTCTTCCTCTCGCTCGTCTCCGTCGCGATCGCCGGCTCGCTCTTTCTCGCGAATCTCGCCCCGATCGCGGCCTGGTGCAGCTCGTTCCTGCCGGTCCTCGAGGCGGCGCATTGGTGGAGCTGGATCTGGGTCGGCCCGGCGACCTTCCTCGTCTGGATCGCGAGCGGGCTCGCGGTGGTCGTCGCGTTCGGGGCGGCGATCGTCGCGGCGCTGCTGGCGGCGAACCTCCTGAGCGCACCGTTCCTGGAGCGGCTCTCGGCGCGCGTCGAGGCGATCGCCCGGGGCGGGTCGGTGCGGGAGAGCGAGCTCGGGTTCTTCGCGGCGGGAGCGCGCAGCGTCTGGGCCGAGCTCGCGCGGATCGGATTGCTCGCCGGCGTGTGGGGGGCGTTGTCGCTGCTCGGATTGATCGTGCCGGGCGCGCAGATCCTGACCGCGCCCACCCTCGTGATCCTCACGATCTTCTTCCTGCCGCTCGAGTACGCGGGCCATGCCTTCGATCGTCGGGGCATCCGCTTCCGCGATCGCCTTCGTTTCGTCGCGGCGCATCCGGCGACGATGGCGGGATTCGGCAGCATCGCGTTCGCGGCCTGCTTCGTACCGGGGCTCAACCTGGTGATGATGCCCGCGCTCGTGACGGCCGGGACCCTGCTCGTCGTTCGTCAGGACCGCGAGATCGATGCCGAGAGCGCGGCCGATTCCACCGCGTTCTAGTGTCCCGAGTCCGAAGTTCGCCTGCATTCGATCGCAACCTCGGGCCGCTCGCCGCGTTGCGCTCCCTCGCCATGACTTCGGCCATGGCTCGGTCGCGCGCCTTGCGAGCGGCCCGAGGCTGCGATCTCGGTGCACTCCGCTGCCACAAGGGATTCCTCGGCGAACCGACGGCGAACTTCGGACTCAGGACACGAGGAGCCTGGCCCCCTACCGGACGGTCTCCTGGCGCAAGCGGGCCTCGAAGAAGGTTCGGGCCGCGGCGCCCCAGATCGAAGCGTCGGTCTCGGCCTCGATCACGAGCCGCTCGGCCGCCGCAGCCGCTCTTCGATCCGAGGAGGCGGACGGGCGGTTCCGGGCGCCAGCCGGCATCGCGGAATCCATCGGCGCCAAGGACGCCGGCTTCGCGTTCGGGGGACGGATCAGGACGGCCGCACGCGGGCGGTCGTCTCGCGCCAGCAGTGTTTCGACGAGCGCTGCGCCGAGGCCGATGCCGAGCAGGCCGATCCGCTTCGGATCGTGGCCGCCGAGCGCGAGCACGGCGTCGAGCGTTCGGATGAGGTCGACCGTCGCCTGGCGCCAGAACTCCTCCACGAGCACCTGCCCGTTGCGATCGATCTCGTCGCCGCGGCCCCGTTGGACGAGGCCGGCGATCAATCGCTCGGAGAGCTTCGGGCTGGCGCGATGGCCGTGGAGCGGCAGGTCGATCGCGACGAGCGAGAGCTCGGGGCCGATCCAGCCGGCGGCGATGCCGAGCTCGGTGGCGCTCGCCGACTCGGCGGAATCATGGACTGCCATCAGGAGGGCGCTGCGTGCCTTCGCAGCTTTCGCCTTCGCGTTCGCCTTCCCTTGCGCATTGCGCAGCGCCGCACGTGCGAGCCATCCGGTCACGACGTCACCGCGGGAGACCAGCTCGAGCCGCTCCGCATCGATGCCGTGCCATGTCTCGCCCGGCGCCGGTCGACGAATCGACGCGCGAGCAGGCCCTTCGCCGGAAAAGGCGGAAGAAACGGCCATGCGCGAGCTCGAAGGGGAGGGGGCCGGATCGGTCATTGCGCGCACGGTAGCAGCCGGGAAATCAGCGGGTCAGCAGCAGCTTGCGCGTCCGATAGAGATTCGATTTGACCGAGTCTTCGGACTTCGACAACGAACGCGCGATTTCGGCGATCGGCATCGATTCCAGGTGGTGGAGCTCGAAAACGGTGCGCTGCTCCTCGCTGAGCTCGGATTCGATCGCGCGCGTGATCTGGGCGGCGCGCTCGTTGAATTCGTAGTGCTCGAGCGGGTTGGCCTCGGGCTGACCGGCGGCGGCGAGTCCCGCGACCGAGCGCTCCTCTTCCTCGTCGGTGAGCGGAACCATCGGATGGCGCTTGCGCCGGAATCGCGCCGCCAGGGTCCGGCGGGTCACACCGAAGATCCAGGCGGCGAAGGGTGCGTCTCCCCGATAGCCGTCGAGGGAAGAGAAGACGTTGATGAACACTTCCTGCGTCGTCTCTTCGGTATCCCAGCGATTGCGCAGGCGCTTGTCGAGGAAGGCGTAGACGCGCTTGAAATAACGCTGGTACAGCTCGTCGAAGGCGGGGCGATCGCCGTTCCGGACACGGTCGACGAGCGATTCGTCGGCGAGGGCGACGCTCGGCGCCGCGGATTCGGTCCCGTTCGCGAGGGACCCGTTCGCGAGCCCGTTCGCGAGGGAGGCGGACGAGGACGCGAATACCGAGGCCGCGGCGCGTCGGGCTCCAGCCCGGGCTTCGGCGTCGGTCGCGCGTGCGTCGGTCGATCGGAATTGCTGAATGCTCACAAACCGAATCCTTCGAGTCAGAGGGACCGCGACCATCGATCGCGGGCCAAAGACCTGAAACCATTGCCCTCGCTCGAGCGCGTACCGGCCTGGCTGAAAGCCCGGACAGGAACGTTCGAACGAGACCCCTCCGAATCGCCCAGGTCGATCCGGAAAGCCCCCCGCATGGGAAGTAGCCATGGGGTCGTGAGAGGTGGCAGAAATTGTCACCCGTGCCGAAAAATGGCACCTGAGGCTCTCGGATTCCCGGGGGCAACGTGATCGAGCGGGCCCTGGGGCGGAGCGGTCCTCGTCAGTGCGATCGGTCTCCGTTGGACAGCCCTTCCGAAGACTCGAGATCGGCCGGGCAGAGGCCGGTGCGAAACGCGGAGCGGCTGGGCGGATCGGTGAGGGGCCATCCGGGCCCACCATCCCGCTGGGTCCGATCGGGTCCAGGGGGTCCAGCGGGGGGCGCGGATGGCCGCGCCGCGTTGCCGAGGGGGAGGTTCGAGGGCGGCAAGTCGGGAACGAAGCGAGCGGTCGATGGCGGTGCCGGACGGTCCGGGTGTGGCGTCGGCTCGAGGGGCGCATGCGCGCTGAGCACCGAAGCACTTCGGGGAGGCGGGAGCTCGGCGGGACGTTCGATCGGGTCGAGCCGCTCGATTCGCAGGGCGACGGGCTCGGCCCCCCGCCCCGGTCGGCCGAGCCAGAGCTGGATCGCATCCGTGGGAAAATGATCGACCGCTGCTCGGGTCTCGCGCCCGAACGACGGCGCGACCAGCAGCCCGCGCGGCTCGGCGGAGGGTTCGATGCCGTTGCCGGCTGCGAGCTTCAGGAAATCCGCCCGCCGCGATCGCAGCCAGGAGAGATCCGCGAGCAGACGTGTGAGCGTCGCGAGGTCGTCGCCGGGCTCCGCGATCCGGACCGCGATCAGCTCCCCTTCGGCGCCGACGGCGAGAAGATCGATCGGGGACGCTTCGGCGAGGATGCCTTCGGCGAGGACGAGAATCTCCGGCTGGGCCTGCTCCAGGGCCCGGCGAAGGGCGTGGCGCAGGTGCGCCGGTCCCGCGCCTTCGGCGGCCGAGCGGCGCGCGGCGGGCTCAGCCAAGCACGCGGCTCCTCGCATCCTCGTAGAGCAGGCGCGCGACGTCGGTCAGGGCACGGGCCGCCGGGGTCTCGCGCTCGGGGGCGTGCATCGGCCGGCCGGCGGCGATCGCGCGATAGAGATCGAGGTCGTCGACGAGGAGCCCATAGCTCGCGAGCGGAAGGCCGAGCCGCTCGTCGCAGCTGCGTGCGAGCCCGTCGAAGGCCTCGCGCGCCGCCTCGATCTGGTGGACGCCATGGACCGTCACGCCGATCTCGAGCCCCGGCCGCCCGCGGACCCAGCTCTGGATCCGCTCGAAGAGCGAATCGACCTCGCGCGGACGGGACGAGGTGAAGGTGAGAAGCCAGCGGATCGGATCATCGCTCGGGGTGCGCCCGAAGCCGTCGGGCTTCTCGTCCTCCGGCGAGGGCTCCGTCAGCCAGGCGGGTGGAATGCGCGCGAAAACGATGCCGCCGCCGGCGGTACGGCCCCGCTCGCGCGCGACGCGCTCGGCGTGTCGCCGCAGGCCGGTGAGGCCTTCGGCGGCGCTGTACACGACCTCGACGTCGGCGAGCCCCGCCGGGTCGTGGGTCGACCAGAGGGGACTGTCGCGATCGGCCCGCGGCGTGACGATCGTGCTCGAGCCCCCGAGTCGGATGATCTCGCGGGCGAGGTTCCAGGTGTACGCAGCGTGCACGACGTCGCGTTCGCCGATCGGAACACCCAGGACCGAGAGCGGAAGGCGACTCGTCTCGACGGGCCGTGCAGGCGCCGATCGACGGGCGGCCGCCCCGGGCGTCGTCTCCCGCCTCCGAACGAACGGTCGGTCGAAAGCCGGCGACGATTCGAGGTCGCCGCCCAGCTCGGGCAGGAAGAAGTGGAGGACATCGGAGAGATCGCGCGGCACGAGGACTCTCGGAACCGAAAGGGGTCGGGCAGTCTGCCATGCAGAGCCGGGAAGCCGTCCCGTCTCCTGGCTCGGAAGCTTGGCTCGGGAATCGAAGCGAAAGGCCGCGCCGGCTAGCGCACGTGGAGGATCGAGTTCGGCTGCCCCGTCGGCCCGGGCGCCGATTGCGGATTCGCCGGATCTTCCCGCCACTCGCCGTCGACGACGTAGCGATATTGATAGGTCCCGGGCTCGAGCGTCAGGACCTTGGTCCAGACCCGCGTCTGCCCTTCGGAAGCGATCACCGACTTCACGCCCCGGTCGGGCACCCAGCCGTTGAAGTCGCCCGCGATGCGCACGTCGCCCGCCGAGGCGTCCTTGAAGCGGACGACGACCTCGCGCGGCGCGGCCGGCGCCGCGCTCGCGCCCTTGCGCTCGGGCGCGACCGGCTGGAAGACGTCGGGCGACGAGGCCGAGAGCTCCATCGCGACGGAGGCGTAGTCGACGGCCCCGATCGCGGTCGGGGCGTAGCGCGAGATGGGTACGCCTGCCTTCGCCGCTTCCCGCAGCTTGACGTTCAGGCGTACGACCGAGTCGAAGCAGAGCTCCTTGAAGAGCTCGCGGATCTCTCCGAGCGTGTTGCGCGCATAGCGGGTGCGGCCGTCGTAGAGGGTCGGAAGCACGCGGACGTGGAGCCGATGGCCGATGCGATCGGAGAGCAGGCTGATCGTCTCGAGCAGCTTCTGCACGCCGTCGATCGCGAAGAAGCTCGTCTCGAGCGGGATGATCACCTCGCGCGCGGCGCGCAGGGCATTGAACGTGAGCAGGCCGACGTTGGGCGGGCAGTCGATCAGGACGAAGTCGTAGAGCGGGGGGAGGCCTTCGATCGCCGCGGCGAGCCGCTCGGTGCGGGCATCGTGTCGCTCGCTCGCGAGCTTCTGCTCGAGCGCCGAGAGCACGATGCTCGACGGCGCGAGATCGATGGACTCGCTGACGTCGACGATGATCGAATCGAGGCGGCCGGAGCCGGTCGGCTCCACCAGCACTTCGTAGAGATTCGTCTCGAGATCGTCGGGCTCGAGGCCGAGCGCGAGCGTCGCATGGGCCTGGGGATCCATGTCCACGACGAGGACGCGGTGGCCTTCTTCAGCGAGGGCGCCGGCGAGGTTGACCGTCGTCGTCGTCTTCCCGCAGCCGCCTTTTTGATTCACGATGGCGATGACACGCATGACGTCTCCCCCCGAGGCGTACCGACCGCGGCCCTGGCCGCGGGCGTGTGATCTGGATACTCGTTCGATCGCTGCAGGCCGAGCCCCCGCGCTCAGCCGGTCTTGCTCCAGCGTTTGCGATCCTGCTTCGCGCTTCGGACCGTCGGTTTCGCCGGGCGCTCGACGGGCAGCACGGGCGCGCGTCGATCGGCGCGGCGATTCCGGCCGGACCGGGCTCCACGACGGGCTGCCGCGACGGCCTCCTGCTCGGAGCGTTCGGCCTCCTGACGATCGCGGTAGGCCGAGACCTCGCGCTCGAAGGCGGCGACCGGGAAGACCCACTCCTGGCCGGTGATCGCCTCGAACACCGTGTCGTCGTGGAAGACGAGCACGATGTCGCCGGTCGCGACCAGAACCAGCTCCGACAGCGGGCGGTCGACCTGGGGCAGGAGCTCGCGCAGCGCGCCGACGCTCTTGCGGATCTTCTGGACCGA
Organism: Myxococcota bacterium; assembly: GCA_041389425.1. GTDB lineage: Bacteria > Myxococcota_A > UBA9160 > UBA9160 > UBA4427 > UBA4427. The sequence continues at coordinate 120,530 of JAWKRX010000009.1, forward strand.
GACGCCCGCGTCGATCAGACGCCGCGTCGCCTTCAGCGCGACCAGGTCGTTGAAATCGTATCGATGATGGCCGCCGGGCGTACGGGCCGAGGGCGCGACGAGACCGGTCTTGGCCCAGTACTGGAGCTGGCGGCGCGAGAGATCGAGCAGATCCACGACCTCGCTCGTCTTGAAATGGCTGCCGGCGCGGGGGGCGCGGGTGTGCGCCTGCGCGTCCGGTCCGGATTCGAGGGGGGCACCTGCATCGGCGGGATGCGCGGCGCCCGGCCGGGCGCTCGGGTCGTTTTTCGGGCTCGGCTGTGCGGCTCGGTTCGTGGTCATCCGGTCTCTCTCGTCCCTCTCCTCTGACAGTCCCCTGACAGTCCCCTGACAGGCCTGGCGCTGCCTCTGGCAACCCGGTGCTGGCCGACCGAACGGCGAGGCGCTGCGGGCTGCGCAGGGCGAAACGGAGGGGGTCGGATCTCACCGGGTTGCAGCGGGGTCTGCCGATCGAGTGGACCCGGTGGCCAGAGTAAAAGTGGCGCGCCGGCGCAAGTCAAGCCAAAAGTCTCAGGATTTGTCGCGGTGGTCGGGAAAAGATGGGCGCGCTCGGGCCTGTTCCCCAGTCCGGGTCGGGCGCGAGCCGCGGCAGGCGGATTGTCGCGAACCGATGGAGACTGGTAAGGTCGGCAGAACATTGGCCAAGCCCGAATCCCAGAACAGCATGCAGCACGAGGAGGCCTCGCCCGGCGAGGCCGGTCCGCAGGGGGCCGAGTCCAGCGGCCCTCGCGGTCCCCTGTCGCGATTCACCGCCACCCGGCGCACGTCCTCTTCCTCGTCTACCGCGTCGTCCGCCCGGGAGTCCTCGCTCGCGCCCCTCGAGATCCGCATCGACGTCGTCGGCAAGGACGGCCGCTGGCCGTTCAATCAGGGCCGTCTGCTGCAATCGCTCTATCCGACGGGTCTCGAGCCGGATCAGGCCCTCGAGGTCGCCGTCGAGATCGAGCGGACGCTGCGGCTGCGTCGCGAGCGCGAGGTCACGCGGGATCTGCTGCGGTCCCTCGTCCATGAAGAGCTCGATCGCCGCTACGGCCCCGAATTCGCCGCTCGTTATCGTGTCTGGCGGGCGTTCCAGAACCAGGACGTGAAGCCGCTGATCCTGCTGCTCGGCGGGACGAGCGGGGTCGGGAAGTCCTCGCTCGCGATCGAGGTCGCGCGCCGGCTGTCGATCGCGCGGGTGCTCTCGACGGATGCGATCCGCGACGTGATGCGCGTGATGATCTCGGACGATCTGGTGCCGACCCTCCACGTCTCCTCGTTCGAGGCCCATTCGAGGCTCGTGACGGCCGTCGCGCCCGGGCTCGATCCGATCGTGGAGGGCTTCCTCGATCAGTCGCGCACGGTCGCCGTCGGCGTCCGGGCGGTCATCGAGCGCGCCATCGTCGAAGGGACGAATACGGTCATCGACGGCGTGAGCCTCGCGCCCGGCCTGTTCGACCTCGCCGGCTGGCAGGATCGGGCGCACGTCGTCCTGCTGCTCGCGGCGGACCAGGATCCCGAGTCGTTGCGAGCGCATATCGTCGCGCGGGCGCATGGTCGCGGTGCGCGGGCTTCCGAGCGCTATCTGCACAGCTTCGACGAGATCCTGCGCATCCAGGATGCCCTGCTCGAGCGGGCGAAGATCTACGGCGCCGAGATCATCGACGTGCACGACCTCGAGGGCGCAGTTCGCCACGTCGTCTCCCACGTCGTGGGCGGCCTCGCGGCGACGCACGGAGCGGAGGCGACGGGACTCGATTAGGATCCCGCCGCCATGGGGCGTTCCCTCAAATACGAGATTCCGGGTGACGATCCGCGCGTGTCGCCGGACGAGATCGGCCGCTTCGGCTGGCCGGCCCTGTTCGCCCGCGCGCGGGCGCGTGCGGCGGCGCGTGCGGCGGCCTGTGCGGAGGTCATCGAGGCGTCGCCCGCCGATCCCGGCGCGGGTGACCCGGAAGCGAAGGAGCGCCGACGGGTGCTCGAGATCGGCTTCGGTCGCGGCGAATTCCTGCTCGCGCTCGCTGCGAATGCCTCGGAGACCGACTACGTCGGGATCGAAGTCTCCTGGAAGCGCGGGCTCAAGATGGCGCGCAAGGTCGCGCGAGCGCGGCTGCCCAACGTCCTGCTCGCGGTCGGGCGCGGGGAGGAGGGGCTGCGCGATTGGTTCGCGCCGCGCTCGCTCGCCGAGATCTGGGTGAACTTCTCCGATCCCTGGCCGAAGGCGCGCCATGCGGAGCGGCGCCTCGTCGGCGCGGGCTTCGTCGCGCGGGCGGCGAGGGCGCTCGCCCCGGGCGGCATGCTCTACGTCGCGACGGACGACGTGCCCTACGCCCACCAGATCGACGAAGTCCTCGCCGCCGAGAAGACCCTCGAGAACCACTATGCACCCCTCGCCTTCCTGCCGGAGGTGCCCGGTCGGATGACGACGGGCTACGAGGCGCAGTGGCGTGCGGAGTCGCGGCCGCTGCACTTCTTCGCCTATTCGCTTCGCGGTGAGGACATGCTTCGCGGTGAGGAGACGCTTCGCGGTGAGGAGGCGCTTCGCAATGAGGCGTCGACTCGCGGCGCGGAGGGCGGGCGATGAGCGCCGACGAGGCCCCGAAGCATGCGCGCAGGCGGCCGAGCCTGAAGGATCATGCGCGGCAGGCACTGCGGCAGCGCTTTGCCGAAAAGGGCTGGCCCGCCTATCGGGCGGATCAGGTCGCGACCTGGCTGTACAAGCAGGACGCGACGGCGATCGACCAGATGACGAATCTGCCCGCGGACCTGCGCGGCGCGATCGGCGAGGCCTTCGAGGTCGAGACGCTGGTCGTCGAGCAGACGCAGGCTTCGGTCGACGGAACCCGGAAGCTCCTGCTGCGCGCATTCGACGGCGCGCGCATCGAAGCCGTCCTGATCCCGGAGGAGCGGCGGCATACGCTCTGCGTGTCGACGCAGGTCGGATGTCCGCTCACCTGCAGCTTCTGCGCGACCGGAGCACTCGGATTCACCCGCAATCTGTCGGCGGGCGAGATCGTCGATCAGGTCCTGCATGCACGCCGCCTCGTCCCGGTCGGCGAGAGCCTCACGAACCTCGTCTTCATGGGCATGGGGGAGCCGCTGCTGAATCTGCCGAACGTGTCCGAGGCGATCCGGATCCTCGTCGATCCGAAGGGACTCGCGCTCGCCCCGCGACGGATCACGGTCTCGACGGCCGGCGTGCTGCCCCAGATCGCACCGCTGCTCGACGTCGCTCCGATCCACCTCGCGGTGAGCCTGCACGCCACGACCGACGAAGTGCGGGACGTGCTCGTCCCGCTCAATCGGCGCTTCCCGCTCGCCGAGCTGATGGGCACCCTGCGCCGGGAGCCCCGATTGAATCGACGTCGTCCGGTGTTCTTCGAGTACACGCTGATGGAAGGCGTCAATGATTCGCTGGAGGACGCGCGCCGGATGCCGCGCCTGCTCGCGGGCATTCCCGCGAAGGTGAACGTCATCCCGATGAACCCCCACGCCGACGCGCCCTATCGCCCGCCCTCGGCCGCCGTCGTCGATCGCTTCACCGCTGCCCTCCACGAGGCCGGCCTGCGCGTGACCCTGCGGCGCGACCGGGGCCGAGACATCGATGCCGCCTGCGGCCAGCTCGCGAATCGCGCCGCGGCCGGCGGGGGCGCCGATCCCGACGCCGTCCCAGGCGCGGGTCGGCAGACCCGCCCGGATTCCCGTCAAGGGCCCCTCGCGGGAAACCGATGGGGGCCGGGGGATGCCGGTGCCCTTCCGCCGGCGGTCGAGGCGCATGCTCTACGCGATCGGTGACATCCACGGCGAACTCGAGAAGCTCGACGAGCTGCTCGAGCTGCTCCCGCTCGAGCCCGGCGACAAGCTGGTCTTTCTCGGCGACTACATCGATCGCGGGCCCGATTCACCCGGAGTGATCGAACGCCTGATCGAGCTGCGGGAGCGCTATGCGTGCGTCTTCCTGCTCGGCAATCACGAGTCGATGTTCCTCGACTTCCTCGGCTGGACCGACGACGCCTATTTCGGGGGCGATGCCTTCCTCATGAACGGCGGCGATCGAACGCTCGCCGGCTACGGCTACTTCGATCGCGAGGACACCGATCGCGAGAGCTTCCGTCTACCGAAGAGCCACGAGGACTTCCTGCTCTCGCTGCGGCTCTCCCATCTCGAGGGCGACTATCTCTTCGTCCACGCCGGCATCAGCCAGAACCAGCTGCGCAGCGGCGATCTCGCCTTCGCGCTGCGCAAGTCGAGGCCCGAGGATCTGCTCTGGAATCGCACGAGCGGCGATCTGCCCCACGATCTCGGCATCACGATGGTCTACGGGCACACGCCGAACGAGGATTTCGGCGTGCGCTGGAATACGCCGTTCAGCATCGGCGTCGATACCGGCGCGGTCTACGGCGGTCCGCTGACGGCGATCCGCCTGCCGGACGAGAAGGTCTTCCAGGCCTAGGAGCCTGACCCAAGATGGCCGCGCGGCGCCTCAGCGCCGATCCATCGCCTCTCGCGGCGTTGCACTCGGTCGCCGTAGCTCGGCTACGGCTCCCTCGCGCGCCTTGGGAGAGGCGTGTCTCGACGCTCAGGCATCCACGCCCATCTTGGGTCAGGCTCCTAGCCGGCGGTGGCCCGCTGGACGAGGCCCTCGCGCGCGCTCGTCTCGGCGTTGCGCTGTCGCAGCTTCGGGACGGTGATCTGCGTGCCGGTGGAGAGGGCGTCGAGGTCGACGTCGGGGTTGTACTGGCGCAGCAGCCAGATCGGCACCGCGAAGCGCCGGGTCGAGAGCGTCCAGATCGAGTCGCCGGGGCCGACCTTGTGGACTGCCGTGCCCTCGATCTCCCACTCGGCGAAGAACTCTTCCTGCAGCTCGCGGTGGTATTCGACGCGCACCCGCTCGAAATCGGCCGCCGGGACCTGGGAGAAGTCGAGGCGGAGCCGCTGGTGGACGTCGACGGGCTCGCCGTAGCGCAATCCGTTCAGCTGGCGCAGGCGGCTGACGCGCACGCCGAGCCATTCGGCGTAGTGGCCGAGGGTCTCGTTGGGCTGCACGGTGATCTTGCCGTCGCGGCCGATCGTGTAGTCCGAGGGATCGGCGAGCAGCCCCGGGCTCGGGTCGGTCGCGCTCTCGTTGTCGGGATCCCAGGCTTCCGCGGCGACGGGAACGGCGCGCTCGGGCTCGCGGCTGGCGACCGCGACCGGTGTCGGCTCGGGGGCCGGCTTCGCGGTCGGCGTCGGGGGCGGCGACGGAGCGGGCGGGGCGGCGGGCTTCGGTGCGGGAGGCGTGCTCGCGGCCTTCGGCGTCGCCGGAGCGGGCTTCGGCGACGGCGGCACACTCTTCTCGACCCGGGCGACTTCGATGGCGGCGGGCGTCTCGCGCTCGTCGGGGGCGGTCGCCTTCGCGATGCGCAGCTTCTGCCCGGCCTGGATCTGGTGACGATTGCCGAGGCCGTTCAACGCCGCGACCTCGGCGATGGAAAGGCCGTAGCGCTTCGCGATCTGCGTGAGGTTGTCCCCGCGGCGAACGGTATAGGTTTCGACGGTGGTGGCCTGCCCGTCCCCGCTGCTCGCGACGACCTCGGGCGCTCGCGCCTCCGAGACCGGGGGCTTCTTCGCTTCCGCGGCCGGTGCAGGCCTGGCCGCCGCGACCACCACTTCCTTCGGCGCCGGCGATTCCATCGGCGCCATCCGCGTCTGTCCGGGCAGCTTCAGGCGCTGGCCCACGCGGATCTGGTTGTACCGGCGGATGCCGTTCATCGAGGCGAGGCGCTTCGTCGTGAGGCCGTGGCGGCTCGCGATCTTCGAGAGCGTGTCGCCGCGGCGCACGACGTAGGTCGAGCTGCCGCCGCCCTGGCTCGCGTAGCGGCTGCTGTTCGGGATCGCGGCGATCGCTTCGCCGAGCGGGCGATCGAGGGCCGCGCTGGGGACGCGCAGGCTGTAGCCCTTCGGCACGAAGTTGCCGCCGCTCCAGACGCCGGGCCGCAGCGCGGGGTTCGCCTTCTCGAGGGTCGCGACGTCGACGCCGAGCGACTTCGCGAGATCCCGGGACTTCGCGTAGAACGGCAGCGTCACGGTCTCGTAGTCGACCGGGCGTTCGAGCGCGAGCTTGCCGAAGTAGTCCTCGTGGTTCGACGCGACGTGATTCGCGGCGAGGAACTCGACGTAGAAGTTGCGCGAGGCGAAGCCGAAGGTCGGCGAGCGGTACTCGCGCACGATGCGCGCGATGTCCTTCGTGCCGAGCTGCTGGGCGGCGCGCCGCATGCCGGAGGCGCCGTGGTTGTAGGCGGTGATCGCCAGCGGCCAGCTGCCGGTCACGCGGTAGTTCTGCTCGAGCAGGCGCGCCGCGGCGATCGATGCCCGGTAGGGATCGAGGCGCTCGTCGACGATGTGATCCACGCGCATGAAGCGCCGGCCCGTCGCAGGCATGAACTGCCAGAGGCCGGCGGCGCCGGTCCGGGAGTAGATGTTGGGCGTGAAGGACGACTCGACGTGGGGCAGGTGCGCGATCTCGAGCGGGAGATTCATGTCGCGCAGGTTCGCGAGGATGTGATCCAGGTAGGCGCCCGAGCGGATGATCCCGGAGCGGAACTTGTCCGCCTGCCCGAGCTGGAACCGGATGCGTTCGGCGGCGAGGCGGAGCCGGGCGCTCGTGGCTTCACCGCCGAACAGTGCGAGCACGCGCTGCTCGTCGCGCGACAGCCCCGACCGCTTGCCGGTGGCGAGCGTCCTGAGAATGCCCTGGTAGTAGCGCTTGCGGGCTTCGGTATGGGCGTCGGCGCCGCGTGCGCTCGGAAACTTCACGACCTCGTAGACCAGGCCGAGATCGTGGGTGTCGTGGATCAGGCCGCCGTCGGTTCCGACCTCACTGTAGATCCGCTTCCAGAACGTGACGTCGGGCTCGAGGGCGCGCGGCTGCGGGAAGTCGCTCCGCGCCGCGCCGGCGACGGAAGCCGCGAGCAGGCCCAGGATCACGATCGACACGATTCTCGCCATGGACTCCCTCTCGAAACCGCTCGATCGGCCGCCGTGCGGCGGAATCGGAGCGGAAATGAAGCTATCGCCTCCCGGGTCCTGCCCGGTGGGATCGGATGGGGGGAGTGCGGTGGTTTCCGATCGGCGAGGCAGCTTACTTCTTCCGGTGCTTCTTCCGCGAGTCTCGCTGTTGCTTTCGCTTGCTTTTCTTCGCCTTGACGTCCTGCGGCTTGCGCGAGGCGCCGCCCCGTCCGAGCCCGCCGAGCAGCATCGATGGATCGAAGCCCATCCCGCCCGGCATCCCGCCCGGCATGCCCAGGGGAGGCATCGCGCCCCGTCCCCCGCCGGCGGCGCCGCCGCCCGGGAATCCGCCGCCGAGGCGGGACAAGAGGCCGCCCTGCTGCCCGAGGGCGCCCATCATCTGCCGCATCTGCATGAAGCGTTCGACGAGCTGTTCGACTTCGGAGGGCTTGCGGCCGCTGCCCGCGGCGATGCGCCTCGCGCGGCTCTTGTCGATCAGCGAGGGCTTCGCGCGTTCGTCGCGGGTCATCGACTGGATCATCGATTCGACCTTGACCAGCTCGCCCTCGTCGACCTGGTCCGCGAGCTGTCCGACGCCGGGCAGCTTTCCGAAGACCTCCTTGAGCGGACCGAGCTTCTGGATCATCCGCATCTGCTTGAGCAGGTCGTCGAGCCCGAAGCTCCCCTTCAGCAGCCGTGCCGCGTCGGCCTCGGCCTCCTTCTCGTCGACGACCTCCTCGAAATCCTTGACCAGGCCGACGATGTCGCCCATGCCGAGGATGCGCGAGGCGAGGCCCTCGGGCCGGAACTCTTCGAGCCGGTCGACGGTTTCGCCGGTGCCGAGGAATTTGATCGGGACCCCGGTGACGGCCTTGACCGAGAGCGCCGCGCCGCCGCGCGCATCGCCGTCGAGCTTGGTCAGGATCACGCCGTCGAGGGCGATCCGCTCGGCGAAGGCCTTCGCGACGTTCACCGCATCGCGCCCCATCAACGCGTCGCAGACGAGCAGCTTGTTGGCGGGGGCGACCGCTCCGACGATCTGCTCGAGCTCGACCATCAGCGCGTCGTCGACCGCGAGGCGCCCGGCGGTGTCGTAGACGATCGCGTCGAAGCCCTCGCGCCGGGCGCGGGCGAAGGCCTCGGCGCAGATCGCGGGCGGCTGCTCGAGAGGGGCGCCGGAATGCACGGGCACGCCGATCGAAGCACCGAGGGTCTTCAGCTGGTCGATCGCGGCCGGTCGGTAGACGTCGGCGGCGACCAGCAGCGGCCTTCGGCCCTGCTTGCGCAGATACACCGCGAGCTTCGCCGCGATGGTCGTCTTTCCGACGCCCTGCAGGCCGGCGAGCATGATCGAGACGATGCCCGAGCTGCGTGCCAGGGACGGATCGACCGGCCCCATCAGCTGCGTGAGCTCCTCTTCGCAGATCCGGATGAAGTGCTGGCCGGGGGTGACCCGGATCATCCGCCCGGTGCGGTCGCGCACCCGGGTCTCGACCTTGGAGCCGAGACTGCGCTCCTTCACGCGGGCGAGGAAGGCGCGGGTCAACGCCAGATCGACGTCGGCCTCGAGCAGGGAGAGGCGAACGTCGCGCAGGGCTTCGTCGATGCTGGCTTCGTCGATCTCGCGAACGCCGCGCAGCCGGTCGGTGGCGTTCTTGAAGCCCTGGGTCACGGTCTCGAGCACGGGATCCTCCGCGGAGGCCGCAGCGTAGCAGCGCGGGGCGGCGGGTGGACGGGAACATCGCCCCTGGACGGGCCCCGGCGATCCGGGCGGCGCGCTTGCCGCGGCGTTGGGTGACGGGCATGCTCCCCGATTCGCGCGCCGTGAGGCCGCGCGGTCATCAGCGGGAGACGCGTGTGGACATCGAGGTCGAGGCGCAGGTCACGGGCAATGTGTGGAAGATCGAGACGGCCGTGGGTGCGCGGGTCGAGGAGGAGGACATCCTGCTCGTGATCGAATCGATGAAGATGGAGATTCCGGTCGAAGCACCGGGCGCCGGTCGCGTCGTCGAGATCCGCGTTCGAGAGGGGCAGGCCGTCGAAGAGGGAGACGTGCTGGTGGTGCTCGCCGGGGAGTAGTCGATGACGGGTGGGCGGCTGCGCGCACGGCGACTCTCGCCCGCCGATCGACCGGCGGCGCTGGCGCTCCTGCTCGCCGCCCGGGACGAGAACCTCGTCCTGATCGACCAGGTCGAGCGGCTCGCGGACGGCCTGTTCGCGGAGGACCCGCCGCCCCAGATCCACGGGGCCTTCGCCGGGGATCGCCTCGCCGGGCTCGCATTGATCCGTCCGAGCATCGCGCTCTCTGCAGGCCTGCCCGCGGACGCCCTCTCGGTCCTGTTGCCCGCCCTGTCGCGCATACCGAGCGGCCTGCTCAAGAGCGAGCGGAGGCAGGTCGAGGCGGTCTGGCACGCGCTGGCGTCGGCCGGTCGCCGGAGTCTCATCGATCGCATCGAGATCGCCTATCGGATCGGCCCGCAGGCGCGCGTCTGCGCCGAACCGTCGCCGCCGGGTGTCGCGCGACCGGCGCGCGCGTCGGACCTCCGCGAGCTGATCCACGCCGCCCGCGCGAGCCTCTGGGAAGAGCAGCGGCCGGATCCGGCCGAGTCGGATCCGGTCGGATTCGCACGCTGGGTCGAAAGCCGGCTCCCGCGCGCGCGGGTCGTCAGCGTCGACGGGCGGATCGTCTTCGTCGCCTACGCCGACGTCCGGCGCGGCGAGGGCTGGCTGATCCAGGGCGTGTACACCTGGCCCGATTTCCGCCGGCAGGGATATGCGCGCTGCGGGATGGCGGCGCTGCTCGCGGAGGCCTTCGCGGCCGACGCGTCCCACGTCCAGCTCGCAGTGGTCGCAGGCAACGAACGTGCTTGCGGCCTCTATCGCAAGCTCGGCTTCGAGCCCTTCGCCGAGCTGCGGACGATCCTCTTCCGCTGAGCGGCGAGCGTTGATTCCGGCTGGGACCGTCGGCTAGCGTCGAAATTCGGCCAGGCGCCCGGACGGCGCATCCGGCGCCGCGACGGTGGCGCCTCAACGTTGGAGAGGAGACGGCCATGGGCTTGCTGGATGGAAAGGTCGCGATCGTCACGGGGGCGGGCGGAGGGCTCGGACGGGAGCACGCGCTCGCACTCGCCGCCGAAGGGGCGGCCGTCGTCGTCAACGATCTCGGGGGCGCGCGCGACGGCTCGGGGGCCGGGGGATCCGCGATGGCCGACCGCGTCGTCGAGCAGATCAAGGCGGCGGGCGGTGAAGCCGTCGCGAACTACGACAACGTCGCGAACGTCGCCGGCGGCGAGAACATCCTCCAGACCGCGCTCTCGGCCTTCGGTCAGGTCGATCTGCTGGTGAACAACGCGGGCATCCTGCGCGACAAGAGCTTCGCGAACACGACCGAGGATCTCTGGGATCCGGTGATCGCCGTCCATCTCAAGGGCACCTACTGCGTGACGCGCCCGGTCTTCCTCCACATGAAGGAGCGCGGGCAGGGCGGCGTCATCGTCAACACGTCCTCGACCAGCGGCCTGAACGGCAACTTCGGGCAGTGCAACTACGGTGCGGCCAAGGCCGGGATCTTCGGCTTCACGCGCTGTCTCTCGCTCGAGGGCCAGCGCTACGGCATCCGCTGCCACATCCTCGCGCCGGTGGCGCACACGCGGCTCACCGAAGACCTGCCGGGCATGGGCAGCGAGGACATGGCGGCCAAATTCGATCCGAAGCTCGTCTCGCCGCTGATCGTCTTCCTCGCCAGCGATCTCGCCAAGGACATGACGGGCAAGACCTTCCTCGCCGGCGGCGGACAGATCGCCGAAATGCGCATGGTGACGGCGCCCGGCATCAAGAAGGAAGAGGACGGCGGCCTCTGGACGGCGTCCGAGATCGCCGGGAAGATGCGCGCGGGCGAGATCCTGCTGCCGGATTAGGCGGAGCGCGCTCCGGCGCGTTGCCCGGGCGGAGTCCGGCCGGTACCTTGCCGCCCGATGATGCGGGGGGAGCGCGGAGATCGGGAGATCGATCGGATCGGCGATCGTCATGGCCTTCGCTCTGCGATGGCCCGGCGCTTCAACTTCGTCTTCCGCTGGTTCGAGAAGCGATTCTTCGGGCACTTCTCGCTCGAGCCCGAGGTCGTCGAGCGGCTGAAGGCGCTCGAGGCGCGCGGCAGCGTCGTCTACGTGATGCGCTATTCGAGCCGGCTCGACTACTTCCTCTTCAACGTCCTCTTCCTGCGTCACGGCCTGCGCCTTTCGAGCTTCGCCAACGCGATCAGCTTCTACTACTACCGTCCGGTCCTCGAGCTGGTGCCGGTCGCACTCCGCCTGGCACGCGGGCGGCCTCGAGAGGTCGAGCACAGCGAGGATTGCCGCGCGATCCGCAATGCGGTGCGCGAGAGTCAGAGCGCCTTCCTGTTCTTGCGGACCCAGCTCCTCAGGACGTTCCTGCGCGGCCGAAAATCGGGCAAGAGACAGGACGAGCTCGATCTGATCGGCGAGGTCGTCGGGGCCGTGATGGAGGAGGCGCCCGCGCGCGAGGTCTTCCTCGTTCCGCTCGCACTCTTCTGGACGAAGGGGCCGCGCGCGGAGAACCGATTCCTGAACGTCGACTACGGCTCGCTGACGCGCCCCTCGGATTTCGCGAAGGTCGCGCGTTTCGTGCTCACGTATCGCGGCCTCGCGGTCAAGGTCGGCGAGGCGATCGACGTCGCGGCCTTCTGCCGGGAGGACGCGCGCGAGGACGCACGAGCGGAGCCCGTGGAAGGCGCCGCCGCTTCCGCACCGGGCTCGCGCGAAGCGATCGCCGCCCGTGTCGCGCGCAAGATCCGGCGGGCGATCCTGATCCATCTCTATCGCGAGGAGAAGGTCGTCGAGGGGCCGGCGCTGCGGCCGCGATGGCGGGTGCTGCGCGAGGTGCTCTCGGATCCGGGGCTGCGATCGGCGATGCAGCTGCGCGCGTCGGGGGGCGAGAGCTCGCCGGGGCAGGTGGAGCGCGAAGTCGAGAAGATCTTCCACGAGATCTCGGCGAACATGAGCTCGACCTGGCTCGCGTTCGGGGCGGCGGTGGTCGGCGGCATCCTGCGCCGGCTCTTTGCGTCGATCGACGTCCATCGCCTGGCGGAGATCGCGGAGGACGCGAAGCGAAATCCGATCGTACTCGTGCCGAGCCATCGCTCGTACTTCGATTTCCTGATCCTCTCGTACCTCTTCTACCAGAACCATCTCGTCCCGCCCCACATCGCCGCCCGCGAGAACATGGCCTTCGGCCCCTTCGGCTTCCTGTTCCGCCACATGGGCGCCTTCTTCCTGCGGCGCTCGTTCGACGACCCGCTCTACAAAGAAGTGTTTCGCGCGTACGTGACCTACCTCGTGCGCGAGGGGCTGACCCAGGAGTTCTTCATCGAGGGCGGTCGCTCGCGCAGCGGCAAGACGCTGGCGCCCCGCCTCGGGATGCTGTCCTGGGACGTCGATGCCTTTCTCGAGAGCCGTCGCCGGGACCTCTTCTTCGTTCCGATCGCGATCAACTACGAGCGGCTCGTCGAAGAGTCGGGGATGGTCGACGAGCTCGGGGGCGGCAAGAAGACGGAGGAGAGCGTGATCGGGTTGCTGCGCGCGCGGAAGTATCTCCAGCGCCGCTTCGGCTCGGTCCACGTCAGCTTCGGCGAGCCGATCTCCCTCGCCGGCGCGCTCGGGCGCGACCGCCAGGCCTTCGAGGCGCTGGTCCGCGGGCAGATCGACGAGCCGGAGGTGCGTGCGGAGCTCGAGGCCCGCAAGCGCGAGTTCGTCTCGCGTCTCGGTCACGCGCTCGTCGAGCGCATCGGTCTCGCCACCGTCGCGAATGCGACTTCCGTCGCGGCGCTCGTGCTGCTCGGCGGCAGCCGGACGGGCATGCTGCGGGACGAGCTCGTCGCCGGCGTGAACGAGTCGGTGGAGCTGCTGCGGCTTTCGGGCGTTCGCTTGACGCCGGCTTTCGAGCGTGATCTGCCGGAGTTCCGGGAATCGATCGGCTTTCTCGAGCGCAGCGAGCTGGTCCGCGCGCGCCTCGATCATCGCGGCGAGATCGTGTTCTTCGAGGAGGAGAATCGCGTCGCGCTCGACATCTATCGCAACGGCATCGCCCACTTCTTCGTGATCCCCAGCATTCTCTCCCGCGCGGTGCTCCACGGAACGGAGGCGACGCGCGTCGCGGAGGTGCTCGAGGTCTGGACGGAGCTCTTCTACCGCGAGTATTTCGAGTCGCAGGAGCTCGTCCTCTCCCGGGGCGAGGCGGTGCTCGAGCATTTCGAGAGCCGGGGGTTCGCGGCGCTCCGGGACGGCGTCTGGCGAGCGACGCAGGCGGGGCAGCGGCCGCTCTCGACCTGGGCCGAGCAGACGCGCGGCGTCGTCGAGGCGTACGAGACCGTGGTGCGGGTGCTGATGGCGTGGATGGAGAGCGCGCCGGGGGGCGTCCTGCGCAGCGGGCTGCTGCGCGAGGCGCGGCTCGCCTTCGAGAACGCCCGGCTGCTCGGCCGCGCGCGGCGCCTCGAAGTCCAGAGCGACGTGACCTTCGACAACGCGCTCGCGTGGCTGGTCGCGCGCGGTGTGCTGACGGCCGAATCGTTCGAGACCGGTCGGCGGCACGTCCGGGAGACACGCTATGCCCGTGGGGAGAAGTGGCCCGAGCTCGCGTCGATCGCCGGGATTCTGGCGGCCGCGCTGCGAGATGGGTAGCCTCGGCGCCCTTTCCAGGACGTCGTCGTCCTGATTGCCCCTGATCCGCCCACTCGCCCCTCGCCCAACCGCCCGCGCGCGCCCCACGCCGAACCGGAGCCCCGATGAGCCCCGAACGATCCGATCTCTTCACGCTCGTCGACTTCGAGAAGGGCGGCGGCCTCGTCGCCGCGATCGCCCAGGACGACGCGACCGGCGAGATCCTGATGGTCGCCTACATGAACGCCGAATCCCTGCGCCGTTCGCTCGAGACGGGCGAGGCGGTCTATTGGAGCCGGAGCCGCGGCAAGTTCTGGCACAAGGGTGAAGAGAGCGGAAACGTCCAGAAGCTGAAGGGCATCTACGTCGACTGCGACGGGGACGCGCTCCTCCTGCGCGTCGAACAGGTCGGCGGCGCCGCCTGCCACACCGGCAAACGCAACTGTTTCTTCCGCCGCATCGATCGGGGGCGCGTCGAGGACGTCGGCGTCCAGGTCTTCGATCCCGCCGAGGTCTACAAGAAATGAACGACGATCGAAGACGCATCCGCCTCGGCCTGCCCAAGGGGAGCCTGCAGGAGACGACGCTCTCGCTCTTCGCGAAGGCCGGCTACGCCGTGCGCGTCTCGGGCCGCTCCTACTACCCGTCGATCGACGATCCGGAGATCGAGTGCATCCTGATCCGGCCCCAGGAGATGGCGCGCTACGTCGGGCAGGGCGTGCTCGACTGCGGAATCACCGGCCTCGACTGGGCGATCGAGACCGGCGCCGAGTTCGAGGAGCTGGCCGATCTGCGCGCGCCCTGGCCCAACTACGGGCCGGTGCGCTGGGTGCTCGCCGTCAAGGAGGATTCGCCCTTCCGCACGCCCAAGGACCTCGCGGGCAAGCGCATCGCGACCGAGGTCATGGGGCTCACGCAGCGTTATTTCGAGCGCCATGGTGTCACGGCGAAGCTCGAGTTCTCCTGGGGTGCGACGGAGGTCAAGCCGCCGGTGCTCGCCGACGCGATCGTCGACGTGACCGAAACCGGCTCGAGCCTGCGCGCGAACCAGCTGCGCGTCATCGACGTCCTGCAGGAGAGCACGCCGCGCTTCATCGCCCATCGCCCCGCGCTCGCGGACGAATGGAAGCGGGGCAAGCTCGAGCGGCTCTGCCTGATGCTGCGCGGCGCGATCTCGGCGGCCACGCGCGTGGGTCTCTCGATGAACGTCCCGAAGGCGAAGATGAAGGAGGTCATCGCGCTGCTCCCCGATGCGGGCGCGCCGACGATCTCGCCGCTCGCCGACGAGAGCTGGGTCGACATCATGGTCGTGGTGCAGGAATCCTTCGTCCGGGACCTGCTGCCCCGCCTCCACCAGGCCGGCGCCCGCGGCATCATCGAGATGCCGCTCAACAAGATCATCGACTAGCATGGCGGACCCGGCGCGCCGAGGGGGAACCCCCGTCTGGGAGCGCGGCCGGGCAGGGCGACTCGTCTTCGGATTCGTCGACCATCTGCGCACCGCCTGGTGGGGCATCGTCTCCCCGCGGCTCGGCGAGAGCGCCCCGCTCGTGATCGTCCAGGCCGTGATCCTGCGGCCCGTGGCCGGCGCCGCCCGCGCGACGGGGGCCGCGGGCGGGACCGATCCCGAGGTCGGGGCGGCGGCTGAAGAAGTCCTGCTCTCGGTGCGCAGCGAGCTGTTCGGCTGGGAGCTGCCCGGCGGAACGCCGCTGCCCGGGGAGTCGCTCGAATCGGCCGTGGTTCGGGAGGTGCTCGAGGAGACCGGCCTCAGCGTCGTGCCCGAGGCTCTCGTCGGTCGCTGGGAGCGCAGCGGATTCAGGCCGCATACCGCGATCGTCTATCGCTGCCGCGTGGTCGCGGGGCGCGAGACGCCCTCGGCCGAGACGCCGCGCCTCGGCTGGTTCCCCGCGACGGCGCCGCCGGCGACCCTCTTCCCCTGGTTCGCCGAGCCTCTGGCCCGCGCCCTCGTCCGGGGCGCGCCGCCCGCCCGGGGCGAAGATCGGCAGGGCCTGGCGGCGATCCTCGCCGGTCTCCGGATCGATCTCGCGATGCGCTGGCGGGGGCTCGACTGAAAGGCCCCACGCGCGGCTCGCGCATCCCGGTCCGAGCGCGCGCGTGCAGCGGCAGGACGTGCGCATAACACGATCGCCGCCGTCCCCCACGATGCGGGGACCGGACGTCCGGATCCGACGTGATTCCGGGCCCCTCGGCGGACGTCTGCCGGCGCGCTGCCGCACGAATTCCGCCGGCGCGCGCGTCGCGAAGCGAGCCCTCGGCTGCACCTACGAGCGCCCTGGACCCGGTTGAGGAGCGGCGCACGCGCGTCGCACGATCGGCGACGGGGCTCGGCCGCGGCCCGCCCTGCGGGCCGCCGGGAGCGCGACGATGACGAACGTGCAGACTGCAGGCTCGACGGGAACCCGGACGCTCGCTCGCGGACCGCTCGAGATGCGCTCGCGTCGGCTCGCTCGCGGACCGCTCGCGGAGCTTGCGCGCGCGCTGCGGCCCGCCTGCGCCCTCGGCCTCGCGCTGGCGCTGCTCGCCTGTCAGTCGGAGAACGACATGTCGGCCGGGGCCGGCGGAACGAGTGCGCCCACGGCGGCCTTCAGCGAGGATCGGACCGCCGGTGCTCCGGGCGTCGAGGTGCAGTTCAGCGATCAGTCGACGGGCGAGATCAGCAGCCATCTCTGGGACTTCGGCGCCGCGGGGACGAGCAGCGACCCGAGCCCGCGCGTCCGCTTCGACGCACCCGGCGTCTACAGCGTCGAGCTCACGGTGACGGGCCCCTCCGGCGAGAGCCGACTGCGCAAATCCTCGCTCATCGCCGTCGACGACGTGCCCGTCGCCGGCCTCGACTGCACGCCGACCCGCGGCTTCGCCCCGCTGACCGTGGTCTGCGCAGACGCCTCGACCGGCGCGACGAGCGTCTCCTGGAATTTCGGGGACGGCGTCACCTCGAGCCGCCGCAATCCCTCGCACATCTACGCCGCCCCCGGCACCTACACGCTCCGGCAGACCGCGAGCAGCGTCGGCGGCAGCGATCGCGTGACGATCCCGATCGAGGTCCTGCCGATCTCGATCGGGACCAGCCCGGCGACCGGCAACGCGCCCGTCTCCGTCGTCCTCACGGCCCAGACCGGCGGCCTCACGGGCATCCCGATCTGGAGCATCGACGGCCAATTGATCGGCGGCGCCATGAACGAGCTCTACACCTTCCGGCAGCCCGGGACGTACCGCATCAGCCTCGTCTTCGGCGAGCTGGACAGCGGCCTCGTCGGCACCACCGCGATCGACTACGTCGTCGGCTACGGCCCCGCGACGGCGGACTTCGAGCCGACCCCCGCCGAAGGCGCGGGGCCCGTGACGGTCGTCTTCGAGGACCGATCCGGCGGTGCGATCACGCGCTGGGACTGGGATTTCGGCGACGGTACCGGCTGCACCTGGCCGGCGCCGGCGACACCCGGCGGTGTCCCCGCCTGCAACGCAGCGAGCCCGAGCCACCTCTACGACGAGATCGGCAGCTACGACGTCCGCCTCGACGTCACGGGTCCGGGAGCCAGCGCCGGCGCGCCGGCCATCACGTCGACGCGAATGCGCAGCGATGCCGTGCGCGTGCTGATCCTCGACGCGAGCTTCGAGCTGCAGACCGCGAACGGCGAGATCGGCGGGGCCTGGACGTCGCTGCGGCCGGCGGACGCGCTGGAGCCCGCGGTCCACCGTGCGCTCTCCCGGACCCCGGGCGGCGACGACGCCGGCATGCCGAGCGACGGCAATAAATGGGCCGTCCTCGACGGCCTCGGGACCGACGGCGGCACGGCGGTCGCCAGCATCGAGAACGGCATCGCCCAGGGGTTCCTGCGCCCGGTCTCGAATACCGTGCTCGAGTTCGACTACGCGCTGCTCTTCGCCGAGCCGCCGGCGGGCGCCGTGCTGGATGCGATGACGGCGACCGTCAGCGACGGCGCGACGACCGTCGAGATCCCGAGCGCGCGCACCGACGCCTCCTCGGCCTACGCTGGCGTCTCGACGCGCTTCCCGACCCGCGACGGCAGCACGATGCGCGCGACCCCGACCTTCCGGGCCGCCCTCGACCTCGCCGCTGCCTTCCCCGCTTCGACGCCGGACTCGCGCTTCACGCTGACGATCCGGCTCTCGAACGCCGTCAACGCATTCCGCAGCCCGCGGGCCTACGTCGACGCGATCCGCTTCGTCGCGCCGGAGAGCGAGCCGCAGACGGCACAGTTCTCCGTCGGCCCCGATCCGATCGTCGCCGGCGAGGACATCGCGTTCACGGACGAGAGCTGTCTCGCCCCGGAGACGACGGGCTGCGAGGTGCCGACCTCCTGGCGCTGGGATTTCGGGACGAGCCGCCTGCCGACGCCGCCGGCGAGCTCGGGCTCGGTCGTGGCGAGCCCGACCTATCGCTTCCCGGCGCCCGGGGTCTACGACGTGACGCTGCGGGTCGCGCGGGCGGACCAGGAATCGGAGGCGACGCTCCAGCTGACCGTCGTCGGCGGGCCCGTTCCGGCCTTCGTGACCCTCGAAGAGGCGCCCTTCAGCGCGCCGGCGACGCTGCATTTCGAGGACCGCTCGAGCTTCGATCCGAGCGATCCGATCGTGGCCTGGAGCTGGGATTTCGGCGGCTGGGGCAGCTCCAGCCAGCAGAACCCCGGCGCGGTCACGATCGGGCAGGCCGGCGACTGGCTGATCCGGCTGCAGGTCACGACGGCCTCGGGGCAGGTCCGCCTCGCGGAGAGCGTCCTGACCGTCGAGTGAGCGCCGCGGCCTGCGGGCCGCTCTTCATCGAGCCCCGGGTTCGGCCGAAGACCCCCGCATGCGCCGCGCCCTCGCGAACTCGTCGTCGTCCAGCGATCCCCGTACCCATCGCTCGGGTCCCGGCCTCGGCCCCGGCCGCCCGCGGACGGCGGGGCTCGGCCCCGCGCTTCGCACCGGGCTTCGGCTCGTCGCCTTGATCGGGGCGCTCGGCCTCGGGCTGGGCATCGCCGGCACGCCGCTCGCGCAGGCCGATGGACCGGGCAGCGAGCCCCTGCGCCCGGTCGCCGTCGCCGCACCGAACCTCCAGCTCGGCTTCGCCTACGACTACGGTCAGGTCGACGAGACGAGCACCGTCTTCGTCGGCCCCGTCTCGACCACGACCCTCGAGCTCGAGGACGTCGACGGGCACTCCTTCTCGGGCCGGCTGGTCGGTACGGTGCCCCTCGTCGCCTTCACGGGCCTGCGGGCGACCGTTCGCGGCGGCCGCTCCGAGGCGCGGCGCAGCCTCGATGCCCTCGAGCCCGGCGCCTCCGACATCGATGCCTACGGCGCCCTGGTCGAGCTTTTGTTTCGCGATCCGCGGCTGGGATCCTTCGCCGTCGGCGGGGGCTTCGATCGCCTGGAAGGCGAGGGCGGCGTCACCGCCGATCAGCTGACCGGGAGCGCCGATCTCCAGATCTTCTTCCCGGACCTCGGCCTCGGCCCGCTCGACTGGTTCGCGCGCTTCGAGTTCCGTCATCGCGAGCTCGCTGGCGACGGTCAGCCCTTCGACGTGGATGCGGACGTCTACGACGTGGTGGGCGGTGCGCGCTGGTTCGCCTCCCCCGACGTCGCGCTCGTCCTGGCCGGGCATTGGCAGCGCGTCGAAGAGGAGTTCTCCTCCGAGGACGACGCGACCGGCAGCCTGATGGTCCACGGCCGGCTGCCGCTGCCCCTCGGACCGATCTCGGTCGAGCTCTTCGCCGGCGGATCGGCGGGTGTCTCCGAGTACAAGCAATCGCCCTTTCGCGGCGATCGGCGACTGGTCTACGGCGCCCGCGCGGGCATGACCCTGCGGCTGTTCTCGGGCCGGACGCTGCTCGAATCGATGCGCCAGTACGACTGAGCGCCCGGAATTCCCGCATCCGGGTCCCCGGGCCAGGGGCCGAAAGCCAAAAAGCCCGGCTCCGTGAGGAGCCGGGCTTCCTGGTTTTTCTCGTCACTCGAAGCTTCACTCGAACCAAGGCGAGAAAGGAAAGAACCCGAAGCGGACCGTTCGACTAGCGGCGCTGCTCCCGCAGACCGCTCGCTTCCCATTCCTTCGAGAGCTGCTGCAGCTTGCGCGAGAACTCTTCGAAGGGGTCGTCGAAGGAGAGGATGATCTCGGTCGTGCGCGGGATGTCGTCTCCGTTGAGCAGGCCGCGATAGCGGTTGAGGTTCGCGAGGATCGCCTCGGCCACCTTGAGGGCGCGCTTCTCCGTCTTGATCAGCGGCGATTGCAGCGTGTAGACGTTGTTGCGGCCCCAGAGGCTCTCGTCGCGGACGATCGCGATCTCGCGGTAGACGCCGTTGATCGGATCGAAGTTGTACTCGACCCGGACCTCCTTGAAGATGTCCGAGTTGCCCGTGTAGAAGCCGCGCTCCTTCTCGACCTTGCCCAGCTGACGGCAGCGCGGGCAGTAGAAGGTGTCGCCGTGGTTCAGCAGGAACACGCCCTTGGCGTAGTCCTCGCAGTCCGTGTTCTCGCAGTATCCAACGCCGCGTTTCATGCTGGCCATCCCTGTCGGACGCCTCCCTGAGTGCCGGGACCGATCCGCCGTGCGGATCCGCTCCCTACTCGATGCTGCCTCGTGCTGTCGGGGCTCGGTCTTGCCTTCGATCCACCGGATCCTGCGACGGTCGACCCTCGACTGTCAACTCGGTCTCCCGATCCGCCCGGGCCATCCCGGACGACTCGACGATCTGGAGAGGGAGCAAGCCCCGTGCCAGCAGAAGGCGGTCTCTGCCGTCCCGCCGCCGGCGTGTGGTCCCGCGCCGCCTGGGCCCGGCGCGAGCTTCATTCGCTGGCGGATTGCCTGTTCCCTGCGTTCGGATCGCCCTTCGAATTCCTGGCTCCGCTCCTCCCCCGCGCCCCGGAACGGGCAGCCGGGCGGCAAGCGGATCGACTCCAAGGGCTTCGCCGCGCCGATCCACCCAGGATGGGAAGAAGACTTCCGTCGCCGCGAGAGGTCCGCAATTCCGCGCAGAGCGAAGCGAGACGCGAGCAGGCGAACGATGGCTTCCCGAACGGGGGGATGCTCGGAGATCGCCGGGACGTGACGAGACAGTCGGGACGAACGAAGAACGAGAGGGGGGACTGTCGCTGCGACGGGGATCCGACGAAAACCGGGCTCGGTGCAACCCTTCGCTCTGGTTTGTAGTGCGCGGACGCGGAAGTTGTCAACGGTGGTCGGCGGGTCCGTCGCCGGTGTCTTCGCCCAGCCTCTGCAGGATGGCCGTTTCCCATCGCAGAGAGAGCAGGTACACGAACGCGACGAAGAGCGTCAGGTTGCCGACGACGAAGGGCAGCACCATGCCCTCGCCGAGGCTCCCCCGCTCGATGTTCTGGGGATGTTGGGCGCGGCCGCCCACGAGATCGATGATCCAGTAATTGAGCGGGATCAGGACGACACCGACGATCCCGTAGATCGAGGCGAAACGCGCCGTGCGCTCGTCACCCTCCGTGAAGCTGCGCAGGAGCAGGTAGGCCAGGTAGACGAACCAGAGCAGCAGGGTCAGCGTCAGCCGCGCGTCCCAGACCCACCAGTTCCCGGGACCCCAGGCGCCCCGTGCCCAGATCGGGCCGGTGATCAGCATCAGCGTGCAGAAGAGCGTGCCGACCTCGGCGCCCGCGACCGCGAGCTGATCGTGCCGCTCCTCGCCGCGCCAGAGGAAGAGCCCGCCCGCGATGGCCGTCACGACGAAGCCGAGATACGCGCCGTACGCGAGGGGCGGATGGACGTAGAGGATCTTCTGCATGATCCCCTGCACGGAATCGATCGGGGCCTGGTACACGATCCAGGCGTAGACCGGAATCAGCAGGGCGAGCACCCAGCCGAGCCCCCGCGTCGCCACTCCCGAGATTCCCGCACTCGCAGCCCGTTCCGTCATCCCCGTCTCCATTGCCCGTCTTTCCGCCTCGTCGAACTCCGCGCCGAACACGCACCGAACACACGCCGAAGCTACCCCGCCCCTCGCTCTCCGGCACCCGCGCTCCGCCCGCCGAGCCGCCTCCGCAGCGCGCTCTGCAGCCCGGTGTTAGTCGTCGAGCACGGGATCGAAGAGGAGGAAGCCGAGCACCGCGTAGATGCCCGCGATCACGATCAGCGGCTGCACGGCGGCGAGCGTGAGCGGCGCTCCGGCGATCGCCGCCTTCGTCGCCTGCACCGCCGCCGCGAGCACTGGAATCAGGCTCGGAATCAGCAGCACCGGCAGCAGGACCTCGCGAAAGCGGCTGCGCACCGACATCGCCGAGAAGAGCGTGCCGACGCTGCAGATCGCGACGTCGGCGAGCAGCACGACGAGCGCGAGGGCCGGGGTCGCGGGCAGGAGATCGACGCGGAAGAACAGGGCGAACACCCCGGCCGTCAGGGCCTGGACCCCGGCGATCAGCACGAGGCTCGCCGCGGCCTTGCCCGCGAAGATCCAGCCGCGTGTTCCCGGCGCGAGGGCGAGGGCGGTCATCGCGTCGTTCTCGAGCTCGGCGGTGAAGGTGCGGCCGATGCCGAGCAGCGCCGCGAAGAGGTAGATGACCCAGAGCACGCCCGGTGCGAGGGCGAGCGTCTCGCCGCGCGTGCGATCCGGCCACGCGAATTGGAAGACGACGACGACGAGGATCGAGAACACCATCATCGCGACGACGCGGTCGCGCGAGCGCCACTCGCAGAGCAGGTCCTTCCAGAGGAGGGCGAGCGCGACGTTCATGCCCGCTCTCCAGCGCCTTCTTCGCGCGCGAGGTGCAGGAGCCGATCGCGCAGCGCCGCGGCCTCGAAGGGGCCGGGGGCCTGGAGGCGGCCGCGGTGCAGGAGCAGGGCGCGGTCGGCGAGCTCGACGGCGCGCTGCGGATCGTGGGTCACGACGACGAGCGCGCGGCCCTGCCGGCGCAAGCGTGCGAGCCGATGCGAAAGGCGCTCGGCCGAGATCTCGTCGAGGCCGGTGAAGGGCTCGTCGAGCAGCAGCAGATCGGGGTCGTGGACGAGGCTGCGCGCGATCGAGACACGCTGCGCAGTACCCCGGGACAGGGCGCCGACGCGGCGCTCGGCGAACTCGGCGAGGCCGAGCTCGGCGAAGAGCGCGTCCTGCTCGGCGCGGGTCGGGCGGAGGTCGTGAAGCCGGGCGGCGAAGACGAGGTTCTCGCGGGCGGTGAGCTCGGCGTGGAGCAGCGTCGCGTGGCCGACGTAGCCGACGCGGCCCCTCAGCCGTTCGCGGGGGATCGGGACGGCCGGGCCGGCGCCCTCGCTCGCCTCGGCGACGAATCGACCGGCGGAGGGCTTCGCGAGGCCGGCCAGCAGCCGGAGCCAGGTGCTCTTGCCGGCCCCGTTGGCACCGAGGATCGCGACCGACTCGCCGGGGGCGATCTCGAAATCGATGTTGTGGAGCGCCGTGACCCGGCCGAATCGCTTCTCGACACCGACACCCGAGAGCCGCAGCCGACTCACGCGCCCGGCTCCGACCGTCCGGCTCCCGCCCCCGCCTCCGGATCGAGTACGGGAATGGCCGCGCCGCAGCCCGCGCAGAAGCGCCATTCGGGCGCGGTGGCCGTGCCGCAGCTCGGACAGAAACGCGCGCGGACCGGGGCCGCGCCGGCCGCAGCCGCTCCGGGGAGCTCGGCCGCGGTGGCCTGCGCCGGAGCATCGACGGCTCCGTCGGCACTGCCGCTCGCCGTGCCTTCGCCCGCCTTCTCGGCGCGCAGCAGCTCGATCGCGCGCTCGCGAAGCGCGCTGCGCTGCGCGTCGTAGTCGTCGCGCTCGAGCTTGCCGGTCTCGAAGTCGTGGTCGAGATCGGCGATCGCGGCATAGGTCGCCTCGCGCTCGGCCTGCAGGCGATCGCGCTGGCCCGCCCCGGGCTCCTCCGGCGCGAGCCCCCGCGCTCGGCGCAGCAGGGGCGCGATCAGGAAGACGACCGATCCGGCGATCGCCGTGAAGGCGAGGGCGAGAGAGGCCTCGCGCGGAAGGCCCCGGGCGCGCAGGGGCGCGATGCGCAGATCGACGGTCTCGTCGGGCAGGACGTTGAACGCCTCGCGATGGAGGTAGTTGCGCGTGCCGGAGCGGAAGGGGCGCAGGCGGTGGAGCCGACCGCTGTCGAGCGCGAGGCCGGTATCGGCGACGAGCACGTTGAGGGTCGAGACCGGCCGCGAGAAGCGCAGGTCGAGTGCGACGCCCTCCGGTCCGGCGTCCAGACGATAGGCGTAGCCGAGCTGCGTCGTGCCCTCGCCGATCGGACCGACGACGTCGAAGCCGCCGTGGTCGCGGGGGATCAGGCCGAGCGCTTCGGCCTCGGGCGCGACGCCGGTCAGCGACGCGCCGGGTGGCAGCAGGACCGAGACGAGCGGCCGCTCGGGTGTGCCCGCGACGGGCGCACCGGGCGAGACCGAGAGCTGCAGATCCGCCGTCGCGGTGAGCCGCGTATCGTCGAGGTCGAGCCAGACGTCCGCGCGCGGAATCGTGACGAGATCCGGATCGACGCGCGCCTGCGGCAGCGCGACCTCGAGCCACGCGGCTTCGCCCGCGCGCAGACCGCTGCGCGCCCAGGCTTCGAGGGCCTTGCCCGAGTCGGATTGCACCGCGCTCGAGGCGACGAGGCCCGGTCCCGAGATCTTCATCCCCGCGGTTCCGGCGACGGCGACGATGCGAGCGCTCGCCTGCCCGAGCTCGACCGGCACGCGCACTTGCCGCGCGCCCGGCTCGATCGGCAGGCTGTACTGGTATTCGATGCCCTGATCGCCGGGATAGAGCGGCCCGACATAACGCACGACGCCGCCCTCGAACGTGAGCCCGTCGCCGAGGGAGCTTCCGCCGAGCTCGAAATCCCGCGCCGGCCCGGCGAGCGGTCGCGACACGATCGCCCGCGCGTCCCCCCCGGCCTGCGCGCTCGCCGCGGCGAGCCGCACCACCCGCCTGCCCGGATTCACGATCCGCACGATCTCGCGCACGAGCAGTCGATCGCCCAGCCAGTCGATCCGGACGCGCAGCTCTTCGACCCGCACGCCCTCGAGGCGATCCGTCGGCACGGAGATCTGGATCTCGACCTCCGCCTCCTTCTCGCCCGCCTCGAAGCGGACGCGCTCGCCGAAGGGGATCTCGCGATAGCGGGCGCCGACGAGATACACGATGCCCGGATCGCTCGAGAGCTGCTCGAAGACCACCTGGCCCGCGGCATCGGTCTCGCCGTCGGTGAAGCCCGGGCGCCCATCGGCGCCGAGGGAGTAGAGCGCGATCGCGAGACCGGCGACGTCGGCCGGTGCGTCGGGATTCACGACGCGGACGCGGACGCGGCCGTCGCCAGCGGGCGGCGGCGGAGCGGTGCCTGTGTCGCCGCCGGGATGCTGGGCGGCGGCGATGCCCGCGAGCGAGGTGAGCGAGGCGAGCGAGAGGAGCAACGCGAAGACGAGGGCGACGGGCACGCCCCCGCGTCGTCGCGGGGCCTTCGAGGCAGAGAGCCGGCGTCTGCTCATGCGGAGCGCCCGCCGATGCGGTCGGGATGGGGCCAGAGCACGATCAGACAGCCGACGACGAAGATCCCGCCGCCCGCCCAGCCCCAGTTCACGAGCGGGTTGTGATAGACCTTCAGCGTCGCCGAGCCATCGGGCTCGAGGGCGGTCAGGATCACGTAGAGATCCTCGCGCCAGCTCGAGTAGATCGAGGGGATCGAGTTCGGCTGCTGCTCGAGCCAGTAGAAGCGCTTCTCCGGCGTCATCACCGCCAGCGGCTCCTCGCCGCGGTAGAGCGCGAGGCGGGCCTTCGCGCCGCCGTAGTGCTGGGCCGGGATCGCGTCCGCCGTGAGAAAGTGGAAGCGGAAATCGCGCAGCTCGGTCCAGTCCCCGGGCCGCACGTTCACGATCTTCTCCTCGTTGAACGCCGCGCCCGAGACGCCGAGCAGCAGGATCACGACGCCCGCATGCACGATGTAGCCGCCGTAGCGGCGCTGATTGCGCGCGAGCAGCGTCGAGAGCGCCGTCCATGCGCTCTCGTCGAGCCTGCGCATGCGCGCGCCGACCGCGCTCGCGTACTCCTGGCCGATCGTCGTGAGCACGAAGCCCGCGAGTCCCCAGCAGGCGATCGCCCAGTAGCCCGGCGCCGTCCCGAATCGCAGCAGGATGCCCGCCGTCACGACGGCACCGACGCAGGCCGGCACGACGAATTGCCGCCGCAGCGAGGCGAAGCTCGCCTGCCGCCAGGCGATCAGCGGGCCGACGCCCGTCAGCACGAGCAGCAGCAGGGCGAGCAGCCCCGCGAAGGTGTTGAAATAGGGCGGCCCGAGGATGCGGCGGACGCCGCCCGCGATCTCCGTGAAGACCGGGAACATCGTCCCGACGAAGACCACGAAGAGCAGCGCCATGAAGATCCAGTTGTTGATGATGAAGGCGGCCTCGCGGGAGAGCACGCTCTCGAGCTTGTTCGGGCTGCGCAGCGCCGGCAGGCGGAAGAGCAGCGCGACGATGAAGGCGGCGAGCATCAGGATCACGTAGGCCGCGAAGATGCGGCCGAAGCTGTCGGAGTTCGTGAAGGCGTGGACGGATTGGACGATGCCGCTGCGCGTCAGGAACGTGCCGAAGAGGCAGAGGCCGTAGGTCAGGCCGATCAGCACGATGTTCCAGGTGCGCAGCATGTCGCGCTTCTCCTGGATCATGACGGAGTGGATGTAGGCCGTCCCCGCGATCCAGGGCATCAGCGACGCGTTCTCGACCGGATCCCACGCCCAGTAGCCGCCCCAGCCGAGCACTTCGTAGGCCCAGCGCCCCCCGAGCATGATGCCGACGGAAAGCACGCTCCAGGCGAAGAGCGTCCAGCGGCGCGTCGTGCGGAACCAGGTCGTGCCGAGCTCGCCCGTCACGAGCGCGGCGAAGGCGAAGGAGAAGGGGAGCGCGAAGCCGGTGAAGCCCGTGTAGAGCATGACCGGGTGGATCATCATCACGGGATGCTGCAGCAGGGGATTCAGGCCGATGCCGTCGGAATGCCCTTCCGAGAGCGGGCGCGCCAGGAAGGGCAGCGAGACGAAGTTGACGAGGATCAGGAAGAACCCCGCATTCGCGAAGAGCGAGGCGCAGACCCAGGGCATCAGCTTCCGGTTCTGATGGCGATTGCCGAGGACCGCGACGGCGCCGTAGACCGTCAGCATCCAGCCCCACAGCAGCAGCGATCCCGCCTGCCCGCCCCAGAGTGCGCCGAGGCGGTAGTGCAGGGGCATCGTGCGCGCGGAATGCTGGGCGACGTAGGCGAGCGAGAAGTCGTTCGTCGCGAGGGCCCAGAAGAGCGCGCCCATCGCGGCGGTGACGGCCGCGCAGACGACGAGCAGCGCGCGCTCCGCGACCTGCGTCCATTCGTCGCGCCGGGTGATCCCGGCGTAGACGCCCGTCGCGAGGCCGATCGCGCAGATCAGGAGCGCGAGGCGAAGAGAATAGAGTCCCAGATCCGCCATCGGCTGCGTCTCTCCGGCCGCATTCGGCCTCGCCCGTCGCTGGCCCGGAGGGCGCGCGGCGGGGCCCGTCTAGAGTTCGATGTTCGCTTCGTCCGCGGGCGCCGTCTGCGCCTGGAACTTCGAGGGACATTTCGCCATCACGTTGCGGGCGACGAAGACGGTCTCGCCCGCCCGCGCCTCGAGCGCCCCTTCGACCACCACTTCGGCGCCGTCCTTGAACAGATCCGGTGTCTCGAGGCTCAGGTAGTCGACGGTCAGCGTGTCGCCGATCGGTCCGCCGGCATGGGGCGGCGTGTTCTGGACCGAGAAGCGGACACGCCCGCCGTCGACGTCGCGTTCGATCGACGAGAGCGCGACATAACCGTGCACCCGCGCCGAACGGCCGACCATCCCGGGCGCGTTCTGGTGGAATTCGTCGAGGGACTGGAAATACTGGAACGAGAGATCTTCACGGCCGAGCTGGGAGTAGCCGTACCACCCGAGCAGGGCGGCGATGGCGAAGGCACCGAGCGCGATCTGCAAACCCTTCGACATGGATGATTCCATCCTCCGATCCGATTGCGCCGGCTCTGGCCCGCGCAGGAAGTCGACCCGGGCATGAGACCCGTCCCGGCATGAAACGAGGTCGTGCGGAGCGCGCCGTGCGAGGGGGGCGATTCGCTCGGGGCGGAGGCCCCGGATGCGCGCCGACTCTAGCCAGGGGGCTCGCCGGTGTCAAAGGGAGCTGTTCCGAAAATGGCTTTGAATCCAGTAACTTGGACCATTCGCTGCCTTGACGCAGGGAAGCCCCCGGGCTAACCGGCTCGCATGTCGGTCCCGAATTCCCCCGCTGCTCCCGTCTTCGCCGCCCGCACGGAAGCACTGACCCCGTTCCTCGCGATGGAGATCCTCGAGCGCGCGGCGGTGCTCGAGCGGGCGGGCATCGACATCGCCCACCTCGAGGTCGGGGAGCCGGAGTTCGCCCCGCCGCCCGCGGCCGTCGCCGCCTGCCAGGCCGCCCTCGCCGCCGACGAGACCGGGTACACCGACAGCCGCGGCCTCTGGCCCCTGCGCGAGGCGATCGCCGCGAACCTCGCGGCGCGCTTCGGCCGATCGGTCGCGGCCGAGCGGGTGCTCGTGACCCAGGGCACCTCGAGCGCGATGACCCTCGTCTTCGCGGCGCTCGTCTCGCCCGGCGACGAGGTCGTGATCCCGACGCCGCACTACCCCTGCTATCCGAACTTCGCGCGGGTCATGGGCGCGCGGCCGGTCTTCGTCCCGACCGAGGCGAAGGACGGCTGGCACATCGATCCGGACCGCGTGCGGGCGGCGATCACGTCGCGCACGCGGGCGATCGTCGTCGGATCGCCCGCGAACCCGACGGGGGCCGTGCAGCCGCGCGAGGTCATGGCGGCGCTCGCGGCGATGGGGCCCCCGCTCGTCTCGGACGAGATCTACGACGGCCTGCTCTACGGCGGCGCCCGCAACACCTCCGCCCTCGAGGTCGCCGACGACGCCTACGTCCTCGACGGCTTCTCGAAGCGGCATGCGATGACCGGTTTCCGGCTCGGCTGGGTCGTCGCGCCCGAAGTCGCGATGCGCCGCCTGCAGATCCTGCAGCAGAACCTCTTCATCTCCGCGTCTTCGTTCGTGCAGCGCGCGGGCATCGCCGCCCTCGCCGAGGGCGCGGGGATGGCGGAGTCGATGCGCAGCGCCTGCGAATCGCGGCGCGATCGGCTGGTCGCGGGATTGCGGCGCCTCGGCTTCGGCATCGACCGGGATCCGGAGGGCGCGCTCTACGTCCTCGCCGATGCGCGCCGCTTCGGCGCCGATTCGCGCGCGCTCGCCTTCCGCCTGCTCGAGCAGGCGCATGTCGGCACGACGCCCGGCATCGATTTCGGCGAGGCCGCCGAGGGCCGGCTGCGCTTCTGCTTCGCGCGCAGCGTGCAGACGATCGACACCGCCCTCGCGCGGCTCGAGCCCGTGCTCGCGGAGCTCGCCTCGGATCCCCACCGGCCGCCCGGCGCGGGCGCGGCCGCCGGCGGCGCGCGCATCGGCCTCGAGGGCGCGAGCCGATGAAGATCCTCGCCGCCGAATTGATCGCCTCCGCCCCGCGCGTCGAGGTGCTGCCCGAGAGCGGTCTGCCCGAGATCGCCTTCCTCGGGCGCTCGAACGTCGGGAAGTCGAGCCTGCTCAACGCCCTCGCGCGGCGCAAGAAGCTCGCGCGCACGAGCGGCACGCCGGGCAAAACACGAGAGATCGTGCTCTTCCGCCTCGAGACCGACGCCGGACCGCTCGCCTTCGTCGACCTGCCCGGATACGGATTCGCGCAGGTCTCGCGCCGGGAGCGCGCCGGCTGGCAGCGGCTGGTCGAGGATTATCTCGCGAAGCGCGAGGCGCTCCGGCTCGCGATCCTGCTGCAGGATCTGCGGCGCGATTGGAGCGAGGACGAGAGCCTGCTGCTCGCCTGGCTGGCCGAGCAGGCCGTGCCCGGCCGGATCGCGCTCACGAAGGTCGACAAGCTGAAGCCGATGAAGCGCAAGGAGCGCATCCGGGCGCTCGCCGCCGAGATCGGGCCCGGCTTCGGCAAGCCCATTGCGACCTCGTCGCAGGCGGGCGTCGGGCTCGCCGATCTCTGGCGCGTCTGTCTGGATCACGCCTTCGGCCCGCGCGACTCCGGATCGCGCGCCCCCGCGCCGGAGGATCCGGCGCCGCCGGAAGCTTCGCCGCGCGCCCCCCGCCCGCTCGACTAACGGAAGAGATCGGTCGACGGATCGCGCAGCAGCCGCTCGCGCACGCTGCCGTCGCCCTCGATCGGAAAGCCCTCGACGACGACGACGGGCACGCCCGCGCTCTTCCACATCAACAGTCCCGCCGCGGCAGCGAGCTGATCCGCGGTCGCGGGCTGGGTGACCTGCAGCTCGCGCCCGGCGCGGTCGAGGGTGCCGCGATCGTCGCGGATCGGCGCGAGGCCGGCGGAGCCGAGGGCGACGTCGACGAGGCCTTCGCGCCAGGGGCGGCCGAAGGTATCGCTGATGACGACGGGCGTCGGACCTTCGGGCGTCGAGAGCGCGTCCGCGAGCTTGCGTGCGGAGGCGTCGGGATCGATGGGGAGCAGGACGGCGACGTCGGGCCCCGGCGCATTCGAGAGGTCGACACCCGCGTTCGCGCAGACGAAGCCGTGGTGGGTCTCGGTGATCAGGACGCCGCGGCCGCGGCGGACGATCCGCCGGCTCTCCCGCAGCACCACCTCGACCTGACGCGGATCGCGGCCGTGCTCGGCGCCGATCTCGCGCGCGAGCGCGGAGGGCTCGACGCCCGCGAGCGGGACGAGGCGCCCCTCGGCCTTCGACACGATCTTCTGGCAGACGACGACGATCCGGTTCGCGAGCGGGATGCCCTCCGCACGCGCCGCGCCGGCGATCAGCGCGGCGAGGTCGCATCCGGGCGTGATCTCGGGAAGGCCGAAGAGCGGCAACAGGCGCAGGGGCGGGGGGCGCAGGGTCACGGGATTCGTTTCTCCGGTTCGGGCTCGCTTCGCGGCGGCGGCGTGCGATCGGCGCGCAGCCCCTCGAGCAGCGCGCGCGTGCGTGCCCCGCCGCCAGGGGTCGCGAGGAAGGCGGCCAGATCCTCGGGCTGATCGAGATCGATCGCCAGCGAGGCGAGCGGAACCTCGTGATAGGCGACGTTCGCCGCGCGCGCGGCCTCGCGATGGCGTGCGGCGCTCGCAGGCCCGAAACAGAAGGGGATCGCGCGTGCGGGCCGCAGCAGCAGGGCCGAAGTGCCGCCGTCCGCCGAGGGCACGAGCCAGACGCCGGCTTCGGGGCGGAGGCGGCCGGGCGTTCCTTCGGGCGGCGCGGTGCCTTCGCGCCCGCTCGAGGCCGTGGACACCAGCCGGCCGAGCTCCTCGGGCAACGCGCCCGCGACGTCGCCGAGCACGATCAGGAGCGCTTCGCCTTCGGCGGGCGCGAGCCGCTGCGCCGCATCTTCGAGGGCCGCGTTGAGCCCGGGCTCCGGACGGAGCAGGACCTCGGCCCCGGCGGCCTCGGCCCGGCGCGCGACCTGCGGATCCGGCGTCGTGACCACGATGCGATCGATGCGGCCGGAACGGTCGAGGGCTTCGATCAGATCCTCGAGCATCGCGAGGGTCAGCGCCTGCCGCGTGGCGTCTGCGAGTTCGGGCAGCAGCCGGGACTTGCTCTGCTCGAGCCGCTTGACCGGAATCAGCGCGATCGTCATCGCAGCCGCGCTCCGAGCGCGATCGCGGCCTCGGCGACGCGCTTCGAGGCGGCGGCGTCGACCATCATCGTGTCGAGGATCTCGACCGCGAGGCCGAGGGATTCGATCGACGCGCGTGCCTCCGCGTCGCGCGCGTCGAACACGAAGCCGTCGATCCAGTCGCGGTAGAGCGCCGCGACGCCCCGGGCCGACACCTCGAGGCCGCAGGCGTGCATCAGCGTATGGGCCGGCCCCTTGATCGGCAGCCCGCCGACGATCGGGGACACGGCGACGATCGGACACGCGGCGGCGTCGAGCGCCCGGCCGATCGCCGGCACGTTGCGGATCGGACCGATCGAGACGATCGGGTTCGACGGCGCGACGAGGATCAGGTCGGCGCCGGCGATCGCCTCGAGCACGCCGGGTGCGGGCACCGCCTCTTCCGCCGCCGAGAGGTCGACGGCGCAGACGTCCGAGGGCGCGCCGTCGCGCACGAGGTACTCCTCGAAGTGGACGCTGCGCCCGCCCTCGAGCAGCACGCGGGTCGGGCAGGGATCGTTCGACATCGGAAGGATGCGGAAGCCGAGGCCGTGGTCGCGGCGCAGCTCGTCGGTGACCTCGTCGAGGCGGGCGCCCTCGGCGAGGCGCAGCGTCCGGTGGAGGCAGTTGGCGAAGTCGGCGTCGCCGAGGCGGAACCAGGTTTCGTGGCCGAGGGCGCGCAGGCGCTCGATCAGCGTGAAGCGGTCGCCCGCCAGACCGAAGCCGCGTTCGGGATCGATCCGGCCGGCGAGGGTGTAGGTCACGATGTCGAGGTCGGGCGAGACGTGGACGCCGTAGAAGCGGCGGTCGTCGCCGGTATTCACGATCGCCGTCAGCGATTCCGGTGCGATGCATTGCACGACGCCGCGCAGGAAGCGCGCCGCACCGACGCCGCCCGCCAGCACGACCACCGATCGCAGGGCGGCCCCCGCATGGCGGCCCGCGGCCTGCGGCGCGCGCGCCGGGCCCCGTTCGCTCAAGGCGTCGCTCCCCTCACGGCGTGCCCGGGGCGAGCACGTTCGTTTCGTCGAGTTGCTCGAGCGAGCGGCTGCGCTCGGTGAGCCGCAGGGCGATCGCCCGCAGCTCCGGGTCGGCGTAGACGGTCTCGAGCTCGGCGAAGCGATCGGAAGTGATCAGATCCGCGAGGGCCACGTGGTCTTCGGCGATCGCCGCTTCGATCTCGGCGCGCGCGACGCGATCGCGCCGCACGACGTCGGCGGTGATCTCCGCGCCCTGCCGCCCGGCGCAGGCTGGGAATGCGGCGACGATCGCGAAGAGCAGCAGGATCGCCGCGCGCCGTCCGCCACCGGTCGCCGCGCGGCCGTGGCACGGGGCGGGGAGCAGCGGCGGAGGGAGGGGGATCGACATCGCCGGCGATTCTTCGCGAGCGCCCGTGCGCCGTCAAGCCGCACCGCGGCCGGGCCGGCGAAGCCCGCCCGTGATCGCGCGTTCGTTCTTCGATCGGCCTCGGCGTTCACGCGCGGGCACGCCGCCGCGGCGGGACGGCCCGCAGGCCGCCCGCGAGCGTTCGCCCGCCGCGGCACGCGGATTGCGATGGGCCCCGGCATGGCGAGACGAAAGGCGAAGAACGAGAGCGGGCGAGGGCGCTGTCGGGGCGGGCTCGTTCGGCGCATGGGCCTCGTCGCCCTGATCGGCTGGGCGGGGGCGATCGGGACGGCCGTGCGGGCGGAGCCGCAAGGGACGATTTCGAGCGAGGCCCTGCGCGCGGCGCCGCCGGCCCGCGCGGATTCGCCGGCCGAGGTGAGCGTGCCGTCGCCGCGGGCGCTGCGCTGGCGCGAGGTCGATGCGCTGCCGAGCCGCGGGGAGGGGCTTCGGGCGATCGCCTTCGATCGGGAGGCCGGGCTCGCAGTCGGCGACGATGCAGGCGTGTCGTGGCAGCGGGAAGGCGCCTGGCTGCGATCGCAGACCCCTGCGGTGCGCGATCTCGCCTTCGATTTCGCGGGCCGTCTCTGGATCGGAACGGAAGCGGGGCTCTTCGTCTGGACGAACGAGGCGCGTCCGCAGCGGCGAACGCTGCGCGACGGCGAGGCCTCGGGGCGCGTCGCGCGCATCGAGGTCGATGCCGGCGCCCTCGTGATCGCGACGGCGGGCGGCGCCTACTGGTCGACGAGCGGTCGGATCTTCCAGCCCCTCGGTGCGGGCTCGGCGGATCAGCCCGTGCTGTCGGCGGCCCTGCGGCGGGTCGTCGAGGGAGGCGAACGAGGCGGATCGCCGGCCGAGCGGTCGACGCAGACGGAGGTCTGGACCTTCGGCCTCGAAGGGCTCGTGCGAACCCGCGGCATCGCGACGGCGGCCGGGCTGCGCGTGGTCGATCGCGTGCTCGCGCTGCTCCCGCGGCCGGCGGCGGAGGCCGGGGCCGTCGATCTCGTGATCGATCGCGCGGGGGCGCGACTCGCCGTGGTGTATCCCGATGCGATCGCGGTCCGCTCGCTCGCCGCCGCCGATCCGCATCCCGATCGCTGGCATTGGATCCGGCCCGTCCTGCCGCCGGGCGCATCGATCCTGCGGCTCGTGATCGATGCGCCCGGGCGTGCCTGGCTGGTGACCGATCGGGGCCTGCTCGAGGCGCGCGCCCTCGATGCGCCGTTCGCCCGAACGAGCCCGCCGGCGGGCTCGGGGCCCTGCGTCGACGTCGTCGACGCGCCGGGGCTGCCGGGCGCGGCGCGAGCGCTGGCGCTGTGCCGCTCCGGCCTGCTGGCCCTCGTCGACGAGCGTGTGGCGCTCGCCTCCGCACCGGCGCCGCGCGGTGCGGACCGGGCGGCGAGCCGCGCGGTCGATCGGCTCGCGCCGGATCCGCCGGTCGCGGAGATCCGGCGCCGGGCGCTCGAACGCGTCGGTCTTTCGATCGAGCGCGCCGAATCGCTCTGGCGGGGCCTGCGGCGCCGCGCCTACTGGCCGGAGCTGGAGCTGCGCGGGGGCTACGACGTCGATCGGGATCGCGATCGCAGCCATGATCAGAGCTTCGTCTCGGGCGACGTCCGCAACCTGACCGACCGCGGCCGCGGCGAGGCGCATCAATACGGTGCCGCCATCGTGCTCGACTGGGATCTCGGCGGCCTCGCCTATCCCGACGACTCCGTGGATCTCGTTCGTGAGCTCCGGCAGGTGACGAGCCTGCGCGACGACGTCTCGGACGAGATCCATCAGCTCTATTTCGAGCGTCAGCGGATCCGCGCGCGCCTCGCCGGCCCGGCCGACGCGTTCGCGCCCGGCGAGGCAGCGGATCTCGCGCTGCGCGCGGCCGAGCTCGATGCCGGTCTCGACGCCTGGACCGGCGGCTGGATCAGCGCGTGGCGCGTCACGCGCGCCGGCCCCCCCGATCACCCCCGCCCGAGCGAGCCCTCGATCGACTGATCGATGCCCGCCCACAAGGAGACCGCATGCCCTTCAAGACCTTCCTCTTTCTCTCCAGCCTCTCCCTCGTCGCACTCGCGAGCGGCGCCGCCCAGGCGTTGCCCGTTCTCTCGGAGCTCTACTACGACGCGGTCGGTTCCGACGATGGTGAATCGTTCGTCGAGATCCACGGTCTGCCCGGCACCGATCTCGAGGGCTTCGCGATCGATGGCATCAATGGGACCAACGGCGCGGTCGGGCCGACGATCCTGCTCTCCGGGACGATCGGCGCCTCCGGGCTCTTCGTCGTCGCCGATCGGCGCAGCGATGGGACCAGCTCCGTGCTCACCGCGGACCTGCTCGCCAATTTCGACTTCCAGAACGGACCCGACTCCATCGTCCTGCGCCGGGGCGAAGAGGTCTTCGACGCGCTCGGCTACGGGAGCTTCGGTGCCGGCGAGATCAACGCCGGGGAGGGCAGTGCGGCGCCGGGGGTCGGCGCCGGCTCGAGCCTCGCGCGACGCTTCGCGAACGTCGATACGAACGACAACCTCGCGGATTTCGTGGTGCTCGAGACGCCGACGCCGGGCACGGCACCGATCTCGGTCGTGCCCGAGCCCGGAACGGCCCTGCTGCTCGGTCTCGGGCTCTCCGGGCTCGCCTCGGTGCCGCGCCCGCGCGGCGATCGTGCCGGCACGGGAATCACGGCGCTCGGCTGAGCGGGAGGGCAGACGCGGGCCGGGTCGGTGAGCGACCCGACCCGCGTCGGGATCGTGCCCGCGAATGCGTGCGGGTGATGTCCCTCAGAGTGTCGGCCCGCCGCGCGCGCGCAACGAGCGGATCGGGTGCACATGGTATGGTTCGCCGACTCGCTCGTGCGAAGCGACCGTGCGGCGGATCTCTGGGGGGCGTCGGGCGCGCGATGCAGCTGGGCTTCAATACCAACTTCCGGTATCGCGACGTGATCTTTCACGTCCAGACCGAGGACTCCGGCCGCGCGAATCCCCACGTCATCACCCACATCTTCCACGGCGGCAACATCATCGCCTCGCTGAAGAGCGACTACTCGGCCCTGCTGGTCGAGGCGGATCTCGAAGGCGCAGTGCGCAAGCTGATGGAGTCCCAGCACAAATCGATGCTGAAGAAGCTCTCGCGGGGCGAGTTCGACCGCGCGATCGGCGAGCGGCTCGGCCCCGAGATCTTCCGCGGTGGGGCCGGCGTGGGTGCGGTCCTCGGCGAGAGCTCCGATACGGGAGAGATCCCGGCCAGCGGCGGCGATACGGCGAGCGGCTCCGCCGCGACGGATCGGACGCCCGGGCTCTCGCGGCGCGCGCCGGCGCCTTCCGGGAATTCGGCGACGATCCCCCCGGCTGCATCCGCCTCGGCCTCGGGATCCGCATCGGCATCCACGTCTGCATCCGGATCTGCGTCGGCTCCGGCGCGGGGCGCCGCCGAGCGCACGGTGGTGAATCCGCCGGCGCGGGAGACGACCTCGGGCCTCGCGCGCGTGTTCGGCGATCGTGTGGTCTCCGAAAAGCCGCTCGACGAGGTCGTGCTCGACTATCTCGTCGAGAACGCCCGCAAGCGAAAGCGCCAGCCCAAGCCGTGAGCCGGGGCCGTGCGCGGGCCGGGTTGTGAGGACGGATTCTTGAAGGCGGATGTCATGGGGAAGCGGGCCGCGAGGAAGAGCGGTTGAGGCGACGCATGACGAGCGCGCCCGGCGAGTCGCCGGTGCGCATGTACCACGTCTCCAAGTCCTACATGGCGGGCCAGTACGCGCTGCACGACGTCTCGCTCGAGATCCGCCGCGGCGAGTTCGTGTTCCTGACCGGCTCTTCGGGCGCCGGCAAGACGACGCTGCTCGAGCTGATCTTCGCGGCCGAGCGGCCGAGCGAGGGGCAGATCGTCGTGCTCGGGCGCAACGTCGCGCGGCTCGGGGCGAGCGCGATTCCGGCGCTGCGGCGGCGGGTCGGCGTCGTGTTCCAGGATTTCAAGCTGCTGGACGACCGCACGGTGGAAGAGAACGTCCGGCTCGCGCTCGACGTCGTCGGCACGCCGCGCCGGGAGGCGCGCACGCGGGTCTTCCAGCTTTTGAAATCCGTCGGGCTGCAGCACCGCCGCTTTCATCATCCGCGCTCGCTCTCCGGCGGCGAGCAGCAGCGCGTCGCCCTCGCGCGGGCGCTCGTCAACGAGCCCGAGATCCTGCTCGCCGACGAGCCGACCGGAAATCTCGACCCCGAGCTCACGCTCGAGATCATGGATCTGATCGCCTCGGCTTCGACCCGGGGCACGACCGTCATCGTCGCGACCCACGACCATTCCCTGATCGAGCGCTACGGCAAGCGCGTGCTGCGCCTCGACGGCGGCCGCGTCGCCGAGGACGTCCCGGCGACGGCGGGGATCGAGCGGGGGGGCGGCGCGTGAACCGGGTCTTGATCCTGATCGGGATCGCCTGCGCGAACGCGGCCCGCGGCATCCGCCAGGCGAGCACGACGAGCCTGCTCGCGATCCTGACCATCGCCGTCGTGCTCGTCCTGATCGGGAGCGCCTCGCTGCTCGTCGCGAACATGGCGGGGCTGCTCGACGAGTTCGGGAGCGAGCTCGTGCTGACCGCCTATCTCGAGCCGGACCTCGCCGCCGACGCCCAGCAGGCGCTCGCCGATCGCGTCGCGGAGGAAGAGGGCGTCGCGGCCGTCGCGCTGATCGACAGCGAGGAGGCGCTCGTGCGTTTCGAGCGGATCGCCGGCAGCGCCGAGCTGCTCGCGGGGCTCGCCGAGAATCCGCTGCCCGCCTCGGTCGAGATCACGCTCGCGCCGCAGGCGCGGACGAAGGCCGCGATCGACGCTCTCGAGGAGAAGCTCGCGGCGCTGCCCGGCATCGACGAGCTCGCCTACGGCCAGGACTGGATCGAGGGCTATGGCCGCGCGATCTCCCTCGTGCGCGGGCTCGCCCTCGGGCTCGGCGCGGTGCTCGGCCTCGCGGCGCTGTTGATCGTCGCGAACACGATCCGGCTCGCGGTCTACGCACGCCGTGACGAGCTCGACATCCTCGCCCTCGTCGGCGCGAGCCGGACCTTCGTGCGCGTGCCCTTCCTGCTCGAGGGCACGATCCAGGGCCTGCTCGGCGGCCTGCTCGCCCTCGCGATCCTGCTCGCGACCTACGAGCTGCTGCTGCCGCAGCTCCGCTACGGACTCGAGCTCCTGCTCGGCAAGGCCGAGCTCGGGTTCTTCACGGCCGGCGAATCGATCCTGCTGGTCTCGGCGGGGGCGCTGCTCGGCCTGCTCGGGTCGATCACGGCGATGATCGGCTGGCGGGGCAATTCGTGAAGGCGGCCGCGCGCGCGGCGGCGATGGCCCGGCTCCTCGCGCTCGCCCTCTCGCGCTCCCTCGGCCTCTCCCTCGTTCTCGCGCTCGCGGCGCCGGCGACCGCCGCCGATCGGGCCGAGCAGCTCGAAGGGCTCCGCGAGAAGATCGAGCAGAGCCGCGAGCGGGTGACGGGCCACGAGGCCTCGGAACGCACGATCCTCGAAGAGCTCGAAGGCGTCGATCGGCGCCTCGCCGAGGTGACCCGCCAGCGCAACGCGGCGCGGCGCGAAGTCGGCGAGGCCCGGGCGAAGCTCGAGGCGGTGCGTCCGCGACTCGAGGCGGCGCGCGAAGGGCTCGCCCGCACGCAGCGCGCGCTCGCGGCGCGGGCGGTCGCGCTGTACCGCGGCGGCGAGATCGGGCCGGTGCGCGTGTTGTTCGCGGCGCAGTCGCTGCCGGATCTGCTCGCCCGCGCGGGGGCGCTCCGCATGCTCGTGCGCCACGACGCCGATCTGGTCGCGCGCTTCGCCGGCGAACGCGACACGCTCGCCGCTTTCGAGAGCGAGGCGCAGGCGCTCGTCGAGCGCCGGGAAGAGGCTTCCGTCCGGTTGACGGGCCTCGTCGCCTCCCTCGATCGGGAGCGGCGCAGCAAGGCCTCGATCCTGGCCAATGTCCGGCGCGACCGGACCGTCGAGCGCCGGCTGCTCGTCGAGCTCGAGCAGGCGGCCCAGGCCCTCGAGGCGACGATCAAGGGGCTCGGTCGCGAGCAGCGCGCGGCGGCCGGGGACGGCTCGAGCATTCCGGGCGGGGCGCCCGCCGGGCTCGAGCGCGGCACGCTGCTCCCGCCCGTCGCGGCGCGGGTGGCGCAGAGGTTCGGGCGCGTCGTCGATCCGGAGTTCCAGACCGAGACCTTTCGCAGCGGTGTCGAGTTTGCGGCGGAGGCCGGCGTTCCCGTGCGGAGCGTGGCCCGCGGCATCGTCCGCTTCGCCGGCTGGTTCCGCGGCTACGGCCGGATCGTGATCATCGACCATGGCGACGCCTATCACACCGTCTCGGGGCATCTCGACGAGATCCAGGTGGCGGTCGACGACGTCGTGCTCGCCGGTCAGCCGATCGGCACGGTCGGCGAGACCGGCTCGCTCGGCGGGCCGAGCCTCTACTTCGAGCTGCGTCGGCAGGGCAGCCCGATCGATCCGGTGCCCTGGCTGCGCAGTGATTGATGCGCAGGCGAATCGGACGCGCCGCGTCCCACCGGTCCGCGCCTGCTACGGTCTGCGCGGATCCCCATTCGGAGCGCATGCACCCTTGAAGACGCGACGTCCCTCGACTTTCCTGGCTCCCTTCGCCTGCGGTGTGGCCGTCGCGATCGCGGCGACGAGTCTGGTCGGCCAGGCCGAACCCTCGCCCCGCGCCGCGCTCACGGCCGATAGCGCCGCGGACGGCGCCCTCAGCGCCCAGCGCTACGAGGACCTCTCGCTCTTCACGAGCATCCTCGAGCTCGTCCGCGGTCATTACGTCGAAGAGGTCGACGAGCACGTGCTGCTGCAGAGCGCGATGAAGGGCCTGCTCCAGGGCCTCGATCCCCATTCCTCGTTCATGGAGCCGACCGAGTTCGACGAGATGCAGGTCGAGACGAAGGGCGAGTTCCACGGCCTCGGCATCGAGATCTCGAAGGCGACCGGCGACTACATCGAGGTCGTGTCGCCGATCGAGGGCACCCCCGCCCAGCGCGCCGGCATCAAGGCCCGCGATCGGATCAGCTCGATCTGTCCGACGGAGAAGCCCGCGGACTGGACGGAGCCCTGCCGCGAGACGGCGCAGATGTCCCTCGGCGAAGCGGTCGCCCTGATGCGCGGTCGCAAGGGCAGCTCGATCACGATCTACATCCTGCGCGAAGGCCTGAGCGAGCCGAAGCGCTACGACATCAAGCGCGACACGGTGACGGTCGCGTCGGTCCGCTCGGAGCTGGTCGAGCCGGGCATCGGGCATCTGCGCGTTTCGTCCTTCCAGGAGCGCACGAGCCAGGACGTCGGTGCGCAGCTCGATCGCCTCGCCGAGAAGAACGGCGCGCCGCTCGCGGGGCTCGTCGTCGATCTGCGCGACAACCCGGGCGGGCTGCTGAACCAGGCCGTCGAGATGGCGGATCACTGGCTGCCCGAAGGCCTCGTCGTCTACACCCAGGGCCGCAACGCGAGCGAGCGCACGGAGTACCGTTCGGATGCCGCGGTGCGCGGCGGCGAGTATCCGATCGTCGTGCTCGTGAACGAGGGCAGTGCGTCCGCGTCGGAGATCGTCGCCGGCGCCCTCCAGGACCGGCATCGCGCGATCGTGCTCGGCAAGCCGACCTTCGGCAAAGGCTCGGTGCAGACGGTCTATCCGCTCGAGGGCGGCGCGGGTCTGCGCCTCACGACCGCGCTCTACTACACCCCGGCCGGGCGCTCGATCCAGGAGGTCGGCATCACGCCCGACATCGAGGTCGATCCCGCCGCGCCGGCCGAGCTCGGCCTGCCGAATCGCCGGCGCATGCGCGAGAGCGATCTCGACAACCACTTCACCCAGCGCGACGCGAAGGGCCGGGCGACGCGCGCGCCGGAGCCGATCCGCCGCGCCGCTCCGGGCGGCGCCGGGAGCCCGGAAGATGCGCCAGCGACGGATGACGACGGGGCCGACGGCGACGCGCAGGCGTCCGGCGATGCCGCGCCCGCGGAGAAGCCCGTCGACGTCCAGCTCGCCCGCGCGATCGAGGTCCTGAAGGCCTGGCAATACTTCGAGGACCTGCGCGATCTGCGCGCCGATCCGGCCGCGGTCGCGAAGGCGCCGGCGCCGGATGCGACGCCCGCGGCCTCGACGCCGAACTGAGGCCGGTGCGTTCTTCGAGGCCGACACCGACGGGGGTCGCCGAGCGGCCGATCCTCGGTGTGGGCCAGCTGCTCGCGGGGCTGTCGGGGCTGTTCGCGCATCACGTCGGCCGCGTGCTCGTGATGGGCGAGATCAGCAATCTCCATGCGGCCCGCTCGGGCCATGCCTATTTCACGCTGAAGGACGAGGACGGCCAGATCCGCGCGGCGCTGTTTCGCGGCAACGCCGGGCGCCTGCGCTTCGAGCTCGAGGAAGGGCTCGAGGTCGTGGTCGAGGCGGAGGTCTCGATCTATGCCGCGCGCGGCGATCTTCAACTGATCGTGCGCGGGGTCGAGCCGCGGGGCGTCGGCGCCTTGCAGCTCGCCTTCGAGCAGCTGCGGCGCCGGCTCGAGGCGGAGGGCCTGTTCGATCCGGCGCGCAAGCGCACGATTCCCGTCCATCCGCGTCGCATCGGGGTCGTGACCTCGCCGACCGGCGCGGCGATCCGCGACGTGCTCGAGGTGACGGGGCGGCGGTTTCCGGCGATCCCGATCCTGATCGCGCCGTGCCTCGTCCAGGGGGAGTCGGCGCCCGCGGAGATCGCCGCCGCCCTCGCGCGCATCGGCCGGGAGCCCGAGATCGACGTCGTGCTGCTCGTTCGCGGCGGCGGCTCGCTCGAAGATCTGCAGGCGTTCAACAGCGAGCGCGTCGCGCGGGCCGTGCTGGCTTCGCCCGTTCCCGTCGTCGCCGGCGTCGGGCATGAAACCGACGTCACGATCGCGGATCTCGTCGCCGATGCCCGGGCGGCGACGCCTTCGGCGGCGGCGATGCTCGCGACCCCGGATCGCGAGGCCCTCGCCCGGGCCGTCGAACGGGACCGGCGCCGGCTGCTCGGATGGATCGGCGGCCGCGTCGAGCGCGCCCGGGCGCGCCTCGCCCACGGCGTGGAAGCGCTCTCGGCCCGCAGCCCGCAGGCCCGCATCGAGCGCGCCCGGGCCCGGGAGGCGCGGGCGCGCACGGCGGCCGAGGTCGCGATCCTGCGCCGGCTCGAACGCAGCCGCCGGCAGTTCGGGGAATCGGCGGCACGCCTCGAGGCACTGTCGCCCCTCGGTGTGCTCGCCCGCGGCTTCGCACTCGTCCGCCGGGCCGACGACGGGCGCATCGTGCGGTCGGCCGGCGACGTGCAGCCGGAGGATCGGATCGACGTCCGACTCGCCGCCGGGCGCCTGCGCGCGCGGGTCGAGACGAGCGAGCCGGATCCGGCCTGAGGCCCCCGGTCGAAAAACCCATGGTGTTTCAGCTAGTTCGCGCGTTTCGCCGCGTTGACGCCGCAGGACGCCGCCGTTAGAGTCGGCGCTTCATGGCCAGATCCAGGCGGAGCGAGGGCAGCGCGGGCCAGAGCGGCGAGTCGCAGGCTGCGCCGGCCGCCGTGTCTTTCGAGTCGGCTCTGGAAGCGCTCGAAGGGGTCGTCGCGCGGCTCGAGTCGGGGGACCTCCCGCTCGAGCAGGCGCTCGAAGCCTTCGAGGAAGGCGTCGCGCTGTCGCGTCGCTGTGCGGCGACGCTCGCAGCCGCCGAGCGGCGGATCGAGATCCTGATGGCCGAGCGCGCGGATGGCGCAGCGGCCCGGGTGGAGCGCTTCGAGACGGGAACGGACGCGGATCCCGACGACGACGTCGACGACGACGAAGAGTGAGAGCGTGAGAGGCGCCTTGGACGTCGAATCCTACATGGCCGAACGGATCCCGATGATCGACGCGGCGCTCGCCGCGCGCTTCGACGGATCGGTCGACGCCGTTCCGGCGAGCCTGCTCGGCGCGATGCGCCATCTGGTCTTTCCCGGCGGCAAGCGGCTGCGACCGGTCTTCGCCCTCGCCGCGGCCGAGGCCGTGGGTGGGCAGGCGGCGGCTGCCCTGCCGCTCGCCGTCGCCGTGGAGCTCGTCCATACCTATTCCCTCGTCCACGACGATCTGCCCTGCATGGACGACGACGCGCTGCGCCGCGGCCGGCCGACGGTCCACGTCGCCTACGACGAAGCGACGGCGGTGCTCGCCGGCGACGCGCTCCAGAGCGAGGCGTTCGCCGTGCTTGCCGAGGCGCTGCCGGGTGGTGATCCGGCCCGGCTGATGTTCGCGGTGGGTCGGCTCGCCCGGGCGATCGGCGCGCGGGGGCTCGTCGGCGGTCAGCACGACGATCTCGCCTTCGAGGCGGACGCGTCGAGCCGGGGTGCGAGCGTGAGCGCCGGAAGTGTCGGAAGCGACGGAAGCGCCGCGAATGCCGGGAGTCGCGGGATCGCCGCGGGCGGCGGAACCGACCACACCCGCCTAGCATCCATCCACGAGCGCAAGACCGCGGCGCTCTTCCAGGCCGCGATCGTGGGCGGCGCGATGCTCGGCGGTGCGAACGACGAAGAGCGGGAGCGGCTCGAGGCCTTCGCCCGCGACGTCGGGGTCGCCTTCCAGATCGCGGACGACCTGCTCGACGCGGACAGCGAAGAGGCGGCGA
This sequence comes from Myxococcota bacterium, assembly GCA_041389425.1. Classification (GTDB taxonomy): domain Bacteria; phylum Myxococcota_A; class UBA9160; order UBA9160; family UBA4427; genus UBA4427. Next base: position 163,872 of record JAWKRX010000009.1, read on the forward strand.
GCATTCTGCGCCTGCAGGGCCAGGGCGATGCGCGCTCGGGGGCACAGGGTCTGATCGAGCGGGCGCTCGGGCAGATCGACGGATGGGGCGAGCGGGCGGTCCCGCTGGCGGAGCTCGCGCGCTTCGCGGTGCGGAGGAGCAGATGAGCGAGAACGAACCGGAGAAGCTCCTCTACGGCATCGAGCGCCCTTCGGATCTGCGCAAGCTCCCGCGCGAGGCGGTGCAGCAGGTCGCGGACGAGATTCGCGCGGAGATCCTCGCGCGGGTCTCGCAGACGGGCGGTCATCTCGCCTCGTCACTGGGCGCCGTCGAGCTGATCACTGCGATCCACTACGTCTTCGACACGCCGCAGGACCGCTTCATCCTCGACGTCGGCCATCAGGGCTATCCCCACAAGATGCTGACGGGGCGCCGCCAGGACTTCGATTCGATCGGCAAGCGCGGGGGCATGTCGAAGTTCCTGCGCCGGACCGAATCCGAATACGATCATTTCGGCGCAGGCCACGCCGGAACCTCGATCTCGGCGGCGCTCGGCATGGCACGCGCCAAACATCATCTGGGCGAGCCCGGTGTCGTGATCGCGCTGATCGGCGACGGCGCGATGACCGCGGGCATGGCCTTCGAGGCCCTCAATCACGCCGGCCACATCGGCGAGAAGAATCTCATCGTCGTCCTCAACGACAACGAGATGTCGATCGACCCCAACGTCGGCGCGCTCTCTTCGTATCTCTCGCGCAAGCTCTCCGCGCCGCTCGTGCGGCGCATGAAGGGCTGGGCGCGCGAGTTCCTCTCGGGCATGCCCGGCGACATGCTCCACTGGGCCCGCAAGGCCGAGGAGTCGCTCAAGGTCTTCTTTTCGCCGGGCCTGCTCTTCGAGGCGCTGGGCTTCCGTTATGTCGGCCCGATCCAGGGGCATCGCCTCGACGTCCTGCTCGAGACACTCGAGAACGTCAAGGAGATGGTCGCCCAGGGCTCCGGGCCGGTCCTGATCCACGCGATCACCGAGAAGGGCCACGGCTACGCGCCCGCCGAAGCCGATCCGCTCAAATACCACGGCGTCGGCCAGTTCGACGTCGAGTCCGGCAAGTTCGCGCCGACGCGCAAGGCTCCGCCGACCTACACCAACGTGTTCGCCGATACGCTGATCCGCCTCGCCCGCGAAGACGAACGCATCGTCGCGATCACCGCCGCGATGGCCTCGGGCACGGGCCTCGACCGCTTCCAACGGGCCCTGCCCAAACGCTTCTACGACGTCGGCATCGCCGAGCAGCACGCCGTGACCTTCGCCGCGGGCCTCGCCGCCGAGGGCATGAAGCCCGTCGTCGCGATCTATTCGACCTTCCTGCAGCGCGCCTACGACCAGGTCGTCCACGACGTCTGCCTGCAGAACCTCGACGTCACCTTCGCCCTCGACCGCGCGGGCCTCGTCGGCGCCGACGGCGCGACCCATCAGGGCCTCTACGACTTCGCCTACTTCCGCATGCTGCCGAACGCCCTCGTGATGGCGCCGAAGGACGAGAACGAGCTGCAGCATCTGCTGCGGACCGCCATCGAATATCCCGGGCCGGCGGCGGTGCGCTTCCCGCGCGGCGCGGGCTTCGGCATCGCCCTCGATCCCGACGTGAAGCCCCTCGCGATCGGCTGCGGCGAGCTGCTGCGCGACGGCGGGGATGCGGCGATCCTCGCGATCGGCACGACCGCGCATCCCGCGCTCGAGGCGGCCGCCGAGCTCGCCGCCGAGGGCATCGCCTGTGCCGTCCTGAACGCGCGCTTCGTGAAGCCCCTCGACCGCGAGAAGATCCTCGCCCTCGCGCGCCGCTGCCGCGTGCTCGTGACGGTCGAGGAACACGCGCTCCAGGGCGGATTCGGCAGCGCGGTGCTCGAGCTGCTCGCGGCCGAGGGGGTGGAGGTGCCGGTGCGCACGCTCGGCGTGCCCGACGCGCTGATCGAGCACGGCGAGACCGCGGAGACCGTCGGCATCGCCGCCGCCGACATCCGCGCGGCGGTCGCGGCACTCGCCGCCCACGCGCGAGCGAAGACGCCCTGACGTCCCCCGCCGATCCCGCCACGGGCGCGCACGGGCGGCCCGGGCGCCGGGAGAAATCCGAACGCCTCGACGAGCGCGTCCTGCGCGAAGGCTTCGCCGAGAGCCGCAGCGCTGCGCAGGCGCTCGTGCTCTCGGGGCGCGTGCTCGTCGACGACGTGCCCTGCGACAAGCCGGGGACGCGGATCGCACCGGAGCGGGTGGTGCGTCTCAAGGGCGGGGCAAGGCCCTTCGTCTCGCGCGGCGGGGAGAAGCTCGCCGCCGCCCTCGATGATCTCGGCATCGATCCGGGCGGCCGCGTCTGCCTCGACGTCGGCGCCTCGACGGGGGGCTTCACGGATTGCCTGCTTCAGCGCGGCGCCGTCCGGGTCGTCGCCGTCGACGTCGGCCATGGTCAGATGCACTCGCGCCTGCTGCTCGATCCGAGGGTCGAGGTGCGCGAGGGCGTGAACGCCCGCCATCTCGCGCCGGCGGATTTCAGCGATCGCTTCGGGCTCGTGGTCGGCGACGTCTCGTTCATCTCGCTCGAGATCGTGCTCCCGGCGATCGACGCCTGCGCGCCGGATGCCGAGCTGCTGCTGCTCGTGAAGCCGCAATTCGAGGTCGGGCGGGAGCAGGTCGGGAAGGGCGGGGTGGTGCGCGACGACGCCCTGCGGATCGGCGCGGCGGACCGGATCGCCCGGGCCGGCCGGGCGCTCGGGCGGGAAGAACGGGGCCGGGTCGACAGTCGGGTGCCGGGCCCCAAGGGCAACCGCGAGATCTTCCTGTGGCTCTCGCCGCGGCTGGCCGATGGATCCTCGGCCCCGCCCGGCGCGAGCTGCTAAGGTCCGCATTCCGGGCGCCCCGGTTCGGAGGTCCTGCGATGATCGAAGTCACGAAAGAAGCGTCTACCCGCATCCGCTCGCTGCTCGAAGAAGACGGCAAGATCGCGAGCCATGGCCTGCGCATGAAGGTCGTGGGCGGCGGCTGCAGCGGGCTCCAGTATCAGCTCTCCTTCGACGACGTCGTGCGCGAGATCGACCACGAGATCGAGGCCGACGGCGTCCGCGTGATCGTCGACGAGAAGAGCGCCCTCTATCTCGTCGGATCGCGCCTCGACTTCATCGACACGCTCCAGGAATCGGGCTTCAAGATCCAGAACCCGAACGCCTCGAATACCTGCGGCTGCGGCCAGTCCTTCGCGGCATGAGCGCGGCTTGAGCCGTCGCCCGGATCCGATCTACCTCGACCACCACGCCACGACGCCCCTCGACGAGCGCGTGCTCGAGGCGATGCTGCCCTGGCTGCGCGAGTCGTTCGGAAACGCCGCCAGCCAGACCCACGTCTACGGCTGGCGCGCCGCCGCCGCCGTCGACGGCGCCCGCGAGCGGATCGCCGAAGGCCTCGGCGCCCGGGATCCCTCGGAGATCGTCTTCACCAGCGGCGCCACCGAGAGCAACAACCTCGCGCTGCTCGGCCTCGCCGACGCCGATCGCGGGCGCCGGCCGGTCGTGACGGCGGTGACCGAGCACCCCTCCGTCCTCGATCCCTGCCGCGCCCTCGCGCGCCGGGGACATCCCGTCGAGTTCCTCGAGGTCGACGCGCAGGGCCGCGTCGATCCCGCCGCCGTCGCCGAGCGGCTGCAGGACGAGACGCTCGTCGTCTCGATCATGGCGGCGAACAACGAGATCGGTGTGCTCCAGCCGATCCGCGAGATCGCGGCGCTCTGCGGCGAGCGCGGCATCCCGTTCCATACGGATGCGGCCCAGGCGGTCGGCCGGATCGATCTCGCCGCCGCCCGCGACGGCATCGATCTGCTCTCGGTCTCCGCCCACAAGCTCTACGGGCCGAAGGGCGTCGGCTGCCTCGTCGTTCGCAAGACGGGCCGCCCGCGCCTTCGCCTCGAGCCGCGCCAATACGGCGGCGGCCATGAAGGCGGCCTGCGCTCGGGCACGCTCCCGGTCGCCTCGATCGTCGGCTTCGCGCGCGCCCTCGAACTCTGCCTCGCCGAGCGTGCCGCCGAAGCCGCCCGGCTCCTGCGGCTGCGCACGACGCTCTTCGACCGCCTCTGCCAGGCGCTTCCCGGCCGCGTGCACCTGAACGGCCATCCCGAGGCCCGTCTGCCCGGCAACCTCAACGTCTCCTTCGAGGGCATCGATGGCGACCGGCTGCTCGCGGATCTGTCGGGCATCGCGGTCTCTTCGGGCTCGGCCTGCAGCTCGGCGCTGCCCGAGCCGAGCCCCGTGCTCCTCGCGCTCGGACGGACGACGGCACAGGCGAAGGCGTCCCTGCGCTTCGGCCTCGGGCGTGGGACGACACCACAGCATGTCGACGTCGCCGTCGCGAGCGTGGTCGAGGCGGTCGCCCGGCAGTCGCCCGCCGCGTGAATCGGCCCCCGGGGCCAGCGCCGCGCCCGGCTCCCCGGACCGAAGTCGGCCCCGCGCCCCAAAGCGGTTCCGGGCAGCCGTGGCTATAGTGCCGGCCGCCCGTTCCGCCGGCGTCCAGAGAGGACGCCCCCGGGCCGCCATCTCGAACTGCCTGTCCCGAGTGGACAATCCATGAGGAGTCCTTCCGTGAGCGAATCGAAGTCGACCAACATCACCTGGCACGCCGGTCAGGTGAGCCGCCAGGATCGTGAGAAGCTGCTGGGCCAGCGCGGCTGCACCATCTGGCTCACGGGTCTCTCCGGTTCGGGGAAGTCGACGATCGCCGTCGCCGCCGAAAAGGCCCTCGCCCAGAAGGGCCGCCTCACCTACATCCTCGACGGCGACAACATCCGCCACGGCCTCAACGCCAACCTCGGCTTCTCGCCCGAGGATCGGACCGAGAACATCCGCCGCATCGGCGAGGTCTCGAAGCTCTTCACGGACGCCGGCATCATCGTGTTCACGTCCTTCATCTCGCCCTATCGCGCCGACCGCGACGCGGTGCGCAAGATCATGGGCGCGGGCGATTTCATCGAGGCGTGGGTGCAGGCCTCGGTCGACACCTGCGAGAGCCGCGACGTGAAGGGCCTCTACAAGAAGGCGCGCGCCGGCGAGATCAAGGATTTCACGGGCATCTCCGCGCCCTACGAAGAGCCGAAGAGTCCCGAGGTCGTGCTCGACACCAACGGGCAGACGGTCGATCAGAGTGTCGCGGCGCTGGTCACCTATCTGCAGAAGCACGGCTACATCGGCTAGCCCGGCTGGCCGAAGGCGAGGCGACGGCGCCCCGCGTGCAAGGCGGATCTCATTGAAGCGTGATCGATCGATCCGGGTCGTGCTGGCGACGTTCTTCTGCGTCGTCGTCGGGGCCGGGTGTGCATCGACCGGGCCCGCCCCCGTGCGTCCGGCGGGCGGGCCTGCGCTTCGGATCGAAAGGCCGGATCGCGCGGCCGACTACGACGTGCTCGTCGCCGAGCTCGCCCAGGCCGAGGGCGATTTCGAGCAGGCGCGGGCGGCCTACGCCCGTGCGGTCGGCAAGGATCCGGGCGCTGCCTTCCTCCACGATCGTCTGGCGCGGCTCTCCTGGCAGCTCGACGACGTCGACGGCGCGCTCCGCGAGGCGGAGCACGCGCTCGAGCTCGATCCCTCGTCGATCTCGACCCGGCTCTTCCTCGGCCGCCTCTACAACCTGCGCCGCGACTTCGACGGGCTGGACCGCGTCCTGCGCCGCGAGGACGGCGAGCCGATCGATGCCGATGCGACCTTCGCCCTGCATCAGGTCGCGATCGAGCGCCAGGATCTCGCCGAGGCCGAGGCGCTCGCAAAGAAGCTCATGGCGCTCGAGCCGGACCAGCTCCGCGGGCTGCTCGCGCTCGTCTCGGTCTACGAAGCGCGGCAGGAGTACGCGGCAGCGGAGCAGGCCCTGCGCGATGGTCTCGAACGCTTCCCCGGCCATTTCCTGCTCTACATGCGCCTCGCGCAGCTGGAGCACACACGCGGCGATCGCGCCGGCGAGATCGCCATCTACCGTGAGCTGCTCGAAGAACATCCGAACCATTACGGAGTCCTTCAGCGGCTCGGCCAGGCCCAGATCGATGCCAACGACGTTCCGGCGGCGATGGAGACCTTCGGCCGGATCGTGCACGCCTATCCCGACGACCTGAACGCCCTGCGCCGGCTCGCTTCCCTCGAGTTCGCGTCCGGGCGCTACGAATCGGCCGCCGAGCGGCTCGAGCAGATCCTGGCGCGATCACCGGGGGATTCGGAGCTCGCGATCGCGGTGGGCCAGATCCGGCGGGCCGCGGGCGACGACGCCGGGGCGATCGAGGTCTTCGATCGGATTCCGGCGGGCGATCCGCGTTATGTCGAGGCGCGCGTCCAGATCTCCTTCGTGCTCGAGAGCCAGGGCAAGCTCGCCCAGGCCCTCGACGAGATCGAGCGGCTGCGGGCGGTCGCGCCCGAGCGGGCCCTCGATCTGCGGGCGGCGGGGCTGCTCTCCGCGCTGGGCGAGCACGACCTCGCGGTGACGCGCCTCGAGGTGCTGCTGGACGGCACGGCGGAGGACGCCGCGGTCTACTACCAGCTCGGCGTCGTCGAGGGTGCGCGCCAGCGCGTCGACGAATCGCTCCGCCACATGCAGAAGGTGCTCGAGCTCGATCCCAAGAACGCCGCTGCGCTGAACTACATCGGTTATTCCTGGGCTGAGCGGGGTGAGAACCTCGACGAGGCGGAGACGATGATCCGCCGCGCGCTCGCCCTGTCTCCGGACGACGGCTACATCACCGACAGCCTCGGCTGGGTCTACTACAAGATGGCCGAGATGCATTTCGAGGCCGCCCGCAAGGACGAGGCGCTCGCGCTGCTCGAGCGCGCGCGCAAGCAGCTGCTCGAGGCGGCGAAGCTGACGGGCGGAGATCCGGTCGTCTCCGAGCATCTGGGCGACGTCCACCTGCTGCGCGGCGAGAAGGCCCGGGCGCTCGAATACTACGAAGAAGCCGCCGGGCAGGCGTTCCGCGCGTCGGAGCAGCCCGACCTGTTCGAGAAGATCGATCGCCTGCGCCGGGAGCTCGGGCGCCCGCCGCGTTCGGACGGGGCCCCGTGAAGGCAGCGGGTTCGCGGCGGTCCTCCGCTGGGATCCTCGCTCTTCTCGTGACGGCCCTCGCGTGCGCGACCGTCGCCTGCCGAACGAGCGCGCCGCCGGGCATGCTGCAGGGGGCGCCCCTGCCGATCGACGATGCCCGGGCCAATCGCGTCGTCGAGGCCTATCTCGCCGCCTCCGCCGCGCGCACCGGGTTGCGGGGCTCCGCGCGCGTCGCGCTCGCCGGCCCCGATTTCAAGTTGAACCGGCCCCAGCGCATCGTGGTCGAGCGCCCCGCGCGCCTGCGCTTCGAGGTGATCGGACTGTTCGAGCAGCTCGCGGCGGTGATCGTCAGCGATGGTCGGCGTTACGGGTTCTACGATGCATCGACGGGCGAGATGGAGGAGGGACCGCTCGTGCCTTCGCTGCTCTGGGAGCTCGCGAAGGTCGACGTCGAGGTCGCGGAGGCGGTGGGCATCCTGCTGGGCGCGCCGCGCCCGCGCTCGGGAAGCGCGCGGGCGGCGGTCTGGCTCGAGCCGGCGGATCACATCGGCATCGCTTTCGCGAACGGTCTCGGGGCCCCGCGGCCCGATTGTCCGGCCGAGCCTGAACGGGGCTGGCTCGACGCGGCCTGCTTCGCCGAAGCCGGTGATCTGGCCCGGGGCGGTGATGCCTTCCTCTTCGATCCCGCCGGGCACCTCGTCGAGCTGCGGGCCTACGACGCCGCGGGCGCGCTGCGCTTCCGCGCGCGCTTCGAGGATTACGGGGCGATCGGCGAGGGGGCGGAGCGGGTCGAGTTTCCGAACAGCGTGACGATCGACTCGCCGGGCGTCGGGTCGCAGGCGCGATTTGCGTGGAACCGCGTCATGCTGGCGACGGATCTGCCCGATCGGCTCTTCCGGCTGCCCGAACGCCGGGCGGGGCAGGGCGGCGCCTGGTAGGCATCACGGGGGGCGGTCGCCCGGGCGCTTCGCGCCGGCGATCGGGACGAGGGGGAGCTTCGAACGTGCGGTCCGCATCCTTCGCGCGCCTCGTGCTGTGCGGGCTCGGTGGTCTCGCCGTGCTCGTCACGGGCTGCGGAAACGATCCGTACCCGCCGTCGGATGCCACCTCGAAGGTGCTCTACGGCTCCTTCGTCGACGCCCCGAAGAGCCTCGATCCGGCGGTCGCCTACTCCCAGCGCGAGCACGCCATCACCGGCGCCGTCTACGACACGCTGCTCGAATACCACTTCCTGAAGCGCCCGCTCGAGCTGATCCCGGGCCTCGCGGCCGCGCTACCCGAGGTGACCGATCTCGGCGGGGGGCGATCGCGCTGGCGCTTCGAGCTGCGCCCGGATCTGCTCTTCCACGACGATCCCTGCTTCGAGCTCTCGGCACCCGGTGCGCGCACCCGGGCGATCACTTCCGCGGACTTCGCCTTCTCCCTCGCGCGCATCGCCGATCCGAAGGTCGGCAGCCCGGTCGTCGAGCCCTTCTCCAACGTCGAGGATTTCCAGGCCTTCGGCGAGCGGCTCGCGGCAAGGCGCGCCTCGGAGCCCGCGTTCGCCGCGCTGCCCGTTCACGAGCAGTATCGCCTCGTGGGTCCGATCGCCGGCGTGAGTGCGCCTTCGGATTCGATCCTCGAGATCACCCTCGCGCGCCCCTATCCACAGATCAAATACTGGTTCGCGATGGAGTTCTCCGCCCCCGTGCCCTGGGAGGCGATCGCCTGGTACGACGGCGAAGACGGCCGGCCGCGCTTCGACGATCATCCCGTCGGCTCCGGCCCGTTCCAGCTGACGCGCTACGACAAGCGGGCGATCTTCGTGCTCGAAAAATCCGCGAACTGGTACGGCGTCCGGCATCCGGAATGGCGTGCACCGGGCGCGACCTATCCCTCGGAGGGGGAGGAGCGCGATCGCGCGGCGGGGCGCCTCGAGAGCGCCGGCCGGCCGCTCCCGATGATCGAGCGCATCGAGATGCGGCGCGAGAAGGAAGATCTTCCGCGCTTCAACAAGTTCATGCAGGGCTACTACGACAACTCGGGCATCGTCGCCGAGAACTTCGATACGGTGATCCAGAACGGCAGGCTGACCCCCGAGATGCAGGCCCTCGGCATCGCCCTCGACAAGGAGATCTCACCGACCGTCTTCTTCCTCGGCTTCAACATGGACGACCCGGTCGTCGGCAAGGGGGTCGATGCCGCAGCGCGCACGCGCAATCGGATGCTCCGCCAGGCGATGAGCCTCGCGATCGACGCCGAGGAGTTCCTGCGCATCTTCAGCAACGGTCGGGGCCTTCCGGCCCAGTCTCCGATCCCGCCCAACATCTACGGTCACGACCCGGACTACCGCAATCCCTACCGCCAGCCCGATCTCGACCGTGCCCGCGCGATCCTCGCCCGTGCCGGCTACCCGGGCGGCGTCGATCCCGCGACCGGCGAAGCCCTGCGTCTCACCTTCGACTCCTACAACACGACGACTGCCGGCCTGATCCAGCACCAGTTCTACACGAACGCCTGGAAGAAGCTCGGCCTCGACGTGCGCATCGAAGCCGTGACCTACAACCAGTTCCAGGACAAGCTCCGCAACGGCGCCCACCAGATCTTCGAGTTCGGCTGGGGCGCCGACTACCCCGATCCCGAGAACTTCCTCTTCCTGTTCTGGTCGGCGATGCGCAACAGCACGAACGGCGGTCCGAACTACGCGAACTTCTCGGACGATCGCTTCGACGCGCTCTTCCTCGAGATGAAGGTCATGGAGAACGGGCCCGAGCGGCTCGCGAAGATCCGGGAGATGATCGCGATCCTCGAAGACGAGCGACCGTGGATCGAGCTGATGGTCCGGGAGGACTACCTGCTGCGGCACGGCTGGCTCGCGAACGTGAAGCCATCGGGCCTCTCGATCCCGACCTATCAATATCTCGACATCGACGTCGAGCAGCGCGCCGAGCGGCGCCGTGCCTGGAACCAGCCCGTCGTGTGGCCGCTCTACGTGCTGCTGGCGGTGGCCGTCCTCGTCGTCGCGCCGGGCATCCGGACCTACCTGAAGGAGCGACAGTAGATGGGAGCCTACGTCCTGCGGCGGCTCGGCTACGGCATCGGCGTCGTGCTGGGCGTCCTCTTCCTGCTCTTCCTGCTCTTCTTCGCGGTGACCGATCCCGACGACATCGCTCGCAAGGCACTCGGGGAGAAGGTGCCGCCGGCGGTGATCGAGCAGTGGAAGCAGAACCACGGCTACGACCGACCGCTCTGGCCATGGCAGGACTTCGAGGAGAACCTGCTCTTCGAGCACTACCGGCGCATGCTGACCTTCGATTTCGGGCTGTCGGATGCCGACGACTCTCCGATCGTCGATCGCCTCCGCAGTGGCATGATTCCGAGTCTCGCGCTCACGGTCCCGCTGCTGATCCTGGGGCTCGGCGCATCGATCCCGCTCTCGCTGCTCGTCGCCTTCTTTCGCGAGACCTACATCGATCGGATGGGCGTCTTCCTCTGCGTGCTCGCGATGAGCGTTTCGATGCTGCTCTACATCATCGGGGCGCAGTTCCTGATCGGGAAGGTGCTGCGCTGGTTCCCGATCTCGGGCTTCGATCCGGACCTGCTGCTGCTTCCGCGCTTTCTCGCGCTGCCGCTGCTCGTCGGCGTGATCGGTGGCATCGGCGCCGACGTGCGCTTCTACCGCACGGCCTTCATCGAGGAGAGCACGCGCGATTTCGTCCGGACCGCGCGCGCCAAGGGGGCCTCGGAGGCGCGCATCATGACGCGCCACGTGCTCCGCAACGCGATGATCCCGATCCTGACCCAGGTCGTCCTCGCGATCCCGTTCCTGTTCATGGGCTCGCTCCTGCTCGAGTCCTTCTTCGGGATTCCGGGCCTCGGCGGGATCACCGTCGACGCGATCCAGGCGAACGACTTCTCCACCCTGCGAACGATGGTGTTCATCGGCTCGCTGCTCTTCGTGGTGGGCCAGATCGCGACGGACATCTCCTACGGGATCGTCGATCCGCGGGTGCGTCTGAAATGATGGGCATCGAGGCGTACATGGTCTCGAACGTCGGGACGCTCCTGCTGCTGGCAGGGCTCGGCTACGTCGCGCGCGTCGTCCGGCGCAACCGTTTCTGGCGCGAGGCGGCGAGCGAGCTCTGGCGGCGCCGCCGGATCGCGCTCTGCGTGGTCGCGGTCTTTTTCGTGATCGCGCTGCTCGATTCCGTCGCCTGGAAGGGCGGCGTACCGGAGGACGCGGTCGGCGTCCTGCCGAACGCGCCCTATTCGTTGATCGATCGGATCTTCCTCGACACGACGGAGGCGAGCTATTCCGCACCCTTCGCGGCCGTCGAGTTCTACGGGGGGCGTCCGCTGCGCAAGCCGGGAGCCCACCCGCTCGGCACCGACATCATCGGCCGCGACGTGCTCTACATGGCGCTGAAGGGCGCCCGCGTCGCGCTGCTGATCGGCGGGCTGACGAGCCTGATCGCGATTCCGCTCGCCCTCCTGTTCGGCGTCGGCGCGGGCTATTTCGGCGGCCGCTTCGACGATTTCGTGTTCTTCCTGATCTCCACGCTGCAATCGATGCCCGGGCTCCTGCTCCTGATCGCGCTCGTCATGGCGATGGGGCGGGGCACGGTCTCGGTCTGCATCGCCCTCGCCGTCACGAGCTGGGTCGGCTTCTCCCGCCTCTCGCGCGCCGAAACGCTCAAGCTGCGCGAGCTCGACTTCGTTCGAGCGGCGCGCGTACTCGGCGTTTCGGAGCCGCGCATCATCGTCCGGCACGTCCTGCCGAACCTCGCGCACCTGATCGTGATCACTTTCGTCCTGATGTTCTCGGGCCACGTCCTGTCCGAGGCCGTGCTCTCCTGGCTCGGCATCGGCGTCGACGGCAGCTGGGGCCAGATGATCGACGGCGCACGCGACGAGCTCTCCCGCGAGCCGATCGTCTGGTGGAACATCGCGGCGGCGGGGACGGCGCTCTTCACGCTGATCCTGGCGGTGAACATGGTCGGCGATTCGATCCGCGACGTGCTCGATCCGCGCACGCAGGGAGAGGCGCCGTGAGCCCGCTGCTCGAGATCCGGAACCTGCGGACGGCCTTTCCGGGGGCGCGCTCCCTGTTCGGCCCGCGCGAGCAGGTGCACGTCGTCGACGACGTTTCGTTCACCCTCGATCGCGGCGAGGTGCTCGCGCTGGTCGGCGAGTCCGGCTCGGGCAAATCGGTCACGGCGCTCTCGCTGATGCGGCTCGTGCCGAAGCCCGGGCGTGTCGTCGCCGGCGAGGTGCGCCTCGACGGACGGGATCTGATGACGCTCTCCGTCGGCGAGATGCGCCGGATTCGCGGCCAGCGCATCGCGATGATCTTTCAGGAGCCGATGACGGCCCTGAATCCCGTTCTGCGCGTCGGCGACCAGGTCGTCGAGGCGATCCAGCTCCACGAGTCGGTCTCCCGCGCCGACGCCCGCGCGCGCACCCGCGCGCTCTTCGCCGAGGTCGGCATCCCCGATCCCGACGAGCGCCTCGACGCCTATCCGCACCAGCTCTCCGGCGGTCTCAAGCAGCGCGTCATGATCGCGATGGCGCTCTCGATGCATCCGGAGCTGCTGATCGCCGACGAGCCGACGACGGCCCTCGACGTGACGATGCAGGCGCAGATCCTGCGCCTGCTGCGCGATCTGCAGCGCGAGCGCCGCATGGCGATCCTGCTGATCACCCACGATCTCGGCATCGTCAACGAGCTCTCCGATCGGATCGCCGTGATGTACGCCGGCCGGCTCGTCGAGCTCGCTCCCCGCGCCGAGCTCTTCACGAATCCGCTGCATCCCTATACGCGCGGGCTGCTCGCCGCGATTCCCGCGCTCGCGGAGCCGGGGACGCGGCTGCACGAAATTCCCGGCGTCGTCCCCTCCGCCGGCCATTGGCCGAAGGGCTGCCGCTTCGCCCCGCGCTGCAGCGAGCGATTCGAGCCTTGTGAAGCGCAGGATCCCGCCGAGACCACGCGCCCGAACGGCCGCCGGGTCTACTGCCATGCGGTCGCCGAGGGAAGACGATGACGAAGCGCGAGACGCTGCTCTCCGTCGAAGGCCTCACGACCTGGTATCCGATTCGCGCGGGCCTGATGCGCCGGGTGGTCGGCCACGTCCAGGCCGCCACCGACGTCGGATTCGAGATCGCCGCCGGGCGCACGCTCGCCCTCGTCGGCGAATCCGGCTGCGGCAAGAGCACGGTCGGCCGCTCGATCCTCGGCCTCGAGGCTCCGAGTGCCGGTCGCGTCGTCTTCGAGGGCCGCGACATCCTGACGCTGCCGTCGGACGCGCTGCGCGCGGCGCGCCAGCGACTCCAGATCGTGTTCCAGGATCCGCAGGCCTCGCTCGATCCGCGCATGCGGGTGCGCGACCAGATCGCCGAAGGCATGCGCTCCTTCGGGCTCGCGAAGAGCGACGCCGAGCTCGACCGCCGCGTCGCTGCGCTGCTCGAGCGCGTACAGCTCGATCCCGCGATGATGGACCGCTATCCGCACGAATTCTCGGGTGGCCAGCGCCAGCGCGTCTGCATCGCGCGTGCGCTCGCGGTCGAGCCGCGGCTGATCGTCTGCGACGAATCCGTCTCGGCTCTCGACGTCTCGATCCAGGCCCAGATCCTGAACCTGCTGACGGATCTGCAGCAGGAGCTCGGTCTCTCCTATTTGTTCATCACCCACGATCTCTCGGTCGTGCGTTACCTCGCCCACGACGTCGCCGTGATGTACCTCGGCCGGATCGTCGAGCAGGGGCCGGCCGAGCGGATCTTCGCGCGGCCCGAGCATCCGTATACGCGCGCGCTGCTCGCGGCGATTCCCTCGATCGACCCGGAGCGCCGGATCGAGGCGCCGCCGGTGCTCGGCGACGTGCCCTCGCCGAGCCGGCCGCCGCCGGGCTGTGCGTTTCATACCCGGTGTCCGGAGGTCATGGATCGCTGTCGCCGGGAGCTGCCTCCGGCCTACCCGGTCGGCGGGGGCGGAACCAGCCGCTGCTTCCTCTCGGCTCCGGACTTCGTCGCCGGCGGCGATTGAGCCGCGGGCCGGGCGCCGCCCGGGCGCTGCGGCGCGGAGGGCCGGGCGCCATCCGGGCCGGAGCGGGCTTCTCGCGCGATCGCCTCAGGTCGAACGCTCGCCTGGCCGATGGCCCCCGCGAGGGGGAGCCATGCGCGACAGACCGAAGGTGGGAGAGATCCTGGTCCAGGCCGGGATCATCGACGAGCTGCAGCTGGCGTCCGCGCTCGGCGAACAGACGCGTTGGGGCCGCCGCCTCGGCATGACGCTCATCAAGCTCGGGATGGTCCAGGAGGGCCAGCTCGTGCGGGCCCTCGCCAAACAATTCGATCTGCCCGTCGCGAGCCTCTCGGGCAAGAAGATCGCGCCCGAGGTGATCGCGCTCGTGCCGGCGAAGGTCGCGTGCGATCACAGCGTGATCCCGCTCTTCGTGAAGAAGGACGGTCCGAAGGCGCAGCTCTTCCTCGGCATGGAGGAGCCCTCGGATCTCGGCGTGCTCGACGATCTCGCGTTCCGCACGGGCATGCTGATCCGCCCGGTGATGGTCGGCCCGAGCGAGATCGGCGAGGCGATCGACCGCTACTACACCACGAAATCCGTTCCCGCGGCTCCGGCCTCATCCGAGCCCGCGCGCCTGGGCGACACGCTCAGCGAGACCAACCTGCGCCGCATTCGCGAAGAGACGCCGCCGCCCGCGCCCCGCGCCGCCCCGATCCCGACGAGCATCGAGGCGCCGCCGCTCACCCTCATCCCCTCGAACGAATCGGTCTTCGCGCCGATCCCCGCGCCGGAGGCGATCGAAGAGATCACGGCGCCGGTTCAGCCGTCGGCCGCAGCGGCGCCCGCGATGGCGCCGACGCAGGCGATCCAGCCGCCTGCACCCCAGCCGGCCGCAACGCCGCCGGCAGCCGCCCCGGCGACGTCCCCGGAGCCGATCGCCGAGCAGACGTCGGCGCCGATCGCCGCACCGGCCTCCGCACCGGCCGTCTCGCCGGCGGCGGATTCACTCGCCGCGAACGACGGGCTGGCGGCGGAGCGCGCCCATCTGCTCGAGGAGACCGAGCGCACCCGGCTCGTCGCCAAGGCGATCGCCCATCTCCTGATCGAGAAGGGCATCCTCACCTTCGAGGAGCTCCAGGCGCGCATCGAGAAGATGAAGGCGAAGCCGTCCGGGCCCGACTCGCCCGTCTGAGCACCGTCTCGCTGCGCCGACCACGGCACGGCCCCGCGCCGCCCCGGCTTGACTTCGATCCGGCCGGGCGCGACCCTGCCGCGCCTGCCCCACACGCGCTCGATCATGGATCCAGCGGTCCATTTCGATCCGGGAGAACCGCATGCGTCTCGAATACGGCTTCCAGCTCACCGATTGCGATACGCCCCGCTTCGCGGTCGAGGCCGTCGAGGGAATCGGAAAGCTCTTCACCCTCGCGACCCTGGTCCTGAACGTGGTGGCGACCAAGCCGCGGCTCGAGATCGTCTTCCACGGCATCAATCCCGAGGACCCCGAGCGCAAGATCGAGGCCTTCAAGCAGATCGCGACGAGCGCGCCGACCCCGATGAAGATGAGCTTCGAGATGGGCGAGCGGCGGCAGGTGCCGGGCTCCTCGAGCTACTTCCGCTGGCTGACCGTCACGACGGGCTGAGCGGCCGGTTCGGGCAGCCTTCGCCCCGAAAGCGATGCGCCCGCGCGAGCGAGCGCCGCAGGATCTCCCGGCGCGCGCCCTCGAGATCGAGCGCCGCCTGCTCGAACGGCAGGCGGGCCAAATAACATTCGAGCCCCGCGAGCCGTGCCTGCGGTGGAAAATGTGCGTCGGGAATCGACGCGTTCAGCTGCGCGAGCGCGGCGAGGCGCGCCTCGTCGTCGATCCGCGTCGGCCCTTCGAGATCCTCGAGATCGACGAGCCAGAGCCGCACGGGGCCCGCGCCGTCCGCGGGCGGCAGCAGGCGGAGATTGCTCCCCTTGAGATCGGTGTGGTGCCAGCCGAGGGCGTGCAGATCGGCGAGCCACCCGCCGATGGCGCGGGCGAGCATGAACGCTTCGGCCGGGGTGCCGGGCCGATGGGCGTCGAGATCGAGCGTGCCGACGTGTTCGAGGACGAGCCAGCTCGCCGTGGGCAACCCGTGTCGCCGCGACTCGAGATAGGCCAGCGGTTTCGCGCTGCGACCGAGCAGCAGCTGCTCCCGGGATCCCTGCCAGAAGGCGCGGGCCGCGCGGGTGCCGCGCAATCGATCGACGAGCCGGCCGACGCCGCGGCGCGGGGCATGACCCTTCACGACGACCGCGCGCCCGGCGAGGGAGACTTCCGCGATCCAGCTGCGGCCTTCCCGGCGTTCGCGGCGATCCGGCGCGTGTTCGGCGGCGGCGATGGCCTCGAGCAGGGCCTCGGGCGGGATCGTCGGAAGGGCGAGGCCGCGGAGCGGGCCGGAGCGGATGGGAACGAGGTCCCGCCCCGGCACGAGCTTGCGGCGGGCCCGCCCGCGCACGTGATCGGCGGCGAAGCGTCGCAGCACGGCGTCCGCCGCGGCGCCGACGCCGGCGAGGCGGAGCCGCAGGCTCTGGCGCGCCGGCGAGGGCCAGTCGGCGCGCAGCAGCGAGAGCTCGAGTCGCGCGAGGTCGCGCAGGCGATCGGCTTCGCCGCGTGCGGGCCGGGCCCGCTGCAGGTCGAGGAAGACGATCTCGTCGCCGTGCGCCCGGACCCGGAGATTGCCGAGGTGCAGATCGCCGTGGCAATGGCCGCTCGCGTGCAGCCGCGCGATCGCGTCGGCGAGGTGCTCGACGAGCCGATCGCGAAGCGCCGCGTCCGCCGCGGCGAAGCGATCGCGCAGGGCGGCGCCGGCGATGGATTCGCAGACGACGATCGCATCGCCCGAGGCGAGGCGTCCGAGGGCGATCGGGCGCGGCGCGGGGATGCCCGCGGCTTCGAAGGCGACGAGGGCGCGCCATTCGCGTTCGGCGGGCGAACGGCCGAGCCGCTGCTTCACGGCCTCGCGCCAGCGATGCCGCCCGGTCGCGAGATGATGGATCTTCATCACGAGCCGGCGCGGCGCAGCGCGGAGCTCGGGCGGCGCGACCGGGATCTCGATCTCGATCAGGCTGCGGCGGGCGTTCGATTGGATCGGTGTTCCCGCCGCGGGCTCCGCTGCGAGGACGTCGGCGAGGCGATCGTCGAGCGCTGCGCAGATCGCGGGATCGCCGGCGCGCCACGCGATCGGTGTCGCCGGGCGCTTCACGCGCGCCCCGCGGCCGGGCCCGCGGATCCGCGCGCATCGCGAGCGCCGCGCGCTTCGACGAGGCGGGCGTATTCGGCGCGCAGGGCCGCGACGTGGCCGGGCCAGTGGTGGACAGCGATGGCGCGGCGCGCGGCGTCGCCGAGTCGCCGGCGTTCGGCGGGCTCGGCGAGGGCGCGCAGCGCTGCGGCGATCGCCTCGGGGTCCGGTGCTCGGGTTTGCGCGTCCGCCTCCGCGGCCGAGGGCGGATTCGCGCGGGCAGCGGTTGGTGCGCCCCGATCCTTCGCGGCGCCGACGAGGCGGCAGGCGTCCGGCGGGAGCCATTCGGCGGCGCCGTTGGCGTGGGTCGTGACGATCGCCAATCCCGCCGCGGCGGCCTCGAAGGTCACGTTGGCGAAGGGGTCGTAGCGGGTCGGGAGCAGCAGGCCGTCCACCGCGGCATAGACGACTTCGAGATCGCGGCGCGGCCCGAGAAAACGCACCCGATCGCCGATGCCCGCGCGGGCTGCACGGCGGCGCCAGGGCGCGGGATCGTCGCGGCCGGCGACCCAGAGCCGCGCGCCGGGATCGCCGAGGCGCGCGATCGCAGCGATCGCTTCGGCGAGCCCTTTGCGGCGCCAGCCGGAGGCGGGCAGGAGCCAGATCCGCTCCGCGCTCGCATCGAGCGCGCGGCGCAGCTGCAGGCCGGCGGTGCGATTGCGTTCAGGGGCGAAGCGCTCGCCCTCGACGGCGTTGGGCAGGAGCAGGATGCGCTCGGGCGCCACGGCTTCGCATTCCGTGAGGCGGTCGGCGACGAGGCGGGAGGCGCATTGGATGCGCTGGCCAGGATCGGCGAACACCTGGCGTTCGATCGCGAGCAGGCTGCGATGGCGGGGGAGCAGGCCTCGCAGGCGGCGGCCGAGCGGCGAGTGCATGCGCTCGAGGTAGTCGGCGTGGCGACCGCCTCCGGCGCGATAGAGATCCTGGTGGCGCGTACGGCTGAAGCCGTGGACGACGTCGAAGCCGCCCGTCCGCGTCGCCCGGGCGGCGGCGCGGGAGAAGGCGAGGGTGCGAAACGGACTCCGCCGGCCCGGAGCCGCCACGATCCGGAGGTCGATCGCGTCGGCGGGCTCGGCCGCGCGCGCGACGATCGTCACGTCTTCGCCCTGGCGAACGAGCTCACGGGCCACCTGCCAGGCCACGTTCTCGACCCCACCGGTGCCCGGTGCGAAGCGTTCGACGACGAGTGCGATGCGCAGGGGGCGGACCTCGAGCAGACGGCCCAGGGTATCTGCGAAACCGGCGAGCGTCATTCGTCGACGAGGGGTCTTCGCGTCTTGACGTGTTTGGTGGGATTGCGAAGAATTCGCGCGCCCGAGGGTCGGCGCGGGCAGCGTTCGCCACGGGTTCGTCGTCGACGGGGGACTCGGGCCGCGCCCCTTTCCTCTCCACCGACCGAGCGTCCCGGCTTGCGGTGACGCTCCCGGCTCCGGATCGCCGGAAACGATCGCGTCGGTGGCGGTGTCGACGGCGGTGCGGCCGACTGGACGGGCGCGTCGGGCGATCCGATCGAGAGCCCCGGGCGGGCGTGTCGCGCGGCGACTCGGGACGACACGGGATGCAAGCCGGGTGCGAGCCGGATGCGAGCCAGATGGAAGCAGGACGAGAGGGGAGTGTCTGCCATGAGCCAGGACGAGAAGGGACGGTCCGGGGGCAGCCCGGCGCCGCTCGCGATCGAGGTCGACGGTCTTCGCAAGCGCTACGGCGATCACGAGGCGGTCCGCGGGCTCTCCTTCGGCGTGCGCGCCGGGGAGGTCGTCGGATTCCTCGGGCCTAACGGCGCGGGCAAGACGACGGTGATGCGGATCCTGACGGGATTCCTCCCGGCGACCGACGGCAGCGCGCGCATCGCCGGCCACGACGTCTTTTCCGACGCGACCGCCGCGCGCCGGGCGATCGGCTACCTGCCCGAGACGCCGCCGCTCTACCCCGAGATGACGCCCGCGTCGTACGTGGATTTCGTGGCGCGGCTGAAGGACGTGCCCCGGGCGAAGCGCCGCGAGGCGGTCGACCGCGCCCTCGAGCGCTGCGGCCTGCTCGGCGTGCGCCGCCGCGAGATCCGCCAGCTCTCGAAGGGCTATCGCCAGCGTGTCGGCCTCGCCCAGGCGATCGTGCACGATCCGCAGGTCCTCGTCCTCGACGAGCCGACCGTCGGCCTCGATCCGATCCAGATCCGCGAGATCCGCGCGCTGATCCGGGATCTCGCGGCTTCGGGCAACCAGACCGTGATCCTCTCGACGCACATCCTGCCCGAGGTCGAAGCGATCTGTCAGCGGGTGATCCTGATCGGCCGGGGCCAGAAGATCCTCGACCAGCCGCTCGCCGAGCTGACCGCCGGCGGCGTCTCCCTCGAAGAAGTGTTCACGCGGGTCATGACCCGCGACGCGAGCGACGCGCTCGAGAAGGGGGCGGCGTGAGGCACGTCCTGACGATCGCATCGCGCGAGCTGCGCTCGCTGTTCGTCTCGCCGGTCGCCTACGTCGTGCTGACGCTCTGGTCGGTGATCGCCGGGACCTTCTTCCTCGCGAGCCTCTACGGCTTCCACGAACAGCAGTTCCGCCTGCAGCAGATGCAGATGCTCGACCGGCTCGAGACGCTGAACTTGAACGACCAGCTGATCGAGCCCTTCATCGGCTCGATGTGGGTCATCGTGCTCTTCCTGCTGCCGGCGGTGACGATGGGACTCGTCGCCAGCGAGAAGGCGAACGGGACCGACGAGCTGCTGCTGACGAGCCCGATCTCGATCTGGGACATCGTGCTCGGCAAATTCCTCGCCGGCGTCGAGTTCGTCACGATCATGACGGCGATCGCGGGCTTCTTTCCGGCGCTGCTCTTCTTCTACGGCGATCCGGAGCTCGGCAAGACCTTGTCGGGAATGCTCTGCCTCTGGCTCGTGAGCGTGACCTACGTCGCGGTCGGGGTCTTCGCCTCGTCGGTGACCCGCAACCAGCTCGTCGCGTTCATCTTCACCTTCGTGCTGCTGCTGATCCTCGGCATGATGCTGCCCTTCATCGTCGACATCTCGATGTCGGGGAGCGGGATTCCGAGCGAGTCCCCGGTCGCCGAGGTGATCCGCTGGATGGCGACCGGGAGCCACGTCGACCGCATGCTGCAGGGGCTGATCGATACCAGCGATCTCGCCTACTACGGGGTCGCCAGCGCGATCTTCCTGCTGCTCTCGAAGACCGTGATCGAATCCGCGAGGTGGCGATAGATGACGGGCGTGGCTGCTCTCCTGGCGGGCCTCGGGCTGGTCGCCCTCGGCTTCGGAATCCTGACGGCGCTGCTGGCGATCCTGCAGCCCTTCTCGGATCCGATCTGGATCGTCGGCAACCTGGTCGCGGGCGTCGTGCTGCTCGCGGCGGCAGTCTTCATGAGCGTCGACACGCTGCGCGAGCGCGTCCGCTCCGGGGCGACGCGCCGCGCCGGGCGCTACGGATCGAGCGCGGTCTTCGGCGCGGTCTTCGGCGTCGCGATCCTCGGCCTGCTGGCGTTCCTCTCCGTCCGCCACAGTCATCGTTTCGACGTCAGCGAGGCCGGAGTCCACACCCTCTCGCAGCAGACGAAGGAGCTGATCGCCGGCCTCGAGTCCGACGTCCAGATCACGGCCTTCTTCGCCGCGAGCGAGGCGCCCCCCGTGCGCGACCTGCTCGAACGTTATGCCTACGAAGGCCGCGCGAGCGGCCGCGATCGGATCGAGCTCGCGTTCGTCGATCCGAACGAGGCGCCCGGCATGGTCGAGGAGCTCGGGCTCGGGACCGACGATCTCGCGCGGGGCGTGGTGCGGATCTCGCTGGCCTCGGGCGAAGCGACGAACCTCTCGGAGTTCAGCGAGAGCGCGATCACGAACGCCCTGCTCAAGCTCGCGAAGAGCAAGGACAAGAAGATCTACTTCCTGTCCGGCCACAACGAGCGGCCGATCGATCCGGGCCCGAACGATCGCCCCGAGAGCCTGCCCGGCCAGCCGCCCGCGCCGGCGAGCCCCTTCGCGACGGACCCGGACAGCTTCGGCCGCGCGGCGGATGCGCTCGTCAACGAGACCTATCGCGTCGAGAGCCTGCTGCTCGCGACCCGCGGCGACGTGCCCGAGGACGCGGCCGCCCTCGTCGTCGCGGGGCCGACGCGGACCTTCCTCGACGCGGAGTTCGCGGCGCTCGCGCGTTACGTCGAGCGGGGCGGCGCGCTCTTCGTCGGCATCGATCCGCGCGCCCAGACGAACCTCTACGACCTGCTGGGGAGCTACGGCATCCGGCTCGGCGACGACGTCGTCGTCGACCGCACCCTCGCGATCTTCGGCCAGGCGACGACGCCCTTCGGCGATTTCTACGATCCCGAGCATCCGATCACCCGCGTGCTCGGCAATCCCTCGGTCTTCCCGATGGTCCGCAGCGTCGAGGTCGAGCCCGAGGCGGCGCCGCGATTCTCGGTGCTCGTGCGCACGGGGCAGGAGTCCTGGGCGGAGCGCGATCTCGATGCCTGGCGCGAGAGCGGCCGTGCGGAGTACTCGGAGAACGACCTGCTCGGGCCCGTTCCGGTGGCGGTGGCGGGAACGATCCCGGCCTCGGGCACTCCGGATGGCGATGCATCCGGGGACGGATCGCGCGACGCGAATGCGGATCCCGCGGCGGGCGAGGGCGCCGCGCCGAAGGCCGGCCGGATCGTGGTCTTCGGCGATTCGGATTTTGCGGCCAACCAGTATCTCGGGACTGCGGGCAATCGCGATCTCTTCGTGAACGCCGTCAACTGGTTGGCGGGAGAGGTCGAATCGATCAGCCTGCGGCCGAACGTCTCGCGCGCTTCGAGCTTCCAGATGTCCCAGGATCAGTTCCGCTTCCTCCAATACGTCTCGCTGCTCGTCGTCCCCGAGGCGATCGCGCTCGTCGGCGTGCTCGTCTGGTGGACGCGGCGGCATGCGAAGGCGAGCTAGTCGATGAACCCCCGGACGACCGCGCTGCTCGCGCTGGCGGCCTGCCTGCTCGGCGGCTTCGTCTACTTCTACGAGATCGAGGGCGGGAAGGGACGCGAGGCCGCGATCGAGACGGAGAAGCGACTGTTCAACGGCGTCGAGGCCGAGGACGTCGACGCGCTCGAGCTCACGACGAGCGATGGCGTAGACGCGCGCTTCGAGCGGCGGGACGGCGGCTGGCGGATCGTCGCGCCGGTCGAGGGCGCGGGGGATGCGGTCGCCCTCGATGCGATCGCCAGCGCCCTCTCGCAGCTGCCGCGCGCGGGGAGCGTGAAGGCCGCGCCGGGCGACCTCGCGCAGTTCGGGCTCGGCGCCGATGCGCCCCGGGTGCGATTCGAGGCGAAGGGCGCGAGCCATTCGCTGCGGATCGGGAAGGCGACGCCCGTCGGAGGCAACGTCTACGTCGCCGCCGACGAGGGGGCCGGGATCGCGTACGTCGAGAGCTACCGCGTCAACGCCTGGCGGCGGAGGCTCGACGACCTGCGCGACCGGCGGATCGTCGCGCTGACGCCGGGCGAGGTCGACCGGCTCGCGATCGCCTGGCCGGAGCCCGGCCCGGACGCGGCGCCCGATGCCGTCGACCGTGCGCTCTTCGAGCTCACCCTCGTTCGCGACGCGGAGAAGGGCTGGCAGATCGAGTACCCGGCCGCGCTCCCCGCGGACGAGGAGACGGTGAACCGATTGCTCTCGGATCTCGCCTATCTCCAGGCGACGGGCTTCGTCGACGAGCGCACGCCCGCGATCGAGGCGGCGCTCCGCGAGACGGCGCTCCGGGTCCGCTGGTCGGGCCCGGGCGGGCCCGAAGCGGCGGGAGAGCAGCAGTTCCGCATCGCCGGGCTCGAGGGGGATGCACGCCTCGTCGAGACGACGGGCGGCGTGCTCCACCGCATCGCGCCGGATCGCCTCGACGATTTCGCGCGGCGCCTGTCCGCCTATCGCGACAAACGCCTGAGTGCCATCGACGCGGCCCGGCTCGACCGGATCGAGCTCGAATTCGCCGACGACGCGGCACGGCTCGAGACGCCGGTCGCCGGTGCGGCCGGCCCGATCGTGCTGACCCAGGCGAACGGAAGCTGGTCGGCCGAGGGGCTCGACCTCGATCCCGAGGCGCTGGCCGGGCTGGCGGGGCGCCTCGCGTCGCTGCGCGCGAGCGACATCGTCGCCGACGAGCTGGGCACCGCCGAGCTCGCGAGCCTCGGTCTCGCGCCGCCGGCGGTCCGGATCCGGCTGCAGGGCGGGCAGGTCGAGCAGGGCGGGCAGGGCGACGCAGGTGCAGCGCCGCAGCTCGCCCTCGAGCTCGGGCGTCTCGATCCGGAGCGCGGGCTCTTCGTGCGCCGTCCGCCCGGATCGACCGTCTATGCGATCGAGCCGATCGTCGCCGAGGCGTTCGCCCTGACGCGTGCGGATTTCGAGGCGCGCTTCGCGCGGGCGGAGGATGCCGGCGAGGAATCAGACGGCGCGGCGGCGGATCTTCTCGATCAATGAAGCGTGGAGCGGGCCGTTGGTGGCGACCAGCTCGCGGCCCGAGCGGTCGACGGGGCCGCCCTGCTCGTCGCTGACGCGTCCGCCCGCCTCTTCGACCAGCAGGATGCCCGCCGCCACGTCCCAGGCGTGGAGCTTGCGCTCCCAGTAGCCGTCGACGCGACCGGCGGCGACATAACAGAGGTCGAGTGCCGCGCTGCCGTCGCGGCGGATCCCGCGCGCGGATTTCACGACCCGCGCGAAGGCCGCGAGATTGTCGTCGTCGCTCTCGTGGACGTCGTACGGAAAGCCGGTCGCGAAGAGGCCGCGGCCGAGCTCCGTCTCGCTCGAGACCGCGAGGCGGCGGCTTCCGAGCCAGGCGCCCGCGCCGCGAACCGCTTCGAAGCGCTCGTCCAGCAGCGGGTCGAGCACGACGCCGACGACGCGTTCGCCGCGGCGCTCGATGCCGATCGAGACGCAGAAGCGCGGGAAGCCGTGGGCGAAATTCGTGGTGCCGTCGAGGGGATCGACGATCCAGCAGAATTCGGCGCCGGGCCCCGCACCGGTCCCGCCCTCTTCGGCGAGAATGGCGTCGCCGGGAAAGGCGCTGCGGATCGCGCCGACGATCAGCGCCTCGCACGCGCGATCGACTTCGGTGACGAGGTCGATCGAGGCGCCCTTCGACGCGATCGTGAGCCGGGTCTCGTAGCGTTCGCGCTGGAGGTCCCCGGCGCTCCGGGCGACCTCGCGCGCGAGGGTGAGGCGCTCCGCGAGGGCGGGCTCCGAGGCAATCAGCGTCATGCGCGGGGCGCTCCCTGGATTCGATCCGAAGTCGTGGGTCCGGCCCCGGTGTCGCCTTCGTGTCCGGGCAGGCGGGCGGGCAGGCGGAAGAGGCGGCGCGCATTGCGCGTCGTCGTGCGGGCGATCGCCTCGGGCGAAAGGCCGTGGAGCTCGGCCAGCACGGCGCCGACGAGGGGGACCCAGGCCGGCTCGTTGCGCCGGCCGCGGTGGCCCTCGGGCGCGAGGAAGGGCGCGTCGGTCTCGACGAGCAGGCGATCGCCGGGAATCGCGCGGGCGACCTCGCGCAGGGCCGTGCTCTTCTTGAACGTGACGATGCCGGAGAACGAGACGCAGAAGCCCTCGTCGAGGGCGCGGCGCGCGAAGGCCAGGGAGCCGGTGTAGCAGTGCAGGACGCCTTCGAGGGCGCGGCCCCCCTCCGCGATCCAGATCGCGAGCAGATCGTCGTAGGCGCTCTCGTCGTCGCTGCGGACGTGGATCGAGACCGGCAGGGCCTTCTCCCGGGCGAGGGCGACCTGCTCCGCGAAGACGCTGCGCTGGATCTCCCGGGGCGAGTTCATGTAGTGGTAGTCGAGCCCGCATTCGCCGACGGCGACGACACGCGGATGATCGAGGGCGGCGCGCAGGGCGAGCCGGCCTGCGTCGTCGAGGCTGGCGGCGTCGTGCGGATGCACGCCGACCGTCGCATGGATGCGTGGATCGCGCTCGGCGAGGGCGATGGCCTCCGCGTTGCCAGCGGTGCCGTAGCCCGAGCCGATCGAGATCATCGCCTCGATGCCGGCGGCGAAGGCCCGCTCGAGGACGGCCTCGCGGTCTTCGTCGAAGCGATCGGCCGTGAGATGGCAATGACTATCGAGCCACATCTCAGCCGACCGCATCCCGCAGCCCGAACAGCAGCCGTTCGGCCACCATCTGGGGATTCGCGTTGCGCTGGACGAGATCGCGCCGGAGCTTCTGGAGCCCGCGGTGGGCGTCGAGCGCCCGCAGGTTCGGCCGCTCGCCTCTTCCGACCTGCTCGGTGACGCGCTCGCGCAGCCAGTCGCCGGAGACGTCGATCAGCTCCGTGACCGCCTCGGCCGCCTCCGCGCGCGTGCCGCGATAGGCCTCGGCCGCGTCGAGGATCTGCGAGACGCTGCGCCCTCGCAGGCCGTCGAGCAGGGCGACGAGCTCGCTCGTCTTCTCCGGCGTCTCGGGATCGCGCAGCCCCGCCCGCGGCTCGGCCGGCAGCCGGACGCGCACGCAGCGCGAGCGGATCGTCGCGAGCACCGCCGTCGGTCGCGCGGCGACGAGTACGAGCGTCGTGCGCGGCGGCGGCTCTTCGAGGATGCGCAGCAGGGCGTTCTGGGCGCTCGCGTTCAGCCATTCGGCGCCGTCGATGACCGCGGCCCGCCGGCCGCCGTCGAAGCCGCGCAGTCGCAGCGCGCCCTGCAGGTCGCGGATCTGGCCGATCGTGATGCGGGTGTCGTCCGCGCCGCGCGCGACGTAGAGCAGATCCGGATGGTCGCCGACATGGCGATAGGTCGGGCCGCGTTTGCCCTTGCCGTCGAGGACGATGCCGGGCGCGGCGCCCTCCGCTCCTGCGGCCTCCTGGGATTTCCGGCAGCTGCCGCACGCCTCGCAGGCGCTGCCCGAACCGGATTCGCACACGAGCGCCCGCACGAATCCGAGCGCGACGCGCGCGCCCGCCCGATTCGGGCCGGTCAGGAGATACCCCGAATGAACTCGATCGTTCTCGATGGCGCGGGCGAGCAGGAGGCCGGCGTCGCCGCCTTCCGGCGCGGAATGCTGCATGGCGGGGCCAGTCTAGTCTGCCGCCCGTCTCCCTGCCCGCTGGGTGGTCTTCGTCACATCCATGCAGAGATCCTCGCAACTCGTTCCGCCATCACTCGAATCGGCGAAAAGGCGCTCAAGATCCTCGGGGCCCGGGTCGATCAGCAATCCAACGGCAACCCAGCATCCCAAGGCAACCCACCAGAGGCGACCTGGCCCGGGACATCAGAAGCGGAGGCATCGGCGACACATGGCGATCAGCGGATTCGGTCGAGGCAAGTCGGGGGGCGCAATGGATTCCAGCTCGGGCGGCGGGAGCACGGGCGCAGCGGCCTTCGGCAACCTGACCGCCTTCATCGACCAGGGCTCCGAGTTCGAGGGCAAGCTCTCCTTCCGCGACACCGTCCGCATCGACGGCACCTTCACCGGCGAGATCTCCAGCGAGAACACGCTGATCGTCGGCGAGTCCGGCAAGATCCACGCCACGATCAAATCCGTCTGCGTCATGGTCAGCGGCCAGGTCGACGGCGACATCCAGGCGAGCACGCAGATCGTGCTCCACAAATCCGCCGTCGTGAACGGCGATCTCGTGGCACCGAACATCGTGATGGAAGAGGGCGCCCAGCTGAACGGCAACGTTCGCATGGGCCGTCCGCAGGCGAGCGCTTCGGCGAAGTCGAATCCGGCCCAGGCCGGCGGCCAGCAGCCGGCGGGCTCGAATTCCGGGTCGGCGGGCAAGCCGTCCTGAACGGGCGATCCCGGCGCGCGATCTGAATCGCGCCGAAAGATTTTTTTGGGGGGCCGGCCCCGTTCTCCGTGTACAGCACGCGGGGGGCGGGGCCACTCGCATTCGGGGCCCCGCCTGCGTCGGGGGCCGGGCTCGCGCACCTGCTTCTTCAGACTTCCGCCAGCACGACCGCCTGGATGCCCGGGAGCGCGCGCTTGAGCGGCTCCTCGATTCCGACCCGCAAGGTCGCGAGCTGCGCCGGACAAGCGTTGCAGGCGCCTTGAAGCGCGACGCGCACCGTGCCGTCGTGGTCGATGCCGATGAGCTCGACGTTGCCGCCATCCGCGATCAGCCCCGGACGGATCCGATCGAGCCACGCTTCCACGAGCGCCCGCGCCGGCGGGAGATTTTCCCAGGACTCTGCCATGCGACCCTGTTCGGCAGGGGATGGCGGGAGGTTGATAGGCGTGCACGGGCCCGGGCGGGCCCGGCGCCGCGCTAGAACTCGAAGGCCCGGGGCGCCCGCTCGCCGATCGCGCGGATCTCGACCGCCTCCCCGACCAGCCAGGCGAGCTCGGCCCGGCCGTCCTGATCGAAGTCGAGCGTTCCGAGGAGCGGCACGTCGGGGCCGGCTTCGGCGAGCTCGCCGCTCCACTCGATCCAGAAGGCGCCCGTGCGATCGTCGATCAAGGTCCGACCGACAGCGATGAGCCCGTCGGCGCCGCGGGCGAGCAGATCGTCACGTCCGTCGCCGTCGAGGTCGGCGATCGCGATCGGCGTTCGGCCCTGCGGCGCGACGGCACCGGAGAGGATCGTCGGGGCAGGGCCCGTCGGCCGGGCGAGGGCGAGGGTGCCGTCTGCCGCCTGCCAGAGGAGCTCGGCCCCGGCGCTGCCGTCGAACTCGCCGACGCCGAT
>JAWKRX010000010.1:0-159186 GCA_041389425.1 Myxococcota bacterium
CTCGCCGTTCCGCCGGCTCTCGGTCGAGGAGCGCGCGCAGCTCCAATCGATCGTCGACGATCTCCATGCGCGCTTCCGCGAGATCGTCGGCCGGGGTCGGCCGAAGCTCTCGCCCGAGGAGATCGAGCGCCTCGCGAGCGGCCGGGTCTTCAGCGCGAAGCAAGCGCTCGAGCTCGGGCTCGTCGACCGGATCGGCTCCCTCGAAGCGATGGTCGAGGACGTCGAGCGCAGGATCGGTGCGCCCCAGTCCCGGGTCGTCTCCTATCACCGGCCGCGAGAGATCCGCCGCAATCTCCATTCCCGATCCGCGGCGGGCGCGTTCGGTGTCGCTGGAGTACTCGGCGGAAACGGATCGCCGGATCGCCGGCTCGCCCGTCAGGGATGGGAGCAGCTGCTCGGCGTTTCCGGCTTCGCCTATCTCTGGTGGCCGGGGCTGGTCGGGCAGCCGGCGATGGTCGGATCGCTGCAAGGCTCGGGGTTCATCGCCGGCGCCGCGGCGCCCGCGCGCCCGAGCCCGTTCGCGTTCGTCGATCAGCTCGTTTCGTGGGGCGAGGCGTCCTCGCCGGCCGCCGCGGATTCGCCCGAGAAGGACGTCCCGAGCGAGATTCCCCGAACGAACATCGCCGACTGATCCCCGACGTAGACGACCTCGCCCGCCTGATGGAAGCGGAATCCGTAGCGGATCACGATCCGGCGCGGGCCGACGCGCGTGCGTGTCTCGATCGACTCGAGCACGACGGGCGGGCCGATCGTCGCCAGGCGCTTGAAATCCGCGCGGTGGATGCGGTTGCCGAAGCCCGCCCAGCCCTCGTCCCAGCGGCAGCCATGAAAGAGGTAGGCATGCAGGCAGCCGAGGCCACCCGTCGCCATCAGCAGCTCGGCCGCGGATACATGGGCCGGATGGATCGCGCTCGTGCGCTGGCAGCCGGCGAGCGGGAGCGGGCGCGTCGTATCGAGCAGGGCCGTGAGCGCGCGGTGCTCGCGATCGAGGTGGGTGATCTCGTCGACGAAGAGGGCTTCGTCCGAATAAAGAAACGTGTCGACGAAGCGCTGGAGCAGATCGGGCGCGACGACGTGACGGCTGCGTTCGGCGAGACGGGATCGATGAGGCGTCGACACGGCGGATTCCGGTCACTCCGGATCGGTGCGCGGGCCGGTCGCTCCCTCTTCGGTCGACCGGGCCGGCAGCGCACCGACCTCAGCGGTTCGAAAGCGTCACGCGCAGGATGCGGTCGCCCGTGAAGGAGCCGATGAAGAGCTCGTTTCCAACCTGCAGGCCGACCGTCCCTCCGCCCATCGGGGCTCCGGAGCTCTCGTAGACCGGACCGAGCGGCGTCATCGTCTCGGCGTCGACCGCCTGGATCGCGAACGGAATCGGGCAGGCGCCTTCGGGCACGTCGACGCAGACGCCGAAATTCGTCGTCTCGAAGCCGTGGAGCGAGGCGACCAGCAGGCGCTTGCCGTCGGGTGCCCAGGTCACGTTGTCGGGCATCTTCACCGGTGCCGTCGCGATCAGGCGACCGGTCTCGACCTCGATCTTCCGGATCTCGTTCTGCATCGTGACGTTGAGATAGAGGATCTTGCCGTCGGGGGAGGCGGCGATGCCGTTGGGCATGATGCCGTCCGTTCCCTCGATCTTGCGGTAGCCGCCCGAGGCACTCCAGGCGTAGGCATGGCCGGTCGGCTCGGTGGGGATCGCTTCGGTGAAGTCGGAGGCGCCGGAGATCGAGGCCATCCGGGTCGTGTAGAAATCCCCGTTGGGGAAGCCGACGACCTCGTTGAGCGATGCGTCGGGCGGTGCCAGCACGCAGCCCTTCCAGACGAGTCGCCAATCCGCTCCGGCGCCGAGGACCTCGAAGAATTCGACGGCCTCGCGGCCGAAATGTTGAACGACGAGCAGCGCGAGCCGGCCGTCGTCGCGGCGCACGAGGTCGATGCCGTGGGCGTTGAACTTCTCCTTCGGCGGCGCGGGGCAGGTCGGATCGCCCCAGCCGGCCTCGGCCACGTCCGCGTCGGTCCCGCCGGCATAGAGGGTCGTCGGGCTCTCGCTCGCGAGCGGAAAGAGGAAGAGGCCGCCGGGCTTGCGCACCACGCCGTCTGCGTCCATCGCACCGTAGCCGCTGATCACGAGCGCTTCGTCGCCCGGCAGCGCCACGATGTCTTCGGGACTCTGGAATTTGCAGATCGGACGGGCATTGCCCTTCGCGACACAATCGAGGATCGGGCCCGGTGTGCGGCTCTCGGCGGATTCGATGGCCTCGGCGGCCGGCTCCGCTTCCACGACGGACTGCGCGGCTTCGTCGGGCTTTTCGCAGCCGAGGGCGGCGACGCAGACGAACGCGGCGACGCCGAGGACCACCACGGCCTGCGACGAGCGAAAGACGACATGGAGCGCCGCTCGGGCGGAGATCATTCGTTGCATCGGATGCCCTCGTTGGCAGAAGGAGAAGGAAGGGGGCCGGACCGGTCGGAGTTGTAGTCGAGGCGAGGGCGGATCGGAAGTCCTTCTTCCCGGGCCAGCGAGCGCCGGGAGTCCGGTCGTGCAGATTCAGACGGTCTTCGGCGCGGGGGCGCGCCCGGCGTATCCGGGATCGAGCCAGCGTGCACCGAGGAGCGCCTGGGTCCCGCTCCCCGCGTTCACGAGCGCGGCCAGCGCGAGGGACCACCGGATCGCGCCGTCCCCGAACACGCCCGCCAGAAGGTCGTTCGCGACCCCCACGAAGGTCGGTCCGAGGCCCGAGCCGATGAGCGTCAGGATCAGGAGGTTCAGCGCCGATGCGGTCGCGCGCGAATTCGGTTCGGCCAGCTCCTGGGTCGCGGCATGCATGCCGGGGATCGCGAGGCCGGAGAGGAATGCGGACGAAGCCAGACCGGCGAGAGCGAGCTCGGGGACGGGTGCGAACAGGAAGGTCAGTGTGAGCGGCGCGTAGGCGAGGCTCGCGAAACCCGGCATTCTCAGCAGCCAGCGGCGATCGGCCGCGGCCAGGCGATCGGTCACCACGCCGCCCGCGATGACGCCGAGGGCGGAGAAGGATGCGCTGCCGAGGGCGAGGAGCGTGCCGATCTCCCGCGGCGCCATGCCATGGATGCGGGCGAGATAGGCGGGATACCACATCGACGTCGCGCTGTGGGCGAGCGAATGGAGCGCGAACGAGGCGAGCACGAAACGATAGGCGGGCTGGGCGAGCAGGCGGCCGAGCGCCTCGCGGGCCGAGAGCGGCGTCGCCGGCTTCGTCTCGAAGCGTCCGCGGCGCGGCTCGCGCACGGTCGCGCGGACGAGCAGGGCGAGCAGCACCCCGGGCGCACCGAGCGCGAGAAAGACGCCGCGCCAGCCCCAGAGCTCCTGGACCCAGCCGCCGACGAGATAGGCGAGGATGAATCCGACGCTCGCACCCGCCGAGTAGACCGAGAGGGCGCGCGCGCGGCGCTCGGGCGGGAAATAGTCGGCGATGAGAGCGTGGGCGGTCGGCGTTCCGGCCGCCTCGCCGACGCCGATCGCGAGACGCGCGGCGACGAGCTGGGCGAAGCTCGTCGCGAAGCCGGAGACGAGAGTCAGCGCGCTCCAGGCCCCGAGACCCGCGGCGAGGACGCTGCGGCGATTGCCCCGGTCGGCGAGGCGGGCGATCGGGAGCCCGGCCGCGCCGTAGAAGAGCGCGAAAGAGAGCCCCGAGGCGAGGCCGAGCTCCGTGTCCGAGACGTCGAACTCCTGCTTGAGAGGCTCGATCAGCATCCCGAAGATCTGGCGATCGACGAGGGCGAAGACGCCGACGAGGAAGAGCACACCGAGCACGTAGCGGGCGTATGCGGGCGATGCGTCCGCGGGCTCGTCGCCCGGGCGATGGTTCATTCGGTCATCCGGGGACGGATCGCTCGCTCGAGCGGGATTTCGACGTCGCCGGTCAGCAGGTAGGCCACACCGACGACCGGCATCATCCGGTAGTCCATGATGCGTCGTCTCGCGGCGGTCGCGTCGGCGGGACGAACGCGATTGTCGACGCCCACGATCACGTCCCAGACACGCGCGCCCGAGGCGACCTCGTACAGGGCGAAGAGGCTTCGCGGGCCGTCGGCGCGCAGCTCGCGGACGAAGGCGAGCGGGACGATCCCGAGCATCGCCGCCGTCCGGGAAATCCTGTGGTAGCCCGGGAACGTCACGGTCAGGAGCGCGTAGTCGGCCGTGAGCCCGGAGAAAAAGCTCGTCGGGAGTGCCGCCGGCGAGAGCTGCCGCTTCGGGTAGGGATCGCGTTGCAGCGTGACGACGAGCCGATCGGGGAGGCGCAGGTCGCCGAGGCGCCGGCGCGAGAACAGTCGCGCCTTGCCTCGCTTCGGCTCGACGTCGATGGGGAGGAACTCGCTCATCTGCCGCGCGAGCAGGGCCGCTTCCTCTTCGCTGAGCTCCGTCTGCGCGACGACCTCGGTCGGGGGGAGGAAGCGGATGCCCGAGATCTCCGCCGCGAAGACGGCATCGAGGGTCTGCAGCGCGAGAATGGAAGCCCCGCGTTCCTCGCTGAGCGAGAGCGGAGGAAAGGCCGCGACGGTCGCGCCGTGCAGATTCGGGACCTTCGGATTCGGATGCGTGAAGAGCTGCACGCCGCGCTGGCCGCAGGCCGAGAGGGCGAGAGCGACGCCGAAAGCCACCGCGAATCGGACGATGCGGAGCGTTCTTCTCATCGCCGTTCTTCCCGCAAGCCCATCGAAACGAGCGCGGCCTCGAGCTGCGCAGCCGAGAGGCCCTCCCGCCCGTCCTTTCCGGGCATCATCGCGAAGAACTCCGCCTCGATCCGGCCCGCCTCGAGATCGACGAGCCGGAGCTCGAAGATCGGATGAGGCACGTCGGCTCGGCGCGCGAGCTCGAATGGGGGCGTGATCCAGATGAGGAAGATCGGCAGCCACTCGGTTCGGGTCTCGATCCGGCTCTCGCCGAGCTCGCCGACGAGCACGTGGCGATGACCGATCCGCCTTTGGAGCTCGCTGCGCCATGCAGCTGCGTAGGCGAGACGGAAGGGCTCGGCCAGCAGGCGGTCGCGATCGGCGGGCGACAGGGCGGAGGAAACGTCGGGGGCCCGGCTCGCATCGACGAGGTGTCGGCTCGCGACTTCGTCGAGCTGGCCATCCGTTCGGCGGAGGATGCCCGCGCTCACGACGTCGCTCGAAGCGGCATGGAACCCGACCGGCACGAGGACGGCGCTGCGATGACGTGTTTCGCAGGCGAGCACGGTGATCGAAACGAGCAGGACGAGCAAGCCGAGCAGGCCGACGTTCAGGCCGCCGGCGCGGCCTCGCCAGGCCGGCCGCTTCGAGCGGCTCCGCTTCGATGCGCGACGAAAGATCAAGAGCGGGGTTCTCCACGGCCGCAGCGGGCGCTTCGCATCTTCCCACCCGGGTCGGATCGGTGTCAAGGGGTGGGGAAGGGCAGGATCGCGTCCGCGAGCCGGCCGGAGTCGACGAGCGTCGCGAACTCGTCGGCCAGGCGCTTCGATTCGTCCTGGACGCGCAGCCAGCGGGTGATCCGCTCCTGCGTTCCGAGCTTCAGGAAGTCGTCGCGGTCCGGCACCTTTCGGCCCGGAATGCGCGCGATGAACGCGTCCGACGGGGCGATCAGGACGACGTCCGCGAGGTCGCTCCCCCGTGGCGCTCGCCAGGGCAGGAGCTTGTCGAACCAGCCGGGGGTGATCCGGTCGAAGAAATGCGGAAAGAGCACGAGGCCGGGCCGCCTTCGAAACGCGAAATCGAAGTGGTAGTCGAGGATTCCGCCGTCGAAGAGGGTTCCCGGTGCGCCGGGTACGTCCCGTACGCCGGCCATCACGAGGGGGATCGAGCCGCTGGCCATCAATGCGGCTCGAACGTTGCCCGCGTCGAGCGGGACGTGGTGGGTCGGGAAATCGTCGAAGTCGAGCACAGGCCGGGCCCTGGCGAACAGGATGCGCTCGAAGGAGCGGCCCAGATTGCGCCGCGAGAGCAGGTTTCGCGATGCGGCGGCGGCGAGCTGGATCCGGAAGGCGGTGCCGCGATCGAGGCCGCGGTCGCGGCGCAGGCGGGCGGCGACGAAATGGGAGCGGATGACGTCGTTCGCCGCGATCTCCTCGGCGCCGTGCTCCGCGAGGAAATCGGCGAGGATCCGTTCGCTCTCCCGCGAGATCGTCTCGGGGGTCGGCTGGCCGTGATAGGCCTGCCGCGTGTAGGCGTCGGCGAATCGTGCGAGTGCCGCGATCGGATCGCGCTGTGCGAAGCAGGCGTGGCGGAAGCTTCCGATCGACGAGCCGAGAGTGTCCAGCGGGCGCTCGCGCGCCAGGATCACGCGCTCGATCAGCACTTCGTCGAGATGGCGGAGAACGAGCCATTTGGGACCGCCCGACGCGCCGACGAGCGTATCGAACAGGTCCGCGTGGAAGCCCTCTTCGCGCAGGCGTGCAGCGGCGCGCACGCCTGCGCGGATCACCAGGGAGCGGGGAGCGCCCATGTCTCGGGGCGCTCCTCTCACATCTGCGTGTAGTCGGGGCCTTCGCCGCCCTGCGGCGTCGTCCAGGTGATGATCTGGTACGGATCCGCGATGTCGCAGGTCTTGCAGTGGACGCAGTTCTCGTGGTGGATGAACAGCTCCTTCGCCCCGGGCTTGCCGGGGACGTCGATCATCTCGTACACCGCGGCCGGGCAGAACTTCTCGCACGGATTGCCGTAGTCGGTCCGGCAGCTCGTCGCGCAGATGTTCGTATCCGCGACCTTCAGGTGCGGCTGCTGATCCGCCTCGTGCTGCGTTCCGGAGAAGCCGACCAGATGCTCCTTCGAGAAGGTCAGGACGCCGTCGGGCACGAACGGAGGCCGATCACGGACCTCCTTCGGCAGCTCCCAGATCTTCCTCATGGCGGCATGGGAGGGATGCGTCTTGATGAAGGGAATGAGGCCGCGACCCTTCGTGATCAGCATCAGCGGAATGTTGACGAGCATGCCGAACAGCGGCGCGATCTCGTTGGAGCCCGTGAAGTTCCGGCCTTCGAGATGCTCTTCGTAGGCCCAGCTGTTCTTGAACCGCTCGGCGTAGCCGCCCAGGCTCTTCGAGCTGAAGTCGCGCTGCTTGAGGGCGTCGACGAGGGTCTCCGCGGCGAGCATGCCCGACTTGATGGCCATGTGGATGCCCGCGAGCTTCATGATGTTCAGCATGCTGGCGGAATCGCCGACGATCATCGCGCCGTTCGTGTACAGCTTCGGCATGGCGTGGAGGCCGCCGGTCGGGATGCACTTCGCTCCGTAACGAACGAGCTCGGCACCTTCGAGCAGATCCCGCATGAACGGCGAATCGCGCTTGAACTCCTGGGCTGCGCGATGCGGATCGTTCGTCGGATCCTCGGAGGAGAGCGACGTCACGTAGCCGAAGGAGATCAGGTCGTCCTTCATGTCGTAGAGCCACATGCCGTTGATCTGGCCGAAGAAGTCCGGAAACATCGAGCCGTGCACGACCCGTCCGGGCTGGTGCTTCTCGGGCTTGACGCGCCAGATCTCCTTGATGCCCGTCTCGTAGGTCTGCGGATTCTTTCCCTCGAGACCGAAGCGCTCGATCAGCTGTTTGGTGCACGACCCGCGCACACCCTCGCCGAGCACGGTCACGCCCGCGAAAATGTCCATGCCGGGCTGGTAGTTCGCCTTCGGCTTGCCGTGCTTGTCGATGCCCATGTCGCCGGTGCGGATGCCGATGACGCGATCACCCTCGGTCAGGACCTCGGCCGCGGCGAAGCCCGGATAGATCTCGACGCCGACTTCTTCGCATTTCGCGGCCAGCCACTTCACCACGTTCGAGAGCGACACGACGTGGTAGCCCTTCTTCTGGAACATGGGCGGCGTGATCGGCGACTTGATCGTGCCCTTGCGGGTGAAGAGCCAGAAATAGTCGTTCGTGCAGGTGTGCTCGATCGGGAAGCCCTGCTCGCGATAGTCCGGCACGAGCTCGCGGATCGCCCGGGGATTCATGACGCCGCCGGAGAGCTGGTGGTCTCCGATGTTGGCCGCCTTCTCGATCACGAGGATGGAGGGGGGCTCGATCGGGGCCTGGCCGGTCCGCGCGCAGGCCTCGTTGTGGGCCTCGACCTGCTTCATCAGGTGATAGGCAGAGGCGAGGGTCGCGGGGCCGGCGCCCACGAAGAGGATGTCGACCTCCATGCTCTCGCGTTCGGGTTGGGTCATCTCGCTGTCTTCCTTTCGAGGGAATCGGATCCGGCGTCGGCCGGTGCCGATCCGGAGTCGACTCCCGGCAGGGCCCCGGGGCGCGCGTGCGAAGGGGTCGTGATGGGCGGAACTTAGGAGACGGCGCGGATCGGAACAACCGAGCATTGGCCCCGGGAGCGGCGTCTTCTACCCTGGGCCGCCGCTCGCCGGGCTGCTCGTCGCAGGCCCGGCCCGGCTGGATGCCGAGCCCGCCCCGAGCGGCCCCGAGGTCTGCGCATTGAATGCATCGAGGAGCGAGAGGCTCGACCCGGCCGGCCAATCGGGCGACTTCGTCCAGCTGCTGCGCGAGTTCCTGGCCGGGTACACGGCCTTCGTGGAGCTCTTTGCCCGCCACGGGATCGACGAAATTCCCTTCGCGACGATTCGCGAGCTGGTGGGGGACGACGAAGGAGCCGTGCTCTTCCGGATGAAGGAGAAGAGCCACGCGCTCTTCCGCACGGACGAGTTCGCGAGCGAGGTCGTCCGGCACGAAGCGCTCTTCGATCTCGCCCTCGGCTCGCTCTTCCACGAAGCCATGAAGCTGCGCGAGAGCCTCTACCAGCGCGAGGTCTACGGGCCGCGGGTGGCGCTGCTGAGAGAGGCTGCGGACCCGGAGTCGGAATCGCTGATCGGCGAGTTCGACCGGATCCTCGGCAAGAGCATCGCGCGGCAAGGCGAAGTGGTCGCCGAGGTCCGGGTCCTGCTTTCGCAGACGCGCGACCAGCTGCGGCGACTCCTGCTCGAGCGCGCCGGAGATCGGCGCGTCACCCGCTGCCTGCTCAGCCGGAAGGAACAGGTCGACGCGACCTTTCCGGAGGGCCTCTCGGGGCTGCTTCGTGCGATGCACGGCAACGCCGCCACCGGATTGATCGAGGGCGCGCGCGCGCTGCTCGAGAGCGCCTACTACCTGGAGGCGATCGAGACGCTCCGGCGCACCCGCTCGGAATCCGATGCGCCGATCGCCGAGATCCGGCAGCTGGAGCTGTACGCGGAGGGCATGCAGGCCGTCCTCGACGGTCGCTATGCCCGTTCGATCGAAACGCTGTCGGAATGGGCGGATCTGGAGGGGCACCTGCAGGAGCGCGAGTTCGCCCGGCTCGCCGCGCTCGTACTCGGCCGACTCGGACCGCTCCTGCGCGAGGACCCGGAGGCCGCGATCTGGATCGGCCGCGCCAGGAGCCTGCAGCAGCGCATCGAAGGTCGCTCGGATTAGACCGGAGTCGGCCGTCGGGAGGATTCAGGCGAGCATCGTCATGCCGTCGTCATGCCGAGAGAGGGCGAGACTCCGCCGGCCGTCCGCGCACGATCAGCACGATCCCGAAGACCACGAGGGCGACGCCGATCCATTGGGCCTCGGAGAGGTCGAGCGCGACCCGCGCATTGAGTCGCCAATGCTCGACGACGGCGCGTCCGATCCCGTTCAGCACCAGATACTCGCCCATCAACGAGCGGCTCTTCTTCCGGCGCAGCCAGAGGTACCCGCTGACGGGCAACAGCCAGAGCGCCTCGTAGAGCATCGTCGGATGGACGGGATAGTCGACCGGCGGAAGGCCTTGTGGAAAGGCGACGCCCCAGGGCAGGTCGGTCGCGCGCCCGTAGTCGTCGCCGACGAGGAAGCAGCCGACCCGGCCGATGGCCTGTCCGATCGCCAGCGAGATCGCCGCTGCATTGGCGAAGGGCAGGGCCGGTACGCCCAGCGTCCGGCAGCCGATGTACCCGCCGAGCGCGCCACCGATCAAGCCCCCGTAGAAGACGAGGCCACCTCGCGAGAACAGCGAGGCGAAGAACGGAACCCCCTCGCGCCACCAGAAGTCGACCGCGTAGTAGAGCTTCGCGCCGAGCACGCCGCCGAGCATGATGTAGATGAGCAGGTTGGCGGCGGCCTCGGGGTCGAGGCCTTCTTCACGCATGCGGGGCAGCGCGATCCAGTACCCGACGAGAAATCCGATGGCCATCATCGCGCCGAAGCTGCTGATGGGCAATCCGAGGACGGGAATCTCGAAGAGGATCGGGTACATCGCGCCTCGCGTGGCGCGCACGGTACGCGACGCAACCCATCCGGGCAATCGCGCGACCGCCGTGCATGGCTCGCCCGTCGGGGTCCCGGTATTCTCGCCGCGCGCAGCCGGTCGGTGGGCAAGGGGGACAGACGAGATGGGAGCGCGGCCGCACCAGGATCCGACCGGAATTCCGGGCGCGCATACGCCCACCGCCATCGCCATCCGTCGCGTGGCGACCTGGGGGCTCGTGATCCTCGCCGGGTTGTTGATCTTCGACGGGCCGGTCCTCGAGCGATTGCGCTCGCCGGCGAACGCCGTCGCCCCCGATGCGATCGAAGCGACCCGCCCCGCCGTCGCCGCCGCACTCGGTGCGCACCTCCGAAGCCGCCATGCGCCGCTCTCCCGGGAGGAGCAGGATCGGGTCGTCGAGGCCGTCCTGCGCGGCAGCCGCCGCCACGGCCTCGATCCGTATCTCGTGACCGCGGTGTTGCTGGTCGAGAGCGATGCGCGGCCCTGGGCAGAGAGCGGCAAGGGGGCGATCGGCCTGATGCAGGTCATGCCGCACATGGCGGCCCAGCTCGATCTCGCCGGCAATCTCGCGACGATCGAAAGCAACATCGAAGCGGGCTGCTTCATCCTCGCCGACAACATCCGCCGCCTGGGCGAGGAGCGCGGCATCTCTTCCTATTTCTGGGGCCGGCAGATCCGCGGCGTCGCCTACCTCGAGAAGGTCCAGCGTGCGCGAGCGCGGGTGCGCGACGCGAGCCCTTCCTGAATGACACCCGGGCTGCGCCGCCGCGAAGGGCAGGTCGCCCTTTCCGATCGGGGCGAGCGGTATGCCTACGCGTGGCTCCCGCCGGATCCGATGCGCGTCCTGATCCTGGTTCACGGCTATGCTGAGCATGCAGGGCGCTACGAAGAGATGGCGGCCCATTTCGCCGCCCGGGGATTCGCGGTGCACGCCTACGACCAGGCCGGGCATGGCCGCACCCAAGGGCCACGCGGTCACGTCGATCGATTCGAGCGCCTGCTCGACGACCTCGCGGCGTTCGTCGATCGGATCCGCGCGGAACATCCCGGCCTGCCCGTGGTTCTCGCCGGACACAGCATGGGCGGCCTCGTCACCGCCGCGACCGCGGCGTTCAGGCGACCGAACGTCGACCGGATCGTGCTCTCGGGCGCGCTGCTCGAGCTGGAGGGCGCGGACTCGGGGGCCCGGCGCCTGCAGCTCGTGGGCGCCCGCATCCTCTCGCGACTGGCACCGCGGGTC
The DNA here is from genome assembly GCA_041389425.1 of Myxococcota bacterium. GTDB lineage: Bacteria > Myxococcota_A > UBA9160 > UBA9160 > UBA4427 > UBA4427. Next base: position 11,467 of record JAWKRX010000010.1, read on the forward strand.
GGTCTCAGGGCGGGGCTCGATCCATCCGGGCTCTCACGGGATCCCGAAGTCGTTCGCCGCTACCTCGAGGACCCGTTCGTCGAAGACCGCATGAGCGCCCGCTTCGCGACGGGGCTGTTCGAGACGGTCGCACGCATGCGTGACGCTGCGGACCGGATCGAGAAGCCGATCCTCATCCAACACGGCGAAGCCGATCCGATCTGTCCCGTGGCGGGAAGCCGGCAGTTTCACGCAGGGCTTTCGCCTGCCATTGCCGAGCGCAGCCGACTTTCGGTCTATCCTGCGCTGCGTCACGAGATCTGGAACGAGCCGGAGCGTCAGGCGATCTGGCAGGAAATTCGCGACTGGCTCGCTGCTTGAAGCCGCCGTGGTCCGGCGCGGGGCAGGGGCCGTCGATCGACGAGGAGGCCGAGTGGACGGGTTGACGCATCTCGATGCGAAGGGGCGAGCGCGCATGGTCGACGTGGGCGCCAAGCCGATCACCCGGCGCTTCTGCGTCGCGCGGGGGGCCGTGCGCATGCAGCCCGCGACCCTCTCCCGCATCGTCGAAGGGCAGATCGCCAAAGGGGACGTGCTCGCGACCGCTCGCATCGCGGGGATCCAGGCGGCGAAGCGGGCTTCGGAGTGGATCCCCCTGGCGCATCCGATGCCGCTCGATTCGGTCGAAGTGGTGCTCGAGCCGGCGCCGGACGGAAGCGGTCTCTCGATCGAGGCGCGCGTGCTCGCCCATTGGCGCACCGGCGTCGAGATGGAGGCGCTCGTCGCAGTCGGGGCCGCGGGGCTGACCGTCTACGACATGTGCAAGGCCGTCGATCGGGGCATGACCATCGACGGGATCCGACTCGTCGCGAAGCAGGGCGGCAAGAGCGGGCGCTTCGTTCGCGAGGGCGAAGGCGAAATCGAATTCTCGAGCGCGGAGGGGATGGAATGAGCAAGGCAGGACGACCCCTCTCGGCGGCGGTGTGGGCGCCGATCGGGCGGGGCGGCGTCGCGCTCGGATCCCATGGGGCGGGACCGCGATTCGCCGGTTGCCGCGGAGGTGCCCGCTCGTGAGTGGTCCGAAGTCCGATCCGACTGCAGCCGAACCCGAGGCAGGGCCGGAACCCGGCGAGGACAAACGGGGTCTGTCGCGCGAGAGGCGGCCCATGACCTACGAATTCGTCGAGCGAGGAACCATGCTGCGGGGGACCAATCCATTGGCACGCGACGTGTCGGGGCCACGTGTCGTCGTCGAAGATCCGGATGGCGAACTCGTATCGCGCTGGCAGGCCGGCGACGAGAAGGCGTTCGAAGAGCTGATCCACCGGCATGAGCGCCGGGTCTATCGCCTGCTCTACCGGATGATGGGGAACCGTGAGGACGCCGAGGACCTGACCCAGGAGACCTTTCTCTCCCTCCATCGGCACGGCCATCGTTTCCGCGCCGAGTCCCGTTTCTCGACCTTCATCTATCGCGTCGCCGCCAACGCCGCCCTGAATCGTCGCCGGGCCCTGGGCCGCGGACGCACGCGCATCGAAAAGCTCAAGTCCCGCAACGACGCGGGGGACGACCTGCCGAGCTCGCCGCGTGATCCGGAAGATGCCGCCCTCGGCGGCGAGATGTCGCTGCACGTGCGTGCGGCGCTCGAGAAGCTCTCGCCGGCCTTGCGCATGCCGGTGGTCCTGTACGACATCGAAGGGCTCGCCTACGGCGAGATCGCCAAGGTCCTCGGCGTTGCCGAGGGCACGGTCAAGTCGCGCATCCATCGCGCCCGGCAGGCGCTGCGCGAAGAATTGAAGGAGCTGCTGGGCGCGAATCCCGCAGTCGAGGGCATCTGACGTGAATCATGCAGTGGTGACCGAACATCTGGCCGACTATCTCGAAGGTGATCTCGCGCTCGACTTGCGGGCGCTCGTCGATGCGCATCTCGACGGGTGCGAGATCTGTGCGAACGAAGTGCGCGAAATGCAGCAGACCATCCGATTGCTCCGCGCGCTGCCCGACCCGGAGCCGCCGCCGATGATCGCTGCGAACGTGATGCGTCGGATTCGTGCGGGCGAGACGCAGCCGAGCCTGCTCGAGCGGATCCAGCGAGGACTCGGGAGCATCCTCGAGCCGAGCTTCGTCTTGCCGGCCGCAGCGATGGCGATCGTCGCGCTCGCGATCTTCGTGATCCAGGGGCGGGGACCGTTCTCGACCGCCATTGGCTCCGATCCGGAGAGGGTGGCCGAGCAGGCAGGGGAGGTTTTCGCCGCCAACTCCGCGCCGGCTTCGATCGGGCTTGCGACCGAGGACGACGAGCGGAGCTTCGGCGCCGCGGTCGCTCGTGAGCCGGCGGTCGCGCCGGTTCCGCGGCAGCACCTGGTGGCGCGGTCTTCGGCTCCGGTGGAGGGGGCGAACGAGGCCGCGGCGACCCTTCGGCGAGCGGAACGGGAGATCGAGCGTGTCGAGGCGACGCTGGCTGCGCGGGCTCCGGCCAGTCGCCTCGATGGGCGGCATGCGGCGACGACTTCCGAGCGGGATGAATTCGCAGGTGATCGGATGGTGATGGCGCCCTGGGACCAGCGGCCGCGAGGGATGTCCGGGACGGCACCGGACCGGCCCGGTGCTGGCGGCTCGATCTTTGGCGCGCCCGTCCTCGCCCAGGGCTTCGCGCCTTCGGCTCCCTCGCCGACGTCCGCATCGAATCGTGTTTCCGGAGCCCTCGCGAGCACGGTCTCCACGGCCGTGCCGACTGCACTCTCCCGCCAGGCTCCCCGGGACGGGTCGGGCTCGCGCATCGAGGAATCCGGCGGCGAAGATCCGCGCGACGCATGGCTCGCCCGAGCGCTCGAGGATCCGGTCGAGTTCGCGCATTACATCTCGCGCCAAAATCTCGCGGAGCAGGAACTCTGGGTGGCGCGACTGGCCGAGCGGGCGAGTGCGCGAGGGCTGCTGGACGAGGTCGTCGAGTCCCTCCGGAGCGCGGGAGACGAGAAGGCGGCCTGGCTCGCCGAAGACTTCTCCGCCGCGTCCGCCGCGGCGGAGTCCGCCGGTTCGAGCTCGCCGCAGCTGGATCGCGAGCGTCCCTGACGGTCTCGGCGCGTCGCCCGGAGAGGCCGGAAGCCTGCGGTGTGCGACCCGCGGTCCCGCGTCGATGGCGGCGTTCGCTCGTTCACACCGCGTGAAGCCCTGCTGACGAGGTGACGTTCGCCGTCCCAGCCCCCACGCTTCCTGCGCCTCGCGCGGGAGGAAAAGCGTGTCTGGTCCGCCGACCGAACAGTCCGAGCACGTCGTCGAGCGAAGCGAGGCGGTGCCGATTCCGCCGGACCGCGCCGAATGGCCGCGTGAGCGACTCGTGCGCGATGGAGTGGACCGGCTCTCGCTCGAGGATCTCTTGGCGCTGGTCCTGCGCAGCGGCGCTCGATTGGGCGATGCGAGGACGGTCGCACGGCGCCTGCTCGACGGTGCCGGGAGCCTGCTTCGACTCGCCGAGCTGCCACTGGTCGAGCTCGAGTCGGTTCCCGGCATCGGGCGGGCCAAGGCGGCCAGCCTCGTGGCGGCCCTCGAACTCGGCCGCCGGCTCGCCTCGACGCCGCTCGTTCGCGGCCAGCCGATTCGATCGCCCCGGGACGTGCAGCGTCACTTCCATCCCCGTTTCCGGGAACGCCGGCGGGAGTCGTTCCACGCCCTTCAGCTCGACGGGCGTCACCGGCTGATCGCCGTCGACGAGGTTTCCGTCGGAACGCTGACGGCAAGCCTGGTGCATCCGCGGGAGGTCTTCCGGGAGTCGATCCGCAATGCGGCGGCCGCCCTGCTGCTCGTTCACCACCACCCCAGCGGCGATCCGAGCCCGAGCGCCGAGGATCGCTCGGTGACGGATCGGCTGGCCGCGGCGGGCCGCATTCTCGGGATTCGGGTGGTCGACCACGTGATCGTTGCCGACGGGGGCTATTTCAGCTTCCAGGAGGCGGGCCTCATCGCCGAATGAGGGGCCTCACACGCCGTCTGCTCGCGAGCCCGCGTGGACCCGAGTTCGCCACCCACGGGGGACCTCTTCCCCCGGCCACGATCCTGGCCACCGGACACCTAAAGGACCGACCCGGAATCGGACGATGAGCCTGCGACCGCCGGTCGCGTCGTCGATCGGCGGGCGGCCCTGCATCGCCAGCGCTGGGCGTCGCCCTGCGATGGCGGGAGATTCCGTAGATGGCGAAGATCAGCCTCGACGCGTCCATGCGCTCGACCGTCGCACCGCCTCCGGTCGATGCGCCCCGCGATCGCCGCCGTGCGACGCGGAGTTCGCTCACCGTGCGGATCGACTACGCGACGGTGGACGAGATCTTCTCCGAGTTCACTCGCGACATCAACGAAGGCGGTCTCTTCATCGAGACCGAGAAGCCTCATCTTCCGGGCACCGAGGTGTCGATGCAATTCCACCTTCCCGGAAGCGACGAGGTCGTCGAGACCGTCGGGCGTGTGGTCCGCATATCGCGCGGCGAGGAGGGCGGAGCGGCCCCCGGCATGGGCATCGAGTTCGACGAACTCCATCCCGACGACCGGAAGAAGATCGACCGCATCGTCCGAGCGCTGCGCGCAGACGCTTCGCGCTGAGTCGGGCGCCAGCCGGCTCTCGAATCGAATCGGATCGATCGAGCCTGCTCCGGGCGTCGACGCGGACTCGATACGACTCGCTACGACTAGAAGGGGATGTCGTCGTCGCCGGGCGGACCGCTCATCGAGCCGCCCATCGACCCGGTCATCCCGCTGGAGGGCGTATCTCCGCCTCTTCCGGTCGAACCCTCGCCATCGCTGCCCGAGCCCGACTCGCCGCCCGCACCACCACCGCGCGTTCCGAGGAAGTTCACGGTCGTCGCGTTGATCTCGGTCGTGTAACGCTTGTGGCCGTCTTTGTCTTCCCACTCGCGGGTCTGGATGCGGCCCTCGACGTAGACCGTTCGTCCCTTGGCGAGATACTGATGGCAGAGTTCTCCGACCCGCCCCCAGGCGACGATTCGATGCCATTCGGTCCGTTCGACCCGCTCTCCGTTTTTGTCGGTCCAGGCCTCGCTCGTCGCGAGCGTGAAGTTGCAGACGGCCTGGCCGTTCTGCGTCTTGCGGAGTTCGGGATCCCGGCCGAGGTTGCCGACGAGAATGGCTTTGTTGACGCCTGCCATGCTGAACGCTCCATCGGGACTCGGTTGGAAGTGGGGTGGGGAAGAACGAATCGGAGTGTCCCGTCGCGGTCCCGGGGCGTCAAGGCGTGAAGCCACGAACCCTTTGCGTGGCAGGAGGGGCACGTTATCCTGCCCCGATTCTCCTCTCCGGGGGGTGAGGGAATGCCTTTGCCGTCGCTGATCGGGAGCGCATCGGTCGTCGATGCGTTGAATTCGTTTGCCTTGTGGCATCCGAAACGGAACTCGTTCGTCTGCTCGAGGTCGGCTCGCGCGCGACGCGGAGCCGCCTCGCATGGCTAGAGCATCGGCGAAATCACGCTCGAAACGCGCTTCCCGGGCTTCCCGGGCGGTCGAAGCGGACTCGGAAGAGGGCGCGCTGCTGGCGGGGCCCGGATCCGAAATCCTCGGGTTGGCGCTGATCGCGTTCTCCCTGCTGGCGAGCCTGGCGCTCGCGACCCATTCGTCCGAGGACCCGATCGGCCGGCTCGTCGAGGTCCGCAACGGCGCGGGCCCGGTCGGAGCGACCCTGGCCGGCCTCCTGATGAAGTTCTTCGGAAGCGGCGCCTTCGTGCTCGTGGCCGGGACGGCTTATCTCGGCGGCCGATTGTTGATGGGGCTCGGGCTTCCGCGGCTCTTCTCCCGCTTCTGGCTCGGCATGCTCGCGTTGATTCCGTCGGCGGCGGTCCTGCCATCGCTTCTCTATGAGCTCGCTCCCGGCCGTCTGCCCTGGTTCGAGCCCGGTTGGGTCGGCACCCGGTGGGCGGGCTTTCAGACCCTGCTCTTCGGCGGCGCCGGCGCGCTGGTCCTGACGAGCCTCTTGTTCGTCGTGGGCATTTTCTCGATGACTGGAATCTCGGCCGGCGCGACCCTGGGGCTCATGGGGCGCATCGGGGCGTGGACGCTCGAGCGGATCCTCTGGGCTGCGGACGAGGTCGTGCCGCTCGTCGACCGGCTGCTCTCCGCGCTGGGGCATGGCTTCGGGATCCTGCGCGAGGCCGTCGTCGACGAGGTCGGACGTGCGCGCGAGGCGATGACCGCGCTGATCGTCCGCCGGGAGCAGCGCGCGCGGCGTGCCCGTCGGCGCGGCGGGCCGGAGCTCTCGTACGAAGACGAGCTGCGACAGGCGGAAGAATGCGACGAGCCCGTCGCCGTCCTCGAGGAGCCGGAGCCTTCCGACGAGGTGGTCCCCGTTCGGAAGCTCCGAGCGAACGAAGAGCCCGACATCGTCGACCACGACGAACAGCGGCGGAAGAAGCGCAAACCCGAGCAGGAGGCCTTTCGCTTCAATGAGGATGGGCCGAGCGGCCCGTTCCGGTTGCCCGATGTGACGATCTTCTCCGCGACCCCGGACGGCGAGCGGTCCTACGATCGTGATTCGCTCCTGATGAACTCGAAGATTCTCGAGAAGAAGCTCGCGGATTTCGGCGTTCAGGGGCGCGTCGTGCGCGTTCATCCCGGCCCCGTCATCACGATGTACGAGTACGAGCCCGCGCCGGGCATCAAGGTGAACCGGATCGTCGGCCTCACCGACGATCTGACGATGGCCCTGCGAGCGATCTCGATCCGCATCATCGCGCCCTTGCCGGGCAAGTCGGTCGTCGGGATCGAGGTCCCCAATCCGCGGCGCGAGACGGTCTACCTGCGCGAGATTCTCGAGTCGGAGAGCTTCCGCAAGAGCCGCGGGGTGCTCACCGTCGCGATGGGCAAGGACATCTTCGGGAACTCCGTCACCTCGGATCTCGCGAAGATGCCCCATCTGCTGGTGGCCGGATCGACGGGTACGGGCAAGAGCGTGTTCTTGAACGCCTTCCTTTGCTCGCTGCTCTGTCGTGCGACGCCCAACGAGCTCAAGCTTCTGATGGTCGACCCGAAGATGCTCGAGCTCTCGATCTACGACGGGATCCCGCATTTGATCGCGGACGTGGTGACGAGCCCGAAGCGCGCCGCGGCTGCGCTGCAGGGCGTCGTGCGCAAGATGGAAGAGCGCTACCAGATGATGAGTGCGACCGGTGTGCGCAACATCGATCAGTTCAACGAGAAGGCGCGCAAATGCATCGCAGCCGGGGAAGAATCCTTCCAGCTGAAGCCGCGGCCTGGGCAGACCGAGGGCGACGAGATCGAGTGGCAGGAGCTGCCCTATATCGTCGTGGTCATCGACGAGCTCGCGGATCTCATGATGTCCTCGGCGAAGGAGGTGGAGGAGTCGCTCCAGCGCCTCGCACAGATGGCGCGGGCATCGGGGATCCATCTCGTCCTCGCGACCCAGCGGCCGAGCGTCGACGTGCTCACCGGTGTCATCAAGGCGAATTTTCCCGCGCGCGTCTCCTTCCAGGTCTCTTCGGGCACGGACAGCCGGACGATCCTCGACCAGAAGGGCGCCGACGATCTGCTCGGCATGGGCGACATGCTCTTCCTGCCGCCGGGAACGGCCGTGCTCCAGCGCATTCACGGTCCTTTCGTCACCGAGACGGAGGTCCACGATCTCGTCGCCTTCCTGAAGGGGCAGGGGCGGCCAGTCTTCGATGACGACCTGCTCAAGGCCGACATGGAGGCGGAGAAGATCGAAAGCCGCGGGGACGAGGTCGACGAGATGTTCGACCAGGCCGTCGCGATCGTCGCCGAGACGCGCAATGCGTCGATTTCCTACGTCCAGCGGAGGCTGAAGATCGGCTACAACCGCGCTGCGCGGATCATCGAGCAGATGGAACAAGACGGCATGATCGGGCCTCAGATCGGGGCCAAGGGCAGAGAGGTCCATCTTCCGCCGCCCGGTGGCGAAGACGACTGATTCCGGTTCCAGTACGGAACAGCGCGCCCGAGCGGATCGCAGTCGACGACGGGTTCCGTTTCTCGACCGGGGACGAGATCGAATGCTCGATCGGGAGAATGTCCGCTTGATTCATCTTCACCTGGTCCGTGCCGTCGGCAGTCGTCTCGTCGAAGCCGTCGCGGCGACGGGCGCCTCGCTCCGGGTCGCCGGCCTTCTCTCCGCGCTCGTCTGCGCGCTGGCCGGTCCCTCGTTCGCGCAGGCGAATGAAGCCGCATCGGCCTGCGATCCCGGGCTCGCCATCGAGACGGCCAGGAAGATCCAGTCGCGATACGAGGGCATCCGCGATCTCCGGGCGGATTTCGTTCAGACGAACACCTCGGCGACCTTCGAGGGCGAGGCGTTGATGAGCACGGAGCCCCGCAAGGGCAAGGTCGTCTTCGCGAAGCCGGGCAAGATGCGCTGGACGTATGCGGCGCCGGAGGCGAGCGTCGTCGTCAGCGACGGCAAGACGCTCTGGATCCACGATCTGGACGCGAAGACGGTGACGCGACTCGCGGTGACCCAGGGTTATCTCTCCGGTGCGGCCATCCAGTTCCTCTTCGGTGAGGGCAAGATTCTCGAAGCGTTCGAGGTGAGCGTGGCCGAGTGCGATGCGAAGCAGGTCACGCTCGATCTCCGGCCGCGCGAGGACGCGAGCTACGAGAGCCTCGGGCTCGTCGCAGACCGTGCGACGGGAAGCGTCTTGGCGACGTCGGTGACGGATCTGTTCGGAAACCAGACGCGCATCCGTTTCGAGGCGCTCGAGGAGAATCTCGATCCCAGGCCGGAGGTCTTCGTGCTGAAGATCCCGGCCGGCGTGGAAGTCATCGACTACGCCGAGTCGAATCCCCGTTGATGGCGCGGTCCACTGCGGTCGCGTTTGGGCTTTTCTCGCACTCTGAGGGAGTGCCTCTTCGCCGTCGCACGGCGCATTGCGGCGCAATCCTCCGGCAACGGGCGGGATGGTCCGATCCCTGTGGGCCCATCGTCCGATGCCAGGCCTCGTCCGAGATGGGGTGCCTCCTCGGGCGGCAACGAAGGGCCGGGCGAACGTCGGCCTGCATCGAGGCACTGATCCGGCTGCATGCGGGCCGGGTCGCGTCGGCTGGGGCTGGATTCTCCAGCGCGTACGGTGTCGCGGTCGTTTCTGCACCGATCGGGCCGAGGGTGTTCCCTTTGGAACGACGAAGTCGTTATGAAACACGGGTTTACGGAGATCTCTGCCCGTTTTCCTTGGTTGACACCTCGAACCCGACGGATAAACTGCGAAAAGGCAAAAAAGACTTAAAAACCAACGAGTTTGATGGCTTGGAGATGTTTGTTTCCGGTCCGGGTATTCGACGGCGATCTCCGTGCGTCCCCGGACCGGTGAGCGAGAAGCATCCCGGCCGTTGCATGAACGCTCCGAGACGAATCCGGTCTCCGGAGCGACGGAGCGAGCGCGAGGGCGGGTCAACGCCGGTCTGAAGGGCATTCCAGTGCGCTTCGGGCCCGTTGAGGTCGAAATTTGCTCCCTCGGGTGATCGGAGCTGTACGGGATCCGAGGCGGCTCGGGGCGATTGAGGGCCCGATCGGCGGATCTCGAGGGATGGGGGGAGCGTGACGAGCACGATCGCCAGATTCTCCAGCCTCGCTCATGTGCTCGATCGGGCCCGCGATCCGGCGCAGGCCCGGCGCCGGTCGACCTCTTGCAGCCCCATGCGCCGGCGATTGCGAGTCGTCTCGACCGCTCCTCAGAGTCTTGCCCTGTCGGAAAGCCCTGATCTGTCAGGCAGTTCCCTCGCAGCCGACCAGAATCGATACGTCGTTTGGGCCGAAGGGGTCGCGATGTTCGAAGCGACTCGCCGGGAGATCGGATCCCGCCGCACCGGGTGCGCCCATCCTGGTCTGCGCGGTCGCGGCGGTCGATCGGAGCCGTTTGCATCCGTTCCGGCACATGCTTTGCAGCAGATTTCAGCTGTGGCTCGCTTTGACAGTTCTTCGCCGCATGGAGTTGCGGCCCGAAGGAACCAGGAGAAGACGCGATGAGCGAAAATGATTCGGATTCGGGACCGGGCTCGGGTCGAAAGGGGTTCGTGCGCGACGTGATGCGGCGGATCGCTCCCTCATCCGCTTCCGGATCCTCTGGTCGCCCCGGTGACGAGCCGGAATCGGATCCCCGACGGGCCAGCGACGATCGGCCCGCGAGCGACGCCGAGCGTCTGCACGACGCCATGCGCTTCTTCGGTACCGATTCGAACGAGTTCCGGCACCGGCTCGACCGCATGCTGGCGGACTTCGAGACCCTGCGCCGGCGCTACGAGCAGGTCCGCACGCAGCACCACGACTCCGAGCGCCAGAACGAGAAGCTCGTCGCGATGCTCCAGGAAGCGAAGCAGCAGATCGAGCTCTTGAAGGAAGAGGTCGACAAGCTCTGCGCGCCGCCCAACACCTACGGCGTGTTCATCCGAGCCAACAAGGATGGAACGTCGGAGATCCTGATGGATGGCCGGCCGATGCGCGTGAACGTGCATCCCAACCTCGATCCGTTCCGGCTCGAGGAAGGCCAGTACGTCGTACTGAACGAGGCCTTCAACATCATCGAGGGCGCCGAGTACACCCGACGCGGCGAGGTCTGCAAGATCGTCGACACCATCTCGGACAGTCGCGTGATCGTGTCGGGACATACCGACGAAGAGCGGGTCGTGACCCTCTCGGAGCCGCTCCGGCGGGAGAACCTGAAGGTCGGCGATCCGATCCTCGTCGATACGCGGACGCAGTACGCATTCGAGAAGCTGCCGAAGTCCTCGGTGGAAGAGGTGATGCTCGAGGAGATCCCGAACGTCACGTACGACGACATCGGCGGCCTCGGCGACCAGATCGAGATCCTGCGCGATTCGGTCGAGCTGCCCTACATGCATCCCGAAGTCTTCCTCGAGCACAAGCTCCGGCCGCCGAAGGGCATCCTGCTCTACGGCCCGCCCGGATGCGGCAAGACGCTGATCGCCAAGGCCGTCGCGAACAGCCTGGCGAAGCGCATCGAGCAGCGCACCGGAAAGGCGACGACTGCCTACTTCTTGAACGTGAAGGGGCCCGAGCTCCTCAATAAGTACGTCGGCGAGACGGAGAGCAAGCTCCGGGACGTCTTCAAGAAGGCGCGCGAGAAGGCGTCCGAAGACGTGCCGGTGGTGGTCTTCTTCGACGAGATGGATTCGCTCTTCCGCATGCGCGGATCGGGCATCTCCTCGGACATGGAAGCCACGGTCGTCGCACAGTTCTTGTCGGAGATCGACGGCGTCGAAGCGCTCGAGAACGTGATCGTGATCGGTGCCAGCAACCGGCAGGATCTCATCGATCCCGCGGTGCTGCGCCCGGGCCGTCTCGACCTGAAGGTCAAGGTTTCGCGACCGGATCGTCCGGCGGCGAGGGAGATCATCAAGAAGTACCTGACGCCGGATCTTCCGCTCCATGCGGACTCGGTGGCCAGGTACGGGGGCGACAAGGCCGTCGCATGCGACCGGATGATCGACGAAGTCATCGACAACATGTACTCGACGGGCGACGAGAACAAATTCCTCGAAGTGACCTACGCGAAGGGCGAGCGCGAGATCTTCTACTTCAAGGACTTCTCGTCCGGTGCGATGCTCGAGAACATCGTCGCGCGCGCCAAGCGCAAGGCGGTGAAGCGGTTCCTCGAAGGGGGCGAGCACGGCATCACGGCCGACGACATGATCGAGTCGGTGCGCGAGGAGTTCAAGGAGAACGAAGATCTCCCGAACACCACCAATCCCGACGATTGGGCCCGCATCTCCGGGCGAAAGGGCGAGCGGATCATCAACGTCCGCACGCTCATCACCGGGATGGAGCGCAAGGAACAGACCATCGAGAACGTCTCGAGTGGTCAGGGTCAGTACCTGTAGGGCCGAGCGGCCCGCGATCGAGCGGTCGACGGGTGCCCCGGGCTGGATGGCCCGGGGCACCTGCGCCGCAGGAGTGACGAGACCGCGATGGCGATTCCGACCATCATGGGCACAGAGATCGAGTTCGGGATCATGGTCAAGAACGACCCTGATTTCGATCCCATCTCGTCCTGCGTGCTGATCGTGAACGCCTATCGGGAGGATCCCGAGGGCCGGATCCTCTGGGACTACGATCAGGAGAATCCGCTCGCCGATGCGCGCGGCTTCCAGGTCGAGGGCGAGAAATACACGCCCAATCAGCAGGAGAACATCGCCCGCAACAAGACGCTGATCAACGGCGCGCGTTATTACGTCGACCATGCCCATCCCGAGTACTCGAGCCCGGAGGTCACGAACGCGCGCGACATCGTGATCCACGAGAAGGCGGGCGAACGGATCGTGGAGATGAGCCGCCGTGAGGCGAACACGCTGCTTCCCGAAGGCGCGGAGATGCTGGTCTACAAGAACAACAGCGACCGCAAGGGCAACAGCTATGGCTGCCACGAGAACTACCTGATGGATCGGCGGACTTCGTTCAAGCAGGTCGTCGAGCCCCTGCTGCCGTTCTTCTCGACACGTCAGATCTGGTGTGGCGCCGGGAAGGTCGGCAGCGAGAACCGGGGTCACCCCTGCGACTACCAGATCTCCCAGCGCGCCGATTTCTTCGAGACCGAGGTCGCGCTCGACACGATGGTCAAGCGGCCGATCGTGAACACCCGCGACGAACCGCACGCGGATCGCGAGAAATACCGCCGGCTCCACGTGATCGTCGGCGACTCGAACATGTCCGAGTACACGATCTACCTGCGAAACGGCGTGACTGCGCTGCTGCTCGCGATGATCGAGGACGGCGCCGTCACCAAGGATCTCTCGCTGCGGGATCCGGTGCGTGCGATCCGCGACGTATCGCACGATCCTTCGCTGCGGGTGCGCCTGCCGATGGACGACGGGACCCAGCGAACCGCCCTCGAGATCCAGAACGATTTCCTCGAGATGGTGCTCGCGTACACATCTTCTCGCTCGCTCGATCCGATCCAGAAGGACGTGCTCCAGAAATGGCAGACGGTCCTCGAGACGCTGGCCCGGGATCCGATGGAGCTCGATACGAAGATCGACTGGATCATGAAGAAGCGCCTGATCGAGAACTACATGGGGCGGAAGAAGCTCGACTGGTCGGATTCGCAGGTCCAGATGCTCGACCTGCAATATCACGATCTGCGGCCGGACAAGGGGCTCTATTTCCTGCTCGAACGGCAGGGGAAGGCCGAGCGCATCGTGACGGACGAGGAGATCCAATACGCGATTCATCATCCGCCCGTCGATACCCGAGCCTATTTTCGGGGCGAGTGCCTGCGTCGCTACCCGGGCGAGGTGTTCGGTGTGAACTGGGACTCGATCTCGTTCGGGCTCGGCGATGATTCGATCAAGCGGGTGATGATGTCGGAGCCCTTGAAGGGGACGAAGCAGGTGGTGGAGGGGCTGCTCGAGCGTTCGAGAACGGCGGCCCAGCTGCTCCAGAACATGCAGTCCTGAGAAAGGTCTATCTTGGAACGCGACCGGCGGAGCGCCGGCCGCTCGATCGGGCCGCCATCGGGGCGGCGAGCGAATGCGACGCAGGATTGAAATCAGACCCGGATGCGTAGAGGCCAGGTCGGAGGACGAGACGATGACGACGATTCCCAGGGACAAGGCACGGACGAGAATCGAGCTCGATGCAGATCCGGCGCCGCTCTACATGGCCGCTGCGGGCGAGCAGAAGCAGAAGCAAAAGGGCGGCGGCGGTGACGACGGCAACGACAAGGGCGAGGGCGGACAGAAGCTCGCCGAGAAGGGCGAGGAGCTGAAGGAGGAGATGGACAATCTCCTCGACGAGATCGACGCCGTGCTCGAGGAGAACGCCGAGGAGTTCGTCAAGAACTACGTCCAGCGCGGCGGGCAATGATCCGATCGGGAAATCGCGCCCGACGGCTCGATGGAGTCGGTCAGGGTCCACGGCGACCATGAGCCGTTCGCAAGACACCGCTTGTTTTCTGAGGGGGGAACAGTGCTGGTTCGAGGCAGCTATCAGGGCTCCAGCTTTTTCGAGCTTCTCCAGGTCGACTATCGCCATCTGATGCCGGATCTGGCCGCCTGGGGACGGAGTGCCGTCGCCTCCGTGCCGCACGGCACGACCGTGCTCGCGATGCGCTTCTCGAGCGGCGTACTCGTCGCAGGAGATCGGTTGGCGACGGCCGGCCACGCGGTCGCCTCTCGCGACGTGGTCAAGGTCTTCGAGACGGATCCCCATTCGCTGATGGCGATCTCCGGTGCGGCCGGACCGTGCATCGAAATGGCCCGGATCCTCTCGGTCGAGCTCGAGCACTACGAAAAGATCGAGGGCGAGGGACTCGAGCTCGAGGGCAAGGCCAACAAGCTCTCCCAGATGATCAGGGCCAATCTCCCGGCTGCAATGCAGGGGCTCGCCGTCGTTCCGCTCTTCGCCGGATTCGACACGCGTCGCAAGTTCGGGCGCCTCTGGAAGTTCGACATCACGGGGGGCCGCTACGAAGAGACGGAATTCGATGCGACCGGCTCGGGTGGCCTCTATGCGCGCGAGTCGCTGAAACATGGTTGGAGGCGCGACCTCGGTCGAGAAGAGGCCGTGAAAGTGGCCGTCGCCGCATTGACCGCGGCTGCGGACGAAGATCGCGCGACCGGCGGAGTGGATCTCGAGCGAGGTATCTACCCCATCATCAAGACGTGTACCGCGGCCGGTCACGCCGACGCAGCGGAAGCCGAGATCGCGGCCTGTTACCGCGAGATCCTCGCGGCCCGTTCGGCGGGAGGAAATCGCTGATGTCCATGCCGTTCTACGTATCGCCCGAACAGGTGATGGCCGACAAGGCCGAGTTCGCCCGCAAGGGCATCGCTCGCGGCAAGTCGATCGTCGCCCTCGAGTTCCTGGGCGGGATCCTCATGATGGCGGAGAACTCGACGTCGCTCTCGAAGGTCGGCGAGATCTACGATCGCCTCGCGTTCGCCGGAGTCGGAAAGTTCAGCGAGTTCGACCAGCTGCGGAAGGTCGGCGTCCGATTCGCGGACACCAAGGGCTATGCCTACAGCCGGGAGGACGTTCGCGGCAAGGGCATGGCGAACGCCTTTTCCCAGGTGATGGGCGAGGTCTTCACTCGGGAGATCAAGCCGCTCGAGGTCGAGATCATCGTCGCGGAGGTCGGCGACGATCGATACGAGGATCACCGCTCGAACTCGCTCTATCGCATCAAGTACGACGGGTTCATCAGCGATCACAAGGGCTTCTGCGTGATCGGGGGCAAGGTGGAAGAGGTCGAGTCGGTTCTGAAGAACGACTACCGGCCCGACATGCCCGCGGGGGATGCGGCGCGCCTGGGGCGCCGAGCGCTGACGGCCGGAGCAGAACGGAGTTCGGAACTCGGCGCGTCGAGCCTCGAGGTCTGTCTTCTCGATCGCGGACGGAGCGGCCGCAAGTTCTGCCGCCTTACTACCGATGAAGTTCAAGGTATGCTCGACAGCTGACACCGGGGGCAGCTCGCGTCCGGTCATGCGTCGATCACGTGGTCAGGCGGCTTTGTGCAGAAGCGCATCTACGGCATCGAGACCGAATACGGGATCATCTTCACTCCCGAGGGCCGCAAGACCCTGCCGGTCGAGAAGGCGATCCGCTTCCTTTTCGAGAAGCTGATCACCACCGAGCACTTCCTGAACGTCTTCCTCGAGAATGGCGCCCGCTTCTATCAGGACACGGGCTGCCATCCCGAGTACGCGACACCCGAATGCGCGTCGCCCGGCCAGGTGATCATCTTCGACAAGGCCGGGGAGCGGATCCTCGAGGATCTCCAGGTCTACGCCGAGGAGAAGATCCGCGAGGAGCGCATCGGCGGTCGTCTCTCGATCTTCAAGAACAACACGGATTTCGTGGGCAACAGCTACGGCTGTCACGAGAACTATCTCGTCGACCGCGACGTGGACTTCTACTACCTCGCCGAGCAGCTGATCCCGTTCCTCGTGACCCGTCAGATCTACACCGGCGCGGGCAAGGTCTTCCAGACCCAGGACGGCATCCACTACTGCGTGTCCCAGCGCGCCCAGCACATCTACCAGAAGATCTCGGGCACCACGACGAACGACCGATCGATCATCAATACCCGCGACGAGCCGCACGCCGACCGCGAGAAATATCGACGCCTCCACGTCATCGTGGGCGATTCGAACATGAGCGAGTACACGAACTTCATCAAGGTCGGTACCTGCTCCGTCGTCCTCCAGATGATCGAGGACAACTACATCAACAAGGACTTCACGCTCCGCAATCCGGTCAAGGCGATCAAGGACATCACGTACGACGCGACCTGCAAGCGGCGCCTTCGGCTCGACAACGGCCGCGAGTACA
This sequence comes from Myxococcota bacterium, assembly GCA_041389425.1. Taxonomy (GTDB): domain Bacteria; phylum Myxococcota_A; class UBA9160; order UBA9160; family UBA4427; genus UBA4427. The sequence goes on from JAWKRX010000010.1 coordinate 27,757, forward strand.
GCCCGATCGAGATCCAGCGCGAATACTGCGAGATGGCCCAGAAGTACATCGAGCAGTATCCCGTGACCGACGATCACAAGAAGGCCGTCTACATGTGGCAGCACGTGCTCGACTGCCTCGATACGGATCCGGACAAGCTCGACCGGCAGATCGACTGGGTGATCAAGCGTCGGCTGATCCAGTCGTGGGTCGACAAGCACAAGACGACCTGGACGGATCCCCGTGTCCTGATGCTCGATCTCCAGTATCACGACATCCGCCGCGAGCGCAGCCTGTACTACCTGCTCGAGCGCAAGGGGCAGGTCGAGCGGCTGTTCAACGACGAGGAAATCGACGCGGCGAAGTCGAACCCGCCGCAGGATACGCGGGCCCGCATGCGCGGCGAGTTCATCAAGCTGGCTCGCGAGAACTCGATCCAGTACGACCTCGACTGGTCGAACATCCGGCTCGGCAACCTGTTGAACGTTCGCGTGATCTGCAACAACCCCTTCGAGACCGACACGGAGAAGGTCGCCGAGCTCGTGCGCACGATCCAGAAGACGAATCTGCGCAAGACGAGCCTCTCGAAGCTCGTGATCCAGTCCTAGCTCGAAGCGTCGAGCCCGAGGCGAAGGTCGAAGTCCATGGCGCTCGATTCCAATTCGCAGGGTGATGATCGAGGGGCCGCCATGGGCGCAGACCGGGCAGGGGGCGCGGGCCTCAAGCTGGTCGGTGAGAGGAGCCAGGCCGTGGGTTCAGCCGCGAGCGCGCAGAACGCCGAGCGAACGGGCGGGGCCTCGGGCGAGTCGGCTCCGGGGGCGTCGAGCCCTTCGGCCGCGGCGGCAGCCGGGGCAGCGGGCGGGCCGAAGGCGGGGCGACGCCTCCCTCTCTGGCTGTTCGTCGTGCTCTTCGTCGCCTTCCTGATCGCCTTCGGGTACCAGACACGTCACGCCGGTCGCCTCGAGTCCGAGGTCGCCCGTCTCGAGGCCTCCCTCGCCCAGGCCGAGTCCCGTCTCGAGTCCCACCGCACCCATCTCCTCGAGATTCGGGGCGGAGTGCACGATCTGACGACCCGACTCGAGAGCCTTCGGACCCTGATCGATCGCGACCCCACGGTCGAGGCATCGCCGGCCCCCGGCGCCGAGGCGCCGAGCGAGCCCTGAGGCTTCCTCCGGGTCCGACCTCCCGCTTCCGCCGGTCCGAAGGCGTTCCCGCGCGCCCTCTGTGAGCCCATTCACCGGCGATCGATCGGATTTCCCTTCGAGAGCCCTGAATTGGCCTCAACCCCTGCGCATTCATGCCGATTCATCGGACGGGCGTCGCGTTGCCTCCCACGCGTGCCGCCTCTCTGGAGAATCGGATGATCTTCGACGCCGTTTTCGGAATGTTCTCCCATGATCTCGCGATCGATCTCGGCACCGCGAACACGCTCGTGTACAGCAAGGGCCGGGGCATCGTCTGCTCGGAGCCCAGCGTCGTCGCCGTGACCACGGATGGCTCGGGGCGCGGGCATCGGGTTCGGGCCGTCGGGCATGCGGCGAAGGAGATGCTGGGCCGAACGCCCGGGAACATCGAAGCCGTGCGGCCGATCAAGGACGGCGTCATCGCCGACTTCGAGATCACCGAGGCGATGCTCCGCTACTTCATCCAGCGCGCCCACAACCGCCGCACGCTCGCGCGTCCGCGCATCGTGATCTGCGTTCCGCCCTGCATCACCAGCGTCGAGAAGCGCGCCGTTCGCGAATCGGCGCTCTCGGCCGGTGCACGCGAAGTCTTCCTGATCGAGGAGCCGATGGCGGCGGCGATCGGTGCGGGACTCGACGTCACGGCGCCGACCGGGAACATGGTCGTCGACATCGGCGGTGGGACCACCGACGTGGCCGTCATCTCGCTTTCGGGCATCGTGACCTCGCGCTCGATCCGGATCGGCGGCGACAAGATGGACGAGGCGATCATCAACTACGTCAAGCGCAAGTACAACATGCTGATCGGCGAACGGACGGCCGAGCTCGTGAAGATGACGATCGGGACCGCCTCGGCGGAGACCAAGCGCTCCGAGATGGAGATCAAGGGCCGGGATCTCGTGGCCGGGATTCCGAAGCTCGTCGTGACGTCGAGCGACGAGATGCGAGAGGCGTTGCTCGAGCCGATCCACGCGATCGTCGAGACCGTGCACCTGACGCTCGAGAAGACGCCGCCGGAGCTGGCGGCGGACATCGTCGATCGCGGCATCATGCTGGTCGGCGGAGGCTCGCTCCTGACGGATCTCGATCATCTGCTGCGGCAGGAGACGCGACTTCCGATCCTGCGCAGCGAGGACCCCTACACCGCGGTCGTCCACGGCGCGGGCAAGGCCCTCGAGAACATCGCGCTCCTGCGCGAGGTCGCGATGACCTGAACGGTCGCGTTCGACGACCGCTGCGGATCCCGCGACGCCGGCCTAGCGCCGGCGTCGCTGTTTCTGGAAGTGGACGACCGCCCGCGCGTGCTCCCCGTAGCTCTTCGAGAACACGTGGGTCCCGTCGTTCCGGGACACGAAGAAGAGAAAGGGCGAATCGGCCGGTTCGAGCACGGCCTGCAGCGAGGCCCGTCCGGGGCTCGCGATCGGTCCCGGCGGGAGGCCCGGAATCTGATAGGTGTTGTAGGGATTGCCGGCGTCGTCGAGATGGACGCGCCGCAAGTTGCCGTCGAAGTTCTCGATCCCGTAGATCACGGTGGGATCCGTCTCGAGCCGCATGCCACGCTTCATCCGGTTGAGGAAGACCGAAGCGATCAGCGGCCGCTCCTCGGGGGCCCCGGTCTCCTTCTCGACGATCGATCCGAGCGTCACCAGCTCGCGCATCGAGAGCTCGCTCTCGGGCATCGTCGCCCGGAGCTCGGCGTAGACCTCGTGAAACCGTTCCACCATCGCGGAGGCGATCTGGGTCGCGGCGAGCCCCTTCGCGAATCGATAGGTATCCGGGAAGAGGTAGCCTTCGAGCGTCGGGCCCTCGACCGCGAAACGCTCCGGGCTCTCGGGGTCGAGCACGATCTGGAGGAATGCCTCCCTGTCGGCCAGGCCGGCGAGCGCGAGCCGGTCGGCGATCTCGTTCGCGCGGATGCCTTCCGGGATCACGACCGGATGGGTGCGGACGCGACCAGAGGCGAGGATCTCCGCGATCCGCGGTGTCGAGAGCTCGGGCGAGAGATCGTACTCACCGACCTTGAGGCGGGTTTCGAGTCCCCGCAATCGGGCGTGGGCGCGCAGCGCCAGGGCGCTGCGGATCAGGCCCCGCCGCTCGAGGGTGCGGGCGACGGCGCCGAGGCCTTCGCCCGCCTTCACCTCGAAGTCCGTCGGGGCGGATCGCATGCCGGGGGCGGCGACGGGCGAGAGCGCGAACTGATAGGCACCGGCGAGCGTCGTGAGCGCCGCCGTGCCCAGCGCGATCAGCAGGATGAATGCCTGGCGCCATCGTCGGCGCGGGGTCTCGATCTTCTTCGACCCGGGGGCCGTCCTCGTCGCCACGTCACGTCTCCCCTTCGGGCTCGGCGCGCCCGATCGGCCCCCGCGACAGCTCGAGGTACGTGCGCAGGAGGATCGCCGCCGCTACCTCATCGACGGCCCCCTGACGCTGCTTGATGGCGCGGCTGCCGGCCGGACTCTCTCGCAAGCTCCGTTCGGCCTCGACCGAGGTCCAGCGCTCATCGAGGGTCTCGACGGGGATTCCAGCGCTCTTCGCCAGCTCGGCCGCGAATCGGATCGCGTTCTCCGCCTCCGGCCCCCGGCGTCCGTTCATGTGGAGCGGGACACCGACGACGGCGCGCACGATCTGCCGCTCGCGGATCATTTCACGCAGTGCCGCGAGGTCGCGCTTGCGGCCCCGACTCGCGAGTACGCCGGCCGGAAAGGCCAGCTGCGCCTCGGAGTCCGAGACCGCGAGGCCGATTCGTTTGCTTCCCAGGTCGATGCCGAGCACACGCACGGGGGCAGTGTAGCGGCCTCCGGATCGCGATTATCCTGGGGGCATGAAGATCTATACCACCGCTCCCCTCGAAGATCCGCGTGAAGCGCGGCGCACGTATGCCCAGCTCGAAGAGATCGGCTACGACGGCGCCTTCAGCTTCGAAGCCAAGCACGACCCCTTCCTGCCGCTCGTCCTCGCCGCGGAGAACACGCGACGACTCAGGCTCGGGACCGCCGTCGCGATCGCCTTCGCGCGCAATCCGATGAACCTCGCCAATCTCGCCTACGGGGTCCAGCTGATCTCGGAGGGCCGATTCCTGCTCGGGCTCGGCTCCCAGGTCGCACCGCACATCCGCAATCGCTTCAGCATGCCGTGGTCGGAGCCCGCGCGTCGCATGCGCGAGCTGATCCTCGCGATCAAGGCGATCTTCGCGCGCTGGGAGGGGCGGGCCGAGCTCGACTTCCGGGGCGATTTCTACCGTCACACGCTGATGATTCCCGCATTCGATCCCGGCCCGAATCCCTTCGGTCCTCCGCCGATCCATCTCGGCGGCTTCGGGCCGCGCATGACCACCGTGGCGGGGGAGGTCGCGGACGGCTTGATCGCCCATCCCTTCAACACGCGTGAATCGCTCCTGAAGGTCGTGCTGCCGGGCGTCGAACGGGGACTCGCGATTTCGGGCCGCCCGCGCAGCGGATTCGACATCATCGCGGCGACGCTCACGGTCACTGCCGATCGCGAAGACGATTTCGAGCGGGCCAAGCTCGCTGCGCGCAAGCAGCTCGCGTTCTACGGCTCGACGCCCGCCTATCGCGGAACGCTCGACTGCCACGGTTGGGGGGATCTGCATCTCGAGCTCAACCGGCTCTCGAAGCTGAATCGCTGGGACGACATGACCGGATTGATCGAGGACGAAGTGCTCGAGGCGATCGCGGTCGTCGGTCCTCGCGATCGCATTGCCGGCAAGCTGAAGGCGCGTCTCGAGGGCATCGCGGACGGCGTGAGCATCACCCACAACCGGAGCCCCGATCCGGAGCACTGGGCGGACGTCGTCCGGGATCTGCGCGCTCTTCGCGAGGCCGGGCGGAGCGACGCCTAACGAGAGGGCTGCGGTTCCGGGCCCTCCGCGCCCTTGGCGGAGAGGCGAGCGCTGGCGCGGTCGCGCACGGGTCTCGCGGCATGGCTGGCCGCGCGCTCGACGGCCCGTCGGGCTTCGCGGGTCGGAAGGGTCGAGAGCGCGTCGACCGCGGCGAGCTGGATCGCATGCCAGTGGGCGCGCCGGAGGACGGGCTTGCGCTCCAGGATCGCGGCGAGCCGCGGCACGGCACGTTCGTCCCCGAGGCGACCGAGAACCTCGATCACCGAGCGACAGAGCTGCGTCCGGCTCCCCCGCACGTGATTCTCGAGCACGTCGAGCAGGGCCGGGACGGCATCGATGCCTTCGTTGTCCGCGATCGCCCGGGTGGCCGTGATCGCGATCTGGTCGAGCTGGCTCGAAAGGGCCTCGGCGAGCGCGCCGTGGGCAGCCTCTCCGGGCAGAAGGCAGAGTGCGCGGATCGCCTCCAGCTGGCGGCCGACGGTCGCTGAGCGCGCGGTCCCGGAGAGCACGGGGAGCAGCGCCGGATTCTGGAGAGCGCCGGCGAGCCGGATGCAGACCCGCGCGCGCAGCTCTTCGCGACCCGTGATCCCCGCGATCAGGGTCGGGATCGCCGCTTCGCCGCTCGTGACCACGAGCGCGTGAAGGGGCGTCGCCGCGAGCGGATCTTCGAGCGAACAGATCCGCTCGACGAGTCGCGGAACCGCGGCTTCGCGCCGTTGGAGCAGCAGCTGCGCCGCCCGAACGCCCGAGGCGTCGCTCGCGAGGGCCCGGTCGATGAGGTCGTCGAGGCGTTCATCGCTCGCCAATTCGGTGAAGCGGGCTTCTGCGATCCGGGCCTGGGATTCCGCGCGTCCGCCGCAGCCGACGGCGTGGTCGGCCAGCAGCTGCAGAGCCGCGTAGGCATCGTCGAGCAGGCCCTCCTGCCAGATCTGGCGTGCCCAGAAGACGATCTCCGCCGCACGCTCGGAATAGGCCTGATCGTCGACCGTATGGTCGAGCTCGACGAGGCGCGCGCGCAGGCGCTCGCCGCGGGTGTCCTTCGGTGGCCCCCCGATCGGGCGTCGCGCGCCGGGAAGCACGGCGTCGGTGGACGCGGACGGCGTGGGCCGGGCGGCCTTCGGCTCGGCCGGAGCGGGCGCGGCGACGGACACGAGGGGGGTCGTCACGCTGATCGACGGGCGCGGCGGTGTTGCGGTGAGGGTGCGCGGCGCGGAGTCGGGGAGCGCATCGAGATCGTTCAGGCGGAGGCCGCGCGCATCGCGGGCCGCCAGCGTCTGGAAGAAGGCGTGCACGTCCCGCTGGACGGAGGTCGGGCGGAGGAGCAGCTCGAGAAATCCCTGGAGCGCGTCCAGCGTCAGTCGGGAATCCAGGCGCACGCGCTCGATCGCGTGGTCGGTGAGCGCCCGCCGAAGCTCGGCGAGTCCCCCGCGCGCGTCGAGGCGATCGGCGAGGTCGGGAACGCTGAAGGTCTCGCCGCGGACCACGAGCTCGAGGGGGCCCGCTCGCGCGATGTCCGCCGAGACCGCGAGGAAGACCCGTTCCGCGAGCGCCCGATGCCGAGTGGGCGTGCCGCCCGGCGCCGCGAGCCCGCGAAGGCCGCGTGCCAGCTCGAGCAGGAGACTCGTCACGTCGGCGGGGCTGCGTCCCCCGCCTCCGATCGGGTGATCGGAGGGGGATCCGGGCTGGGACCGAGCGGATCGGGTCTCGAGATTGCGCATGGGTTGCTGGCTCCCATCGGCCCCCGGGCCCGGGGCCTGAAGCCATGAATCCAGCTCCAGTTCCGCTCTGGATTTCGTCGAATTTTCGCCTTTTTGATTGACTGCCTTCGTCCGGGGCGGCTAAGTTGCCCCCCGTTCGACGCCCCCCCGCGACGACGCGACCGGCCTGTTCCGTGACGGTCGGCCTTCGGTACCAAGCCATTGGCGTGTTCAACCCGCGCTTCGAATGTTTCCCGGTCCGCTGAGGCCTCGCTGGAGGGTCAGCCGGTCGTGACCGGATCCGTCGCAGCCGCCTGCTTCCATGAGACCTGCCCGGTCGAACCGGCTCGGGCGGCTCGCCTCGCGGCGGGTCGGGCGACGGGCTTCGTGCGGCGCCTCGGAGACTGGGCATGAACGCGGAAATCATCACCATCGGAGACGAGCTGCTGCGCGGCGAGATCATCGATTCGAACAAGGCGCGGCTCGCTCAGCGCCTGCTTCTGCTCGATCTCGATTGCCGCCATCAGGTCTCGGTGCTCGATGACCGGTCCGATATGCGAGACGTCTTTCTGCGGGCAGCGGAGCGGAGCGATGTCGTACTCGTGTCGGGGGGGCTCGGGCCCACGCGCGACGATCTGACGACCGAGGTGCTCGCAGAGACCTTCGGTCGAAAGCTCGAGCTCGATCCGGCATCGCTCGCCGCGATCGAGGGATTCTTTGCCCGGGTCGGTCGGGAGATGGCCGACGTCAATCGCAAGCAGGCGTTGTTCCCGAGCGGCGCGGACGTCCTCGCGAATCCGATCGGGACCGCGCCGGGGTTTGCGCTCGCGGTGCCGCGGTCTGTCGAACGGGCTGGAGCGGGTGGGGCGGGCGGCGCCAGAGCAGGGGAGGTCGTGTTCTACTCGCTGCCGGGCGTGCCGCGCGAGCTCGACCGGATGATGGACGAGCAGGTGATGCCTCGGCTCGCTCGCCTGCTCGAAGCCCGCGAGCGAGAGGCCGGCTCGGGAGTCCCGCGGCGGGTCGTCCGCGCCGCCCTGCTGCGGACCTTTGGAATGGGAGAGTCGACGCTCGAGGCCGAGCTGCGCGATCTCGCACGGGATGGCGGGGTCGAGCTCGGGTTCCGGACGGCCTTCCCCGACAATTTCCTCCGCCCCGTCGCCCGCGCGGCGACGGCCGAGGAAGCCGATCGCCGGATCGCCGAGGTCGTGCGCGCGATCCGGGGCAAGCTCGGTGCGATCGTCTTCGGCGAGGGCGACGACTCGATGGAGAGCGTCGTCGGCCGGATGCTGCGGGATGCGGGCCGGACACTCGCGACGGCCGAGTCGTGTACGGGCGGGCTCATCGCCGAGCGGATCACGGACGTGCCCGGCTCTTCGGACTGGTTCCTGGGCAGTGTCGTCGCGTATTCGAATTCGGCGAAATCGACGCTGCTCGGTGTGGATCGAGCGTTGATCGAACGCGAGGGCGCGGTGTCGGAGCCCGTCGTGCGAGCGATGGCCGAGGGCGCGCGAGCTCGATTCGGGAGCGACTTCGCCCTGGCGACGTCGGGGATCTCCGGGCCGGACGGCGGAACGGTGAGCAAGCCGGTGGGCCTCGTCTGGATCGCCCTCGCCACGGCACAGTCGACGCACGTGGATTCGTTCGTCTTCACGCTGGACCGCTCGCGCCATCGCATGCTCACGTCCCAGGTGGCACTCGACTGGATTCGTCGCTCGCTCCTGGGGGAGCCGCTGGTCGGTCCGAGCTTGATGCGCCGGGCGGGAGGCAGCTCGGCACCCGGTTAGCGGCGGGGCGGAATCGAGGCGACGCAGGGCGGGCGCGGAAGATTCCCGACGTTGAAGAGAGAAGATTGAAGCTGGAAGGTGGATTGAACGGGTTCGAAACTCGAGACGAGGAGGCAGGGAAGATGGCAAGGGGCAAGGACAGCGAGGCGAAGGCAAAGGTCGAACGGGGTGGGGTTGCGGACGAGGCGAAGGCGAAGGCCATCGAGCTCGCGGTCTCGAGCATCGAGAAGCAGTTCGGCAAGGGCTCGATCACGCGCATGACCGAGGACGCGGCGGATCACGAGATCGCCTGCTTCTCGAGCGGGGCGCCGAGCCTCGACATTGCGCTCGGGATCGGTGGCTATCCGCGCGGCCGGGTGGTCGAGATCTACGGCCCGGAGTCGAGCGGCAAGACGACGCTGACGCTGCACGCGATCGCCGAGGTCCAGAAGCGGGGCGGGGTGGCCGCGTTCATCGATGCCGAGCATGCGCTCGACGTCAACTACGCGCGCCGGCTCGGCGTCAACATCGACGAGCTGCTCGTCTCACAGCCGGATACCGGAGAGGAGGCGCTCGAGATCGCGGACGTGCTGCTGCGCTCGGGAGCGATCGATCTCGTCGTGATCGATTCGGTCGCAGCGCTGGTGCCGCGGGCCGAGATCGAGGGCGAGATGGGCGACTCGCACGTCGGCCTGCAGGCCCGGCTCATGAGCCAGGCCCTTCGCAAGCTGACGGGCACGGTCTCCAAGTCCGGCGCGACGATCATCTTCATCAATCAGATCCGCATGAAGATCGGCGTGATGTTCGGAAGTCCCGAGACGACGACCGGCGGCAACGCGCTCAAGTTCTACCGTCGATCCGCATCGACGTCCGCCGGATCGCCGCGATCAAGGAGGGCGAGGAGGTCACGGGCAATCGGACCCGCGTCAAGATCGTGAAGAACAAGGTGGCGCCGCCCTTCCGGCAGGCCGAGTTCGACATCATCTACAACGAGGGGATCTCGCGCGAAGGGGATCTGATCGATCTCGGGGTCGATGCGGGGATCGTCGAGAAGAGCGGGTCCTGGTTCTCCTACGGAGGCGAGCGCATCGGTCAGGGGCGCGAGAAGGCGCGGAACTTCCTGAGGGAGAATCCGGACATCACGGCGCGTCTCGCCGAAGAGGTCTACCTCGCGAAGGGGCTGAAGCTGCCGACGCCCGTCGGTGAGGCCGGGTCGCATGCGCGCCCGGTCGCTGCGGCCAGGGGCGCAGCGGCAGCTGTGCCGGCCGCAGAAGCGGGCACGGAGTCGTTCGGCGACGAGTAGGTCGGGGATCCCCAGGCCGGGCCGGTTGAACGGCTGGCCAATCGCCTCGACGTGAACGCGGGCCCTCGGGCCCGCGTTCCCTTTTTGGGGACAGCCCGATCGGATGCGACCTGCGCGTCGGGTGCCGATCCGTGGGGCGCCGATCGGACGCCGTCCGCCCCGCGACACCGGTCCAGGTCGAGCTGTGCCTCAAGAGAGCGTTTCCAGCGGTCGAAAGGAGGGCGTCGAAGGTCGCGGGTCGGATCTGGAATCCCCTGCATTGTCGGGGCGTTTCGAGGCGCGGAATGGAACTGAACGAGATCCTGAAGGTCGCCATCAAGGGCGGGGCGTCCGACATTCACCTGAAGTCGGGGCTGCCCCCGATGTTCCGCGTGGATGGCGCGCTCGTGCCGCTCAAGAACGGCGAGCGGGTCCTGCCCGACGAGCTCCAGAAGATCGCCTTCTCGATCATGAACCCGATCCAGAAGGCCCGCTTCGACGAGAAGCGCGAATGCGACCTGGCCTACGGCCTCCCCGGTCTCGGCCGCTTCCGCGTGAACGTCTTCCAGCAGCGCGGCACGGTGGGCATCGTCTTCCGCGTCATCCCCTTCGGCGTCAAGACGATCGACCAGCTCTTCCTGCCGAAGGTGATCGAGAAGATCGCTTCCGAACACCGCGGCCTCGTCCTCGTGACCGGCACGACGGGCTCGGGCAAATCGACGACCCTCGCGGCGATGATCGAGCACATCAACTGCGAGCGGACCTGCCACATCATGACGATCGAGGATCCGATCGAGTTCCTGGTGCGCGATCGCCGTTCGATCGTGAATCAGCGCGAGATCGGCGTCGATACCCATACGTTCTCCTCCGCCCTGCGCGCGGCCCTGCGGCAGGATCCGGACGTGATCCTGGTGGGTGAGATGCGCGATTTCGAGACGATCGAGACGGCGCTCACGGCGGCTGAAACGGGCCACCTCGTCATGAGCACGCTGCATACCCTCGACGCGACCGAGACGATCAACCGCATCATCTCGGTCTTCCCGCCCTATCAGCAGAAGCAGGTGCGTCTGCAGCTCTCGACGATCCTGAAGGCGGTGATCAGCCAGCGCCTCGTACCCCGGGCCGATGGCAAGGGTCGGGTGCCGGCCCTCGAGGTCCTGATCTCGACGGCACTGACCCGCGAGCTGATCGCCGACAAGGACCGGACGAAGGAGCTCCCGGACGTCATCGCCAAGGGCCATACGACCTACGGCATGCAGACCTTCGACCAATCCCTCATGAGTCACGTGAAGGCCGGCCTCGTCTCGTACGAAGAGGCCCTCAAGCACGTCTCGAACCCCGACGACTTCGCGCTGCGCTTCCGCGGCATCGCCTCGACCTCCGACTCGGAGTGGAACGAGTTCACGGGCGACAGCGCCGCGCCCGCCGAGTCCAAGCCCGATGTCGACGACGACGGCGGGATGATGGACGGCGACGACTTCAACATCGACCGCTTCTAGGCGAGCGTCGCGCGTGCCACCTTCGGCCGGCCCTCCGCGCCGCGGAACCCGCCGGCGGCTCCGGGCTCCGCAGCGGCTCCCGTCGCCTCCCCGCTGATCACGGATCGTCCGCCCCGCCACACGATCGTCCCCGATCGCTCCGAGACCGTGGCCGAATTCGGCGCGGGGCGGATCGCGCGCCCTGCATCCCGTGCAGGTCGCCGCTCGGAGCCGATTTCGGCGGGTGGCCGAGGCCGCTCCTCCGGACCGCGTTCCCGGGGCGGTCGCCGCTATATTCCGCCGACCAACGAACCCGAGGTATCCCATGTCGCTCCCTTCCAGGGAGATTCGCGAGACTTTTCTCCGCTTCTTCGAGGAGCGGGGCCACCGGCGCATCGCGAGCGCTTCGCTCGTCCCGGAGTCCGATCCGACGCTGATGTTCGTGAACGCGGGCATGGTGCCCTTCAAGCGGCTCTTCCTGGGCGAGGAGACGCGGGACTTCGTCCGGGCCACGACCTCGCAGAAATGCATGCGGGTCTCCGGCAAGCACAACGATCTCGAGAACGTCGGCCGCACCCCGCGCCACCACACCTTCTTCGAGATGCTCGGGAACTTCTCCTTCGGCGACTATTTCAAGGAAGCGGCGATCGAATACGCCTGGGCGCTGCTGACCGAGGGCGTCGGCTTCAAGCCGGACGACCTCGTCGTCTCGGTCTTCCGCGACGACGACGAGGCCTACGCCATCTGGCGCGACAAGATCGGCATCCCGGCCTCGAAGATCTACCGGCTCGACGAGGCGGAGAATTTCTGGTCGATGGGCGATACGGGGCCCTGCGGCCCGTGCTCCGAGATCCACTACGACTGGGGCCAGATCCCGGGCCGCGCGGACGACGATCCGTCGAGCGATTCCGGCCGTTTCATGGAGATCTGGAACCTGGTCTTCATGCAGTTCAACAAGGATGCGTCGGGAACGATGACGCCCCTGCCGAAGCCCTCGATCGATACGGGCGGCGGCCTCGAGCGCTGGTCCGCCGTGCTCCAGGGCGTCCGCTCGAGCTGGGAATCGGATTGCTTCACCCCCCTGATCACCCGCGCCGCCGAGCTCGCGAACGTCGTGCCCGGCGCGCATCCGGAGACCGACGTCTCGCTGCGGGTCGTGGCCGACCATGCCCGGGCGCTCGCCTTCCTGATCGGAGACGGTGTCCTGCCCTCGAACGCGGGCCGCGGGTACGTCCTGCGCCGGATCCTGCGCCGCGCCTCGCGCCATGGGAAGCTGCTCGGCCGCGATCAGCCCTTCATCCATGCCGTCGCCGATCGCGTGATCGACCAGATGAGCGACGCCTACCCCGAGCTGGCCGACCGCCGCGCCTACATCACGGACCGCATCCGCCGCGAGGAGGAGCGCTTTCTCGAGACGCTCTCGAAGGGCCTCCAGCTGCTCGAGGGCGAGATCGGCGAGCTGCGTGCCCGGGGCGCCCGGGAGCTCCCGGGCGCGACGGTGTTCAAGCTCTACGACACCTTCGGCTTCCCCGTCGATCTGACGGCCGACATCCTCTCGGGCCAGTCGATGACCCTCGACCAGTCGGGCTTCGATGTCGCGATGAGCGAGCAGAAGACGCGCGCGCGCGCCGCCTGGAAGGGCAGCGGGGACACCGCCATCCAGGAGATCTACGGCCGCATCGCCTCGGACCTCCAGACGACGTTCCGCGGCTACGAAGCGCTCGTGCTCGAAGCGAAGCTCGCGACCGTGATCCGCGGCGGCGAGCTCGTCGGCGACGCGAAGGCGGGCGATCGGGTGGAGCTCGTCTTCGACGAGACGCCCTTCTACGGCGAGAGCGGCGGTCAGATGGGGGACCGCGGGCGCGTCACGACGGAGACCGGAGAGGTCGAGATCGAGGACGTCCAGAAGCCGGTCGCGGGGCTCTTCGTCCATGTCGGCCGGGTCGTGAAGGGGCGGATCGAGGTCGACCAGGACGCGCGCCTCGAGGTCGACGCAACCTCGCGACAGGCCACCGTGCGCAACCACTCCGGGACGCATCTGCTCCACGCCGCGCTGCGCGAGGTGCTCGGCTCGCAGGCGATGCAGAAGGGCTCGCTCGTCGGCCCCGAGCGCCTGCGCTTCGACTTCACCCACGATGCGCCGCTCTCCCGCGCCCAGCTCGAGGCGATCGAAGATCGCGTGAATCATTGGATCGAGGCGAACCAGCCCGGCGAGACGCGCGAGATGGATTACAAATCGGCGATCGCGAAGGGCGCCATCGCGATCTTCGACGAGAAATACGGCGATGAAGTGCGCGTCGTCTCCTTCGGCGATTGCAGTACGGAGCTCTGCGGCGGAACGCACGCCCGCGCGACGGGCGACATCGGCCTGCTCAAGATCGTCTCCGAGTCGGGCATCGCCGCCGGCATCCGCCGCATCGAAGCGCTGACCGGCATGGGCGCCCTCCGGCACATCCGGGCCCAGGAGCGCCTCGCCCAGGAGGCGGCCGAGCGCCTCAAGGTCCCGCTGGTGGAGCTGCCCGGCCGGGTCGGCAAGCTGCTCGACGAGCGCAAGGAAGCGCAGAAGCAGATCGAGGAGCTGCGGCTCAAGAAGCAGGGCGGCGGCTCGTCGGATCTCTTCTCCACGGCGAAGCCGATGGCCGCGGTGGACGGAGCGCGCTCGATTTCGGGGCGGGTCGAGGACGTCGATGCGAAGGCGATGCGGATGATCATCGACGATCTGCGCAATCGGCTCGGCAGCGGCGTCGTCTGCCTCGCCGCCGCCGGGGAGGACAAGGTCCTGCTCGCGATCGGGGTGACGAAGGATCTCACCGATCGGTTCCAGGCGGGGGCGCTGATCCGTGAGGTCGCCGGGGTCGTCGGCGGTTCGGGTGGTGGCAAGCCCGACTTCGCCCAGGCCGGCGGCAAGGACGCGAGCCGGATCGACGAGGCGCTCGCGCTCTTCGACCGGCTGGTGGGCGGCGGATGACGACCGCGGCGCCGCAGAGCGGATCCGGATCGGAGCCGCGCCCGCGATCGGGGCCCGAGCGCGGGCGGGCGGGGGATCCGCCGGCGTCGTTCGATCCGTTCCGGCCCGTTCGGCGCAGGACGCGTGTCGTCGCGATCGGCGACGTCCGGGTCGGCGGGGACGAGCCGATCCGCATCCAGTCGATGACGAATACGAATACGCTCGACACGCAGGCGACGGTCGAGCAGACGGTGCGCCTCGCGCAGGCCGGCTGCGAGATCGTCCGCATCACGGCGCCATCGATCCGCGACGCCGAGAATCTGCGCGAGATCAAGCGCGCGCTCGCGGCGCGGGGTGTCTCGGTGCCCCTCGTCGCGGACATCCATTTCACCCCGAACGCCGCGATGATCGCCGCCGAGATCGTCGAGAAGGTCCGGATCAACCCGGGCAACTACGCCGACAAGAAGCGCTTCGAGATCCGCGAATACGACGATGCCGAGTACGCCGAAGAGCTCGAGCGGGTCGCGGCACGCTTCCGCCCGCTCGTGCTGCGCTGCAAGCAGAATGGCGTCGCGCTGCGGATCGGGACGAACCACGGCTCGCTTTCCGATCGCATCATGAACCGCTTCGGGGATACGCCGCAGGGCATGGTCGAGAGCGCGCTCGAGTTCCTCGACGTCTGCGAAGGCGAGGGCTTTCGCGACGTCGTCTTCTCGATGAAGTCCTCGAATACCCAGGTCGCGATCGCCGCCTATCGGCTGCTCGCGGCGCGCCTCGAGGAGCGCGCGCCGGGCGAGCCCTCGTATCCGTTTCACGTCGGCGTCACGGAGGCGGGGGACGCCGAAGATGGCCGGATCAAGAGCGCGATCGGGATCGGGGCACTGCTCGAAGATGGACTCGGCGACACGATCCGCGTGTCGCTGACGGAGGATCCGGTGCGGGAGATCCCGGTGGCGCGCGAGATCGCGCGCGCGGCCGGCCGTGCGGCGCGGGCCGGTGACGCGGGCATGCCGGGCCGCAGGGCCGGCGCTGCCGACGACCCGATCCCCGTCTCGACGCCGCCCTTCGCGAATCCCTTCGCCCACGCCCGCCGCGCGACGCGCTCGATTCGATTCGGGAATCCCGGGCAGCCGGGCGATCCTGGAGGCGATCTTCTCGAGATCGGAGGCGAGGCGCCCGTACGCGTCGAGCTCGATCGGGCGGATGCATTGCTGCACCCCGCGGAGACCGCGGCGCAGCTCGCGGTCGAGCTGGCCTCGCTGCGCGACGTCGCCTGCGAGTCGCTCCTGGTCAGCTGGACGCCGGGAGCAAAGCCCGCGGCGCTCGAGCGCCTGGGCCGCGAGCTCGCATCGCTCGGGCTCGCGCTTCCGATCTCCCTGCGCGTCCGCCTCGGCGATCCGTCGGGCGGGGAGGCGCTGGGATCTCTCGGGAACGAGCCGCCGCTGCGCGGGTTGGCGCGGATCGTCGGCCGTGTCGGTCTCGAGACCGCGGAAGCGGATCTGCTCGCGTTCGTGGCCGCGGTGCGGCGAGCGGGTGCGGCGCTGGAGTGGGAGCTCGAGGCGCCGATGGCAGCGATTCCGCAGCTCGTTCGGCGGCTGCAGCCGGTGAT
The DNA here is from genome assembly GCA_041389425.1 of Myxococcota bacterium. Lineage (GTDB taxonomy): Bacteria > Myxococcota_A > UBA9160 > UBA9160 > UBA4427 > UBA4427. The sequence continues at coordinate 43,555 of JAWKRX010000010.1, forward strand.
GGATGAAGGGAAGACGCTGCCGGCTGGGGCCGATCGCGAGGGCTCGGTTCCGATCTTCAGTCTCGCACCGGGCGCGTCGCCCCATGCGGTCCGGGTCCTGGCGGCGGCGGTCGCCGAGGCGCAGCAGGCGGCGGCTCCGATCGTGCTGCGACCGCGGATCGGTGGATCGGCAGCGGAGCAGGGGCTTTCCGAGCGCGCCCTCGTCGAGCTCTCCGTCCTGCTCGGCGCTTCGCTCTGCGATGGGATCGGGGATCTCGTCTCGCTCTCGACGAGCGGCTCGCCGGCCGCCGCAGTCGACGTCGCCTATCGCATCTTGCAGGGCGCGCGTCTTCGCACGACGCGCACGGAGTACATCTCCTGCCCCTCGTGCGGCCGGACGCTCTTCGACCTCGAGGAGACGACCGCGCGCATCAAGGCGCGCACGGATCATCTCTCCGGCGTCAAGATCGCGGTGATGGGCTGCATCGTGAACGGCCCGGGCGAGATGGCGGATGCGGATTTCGGCTACGTCGGATCGGGCGTCGGGCAGGTGACGCTCTACGTCGGCAAGCAGGTCGTCGAGCGCGCCGTGCCCGAAGCCGAGGCGCCGGACCGTCTCGTCGCGCTGATCCGGTCGAGCGGCCGCTGGCTCGAGCCCGCCTAGCGCTCCCGCTTCAGCGCTCGCTGCCGCGCGCGGCGACGGAGGGCAGCTCGCCGCCCTCGCGCAGGGTGCGCAGACGTTCCACGATCTGGACGCTCTGTGCGCCGCGTGTCGACTCGTGGTCCGGGCCGACGATCCAGAGCGCGATCACGACGAGGATCGATGCGACGATCGCCCCTTCCGCCATGCCCAGTGCGCCGCCCCCCACCCGATCCGCCCAGCCGAGCCCGACGGCTTCGGCGCCGCGGCGGATGAGGCGGCCGACGATCGCGAGGACGACGATCGTGGCGACGACGATCAGGACGCCGCCGATCCAGAGCGACGTGCGTCCCGTCAGCTCGCCTCCGGTCTGGGCCGAAAGCCATTGCGAGACCGGCGAGACGTAGAGGCGAGTCGCGATCGTCGCGAGACCGACCGTCGCCAGCGAGAGGCCCTCGCGGATCAAGCCGATCCAGATGCCGCGCAGACAGGCGAGGGAGACGAGGGTCAGGGCGATCCAGTCGAGAAGCGGCAGGCTGGAGAGGCTCATTGCGGACGGACTCCATGGAGCGCGGGGCTGGGCCGGGCCGGGGGCTCTTCCGCTGTGGCCAGCGGTCGTGTCGACCAGCGGGTCACCGGCTCGGGGGTGGATTCAGGGGACGCTGAAAGACCCGGGGCGGGCGAGGGCGCCTGCACGGCGGGCGGTCCAGCGAGGGCGGCGTACGAGGCGTCCTCCTCGCCGACGAGTCGCAGGTACATGTGCGCCTCGCGCCGCGTCGGATCCTGGCGGAGGACGTGCTTCCAGGCGGCGATCGCCTCGGCCAATCGGCCCATCGCATAGCAGGTGAGGCCGAGCTGGATGCGGCTCTCGACGAGTGCGGGATGCACGTCGAGGATGCGTTCGAACTCCTGCAGCGCCTGATGCGGAAGCCCGGCCTCACGCAGGGTCACGCCGAGGCGATGGCGGATGTCGAGGAAGGTCGGGCAGCGCTCGAGTGCCTGCCGATACTGCTCGATCGCGTCGCGCCGCAATCCGGCCCGGGCGAAGGCGTCGGCGAGCTCGGCCTGCTGGTTCGCGAGCTTGCCGCGGGTCGTCGGATCGAGCCCCCCGGCACTCGCGCGGCAGAGCTGGCCGGCGCGTTCGGCATGGCTCTGGGACTGGTCGAAGTCGCCCATCGATTCACAGACGCTGGCGAGGGCGACGAGCGCTTCGACGTAGGCCGGGTTGATCCGGACCGCTTCGCGCAGACTCGCGGCCGCCGCGTCGAGGTCGCCGTGGCGCTCCTGCACGATGCCGCTCATGTAGTGGATGTCCGCGAAGCGCAGGCCCGACTCGATCAGGCGCTCGAAGCAGCGCAGCGCTGTGGCATCGTCGCCATGCTCGAAGGCGCGGCGGCCCTGCTGGAGCAGCTCGCGCTCGCTTCCGCTCATCGCCGCCGCAGCCCCCTCGAGACGCACCGCGCCCGGATCGGATGAGGCGCCCGCGGCCGGATCGGATGAGGCGCCCGCGGCCGGATCGGATGAGGCGCCCGCGGCCGGATCGGATGAAGAGAAAGGGTCGTCGCTCGGACCCTTCCGATTGGATGCCATCTCGAAACTCCCCCCGAAGCAGATCGAGCGATGGGACGGTGGGCGCGAGGATCGCATCGGTTGCTGGCGGCGTCGAGGCGATGGGGGGTGCTCGCCCGGCCTCGGCTCATTCCGCGCGGGCGATCCGGGCGCGCGCGCTTCGGGCGGACGGCGTCTCGGCATAGTTCTCGACCACGACGTGGTAGAGCCGCATCGCCTCGTCGTCCCGCTTCATGTTCTCCAGGCAGAGGCCGAGGCGGTAGAGCGCCCGTGCGTCGAGGCCGAGCCCCGGGAACTCGTCGAGCACGCGGCGGTAGCGCGATGCCGCCGATTGCCAGTGCTCGCGTTCGAGATAGAAGTCGGCGATGTGGAGCATGTTGCGGGCGAGCCGGGTGCGGAGCTCGACCAGCATCTCTTCGCCCTCGCGGGTCTCCTCCGCGTAGGGGTGCTGCTGGATCAGCGTCTCGAGCGCCGTCGTCGCCTTGCGCGCCGCGCCCTGGTCCCGATCGATCGATTGCACCTGCTCGTAGTGGCACTGCGCGGCGCGTAGCAGCGCGCGGGGTGCCCGCGGATCCGTCGAGTGCTGGTCGGCGAACTCCTGGTAGTAGGCGAGCGCTTCCTCGTAACGCTCGTCGTCGAAGTAGGCGTCGGCGATCTTGAGCTGGGCCTTCTCTTCGAACTCGCTGAAGGGGTAGTTGTCGATGATCGACTGGAACGTCTCGATCGCGGCGTCGTAGTCGACGTACCGGAAGAGACCGAGGATCTTGCGGCCCTCGAGACGCTCGAGGCCCTCGGCGTAGAGCTCGTCGGCGGGCTTCACGTCCTCGAACCGCGGCGCCTCCGTCTGGCAGGCGGCGAGGATCGAGAGGGCGGCGAGGACCGAGAAAAGGGAGCGGGCGGAACGCATCAGAGGGCCCGAAACGCGCACGGCGGCTCGCCGGCGGCGGGCCTGGCCGGCTCGGCGGTCGCGCAGGTCGTTCTGCGATGTCGAAAGGCCTCGGAGCAAGTCGGGACTCCCGCGCGGGCCGCCACGCTATCGGCGGCTCCCGGTGCAGTCAATTCGAGCACAGCCCCCCGCAGCGGGTTCCAGCCGGGACTGCTAGCCTGCGCCGCCCGAACGACCAATGGGAGCTCATACCGATGGACCGTGAATCTCTCGACCGACTGCGTTTCGATCGCCGCCTCCAGAACCGGCGCGGTTGGCTCGCCCCCGGCGAGCTCGAGAGTCACGTCGAGGCGCTCCCCGACGTGTCGGACAAGCTGACGACGCTCGCCGATCAAGAGGCGGCCGGCGCATCCGCGTCGACCGCTGGCGCCGAGGGCGACGCGCAGGGCCAGTAGCGCTCGGGCGAGTCGCGCGTGCCGAGGCAGCGAGGCCGGGATTGATCAAGGAGAAGCTGGGCCACCGTCTCGACGGCTGGGTCCATACGCTCTTTCCCTTCCTTTTCTGGTGGTCGATTCCGCCGGACCTGCTGACGGTCGTCGGGACGGTCGTCGCGAGCGCGGCGGGGCTCGCATTCGCCGACGGCGCGTTCGCCGTGGGCGGTGCGCTGCTGCTGGCCGGCGGATTCTTCGATCTGGTCGACGGCGTCGTTGCCCGCCATTTCGGAACGACCAGCGATTTCGGCGGATTCCTCGATTCATGTCTCGATCGCGTCGTGGACATCCTCGTCGTCCTCGGCCTCTTCGCGCATGCCGTCGCGGCGGGCGAGACGGCTCTTTCCGGTGCCTGCGCCGCACTCCTCGTCGGCTCCGTCCTCACCTCCTACGCCCGGGCCCGGGCGGAGCTCGTCGTCGATCATCTCCCGGGCGGCCTGCTCGAACGCGGCGAGCGGATCGGCCTGCTCGCCCTCGGCGCCCTCTCGGGCTGGATCGAGCCCGCCGTCTGGGGGGTCGCGATCGGCTCGGTCCTGACGGCTGGACAACGCTTCGTCGCGGCACGGCGGGCCATGGCGCTGCGCGCCGCTGGATCGGCGTCGGGCGATGGGGCAGCTTCCGTGCCCGGGGCGCGGGAAGGCGGGCTGCCGTCCGCCGAGCCACATGAGTAAGCGTGACGAGCGGGCGCCGGATGCACGGGGTCCTCGGGACGAGGGATTGCGAGCCATGACGAGCCAAGCATCAGACGCGGCCAGCCGGATGCCGAAGGTGGATTTCTCGACCTTCGTTCTCTCCCTCGCGACGGCGGCGCTCTACCAGCTGGGGGCCGTTCCCGAAGCGGGCTCGGGCGAGCCGGTGCCGGCGGATCCGCTGGTGGCTCGCCAGACCCTCGAGACGCTCGAGATGTTGCGTGAGAAGACCCAGGGCAACCTCTCGGAAGACGAGCGGAAGCTGATCGACTCGCTTCTCTACGATCTGCGCATGCGATTCATCGAGCTGGCCCGGTGAGCCGGCAGCTCCGGCTGCGCGGGCCTGCCAAGCTGAACCTGGGACTCGCGATCGTGGGACGCCGCGCCGACGGCTACCACCTGCTCGACAGCGTCTTCGCCCCGATCGACCTCTGCGACGAGATCGAGATCGAGGTCGAGCCCGGCGGCGAGGGCGTTCGCCTCGAATGCCTGCCCCCGCTCGATCCGGAGCTGCCCGCGCTGCTCCATCAGATCCCCGCCGGACCGGACAATCTGGTCCACCGCGCCGCGCGGCTTTTCTGCGAGCGGGCGGGCTACCGGGCCGGGGTCACACTCCGCCTCGCGAAGGCGATCCCCGCCGGAGCCGGTCTCGGGGGTGGATCCAGCGATGCGGCGATCGTCCTGCGCGGGTTGGCCGAGCTCTCGGGCCTCGAGCCCGGGGCGAAGGCCCTCGCCCGGTGGGCGCTCGAGCTCGGCGCGGACGTGCCGTTCTTTCTCGATCCGAAGCCGTCGCGTGTGCGCGGGATCGGGGAGCAGATCGAGCCGCTGGACGGGGTTCCCGAGCTCGATGTCCTGCTCGTGAATCCGGGAAAAACCCTTGCAACGGCCGACGTCTATCGCCGGGCGGATCAGCTCGCCGGCGCGTTGACGAAGCACACGCCGGGCTCTACGATGCCGGCGCTTTTCAGCAAGGCCTGGGATTCTCGAGACGTCGGCCCCGCCCTCCGGGACCTCCTCATCAACGATCTGGAGCCGGCTGCGCGCGCGCTCTGTCCGTCCCTCGTTCGAATCGCGGAGCGGCTCGACGAGCTCGGCGCGACCGCCGTCAGCATGACGGGCAGTGGTGCGACGATGTTCGGCGTGTTCCCGTCGGAGCGGGCAGCGCGAGCGGCAGCGGATCGTTGGCGTTCGGAAGAGCAGCGGGATGCGGAGAAGAGTCGCTGCTGGGTCCGGGTCTCCCGTGTGCTGGCGGGCCGAAGGAGCGATCCGGGGAAGGGCACGTCGGGACCGTGAGCCACCCTTGCCCGGTCGGAGCCGGGCCGGAGCCGGGTCGGCGAAGGGACGAGGGATCGGGAATCGGGAACAGGGAATGATGTCCGCGCAGTCGCGGGTCGACTGCGCGAAGAGCGTTTCTCGGTGCGGGGTCCTGCCCGGCACCGATGGTTTCTTGGGGCGTCGCCAAACGGTTAAGGCAGCGGCCTTTGGAGCCGCCATCTGTAGGTTCGAATCCTACCGCCCCAACCAGGATTCGGGCGGCCGGTGCTGCGCGGGAACGCGGGCGCGGGCCGAACGGACTCGCTGCGCAGGGTCGGTGGGACGGATGCGGCGAAGGGAAGCGGCGAAGGTTGCGGCGAAGGGAAGGGGGTGGAGATGAGTGACCCCTCTTCGCAGGGCGATGGATCACAGGGCGACGAATCCAGGGGCGATGGACGAGAGGGGCGCGATGGGCGCCCGGGGCGAGATGGGTCGGCCGACGGAGCGGCGCGACCCGGGTCGAGCGGACGAAACGGGCGAACGGGGAGAGGCAGCGAAATGCAGGATCTCAAGCTCTTCAGCGGCAACGCCAACGTTGCGCTGGCGCGCTCCGTCGCCCGCTATCTCGACGTCGAGCTCGGCCGGGCCGAGGTCGGCAGCTTCTCGGACGGCGAGTGCGCCGTCGAGATCGGCGAGAACGTCCGCGGCCTCGACTGCTTCGTGCTCCAGTCGACCTGCGCGCCCCAGAACAGCAACCTGATGGAGCTGCTCATCATGATCGACGCGCTGAAGCGCGCGTCGGCCCGCCGCATCACCGCCGTCGTGCCCTACTACGGCTATGCGCGCCAGGATCGCAAGGTCCGCCCCCGCGTTCCGATCACCGCCAAGCTCGTCGCCGACCTGATCCAGACCGCCGGCGCGCACCGCATCCTCTGCATGGATCTGCACTCCGGCCAGATCCAGGGCTTCTTCGACATCCCCGTCGACAATCTCTACGCCACCCGTCTCATGCTCGATGCGATCGAGCGCAAGATCGGCAGCGACGTCACCGTCATCTCCCCGGACGCCGGAGGCACCGAGCGCGCGCGCTCCTACGCGAAGCGGCTCTCCGCGCGCCTCGCCATCATCGACAAGCGGCGCGAGGTCGCCAACGTCGCCGAGGTCATGCACATCATCGGCGACGTGCGCGACCAGACCTGCGTGATCGTCGACGACATGGTCGACACCGCGGGAACCCTGACGGAAGCGGCGCGCAGTCTGATGGAGGCCGGCGCGAAGTCGGTGCACGCGGCGATCACGCATCCGGTGCTGTCGGGGCCGGCGGTCAAGCGCATCAGCGAGTCGCCGCTGCAGCAGGTGATCGTGACCGACACGATTCCGCTGCGCGCCGATGCCGTCGAGTCGGGCAAGCTCCACGTCGTTTCGGTCGCCGGTCCGATCGGCGAAGCGATCCGCCGGATCAACAACGAGGAGAGCGTCAGCTCGCTCTTCTGAAACCTTTCCCCTTCGCGCGTCGGCCGGGTGGCCGGTCGCCGTGCGAGGAACGCGTCCAGGATCGTCTGGACCCGAAATCGAACCGCCGCCCCGCGCAAGGGGCGGCGAGCGCCAGGAGTCGAGACCATGAGTGACGTGACGTTCGCAGTCGAATCGCGGGAGACCACGGGCAAGGGCGCTGCGCGCCGGCTTCGGCAGCAGGGGCACGTGCCCGGCATCGTCTACGGCGGCGGGCGCGGTGCGACGCCGATCTCCTTCGACGTCGCCAAGTTCGAGCGCCTGATCGCGACCAGCCACAGCGGCGTCAATACGCTGATCGAGCTCTCCGGCAGTGCGGGCATCTCGGGCCGGACGGTGATCGCGAAGGAGCTCCAGCGCGAGCCGGTGCGTGGGCGCATCACGCACGTCGACTTCTACGAGGTCGATCTCAAGACGAAGATCGAGGTCGAGGTTCCGATCCACCTGACGGGAAACCCGATCGGCGTCGTCAACGGCGGCGTGCTCGATCAGCAGCTGCGCGAGCTCGATCTGTTGTGTCTGCCGAACGCCATTCCGGACTCGATCGAGGTCGACGTCAGCGGCATGGATCTCGGCTCGACGCTGCACGTCTCGGATCTGAAGATTCCGGAGGGGATCGACGTCCAGTCGGAGCCCGAGCTGACGGTCGCGACGGTCCTGATCCCGCGTGGTCTGCGCGACGACGCTGCGGCGGCGGGCGCGGGCGATGCGGCGGCCGCGGGGAAGACCGAGAGCTGAGCGGCTCCGCCGCATCGAGCGGATCCGATCGGATCGTCGCGCCCGAGTCCCGGACGCCCGGACCGGTGCGCCTGGTCGTCGGGCTCGGCAATCCGGGCGCGCGCTACGCAGCGACGCGGCATAACATCGGCTTCCGGGTCGTCGAGCGCCTCGCGACGCGGCATCGGGCCGTGTTCGCGCCCGACGACGATCGATCGGGCCGGCTGGCGCGGGCGGCGATCGCCGGGATCGACTGCGCCCTGCTCGAGCCGACGACGTTCATGAATCGATCCGGCGAGAGTGTGCAGGCCGCGCTGGCCAGCTGGCCCCATCTGCGCCCCGACAGCGATCTGCTCGTCGTCTACGACGATCTCGATCTTCCGACCGGCCGGCTCCGGCTCCGGGGCAGCGGCGGCGCCGGCGGGCATCGCGGCATGGCGGACCTCGTCCGGGCACTCGAAACGACCGGGATCCCCCGGCTCCGGTTCGGGATCGGCCATCCCGGGCAGCGGGCGGCCGTCGTCGACTGGGTGCTCGAGCCCTTCCTGGCGGCCGAAGAGGCCGAGGTGCTGCCGGCCGCGATCGAACGGGCGGCCGACGCGATCGAGTGCTTCCTGCGGGAGGGCCTTGCCGCGGCGATGGATCGCTTCAACGCAGCTGTCTGAGCAGTCAGGGTGATTGTCCGGTCTTTATTGAGCTGGACTGCCCGGACAATCCGGCCTGGCATTCGATTGTCCGGCTGATATTCTGCCGCCCATGGCTTCCTCCCGCGTCCTGCCTCGGCTGCGCATCGATTCGGCGTCGGACGAGCCCGTCTATCTCCAGATCGCGGCCCAGCTCCAGGCGGAGATCGAGCAGGGGCGGCGATCGCCGGGCGAGCGGTTGCCGGCGATCCGCTCGCTCGCGGCGGAGCTCGGTCTGCACCGGGATACCGTGGCGCTCGCCTACGAGCAGCTCGGCCAGGCCGGATTCGTCGAAGCGCGAGTCGGAGCCGGGACCTTCGTGCGCGCCCTGCGCGCCGTGCCCGAGGAAGGCGCCGCGGGCCGCCGGCCCGGCCGGGAGCTCGCGCTCGCGGCGACCGTGGAGCGGCTGATCGCGCTCGAAAACTCCCGCCCGCGTTATGCGAGCGGCGACGACGTCGTCGGCCTCCACCGCCTGATCCCCGATCCGCGGCTCTATCCGCTCGACGAATTCCGGAGCTGCCTCGCAGCGGCGCTCGACGCGGAGGGCGCAGCGCTCTTTTCGTACGCATCGCCGGAAGGCGATCCGCATCTGCGGCGCGCGATGGCCGAGCGCTTCCGCCGCTACGGGATCGCCGTGGCGCCCGAGGAGCTCGTCCTCTGCCACGGCGCGAGTCAGGGCATCTCCCTCGCGCTCCGCCTCTTCACGCAGCCCGGCGATCAGGTCGCCGTCGAGGTGCCGACCTACGCGAACGTGTTGTCGGCCCTCGCGGGCCACGGCCTCGGCGCCGCGGGCGTCGAGATGGATGCCGAGGGTGTCGATCCCGACGCGCTGGATCGCGTGCTCGCCCGCCCCGAGGTCAAGGTCTTCTACACGATCCCGTCGTTCCACAACCCGCTCGGCACGACCGCACCGCTCGCGCGCCGCCGCGAGATCCTCGCGGTCGCGGCGCGCCATGGGGTGCCGATCATCGAGGACGGATTCGAGCTCGATCTTCGCTTCACGGGCCAGGACGTGGCGCCGCTCGCGGCCCTCGATACGGACGGCCTCGTGGTCCAGCTCTTCTCGTTCTCGAAGTCGCTCTTCCCGGGCGTGCGCGTCGGCTCGCTCGCGGCCCGGGGCCGCGCGCTCGAGGGGCTCGTGGCCTTGAAGCATGCGACGGATCTCTCGGACGCCCGGGCGTTCCAGGCGGCGCTCGCACGCTTCGTGGACTCCGGCGGCTACGACCGCCACCTGGCGCGGATCCGGCGCGTGCTCGCTTCGCGGCATGCGGCGCTCGCGGCGGCGCTGGCAGCGCACATGCCGCCCGGCACGACCTGGACCGAGCCCGAAGGCGGCTATCAGCGCTGGGTCGAGCTGCCCTTCGAGGTCGATACGCGCGACCTGCTCGCCGACGCAGCGCGGGCCGGTGTCGTCTTCTCGCCCGGGACGCTCTTCATGCCCGATGCGCGTCCATCGCGGGGCATGCGTTTGTCGGTGGCGGCGGTCGACGAGGGCGAGATCGCGCGCGGCGTGGCGGCGCTGGGACGGGTCGTCGGCACGCGCGCGGCGCGCGCGCCCGGCGCCGGACGGACGGCGGGCATGTATCTCTGAGATCCGGATCTCGGGAGTGGTTTCAGGCGGTCATTCAGGCATCGATTCGAGGATCGATTCGGGCAGGAAGATCAGGAGGCACGACATGGCGAAGGCATCGGTGGACAAGGGTGGAGCGGCGAAGAACGGCGCGGGGCTGCGGCGGGGGGCGGACGCCTTCCAGCTGAAGGTCGGCCTCGCGGAGATGATGAAGAACGGCGTGATCATGGACGTCACCGACGCCGAGCAGGCGAAGATCGCCGAGGACTCGGGGGCGTGTGCGGTCATGGCGCTCGAGCGCGTGCCGGCGGACATCCGGCGCGACGGCGGGGTCGCGCGCATGAGCGCGGTCGACATGATCGAGCGCATCCAGCGCTCGGTCTCGATCCCGGTGATGGCGAAGGTCCGCATCGGCCACATCCAGGAGGCGCGCGTGCTGGAAGCGCTCGGCGTCGATTTCATCGACGAGAGCGAGGTCCTGACGCCGGCGGACGACGAGCACCACATCGCGAAGCACGACTACCGCGTGCCCTTCGTCTGCGGCGCGCGCAATCTCGGCGAGGCGCTGCGCCGGATCGGCGAGGGCGCGGCGATGATCCGTACGAAGGGCGAGGCGGGCAGCGGCAACATCGTCGAGGCGGTGCGCCATCTGCGCAGCGTGATCGGCGAGATGCGCGCGATCCAGGCGCTCCCGGCGGAGGAGCTGATGTCGACGGCGCGCGACATGGGCGCGCCCTACGACCTCGTCCGCTACGTCCACGAGCACGGCAAGCTGCCGGTGCCGAACTTCGCCGCCGGCGGCGTCGCGACACCGCCCGACGCGGCGCTGTGTCGATCGCTCGGGGCGGAGGCCGTGTTCGTCGGCTCGGGCATCTTCAAGAGCGCGGATCCGGCGGCGCGCGCCCGGGCCATCGTGCACGCGTGCACGCATTGGGACGATCCGGAAGAGGTGCTGAATGCCTGTCGCGGGCTCGGCTCGGCGATGGAGGGGCTCGAGATGAGCACCCTCGCCGAGGGTGAGAAGCTCGCGAATCGCGGCTGGTAGTCGGGCGCAGACGCCGGTGACCCGAAACGCGAAACCGACGGTCGGCCGGGCCCGAGAGGCTCGGCCGACCCCTGCGCCGAAGGCCGCCTCGCCCGTCTCGGGCGGAGGCGAGCAAATCGTCGGCGTGCTCGCGATCCAGGGCGACGTCGAGAAGCACCTCACGGCGATCGAGCGCTGCGGGGCGCGCGGGCGCCGCGTGCGCGGGCCGGCCGATCTCGAGGGCCTCTGCGCCCTCGTGCTGCCGGGCGGCGAGAGTACGACGATCTCGAAGGGGCTCGAACGGCACGGGCTCGTGCTGCCCATCCGCGCCTTCGCCGAGGCGGGCGGGGCGCTGCTCGGGACCTGCGCCGGGGCCATCCTGCTCGCCCGGGAAGCGCGCAATCATCCCGTGCCGACCCTCGATCTCGTCGACGTCGCGGCGCTCCGCAACGCCTACGGGACACAGGTCGATTCCTTCGCCGCGCCCGCCGACGCCGCTTCGGGCCCCGCCTGGGCGGGGATGGAATGCGTCTTCATCCGGGCGCCGCGCCTCGTCGATCCCGGGCCCGGGGTCGAGATCCTGGTGCGGGTCGACGGGGAGCCGGTCCTCGCCCGACAGGGGCGGCGCCTGGTCTGCACCTTCCATCCCGAGCTCACCGACGATCTGCGGGTCCACGCGGCGCTGCTCGCCCTGGCGGGTGCCGCCGCCTGAACGGGGCGGGCCCGCCGGCGGCCCGGTTCCGGCGACCTCCGCCCTTGCCCGGATGGGCGGCCGTGTGGTACCCATGGCCGCTTCCAAATCCGGCCTTCGGGCCTCCACAACACCAACCTCGGTGCCCTCGAATCTCGCATCGGAAACCCGCCGAGGGGTTCGCTGCAGGGTACCCGGATGCGATTCGCATCCGACCGGGAGGAATATGTCTCTTCGGGAATATGAAACGACGTTCATCGTCCAGCCGGAGATCTCCGACGACGGCGCGAAGGCCATTCTGGCCCGCCTCGACGGGATCCTGGCCGCCGCAGGCGCAACGCGCCTCATGTGCGAGGACCACGGCAAGCGCAAGCTCGCCTTCGAGATCAAGAAGTTCCACAAGGGCCACTACTACACGCTGATGTACCTCGACAAGGGCAAGGTCGTGCCCGAGCTCGAGCGTTCGCTGCGGCTCGACGAGTCGATCCTGCGCTTCCTGACCATCCAGGTCGGGACCGACGTGACGAACGTCGAGGAGCGTCAGGCGGCCGCGGCCCAGGCGGAGATCGAGCAGACCAAGCGTGCGGCCGAACGGGCGGCGCGCGAAGCCGAAGAGGCCGAGGCGCGGCGCGAGGCCGAGGAATCCGGTCGTGGCCTGGCGGGCGACGACGAAGAGTTCGGCGGAGCGGCAGACGATCGCGACGATTTCGTTCGCGACGATCGTGCCCGATTCGGTCCCCCGGACGACGATGACGAGGAGGAGGGAGCATGAGCGACTCGACGAACGACTCGACGACGATTCCCTCGGGCCCGAAGGCCGACGTGAAGCGACAACCGCCGTCCGGCCCGGCTGCGGGCCCGTCCGGCCCGGCGGGGCCGTCGGGCACGGGCCCGCGTCCGCCCCTCGGTCCGAAGGCCGACCGCGACCGACCGCCGATGGGCGATCGGGGACCGGGCGGTGGCGGTGGTGGTGGCGGCTTCGGTGGTGGCGGCGGCGGCGGCTTCGACCGCGGCCCGCGTCCGCCGCGCGAAGATCGTGGCGATCGGCCGGACCGCGGTGATCGCGGGGATCGGGGCGACCGCGGTGATCGCGCGCCGCGTGCGCCGCTCACGGTCAAGGGCAAGCTCCGCGCCGCGGCGCGGAAGAAGGCCCGCAAGCAGGCCAAGCGCAAGGGCATGTTCCAGCGCCGCAAGGTCTGCCGCTTCTGCGCGGACAAGAACGTCACGATCTCGTACAAGGACGTGAAGACGCTGCGCTTGTTCATCACCGAGACCGGCAAGCTCACGCCGCGCCGCATCTCGGGAACCTGTGCGAAGCACCAGCGGCCGCTCTCCCTCGAGATCAAGCGCGCGCGGCATCTCGCGATGCTGCCGTACGCGCCGAGTCACGTTTGATCGGGAACCGGCCGTGGGCCGGTTCCCTGGTCTTGGATTGGGGCTGCGGTCCAGTGGCCAGCGTAGGGCTGGCGGTGGCTCGGGGCTGTGGTCCGGCGGCCAGCGGGCGCTGCGGGATAGGCAGCGACGTCGGTTGGCACCGGGCGCTGTGCGGTGTGAGCGGGTAGGAGAGAGAGAAGATGGCACTGGTTCAAGTGATCCTGAGTGAAGACGTCCACAACCTCGGGGATGCGGGGGACGTGGTCGAGGTGAAGCCGGGTTATGCGCGCAACTTCCTCGTTCCGCAGGGCAAGGCGCTTCCGGCGACGGCCGCGCGGGTGCACGAGGTCGAGCACAAGCGGCGGGTGATCGCCGAGCGGCGCGCCAAGGAGCTGAAGGATCTCGAGGGCGTGAAGGCGCGGCTCGAGGGCCTCGCGCTGGAGATTGCGGCCCAGGTCGGCGAAGAGGGCAAGCTCTTCGGGTCGGTCACGTCCCAGAATCTCGTGGACCTGCTCGCGCAGCAGGGCCTCGAGGTCGAGCGGCGCAAGATCGTGCTCGCGGAGCCGATCAAGACCGTCGGCGAGCACACGGTCAGCGTGCGCCTTCGCAACGACGTGGTCGCGAGCCTGAAGGTCACGGTCAGCGCGGCCAGCTGAGCGCGCGTTCCGGTGATCCGGCTCGTGCCCTCCGGCGCGGGTCGCGAGCGAGAATCGACGCCCACGCCTCCCGTCTCCGGACGGGCGGGCGTGGGCGTTCTCGTCTGGGCCGCTCCGTTCGTGCGGGCGGGGCGAAGGCGATGCGGTCGCGGAGGCGCGGCGCGCGAATCGGCGGCCGCGCGGCGGCGGCGGCCGTGTAGAATGCGAAGCGCTGCTGCCAGCGCACGCGCCCGCTCTCCGGGGTGCGCCCATCGAGGGGGTGGGGTGTGAAGGATTTCGAAATCGTGTCGGGTCGGGTTCCGCCCCACGACATCGAGGCCGAGAAGGCCGTCCTGTCCGCCATCCTGCTCGACAACGAAGCGATCCATTCGGTCGTGACCGAGATCCGCGAAGAGGATTTCTACCATCCCTCGCATCAGATCCTGTTCCGCTCGATGGTGCGTCTCAAGGACGACCATCAGCCCGTCGACCTGACGACCCTCGCCGCATATCTCAAGAGCGAGAGCCTGCTCGACGGCATCGGCGGGCCCGTCTCGCTCGCGGAGATCGCGGACTACGTCGCGACGCCCGCGAACATCGTGCACTACGCGAAGATCGTGCGGGACCGCGCCATCAAGCGGAGCCTGATCGCGACAGCCACCGAGATCGTCGCCCTCGGCTACGAGCCCGGCGAGGCGGCGGACTCCCTGCTCGACGAGGCCGAGACCCGGATCTTCGCGCTCTCGACCGCCAAGGCGAGCACGAGCCTCTCGCCGATCTCGAAAGAGATGCACGACGCCGTCAACCACATCGACATGCTGATGAACCGCAGCGGCGAGCTGACCGGCCTGTCCTCCGGCTACAAGAAGCTCGACGAGATGACGGGCGGGCTCCAGCCCGGTGATCTGTTCATCCTCGCTGCGCGCCCGTCGATGGGCAAGACGGCCTTCGCGCTCAATCTCGCCCGCAACGCTGCGGTCGACTACGGCAAGAACGTCGCGGTCTTCTCGCTCGAAATGACGACGCGCTCGCTCGTGATGCGCCTGCTCTCGTCCGAGGCCCAGGTCGATTTCGGCCTCTTCCGCAGCGGGCTGATCTCGACCGATTCCCACTCGCGGCTGATGGCGGCCGCCGGCCGCCTCGCCGAAGCGGGCATCTGGATCGACGATACGGGCGCGGCCTCGATCCTCGAGATCCGCGCGAAGTGCCGTCGCATGCATGCCCAGCACGGCCTCGACATGGTCGTCGTCGACTATCTCCAACTCGCCCGCGGCGATCGCAACGTGCAGCACCGCGAGCAGGAGATCTCGGAGATCAGCCGCGGTCTCAAGGGGCTCGCGAAGGAGCTGAACATTCCGGTGATCGCGCTCTCCCAGCTGAACCGCGGCCCCGAGACCCGCAAGGAGGACAAGCGCCCGATGCTCGCGGATCTGCGCGAATCCGGCGCGATCGAGCAGGACGCCGATCTGATCGCCTTCATCTATCGCGACATCGTCTACAACAAGGAGACGGAGTTCGAGAACCTCGCCGAGCTGATCATCGCCAAGCAGCGCAACGGCCCGACCGGGACCGTCAAGCTCGAATTCGAGGGCCGCTTCGCCCAGTTCCGCGATTGGCCGCTCTCCGACAATCCCTACGAAGGCGCGCCGACCGGCGGCGGCGCCTTCCGCCCGCCGGATTTCGAGTTCGGCGGCGGGTTCGGTCCCGATACGGACCCGGGCGCGTTCTAGTGTCCCATCCGGGAAATACGCTGTCGAAGTCGTGGGGACACGGAAACACCCCGGAGTGCACCGAGAACGTGCCGCCCTGCCGCTCGCAAGGCGCGCGACCGAGCCATGGCCGTCGTCATGGTGAGGGAGCGCAACGCGGCGAGCGGCAGGGCGGCGCGTTCGAATGCAAGCGTATTTCCCGGATGGGACACTAGATGCCGAGCCTCCGCCGACCCCGCGCGATCCGGCCCGGTGGCCGCATCGCGCTCGTGGCCCCCGCCGGCCCGCTCGATCCCGAACGCTTCGCCTCGAACCGCCTCGCGCTCGAGCGCCTCGGCTTCGAGACGGTCGCCCGTGACGACATCCTCGATCGCGACGGCTATCTCGCGGGGAGCGACGAGCGGCGCGCGCGGGAGCTGATGGAGTTCGTGCGCGATCCCGACGTCGACGCGATCGTGTGCGCGCGCGGCGGCTACGGCTGCCATCGCATCGTCGACCGGCTCGACGAGAAGGCGTTCCGCGCCGCCGCGAAGCCCCTGGTCGGCTACAGCGACATCACGACGCTGCTGCTCTGGCAGCGCAAACGGGCCGGGCTGCTCGGCATCCACGGGCCCATGCTGGAAAAGAAGGACGCGCTCGAGGGGGAGAGCGGCTCGGCGCTCGTGCGCGCCTTGCAGGGGACCGGGCCGCTCCCGCGTTATGCGGGCCGCACGCTCGTGCCCGGTTGGGGCGAGGGGCGGCTCGTCGGCGGCTCGCTCACGGTCTGCGTCGCCAGCCTCGGGACGCCCTGGGAGATCGACACCCGCGGCGCGATCCTGATGCTCGAGGACGTGACGGAGCTCCCGTACCGCGTCGACCGGATGCTGCAGCAGCTGCGGGCAGCGGGAAAGCTCGAGCAGCTCGCCGGGATCGCCCTCGGCGCCTTCACCGATTGCGACGACGTCCGCTATCCCGAATGGCCCGTCGACCGGCTCTTCACGGAGCTCTTCGGATCGCTCGGGGTGCCGGTGGTGATGGATCTGCCCTTCGGCCACGGCGGGGCGAACCGGCCCTGGCCCTTCGGCGGGCGGGCGGCGCTCGACGGCGCGCGGGGGGAGCTCGAGCTGTTGGAATCGGCGGTGACGACGCGGTAGCGTGCGGCCGCGGCGCGCCCCATGCGCCGGTGCTTCGGGGGGAGCAGGTCAATGAAGCGCAGCCTGATCGAGCGCAAGCTCCAGAAGGTCGAGAAGGCCCTCGACAAGGCGATCGAGAAGCAGGAGATCCCCGGCGCGGTCGTGCTCGCCCGCATGCCGCGCGAGGGCGAGCTGCTCGATTACGCCTGGGTCCGCGGGCTCGCCGTCGCCCGGCCCGAGCGGATCGCGATGCGGCGCGACACGATCTTCGACCTCGCCTCGCTGACGAAGCCGATCGCGACGACGACGGCGATCATGCTGCTCGTCGAGGAGGGATCGATCTCCCTCGACGATCCGGTCGCCAAGACGCTGCCCGCCTTCGCCGACCGCGGGAAGGAAAACGTCACGATCCGGCAGCTGCTCTGCCATGCCGCGGGGCTGAAGCCCTGGCGCGGCTTCCACGAGCTGCTGATCGAGAAGGAACGCAAGACCGGCGAGCGCCTGCTCGGGACCCGTGAAGGGCGGGATTGGATCATCGACCGCGTGCTTCGCTCGGCGCTCGTGCACGAGCCGGGGGCGGCCGCCGTCTACGGCGATCTCGACTTCATCGTGCTCGGCGCCCTCGTCGAGGCCGTCGCGCATCAGCCGCTCGACGAGTTCTGCGATTCGCGGATCTTCACGCGTCTGGCCCTCCACGACACGCGCTTCTTCCCGATTCCCGTCGATGGATCGCCCGCGGCGCCCGAGAACGTGCGCCGGCGTGTTGCGGCGACGGAGAACTGCGCCTGGCGCGAGCGCGTCGTCTGGGGCGAGGTCCACGATCCCAACGCCTCGGCCATGGGCGGCGTCGCCGGGCATGCCGGGCTCTTCTCGACGGCCGACGACGTCATGCGCTTCGGCCAGCTCTTCCTCGACGCCTGGCACGGCCGCAACCCCTCGCTGCCGACGGCGCGCGTGCGCGAGTTCTCCCAGCGCCAGAATCTCCCCGCCGACTCGGACTGGGCGCTCGGCTGGGATACGCCCACCGCCGGCGCCTCGTCCTCGGGCCAGTACTTCTCGGCGACGTCCGTCGGCCATCTCGGCTTCACGGGCACCTCGATCTGGATCGACCTCGAGCGGGAGCTCGTCGTCGTGATGCTGACGAACCGGATCCACCAGGTCGCCAAGAAGAGCCGCTTCGACCTCCGCCCGAAGATCCACGACGCGATCTTCGAGGCCTTCACCTCCGAATGACCGCCGAATGACGGCCGATTGATCCGCGAATGAGCGCCGCCCCGCCGAAGTCTGCCGATCCGATGCCGACCTACGATCCCAACCGGCCCTACGACCCGGACCGCCTGCGACACGTCCATTTCGTCGCCGTGGGCGGCACGGGCATGGGCTCCCTCGCCGGGCTGCTGAAGGCCCGCGGCATCCGCGTCACCGGCTCGGACAAGAAGCTCTACCCGCCGATGAGTACGGCCCTCGCCGAATGGGGAATCGATCCGATCGAGGGCTTCGCCGCCGAGAACGTGCTGCGCGAGCGGCCGGATCTCGTCGTGATCGGCAATGCGGTGCGGAGGGACAATCCCGAGGCCGTCGCCGCGATCGAAGCAGGGCTGCCGTACCGCTCGTTTTCGGATGCGCTCTACGAGCTCGCGATCGCGCAGCGCCATTGCCTCACGATCGCCGGCACCCACGGCAAGACGACGACGACCAATCTCGCCGCCCAGCTGCTCGAGGCCACGGGGCGCGATCCGTCCCTGCTCGTCGGCGGCATCTCGCTCGACTTCGGCGGCTCCTTTCGCGAAGGCCGCGGCCCGCATTTCGTCGTCGAGGGCGACGAGTACGACACCGCCTTCTTCGACAAGACGCCCAAATTCCTCCACTACCATCCCGACACCCTGATCCTGACTTCCGTCGAGTTCGACCACGCCGACATCTACCGCGATC
Source organism: Myxococcota bacterium (assembly GCA_041389425.1). Classification (GTDB taxonomy): domain Bacteria; phylum Myxococcota_A; class UBA9160; order UBA9160; family UBA4427; genus UBA4427. The sequence goes on from JAWKRX010000010.1 coordinate 62,022, forward strand.
TCGACCACGTGAAGTCGGCCTTCCGCGCCCTCGTCGCGTCGATGGCGGAGTCGGCGACGATCGTCGCGGCGGTCGACCACGACGGCGTTCGCGACGTCGTCTCGCAGGCGCGGTGTCGGGTCGTCGGCTACTCGGTCGTTCGGGCCGAGGCCGGCCCGGCCGCGGCAGGCCCGTCGGCCGGCGCACCCGCGATCGCGCCGCGCTGGGTCGCGAGCGCGCTGCGGCCCGAGGGAAGAGCGCTGCGATTCCAGCTCGAGGACCGGGAGCAGGGCCGGCGCCACGAAGTCCTCTCGCCTCTCTTCGGGGCGCACAACGTCGAGAACGTCGTCGCCGTGCTCGCGGCGCTCGATCAGCTCGGCGTTCCGATCGAGGAATCGATCGCGGCGCTGCCGGCGCATCGCGGTGTCAAGCGCCGCCAGGAGGTGCGCGGCGTCGCCGCGGGCGTCACGGTGATCGACGATTTCGCGCATCATCCGACGGCGGTGGCGGCGACGCTCGATGCGATCCGCCAGCGTTATTTCGGGGGCCGAGCCGCCGAGGGCCGGATCGTCGCGCTGCTCGAGCCGCGGACGAACACGAGCCGGCGGGCGATCTTCCAGCAGGACTACATCGAGGCGCTGATGCAGGCCGACCGCGCCGGCATCGCCGAGGTCGGAAGCGATCCGATCTACAGCATCACGGGCGAGGTGACGGAGATCCTCTCGTCGGCGGCCGTCGCCGCAGCGCTGCGCGAGCGCGGACGGGACGCCCGGGCCTTCGACGGCATCGACGAAATGATCGATTGGGTCGTCGCCGGCCGGAAGCCGGGCGACGTCGTGCTGGTCATGAGCAACGGCGCCTTCGGCGGCATCTGGGAGAAGCTGCTCGCGGCGCTGGAGCGCGCGGAGGCGGAGCGCTCGGCCGGCTAGCGGCCTGGCGACCGGGAGCGCCGCGGGCGATCAGATCCAGAATTCGGCGACGCGCTCGGGATCGATCGGGACCGTGATGATCTCCTGGATCCGGCGGCCCACGATGTGGGCGATCAGCAGATAGGCGGCGTCGAGGACTCGATCGCCCATCTGCGCCTTCGCCTGACACAGAACGGAGGCGCGTGTGTTGCTGACCATCACGTCCTCGATCGCCGTGGCGAAGCCGACCTGTCCGAACTCGCCGAGAGAGGCGAGGTAGTCGAAGATCTCGTCGGGGCCCTTGATGTCGCCATGCCAGGGCCCGGAGCCCTTCACCCGCCAGACGATGTCGTCGGCCCAGAGGGCGCGCAGCGTCTGGCGATCGCCCGCATTGGCCGCTTGCAGGCATTGATGAACCAGAAGTGCGTTGGGATGTTCGATCATCTCGATCTCCGGACGGAGCGGGCGCCCGCTCATCATACGGCGCGCGGCGGCACGATGGGAAGTGAAATCGACGATGGCACTCGAAAACGCGTGATGGATGGAGACGGGCGATGACGGGAATCGACGCGATTCTCGAAACGTTGAACTCGCAGTACAGCTTCGATGCCCGGGGTCGCATCCAGGCCGCCCGTCTCGACGGGATCTTGCCCCGATTCGTGCTAGGCCGCGCCGCCGAGGGCTGTATCTGGAGATTTCGAGCGGGGCTCGACGAGGCGACGGTCGCGGCGCTGGCCCGCCTCGCCGGTCGCGAGTCGGGAGCCTCCTTCGAGGGGGAATTGCCCGCGCCGCCGGAGCGCCTGTTCGCGCTTTCCCGGATTCTCACGGACGCGGGTGCGGGGGATTCCGGGGCGGCGCCGCGCCGGTCGGCCATCACACGGGAGGGTGTCGTGCGCGGCGAGCTCTGGCTCTTCGACTAGCGGAGCGCGAGCCGGTGGAGTGCGGTCAGCGCGGGACGGGCGTGCCGCCGCGGGTCCAGCCGAGCGCTTCGACCATCGCGTGGTAGACGTAGCTCTGCTCCTTCACGCCGTGAAAGAGCGCCGCCCGCGCACCCCCCGCGTAGATCGGTACGTCCTCGCCGGCGTGGGTCTCCTGCGACATCGGGACCGTCGCCTCCTGGAGGTAGGCGGGGTCGGTGGTGTCGACGTGGGTGAGGTCGGGGCGGCCGCGCGCGATCCCGCGGTAGTGGCAGTCGTAGGGCGGGCCGGCATCGCAGGGCGCGTGCGGCAGGTGGTGGGGCCCTTCGGCCTGGGTGCTCGATGCGCCGGTGTAGCCCGGGCCGTTGGCGTAGGAGAGCGTCGTGTACGGGAGGTCGAGGGCGTCGAGGCCCGGGGTGGAGTCGTCTTCGCTGAGCCAGTCGATGGCGATGCTCTTGCCGAGGATCGGGTTGCCCCGCTTCGCATAGCCCGAGATCGTGAGGGTATGGCTGTGGTCCGCGGTGACGACGACGAGCGTATCGCGGGGGCTCGTCTTCTGGAGGGCGACCGCGACGGCCTCGGAGAGGGCGATCGTGTCGGAGAGGGCATGATAGGCGCTGCCGACGTGGTGGCCGTGGTCGATCCGGCCGCCTTCGACCATCAGGAAGAAGCCGTCGGGATCCCGGGCGAGCAGATCGATCGCGATCGACGTCATCTCGGCGAGGGAGGGCTCGCCCGCCCGGTCCCGGGCGCGATCCGCCTCCCAATGCATGTCGCCGGGCTCGAAGAGGCCGAGCAGGCGGGTCGTCTTCGCGCGGTCGACGCGGCGCAGGCCCTCGCGGTTCCAGACGTAGGCCGAGCCGGGACGCCCCGCCAGCCATTCGCGGACGAGGTCGCGGCCGTCGAGCCGGCCGCCGCGCCGGCCCGGATCCTCGGGATCGATCTCGGACGCCGGGCGGAAATGGGTCCGCCCGCCACCGAGGGCGACCTCGATGCCGTCGCCCGCCGAAAGCTCGATGAGCTGGCGCGCGATGTCGGGGAAGCCCGCCTGCCGCGCGTCCGGTGACATGCGCGAATCGTCCTCCCAGAACCGGAACGGGACGTGGGCATAACATCCGGCGGGCGTCGCATGGGTCACGGTCGCCGTCGTCACGATGCCCGTCGCGAGCCCGCGGCTCTCGGCTTCTTCGAGGAGCGTCGCGACGCGCGCGCCTTCGACCGATTCCCATCGCCCGCGCCGGATGCGCTCGTCGACGCCGAGGACGCCGGTGCGCGTCTTCACGCCGGTCATCATCGCGGTGATCGTGCCGGCCGAATCGGGGACCTGGGAATCGGTCGTGTAGGTCTTCGCGAGTGCGAGATGGGCGAGGTTCTCGAAGGCGAGGCGGTTCTCCTCGCCGCTCCTGCCCCGGCGCTGGCCCTCGAGGATGCGGGCGGCGGTGACCGTCGAAACGCCCATGCCGTCGCCGACGAAGAGGATGACGTTCTTCGCGGGCGGCTCGTCGGCGACGAAGCGGGCGGCGCGCGCGACGGTGCGGCGGCCCTCGGCGAACCACGGATTCGATTCGCGGGGATCGTGCGCGCCGCGCGCGGCGGCCTCGCCGCGGGGGGCACCGGACGTCGCCGATTCGGCAGCCCGCTTCTCGCCGCCGAGCGGTGAGCGGCAGGCGAGGGCGGCACAGGCGGCAAGGCCGGCGAGCGCGAGGGCGAGGACGCGGGAAGGGAAGAGCTTGCGGGCGGTGGGCATGCGGACTCCTGCAGCGATCAGACTTCGAGGCCCACCGAGCGCATCAGCTCGACCGCGTTGCTCTTCGTGACGACGCCTTCCTTGACGCGATAGTCGAAGCGCATTTCGCCGCCTTCGAGGTGATCCTCGAAGTGGACGTTCGCGAGGCGTCCGGCGCTCGCGGGGACGATCTGGGTGAGGGCGAGATCGTGGGTCGTGACGAGGCCGAGGGCACCGTTCTCGACCAGCCCGCGGATCACCGCCTCGGCGCCGATCCGCCGATCGTGTGAGTTCGTTCCGTGCAGGATCTCGTCGAGCAGGAAGAGCGCCGGTGGCCGTCCGCGGGAGATCTCGACGACCTGCCGCAGCCGCAGGATCTCCGCCATGAAATGCGATTGCCCCTCGGCGAGCGAATCGACGATCCGGATCGAGGCCGCGATGCGCAGGGGTGAGATCCGCAGGGCTTCGGCGCAGACGGGGGCGCCGGCGAGGGCGAGGACGGCGTTGCAGCCGACCGTCCGCAGGAACGTGCTCTTGCCCGACATGTTGGAGCCGCTGACGACGAGCGCCTGGGGCGCCTTCCCGAGCCGCAGGTCGTTGCGCACGCAGCGCGCATCCGCGATCAGCGGATGCCCGAGCCCGCGCCCTTCGAAGCAGGGACCGGGCTCGCCGCTCGCGGAGGGCTCGACGATCTCGGGGAAGGGCGCCCCCGGATGTTCGTAGGCGAAGCCCGCGAGGGCGGCGAGCGCCTCGATCTCGGACGCGACGGCGATCCAGACGTCGAGCCGTGCGCCGCAGCGCGCGCGCCAGGCCTCGAGGGCGATCGCGACGTGGGTGCCCCAGAGCAGCGCCGCCGCGATCGGGGCGAAGAACTGGTTGCGGCGCTGGTCGCGGCGGTCGACGAGGGTGCGCAGGCGCGCGAGCTCCGCAGAGGGCGATGCGCCGGTCGAGACGAGCTCCCCCGCCAGTCGGACCAGCAGAGGCGATTCGAAGCGCTCGCGTTCGAGGCAGGCGAGCAGGGCCGACGTGCGGGCCAGCGCTTCGACGGGCGCGCCCGCGGCCTGCAGGATCGGCGCGACGCGGGGGCGCAGGGCGAGGGCGAGTGCGCCCTGCACGAGCAGGGCGAGGGCGAAGGGCACGGGGCCCGAGCCGGTCCTGATCCAGAGGAGCAGACCGCCGAGCGAGAGCAGAGACGCCGCGACGCAGACGAACGGGAGCCAGCGCGGCAGCGCCGCGGCGCTCATCCGGGCCCAGGCCTCGAGCAGGGCGGTCGGCGTCTCCGCCGGCGCCGCTTCGTCACCGCAGAGTGTCAGATCCCGCCGCAGATCGATGCGCGGCCGCAGCTCGGCGACGGCGGCCTGTCGCCCGCGGATCGTCTCCGGCGCGGCGCCTTCGAGCAGCCAGGCTGCCAGGCGATCGCTGCCGCCGGTGGTCCGGGTCGTCGCCAGCCGTTCGAAGAGTGAGCCCGTTCCGAACAGGTCGAGATCGCGGGCGTAGGGATGGGCCGGGTCGAGGTAGCGAAGGCCCGCATCGCCGCGGCCGGCGAAGCGGTGCTCGAGGCGCGCGAGGCCGTCGTCGTAGAACCGCTCGATGCGCTCGGCGCGCCGGCCGCGGCTGAGCACGCGGTCGTGGGCGACGACGAGGGCGACGAAGACGGCGGCAGGCAGCAGCAGCCAGGGGGCGGCGAGGGCACGGGTCCCGAAGACGAGCCAGGCGGCGACGAGCAGGGCAGCGAAGCAGGCCAGGCGCGTGTTCGAGACGAGCCGCGCGCGCGCGGCCCAGAACCGGGCCTGGGCGGACGCTCCGTCGAGCCCCGTCCGATAGGTCTGCGCCGGCGTCTCCGCCGCTGCCGTGCTCATCGGAAGGCCAGCACGCGGGCTCCGTTCGCGAGCGGATGCGCCCGGCGGATCGCCTCCCGCACGTACGCGCGGGCCGCGTCGACGGCGCTGCGCAGCGACTCGCCACGGGCGAGACCGGCCGCGATTGCCGTCGAGAGCGCGCAGCCGGTGCCGTGGACGGCGGGCCCCGGAATCCGTTCCCCCGCCAGCCAGATCTGCTCGATGGCGTCTTCACCGGCGCCGCGCGGACGCCAGACGAGAAGGTCATTGGCGTCGCCTTCGAGATGCCCGCCCTTCAGCAGGACGCCTTCGAGGTCGAGATCGAGCAGCAGCTGGCGTGCGGCGGCCTCGCCGTCGCGGCGCGCCGGCAGCTTCTCGCCGACGAGGATCTCCGCCTCGGGCCAGTTGGGCGTCAGCAGGCAGCGGCCATGAACGAGCGACTTCAGCGCGCCGTAGGCCCGGCGCTCGAGGAGCAGCGTCCCGTCGCTCGCGGCCAGCACCGGATCGACGACGACCGGGATCCCCTCGCAGCCCGCGAGCGCGAGCAGCACGTTGCGCACGACGTCGTCGCTGGCGAGCATGCCGATCTTGATCGCGTCCGGTCGGACGGCTTCGAGCGTCGCGCGGAGCTGCTCGAGCACGAGCGAAGGGAAAACGGGAAGGACCCGCCGGACCCGCGCGCCATCCTGGATCGTCAGCGCCGTCGGCACGGCGGCGGCATGGACACCGAACGCCGCCAGCACCTGACAATCGGCCTGCAGACCGGCACCGCCGGTGGGATCGGAGCCCGCGATCGAAAGCACACTCGGCATGCGCGGCGCATGGTAAGTTCCCCGCCCGGAGACCGCATCCCGTGAAACGCTTCGAACTTCTTTCCGTGCGCCGGCTGGCTCGGCCGCGCAGCCGTGCGGATTCCGCCGGTCCGTGGCGCATCGCGATTCGTTGCCTCGCCCTGATGCTGCTCGTCGCGGGCTGCGCGAAGGCGGGCGGGGAGGGGCGCTCTGCGTCGCCTTCGACGCCGTCGACGGTGATCCTGATTTCCCTCGATGGGACGCGGCCGGCGGATCTCGAGAACGGGCTGCCGAGCCTCGTCGCCCTCGGTCGCCGCGGCTTGCGGGCCGAGGCGCTCGTGCCCGTCGATCCGACGAATACCTTCCCGAACCACGTCAGCCTCGCGACCGGCGTTCGTCCCGAGGTCCATCGCCTCGTCAACAACGGCTTCGTCGACCCGGAGCGCGGCCGCTACACGCAGGGCGATCCGCCGCACGAATGGATCGAAGCGGAGCCGATCTGGTCGATCGCCGAGCGCGGCGGCGTTCCGGCCGCGTCCTTTTACTGGGTCGGCTCCGAGGGCCCGACGAAGAACGGCCTCGCGCCGCGCGAGACCCGGGCCTTCTCCTCCCGCACCCTCGAGCGCACGAAGGTCGACCAGATCCTCGCCTGGCTCGCGATCGACGATCCCGAGAAACGCCCCCGCCTCATCACGGCCTGGTTCCACGGCGCGGACCACGCCGCCCACGTCGAGGGTCCGAATGCACCTTCGGTCGCCGAGTCGCTCGCGCCGCAGGACCGCGAGATCGCCCGTCTCGTCGAGGCCCTCGATGCCGAGGGGCGCTTCGCCTCGACGACGCTGATCTTCGTCTCGGATCACGGCATGGCGCGGGCCGCGCAGCGGATCAACCTCGGCAGCCTGCTCCGCAAGCACGGGGCGCGCGCGAAGGTGATCGGGATCGGCGGCTTCGCCTCGATCTATGCGGGGCCGACGCGGCGGGACACCCGTTCGCTCGACCGGCTCGTCGAGATCGTGCGCGGGGCCGGGCTCGAGGCCCATCGCCGCTCGCTCGCCCCCGTCGATTGGCACGTCGGCGACGTGCGCTTCGGCGACGTCGTCGTGCGCGCACCGATTGGCACGGCGATCGTCACGCCGACGAGCCGGATCGAGGGCTTCCATGGCTATGCCGCGAGCGAGCCGTCGATGGCGGGCATCCTGGTCGCGTACGGTCGCGGTGTGCAGGCTGGGAGCCGGCTGGGGCGGGTTTCCTCGCTCTCGATCGCACCGTCGGTCCTGACGCTGTTGGGCCTGCCGGTGCCCGCGGCGATGGAGGCCCCCGTGCTCTCCGAGCTGACGCGAATCGGATCCCGGGCGGATGCGCCGCGAGGGCGCAGTGGGAAACGCAACGAGAGAGAGGCGGCGCAATGATGCGGGAAGTCCAGAGGGCGTACGAACGATCGCGGCGCGGGCTCGGACGCATGAGCTCGGCCGCTCTGCGGGCGGGTCTCGTCCCCGTTCTCCTCTCCGCCTGCCTCCTCGCGCCCGTCCTTGCCAGCTTCGCGCGGCCGTCTGGCGCGGCCGAGGCGCCGACCGCGGCCCAGAAGCCCGCGGATCCGGAAAAGCCGGCCGTTCCCGGGACCTGGCATGCGACCGTCTTCTTCTCGAACGGCGAGACCTACCGGATCATCCACTACTGGTCGGCGGGTACGTCGATGCGCGCCGAGACCCTGATCTCGGGGCATCCGATCACGACGATCGTGCGCGGCGATCGTTATGTCGCCTTCGATCGGCTGACGGGCGAGGGCATCGACGTCGAACGATCACCCGCGGCGATCGCCGCAGACACGGGCCGGCTCCGCCCGTTCGGGATCGAGCTCGACGAGCTGAAGAAGGGCGGAGGCGAGCGGGTCGAGGCGACCACGATGTCCGGCGTGCCCGTCGAGGTCTGGCGTCTGACGGACGATGCGAGCCGCCGCACGGTATGGGTCTCGCAGAAGCCGCCGCACGTCCCGATCCGCGCCGAGACCTTCGTGCGCGGCTCGTCGCAGACCCTCGTCTTCGACTACTCGAGCTGGCGTTTCGATCTCGAGATGCCCGCGGCCTTCTTCACGCTGCCGGGCGACGCGCAGATCGACCGCTACGGCCACGCCGAGTTCCTCGCGAAGTCGGGCCAGCAGCCGATCGGCCGCGCACCGATCCTGTATCCGGATCTGCTCTACGGCGGTGCGCCCTGAAGCGCTCCCGCGCTCCCGGGTTTCAGTGCTTCACCCACGTGATGTTCGCGTCGGCGATCGGCGGGCTCTGGATCGCGAGCTTCGCGACCTTGCGCGCGACCTGGCCGGCGATGTTCCGGAACGCTTCGGCGGAGGCCGAAGTCGGCTGACCGACGACGATCGGCTTGCCGACGTCCCCATCCGTCGCGACCCGCGGATCGATCGGCACCTCGCCGAGGAACTCGACGCCGAGCTCCTTCGCGACGCGCTCGCCGCCGCCCTGGCCGAAGAGGTAGTACTTGCGATCGGGGAGCTCGGGCGGCGTGAAATAGGACATGTTCTCCACGATCCCGAGGATCGGGACGCCGACTTTGTCGAACATCTGGAGCGCCTTGCGGGCATCGATCAACGAGAGGTCGTTCGCGGTCGTCACGATGACCGCGCCGGAGAGCGGCGCCATCTGCGTCAGGGTCAGCGCCGCGTCGCCGGTGCCGGGCGGCATGTCGACGACGAGATAGTCGAGCTCGCCCCATTGCACGTCCGTCAGGAACTGCTTGATGAGCCCGTGCACCATCGGGCCGCGCCAGATGACGGGCGAGTCGTCCGTCATGAAGAACGCCATCGACATCAGCTTCAGGCCCTGGGCATGGAGCGGGATGATCTTGCGATCCGGCGTCGTGTCCGGCCGGCCGCGGGCGCCGGTCAGCAGCGCGAGGGAGGGGCCGTAGACGTCGGCGTCGAGCACGCCGACCTTGGCACCGCGGGCGAGCAGCGTGAGCGCGAGGTTGATCGCGGTCGTGCTCTTGCCCACGCCCCCCTTGCCGGAAGCGACGGCGATGATGTTGCGCACGCCGGGCAGGCTGGCCATCTGCGAGCCGGCGGCGGCGCCGCGAGCGGCCTGGCGCGTATTCGCGGTCATGGTCACCGCGACGTCGTCGACGCCCTCGAGCGCCAGCACCCGCTCGCGGGCGGCGCGCTCGAACTCGGCCTTGACGGGGCAGGCGGGGGTCGTGAGCTCGATCGAGAAGGAGACGTGCCGGTCCTCGATCTTCAGGTCCTTGATGAAGCCGAGGTCGACGATGCTCTTCTGGAAGTCGGGGTCGACGATGGGACGCAGGGCGTCGAGCACCTGCGCGGCACTCACGGTCTGGGACATGGGCATTCCTTTCGAGGCTTCCGATCGAAGCACGCCGGACGCGGCGGCCGCTCGAGGGCGTCGCGGCTGCGCCGGGGGAGGCCGAGCTTAGCAGCCCGTCGGGGCCGGGACTCGCCGCGATCCCCGGCTACGCTCGGCCGGCGCGCAGCGCGCGGGCGCGTCCCGCCCCGGGCATCCACGGGGCGCGGCGCAGGAGGAACCATGAGCGATCTCGACGACGCCTACGAGCGCTTCCTGCTCGTCGATTTCGAGTACGGTGCGGGCTTCGCGAATCACGGCCCGATGGCGGTCGAGGCGCTCGAATCGATCGGTCATCCGGCGCTGATCCCCGCCTTCGTCGACAGCTACGCGCCGCGGATCCTGGCCGCGCAGCCCGGCCGCGTCCCGCCGCCGGAGGCGCTCGCCGCGGCCCTCGGCCGGCCGGAGCGCGCGGCGGATTGGGCGGCGCATTTCGAGGCGGCGCTGACGAACGGCGATTGGCGGGGCGTCGCGCTTCCGGCGATTCGCAGCCTGCTCCCCGGACTCGCAGGGGCGGCGGGCCACGGGCTGCTGCGGACGGTGCACGCCCTCCGGGCGCTCGAGCGCGAAGACCTGCCGGTCCGCAGGCGCGAGCTCGCGCGGGGATTGGCGTACTGGTCGGCGAATTTCCGCCGATTGCCCGGGGAGCCCGGCCGGAAGGCGAGCGTGAGCGGGCCTGGAGGCGATCCGCTTCCGGATCCCGCGACGCACCTTCGAGAGGTTCCGCAGCTCCCCGGCTGCAGCCGTTCGGCCGAGACCTTCGTCGAATCGATGGCGCGCCTCGACGCCCTCGAAGCCTTTCGAGCGGCCGTCGAGGCCTGTCCGCGACCGAGCGCCGATGCCGTGGATGGATTCCTGGCGCGCCTCGTGCGCGCGGCGGCGGCGCTCTACGTCGCCCATCCGGAAGCCCGCATCGCCTACGTCCATGCCGTCACGATTCCCGGTGCCGTGCGCTGGCTCGCGCCGCGGCTCGAACCGGTCGACGCGGAATCCGCTGCCGGCTTCGCGTTCCAGGCGGTCGCGGCCTTCCACGCGCTCTTCGGCGCGACCCCGACGCGTGAGGGCGTCGACGACGAGGTCGCCCGGGTCGCCGGGAGCTGGGACGAGATCCGGTACCGCGCGGCGTGCTCGCTCGAAGAGCATGCCGTGAAGCTCGCCGAGACCTGCTGGCGGGAGCACCGCCTCGATCCCGATCCGATCCTCGCCCTCGCTGCGGCCGACGCCGCGCTCCGGCTCGGGGGCCATCCGAACGCCGGGCGATGAGGTGCGCCGCGTGCGATTCGGGCGCTTCAGGCGGAGGCGGTCGTCGCCCGGGGCGGCGCCGAGGTCGCACGCCGGAGGACTTCCCGGTAGCCGCCCTCGGTGATCAACGCGCCCTCGAGCAGGCCGCGATCGCGCAGGATCGCATGGAGTCGCGGCAGGCGGTAATGGGGCACCGTCATGAGCAGGTGGTGCTCGAGGTGGTAGTTCACGAAGGCCGGGGCGAAGAGCAGCCGCTCCCAGGCGCGGACGAGCGTGGTGCGCGTATTGCGGAGCGGATTCTCGGCGGGGCCGGCCATCGCGTGCTCCGCGATCGAGCGGATCCGGAGCGCGAGCCGATAGGTCGTGAGCAGCGCCACGACCCAGAGCAGGTAGAGCTCGGGGCGGCCAAACGCCGCCGGGACGGCGAAGATCACCGCGTTCGAGACGAGGACGGGCACGAGCTTGTGCCAGCCGACGTCGGGCTGCTCGCCGGGCCGCAGGCCCTGGTTGCGCTGCGTGCGCTCGCGGCCGAGTCCGAGATCGCGCTTCACCGTCGCCACGATCTGCTGGATGCCCGTCTTCCCCGAGAGGTCCCGAAAGACCTTGCGCGCGAAGCTGCGCTGCGTGATCGGGAAGGGCGCCGTCAGTCCGACGTCGGGGTCCTGCGCGGTTCCCGTATGGGCGTGATGGACCAGATGGTAGTTGCGGTAGGGATGGACGTCGGCGAAGACGGGATAGGCGCCGAGCCAGTTGCCGAGCCGATCGTTCCAGATCCGATTCGAGAAGAGCGTCCGGTGCGACGCCTCGTGCATCACGATGGCGCAGCCGAGCTGTCGCCCGCCGATCACGAAGAGCGCCAGCACGATCGTCAGCGGATTCGCCGCCCAGCCGACGAGGGCCATGCTCGCGAAGACGAGACCCCAGTTCACGACGAGGGTCAGCGCGCTGCGGCGATCGTCGAGGGCGAGGACTTCCCGCAGCTCCTGCTTCGAGAGCTGGCGTCTCCAATGGGCTTCGGGCGCTGCGGCCGCTTCCGCGGCACGCGCGTCGGCCCCGACGGATGCGTCGGTGGTCTGCATCGTTCCCGATCCTAGTCGTCGGATCGTCCCGTGCCCATGAGCGGCGTGCGACCGGGAGTCGCGCACCCGGGGCCGTGCCCCCCGCACGGGCCTGCGCCGCGCGACTTCTGATACGCTCGGCCCGGATGCCGTCGATCCCCTTGAAAACGAAGCTCTTCATCCCGGTCTTCGCGCTGACGCTCGCCATCGATCAATGGACGAAGGCCTGGATCCTCGCCCGATTCTCGTACGGCGAGGAGCAGACGATCATCCCGGGCTTCTTCAACCTGACCCATGTCCGGAATCCCGGCGGGGCCTTCAGCTTCCTCGCGACCCTGCCCGAGTCGTTCCGACAGGTCTTCTTCCTCGGAACGGGGCTGCTCGCGATCGTACTCCTGCTGGTCTTCCTGCGGCGGATCGATGCCCGTGATCGGGTCGCGGCGATCGCGATCGGCGGCGTGCTGGGCGGCGCGATCGGCAATCTGCTCGATCGCGTGCGCCACGGGGAGGTCGTCGACTTCCTCGATTTCCGGCTGATCGGCGGCTACGTCTGGCCGACCTTCAACATGGCGGATTGCTGGATCGTGATCGGGGTCGCGCTGCTGATGCTCCAGATGTTCTTCGAGCCCGATCCCGGGCCCGAGTCCGGCGATCCCGAGCTCGATCCGGCGCTCTCCTCGGACGCGCCGCGCGGTTCAGCGTAGACGGCCTTCGGGCGGAGGCGCCGCCGCGACCGCTTCCGGGGCCGCGGGCAGATTCGCGGCGAGCAGCCGCAGCGCGTTGCCGCCGAGCACGGCCCGGATCTCGGCCTCCGAGAGGCCCCGATCGATCAGGGCCTGCGTGATCGAGGCGAGCTGGCTCGTGTCGAAGCCGACGGTGGTCGCACCGTCGTAGTCGGAGCCGAGGGCCGCGTGCTCGGCGCCGACGAGGCGGACGACGTGATGGATCGCTCGGGCGACGTCCGCGGGCGCCAGGCCGCAGACCGCGACCGACCAGTACCCGATGCCGACGACGCCGCCGCCCGCGGCGATGCGACGCAGCTGTGCGTCGGAGAGGTTGCGCGGGTTGTCGCAGGTTCCGCGCACGCCCGTATGCGAGACGACGGTCGGCCGGGTCGCGCGCGAGAGGACTTCGTCGACGGCGGCGGGGGAGAGATGGGCGAGGTCCGCGGTGATGCCCAGGCGTTCCATCTCGGCGAGGGTCGTCCGGCCGAGGGGCGTGAGGCCGCCCTGCTCGACGCCGGCCGAGGAGCCGGCGTAGGCGTTGTCGAAGAAATGGGCCAGCCCGATCATGCGGTAGCCCGCATCGAACAGTCGCTGCAGGTGCGCGGGCTCGGACTCCAGGGCATGCGCCCCTTCGATCGCGAGCAGCGCCCCGACCACGGGCTCGCCGGCGGCGCGCGCGCGCTGCAGGCGCTCGAGGTCCGCGCGATCGCGCAGCAGCACGAGCCCGCCCTCCGACGCGCGCGCCATCGCGGCGAGGCGCTCGGCGTGGAAGAGGGCGCGCTGCATCGGGCCCTGCCAGGCCGTGGGGGAGAGGCGTGCGATGCCCGCGGCCGTCAGCGCGTCGAGGCCGCGCGCCTCGGTGCGCTCGATGTTGGTCCCGAAATAGACCTTCGTCGGAACGCCGAAGACCTGCAGGGCGACGCCGCCGGCGCGCAGGCGCGGGAGGTCGACGTGCCCCGTCCCGCCGGTCGTCAGCAGATCGCGGCCGAAGAGCAGCGAGTCGGCGTGCAGATCGACGACGAAGCTCGTGGCGTGGAGGGTGCGGGCGCGTTCGGAGACCGGCGAGAGCGCCACGGGCTCGATCCGATTGATGAAGCGCTCGAGCCGGAGGCCGAGCACGAGCCAGGCACACGCGAGCGCGATCGCCAGGGCGAGCAGAGCGCGCCGGATCCAGCGCGTGCCGCGCGTCCCCCCGGCGGCTGCGGCGCCGGCCGCTGCGGGGCTCATGCACCCTCCACGGCGGCGTTCCGCGTGGCGGCATCCCGCGCATAGCGCCGCGCGATCACGCGATGGATCGCCACGGGAAACAGCCGCTTCGCCCAATCCGAGAGCACGGTCTCCGGCCGCACGCGCACGAAGAGCCGGTTCCGCTCGATCGCGCGCAGGATCGCCCGGGCGACGACGTCCGGCGGCGCGCCGCGCCGGTCGAAGAGCGCCTGCACGTCGCTTCGCATCGACTCGTCCTTCATCCGACCCGAGCGGACGATCGCGGTATCGATGCAGCCGGGATGGATCGTCGAAACGCCGATCCGCTCCGGCCGGAGCTCCGCGTAGAGGCTCTCGGAGAGCGCCCGCACCGCCGCCTTCGTGGCGCAGTAGCCGCTCTGCTGGGGCAGGCCGAGCAGGCCGAACAGGCTCGAGAGATTGACGATGTGACCCTCGTCCTGCCGCCGGAGCAGGGGCAGGAAATGATGACAGCCGTGGACGACGCCCCAGTAGTTGACGCCGAAGAGCCATTCGAGGTCCGCGAGGCGCTGCTCTGCGAAGGGCCCGGCGATCACGACGCCGGCGTTGTTCACCAGGATGTGGGCCGCGCCGTGGAACGATTCGACCCGGCGCGCGAAGGCCTCGACGGCGGGCGAAGACGAGACGTCGACGCGCTCCGTCATCACCCGGGCGCCGAAGCGGGCGGCCTGCTGCGCGGTCTCGTCGAGGCCGGCGGCGTCGACGTCGGCGAGGGCGAGGGCGCAGCCCCGCTCCGCGAGCCGCAGGGCCGTCGCCCGTCCGATCCCGCTCGCGGCCCCCGTGACGACGGCGATGCGACCTTCGATGCGCTGCATGGGCAATCACACTCCAGCGGTGGCGAACACGGCGCTCAGGCGAGCAGGCCGGCGAGACATCCCGTGATGCACGTGGCGAGGGTGCCCGCGACGATCGAACGTAGCCCGAGCCCGGCGGCTTCGGCGCGGCGTCCGGGAGCGATGCCTTCGATGCCGCCGAGCAGGATGGCGAGAGAGCCGAAGTTCGCGAAGCCGCAGAGGGCGTAGGCGGCGATCGTCGCGCTGCGCGCGGAGACGGCACCGGCTTCGATCAGGCGCGCGAGATCCTGATAGGCGACGAATTCGTTCACGACCGTCTTGGTCCCGATGAGGCTTCCGATCGTGCGTGCCTCGCCCGGCGTGATCCCCATCAGCAGCGCGATCGGGGCGAAGACCCAGCCGAAGATCGCCTGCAGGGTCAGGTCGCCCGCGCCGAACAATCCGCCGAGGGCCCCGAGGACGTGGTTCGCGAGAGCGACGAGGGCGACGAAGGCGACCAGCAGCGCGCCGATGTTGAGCGCGAGCCGCAATCCGACGAGCCCGCCCTCGGCCGCGGCGTCGACGAGATTGTGGGCCGTCCCCCGATCGAGTACGGCCGCACCCGCGCGGGTCTCGGGCACCGCCGTCTCGGGGACCATCAGCTTCGCGACGACGAGGCCCGCCGGAGCCGAGAGCAGGCTCGCGACCACGAGATGCCCCGCATAGCCCGGCCCCAGGATCATCGAATAGGCCACGAGCACGGTGCCGGCGATCGACGACATCCCGACCGTCATGAACGCGAAGAGCTCGGAGCGCGTCATGCGCGGGAGGTAGGGGCGCACGATCAGCCCCGCCTCGGTCATCCCGACGAAGACGTTCGCGACCGAGGCCAGCGCCTCGGCGCCCGAGACGTTCATCGTCCAGGCGAAGAAGCGCGCAGCGATCCGGACGACGGGCTGGATCCAGCCGAGGAAGTAGAGCGTTCCGAACAGACTTCCGACCACGACGATGATCGGCAGCACGCCGAGCGCGAAGCTCGGCCCGACGTCGAGGAGCGGGCCGAAGACGAAACGGGCCCCCGCTTCGGAGATCGAGACCAGGATCGCCACGGGACGCTCGACGATCGCGAAGAAGGCGCCGCCGAGGGGCGTGGCCAGCAGGCCGATTCCGAGGCCGAGCTGGATCAGCATTCCGTTGCGAACGGTCCGGTAGTCGATCGCCGAGCGGTCCGTCGAGGCGAGCCAGGCGATGCCGAGCAGCGCGCAGAGCCCTGCGCCCGACAGCGCGCGCAATCCGAGGTCGTTCATGTGCCGGCCCCGCGCGGGTGCGCGCTCGGCGCCGTGCGCTCTTCGGCGCCGGCCTCCGCACCGAGCTCCGTTCCGACGTTGCCCCCCGCGCCCGCGCGAAAACCGGCGACGAAGGCCGCCGCTGCGCGCTCGGGATCCTCCGCCGCGGCGATCGCCGAGATGACCGCGACGCCGGCGACACCGATCGCGCGGAGCGTCTCGAGATGCGCCGCCTCGATGCCGCCGATCGCGACGAGCGGCCGCGGCGAGGCGCGGCGGACGGCGTCTGCGAGGGCCTCGAGGCCGCGGGCCGGGAAGGGCGACTGCTTCGAGCGGGTCCCGAACACGGGCCCGAAGGCGACGTAGTCGACGTCTTCGCCGCGCGCGGCGTCGAGCTGCTCGGGCGTATGCGTCGAGCGGCCGATCGCGAGACGGATCCGCGCCTCGCCGGGGATCGCCGAGGGCGGCAGATCCTCCTGCCCGAGGTGGACGGCGTCGGCTTCGGCGAGCAGCGCGAGATCGAAGCGGTCGTTGACGACGAATTGGATGCCCGCGCGGCGGGTCAGCACCCGGATCTCGCGGGCCCACTCGAGCGCCTGCCGATCCCCGGCGTGCTTGGTCCGCAGCTGCACGACAGCGACCCCCGCCCGGCAGGCCGCCCGCGCCTGGGCGACGGGATCGCGTCCCCAGCGCGGATCGTCGTCGCAGAGGACGTGCACGCCGCGATAGGCGGCGCCGCGATCGGCGTCCGGGTGCGCCGCGTGCGCCGGTCCGGCGTCCACGCTCGGGTCCTGCCTGCTCACGAACGGTTCGGGAGCTCGATGCGCAGGTCGGTGATCTTCTTGCGCAGGGTGTTGCGATTGATGCCCAGCACCGCCGCGGCGCGGATCTGGTTGCCCTGGGTGCGCTCGAGCACGACCTCGAGCAGCGGCCGCTCGACGCGCTGCTGGATGCGGTGGTAGATGTCGGTGAGCGAGCCGCCTTCGTCGAAGAGCCGCTCGACCTCCTTCACGACGAGCTCCTCGAGGCTCGTCTCGCGCGAGGAGGTATCACCGGTGCGCGTCAGGAAGTCGAAGGCCGAGGGGGCGAGCACGTTCTCGGTCGAGAGGACGAGGGCGCGCTTGATGGCGTTCTCGAGCTCGCGCACGTTGCCCGGCCAGTCGTGGCGTTCGAGCCGCTCGATCGTGGTATCGGGCAGGCTGACCGGGCCTTCGGCGAGCTCCGGCGCATAGCGTTCGACGAAATGCAGCGCGAGGGTCCGCACGTCCTCGATCCGCTCGCGCAGGGGAGGGATCGACATCGGCACGACGCGAAGCCGGTAGAGCAGGTCCTCCCGGAAGCTGCCTTCGCGCACGCGCTCGTCGAGATCGCGATGGGTCGCCGCGATGATCCGGACGTCGACGATTTCGGGATGGCGTCCGCCGACCGGGGTCACCTCCCCCGACTGGAGCACGCGCAGCAGCTTCGCCTGCAGCTCGATCGGCATGTCGCCGATCTCGTCGAGGAAGAGGGTGCCGCCGCTCGCCTCGCGGAAGCGTCCGGTGCGCGAGTTCGTCGCGCCCGTGAAGGCGCCGCGTTCGTGGCCGAAGAGCTCGCTCTCGAGCAGCTCGCGCGGGATCGCGGCGGCGTTGATCGCGATGAAGGGCCCCTCGGCGCGGGGGCTCGCCGCGTGGATCGCATGGGCGACCAGCTCCTTGCCCGTGCCGCTTTCGCCCGTGATCAGGACGGGGACGTTGCGCGGCGCGACCTTGCCCACGGTCTTGAAGATCTCGAGCAGGGCCGTGCTCGAGCCCACGAGGCGATCGCCGCCGGGCGCCACCGCGCGGCCCACGGCTCGGCGGAGCGAGCGCACCTCGTCCTTGAGCGCGCGGGTCGCGAGCGCCTTCTCCGCCAGCGCCTTCACGGAGGCGAGCGCGAAGGGCTTCACGAGGTAGTCGAGCGCGCCGGCCTTCATCGATTCGACGGCGTTCTCGAGCAGGTTCTGCGCGGTGATCAGCACGATCGCGACGTCGTTGCCGGCGGCGCGGCTCTGCTTGAGGACCTCGATCCCCGTCATGCCCGGCATGCGGATGTCGACGAAGGCGAGATCGAAGCGTCCGAGCTGGAGCGCGCGCAGCGCCGCTTCGCCGTCTTCGACGACCTGGACCTCGTGACCGAGACTCTCGAGGGTCTCCTGGAGCACGAAGCGGATCGAGGGCTCGTCATCGGCGACCAGCACGCGCATGCGGTCGTGGGGCAGCGTCAAGATCGGGTCTCCTGGGCGGGGGGATGCAGCGGGAGGTCGACGTCGATGCGCGTTCCCTCGCCGAGTACGGATTCGATGCGGAGGCGTCCGCCGTGGCGGCGCACCCAGTGTCGCGCGACCGAGAGGCCGAGGCCCGTCCCTTTCGCCTTGGTCGTGAAGAAGGGCGTCGAGAGGCGGCCGAGGATCTCCTCGGGGATGCCGGGACCCTCGTCCTGCACGCGGATCCGGACGGTCGGCTGGGCGCGCCCGTCGAGCCCGACCAGGCGATGCTCGAGCGTCATGCCGGTCGAGATCGTGAGACTGCCGGGCTGGTTTTCCATCGCCTGCATCGCGTTGCGGACCAGATTGAGGAAGACCTGCTGGAGGCGGGCCTCGTCGGCCTCGAACTCGGGCAGCGACGGATCGTAGCGGCGGACGAGCCGGATCTCTTCGTGGCCGCGTTCGAGCTGGACGAGATCGAGCAGGCCGTCGAGCAGGCGATGGATGTTGACGGGCCGCAGCTCGAGCCGGTCGCCGCGGGCGAAGACCATGAGCTCGTCGACGAGTCCGGAGATGCGGTCGACCTCGTTCACGATCAGGTTCGCCGCCTTCTGGCTCCGCTCGTCCGCCGAGCGCATGCCGATCAGCTCGGCGGCGCCTCGGATGCCGCCGAGGGGATTGCGGACCTCGTGGGCGATGCCGGCGGCGATGTGGCCGTAGGACTCCTGCCGCTCCCGTTCGCTGATCTCCTCGCGCAGCGTTCGCGCCGCGCTGCGGTCGCGCATCGCGATCGCGAGCGCCGACGGTGTTCCGCTCGGCGACTCGCCGATGTTCGAGACCGCGACGTCGACGGGGATCGGGCTCTCGAAGCGCTGGGGGAACTCGATCTCGTCGTGGATCGACGCGCGCCCCGAGCGCCGGACGCGTTCGACCACGCCACAGACCGGATGGTCCGGGCCGAGCGCCTCGCCTAACGTTCGGCCGGGGGTGGCGTCGATCGCCAGGCCGAGCAGTCGGCGCGCCTCCGGGTTGACCCGCTCGATCCGGTCGGCTTCGTCGAGGATCAAGACCCCCTCGAGCAACGCGTCGAAGATGCCCTGGAGGTCGTGTTTCATGGCGCTCGCGTCCGTGGGCCGGCGGGCAATGGGCCCGTGGGCGGGCAATCTAGCCGCACGAGACCCCACCGCAATCGCGCCGCACGCATGGGCTGCGCGCGACCCGGTCGAGGGACTACCGTACGGCGTCGCCGGCGCGCGGTCCCGTGTGTCGCGGGCGGAGCCAGCCGGTCGGCCGGATCGGTGTGCTGGCGGGAACGCGACCCGGGGGCGACGAGCGCGCAATGCGCGAGCAATGAGAGCGCGCTGAGGGAGCGCCGCGGGAGCGATGAGGGAACGATGAGAGAAGGACTCACGGTCGTCGAGGCGCAGCAGGTGGTGCTCGAGGCGGCAGGCGTCCTCGGCGCCGAGACGGTCTCGGCCTGGGAGGCCGCCGGACGCGTGCTGGCGGAGCCGATCCGGGCGACGCGCCGGCATCCTCCGGCCGATTGCTCGGCGATGGACGGCTATGCCGTGCGACGGGCCGACCTCACGGGAGCGGGCGAGGATCGGCCGATCGCGTTGCCGGTCGTGTTCGAGGTCGCCGCGGGCGGTCAGGCCCTGAGACGACTCGAGGCCGGCGAGGCGGCGCGGATCTTCACCGGCGCACCGCTGCCGCCGGGTGCCGACGCGATCGTGATGCAGGAGCGCACGCGGGTGGTGGGCGGCCGCGTCGAGTTCCTGATCGAGCCCGAGCCGCGCGATCACGTGCGCGACGCCGGCGAGGATTTCCAGGTCGGCGATCAGCTGATCGACGCGGGGACTGTGTTAGGTCCGGCCCATCTGGGCGTCATCGCCTCGGTCGGGCGCTCGATCGTCGCGGTGCATCAACGGCCGACGGTCGCGATCCTCTCCGGAGGCGACGAGCTCGTGGAGCCGGATCGCATCGCCGACGACGGCCGGATCGTCTCCTCCAACTCCTACACACTCGCCGCCCAGTGCCGCGAGGTCGGCGCCCGGCCCGTCTATCTCGGGATCGCGGAAGATCGTCCCGAGGCGCTCGAGGCGCGGCTGCGCGCCGGGCTCCGGGCGGACGTGATCGTCAGCTCGGCCGGCGTCTCCGTCGGCGACCACGACCACGTCCGCGGCGTACTCGAAAAGCTCGGCTGCCGCCTCGTCTTCTGGGGCGTGCGGATGAAGCCCGGCTATCCGCTGGTCTTCGGGATCGTCGAGTCGACGGGAACGCTCGTGTTCGGGCTGCCGGGCAATCCGGTCTCGACGGCGGTGACCTTCGAGCAATTCGTCCGTCCCGTACTGCGCAAGCTGATGGGGCACCGCCAGCTCTTCCGCCCGATCGTGAAGGCGCGGCTGTCGCAGGCCATGAAGAAGGGCAGCGGGCGGATGCATTTCGTGCGCGTGACGCTCGCGCGCGAGGCCGAGGCGATCGTCGCGACACCGACGGCGAACCAGAGCTCGGGCGTCCTCACCTCGCTCGTGCGCGGCCAGGGGCTGGCGATCTTTCCGGCCGAAGCGGAGCGCCTCGACGCGGGCAGCGAGGTCGACGTCCAGATCATCGATCCGGGCTTCTTCGATCGCACCGAGCGGGGATTCTGAACGCCATGGAAGCGAGCCGGATCGCGAACGTCTCGGCGGCCGTATTGCTCGGTGGCGCGCAGGCCGCGCGGTCCTCCCGCCCGGCCGGTGCCGGAGACTCCGCGGACCTGCCCGCACGGCTCTTCGAGCAGGCGCTTCGGATCGGCGAGATCGGAGGAGAGGCGCGCTTGCTCGGACCGGGGATCGAGCCGGAACACCCGGTCGACTTCGTCGACGGACTCGCGGCGGCGATCCTCGCCGCGCGCGGCGAGCGGGTGATCGTGGTGGGCGAGGGCGATCCGCGGGCTTCGGCCGAGGTCCTGCTCGCGCTGGTCGCCTGGCCGGAGAAGCCGGTCGTGCTGGTGGAGCCGGAGAGCCTCGGCCAGCCGGGCGCGCCTTCGCATCCGCTCGGCATCTTCCGCAGGGATGCGCTCGAAGAGCGTGCGCATGCCCGCGCGCGTGCCGGGGCGCGGTCGCTCGCGGCCCTTCTCGCCGGGCTCGAGGTGGAACGCGTTTCGCTCGCGCAGCTGGGCCTCGCACCGCATCCGATCCCTCCATTTGCCGGTCCGTTTCCCGGACCGGGGCATGCGGGCTGATCCGATGCTCGATCTTCCGCTTCTCGAGCGTCTCTCGCTGGTCCGGCGGCCGAGGTCGCAGCGCATCATGGGTGTCCTGCTCGCGCTCAACTATCGCTGGCTGCCCGGCGTCGAGATCGAAGTGGAGCACGCGGAGCGGATCCCGAAGACGCCCGTCGTCTTCGCGATGAACCACACCGATCGCTACAACTATTTTCCCTTCCAGTTCTACCTCTGGCGCCGTTTCGATCGATTCACTGCGACATGGGTCAAGGGCAAGTACTACGAGAGTCCGCTGCTGGCGCGCTTCATGGAGAGCATGCTCCAGCTGCCGACGGTGTCGCGCGGCTATCTGATCGCGAAAGATTTCCTCGCCTGCGTCGGCCGGCGTCCGAGCGAGCGCGAATACGCCCTGCTGCGTCAGGCGGTCGACGAGCGGGCGATGGGCGGCGAAGGCGCGCTGCCCGACCCGCCGCAGGTTCCCGCCCAGCTCTACCTGAGCGGCCGCAACCCGCTCGGCGTGCGCTTCGATCCGGATCGCGGCGACTACGCCGACTACATCCGCCACCTCTTCCACGCGATGATGGGGCGCTTCACCGCACTCAACCGCGAAGCCGTCTCGATCGGGCTCGACCTGCTCGTCTTTCCGCAGGGCACGCGTTCGCGCCGGCTGTTGCCCGCCCACGACGGCATCGCGCAGATGGCCCTCCATCTCCGCATCCCGATCGTTCCGGTCGGCTGCAACGGTGCCGATCTCGTCTACCCCGGTGCCTCGCCCTTTGCACGTCGCGGCCGCATCGTCTACCGGATCGGCGAGCCGATTCCCCACGCGGAGCTCGAGTCTTTCCACATCGCGGAGGAATTCGCGCCGTTCTCTGCGGAAGCGGAACGGCGCCATGGCGACCGATTCGAGGGTGTCGCAAGTCTGGTGACCGATCGGATCGACGGGTTGCTTGATCCCGAATACCGGCGTGCCGTCGAGCTCGAGACCGGCCCGATCGTCCAAGGCGTAGACCGTTTCGTCTAAGGCGTGGACCGAAGAATGCACCTCTTCCAACGAAACGCTTCGCCCGTCGGCTGATCGATCCTCCGTTTGACCTAGACCGCGTACCTCGCCCGATGCGACGCACAGCGCACGATCGCCCGCGTCGGAATCCGCCCGAAATAGCACTCCCGAAGCCAGCCCCGCTCCGGCAGGACCCGCTCCGGAAACAACCTCTTCTGAAGGACTTCCCGAACCGTGAGCGCCTCGCCGATCAGCCCCAACGCCATCGCCGGCGGCCCGAGCCGCCGGTTCTCCGACCGCCCCTTCATGTAGTTGCGCCACACGACCCACACCGCCATCCGGTACAGCGCCGACTGACGGCGCTTCGAGAACGCGATCGTCTCCCGCTTGTGATTCGCACTGCTGTGCCGGATCAGCAGGTCCGACAAGTTCACCGGGAAGAGCGGATTGCGCGTCGTGCGCGCCGCCTTCGAGCTCGTCCGCTCGTGCAGGATCGTCCGGTCCCGAAGCCTTGCGATGGCCCGGACGTAGGCCGGGTGCTCGTCGCTTCGCAGCACGGCCTCTCCTCGTGATGGAATCACCCGCCGCAGCAGCGCCTCGACTCGCTTGCGGGTCGCATCGGGATCGGGCCGGCCGTATCGCCTTTCGAGCACGGCGCGCCTCGTCCGCTGGGCGGGCCGCATCGTCCCGCTTCGCCGCAGCTCGACGTCGTTGAAGCCGTAGACGAAGAGCGACGTCCCGACGACGAGGTTCACGTCCATGGGCCAGTACTGGCTGTGTTCGAAGGTCCGGAACCCGTCGAGGACGAGGGGCTCGGTGGGCGTCGTCTTGGGGCGGAGACGTTCGTGGAAGAGGAGGCAGTGGCGACCCAGTCGGTCCGAGAGGGTCCGGATGGTCGAGTGGGAGACCCGGTGTTCGCGGGCGATCTGACGCAGGGCGGAGCAGGCGACGAGGCGGTGGAAGACGAGCTCGAGGAGCCTGGGCCGTTTCAGCCAGTAGGTGGCCGCGAAGGTCTGTGAACTGAAGTAGCGGCCGCAGTGTGAACAGCGGTAGCGCTGGATGCGATGCGGGGGCTGGCTGCGTGGGTAGAAGCCTTTGCGCTGGAAGCGCCAGGTGGCTGGATTCGTTCGGGAATCGCAGTCTGGGTTGGGGCAGAAGGGGGGTCGGCGGAGGTAGGCGAGGTTCGACATGAACCCCGACTACGCAGGGTTCGTGCCGGGTGCATTCATCGGTCCACGTCTAGGCGGATACGGGTGAGCTCGGCTGTCGTTCCCTCGCCAGCCACGACCTCGAGTCGTACGACCCGCCCCCCCGCCTCTCGAACCAAATCGGCGCCGACGATCGCATCGAGTGCCCAGTCGCCGCCCTTCGCGAGGACGTCGGGACGCAGCCGCTCGATCAGCCGCAGCGGTGTGTCCGCATCGAACGCGACCACCCAATCGACGCAGGCGAGCCCGGCGACGAGCTCCATGCGCGCGGCCGCCTTGCGGATCGGGCGCCCGGGTCCCTTCGCGCGGCGAACGCTGGCATCGGCGTTGACGGCGACGATCAGGCGATCGCCGAGGCTCCGGGCCTGCTCGAGGCTCCGGAGATGGCCGCGGTGGAGCAGGTCGAAGCAGCCGTTGGTGAAGACGATCCGCAGGCCTTCGCAGCGCGCTCGGGCGACCCGCCGCGAAAGGGCGGCGATCGACAGGATCTTGTCGCGCGCGCGGGGGGGCTTCATTTCGCGTCGTCGTCCTTGCCGTCCCGATTGAAGAGATGTTGCAGCACCTTCATCGGCGCCTTGATCGCGCTCGGCACCGCCGTCAGGAAGGTCGCGAGGGGCAGGGCCTCGATCTCCGGGTCGCGGATCGCGCCGTCGACCTTGAAGTAGGCGCCGATCAGGCCGCGCTCGGAGCCGGGCAGCAGCGAGCGCAGGATCGGCACGTTCGAGAGGATCTCGTTCGGGGCGCGAAAGAGGAAGATGCCGACGACCGCGCGGATCTCGACCGGCCGCGGGTTGGTGTCGATGCGCGCCTTCGAATACACGCGCAGGGGGCCCTCGATCTCGAAGTCCTGGGAGTCGAGGCGGCCGTGCTCGAAGTCGATCGTGGCGGCCATCGTCTCGTATCCGATCTCGTCTTCGTTCGCGAACGGGTTGTAGCCCTCGGTCGCTCGCGAGAGGCGCAGCAGCAGCGGAACCCCGAGCCCGACCCGCCCCTTCTTCGCGTTCGCACGGATGCGGCCGTCGAGCTCTGCGATCAGCACGGTGTCGGGCCGCACGCGGCCCGCAAGGTTGCCCGTCGCGGCGAGGTCGCCCTTGATCAGCTTCGGTGGGAGCGCGATGAACTCCGAGAGCGACTCGAAGCGTCCGTCGGTGAGCGCGAAGGAGAGGTCGATGCCGATCGTCTCGGGATGTTCGAGACCGATGACCCCGCGCGTCTCGATCGTGCCTTGCGGCGCGAGCGCGATCCCGACTTCGCGGGCGACCAGGTCGGCGCCGTCGAGGTGGAAATAGCCGGTCGCCCGGGCGAAGGGCAGGCGCGGGCGCGGCCGGAACTCCATCTCGATCCGGCCCTTGCCCCAGCGCGAGGCCGGCCAGACGGGCTCGGGCGCATGCTCGGACGCTTCCAGGACTTCCGGCTCCGCGCGGACCGTGGCGACCGGTGTGCTCTCCACCGCCGCCTTCGAGAAGACGAGATCGGCCTCGAGTCGACCGCCCTCCGGCTCGCTCGACCAGACGACCTCCCCCGCGACGTTCGCGCCGCCGAGCACGCCTTCGCGAATTCCGATCTGGACGCCGCGCCGGACGGGGACGACGAGGACCTGCGCGGCCGTCAGCGGCCAGCGCAGCAGCGGATGCTCGAGGCGTTCGATCTCGAGCCCGATCGCCTTGACCGGGGGCAGGGCGTTCGGATCCCGCGGCCGCAGGATGCGGGCGAGCGGCCGCAGCCCGGGGATCGGCGGCGGTGTCGCCCGGATCGGCTCGGCCCGGCGCGTCGCACGGACCAGGTGGGAGACGCCGTCGATCGAGAGATCCATCTCGGGCAGTGGCGTGTCCCGGAAGCGGCCGCGCGTCTTGCGCAGCACGAGCTTGTCCCCGATCCATTCGACTTCGCCGGCGAGATCCCGGAGCTCGCTCCCGCCGTCGGCCCCGGCCCCGGCCCCGGATTCGGAGGCGACGGAGAACTGGTCGAAGCGGCCCGCGAGCAGGAAGCCCTCCGGCAGGTCCCTGTCGGGCCCGCGCCAGAGCGCCTGCCAGTCGCGCAGCGTCGCCGTGCCCGAGGCCTCGATCTCCTGGATGCGTCCGGAGTCGACGCGTTCGATCAGGCGGTACATCGAACGCGCCGTGGCGAACTCGCTCTCGAGGGCGTCAGCGAGGGAGCGGACGTCTTCGAGCTCGACGCCCCGCAGTCGTGTCTCGAGCCGCGTCCGCGAGGCCGGCCGGAGGGGCCGGTCGAGGGTGATCTCGAAGTCGCTGCGGATCCGTCTTCCGCCGAGCGCGCCCTCGCGGATGTGCACCGAATCGGGGGCGAGCTCGATGCGAGCGGAGAGATCGAGCTCGGGGTAGGCGATCGTTTCCTGCGCGCGCGGCAGGACGAGGGAAGCGTTCTCGACGCGCGAGCGGAGGCCGACCGTCGTGCGATCCGGTGCGTCGCGGGTCACGTGGAGGGCGCCGGACCAGCGGCCCGTGAGCCCGGCCAGGAGCGGAAGGGACGGCACCAGCTCGCGCGCCGCAGCGAGCGAGACGCCCTCGAAGGAGAAGTCCCAGGCGAAGGGGCGATCCTCTTCCCGGCGCACCGTGAAGCGGATCGGAAACGGCGCATTGAGGCCATCGACGACGACGGCCTCGATGCCGAGGTCGCTCGCCCCCGAGAGGCGATTTCGATCGGCCCGGAGCTGCACGAGCTCGAGTCGCAGGGTCGTTTCGTCCTGCGCGCCGCGCAGGTCGGCGAAGCGGACCGTGCCGTCCCGGATCTCGAAATGCTGCGCGAACCGGAACCGCTCGACGGCCTCGCGCGCCATCGGCTCGAGGGATTCGACGGCCCGGGCGAGGCCCTCGCCGTAGACATCGCCGGGATCGAAGGCCGGGTCGGCATCGAGATCCGGGAGCGGAAGCCCCGAGTAGCGGCCCTGCTCGTCCCGTTCGAGCCGCAGGCTCGGCCCTTCGAGCACGAGCGAGGCCAGGGCGAGCTTCCCGATGAGGAGCGCAGGGATGTCGAGCGAGGCAACCACACGTCCGGCGCGCAGCACCGGCTCGCCGACCGGATCGGGGCCGGGCTGGATCCTCAGGTTGCGAACGGAGAGGATCAGGCCGCGGTCGAGGTGCACCGCGACGGCTTCGACGGAGACGGCGCGTCCGAGGCGGCGGGAGACCTGGGTCTCGATTTCCTGGTGGAGCAGGCGCGCGCCCGTCCCGGACCAGACCAGCCAGCCCGTGAGCGCCCCGAACAGGAGGACGCCCGTCAGGAACAGGCGCAGCCAGCTTCGACGCACCCGATGCCCCCCACGAAAGTGCCGGCCACGCTAGCAGACGACGACCGCTCGATCGGAGGCCTCGCGCCTCGAATTCCCCTCGATCTGCCGGCGCACGGACCTTCTTTTCGCTTCACGACGACCTCTCCGATGCGCGTCCGCGGTCCCCATCCCGCGTCCGCACAGCACTTTGGCTGCCGCGGCAGCCCGCGCGCGGATCGACCACCCAAGCGCGCTCCAACTTCATGATTCGACTCAAGAAAGCCTCGGGGCTCGACGAATCCCCACACGGTTCGAGGGCAGTTCTCCGGGAGCGATTCCCGGAGCATCGGATGAATGGGGGTGTGATTTTGATGGGACAGATGGAGACGGGCGAGCCGCTGGTGCCGAACCGGGTGCGCGAGCTCCGCGAGAACAAGCTGATGACGCAGGCCCAGCTCGCCCGCAAGGCGAAGGTGGCCCTGCGCACGATCCACAGTGTCGAGAAGGGCATGAACTGCCGCATGGACACGAAGCGCAAGATCCTGCTGGCGCTGGGCATGTCCTTCGAAGAGAAGGACCAGGTCTTCCCGCCGGCCAGCCGGCCGATGACCTTCCCGACCGCGCACTAGTCGCGGGGTCGGGACGGGACGACGCCCCTGCGGCGCGTCCCGCACGACGAGATGCGCCCGGGCCCCACAGGCCCGGGCGCATCCAGTTGCTAATCTCCGGCTTCCGTTCGACGCGTACCGCCGTCGGGGAGGCCGACCATCACCATCACCGATCGCGTCTCGCTCCTCGCCGACGTCGCCGAGATCGTCTCCCGGTCGCACGACCTCGAGCAGACCCTGGCCAACGTCACCGAGCTGGTGGCCAAGCGGCTGGATGCGGACGTCTGCTCGATCTACACGATCGACGCGGAGCAGCGGAAGCTGATCCTCGCCTCGACGATCGGCCTGGACACCGTCGCGGTCGGCTCGGTCGAGATGCCGATCGGCGAGGGGCTGGTCGGACTGGCGGCCGAACGCGGTGAGCCGATCGCGATCGAGTACGCCCGCGAGCATCCCAGCTATCGCTACTTCCCGCAGACCGGCGAGGAGCGGTTCACGTCCCTGTTGGCGGCGCCGCTCGTGGTCCAGAGCGCTGTCATCGGCGTGATCGTCATCCAGACGGTCGAGGCGCGGCGCTTCGACGAGCCCGACATCGAGCTGCTCCAGACGTGTGCCTCGCTCCTCGCGCCGGTCGTCGTGAATGCCCAGCTGCTCGACCTGATGGCCTCGGGCGAGGACTACCGCGGCCACATCGTGGCGCGGATCGCCGAGGCGTCGGGGGAGCGGCGGTCGCGGGCCGGCAGCCCGCGGCGGGCGCCGCGGCAGGACAAGAACGTGACCCTGCGCGGTCTGGCGACGGCCCGCGGCGTCGCGATCGGCCCGATCTTCCGGATGGACCGCCAGGTCGACCTCGACAAGATCGAATACGCCCCGGCCGCCGACGTCGCGAAGGAGCACGCGGATTTCGCCGCGGCGATGGACGAGGCGCGGCGCGAGATCGCCGAGATGCGCGACGTCGTCCGGGACCGCTTCGGCCCGGAGTTCGCGGCCGTCTTCCACACCCAGATCCAGATCCTCGAAGACAAGGGCTTCGTCCAGAACGTCCGCCAGGCGATCGACGAGACCCGCAATGCGCGCGATGCGCTGAAGAAGGTCCTCGGCACCTATCGCAAGACCTTCGAGCGGATCGAGGATCCGTATTTCCGCGAGCGCGGGACGGACATCGCCGACGTCGGCCAGCGCGTGATGCAGCGCCTGCTCGGCGTGCGCGATCACCTCGAGCCGATGCAGCGCGGCTCGGTCGTCGTGGTCGACCAGCTGCTGCCGGCGATCTTCGCCCAGCTCGAGATGGACAAGGTCGCGGCGATCGTCGCCGAGCACGGCGGTCTGACCTCCCATGGCGTCATCTTCGCCCGCACTCTCGAGATCCCCGCGGTGACCGGCGCGACGGGCCTGCTCGCCCTTGCGCGCAGCGGCGAGCTGGCGATCGTCGATGGCGCGACGGGCACGATCTACCTCTCCCCCGACGATGGTCTGACGCGCGAATTCGAGCAGGCGCAGCACCGTCACGAGGTCGCCGTCGAGCATCTCGACGCGCTTCGCGAGCGCCCCGCCGAGACCCTCGACGGCCGCCGCATCAAGCTCTCCGCCAACGCGGGCCTGCTCGCCGATCTTCGGCTCGTCGACAAACACGGCGCCGAGGGGGTCGGCCTGTTCCGGACCGAGCTGCTCGCGCTCGCCCACCGCGGCTTCCCCTCGGAAGAAGAGCAGCAGCAGCTCTACCAGCGCGTGGTCGAATTCCTCGAGCCCCGCATCGTCACGATCCGCACCCTCGACCTCGGCGGCGACAAGGGCATCCCCAACATCGGCCTCGACGACGAGGAGAATCCCCAGCTCGGCTGTCGCTCGATCCGCCTGACGCTCGAGAATCCCCGGGCGTTCCGCGCCCAGCTCCGCGCGATCCTGCGTGCCAGCACCCTCGGCAACCTGCGTCTGCTGCTGCCGATGATCGGCAGCCTGCACGAGCTGCGGGCGGCGAAGCGGGTCATCGACGACGTGCGTCGGGAGCTCGAATCCGAGGGCAGCCCCTTCGATGCGGGGCTCCAGATCGGGATCATGATCGAAGTGCCTTCGGCGGCGCTGACCGCCAGCGTGCTCGCGGCGGAATGCGATTTCTTCAGCATCGGGACCAACGATCTGACGCAGTACACGCTCGCGGTCGATCGCGGCAACGAGCGGGTCGCGCATCTCTACGACGCGCTGCATCCGGCGGTGCTCCAGCTGATCCATCTGAGCGTGCGGGCCGCGAACGAGGCGGGCATCCCCGTCTCGGTCTGCGGCGAGATGGCGACGAACCCCCTCGCGGTCCCGATCCTGGTCGGTCTCGGTCTTTCGGAGCTCTCGGGGACGCCGGCGGCGATCCCGGTCGTGAAGGAGATCGTGCGCGCTCTCGACACGGCGCTCGTCGAGGCGGATGCGCGCGCGGCCTTGCGGGCGCGCACGGCGGCCGAGGTGCATGCGATCGCGGCGGCGCGCCTGCGCGCTTCGGGACTCGTCGGCCATCCGGACATCGGGAGCTGGCTCGGACAGCTGCTCGAGAACACGGCGGCGACGCGCTAGTCGCCCGACCGCTCGCTCGCCGGGCGGTCGAGCCGAGCTTCCGCACGGCGCTGCAATGCGGCAAGGCAGGCGCCGACCTCGTCGGCGAGCCGCCGTTCATCCGAGCGGTCCGGCCCGGCGGGTGGGGCGATGGGCTCGCCGAAGGCCAGGACGACGCGCGCGAAGGGCAGCGGCAGCAGGGTCCGGTCCCAGCTCCCCGAGCGCCAGGCCGGACGCGCCGCCACGGCGACCGGCTGGATCGGCGTGGCCGAATGTCGCGCGAGGGCGGCGATCCCGGGCTTGGCGACGCCCGCCGGTCCGCGCGGCCCGTCGATCAGGACGGCGACCGTGGTCCCGGCCTCGAGCTGATGGAGCAGCCCCATGAACGCCGCCGAGCCGCCCCGGGAGCTCGATCCGCGGGCGGATTGCGCGAAGCCGAGGGCACGCAGCGTCGCCTCGACGAGGCTCCCGTCCCGGCTCCGGCTCACGGCGACGCAGTAGCCGGCGCCGCGGAAGAGCCAGGCCGCGACGACGAAGGATTGGTGGAGCAGGGCGGCGAGATGCGGCCCGGGGGCGGGCGCGCCCTCGATGCCGAGGCGGGGGTCGCGGCCGAGGATCTCGACGCGCCAGGTCGCGCCGATTCCACGCAGGCAGAGGGCGGTCAGGCCGCCGAAGACGCGCAGGCCGAGGCGCCGGATCACCGGGGCGTCCTCTCGGTGCTGCAATGGGTTGCAGCCGATCCTGCCGACGATGCGGGGCGCGGGGCTGTGTGGTAACCGTTGCCCGGCCGACGGGCCCGCCCCGGATGGCGTCCCTCTTTCCATCGCTCGCTTCGACGCCCGCGTCGAAGCTCGCTGACGTGCGAGCCGCCACCGAGATCATGAGCGCGTCCGTCCTCCATACCGCCCGCAACTACCTCGACCTGACGAAGCCCCGGCTGCTGCCGATGGTGCTCTTCACGGGATTGCCCGTCCTCGGAATGGCGGCGGGGGGCTGGCCCCGCTTCGGGTTCGCGGCGCTCGTGCTCTTCGGGATCGCCCTCGCGGCGGCCTCGGCCAACACGCTGAATGCCTACATCGAGCGCGACAAGGATTCGCTGATGGAGCGGACGAAGACCCGGCCGCTGCCGGCGGGTCTGATCGCGCCGCGCGCGGCGCTGCTCTTCGGACTCTTCCTGGGCGTGGCATCGACCGCGCTGCTCTACGCGGTCAGCGGCCCGCCCGCCGCGCTCGTCGGCGTCGCGAGCATCCTCTTCTACGTCTTCGTCTACACGATCTGGCTGAAGCCGCGCTCGATCTGGAACGCGGTGATCGGCGGGGCGGCGGGGGCGGCGGCGCCGCTCATCGCCGATGCGGCGATCAACGGAACGATCGGCCTCGCGGGCTGGTCGCTCTTCGCGATCGTATTCTTCTGGCAGCCGCCGCACGTCTGGGCGATCGCCCTCTATCGCAAGGCCGATTACGCGGCGGCGGGCATTCCGATGCCGCCCTCCGTGATCGGCGACGAGGCGACGCGGCGCCGGGTCGTCGCCTATACCGCCGGGCTGCTGCCCGTCACGGTCGCGCCCTATTTCTTCGGGCTCGTCGGGCCGGTCTATTTCGCCGTCGCGGGCGGGGTCGGACTCTGGTTCCTGTACCGCTCGGTCCGGCTCTTTCGCGAGCGGACGGACGAGGCGGCGCAGGGGGTCTTCCGCGTCTCGCTCGTCTTCCTCTTCGCCGTCTTCCTGGCGATGCTCGTGGATCTGACGCTGCCGCTCTGATCTCAACTCGCGTTCTCGAGCGTCGCGAGGAAGCTCTCCGACTCCCGGATCGAGGCGTCGATGTCGCGGATCAGCGCGTCGACGTCGCTCTCGATCTCGCCGAGCGATCCGGAGAGCGAGGCGATCGCCCGGGCATTCAGGTTGTGCTTCAGGAAGAGGACCTGATCGCGGAAGGCCGTCAGCACCGGCGGCATCTTCGCCTCCGCCTTCTTCATCGCCCCGATCAGCTTCGTGTACTTCGCCTTCGTGTCCCGCAGGCTCCGGCTGCTCTGGCTCTTCAGGCTCGCGCTCTGCATCGAGTCGATCTCGCTCTGCCATTCGGCGAAGAGGTCGCTCGAGACCTGCTCGATCGACGCGATCCGGTCGCGGACGTCCTGGGCCCGCGCCTCGCTCCGCTCGTACTCGGTGTTCAGGCGATCGTAGGTGGCCTCGAGATCGCCGCCGTCGGAGCCGGCGACCTCCTTGAAGCGCTGGTAGGTCGTCTTGAACTGCTCCTGGGCCTCCTGCTGCTCCTCGCGCCCGGATTCGATCCGGCTCTTGAGGATGTCGCGCTTGTGCTGGCCGAGCTGCTCCATCGCGCCGTAGTAGGCGGTCGTACAGCCGCCGGCGGCGAGCAGCGTCGGGGCGGCGAGGGCGAATGCGAGGGCGAGAGCCGATCCGCGCATGCCTTCAGCCCTCCGCCCGGAAGGCGCGGATCGCCCGGGCCGCCGTGCGGACCTCGTCGACGAAGATCCCGGGCTGCTCGAAGGCCGCGAAATGGCCGCCCTTCTCGAGCACGGCGTGGTGGACGAGCTTTCCGTAGCGCGCCTCGCACCAGCGCCGCGACGCCTTGAAGATCTCGTGTGGGAAGACGCTGACGCCGACCGGAACCTCGACGGGCTGCATGGGCACGGAGTTGAAGCTCTCCCAGTAGAGTCGCGCCGAGGAAGCACCCGTCGCCGGCAGCCAGTAGAGCATCACGTTGTCGAGCATCTCGTCCCGCGTCAGCGCGTTTTCGGGATGGCCGCTGCAATCGGTCCAGCTCCAGAACTTCTCGAGGATCCAGGCCGCCTGGCCCGCCGGCGAATCGACGAGGCCGTAGCCGAGGGTCTGGGGCCGGGTCGATTGCTGCTTCGAGTAGCCGCTGTCCCATTTGCCGTAGTTGTCCATGCCGGCGAGGGCGCTCTGCTCGAGGGGCGTCAGGTCCTTCAGCGAGTCCTCGGTCGGCGGCGCGATCGCCATGTTGAGATGGATGCCGATGCAGGCCTCGGGATGCTGGCTCCCGATGCAGGTCGTCACCATCGAGCCCCAGTCGCCGCCCTGGGCGATGTACTTGCGGTAGCCGAGGCGGCCCATCAGCTCGTTCCAGGCGTCGGCGATCTTGCCGATGCCCCAGCCCGTGCCGGAGGGCTTCTCGGAGAATCCGTAGCCGGGGAGCGAGGGGCAGACGACGTGGAAGGCGTCCTCGGCCTTGCCGCCATGGGCGACCGGATCCGTGAGGGGCGCGATCACCTTCTGGAACTCGACGACCGAGCCCGGCCAGCCGTGGGTCATCACGAGCGGCGTCGCCGTCGCGACGGGCGACTTCACATGGATGAAATGGATGTCGAGCCCGTCGATCTTCGTCTTGAACTGCGGGAAGCGGTTGAGCTTGCGCTCGCGCTCGCGCCAATCGTATTTGGAGGTCCAGTATTCGCAGACCTCCTGGACGTAGGCCAGCGGAATGCCCTGCGACCAGTCCGATACGGTCTCGGCCTCGGGCCAGCG
Organism: Myxococcota bacterium; assembly: GCA_041389425.1. Taxonomy (GTDB): domain Bacteria; phylum Myxococcota_A; class UBA9160; order UBA9160; family UBA4427; genus UBA4427. Next base: position 95,398 of record JAWKRX010000010.1, read on the forward strand.
CGTGCGTGCGAGGCGCGCCTTCAGGTCCTGCAGGTCGGCATCGGGAATCCGGATCTCGAAGGGGACGATCGAGCTCATGGTGGGGCTTCTCCAGGCGAAGGTTCCGGCGAGCGCGCCGGGCCGGATGCGCGGCGATCGCGGCGGCCCGATTGTCGGAAAGGACGTGCTCCGCGTAAAGCCCCGATCGAAACGCGGGGCGGGAGCAGTTCGCGCGGGGCTCGCCTAGGATCGGGTCCCGCTGCCTGCCGCAGCGCGAGGAGGGCGCATGTCCATTCGCACCATCGCTACTTTCGTCCTGGCCTTCTTCGCGCTCTCGGCCGCACTCGGGAGCACGTACGTGATCCAGCCCGGCGAGCGCGGCGTGCGGGTCATCCTCGGCACGATGTCGGACGCCTTCCTCGCGCCCGGTTTCGGCCTCAAGCTCCCCTTCATCACCGACATCCGACACGTGAACGTCCAGCAGGACACGCGCGAGATCGAGGCCCAATGCTTCTCGTCGGATCTGCAGCAGATCAACATCCAGCTGAAGGTCCTCTACCGGATTCCCGAGGCGTCGGTCGTCTCGGTGCTGCGCGACTACGCCGGCAATCCCTTCGACAAGCTGATCCTGCCCCGGGTCCAGGAGGCGACGAAGGAGGTGACGGCGCTCAAGACCGCCGCCGACATCGTGAAGACCCGCGAGCAGATCAAGGTCTCCGCCCTCGAATCGGCGCGCGAGAAGGTCGGGACGCTGCTCGTGATCGAGGATCTCGTGATCGAGGACGTCGCCCTTTCGGCCGAGCTCGAGCAGGCGATCGAGGCGAAGATGGTGCAGCAGCAGGAGGCCGAGAAGGCGATCTTCAAGATGCAGCAGGCGCGCACCGACGCCGAGACCCAGATCATCAAGGCGACCGCCGATGCCGAGGCGATCCGGATCCAGGGCGAGGCGCTCGAGAAGGCGCCGACCCTCGTCGAGTTGAAGATGGTCGAGAAGTGGAATGGCGTCTCGCCCCAGGTCGTGGGCGCGGGCTCGAACATCATGCTGCCGCTCGACAAGCGGAATTAGGCGCGAGGCGGGAGAACGCGGATGGCAAGGCTCGACGGCAAGGTCGCGCTGATCACGGGCGGCGCGCGCGGGCAGGGCGAGGCCGAGGCGCGGCTCTTCGTCGCGGAGGGCGCGCGGGTCGTCGTCGCCGACGTGCTCGATCCGGTCGGCGAGGCGCTCGCGGCGGCGCTGGGGCCCGCCGCACGTTATGTGCATCTCGACGTGACGCAGCCCGAACAGTGGCGCCGGGTCGTCGCCGGGATCGCGGAGCGGGAAGGGCGCCTCGACGTGCTCGTCAACAACGCCGGGATCTTTCGGGGCGGCTTCATCCGCACGATGGCGCTCGAGGACTATCGCGCGGTCGTGGAGGTCAACCAGATCGGCTGCTTTCTCGGGATGCAGAGCTGCTATGAGGCGATGAAGGCGGGCGGGGGCGGCGCGATCGTGAACATCTCGTCCGTCGCGGGGCAGAAGGGCGTGCCCGGCGCGTCCGCCTACGGCGCCAGCAAATGGGCCATCCGGGGCATGACGAAGACGGCGGCCCTCGAGTTCGGCCGCGCGAAGATCCGCGTCAACGCGATCTGCCCGGGCTCGATCCGGACCCCGATGATCGCGCCGAGCGAGTTCCCCGGCGTCGACCAGCAGGCCTTCTGGTCGAGCCTCCCGATTCCTCGCGCGGGCGAGGCCGAGGAGGTCGCGAAGCTCGCGCTCTTTCTCGCCTGCGACGACAGCGCCTACGTGACGGGCGCCGAGCTGACGATCGACGGCGGTGAAACCGCGGGGCGCATGGTGGAGGGCATCGAATGACGAAGGGTGAGAGCGGTGCAGACATCCTCGCGGCGGCGCGGGCCCTCGGGCCGATGGTCCGCAGCGAGGCGGAGGCGATCGAGGCGGCCGGCCGATTGACGCCGAAGGTCGTCGACGGACTCAAGCAGGCGGGCGTCTTCCGCATGACGATGCCCCGGGCGCTGGGTGGTCCCGAGGTCGATCCGATCACGCAGCTCGAGATCGTCGAAGAGGTGGCCCGGGCCGACGGCTCCGCGGGCTGGGTCGTGATGATCGGCTCCGACGGCGGCTTCTACGCCTCGCATCTCGAGCGGCCGGTCGCCGAGCGGATCTACGCCGATCGCGACGCGATCACGGCGAGCGTGCTCGTCCCGCGCGGCCGCGCGCTGCGGGTCGAGGGCGGCTATCGCGTCACGGGCCAATGGCCCTTCGGCAGCTCCAGCCTGCACGCCGACTGGTTCGTCGGCGGCTGCATCGTCTGCGACGCGGAGGGCCCGATCGCCGGCCCGAACGGCCATCCGCAGGTGCGCATGACGTTCTTCTCCCGCGCCGACGTCGAGATCCTCGATACCTGGCACACGACGGGCCTCGCCGGCAGCGGCTCCCACGACTGGCGCGTCGCCGAAGTCTTCGTCCCCGACGAGCTCACGTTCTCGTTCTTCGAGCCGCCGAAGGATCCGGCGCCGCTCTACGCCTTTCCCTGGTTCATCGTCGCGAACGCGCCCGGCGCCTCGCTCGGGATCGCGCGGGCCTCGATCGAGCTCTTCTGCGAGCTGGCGGCGACGAAGACGATCCAGCCCGGCGGCCACGCCCTGCGCGACGAGCTGCTCGTCCAGCGCGCCGTCGCGATGGCGGAGGCGACCCTCGGCTCCGCGAAGAGCTACCTCGTCGACAAGACGGGCGAGCTCTGGGACACGGTCCGCGCCGGGAATCCGCCGACGCTCGCCGAGCGCGCGGCCTTCCGGCTCGCGGGCATCCACGCTTTCCGCGCTTCGAAGGCCGCGGTCGCCGGCATGTACGAGGCCGCAGGCGGCACCGCGCTCTACCGCAAATCGCCCCTCGATCGGCTCTGGCGCGACATCTCGACGATCTCGCAGCACGCCTTCGCGAACGAAAAGGGTTACGGCGAGGTCGGCCGCGCCATGCTGGGCCTCGATCCGCAGGCGCTGATGATCTAGGGCGCGTCGGCAGCGCCTGCGCCGTGGTCCGAAGCGTCACCGGCTGATCGATGGCCGCTCAATCGAGCTCGACCTCGACCTTCCGGATCGTGCCCTCGAACCGCGATCCGGGCGGATAGTCCCCCGCCGGCGAGCCGGTATCGAAGCCGACGTCGAAGGTCTCGTCGATCGAGAAGAAGCGCGGCGCGGTCGCGCCGATGCGGGCCTCGCCGACGCGCTTGCGACCGACGTAGAGCCGCCCGCGGCCGCCCTTGCCGATGCCCGGCTCCGCATCGAAGACATAACGCAGGGTGACGGGGCCGAGCGGCAGCGGCTCGTCGCCGCGGATCGTCATCCGCTCGACGTCGAAGAAGTTGTAGGTGTAGACCGGGCGCCGCTGCGCATCCAGGTAGAGCGCCCAGCCCGCGACGCCCCCGCCCTCGGTCACGATCACGCCGGAGGTCTGCTCGTCCGGGATCTCGAGCTCTGCGCGGATCGTGTACGAGCGGTTCGGGATCGGCGGGGCGCCGGATTCGGGGATGCCGATCGCGCCTTCGCCATACACGAAGTGCCGGCGGTCCTGGTGGAGCTTGGGCAGGCCGGTGCCAGGGATGTCGTTGCCGATCGGGAGCACCGAATTGCGGGCGGCCTCGCTCTCGAAGAGCGCCTGCAGCTGGCGCAGCCGCTCGGGCTCCGCGGCTGCGAGGTCGTGGGCCTGGCTGAAGTCGTGCTCGAGGTCGTAGAGCTCCCATTGATCGTCTGCGAGCGGGCGGGTGATCGGATCGAGCACGCGCCAGGGGGCGCGGCCGCGGAAGGCCGAGGCCATCCAGCCATCGTGGTAGATCGCGCGGTGGCCGAAGACTTCGAAGTACTGGGTCGCATGGCGGCTCTTCGCGCGCGGGTCGTCGAAGGAGTAGACGAGGCTCGTGCCGTCGGTCGCCGGCGTCGGCGCGCCGGCGAGGCGTTCGGGCGCGCGCATGCGGATGGCTTCGAGAATCGTCGGCATGACGTCGTTCACGTGGGCGAACTGGCTGCGCAGCTCGCCGCGGCTTTCGAAGCCCTTCGGCCAGTGGACGACGAGCGGATTGCGCGTGCCGCCGAGATGCGAGGCGATCGTCTTCGCCCATTGGAAGGGCGCGTTCGTGCCCCAGGCCCAGCCGGCGGGATAGTGCGGGTAGGAGCGCGGGCCGCCGATCGCGTCGAGGCGCTCGAGATCGAGTGCGGTGTTCTCCGGGACGCCGTGGAGGCCCGCGAAGTAGTTCCAGCTGCCGAGCAGGCCGCCTTCGGCCGACGCGCCGTTGTCGCCGACGATGTAGACGAAGATCGTGTCGTCGAGCTCGCCGATCGCTTCGAGGGCGGAGACGACGCGGCCGATCTGCTGGTCGGCATGGCTCAGGAAGGCGGCGTTCGCCTCCATGAAGCGGCTCGCGACGCGGCGCTCGTCGGCCGAGAGCGAGTCCCAGGCGGGGAGGATTTCCGGGCGCGGCGTCAGCTGCGTATCGGCCGGAATCACGCCGAGCGCCTTCTGGCGCTCGAAGGTCCTGCGCCGCTCCTCGTCCCAGCCGTGTTCGAAGCGGCCGCGGAGCGCGCGGATCGAGGCTTCGGGGGCGTGGATCGGGGCGTGGGTCGCGCCGGTCGCGAGGTACACGAAGAAGGGGCGGTCGGGGCGGATCGAATGCTGCAGGCGGAGCCAGGCGGCGGCCTGCTGCGCGAGATCCTCGGAGAGGTGGTAGTTCGCGCCGGGCGGCCGGGTGACCGGGCTCGTGCCCTCGTAGAGGGTCGGCTCGAATTGATGGGTCTCGCCGCCGAGGAAGCCGTAGAAATGGTCGAAGCCCTTGCGGGTCGGCCATCTATCGAAGGGGCCGGCGGGGGAGGTCTCCCAATCGGGTGTGAGATGCCATTTGCCGAAGGCGCCCGTCGCATAACCCCATTCGCGCAGCACCTGCGCGAGGGTCTTCGCGTCGTCGCGCAGGATGCCGAGCTTGCCCGGATGATTCGAAGCAGAGTTGAGGACGGCGCCGACGCCGACCGCATGGGCGTTGCGGCCGGTCAGCAGGGAGGCGCGGGTCGGCGAGCAGATGCCCGTCGTATGGAAGCGGTTGTAGCGGAGGCCCTGCTCGGCGAGGCGCTCCAGCGTCGGCGTCGGGACCGGGCCGCCGAAGGTCTCGGCGGCGCCGAAGCCGACGTCGTCGAGCAGGACGATGACGACGTTCGGGGCATTCGCGAGCGCGGGCACGAGGGTCTGCGAGCTCGGCGCGGCGGCCGGGGCGGTGCTCGCGGCCGCTCCCTTCGCCTCGCCCCGCGCGACCGCGGGCTGGGCGAGGGCGAGGGCGACGAGTCCGAGCAGGGTGAACGCGGCGCCGAGCCGACGGGCCGTGCGAGCGCGAGCATCGGCGCGGGTGTCTTCCTGGCCGACTTCGCGGGCGTCGGCGCGCGCGGCCGTTCGCGGAAGTCCGGGCTGCATCATCGGGTCCACCTCCTTCGTGCGGAGTCCCACGATGGCGCAGCCGGCGGGATCGCGCGCCCCGATTCGGCGCGAGGCGCTCCGCTCGCGGGCCGGCGCTCCGCGCTCCGCGCATCCGAGCAGCACGGCGTCAGCGCGTTTGCGCGTTCTCCCGCGTCAGCGTCTCGCGGCCGTCGAGCGTGCGGAGCTCGCGGCCGAGCTCGCGCAGCAGGTCGAGGCTGTAGGTGATCCGGCCGGTCAGCTTGGCGTCGCAGCAGGCGAGGGCGAGGGCCGCCTCCGCCATCGCTTCGACGGGCTCGATCATCTCGGGCTGGATCCATTTGTCGGCGCCGGTCATGCGGACGGCGGCGGTGATGACGGCAGCGACCGGCGCGAGGGTATTCACCGCGATGCCGGCCTCGGAGAGCTCCGCGGCGATTCCGACCGTCAGCCGATCGAGCGCGGCCTTGCTCGCCGCATAGAGATGCGCGCCGCCGTTGATCTGATAGGCCTCGAAGGGCGGGCCCTGCGGCAGCCGCGCGGTGGCCGACGAGATGTTCACGATCCAGCCGCGGCCCTTCTCTCGCATCGCGGGCACGACGAGCTGCGAGAGGTGGAAGGCGGCCTCGACGTTGACGCCGAAGGTCAGCGCGAAATGGCTCGCCGTCAGCTTCTCGAAGGTCTTGTGCGGCCCGGCGGCGGCGTTGTTGACGAGGATGTCGATCGCGCCGAGCTCGGCGCGGCAGCGCTCGACGACCGCGGCCCGGGACTCGGCCTTCGCGACGTCGCCCTGGATCGCGATCGCCCGCCCGCCGGCGGCGTTGATGCGCGCGACGGTCTCCCGCAGCGAGCCCGGCTCCTTGCCCTTCGGCTCGTCGAGGCTGCGCGCGACGCAGGCGACGCTCGCCCCGGCGGCCGCGAGGCGCTCCGCGATGCCCGCGCCAATGCCGCGGCTCGCGCCGGTCACCAGGGCGATCCGGCCCGCACATTCGCCCGCTCGTGCTCCTGCTCCCGCTCCGCTGCTGGATCCCGCTGCCATCTGGCGCTCCTTTGCCGGCTGGGCTACCTCGATAAAACCATGACTAAGACAAGCAACGGGTAGCATGAGCCCGCGACGATCGGCCACCCCCCGGCAGACCCGCGAGCGCGGTACCCTGGCGGCGCTCGCCGGCGAGGCGGCCGCCCCGGCGACCGGCGCGTCCGGCGATGCGGCGCTCGAGCGTGCGCTCGAAGAGCTGTTCCGGCTCGGAGCCAACAAGCGCTTCAACCAGCATCAGGCGATCGCCGTCGGCGCCGTCGTGACGCGCGCGGGCTATGCGGCCCTGCGCAGCCTCTACGACCACGGCTCGCTCTCGGTCCGGCGCCTGGCGGATGCCTGCGCGATGGATGCGGCGACCGCGAGCCGCCAGCTGATGCCCCTCGTCGAAGAAGGGCTGGTCGAGCGCGGCACGGCCGACGGCGATGCGCGCCAGGTCGTCCTGCGCCTCACATCCGAGGGCCGCGCGGTCTACGAGCGGATCGTCGCCTACCGCCTCGACCAGCTGACGGGCGTGCTCGATGCGTGGTCCGAAGAAGATCGCGCCCGCTTGACCGAGCTCGCGTCGCGGCTCGCCCGGGACCTCGCACGCCTGCCCCGCGAGACGGCCGGGCGCGGACCCCGATCCCCGCGCCGCGGGCCCCGCGCCGTCGCCCAGGAGGCAGCCGACGCCGAGCCCGGGGAGAGCGGCTGATTTTCATCGCTTCGCCCTCGGCCCGCGCCGCGCCGCGGCCCGAGCGTTTCGACTCGTTCGCTTCCATCCGGATCAAAGCTCCGTTCTGCTTCTCGCCACAACCCCTCGAGCATCCCGAAAGGATCCATTCATGCGCATCCAGCCCCGCACCGTCCGCTACGGCGGCGCCATGTTCGATCAGACCGAGATCAACGCCGTGATGGCCCAGATGCAGGACCCGCTCGGCCTGATCCCCGGCAAGAAGGTCCACGAGTTCGAGGCCCGCGTGGCAGAGTTCATGGGCAAGAAATACGGCGTGATGGTCAACTCCGGCTCGTCGGCGCTGATGGTCGCGATGCGGCTCGCCGAGCTGCCGCGCGGCTCCGAAGTCATCACGCCCGTGCTGACCTTCTCGTCCGACGTCGCCGCGATCTACCACGTCGACTGCACGCCCGTCTTCGTCGACGTCGGCCTCTCGGACTACCAGATCCGCGTCGACCAGATCGAGGCCGCGATCGGGCCGAAGACGAAGGCGATCCTGATCCCCGACCTCGTCGGCGGCATCTGCGATTGGGACGTCGTCCGCAAGATCGCCGACAAGCACGGCCTCTTCGTCATCCACGACAGCGCCGACACCCTCGGCGGCAAGCTGCGCGGCCGCCATACCGCGAGCCGCGCCGACGTCTCGATCACGAGCTTCTCGATCTTCCACATCATCACCGCCCTCGGCAACGGCGGCATGGTCTTCTTCGACGACGAGAAATACTTCGACCGCTCGCTCTCCCTGCGCGCCTGGGGCCGCTCCTCCGAGAAGTGGATGCACGGCACGAAGTCGCAGAGCGCCGATGGCCGCTTCCTCGAGAAAGTCGACGGCATCGACTACGACGCGCTCTTCATCTTCGAGGAGAACGCCTACGGCTTCATCCCCAACGAGTGCGGTGCCGCCTTCGGCGTCGAGCAGATGAACAAGATCGACACGCTCTGGAAGCTGCGCGAGGAACGCTTCCGCTGGCATACGGAGTTCCTGAAGCAGCACGAGGACAAGTTCATCCTGCCGACCATCCTGCCCGAGACCGAGACGACCTGGCTCTGCTATCCGCTCCAGATCCGCCCGGAGACGGGCTGGAGCCGCACGAAGTTCCAGATCCAGCTCGAGGACGCCGGCATCACGAGCCGCGTCATCTTCTCGGGCAACATCACGCGCCAGCCGATGCTGAGGAACCAGGAGTTCCGGATCGCGCCGGCCGGCCTCGCGACGGCGGACCAGATCATGCAGTACGGCATCATGCTGCCCTGCCATCCGACCATGACGCGCGAGGACTGCGAGTACGTCTACCAGACGATCCAGGACTTCATCGACGCGAAGGGTGAGGTGACGGTGAAGCGCTGAGGGAGACCGGACCGGATCGCCTCGGCTGTGTCGACGAGTGGGACGTGCGCGCCGATCGCGAGGCGCGAGTGGGGTAGCCTCGCGCCTCGATGCCCGAGCCCTTCAAGAACCTGATCCATCCCGGGAGCGTGGACGCGGCGGCGGTCCACCTGGCGAGGTCCTGCCCGGGGTTCGATGCCCGGCGGTTCCGGCGGCTCGCGGTAGGCGGGCTCGAGGCGCTCGAGCTGAAGGCCCGCGCCTACCATGTCGCCGACGCCTTCGAAGCGACGCTCCCCGCCGACTTCGGAGCGGCCTGCGACGGCATCGAAGCGGCCCTCGCGCCCGTGCGCGGGGACGAAGCGCTCGCGGCGCTCCACGACCGCGAGGACGGCCTCTGCGGCTGGATCGTCTGGCCGCTCGGCGAGTACGTCGCGCGCCGCGGGCAGGACTCGCCGAAGCGGGCGCTGGCATCGCTGCGGTTGATGACGCAGCGGTTCAGCGCGGAGTGGGCGGTGCGTCCGTTCATCGAGCGCCATCCCCGGCTGACGTTCGCGACCCTCGCGCGCTGGACCCGCGATCCGAGCGAGCACGTCCGCCGGCTCGTGAGCGAGGGCAGTCGTCCGCGGCTGCCCTGGGGCTCGCAGCTGAAGGGATTGATCGCCGATCCCTCGCCGACGCTGCCGCTGCTCGAAGCGCTGCAGGACGATCCGAGCGAATACGTCCGGCGCAGCGTCGCCAATCATCTGAACGACATCGCGAAGGACCATCCGGGAATCGTCGCCGACTGGCTCGAGCGCCACCTGCCTGGTGCGCCGTCCCCGCGCCGTGCGCTGCTCCGCCACGCCAGTCGAACGCTGGTCAAGCGCGGGGATCGGCGGGTGCTCGAGGCGTTCGGCCTGGGGCGGCCCTTCGCGGGGGAGGCGAGCCTCGCGCTCGCGCCGCGGCGCATCGCCCTCGGCGGATCGATCCGGCTCGCCCTGGTGCTGCGCTCGCGCTCGCGGCGTGCCCAGCCCCTCGTGATCGACTACGCGGTCCATCACGTGAAGGCGAATGGCGGGACCTCGCCGAAGGTCTTCAAGGGCTGGAACGTGAGCCTGGCGCCCGGCGCGGTGCTCAAGCTCGAGAAGCGCCATTCGCTGAAGCCCATCACGACGCGGACCTATCATCCCGGTCGCCACGTCGTCGACGTGCGCATCAACGGAAAGGTCTGCGCAGAAGGGGCATTCGAGTTCGCAGGCAGCGGTCGCAAGCGCGCCTGAGCCGGCAGTGTCGTCATCCGAGCCGGGTCGAAGCGGCGGATGGCGTTGGCGACGTCACGAGCCGGCGGATCGGGGAAGCGCGAGCCGTTCCGAATCGCGCCGGACGGACTCGCCACCCCGACCAGAACATGCAGGGTCGCTTCATGCTGGCCCGTCATCCGACGATGACGTGCGAGGCGACGGTGAAGCGCCGAGCTCGTGATGAGTGCGGGGATGAGGTCCGAAAACCGCCAGTCGCGGGGAAGCCGATCGGGCTAGCGTGTCGGCCGAATGCTCGACCCGAACACCTGCTATCGCGCGCTGATCACCCGGGATGCACGGTTCGACGGTCGCCTCTTCGTCGGTGTGACGACGACAGGCATCTACTGTCGACCGGTCTGCCCCGCCGGCCCTGCGCGCGCGGAAAACTGCCGCTTCTTCCCGTCTGCGGCCGCGGCCGGTGCTGCGGGCTTCCGCCCGTGTCTTCGCTGTCGACCCGAGAGTGCACCGGGCAGCGGAGCATGGCGGGGTACGTCGACGGTCGTTGCGCGCGCCCTTCGACTCATCGCGGAAGGTGCGTTCGAAGGTGATTCGGCGGGCATGGAGGCCTTCGCCGATCGGCTCGGCGTGGGCTCGAGGCAGCTGCGCCGTCTGTTCAACCAGCATCTCGGCGCCTCGCCGATCGCAGTGGTGCAGACACAGCGGCTGCACCTGGCCAAGCAGCTCCTGCACGATACGGATCTTCCGATGGCCGAGGTGGCTCTCGCGTCCGGGTTCCGCAGCTTGCGCCGATTCAACGAGACGTTCCGTACCCTCTATCGTCGGTCTCCCAGCAAGCTTCGCCGTTCGGGGTCGAGGCGATCCCGTCCCTCCGTCTCGACCATCGATCTGCAGCTGCCGTATCGCAGTCCGTACGACTGGCCGGCGATGCTGCAATTTCTCGCCGCGCGTGCCATCACCGGCGTCGAGCGGGTGAGCGAAGGGAGTTATGCGCGCACCATCTCGCATGAAGGACTGGCTGGAATCATCGCGGTCGCTCATCTCCCCAAGAAGCAGAGTCTTCGGGTCACGGTGAAATTTCCGAACGTCGGCGCGCTGGGTTCGATCATCGCGCGGGTCCGGCGGATGTTCGATCTCGATGCCGACGTCCAGGCGATCGGTCACGCCCTGCGACGTGACCCGTTGCTTCGTCGACTCGTCGATGCCCGGCCCGGCCTGAGGGTACCCGGCGGGTGGAGCGGCTGGGAGGTGGGCGTGCGTGCCGTCCTCGGGCAACAGGTTTCCCTCGAACAGGGGCGTCGACTCGTCGAGCGGCTCGCCGTGGGCTGCGGCGCGGCGGTCGACGTCGAGGATGATCATCTCGTTCGGGTCTTTCCGGGTCCGACGCAGATCCTGGTCGGTGGTGCATTGGCTGCGCTCGGCGTGCCGAAGCAGCGGCGGGCGTCGCTCGAGTCGCTCGCCGCGGCCGCTCTCGGCGATGTGGACTGCTTTCGGGCAGCCGAGACGACCGAGGAGACCGTCTCGCGCCTCCGCAGCATTTCGGGGATCGGGGATTGGACCGCGCACTATGTCGCGATGCGCGCCGCGCACGACCCGGATGCCTTCCCGGCGACCGATGCCGCATTGCGCAGGAGCTATCGCAAGCACGCGCGGCTCTCGGCGCATGGCGGGGATCTCGTGGCCCATGCGGAACGGTGGCGCCCATGGAGAGCCTATGCCGCTCAACACCTCTGGACCGTCGATGGTCCGATTGGAGAATGATCATGATCTGCGAGGAGCCCACGACGAGCGCGAGCGATCTCTTCCGTCAGCTTCATCAGGCGCCAGGACTGTTCCGTCTGCCGAATTGCTGGGACGCGGGCAGCGCTCGGGTGCTCGAGAGCCGGGGCGCCCGTGCGGTCGCGACCACGAGTGCCGGTCTGGCGTGGTCGTGGGGCCATCCGGACGGCGACGCGTTGCCGACGGAGCTGCTTCTGCAGAGCGTTCGCGCGATCGTCCGAGCGATCGGGATCCCGCTCTCGGTCGACATCGAGTCCGGTTATTCAGACGCACCTTCGTCCGTGGCTCGGCTCGTCGAGCAACTGTTGGCCGAGGGTGTAGTCGGGGTGAACATCGAAGACGGCGCGGGCGCGCCCGAGGTTCTGGCCGAGAAGATCACGGCGATTCGCGGGGTGGCGGAGCGAACGGGGACCGCAGTGTTCGTCAATGCACGAACCGACGTCTACCTGCGCGGGCTCGTGGACGAGCCGCTGAGAGTCCAGGAGGCGTTGCGGCGCGCCGCGCTCTATCGCGCCGCGGGGGCAGACGGTCTGTTCGTCCCCAAGGTGGTCGCGGACGATGAGATCCGGGCGCTCGCCGCCGCCGGATTGCCCCTCAACGTGCTCGCCATGCCGTCGCTCTCGCCGCTTTCGAACCTCGAGGCATTGGGCGTGCGGCGGGTCAGCACGGGCTCCACGCTCGCCCAGGTGGCGCTTGGGCGGGCCGCGGCTGCGGCAACGGCATTTCTCGATCAGGGCATGTGCGAGCCGTTGTTCGAAGCAGCGATGCCCTACGGCGAGGTGAACGATCGGTTCAAGGATCGTTGAAGGGCGCGGATCAGGCGCTGCAGGGTTCCACTCAGTCCAGCAAGGCCGTCATCTGGTCCGGGTCGAAGCCGCGAATCGCGCTGCCATCGATCTCGACGAACGGAATCGCCGTTCCGCCGCTCTTCTCGCGGAGTTCGTCGGCGTAGGCCGCGTCCTCGTCGATGTCCTTGTTGACGTAGTCGATCCCGCGCTGGTCGAGGAAGGCGATGGTCTTGCGGCACCAGCCGCACCACGGCGCGGTGTAGATCGTGACGTCGTGGTTTCGGTTTCTCGCCGCGGCCTCGGCGATCGGCCGGGGCCGGACGGGTTTCGCAGCGGGCGTCGACGTTCGGTTGAATGCGCCGGGGTCCAGCTGGATCTGGCCCGCGCGCGATCGCCACGCCGCGGGGACCTCGTCGAGGGAGCCTGCGAAATGGACCGAGCCGCGCTCGTCGACCCATTGGTAGTAGGTGGGTTTCCCGGACTCCGCGGAGATCGATGCCTCGTCACGGCTCGCTCGATCGGTCTCGTTCGGGTGGCCGTCGACGAGCTCCTGCGGGTCCACCTCCACGAGGCGCTCGGTCGGGTGGGGCGAGGACGCAGGGGCACCGGGCTCGCCCCCGGCCATCTCGGCTCCGGTTTCTCCCGCCGAGACGAAGAAGCCCCGGGAGTGCGCATGGGCACCCACGAGCGCTGCGAGGACGAGCAGGATCGGGATCGTGCGCACGATGGCTCCGCTCGCGGGTGTTGGTTCGGAGCGTGGAAGGGCCCCGGGTCAGGCCAGGAGAGCCGGAATCCCGGATCCCCCGGCTGCGCTCCGCAACACCGATCGGCGGCCCTGCCGGGGGACTTGAAGGGGAGGTGGGCACGACCGCGCTATTCGAAGCTCGCCTGCTCCGGCCCGATCCGCGCCGCGATCGGCGCGAGCTTCTCCGCATCGAGCCCGTAGAAGCGCACCGCATTGCCGCCGAGCATCGCCGCGATCTCGTCCTGCGCGACGCCCTTCAGCGCCTCGATGCGCGCGTCCCGCGTCGCGGGCCAGGTGCCCTCCGGATGGGGATAGTCGCTGCCCCATTGGATCGACTCGACGCCGATCGCCGCGCGCAGCTCGACCTCGCGGCGCGCGAGGACCGATGCGCCGACGGCCACGTTGCGCTTGAAGTAGTCGCTCGGGCGGAGGGGAAGATGCTGCGAGAAATCGCCCATCTTGGCGTTCGCGTGGTGCGCCGAATGGCGATGGTCGAGGAGCGCGAGGTATTCGGGGACCCAGATGCAGCTCCCCTCGGTCACGGCGACGCGCAGCGCCGGATGGCGCTCGAAGACGCCGCCCCAGATCAGGAAGGTCAGCGGGCGCACGAGCCACCAGCAGACCTCCGAGGTGTAGATCCCCATCGCGCCCGTCGAGAGCGCGCCATCCGGCTCGAGGGCGAAGGCGTCGTCGCGCGCGGCCGGGCCGGAGTGGAAATGCACGGGCATCGCGAGCTCGGCGCAGACCGACCAGAGCGGCTCGTAGCGGCGCAGATGGTAGGGCGGCTGCTTGCCCCACATCACGGGCAGCAGCACCCCGCGCAGCCCGTTGGCCTTCGCCCAGCGGACCTCGCGCACCGCCTCGTCGACGTCCCAGAGCGCCGGCACGATCGCGAGGCCGATATGCCGCTCGGGCGCCATCTGGCAGAGCTCGGCGAGCCAGCGGTTGTGCGCCCGCGCGCCGGCCCATTGCAGCTCGGGATCGACGCCCTCGGTCGCGAGGCCGAGATCCGCGCCGAAGGGCGGGCTGTTGAACTCCGTGATGCCGTCGGGGAAGACGACCTCGGCGGCGATGCCGTCGCCGTCGAGGACGTCGATGCGCGCGGCATGGTCCCAGGCGCCCGTCAGCCCGGTCCAGTTCTCCTCGCGCCAGCGGGCGTTGAACTCGTCGACGAGGAAGAGCTTCGCCGCGGCTTCGCGCTGGGCCATGCGCAGCGCGAGGTCCTCGTCGAAGCGCGCGCGGTATTTCGGATCGAGATAGTCGCGGTAGCGCTCGGGGGGCAGGCCCGCGTGGCAGTCCGAGGAGATCACGAGATGGCGCATGGAGGTTTCCTCGTCGTTTCGATCGGGACGTTCTTCTCAGGCCTTCGGGCCCGGGCGCGGCGCGAGGGCCTCCGCGAGAAAGCGCGCCGCCGCGCTCGCGCGCTCGCGGATCGGATAGGCCTCGAGATGGACCCAGTTCAGCGTCATGTTCGCGAACGTGCTGCCCACGATCTCCGCGAGCGTCTCGATCGGAACGTCTGCCCGGACCTGGCCGCGCACGACGCCTTCGGCGAGGAAGGACTCGAAGGCGGCGTGGAAGCGGCGATCGCTCTGGCCGGAGGGATCGGCGACGGTGACGGACCAGATCTGCCCGAGCAGATCGCGCTGGTTCGGGACGAGCTGTGCGGCGCCTTCCTCGAAGAGGAAGACGAGCTGGGCCTCGAGCGGGGCGCGGTCCTTGGCGAGCGCTTCGAGCTTCTCCGTCAGCGTCCGCAGCGCGCGCTCGGCGAGGCCGCGCAGCAGGTCGCGCTTGGCGTCGAAATGGTTGAAGAAGGTGCCGTAGGCGATGCCGGCGCGACTGCAGACGTCGGAGAGCTTCGCGCCGTCGTATCCCTGCTCGAGGAAGAGCGCGTGGGCCGCGTCGAGCACGCGCTCGATCAGGGCGAGGCGCTTCGATTCGCGGGCGGGCGCGCGGCCAGCGGAGGCGGGGCGGGCGGCGAGCGCATCGGGCGCATCGGGGGCATTGAGCGAATCGGCGGCACCGCGGGCGGCGCGCCGGGCGCGAGCGCGAGTGCGATCCCGTGCGGAGTCGGTCGGTCGGGGGCGGGCCATGCGGAACTTGTACTTGACTACAAGTACAAGATCAATCAGTCTCGCGGCCATTCGTTCCAGGAGGGCCGCCGATGACCGCGCCGCAGACCCATCTCGCGCTTCCGATCCCCAATGGCTGGTTCGCGGTGGCCTGGAGCCGCGACCTCGAGGAGGGGCAGGTCCAGCGGGTCCAGGCCTTCGGGCGCGAGCTCGTGCTGTTCCGGGCGCGCAGCGGCAAGCCCGTCCTGCTCGACGCCTACTGTCCCCACCTCGGGGCGCATCTCGCCGTCGGGGGCCGCGTGTTCGGGGAGTCGATCCGCTGCCCGTTCCACGGCTGGCGATTCGACGAGACGGGGCGTTGTGTCGAGATCCCGCACTCCGCGAAGCCGATCACGGAGAAGGCGCGGCTGCGCAGCTGGGAGCTCGTCGAGAAGAACGAGATGATCTTCGCCTGGCACCACGCCGAGGAGAAGCCGCCGGACTGGGAGGTCCCGACGATCGACGTCATCGGCCATCCGGACTGGACGCCGCCGCGCCGCGTCGACATCGACATCGCGGTCCACATGCAGGAGCTCGCCGAGAACAACTTCGATCCGGTCCATTTCGAGTTCGTCCACGGCATGCCCGCGCCGCCCGCCTCCGACTACGTCTTCTCCGAGAGCGGCCGCTTCGTCCGTGCCGAGAGCAAGGTCTTGCGCGAGACGCCGATGGGCAGCTTCGATACGCGCCTCGTGCGCGAAACCTTCGGCCTCGGCCTCTCGACGGTCGTCTCCGACGGGATTCCCGGCGTCGGAACGATGCTCTTCGTCTCGGTGACACCGATCGATGCCGGCCATTCGAAGATGCGCTGGCTGCTCACCGTCACGAAGAACGTCGCCGACCAGCACGGCGAGGAGTTCATGAGCGGGATCGTGAAGGGCGTGATGGACGACGTGCCGATCTGGGAGAACAAGATCCACCGCGAGCGGCCGGTCCTCAGCGAGCTCGACAAGGAGATCGCCGACTTCCGGCGCTGGACCCGCCAGTTCTATTCGGGGCTCGGCGAGGGCTGACGAGCCTCACAGGACTTCGGCGGTTTCAGGGGCGGGCTGCGGGGTGCTCGGGTCGCTCAGGCCTCGAGCGCTTCGAGCACGTTCCAGTCGGCGCCGAGATCCTGGCGCGCCAGCGTGAGGGCCTCGGCCTCGGATTCCGCGGAGATCGAGAGCAGGCGTGTCCGGGGGCTGCCCTTCGCCTTGCAGCGAAGGCGGAAGATGCGCGGCTCGGCTGCATCGATCGCGGCGTCGGCCGCGGAACGGGGCGAGGCCTTCCGCGAGGGGGCCTGGGCGAGCGGTGCAGGAGCGACCGGTGCTCGCGCAGGAGCGGGCGGCGAGGCCGGCACCGTTGCCCTTATGGGAGCCGGCCCCGGACCCGGAGTCGAAGGCGGATTCGGAGCGGGCGCCGGTGCAGGCCGGGATGCCAAACCCACAGCCGCGAGCAGCTCGGCGAAGGTCCCGTCCGCTTCGGCGAGCAGGGCGCCGACGACCCAGATCTTGTTGTTCGATGCCGGGCTCTTCTCGCGACGGATATGCCAGACCTCGACGCGAGCGAGCGAGACGCCCCGGCCGGGGACGTCGACCTCGAGCGGGAAGGACTTCTTCGGATCGAGCCAGACGGGGCAGAGCAGGCAGACCCCGCCTTCCGAGACGTCGACCACCCGAACCCGGATGCGCTCGCGGCCGCGGACGATCCGGCCGTGGAGTCGCGTCTGGGCGCGCGGGGCGCGGCGCCGTTCGGACCCCCTCGGCGCGGATCGGCTCGACATCGTGGTGCGCGCTCCCGGCCCCGGATCACCGATCCCGAGCGCCTCGTGCGCTGATCGGCGATCGCCACGGGTGTCTTCTCGACACACTCGGGCGTCGGATTGAGCCCGATGGCGCCGGCTCGTCCGATCGTGCCGGAATGCACAGGGTCGGGGGCCACGCGGGGCGACCGCGTGCTCGCCGGGCGCTTCGGGCGACCGCCTGGCCCGTCCGTGGGCGGCGGGCGGGCCGAGGAGCATCCCCCCGGCACGCAGCGAAGGGCCGCCCCGGGTCCGCTCGCCGCCTGCCGACTAACCCGCCGTCAGAGGGCTCAGGCGCAGCTCGACCCGGCGGTTCAGCTGCTTGCCCTCCGGCGTGTCGTTCGGCGCGACCGGGTACTGCTCGCCGAAGCCCTCGGTCAGGATGCGCATGCTGGCCACGCCCTTGCCGACGAGATGGTTGCCGACGGCCTGCGCGCGGCGGCGGGAGAGGTCGAGGTTGTAGGCGTCGCTGCCGTCGCTGTCGGTATGCCCCATGATCTCGATGATCGTCTTGTCGTATTCGATGAGCACGAGGCTCACGGCGTGGAGCACGTCGAGGAAGTCGGGGCGCAGCGTCGCGCTCGCGGTATCGAAGGTGATGTTCGAGGGCATCACGAGCGTGATCTGGTCGCCGGTCCGGACGACGCGCACGCCGGTGCCTTCGAGAAACTTGCGCAGCTTCGCGTCCTGATAGTCCATGTAGCCGCCGACGGCACCGCCGGCGAGCACGCCGACGCCGGCACCGATCATCGCCGCCTTCGCCGCGTCCTTGCCGGCGAGCGCCGCGATGCCGGCCGCGACGCCCGCGCCGATGCCGCCGCCGAGCACGCCGCCGATCGCCGTCTTGCTGATGCGACGCTCACCCGTGTAGGGATCCGTCACGCAGCCGGGCGTCGACGCGAGCACGAGGCCGCCGATCACGGCGAGCACGAGCGCGCGGGCTCCTCCGAATCGGAGCGAGGCGGGCGAGAGGCGGAAGCGCGGGGTGGACACGATGGCCATGAGGAGTTCCTTCCTTCTTCTTGCGGGCATGCCTTCGGCGTTTTATGCGGCGCCGCAGCGTAGCTTCGCCATGGAGCCCGTGCAGCCGGATTCGTTCCGGGCCGCGGGCCGACCGGGCGTTCGCTGGTCCGCCTGTGCGGCGGGCATCAGCCGACGATGTTCACGAGCCGGCCCTTCACGACGATCACCTTCTTCGGCGCCCGCCCTTCGAGAATCCGCTGGACGGCTTCGAGTGCCATCGCGTGTTCCTGCGCCTTCGCGTCGGAGACGTCCGCCGGGACCTGGATCTCGCCGCGCTTCTTGCCGTTGACCTGGACGACGAGCGTGATCTCGTCCGAGACGAGCAGGGCGGGATCCGCGACGGGCCAGGGGGCGTAGGCGAGGCTCTCGCGATTTCCGAGAAGCTGCCAGATTTCCTCTGCGACATGGGGCGCCATCGGCGAGAGCAGCAGCACGAAGGCTTCGGCCGAGGCCCGGGGCAGGGGGGCATCCTTCGTGATGTCGCGGGCGAACACCATGAGCTTCGAGATCGCCGTGTTGAAGCGCATCGCCTCGAGGTCGTCGGTCACGCCGGCGATCGTCCCGGCCGTGAGGCGCCGCTGTTCGAGGCTGCCTTCGCCGGCCTCCGGCGCGCGGAAGCGTTCGCCGTCCGGGGCGTCGTCGTGGAACAGGCGCCAGGCGCGCTGCAGGAAGCGGGCGATGCCCAGGATGCCTTCGGTCGACCAGGGCGCCGCCTTCTCGAGCGGGCCGATGAACATCTCGTAGAGCCGCATCGCATCGGCGCCGTGCTCGCGGATCACGTCGTCGGGATTGACGACGTTGCCCTTGCTCTTCGACATCTTCTCGACGACACGCTCGAGGGGGAGGGCGGGATCGTCGGGATGCCAGGCGTTCCGGTCCGCGTCGAGGACGACCTTGGAGAGGTGGAGCCAGCGCGCCTTGAGCGCCCGGCCGTCGGCCTTCGCGACGGGGCCGTCGTCGGTCTCCCGCACGTCCGCCGATGCATAACGTCGCGCGCTGCCCGGGGCGGCGGAATCGCCGACGTCGTCGTCGTAGTAGCGGAAGCTCTCGCCGAGGATCATGCCCTGGTTGACGAGCTTCTGGAACGGCTCCTTCGTATGCACGAGCCCGAGGTCGTAGAAGACCTTGTGCCAGAAGCGCGAGTAGAGCAGATGCAGGACGGCGTGCTCGGCGCCGCCGATGTAGAGATCGACGGGCATCCAGTAGCGCTCGGCCTCCATCGACCAGGGCGCCGAGTCGTTGCCGGGATCGACGAAGCGCAGGAAATACCAGCAGCTCCCCGCCCATTGCGGCATGGTATTCGCGTCGCGCAGGACGCGGCGGCCCTTCGCATCCGTCGTCTCGATCCATTCCGGGACGCGCGCGAGCGGCGCCTCGAAGCCCTCGCCCTTCGGCTTGAAATCGTCGAGCTCTGGCAGCAGCAGCGGCAGCTCGGATTCGGGGATCAGCTGGGTGTCGCCGTCCGGCCCGTGGACGACCGGAAAGGGCTCGCCCCAATAGCGCTGGCGACTGAAGAGCCAGTCCCGGAGCTTGTAGGTCACCGTCCCGCGCCCGAGGCCCTTCGATTCGAGCCATTCGATCATCTTGCGCTTTGCGGCTTCCGTCTCGAGCCCGTCGAGGAATCCCGACGCGGTCGCTCGGCCGCTGCCCGTGAAGGCGGCCTCTTCGACGTCGCCGCCGGCGACGACTTCGACGATCGGGAGGCCGAAGGTCTTCGCGAAGGCCCAGTCGCGCTCGTCGTGGCCGGGGACGGCCATGATCGCGCCGGTGCCGTAGCCGGCGAGGACGTAGTCGGCGATCCAGATCGGGATCTCGCCGCCGGTCACGGGGTTCGTGGCGAAGGCGCCCGTCGCGACGCCGGTCTTTTCGCCGAGCTCGGCCTGGCGCGTCCGCTCGCTCTTGCGCGCGGCGCGTTCGACGTAGGCCTCGACGGCCGCTCGCTGGGCGGCGGTCGTCAGCTTCGCGACGAGCGGGTGCTCGGGCGCGAGCACCATGTAGGTGGCGCCGAAGAGCGTATCGGGGCGCGTCGTGAACACTTCGATCTCGGCGTCCGGCTGCCCCTTCACCGCGAAGCGCACGTGGGCGCCCTCGGAGCGGCCGATCCAGTCGCGCTGCATCTTCTTGATCGGCTCGGGCCAGTCGAGGCCTTCGAGATCCTCGAGCAGGCGGTCCGCGTACTGCGTGATGCGCAGCATCCATTGCCGCATCGGCATGCGCACCACCGGATGCCCGCCGACCTCGCTCTTGCCGTCGATCACCTCTTCGTTCGCGAGCACCGTCCCGAGCGCGGGGCACCAGTTGACCGGCACCTCCGCCTGATAGGCGAGCCCGCGCTCGAAGAGCTTGCGGAAGATCCACTGGGTCCACTTCACATAACGCGGATCGGTCGTGTCGAGCTCGCGCGACCAGTCGTAGCTGAAGCCGAGGCTCTTGATCTGGCGCTTGAAGTTCTCGATGTTTCGCCGCGTCGTCTCGCGCGGATGCGTTCCCGTCTTGATCGCGTACTGCTCGGCGGGCAGGCCGAAGGCGTCCCAGCCCATCGGGTGCAGGACGTTGAAGCCCCGCATGCGCTTGTAGCGCGCCATGATGTCGGTCGCGGTATAGCCCTCGGGATGGCCGACATGGAGCCCGTCGCCGGACGGGTAGGGGAACATGTCGAGCACGTAGTACTTGGGCTTCGAGGGGGGCTTCGAGGGGTCGAATTCGGCGCGAAAGGTCTGGTGCTCCTCCCAATACGCCTGCCATTTGCTTTCGATGCGGGACGGTTCGTAGGCCATGGCGGCGGATTCTCCCGTGGCGGGTCCCGGCAGTCAATGAACGGGCCCCGGGCGCGATTCCGACGGGACCACCGCCGGCGTCGCCGCTACGATCGCGCCATGAGCTCTGCGAGCGACGACGTCCGCAACGACATGACCGTCTTCGTGGTTTCCGACGGCACCGGCGATACCGGCAGCGCCGCCGTGCGTGCGGCGATGATCCAGTTCCGCCATCGCTGGCGGCTGCGCGTCTTCCGCGACACGCGCAGCATCTCCGACGTTCGCCGCGTGATCGAGCAGGCCGAGCAGGCCGGCGCGCTGGTGGTCTTCAGCCTGGTCGAGGGCGACGTCGTGGCGGCCCTGCTGCGCGAGGCCGATGCCCGGGGCGTCGTCGCCGTCGATCTGCTCGGCCCCCTCATCATGCGGGTCGCGCAGCGCCTGAAGGTCGAGCCGCGCCATCAGCCGGGCCTGCTGCACGGCTTCTCCGACGACTACTTCGATCGCGTCGATGCCGTCGAGTTCGCCGTGCGCCACGACGACGGCGCCAATCTCCGCACGCTCCACGAAGCCGACATCGTGCTCACCGGCGTCTCGCGCACCTCGAAGACCCCCCTCTCGATGTATCTCGCACAGCGGGGCTACAAGACGGGCAACGTCCCGCTCATTCCGGGGATGGACCCGCCCAAGGAGCTCCTCGAGCTCGACAAGCGCCGGGTCTTCGGGCTGACCGTCGATCCCGCCACGCTGCTCTCGGTCCGGACCGCGCGCCTGCGCTCGATGCGCGCGCCGTCGTCGACGGATTACACCGATCCCGACCAGGTCATGCTCGAGCTCGATCGCGCCCGCAAGCTCTTCCGCCGGTACGGCTGGCAGCAGATCGACGTCTCCGGCCGTGCCGTCGAGGAGAACGCCTCGAAGGTCATCGATCTCTACGAGAGCACGCTCGGGGAGGGCCGCGGGAGCGGCCCCGGTGCCCCTTCGCCGACCGGCGGCGCGTAGCAATTCGCGACGAAGGCCCACGGCGACCAGACCTCGCAGCCCGCGCTGCGCGCCCGCCCCGCGACCTTCCGATCCGCGCTGACGACGAGCGTCCTCGCCGGCTCGGCGGCCCGGCGCGCCCGCCGGACGATCCAATCATCCGCGGACTCGACGAAGAGGCTGTGGACGATCGGCCTGCGCGCGCCCGCCTGCGAGGTGCCGCGATCGGCCCCCGCCGCCGGAATCGCGACCACCGACCAGGCCGGCTGCGTCCCATCGAAGGCGACCCAGATCTCGTCGCCGCACTCCGGCCAGCCGCAGACCCGGGCGAGCAGCTTCTCGCGCGCTTCGCGGCCCCACCAGATCGAGTCCCGCTCCCCCGCGAGCAGTGCCGTGTGCAGCACGTTGAATCCGTCGACGAGCAGCGTGCGCCGGGGGCTCGCTGCGAGCTCGGCCTCGATCCACGGATCGAGGGGGCTGGCGCCAGAGCGTTTCATCGCGGCCTCCTTTCCGGATCGGAGTTGCGCCCCGGCCTCATCGCCCGGACGGGAGCGCCGCAGGGTATCCGGTCTCGAAGGCCGCGGCCGTGATCGGGCCAACCTCGCTGCCCGGGGCCGGGCTGGCGGGGGGAGGGCCGAGCCGGACCAGCTCGACCGCGGCCCACGCGAACCCGAATCCGACGGTGGCCGCGAGGGTCAGGAAGACCTCGAGGAACCCCGCCCGTACGCCGCTCCAATCCAGGCGGGTTCGCCGGGCGAATGCCGGCTGCAGCGGCTGCTGCGGCGCTGCCCCGGGGAGCGTGGTGCCGTTCGTTGCGCGGGAGCCTCGGGCCGTGCGGATCGGCGCCCAGGGCCTTCGATCTCGTGTCCTTCCCGACTTCCTCATGCTTCGCATCGGCCCCGGGGCTCCGTTTCCGATCTTGGCTGCTCCCGTTCCCCCCGCTCCCCTCGCTCCATCTGCTCCATCTGCTCCCTGTGCTGCCCGCGCCATCGCCCCGCCGCCCATTGCTTTCCGTCCTTCCCGCCATTCCCGGCTTCGTCGATCGAATGTCGGGAGGCTCGCCGCAGGCCGTGACAGGGCCGGTCACGCGGGGCCGGCCCCTCGGAGCGGTTGCGCGAAAAGGGGTCGTGCCTTATCCAGGGCCGCCATGGCGAAGACGCAAAGCAGAACGGCGGCGGATCGCACGAAGGCGGGCGCGCCCCTCCAGGTCGGGCTCGTCCAGATGCGCTGCGACGCCGATCCCGCGCGCAATCTCGCGCTCGCGATGGACGGGATCGCGGAAGCGGCGCGGCAGGGCGCCGAGGTCGTCTGCCTGCCCGAGCTCTTCCGCACCTACTACCTCTGCCAGAGCGAGGACGCGCGCCGCTTCGACTGGGCGGAGCCGATCCCCGGCCCCTCGACGGAGGCGCTCTCGAAGCAGGCCGCGGATCTCGGGGTCTCGCTCGTCGTCTCGCTCTTCGAGCGCCGCGCGGCCGGCCTCTACCACAACACGGCAATCGTCCTCGACGAGGAAGGCCGCCTCGCCGGCCGCTATCGCAAGATGCACATCCCGGACGATCCGCTCTACTACGAGAAGTTCTACTTCACGCCCGGCGATCTCGGCTTTCAGGTGCACGAGACGGCGGCGGGCCGGCTCGGCGTGCTCGTCTGCTGGGATCAGTGGTTCCCCGAGGCCGCGCGGGCGACGACGCTGCTCGGGGCGGAGATCCTCTTCTATCCGACGGCGATCGGCTGGCAATTCGAAGAGGATCCCGCCGTCGACGCCGCCCAGCGCGACGCGTGGCATACCATCCAGCGCGCCCATGCGATCGCGAACGGGCTCTTCGTCGTCGGCGTGAATCGCGTCGGCCACGAAAAGCTCGAGGGCGCTTCGGGAACCGGCATCCGCTTCTGGGGCAGCTCGTTCGTCGCGGATCCGATGGGCCGCATGCTGGCCGTCGCGCCGGACGATGCGGAGGCCGTGCTCGTCGTCGAATGCGATCGCGGCGCGAGCGAGCGCGTGCGGCGCGACTGGCCGTTCCTGCGCGACCGCCGCATCGACGCCTATCAAGGCCTCGCCGATCGCTTCAGCGATCGCGGCGACGCCTTCGATCGCGCGGCGCGTCCCGATGCGCGCGGGCGCGGCGATGGGCCGGGCGGGCGAGGGCGCCCGTGACCCCGCCGCCGAGACGGCGCTGGCCCGCCGAATGGGAGCCGCACCGCGCCACCTGGCTCTCCTGGCCGCGCAACCGCGAGACCTGGCCGACGCGCCTCTACGAGGCCGAGGACGCCTTCTGCGAGATGGTGCGCGCGATCCTGCCGGGCGAGGACGTCGAGATCAACGTCGGCGATCCCGGGCTCGCGGAACACGTCCGCACGCGCCTGCTCGGGGCCGGCATCAACGATCTCTCCCGCGTCCATCTGCGCGGCATCCCGACGAACGACGCCTGGGTCCGGGATCACGGCGGCCTCTTCGTCTTCGAAGAGACGGAAGACGGCCCGCGCCGGGTCCTGCTCGATTTCCTCTACGACGCCTGGGGCGGCAAATATCCGCCGTTCGACCGGGACGAGCGGGTCGCGCAGCAGATGGCCGAGATCGCCCGCGTGCCGCGCATCGCCTTCGATCTCGTGCTCGAGGGCGGGGCGATCGACGGCGACGGCGCCGGAACGATCCTGACGACCGAGTCCTGCCTGCTGAACCCGAACCGCGACCGCCCCGGCCACGACCGCTCCCGGGCCGGGCTCGAGCGCGTCCTCGGCGAGGCGTTCGGAGCCGAGAAAGTGCTCTGGCTCGGGGACGGCATCGAGGGCGACGATACGGACGGCCACGTCGACGATCTGACGCGCTTCGTGGCCGAGGGCCGCGTCGTCACGATCGTCGAGGGCGATCCCGCGGACTCCAACTACCGGGTCTTGCAGGAGAATCGCGAGCGGCTGGAGGGCATGACCGACGCGCGGGGCCGGCGCCTCGAGATCATCGAGCTGCCGACGCCCGGCGTCGTCTCGGGGCCCGACGGCCGGCTGCCGGCGAGCTACGCCAACTTCTACTTCGCGAACGCGGCGGTGCTGCTGCCCGTCTTCGGGGTCGACGCGGATCGCGAGGCGATCGCGATCCTCGAGAAGGCGATCCCCGATCGCCCGATCGTCCCGATCCCCGGCCGAAACCTCGTTCTGGGATTGGGCGCGGTCCACTGCCTCACCCAGCAGGAGCCGTCGCTGCCCGCCTGATGCGCCCGCTCGCGGCCGCGGGCCGCCTCGGTGATTTCCTCGATCCCCCCGCGCAGATGGCTCCCTCCCGCGAAGTGGATCCTCCGATCATCTTTCCATCGCAAGTCACTTCGGTTAAACCCCGGTGGCATTGAGGTTCGACGGTGCTTCCGGGCCGGCTAGGGTCCGGCCCGATGCGGGGTTCGCGGGGCCGTTCGCACCGAAGAGACCTGGATTTCGGATGGGCTCCGGAGGGGCTCCGGATCAGCACCCGATCGACTCCCGATCGGTGGGGCCGATCGAGAGCCGCCGCGGGCAAGAGCGTTGGAGAGGGATTGACCCATGAATGTGTTCCGACATGACATCGTCATCGTCGGTGGCGGCGGAGCGGGGCTTCGGGCGGCGATCGAAGCCGCGGAGAACCATCCGAACGCCTCGATCGCGCTCGTCTCCAAGGTCTATCCGATGCGCAGCCATACGGTCTCGGCCGAAGGCGGCGCCGCGGCCGTCGCGCGCGACGACGACAACCTCGAGCTGCACGGCTTCGATACCGTCAAGGGCTCCGACTTCCTCGGCGACCAGACGCGATCGTCTACTTCGTCGAGCAGGCGCCGAAGGAGCTCGCGCTCCTCGAGAACTGGGGCTGCCCTTCTCGCGCAACGAGCACGGCACCGTCGCCACCCGCGCCTTCGGCGGCATGACGACGAAGCGTACCTGGCTGCGGCCGACAAGATCGGCTTCCACATGCCTATAATGCGCTCTTCCAGCACTCGATGCGCTTCAAGAACATCGTGCGCTACGACGAATACTTCAACTCGAAGCTGCTCGTCGACGGCGGCGCCTGCCGCGGCGTCGCGGCGCTCGACATCCGCACGGGCGAGTACTGCGCCATCCTCGGCCGCGGCGTGATCCTCACGACGGGCGGCGGCGCGGCGATCTTTCCTTCACGACCAACGGCACGATCAAGACCGCCGACGGCATGGCGCTCGCCTATCGCGCGGGCGTCCCGCTGAAGGACATGGAGTTCGTCCAGTACCACCCGACCGGCCTGCCCGGCACCGGCATCCTCATCACGGAAGCCACCCGCGGCGAGGGCGGCTACCTCCGCAACAACAAGGGCGAGCGCTTCCTCGTCGACTACGACTACGGCGTCGGCAAGAAGGCCGAGCTCGGCCCGCGCGACATGATCTCCCGCGCCATCGTGCAGGAGATCGAGGCGGGGCGCGGATTCTCGGGGGCCTACGGCGCCTACGTCCATCTCGACCTCACGCATCTCGGTGCGGACGTCATCAACTTCAAGCTGCCCTTCGTGCGCGAGCTGGCGAAGACATACGTCGGCGTCGATCCCGTGACGACGCCGATCCCGATCCGCCCGGTCGTCCACTACATGATGGGCGGCGTCGATACCGACATCCACGGCGCGACGATCCTGCCCGGCCTCTACGCCGCCGGCGAGACCGCCTGCGTCTCGATCAACGGTGCGAACCGGCTCGGCTCGAACTCCCTGACCGAATGCCTCGTCTTCGGCGCGGCGGCTGCCCGCCACGCCATGACCTACTCCAAGGGCGCGGCGGCCGGCGACGAGCGCGCCGTGATCGCGCAATGCGAGGAAGAGGCGGGCCGCGTCGCCAACCTGCGCGGGCGCAAGAAGGGCGGCGAGAAGATCTCCGCCATTCGGCGCGAGCTCAACAACGTGATGGAGGCGAGCTGCGGCGTCTACCGCGAGCAGGGCTCGATGCAGGCCGGCGTCATCGCGACGGCGCAGCTGCGGGGCCGGGTCGCCGATCTGCGGCTCGAAGACGAGAGCAAGGTCTTCAACACCGAGGTCATCACCGCGCTCGAGCTGCAGAACATGGT
Source organism: Myxococcota bacterium (assembly GCA_041389425.1). Taxonomy (GTDB): domain Bacteria; phylum Myxococcota_A; class UBA9160; order UBA9160; family UBA4427; genus UBA4427. The sequence continues at coordinate 122,127 of JAWKRX010000010.1, forward strand.
CGAGGTCGCCGAAACGCTCGCCGTCTCGGCGGCGCATCGCAAGGAGTCCCGCGGCGCGCATACCTGCAAGGACTTCAAGACCCGCGACGACCAGAACTATCTCTATCACACGATGGTCCACCACGACCCGGCCGGCCCGCGGCTCGGGAAGAAGGACGTCGTGCTCGGCAAATGGGTGCCGGAGGAACGGAAATACTGATGGCCGAGAAGACGATCGTCATCACGCGCTTCGATCCCGACAAGGACCAGGCGCCGCGCAAGCAGGAATTCAAGGTTCCGTGCGAGCCCGACTGGAAGGTCCTCGACGCGGTCAACTTCATCAAGGACGAGCTCGACGGCTCGGTCTCCCATCGCTGGTCCTGCCGCATGGCCGTCTGCGGCTCGTGCGGCATGATGGTGAACGGCGAGCCCAAGCTCACCTGCAAGACCTCGATCAACGACTACGGCGATCGAATCGACATCGAGCCGCTCGCGAACTTCCCCGTCGTGCGCGATCTCGTCGTCGAGCTCGACGGCTTCATGCACAAATTCGAGAGCGTGAAGCCCTGGATCGTGCGCGCGAAGGAGAAGGCGGCCGACCAGGCGGCCCTGCATCCTTCCAAGGGCACCTACTCCCAGTCCGCCGAAGAGCTCGCGACGTTCAAGCAGTTCAGCATGTGCATCAACTGCATGCTCTGTTATGCCGCTTGCCCCGTCGTCGCGAACGAGCCCGAGTTCCTCGGGCCCGCCGCGATCGCCCTCGGCCACCGCTACAACATGGATTCCCGCGACGAAGGCAACGCCGAGCGCAACGCCATCTTCCGCGGGGAGGGAACGGTCTTCAGCTGCTCGTACGCGAACGAGTGCAGCGAGGTCTGCCCCAAGAACGTCGACCCCGCGGCCGCCGTCAACCAGGCGAAGTTCGAGGCCGTGATCGACTGGGCCAAGAACCTCGTGCTGCCCCGAGGAGGTGCCTAGCATGTCCCGACCGGCTCATCCGCACGCGATGGCGCCCCACAAACCGGGCCGCACGCGCACCGCGCCCCCCCAGATGCCCTCGACCTGGTGGAGCGCCCCGCGCATCCGCAACTACCTGCTCTTCGACGCGACCGGCATCGTCTACTACCTGATCTCGTTCCTCGCGATCGGGATGATCCAGGCCCTCGGCCGCGGCCCCGAGGCCTGGAACGCCGTGATGGCCCGGATGCAGCATCCGGCGTACATCGCTTTCCACGTCCTCTGCTTCGTCTCGGTCGTCTTCGTCGCCATCCGCTTCTTCAGCCTCTTTCCCAAGGCCCAGCCCAAGGCGATCGGCCCGCTGAAGCCGCCGCCCGGCAACGTCATCCATGCGGCGCTCTACGTCGTCTGGTTCGCCATCACGGCCGGCATGACGGCCCTCCTCGCGGGATGGATCTTCTGATGCGCGCCTTCCTCCTCAAGATCGAACCGCTCATCTGGCTCCTCTTCGGCCAGGGCATCCTGATCGGAACCATGCTCCTCACGGGCTGGATCCTCGTCGTCGGCCTGCTCATCCCGCTCGGGATGGTCGACGCCTCGGCGCTCTCCTACGACCGCGCCCACGCGCTCGCGACGGCTTCGCTGTTCGGGGTCGTCCCGGTCGGGAAGCTCGTGCTGGCCGCGCTGCTCGTACTTCCGCTCTGGAAGGGGGCGCACCACGTGCGCTCGCTCCATGTGGATTTTGGTGGAGCGGAGCGGGATGGGGTCGTGGGGGTGATTCTCTACGGCATCGCGCTGGTGGGGAGTGTCGTTGGGATCGGGGCGGTGGTCGGGCTTTAGGCTAGTCGCCCTCCAAGTAGTTTTGCAGATAGACGCGGTGCGCACGGGCGAGTTCAATCTCTCTTGGAAAGGTAATTTTCTTTCGAGCTTTCTTGCTCGCGTGGTGTTCTCTTTCGACCGATCGATTGAACTCCATCATCGCAAGTAGCCTCCATCCGGGTGCGCCGAGGCGCGTCTCCTCAAGAACAGCATTCTTCGCATGCCTTACAGCTTGACTCGTTAGTCCGAGAGATCGGGCAAGCACGGAGGCGTATCTCTCAAGAGATCCGAAATACGCCACGCCATATCCGGCGGTAGCGAATCGATCGCAAATGGGAGTTAATAATTCGTACAGGATAGAGGCTCGGCGTCTGTCGCCCACATATGCAGTCGTCTCGGCTAGCGCTGCAAGACCGATCGTCCCACCTGGCTCTCGGTAAAGCGTGAGAATGTCTGATTCTGAGAACTGACGAAGAGATTCTCTCGCAGCGTTGAAGTCTCCGCAGTCCCATTGAATCCAAGCGACTGCCGCGGCCCAGCTCAGGACAGATTGGTGGCTGCCCGCAAACGATTGCGCCAAGCTCAGGATCTGGGATGACTGGTTTGACTCGATCTGCCTTAGTATGAATTGACATGCGTAGGTCTGTTTAAAATTCTCATCGGGCTCCTCGCCGGCAATTTTTGCGTAGTCTTGTGCATACTGCTCAGCGAGCTCGATTTGACCCGAGAGGCAGGCGAGCATTGAATCAGTTGAAACTGGATACCAGCGGTACTGCGGCAGGCCGGTGCTGTCGGCGATCTCGCGGTAGCGGTCATTCTCTCTCGCGACGCCGCGAAGATCTCCCTTCTCCAAAAGTGCCGCAATCAAGCGTGTTTGTTGAACTAAATAGCAGTACCGGTCTCCGTTCGAGAGCGCGCGGTCCTGGAGCATTAGGGTTCTTCTGATACGCTCGTCTGTTAGGTCGGGTCCCGAGGCGGCGTCGGCTAGCGCGGCTAGGGATGCGAGCCTTGCGGTAGGGTCGTTCGAGCGGTCAGCGAGCTCTACTGCTTGGTTGGCGTACTCTTCGATCTGTCCCCGGTTGTCGCATTTCCATCGTAGCGCCTGAGAGAGTCTGGCGAGCACTTGGGATTTTAGTGATGTCGCTCCCTCCGGTAGCAAGTCGAGGGATTCTCTCAAGATCATCACGAGCTCTGAGTCATACGTTCCTACTTCAATCGACAGAAAATCAGGGGCTAGATTGAGTCCACACAACGCTAGCTGCTCTGCTAGTTGTTCGCGTCGTGCGAGTTTCGCGGCATCTAGCAACATCTTTCGTGAACCTGCTTGGTTCCCGGCGTAGAGTGCCGAGCTCGCAAGCCCGATCAGGATCTTGCAGTGCATCGAGCTTGTAAGAGTCATGTCATTTTTTGCGATTTTCAATAGGGTGCCGAGGATTCGAGCTGCTTCGTTGTGTGCGAAGCGCGAAGTTGCCTCTTCTGCAGCGATGAACGCGGCGTTGTTAATGCGGTCTAAGCTGGCTAAGGGATACGCTCGGCAGAGGTGGTCAAAAATTGCCATCGGGCTCGTGTGCGACTCTGGTGCGCTCTCCAGTGCGGCGGCGATCTGCTCATGGATGCTGAGTCGTTTGGTGGGTCGAATAGATGAATACAGAGAGTCTCTCAATATTGAGTGACGAAACGAGTACTCGCCGTCGTCATAGGCGACAGCTCGTGACTCCACTGCCGGCGTGAGCAGTTCCATGACCGTCGTGGCGGATAGGCCAAGCGCTTTCGAGATTACGATATGGCTGAAATTGACTCCGCATACAGATGCGTATTTAAGGATCTCTTTGCAGGAATCCGGCAGGTCGTATAACTGCCGCGAGACAACCTCTGAGGCATTCGGATTGGCCGCATCCTTTAGTATTTTGTCAGGATCGGCGTTTTCTGCGATTAGTTGACAAAGAAATGTTGCGTAGAATGCGTTGCCAGAGCTCTTAGAGAATACCTGTTGAGCGGTTTCAGCGCGCTTGGAAAGGAATGGATCGAGAAGATCTTCGATCTCATTGGCCGATAGAGGTGGGATTGGGAGGAGTAGCGAGCTCGAGCTGCCAAGAATTCGTGCGATAGCGGATGCGTGCTTTCGCTCGCTTATCGGTGGACGCATGGTTGCGATTAATATGATTGGCGTGTTGTCGACCTCGCATGATATTCGATCAAGTAACAGTAGGGAGTCGCTATCGGCGTTGTGAATATCTTCAAGCACGAGGATTAGCGGCCGAAGTGCTGCTAGTGATCGAAAAGCATTTGTCCATTCCGCGAGAAACGTCCGATTGTTGATCGCGGGTTCCTTGGGGCTGCACGATCCGGCAGCTGAGATATCTGGCAGTATGTTGAGTATTCGCTCGCTGGCTGCTGCGAGGGCGCGATTCTTCTGGTCCCGCCGCAAGGCTGCACGGAGTGCTGTTGTCCACATGGAAAAGGGGAGATCTGCGTCCGATGACACGGCGCGAGAGATGATGATATCTGCTCGGCCTGTCGTTTGCTTTGCGAGTTCGTTGATGATGCGAGTCTTTCCTGATCCTGCTTCGCCAATGATGGTGATCATTCTGCCCTGGAGATTTGAGACTGTTTCCTGGATTGTGCGATGAAGTGTGTTGATGAGAGAATGACGTCCGACGAACGGAAGCTCTTTGTCCGCCGAGCTGCTGGGGTTGTGTGGCGTCGTGAATAGCGCCGTCCCTGTGAACCGGTATCCGAGGTGCCTCTTGGACTCGATGAGTTCGGTATCTCCGTTATCAGTGCAAAGGAGTTTTCGAATCTCGAGAATGCAGGTCGGGATGGTGGAGGCAGAGATTTTCTCGGAGCTCCAAACTTTTCGATGTAACTCCTTTCGGGATACAAAACGACCCCGATTCTGTATGAGGTATAGCAATGAGTCGCAAGTTCGCTTTCCTATCGCGAGTGGAGTTCCATTCTTGAAGAGTGACATGGAGTCGAGGTCGAATTCAAAAACTGAAAAATGGATTTTTCTCATGCGAAGATTCCGTGCTATTCGGGGAGGGGAAGGGGTGCGGTGTTGCTTGTTGGTGGTAGGGGTGATGTCTAGAGGTGGCGAGGGCTTGCTTGTAGCCTGTTGATCTTCTTGGTGTCGACGTCAATCTAGTCGTTTTCTGAAGACATCTACAGGGAGTTGGGCGGGTAATGGTTCATTTTGCTGAGTGTTGGGCACGGGTTGTGTCTAGTGTGTTTTGCGATTGCTAAGAGCTGCTCTCTTAGTGCCAACTGAAGTCCTGATGTAGATCTGACCAAGGGCTGATTGTGATCTGATAGGAACATGGGAGTGGCCTGGGTTTGGGTCCTTGAAATACAGTTGATTTGGCGGTTGAGAGCGCGCTCGTGATAGGCCCGAAAAGTGCGTGATGTCCTTGAGTCTCGTATCCGTGATTCACTTTCTGCCTCGCACGTTGAAGTCGTCGACGAGTCTCATCTACATGTCGGCCACGCTGGTGCGCAGAGCGGGGGTGGTCACTTTCGTGTAGTCGTCGTTTCGGGCCGGTTTGAGGGGCTCTCGCGCGTGAAGGCGCAGCAGTTGGTCTACGCTGCGATGGGCGAGTGGATGGGCCGCGAGATTCATGCCCTCAGCATGCAGATATTCACCCCTGACGCGTGGCGCGATCGGGACCCGTCGGCGGATTGAGATTGTTTACTCGGGCTTGTCGGCTTTTCTGTGTGCCGATTCCTCGATGAGTATTCAAGATTGAAAAGTTCTCCGAGAGGGGTCGCAAGCTGCGCCTTGGCAGGCTGCCAAGCGATGGTTGGCCGATCTCATCTGGCCTCTGCATTTCGAATCGATAACCCGGTCAGCTTCGTCGCCGGCTGGTTGTTCGGGAAGTGCCTCTTGCTTCAAACGCTGCGTCGGACTGTGCTGTTCAGTCTCTCAACCGTATTCGTCGTGTACACGATCTGAGGGACTTCGGCCGAGAACGCGAAGAACGGGGTGACCGCCGTCCAGTTGCGTCGGCAGCTTGTCGCGATGTTCGGGAGCTTCCGTCGTCAGGCCCCAGCATCTAACGTCTGGAGTGCGTCCTCGGCCGCCTTCGAGCGGTTGGCGAGATAGATTGGCTTGAGCGCAGCCGCGAGCGCGGTGTGCTCCTTCCATGACGCAAACGATATCGAGTAGAGGATCAGATATACGATGCAGGTCTTGGGCTACATTTTCGGGAAACTCCGCGTGGATCGTGTCCGGGAAGCCCTTTAAGTCATCGACGACGGCGATCAGGACGTTCCGGGCCCCCCGACTCTTGAGCTCGTTCATCACGCGTAGACAGAACTTGGCCCTCTCGCTCTGCATGATTCAGAGGCTGAACATTCCTTGTATCCCGAGGCGCGGATCCCGATCGCCAGGTGCGCGGTGTTGTTGCTGACGAGGCCCTCGTTTCGGATCTTGAACTGTACGGCGTCGAATAACACGATTGTGCATGTGGGCACGAACGGGCGGCTCTGCCAGGCAGAGACCTCGTCGAGCGCCGGATCGGAGAACAGTTCCGGCGAAATCGAGATGCCGGAGAGCGCGCGGACATGGTTCTGGATATCGCGCGTGCTCATGCCCCCGCGGAGCGCGCGATGATCTTCTCGTCGAAGCCTGGGAACCGGCGCTTGTACTACGCGATTAGCGCCGGATCGAAGCGCCCGTTTCGATCGTGGAGGATCGACAGCGTGAGAGCCCCGTCGTCCGACAAGACCGTCTTCTCGGGGGAGCCATTGCGACGGATCCCAGAGGGGTGTCCAGCCTCGCCGCCGAGATGGACGCCTATCTCGGCCTGCAGACTGCGCTTAGCCAGCACCCGCGTTAGATCCCCGATCAGCCCTTGGGTGGTCAGGACGGATGCCGGTTCCTGGCCTGCCAAGAGCTGGTCCAGAATGGCCGGATCGATCGGAATCTTCGTTGCACGCTTCGCCATGCGGATTTCCTTCCCCGTACACGGGGATCGTATGGCTCACGGATGCAAAATTTCCGATAGACCTGGTTACCTTCCAAATTTGGAGCGATTCGCTGCGATCACGCGATGCACGTCTGAGCGGCGTTCTAATTACCGCGTGGAAAACTGGGCGGCGCTTGAGTTCCCTTTTTTGTATTGGATCCCGATCCCGCCCCTAAATTCGAGTGTCCGCGTCGCATTCTGCCGTCAGTAGTCATTCCCGCCGATGGTCGGTCCTTCTCGCCCCCATCAACCTCATCGCCTTCTCCCGATACCCCGCCATATCCTTCTCATAAACCTTCATATCAAACGCCGCCTTCGTCCGAAACTCGAGCAGCTTGACCCCCTTCGGCCCCGCGTGATAGGCGTACGGCTGCTCCGCTGGTAGAAAGAACCCATCCCCCGGCCCGAGCTCGCGGCGCCCCATCACGATTCCGCCTTCGACGATGTAGTAGAGGCAGTCGGCGGAGTGGCTGTGGCGCGGAAGCAGGTAGCCCGGAGCGAATTCGATGACGACGAGCGAGAGGCCGCCGGGGCCTTCCTGGCGGAAGGGGACGGTGAGGCGCGCGCTCTGCGTGAAGCGTTCGATCTCGGATTCGCTGATCGGGATCGCGTCGGCTTCCGGCTCGCTGAAGGTCATGGCGTCCATCATGCCGGTCTCTTCGAGCAGCGGGGCTTCGGCGGCGGTGAAGAGGGCGAGCTGGCCTTGCGGGACGGGGCGGGATCGCGGGGCTTCGGGCATGGGGGCTCCTTTGGGGTGGAGGCCGGGCGGCGGCGCGAGAGCGGGCGCGCGCGGGCTGGAGGAAGCGGGGAGTCGAGCGGCCGGGTCCCCGCGGTCGGTCGCTGGATTCTGGCAGATCGGCGGGAGCCGGCCATCTCCGAACGAAGGCTACGCGGGGTTGGACGTGAGGGACGGCGGCGGCTGGGAAGGCGCATTCCGCATCGTCTGCGCGCGCATCCGATTTCGGCCGGCGGGGTTCTGGAGCAGGCGCCGGGGATCCGTTGGGTGATGGGCCCCGCTCGAAGCAGGTTGCCCGCTTCCGGCGTACGCCCCGGGATCACGCCGCGACGCGACTGCGCCCGTGATCTCTCCGCCGCACCGCGAGCCCTGCGCAGGCGAGCGCGCCAACGAACACGCTCGCGATCCCGCCCGGCTCCGGCACCTGCACCGCCACGAGATCGGCCGCCGCCCAATCCGCGTCGAGCGCCGATCCATCGACCTCGAGGCTCCACGTGCCGCCCGCATAGCGCAGCACGTCCTCGTCCTGGAACACGAGGCCCCCGACGCTGCCCGCCGTATCGAAGGACACGAGGAAGGCGCCGCCGCCGAGATCCTGCGCCGCATCGACGTCGAGGGCGCGATCGAGGCCCGCGGCCGAGCCGTCGAAGGCGAGGCTGAAGCTCGAGCCGTTCCAGCGCACGAGGTCTTCGTCGGCGACGGTGAGGGCGCCGGGCAGGCTGACGTCGGTATCGAAGGAGAGCAGCAGCCCGCTGCTGGCCGCCAGCGAAACGGCATCCGCCTCGATCCCGCTCGGGATGCCTGCGGCGGTCGCGTCGAAGACGAGCGAGTGGATGCTGCCGTTCCATGCGACGACGTCGCCGGGCCGCGCGACGACGCCGCCCGAGAGGGCGACGGTCGTATCGAAGCTCATCAGCTTGGCGCCGCCGAGCAGCTCGCCGTAGCCGATCACGTCGGCGGATTCCGGGATCGCGCCGAGGTTCGCGAGGGCGACGATGCCGAGCTGGTTGTCGACGGCGACGGCTTCGTCCGGCGTCACGAGGTTGGCGGCGCCGAGGGGAAGGGTCACGTCGGGGGAGGCGGAGACGACGGACTGCGCGTGGGCGATCGGGGCGGCGCCGATCAGCAGACTGCCGAGGGCGAAGGCCGGAAGCAGGCTCATGTGGCGTCGGGCGGGGGAGGCGGTGCGGATCAAGGACATGTCGTGCTCCCGTTGCAGGCGTTGTTGCCGAGGTTGACGAGGCCCGTCCCGTTCACCGTTCCGGCCGTGTTGATCGAGATCACGTTCTCGCGGTATCCGGACTGAGAGGAGAGGTTCAGCCCGAAGCCGGTATTTTCGCGAAGGGTGTTTCCCCAGACTGTCGAGCCGAAACTCGCGTCGATCCCATCGCCACTATTGTCGTAAGCCGTGTTGCCCGAGACGGTCGAGCCGGCGGAGGTGCGGATCCCGTCGTCCCCGTTCTTGAACGCCGTGTTGCCCGAGACGGTGGAGCCGAAGGAGGCGAAGATCCCGGCGCCTCCGTTCTGGTAGGCGGTGTTGCCCGAGAGGGTCGAGCCGCCGCTGGTGAAGGTGCCTTCGCCCCCGTTGATTCCGGTGACCGCATTCAGGAAGGCCGTATTGCCCGAGAGGGTCGAGCCGACGCCGGCGGAGATCCCATCGTCCCCGTTCTGGTAGGCCGTGGTGCCCGAGACGGTCGATCCGATTGCGACCCAGATCCCGGAGCCGCCATTCCAGCGGACACGAAGGTCCGAAACCAGGGCCTGGCTTCCCAGATGGATGCCGTCGCTCCCCATCCCCGTGATGCTCCCATTCTTGACCGAAATGCCGAGAACGCCATCGGCCGAGATGCCGAAGCCGGTCCCCGCGACCGGCTGGCACGAGAGGACCTGGCAGAGAGTGAGGACGATTTCGAAGCCGTTCAGATCGATGCTCGTATCGCGCCGGGTGATGAGGATCGCCGTCGTATCCCGATCTTCGATCAACAGGTCGCTGGTCAGCCGATAGCTCCGGCCCGCGCTGCCGTCGATCGTGACCGGAAACCCCGCCGCGTCCCCCGCAAAGCAGCCCGTCTGGACCGCGCAGGTCATGTTGATCTCCAGAACACCGTCGCCGGCCAGGGCCGGAGCGGGCCAGGCCCAGCCCATCGCGAGCGTTCCGAGCAGAACGATCATTCGGCGCGCGCTGCGTGCCCGCGCCAGGCTCGTGCGGGCTCGGGCGGGGGAGGGCGCGGGAATCAAGGGCATGTCGTGCTCCCGTTGCAGGCGTTGTTGCCGAGGTTGACGAGGCCGATGCCGGTCACCGTTCCTTCGGTGTTGTTCGAGATCACGTTCTCGCGGTATCCGGACTGGGGGCCGAGGCTCAGCCCTACGCCTGTGTTCGAGCGAACCGTGTTGCCCGAGACGGTCGAACCGTCGAAGGCGAGGATGCCGGCGGACCCGTTCTGGTGCGCCGCGTTGCCCGAGACGGTCGAGCCGGCGCCGGCGACGATCCCCTGAGAATCGTTCTGGTTGGCCGTGTTGCCCGAGACGATCGAGCCTTCGAGGGTGAAGATCCCGCTGCCCGCGTTCTGGTAGACGGCGTTGTTCGAGACGCTCGAGCCCGAGCCGGCGACGATTCCTCCGCCGAAGTTCTGGTGGGTCGTGTTGCCCGAGACGGTCGAGCCGGTACCGACATCGATCCCGCTGGATCGATTCGATCGAGCCCTCACGTTCGTCACCTCGGATTGAACACCGAGATGCACCCCGTAGAATCCCAGGCCGCGGACGCTCCCGTTGCGCACGGAGATTCCCGAGAGCGCCGTCGATGTCACCCCGACACCCGACCCCCCTCCGGAGTTGGGCGTACAAGCGAGGGGCGTGCCGCTGCAGACGACCGGTCCGCGGATCTCGAATCCGGCGAGGTCGATGCTCACGTTGTCGGTGCTGACGACGATTCCATCCGTGAACTGGTTCGGAATGACGAGGTCGCTGGTCAGCCTGTAGCTTCGACCGGCGCTGCCATCGATCGTGATGGGCAGGCCCGCCGCATCCCCCGCGAAGCAGCCCGTCTGGACCGCGCAGGTCTGGTTGATCTCGAGCACACCGTCGCCGGCGAAGGCCGGAGCAGACCAGGCCCAGCTCGTCGCGAGCGCTCCCAGCAATACGATCATCCGGCGCGTTCCGCGTTTCCGAACCGGGCTCGTGCGGGCTCGTGCGGGGGCGAAGAAGGAGAGAGTCAAGGGCATGCAATGCTCCCGTTGCAGATGTTGTTGCCGAGGTTGACGAAGCTCGTCCCGGTCACCGTCCCCGCAAAGTTGCTCGAAATCGCGTTCTCGCGGTATCCGGACTGAGTGCCGAGATTCAGGCCGAACCCGGTGTTGAATCGCGTCGAGTTCCCCACGACGATCGCGCCGGAGGCGCGGATTGGATCCCGTTGCCTTGGTTCTGGTAGGTCGAATTCTTCCGACACGGTCGCGCCGGCCCCCGCGCCGATCCCGTGGGTTCCGTTGCGATAGGCGGAGTTGCCCGACACGGTCGCACCATTGGCGGCGAAGATCCCGATGAAGCGATTCAGATAGGCCGTGTTGCCCGAGATGACCGATCCGTCGATGGAGCTGATCCCGTCGCCGCCGTTTTGATAGGCCGCGTTCCCGATCACGGTCGAGCCGACGCCGACGTAGATCCCGCTGAGTCCATTCGAGCGAGCCCGCACCCCCGACACCTGGGCCTGACCGCCCAGAAGCACTCCGTAGCTTCCCATTCCCCGTACGGCACCGTCGCGTACCGAGATCCCGGTTTGGAGGCCCGCCGAGATGCCAACTCCGACTCCGATGGGCGTACATGTGAGAGGCGTTCCGCTGCATACGGCCGGCCCCCGGATCGAGAAGTTGTTCAGATCGATGCCGACGTCATCGGAGCTGATCTCGATCCCGGTGGTACTCGCGTTCGGAACGATGAGGTCGCCCGTCAGCCGGTAGCTACGGCCAGCATTTCCATTGATCGTGACCGGAAACCCCGCCGCATCCCCCGGAAAGCACCCCGTCAGGACGGCGCAGGCCTGGTTGATCTCGAGCACACCGTCGCCGGCGAAGGCCGGGGGCGCGAGGAGCGTGGAGAGCAGGGCGAGGGCCGGGATCGAGCGCATGGGAGTCTCCTTGGAGACAGCGTGCCCCAGTTCTCCCCAAAAGGAACGTTCCCCGGGTAATCGGCAAGGAATGCGCAGCTCGACGAGCTGAGATGGCACGGAGTCGTGAAGGCCGAACGGACCCCGTTCCTCCACTATGCCCGAGCGCGCTCGGGACCCTCGGCGACGGGCATTCTTCCGCTACGACAGCCTCGCTCCGGCGTGAAACGCGCTACGCCGCAGGCCGCCCACCGCGGTTCAGTCGCCTTCCATCTCCCCCAGCGCCCGCGCAAGCGCGCGATAGACCGCCGCGTTGACGGGAAACCCGAGATGGCTCGACTCGACGTGCTCGTACCGGACGCCTTCGAGCGCGGCTCCTTCTTCGGTCTCGCCATGCGGGGCGGCGCCCGGATCGCCCTGCGCCGCAAACCGCGCAGCCGCTTCACCGACGATGCCGTCCCTCCGGCTGTAGAGGATCGTGACGGGCGGCCGTCGGCCGGGCGCGTTGCAGGAAATGGGCGCGAGCCACGCGCTGAAATCCTGCTCTTCCGCCGGAACCGCACTGCCATTGATCCGCCGCATGACCTCCCAGAGCGAGGTCCCGCGCGGATCGCCGAAGGGCGAGCCGAGGGTCACGACGCTGCGGACGGCCTCGGGCGCGAGCCGCGCCGCATCGAACGCGAACAGGCCGCCCATGCTCCAGCCGACGAGGCTCGGGCGCCGGCCGCTCCGCGCGTGGATCGCCCGGGCGCGCTCGGCGACGCGTTCGCTCTGGACGCGGCGGAAGCGCGCGGCGTCTTCGATGCGGCGGATGCGCAGCTCGCCGCGGTCGAGGTTGACGCCGAGCTCCGCAGCGTGCGCCGCATAACCGAGCCCGTCGAGAAAGCGCCGCAGGGGCCAGAGGCCGAGGTCGCCGAGGCCGTAGGCGGGGAGGACGAGGACGGGATGTCCGTCGCCGCGGGGCAGCTCGCGCCCGCGGAGCGAGGCGGGCCAGAGGAGCTGTGCGGCTTCGAGGCCGGCGCGCGGAAGCTCCGTCAGCGTATCGAGGAGGGCAGGGCGGAGCGGGGCGGCTTGCATGGGCTCTCTTTCGGCGGGCGGGTTCCGCGGACCCTAGGACCGCAGCATGGTGCTGTCTCGTGGGCGGATCGAGGGCCATCGAAAAGCCGATTCCCGTCGCTGCCGCGCGGCGCCGAGCGCGGTAGCGTCGCACTCGCGGCCGGCCTCGGCCAAAGGAGAAAAGTGCATGAGCGAAGCCTCGAAGGCGAAGCCGACCGGCGGAGCGGGCACCGCGGGCGATGCGCCGCCCCAGCTCCCCCGCTTCGGCCTCTACTACGACTTCCGCAATCCCGCCTTCGCCGGCCGATCCTTCGCGCGCCTCTACGCCGAGACCCTCGAGCAGGCGGCCTGGGCCGAGCGCGAGCTCGGGTTCGGCTCGGCCTGGATCTCGGAGCATCATCTCGCCGTCGACGGCTATACGCCTTCGCCCCTCACCCTGGCTGCTGCGCTCGCGACGAAGACCGAGCGGATGACGCTCGGGACGAGCATCGTGATCCTGCCGCTGCAGCATCCGATCCGCCTCGCGGAAGATGCGCTGACGGTCCATGCGATCTCGGGCGGGCGCTTCAAGCTCGGCGTCGGTCTCGGCTATCGCGCCGTCGAGTTCGCGGGCTTCGACATTCCGATCGGCGAGCGCCGCGGCCGCCTCGAAGAAGGCCTCGCGATCCTGCGCGCCGCTTTCAATGGCGAGACCTTCACGCATCGCGGCCGTCATTTCGATCTCGGCGAGATCACGATCACCCCGCGCCCCGACGCGACGGGCGGCCCGGAGCTCTGGATCGGCGGCTTCACCCCTCCGGCGATCCGGCGCGGCGCGCAGCTCGGCGACGGCATGCTCGTCGGCATCCCCGAGCTCTGGCCGCTCTACAAGGCGGAGTGCGCCGCCGTCGGCCGGAAGCCGCGCCTGGCCTGCGGCTATCACTTCATCCTGGGCGACGATCCCGAGGCCGAGCTCGCGGCGGGCGCGCCCTACCTGATGCATCAGGTCAACGAATACGGCGCCCACGGCGCCTACGGTCCGCCCGAAAAATGGCGCCCGATCACGGAGCCCGGCGAGCTTCTGACGCGCAGCCCCTGGCGGCTGACGGACGCGGAGGCGGCGGCGGAAGTCGTCGCCACGGCCGTGCGGGCGGGGGCGGAGGACGTCCATTGGTGGACGATCTTCCCGGGCGAGCCGATCGAGCGCTCGAATGCGCGGCTCGAATACTTCGCGCGCAAGGTCGTGCCGAAGGTGAAGCAGAAGTTGGGGATCGACTAACCACGTTCATTCGCGCCGCGGATCGCGCGGCGCCGTTCGGGAGGCAGCATGGGCGAGCGGGTCAAGGGGAAGGTCGCGATCGTGACGGGTGCGGCGTCGGGCATCGGGGAGGCGACGGCAACGCTGCTCGCTTCGGAAGGGGCGAGCGTCGTCGTGGCCGACATGAACGCCGAGGGCGCCGAGCGGGTCGCCGCGGCGATCCGTGCCGCGGGCGGCCGCGCCGTCGCGCAGGCGACGGACGTCTCGAAGGAAGACGACATCAAGCGCATGGTCGCCCGCGCCGTCTCGGAGTTCGGCGGGCTGCACATCCTCCACAACAACGCCGCCATGACCGCGGGCCACGAGCATGCCAACGATCTCGATCTGCTCACGATGACGGTCGAATACTGGGACCGCTCGTTCAGCGTGAACCTGCGCGGCGCGATGCTCGGCGCGAAGCACGCGATCCCCGTCATGATCGCGGGCGGCGGGGGCGCGATCGTCAATACCTCGAGCAATCAGTCGCTGGGCGGCGACCTCTCGCAATTCGCCTACTCGGCGGCGAAGGCGGGCGTCAACGCCCTGACGCGCTCGATCGCGACGACCTTCGGCCGCCGCGGGATCCGCTGCAATACGGTCTCCCCCGGCCACATCGAGACGCCGACGAACAAGGCCTCCGTCTCGCCCGAGATGAGCGCCGCGATCGTCTCGAACAACCTGATTCCGCGGGCGGGCCGGGCGGACGACCTCGCGCAGGCGGTGCTCTACCTCGTCTCGGACGAGGCCTCGTTCGTGACGGGCCAGCTGCTCTCGATCGACGGCGGGCAGATGGCGCATCTGCCGCATTATTCGTATCTGGTGGCTTCGGGAGCGAAGACGACGAACCAGACGCCGTGAAAAGAGGCGCGCAGCGCAGCCGACGTCAGACGGCGTCGTAGACCGCCGCATTCCAGACGTGGCCGACGACGACGCCGAGTCGCGCCGGCGTCTCGGGTTCGGGCCGGTTGTTCTGGTCCGTCGCGACGGCGAGGTTCATCAGGATCAGTACCTGCGCGACGCCGCGGGGATCGCCGACCCGGCTGCGTCCGAGGGCGATCTGGCGGCGGATGAAGGCCTCCGTCTTCTCGATGTAGGACTCGACGACCTGCTGCTCCCAGCGGGCGAAGGCTTCCTTGCTGCGGCCGGCGGCCTGCTCCATCGCGCGCATGAGATTGGCGTGCTCGCGCCAGACTTCGTACATGCGGGTCAGGTGCTCGACGGTATTCGCGCGGGGATCGACTTCGTCTTCGCCTTCGAGCCAGGCGTCGACTGCGCCGCGGATCTCGGCCGCGATCCCCTCGAACAAGGCGATGACGATCTCGTCGAGGCTCTTGAAATAGTGGTAGAAGAGCGAGCGGGTCATGCCCGTCCGCTCCATCAGGGTCTCGACCGTCAGCGAATGCAGATCGCTGTCGCGCAGCGCGGCCTCGGCGGCGGCGAGGATTTCCGCGCGGGCGTTCTCGGGCGTTCGTCGCACGCGTTTGGTCATCGGGGACACGGCGCGGGACGCTAGCACGCACCGAATCTGCCCGTCTCGGGGCCGCGCAGAGTCGAAGGCGAGCGGCCCGGGCGCCCTCGATCCCGGCTCGCCTCGTTATGCTTGGGCGGCATGCGGGGGGCCCCATCTTGGGTGAGACGAGAAAGACGTTCTGCCGGATCTGTGAATCGCTTTGCGGGCTCGAGGTGGAGCTCGGCGCCGGGGGCGGGATCGAGGCGATCCGGCCGGATCCGCTCCATGTGGAGACGGAGGGCTTCGCCTGCGTGAAGGGCCTGAAGCAGCACCGCCTCTACGACTCGCCGGATCGGCTCCGCCACCCGATGCGCGGCGGCCCGATCGAAGGCGGCGCGCGTGCGTTCGAGCCGATCGGCTGGGAGGCGGCCCTCGGCGAGATCGGCGCGAAGGTCCGGCAGCTGCGCCGGGACCACGGGCCGGACTCGATCGGCCTCTATGTGGGCACGGCCGCGGGCTTCAGCCTGCTCCATCCGATCTTCGCCCAGGGCTTCATGACGGGCCTCGGCTCGAAGAGCATCTACGCTTCCTCGACCCAGGACTGCAGCAACAAATTCGCCGTCGCGCGGGAGGTCTACGGCTTCCCGTTCACCCAGCCTTTTCCCGATCTCGATCACGTCGAATGCCTGATCATCGTCGGCGCGAATCCCGTCGTCTCGAAGTGGAGCTTCCTGCAGGTCCCGAATCCGGGGAAGAGGCTGCGGGAGATCGAGGCCCGGGGCGGGCGCGTCTTCGTCGTGGATCCGCGCCGGACGGAGACGGCGAAGGTCGCGGGCGAGCACGTCTTCATCCGCCCGGGAACGGACGTCTTCTTCTATCTCTCCTTCCTCGACGAGCTCGCGGCGACGGGCGGGATCGATGCCGCCTTCGTCGAGCAGCATGCCCGCGGCTTCGAGGCCGTGCGTGCCCTGGCGCGGGAGTGGCCCGCGGAGCGGACCGGCGAGATCACGCGCATCCCGCCCGATCGGCTGCGCGAGATGGTGCGCGCCTATCGCGAGGCGAAGGGGGCGGCGCTCTACTGCTCGACGGGCGTCAACATGGGCGGCGAGGGCGCGCTGGCCTTCTGGATCCAGGAAGTCATCAACGCGGTCTCGGGCAATCTCGATCGCCGGGGTGGGACGCTGCTCGGCCGCGGCATCGTCGATTTCGCGAAGCTCGGCGCCCGCACGGGCTTCGGGCTGCGCGAGGATCGCTCGCGCATCGGCGGCTTCGCTTCGGTGAACGACGCCTATCCGGGTGGAATCCTCGCGGACGAGATCCTGGCGCCGGGAAAGGGCCAGCTGAAAGCGCTCTTCGTGACCGGCGGCAATCCGCTCATGATGATGGCGGGCGCTTCGCGCCTGCGCGAGGCCTTCGAGCAGCTCGAGCTGCTCGTCACGATCGACATCCTGCCGAACGAGACCGGCAGCCTCGCGCATTACATGCTGCCCGCGACGACGCCCTTCGAGCGGCCGGATCTGCCCTTCGCGTTTCCGCTGCTGATGGGGATGCAATCGCATCCGTATCTGCAGGCGACGCGACCGGTCGTCGCGCCCGCCGGCGAGGCGCGCGACGAGGCGAGCCTCTATCTCGATCTCGCCCGGGCCTGCGGCGCGCCGCTCTTCGGCTCGCGCGTCGTGCAGAAGACGCTCGAGTTCGCAGCGCGCCGGCATGGCTCGGATCGCGCGGGCGTGCCCGCCGGGCTCCCGCTCGAGGGCTTGATGAGCCTGCTCCTGCGCGCGACGGGAAACGGCAGCTTCGCGAAGCTGCTCGCCGAGCCCCACGGCCGCCGGCTCGCGCCGCAGCAGCCGGGCAGCTACCTCGGGAAGAAGGTGGCGAAGCCGGACGGCCGCATCGATCTCGCGCCCCCCGCGCTGCTCGCGCAGGCGAACGAGCGCCTGCCGGCGGCCTTCGCGGCGGAGCGCCGCGCACCGGAGCGCCTCAAGCTGATCACGCGCCGCCACGTCAAGACCCACAACTCCTGGACGCATAACGAGGCATCCTTCGTCGCCGGCCCGCGCTCGACGAACCATCTCTACATGCATCCCGAGGATGCGAAGGCCGCGGGCCTGCGCGGCGGCGAGCTCGTCGACGTCGTCTCGGCGACGGGCCGCGTGCGCATCCCGATGCAGCTGCTCGAGGATCTGCAGCCCGGGACGGTCGCGATGCCCCATGGCTGGGGTCATCAGCGCGCGAAGGGGCTCTCGGTCGCGAGCCGGACGACCGGGGTGAACGTGAACGTGCTCGCGGCGAGCGGACCGGCGGCGGTCGAGCCGCTCTCGGGCATGTCGCGGCTCACGGCGATTCCCGTCGAGGTGCGGCGTGCGGCGGGGCCGCTCTCGGGGGATGATTGGAACGGAATGCCGCGGCCGACGCCGGGCGGGGAGGGCGCAGCGCCTTGAAGATCGGATTCATCGGACTGGGCAGCATGGGCGGGCCGCAGGCGCGCTTGATCGCACGTGCGGGATTCGAGCTCTCGGTGTACGACGCATTCCCCGAAGCCCTCGACCGCTTCCGTGGGGTCGCGCGGCTCGCGGATTCCGCCGCGGATGCGGCGAAGGGGGCGGAGATCGTCGGGGTCTGCGTGCGCGACGACGAACAGCTCGAGGAAGCCGTCTTCGGCGCGGAGGGCGCCGCCGCGGCGCTCGCCCCCGGCGCGCTGCTGCTGGTCCACAGCACCGTCCGCATCGACACGCTGCGTTCCGCCGCCGCGCGCCTCGCCGCTCGCGACGTCGCCCTGGTCGACGCGCCCGTCAGCCGGACGCGCCCGACCGACGACGATCCCTTCGTCTTCTCGATGCTCGGCGGCGAGCCGGCGCAGCGGGCGCGTGCGATCCCGCTGGTTCGCAGCTTCTCGACGGAGGTCGCGGAGATCGGCCCGCTCGGCGCTGCGATGGCGCTCAAGATCTCGAACAACCTCGTCAGCTGGGTCCACATCGTCGCGGGCGGCCTCGCCGCGAACCTCGCGAAGGCGAGCGGCGTTCCGTACGGCCAGCTCGAGACGGTGATGCGCGCGAACGGCAATCTGACACCGACGGTCGCTGGCCTGCTCGCGCGCTTCGAGCGGGAGGTGCCGGGCACGAACGCCGACTACGAGGCCTTTCTCGCGAGCCAGGCGGGCATCGGCGAGAAAGACATCGCGCTCGCGATCGAGTGCGTGGCGGCCGCCGGTCTCGATCCGGCGCTCCTCGAGGCAGCGCGCACCCAGATCCGGCCGACGATGACCCGCAAGCACGGCTGAGCGTCCGGGTCTCGGTCGCGGCTTTCGCTCAGAGATCCGGAAACTGATGCGGGATCGTGTCGTCCGCCGCCATGCCGTCGACCTTGAGCAGCTCGCCCGTGACATAGCTCGACGCCGGTGAACAGAGATAGAGGACGGCATCGGCGATGTCGTCGGGGACGCCGTTCCGGCGCATCGGCGTGTTCTGGATCATGGTCGCGCGCACGTCCGGATCCATCATGCCGAGCCAGCCGCGCAGGGCATCCGTCTCGATCGCGCCCGGGAGCACCGCGTTGACGCGGATCTTCGGCGCGAGCTCCGCCGCCATGAGCCGCGTCAAGGCGTTGAGGGCGGCCTTCGTGAGGCCATGGGCGAGATTGCCGCGCACGGCGTTCTTCGCCGCGACGGAAGAGATGTTGACGACGCTCCCGCCGCCGACCGCCAGCATCGCCGGCACCGCGAGCCGGACCAGCTCGAAGGGCACGGAGACATTGAAGTGGAATGAATGCTCGAGCTCGTCGACCTTCGTCTTCAGCAGCGGGCGCGAGCGCGAGCCGCCGGCGTTGTTGACGACGCAATCGATCCGCCCGAGCTCGGCCTGCGCCTGCTCGACGACGCGCGCGAGCAGGGCGAGATCGTTGACGTCGCCGGCGATCGCGAGCGCCCGCCGGCCGCGGGCGCGCACGCTCTCCGCGACGGAGTCAAGATCGGCGGCCGTGCGCGCGACGAGCACGCAATCGGCGCCGGCGCTGGCGAGGGCGTCGGCGATCGCGGCGCCGATGCCCTTACCCGCGCCGGTGATGATCGCGACGCGGTCGTCCATGCGGAAGCGGTCGAGTGCAGTGGGAGTCATGGCGGGGTCCTCGCTTTCAGAGCACGAAGTCCTCGAGCCAGCGCGCGAGGGGGATGCGGAAGCCGGCGGCGTTTTTGTGGCCCCCGCCGCCGTATTCGAGGGCGATGCGGGCGACGTCGAGCTCGCCGATCGAGTAGAGCGTGGCGAAGACGTCGGCGCCTTCGACGCGGTAGACGAGCCCCCACTGCGGCCCGAAGCGCGCGCGCTCGGCGAGCTGATGGCCGATCTGGCTGCGATTGGTCGACGCGTTGACGGCCTCGATCCGGCGCGTGCCGAGCGCGACCGGCTTCGCATGCTCGAGCCGCCGCAGGACCTCCATCCGGTTCGCGCGCAGGATCGGCTCGCCCTCGCGCGCGAGCTCGTCGACCGGCCGCGCTGCGAGGCGATCCCAGGCCTCGAAGTCGAGGGGATACGAGGCGATCGCGGCGTTCACGGCATTCGAGTTCGGCAGCTGCCAGTTCCAGAGATCCTGGTCCTCGACGTATTGCAGCAGCTCGGGCACGGCTTCACCCGGATGGAAATACTGCCAGGCGAGCACCGAGCCGGAGTGGCCGAGATCGAAGTGCAGCTCGTGGCCTTCGGCTTCGAGGGCGTTCGAAAAGGCGGGATCGCGCAGCAGGCGCTCCTGCGCGGTGACGTGGTGGTCGAGGACGACGACCTGATCCGCCACCTCGGCGAGCTCGCGCAGCTCCTCGCGGCCCGGAGCGATGTCGACGAAGGCGACGAGCGCGTCCTCGCAGTCGGGGAGGCGGACGCGGTCTTCATGGCCGCGCGCGACGTACCAGCCGCTCTCGCCCCAGGCGCGTCGCACGGCCCAGACGGCGCCGAATCCGTCGGGACAGCCAGCATGGTAATAACAGATGCGCTTCACGGTCTTTCGATTCGCAGGCGGCGGGGGGAGGCCGGGGCCGCGCAGTGTAGCGGCTGGAGCGGGATTTGTGACGCGCGCGGGGGCGTGCGTTAGCCTCTCCGCCTTCGAAGTCCGCCCGCGGAGCCCCCGAAGATGTTCAAGCCCGGTGAGCGCATCGCCCTGGCCGCCCTCGATCGCCCGGCGTCGCCGGCGGCGTGGCTCGCGATCGTCGAGGGATTGCATGCGGATGCCGGCTTCTGGTGGCTCGACAGCGCGCTCTGCGACGGGCGGCTCGGGCGTTTCTCCTTTGCGGGATCGGATCCGTACCTCTGGCTCCGGGCGCGCGGCGGGCGCGTCGAGATCGACGTGCTGCGTCCCGTCCGGCCGGGGCTGGCCCGCGGATCGCATCAGCTCGATGCGGATCCCTTCGACTGCGCCCGCTCGCTGCTCCCGCGCGCCGACTCGCTGATCTACTCGGCACGGACCTCCGTCGGCGCGGGCAATCCGTGCTGGCACGAGGTCGACGGGCTCTCGGCGGGCATCGAGCTGCCCTTCGTCGGCGGGGCGGTCGGCTATTTCGGATACGAGCTCGCGGCCGTGACCCTGCCGCGGGTGCGCTGCGAGAACGTCGACGATCTCGGCCTTCCGGATCTCTCGCTCGCCTTCGTCGATCGGGTGCTCGCCTACGATCATGCGGCCGCACAGCTCTGGATCTTCGGTCTCGGCTTCGGAAGCGTCGGCTCGTCGCGCGGCGAGTCCGCACGCAGCGATGCGATGGCGGGCTCGCGGGCGGCGGCGGACGGGCTCGCGGCCCGCGTCGAGCAGATCCTCGCGGCGCCGCGTGCGCCGATCACGCCGCGTGCTTCCGAGGCGCCGGGCGCCGCGGCGGAGCTGCGCGGACTCGTTTCGACCGTCGACGCGAGCGGCCATGCGAAGGCCGTCGATGCGATCCTCGAGGAGATCGCGGCGGGCAACGTCTACCAGGCGAATTTCTGCCAGCGCCTTTCGGTGCCCGTCGCCGCCGATCCCTGGGCGCTCTACGGCGCGCTGCGGCGCCACAATCCCGCGCCTTTCGGCGCCTATCTCGCGCTGCCGGAGGCGGCCGTGCTCTCGAGCTCGCCCGAGCGCTTCCTGCGCATGGACGTCGCGCGCCGCGTCGAGAGCCGGCCGATCAAGGGGACGCGGCCGCGCGGAGAGGACGCATTCGAGGATCTCCGCCTGCGGCAGGCGCTCGCCGAGTCCGAGAAGGATCGGGCGGAGAACCTCATGATCGTCGATCTCGTGCGCAACGATCTCGGGCGGGTCTGCGCCCCGGGCTCGATCGCGGTGCCGGAGCTGATGCAGATCGAGGCCTACGCCACGGTCTTCCAGATGGTGTCGACGGTGACGGGCGAGCTCGCGACGGGGCGCGACGCCTTCGATCTCGTGCGCGCGAACTTTCCGCCGGGCTCGATGACGGGCGCGCCCAAGCTCGCGGCGATCGCCCTGCTCGAATCCCTCGAGAGCGTGCGGCGCGGCGTCTACTCGGGCGCGCTCGGCTATCTCGATCTGCGCGGCGGGCTCGATCTCTCGGTCGTGATCCGCACGCTCGTCTGGCAGGACGGCGTCGCGCATCTCCACGTCGGCGGCGGCATCGTCGCCGATTCGACGCCGGCGGCGGAATACCTCGAAGCGCTCGACAAGGCGAAGGCGCCCCTCGCGGCGATCGACGAGATCCTCGCGGCCGCGGCCGAGGCTGCGGCTGCGGCGGAGCCCGCCGGCCAGGGCGGTTCGCGTTGAGCCCGCGCAGCCTCTATGTCGACATCGACGACGTGCTCTCGGCGACGATCGAGCGGCTCGTGGATCTGCTCCACGAGCTCCACGACCGCCGCGTCGAGATCGAGCACGTGCGCGACTTCGATCTCGCGCGCCCCTTCGGTCTCGACGCCGAGGGCATCCGCCGCTTCATGCACGTCGCGCATCGCGATGACGTCATCGAATCGATCGCGCCCCACGCCGATGCCGCCCCCGTGCTCGCGCGCTGGAAGGCCGCCGGCCATTCGATCACCCTCGTGACCGGCCGCCCGCCGATCACGACCCACGCCTCGCGACGCTGGCTCGAGACCCACGGCGTGCCCCACGACGCGCTGCATCATCTCGATAAATGGGGGCGCCCGGACTGGAACGACGCGGGCCTGCCCGCCCTGCGCTTCGAGGACCTGCCGGCGTTCGGCTTCGAGCTCGCCGTCGAGGACAGCCTCTCGACCGCGGTCCGCCTCGTCGAGGATCTCGATCTGCCCGTCGCGCTGATGGACCGGCCCTGGAATCGCGAGGTCGGCCATCTTCCGCGCCGCATCCTCGACCGCCTCGTCCGCTGCCGCGACTGGCAGGACGTCGCCCGCCTGCTCGATCCGGCCTGAGGCCCGGCGCATTGCGAAATCGGGCGGCCTGAAAGAGCATGCGGATCCGCACCGAGGGGAGAAAACAGGATGACGAGAGCGGGCATGCCCTTCGAGCAGGCCGTGGCGACGTTGACGGGGCCCGGCGGCCCCTTCGAGCTGGTGAACGAGCCGGTGCAGGGCGTAGAGATGCCCGTCTTCAAGAATCGCTTCCGCTCGCTGCGGGATCTGCTGGCGCGCTCGGTGCAATTCGGGGATGCGGAGCTCGCGGTCTGGGACTCGGGGCCGCGCTGGACGTTTCACGAGCATGAACGCCTCGTCGCCTCGGTCGCGGCGGCGCTGCGCGCGAAGCATGGGATCGGGCCCGGGAGCCGCGTCGCGATCCTCGGTGCGAATAGCCCCGAATGGGTCCTCACGGCCTGGGCCACCCTGACCCTCGGCGGCACGGTCGTCGCGATGAACGGCTGGTGGCAGGGCGACGAGATCCGCTACGGCCTCGAGCTCGGCGAGCCGGATCTGCTCGTCGCCGACGGCGCCCGCCTCGCGCGCCTCGAAGGCCGTGGGCCCGGTGTCGAGACGATCTCGCTGGAAGACGGCTTCACCGACTATCTCGAATTCGATCGCAGCGCGAAGCTCGCGGATCATCCGATCGGCGAGGACGATCTCGCCGCGATCATGTTCACGAGCGGAACGACCGGCCGGCCGAAGGGAGCGATGATCTCCCATCGTAACTTCATCGCCTTCCTGATGCTCTCGTTCCTGAACGGCGCCGTCCGCGGGCTCACGCATCCCCCCGCCGAGCCCGCGGCGGGGCCCGCGGTCTCGATCATGTCGAGCCCGCTCTTCCACGTCTCCGGCTTCCAGGCCGGGGCGCTGATGGGGCCGGCGACGGGCATGAAGCTCGTCTGGACGACGGGCCGCTTCGATCCGAAGAAGATCATGCAGCTGACGCTCGCCGAAGGCGTGACGCGCTGGGGCGGCATCACGACCCAGCTCTGGCGCCTCGTCGAGCATCCCGAGTTCGAGCCCGAGAAGTTCCGCCAGATCCGTTCGACCGGCGGCGGCGGCTCCGCCTTCTCTCCGGATCTGCAGCGCACCCTGCGCGAGAAGCTCCCGCAGGCCGCCGGCGACTTCAACGTCGGCTACGGCCTGACCGAATGCGGCGGGCTCTGCGCGATGGCGAGCGCCGAGATGCTCGAAGCCCACCCCGATACCGCGGGCCGCACGATCCCGGGCAATGAAGTCGCGATCTTCGACGACGCGGGGCAGCGCCTCGGCGAGAACGAAGAGGGCAACATCTGCGTGCGCGGCCCGAACGTGATGCTCGGCTACTGGCGCAATCCCAAGGCGAGCGAGGAAGCGTTCTTCCCCGGCGGCTGGCTGCGCACCGGCGACATCGGCCGGATCTCGAAGGGCCTGCTCTTCCTCGCCTCGCGCAAGCGCGATCTCATCATCCGCGGCGGCGAGAACATCTACCCGCTCGAGATCGAGAACCGGATCGAGGACCACCCGGGCGTCGAGGAGGTCGCGGTCGTCGGCGTCGACCACCGCGAGCTCGGCCAGGAAGTGAAGGCCGTCGTCGTGCCGAAGCCCGGCGCGCAGCTCTCGGCGAAGGTGATCCAGGACTGGGTCGGGCAGACGCTCGCCTACTACAAGGTCCCCACCCACGTCGAGATCCGCAGCGAGCCGCTGCCGCGCAACGCGACGGGGAAGGTCCTGAAGGCGGTGCTCACGGGCGACGCCGAGAACACCTTCAAAGAAGAGTAGTCGGGCGCGCAGAACGATTGGCGGCGACGGCTCCGAGCGGGCCGAACGCTCCGGACGATTTCAGCAGGGAGATCATTGAAATGGGCAAGGGACCGCTTTCCGGCATCCGGGTTCTCGAGATCGCGGGCATCGGCCCGGGACCGTTCTGCGGCATGATGCTCGCGGACATGGGGGCCGACGTCGTCCGCATCGATCGCGCGACCCACGGCCGCGACATGGGCCGCGCCCCGATCGACGTGCTCGCCCGTGGCCGGCGCAGCGTCGCCGTCGACCTCAAATCGCCGCAGGGCGTCGAGGTCGTCCTGCGCCTCGTCGAGCAGGCCGACGTCCTGCTCGAGGGCTTCCGGCCCGGTGTGATGGAGCGCCTCGGGCTCGGCCCCGACGTCTGCCTCGCCCGCAATCCGCGCCTCGTCTACGGCCGCATGACGGGCTGGGGGCAGGACGGTCCGATGGCCCACGCCGCGGGTCACGACATCAACTACATCGCCCTCGCTGGCGCCCTCGAGCCGATCGGCCGCCTCGGCCAGAAACCGACCCCGCCGCTCAACCTCGTCGGGGATTTCGGCGGCGGCGGCATGCTGCTCGCGTTCGGGATCGCCGCGGCACTCGTCGAGCGCGCGAGCTCGGGCAAGGGGCAGGTCATCGACGCCGCGATGGTCGACGGCGCCTCGACGCTGATGGGCTTCTTCCACGGCATGCTCGCGATGGGCGCCTGGGGTGGCGAGCGCGGAACCAACATCCTCGATACCGGCGCCCACTACTACGACACCTACGAGACGAAGGACGGCCTCTTCATCTCGCTCGGCTCGATCGAGCCCCAGTTCTACGCCGAGCTGATCGAGAAGCTCGGCCTCGATCCGAAGACGCTGCCCGGCCAGAACGACCGCTCGAAATGGCCCGAGATGAAGACGCGCTTCGAGGCCCTCTTCAAGACGAAGACCCGCGACGAATGGTGCGCCCTGATGGAGGGCAGCGACATCTGCTTCGCCCCCGTCCTCTCGATGAAAGAGGTCGCCCAGCATCCGCATATCGCCCACCGCGCGACCTACGTCGAAAAACACGGCCTGATGCAGCCCGCGCCGTCCCCCCGCTTCAGCCGCACCCCCGCCGAGCTCGATCGCCCGCCGGCCCGGCCGGGCGAGCACACGGAGGAGGTCCTCACCAGCTTCGGCTTCAAGGCGGACGAGATCGCGAAGCTGCGCGAGGGCAAGGCGATCTCGGGTTAGGCGCCCGCGGCTTTCACTTCCAGGCGAAGAGGGGCTGCTCGTAGTGGGCGACGCGCGTCGGCCGGTCGGCGAGCACGACTTCGCGCAGCTGGTAGAGGATCGCCGCGGTGGGGCTGTGGATCAGGGTGCCGAGCATCGGGATCGAGAGGACGGGGCGGTCGCTCTCGGGGATCTGGCGCAGGACGGGGACCTCGGGCTTCAGCAGCTCGCCGAGCGGAACGAGATGGACGCGCTCGACCTCGTCGGGGTTGCCGACCGGCGTCTGGCCGGCCTCGGCCCAGGCGACGATGGGCGTCATGCAGAAGCCGGAGCGCGTCGGGAAATCGTCGAGCAGGCCGAGCACGGAGCTCGGCGAGAGGCGCAGCCCGACTTCCTCCTCGGTCTCGCGCAGGGCGGCTTCGATCGCGGTCTCACCCGCGTCGAGGCGGCCGCCGGGCAGGGCCCATTGATGGGCGTGGCGGGCGAGGCGCGGGGCACGGCGCGTGATGACGAAGCAGGCTTCGCCGTGCTCCCCCGGCGTCAGCACGAGGGTGACCGCCGCGGGGCGCAGCGAGCCGTCGCTGGATGCCTGGCGCGGAAAACGCGCGAGGCGCTCGGCGGTCTGGAGGCGAAGGCGTTCGTCGAAGAGGGGCGTCGGCGGGGTCACGGCCGCTGCAGCATAGGCCGTTTGCGCGGCGACGGGCGCGGCGTCGCTCGCGGCGTCGCGAGGGGGCACGGCGCTCGCGCCGCGGCGAAGCCGAGGGGTGCAGCGGGGTCGGGATCGGTGTGCGAAGGCGCGCCGAACGGAGGACGGTGGGTTTGACGAGCGAAGCGGCGACGCAGGACGGACGCGAGCGCGAGCGGGTCTGGCAGGACGCCTGGCAGCGGGCGCTGCCGCTCGTCGACGGCGCGGCGCGCGGGCGCCTGCCCGGGGCGACGCCGGACGTGGAGCTCGCCTATCTCGATTGGGGCGGGGAGGGGCCGCTCGTCGTCCTGCTGCACGCGAACGGATTCTGTGCGGCGACCTGGGCGCCGATCGCGTCGGCGCTGCGCAGGCGTTTCCGGATCGTCGCGATCGACGTCCGGGGACACGGGGATTCGACGCCGGTCGACGCCGGCGCGGATCCGGCCGCCTATGCGTGGACGACGCTCGCCGCGGACGTCGACCACGCCCTCGCAGCGCTGCTCGAGCGGACGGGGATCGGGCGGATCGCGCTCGGTGTAGGCCACTCGATGGGCGGCGCGCTCGTCGCGGCGAACGCGGTCTTGCGACCGGAGCGCTTCGAGCGTCTTCTGCTCTGCGATCCCGTGCTGCTGCCGCCGGCGCCTTCCGCCTCGGCCGACGCGGGGAGGAGCGAAGCGAAGCGATTGGGCAATCCTCTGGCCGAGTCCGCTCGCAAGCGCCGCGATCGATTTCCTTCGGCCGCCGAGGCCTACGCGCACTGCCGTTCGCGCGCGCTCTACGCCGACTTCACGCCCGAAGCCCTCGCGCTCTACGTCGGGCTCGGCATGCACGAGCTCGAGAGCGGCGAGCGGGTCCTGAAATGCGCCCCGCAAGTCGAGGGGGCCATCTTCGCGAGCGCCGGGCTCTTCGATCTGATGGAGCCCTTCGCGCGGCTCGCCCCCGAGCTCGTGATCCTGCACGCCGGACGCGGCAACTTCTCGCGGCCCTACTACGAGGCCCTCGCGCGCCGGGCCCCGAACGCGCGGGTCGAGGGAGTCGACGGGCAGCACCTGTTTCCGATGGAGGACCCTCGGATCGTGATCGAATGGATCGAGCGCCTGCTGCCCGCTGCCGCGCAACCCGCATGAACGACCCGGGGCCGACGTCGCCCCGATCGAGGAGAGAGACGAACATGGCGAACCCGCCCGAGCATCCCGAGAGCCTGCGCCCCGAGACCTTCGCGGTCTTCCATCCCGAGAAGATGGGCAAGGCGACCCTCTTTGAATCCGAGCGGATTCTCGTGGGGCTGAACGCGTTCCTGCCCGGGCAGGCCCATGCCCTCCACGCCCACGAAGGCATCGACAAGGTCTATCACGTGCTCGAGGGGCGAGGCCGCTTCCTGCTCGAGGACCGGGAGATCCCGATGCAGCCGGGCGAGATGCTGGTCGCGCCCTCGGGCGTCCCGCACGGCATCCGCAACGACGGCGAGTCGAAGCTCGTCGTGCTCGCGATCCTCGCGCCGGGGCCCGGCAAGAAGGGCTGATCGGCGCGCCCGTGCTCGCCTCCGCGCCGGCTCCGGCCCGGGCGAAAGGGCGAGACGCAGTCGCTCTCCGGATCGAAATAGCGGTAGGGGAGGTCCGCCGCCTTCGTGATGCCGACGCGGGGACCGGTTGCGACCCGGGCGGGCGGCGCGCTCTCGTCCGGGGGCAGGATCGTGAGGGCGCCGCGCAGGAGCGTGCGGCCATCGTCGGCGAGGGCGAGTCCGAGGGCGGTGGCCAGGCGTCCGGGGCCGGAGGCGATGGCTCGACGTCCGCCGCGCCGGGCGATCGGGCCGCGGTGGCGGCGCATGCGATCTTCGCCGCAGGTCGGCTCCCCCGCACGCAGCAGGACGGCTGCGCCGATGCCCTCGGCGTCGCAGACGACGTTCACGCAGGTGTGGATCCCGTGGCTGAGATAGGCGTAGAGCCGGCCGGGCGGGCCGAACATCGAGCGATTGCGCGCCGTGGGGCCGCGGTGGGCGTGCGAGGCTGGATCGGAGCCGTCGCCGAGATAGGCTTCGACCTCGACCAGGCGCAGCACGAGGCGCTCGCCGTCCGGGAGCCGGTGGACCAGTCGACAGCCGATCAGGTCCGCGGCGACGGCGCGGGCATCGCGTGCATAGAAGCCTTGAGCAAACGGGACCGGAGCAGGCATTCGCACAGGATCGGGAAACCGACGGTGTTTGCACGGGTCCCGAAATGCGGGGCGGCGCAGGCGGGGAGGCTTGAGCCTCCGGCCGGGACGGCCGATGCCCGGTAGACTGCCACGACCCGCCGCCTTTGGAGACGCTTGCGATGAGCCAGTTCGACTCGAATTCCGGCCGGCCGAACGCCGACCGTGCGCCCCAGTCCGGCCCGGCGGCCGACGGGGACGAGCCGATCCCGCCCCAGACCCGGTACCTCGAGCAGTTCGGGATCAATGCCGGCTGGGTCGAGGAGGTCGTCGAGTCCCAGTACCGGATCGACGAGCGCTCGGTCGACGCGAGCTGGTCCGCGGAGTTCGGCGGGCCGCTCGACGCGCGCGCCGTCCGCGATGCCGTGCGCCAGACGGCGCAGACCCGCCATTCCGCCGTCTCCGGGAGCGCCCCCGGTCCGGCGTCGACCACGCCGGCTGCTCCGGCCGCCGCCGCGCCGATGGCGCCGCCGGCGAGCGCGCCGCACCCGGACGCCGCCTCGGCAGTCGATCCGGCCTCGCCCCGATCGGACGCCCGCCTGCTGCATACGGCCGACAAGCACGCCCGCGTCCTCCGCCTGATCCACGCCTATCGCGCCCGCGGCCATCGGATCGCCCAGTTCGATCCCCTCGGCGCCCACTCGACCTATTTCCCGGAGCTCGATCCGGCCCACTACGGCTTCGGCAACGAGGACCTCGATCAGCTCTTCATCGCCGGCGATCTGCCGGGGGGGTCGGTGCAGACCCTGCGCGAGATCCTGTCGCGCCTCGGCAAGACCTACTGCGGCCCGATCGGCGTCGAGTTCACCCACGTCCAGGATCCCACCCGCCGCGCCTGGCTGCGCGAGCAGATGGAGCGCTCCCAGAACCATCCGAACCTCGACGACGCCGCGCGCAAGCGCATCCTCGAGAACCTCGCCGCCGCGGAGCTCTTCGAGAGCTTCCTCCACACGAAGTTCCTCGGGCAGAAGCGCTTCTCGCTCGAAGGCGGCGAGTCGCTCATCCCGCTGCTCGATCTGATCGTGGAGAGCGCGCCTTCGCACGGCATCCGCGAGATCGTCTTCGGCATGGCCCATCGCGGGCGGCTGAACGTGCTCGTGAACATCCTCGGCAAGAGCTACGAATCGGTCTTCTCCGAGTTCGAGGACTCGCCCGACGTCGATGCGCCCTTCGGCTCCGGCGACGTGAAATATCACAAGGGCTTCACCCTCGACCGCACCGTCGCGACCGGCGAGCGCGTCCACCTGACGCTCACCTCGAATCCCTCGCATCTCGAGGCCGTCGATCCCGTGGTCGTCGGGCGCGCGAAGGCGAAGCAGGTCCGTGCCGGCGATCCGGAAGGCCAGTCGATCATGCCGCTCATGATCCACGGCGACGCCGCGTTCGCCGGGCAGGGGATCGTCACCGAGACGCTGAACCTCTCGCAGCTGAACGGCTATTCGACCGGCGGCACGGTGCACGTCATCGTCAACAATCAAATCGGCTATACCACCACGCCCTCCGAAGCGCGCTCGACGCTCTACTGCAGCGACGTGGCGAAGATGATCCAGATCCCGATCTTCCACGTGAACGGCGATCATCCCGAGGCGGTCGCCCACGTGACGAAGATGGCGGTCGCCTATCGTCAGCGCTTCGGCGACGACGTCCTGATCGATCTCGTCTGCTACCGCCGCCACGGCCACAACGAGGGCGACGAACCCGGCTTCACCCAGCCCCGTCTCTACCGCAAGATCCGCGACAAGAAGTCGATCGGCACGCTCTACCGCGAGAAGCTCGTGATGGGCGGTCATCTGACGCGCGAGGAAGTCGACCGCATCGAGCAGCAGCGCCAGGACGCCCTCAAGCAGGCGCTCGAGAGCATCCAGACCCAGCCGCCCGGCCCCGACGAGCCCTACGAAACGCGCGGGCCCTGGGCCGGCTTCTCGCGGACGCGTCCCGAACAGGATCCCGTCACCGCCGTTCCGCACGAGACCCTCACGCGGATCGTCGCCGGCATCGGGCGCGTGCCGGGCTATTTCAACGTGCATCCGAAGCTGCAGGTCGTGCTCGATCAGCGCCGCAAGGCGGTCGCCGAGGGCGTCGGCGTCGATTGGGGCCTCGGCGAGGCGCTGGCCTTCGGCTCGCTCCTGCTCGAAGGCACGCCCGTCCGCCTCTCGGGCCAGGACAGCTCGCGCGGGACGTTCTCGCATCGCCATGCGGTGCTCGTCGATCAGGACTCCGGCGAGGAGTACGCGCCGCTCGACCACATCGCCGACAACCAGGCCCGCTTCGAGGTCTACGACAGCCTGCTCTCCGAGGCCGCCGTGCTCGGCTTCGAATACGGCTATTCGGTGGCGGATCCCTCGAGCCTCGTGCTCTGGGAGGCGCAGTTCGGCGATTTCGTGAACGGCGCCCAGGTGATCATCGATCAGTTCATCACCTCGGCCCACGTGAAATGGGGCCGCATGAGCGGCCTCGTGATGCTGCTCCCGCACGGCTACGAAGGGCAGGGGCCCGAGCATTCGAGCGCCCGCATCGAGCGCTTCCTGCAGGTCTGCGCCGAGGACAACCTCCAGATCGTCAACTGCACGACGCCCGGGCAGTACTTCCACGTGCTGCGCCGCCAGATGCGAAGGCCCTATCGCGCGCCGCTCGTCGTCTTCACGCCGAAGAGCCTGCTGCGCCATCCCAAGGCCGCGTCGAAGATCGAAGAGCTGACCCAGGGCCATTTCCAGCACGTCATCGACGACGAGATCGCCGCCGCGAATCCGAGCCAGGTCTCCCGTGTGCTCGTCTGCTCCGGCAAGGTCTACTACGACCTCAAGGAAGAGCGGGCCAAGCGCTTCGCGGGCAGCGAGCACGAGATCGCGATCGTGCGCGTCGAGCAGATCTACCCCTGGCCCGAGGCGAAGCTCGCGGAGATCTTCGGGCGCTATTCGGCGGCGAAGTCGCGCATCTGGGTCCAGGAGGAGCCGCGCAACATGGGGCCCTGGACCTTCGTGCGCGATCGGCTGCAGTCGATCCTCGGTGACAAGCAGAAGATCGAGTACGCGGGGCGCGCGGAATCGGCGAGCCCGGCGGTGGGATCGCCGCGCATCCACCGGGCGCAGCTGCAGGCGTTTCTCGACGAGGCGTTCGGGGAGGATTGAGCGATCCCGGCGGCTCGGGGGACGAGTTGCGATCGTCGCCGGGCTGCAGAGGAATCGAGCTCTCTCGCCGCGCTCGCGAGTTCGATCTCGCCCATACCGGCTGAGCCACGGCTGTGTTGCGCGTGCGTTGCCGGGGCATCCGCGTGAAACGGCCAATTGCCGTCGAGATTCCAGGGTCAGTCCTGTAGGCTGCGATGGAAACATCGACGGAGGCTCGACGCAGGGTGAAACAAGCAGGCCTCCTCCCGATCGGAATCTGCGCTGCCGCGCTCCTGCTCGGGACTGCCGCCGAAGCCCAGCTCACTCCGCTCTTTCGACACATCGGAGACGTCGATCCGACGGCCGCGGCGATGCCATGGGCGATCGATCCGATCGATCAGGGGACCGTCCCGGGGCCCCTCGATGCGGGCCTGTCGGCGATCGAGGTCGGGCCGCTCTCGCCGGATCCGGGCTGTGCGGGCTGCGGGATCGCGGCCTGGGGCATCGATGATCGCTCGGGCGCTGCGCAGTCGCGCTACCGATACGTGCAGTCGCCGAGCGTGTCCGACGTGGCGGATGGGCGGGCGTCCGGATGGACGCTGCGGGCCGACGTGCGCGTCGCGACGGACGCCGATGCACAGGCGGGGCTCGCCGATCCGGTCGACTCCGGCATCTCCGTCGTATACGACGAGGGCCCGGCCGGCGCGGGCGAGCGCTTCGTGCTCCATCTGGGCGCGGACGCCGATGGCGATCCGATCGCCCGCTTCGGGAACGTGCCGATCACGTCGGAAGGCGTCGGCAACTCGGCCTTCGTGCGATACGAAATCGTCTATACCCCGTCGGGGCTCGCCCATCTCTTCATCGACGGCGTCCGCGTCGCGAACAACGCGTTCTTCTTCGACTCCGGTTCGGGCAGCCCGACGCAATTCGGTTTCGGATCGGGAGAGGCCGGCGCCCAGGGGCGGGGCCACTTCGCCCGCGTGGAGTGGGCGATCGGCATGCCCGAGTGTTTCAATGGGATCGACGACGACGGCGACGGCCTGATGGACGAGAGCGATCCGTCCTGCGACGGAAAGATCCTGGGATCCGAGCGCGCGGGGACCGCCTGCGACGACGATCTCGACAACGACGGCGATGGATTCGCGGATCTCGCCGATCCCTCCTGCCAGGGAAACCTCGAAGGCGAATCCGAGCAGCTCGGGACCGAATGCGACGACGGCCTCGACAACGATGGCGATGGCTGGACCGATTTCCGGGAAGACCCGTCCTGCGCGAACGATCCGGCCGGGATCGAGCGCCTCGGCACCGTCTGCGACGACGGGATCGACGACGACGCGGACGGCACGATCGACCTTCGCGATCCGGGCTGCCTCTTCGATCCGACCCGGGCGAGCGAGGCGGGGGAGCTCGTCGTCGATTCCGAGGCGAGCGATTCGGACCTCCTGGCCGGCGACGGCCTCTGCCAGACGGCCTCGCTCGCGTGCACGCTGCAGGCGGCGATCGAGGAGGCGAACGCCCTCGCCGGCGTCCAGGGCATCCGATTGCCTGCGGGCAGCTATTCGCCCCAGCCGGATGCGGCCTTCGCCGTGGCGGATCCGCTGGTCCTGATCGCGCCGGCGGGCGCCGCGCAGACGGTGATCCAGGGCAATGGCAGCTGCGCGCTCAGCGCCGGCTTCGACGCCGAGCTGACGGTGGTCGGAGTGACCGTCCGCGGACACCCGACGCTTCCCGGCGGCTGCGGCATGGATTCGAGCTCGAACACGCGACTCATCGATACCTGGGTGAGGGATCATCGCGATGCGTCCTACAGCCTGTGGATCGACCGGGCCGATCTTTTCATGATGGACTCGGTCGTCCTGAACAACACCACCTCCTCCTTCTTCGCCGGAGGCATCCACGTCGAGGGCGGTGCGCTGACCCTCATCCGGGGGCTCGTGCTGGGAAACTCGACGACCTCGGAAGGAGGCGGCATCGCCTTCGAGGAGACGGCGCTCTTGATCGATAGTCGGGTCAGCGGGAATTCCGCGACCGGCGGAGGCGGCGGGATCAGGCAGCTGGCCGGGACCTCGGCATCGGGAGGAGCGGTGACTCTGGTCCGAAGCCTGATCGAGAACAATCACTCAGCGAACTCGGGTGGCGGTGTCTGGCTCGACCGGCTCGGCCCCCACGCGATCGTGAACAGCACGATCAGCGGAAACACGGACGCGTCGAGCTCGGCTCTCTTCGGCGTCGGCGTCCACATGCCCCTGGGCGCCGTCACGCGAATCCAGAACAGCACGATCGTCGGGAATTATTCGACGACGAGCCTCCTTCCGCCGAACCTCGCCGGCGCCGCCCAGCTTCTCGGCTCGATCGTCGCATCGGCCGGAACGGGAGCGCCCAACTGCGCAGCGGCCGTCACCTCCCTCGGTTCGAACGTCTCCGACGACGGCAGCTGCTTCCCGTCGGACGCGGGGAGCGGAGATCAGGCGAGCGTCGATCCGATGATCACGCCGCGCATCGGCGGCATCGGCCACTTCCCGCTCGCCGGCAGTCCGGTCATCGATGCGGGCGACGACACGACGTGTCCCCCCGTCGATCAGCTCGGAACGGGCCGCCCGATCGACGGCGACGGCGATTCCACCGCGCGCTGCGACGTCGGGGCGATCGAGCTGCCGGAGCCGGCCTTCGCCGCCGGTCTCTTCCTGGCGCTGCTCCACCTGAGGGGGTT
The DNA here is from genome assembly GCA_041389425.1 of Myxococcota bacterium. Taxonomy (GTDB): domain Bacteria; phylum Myxococcota_A; class UBA9160; order UBA9160; family UBA4427; genus UBA4427. Next base: position 156,470 of record JAWKRX010000010.1, read on the forward strand.
GGGGCGCATCCGCGAAATCACGTCTCGCTGATTCGTGACGTTCCGGTCGTGAACCGGCGCCGCGCATCGGGGGTCGCGGCGCGTTTTGCCCGTCAGTTCGTACGAGACCGATGGCCGCGGCTCACGTCGTCGCCTCGGAGGTCGCCGGCGACGTGCTCGGCGGACGCGCCTCGGCGCGCGAGGGGCTCGCTTCGTGAGATCTGCCTAACGCCTCGTGCGCGGTCGGCCCGTGGCGAGAGAGGCGAGTCCGAGTCCCATGAACACGGCCGTCGTCGGTTCGGGGACGAAGGTCAGGGTCGCATCGAGCGTGAACGCGCAGGGATCCGAGCCCGGCAGGCAGAGCGCGTTGAAGCTGTCGGTCGAGATCTCGGCGAGTCCGGTCCCGGCGGTCAGGCCGAGGACCTCGCCGAAATAGGGCGCGAGACCGCCGGTGAAGACGATCAGGCCGACGCCGGATCCCTGGCCGAAGCTCGTGCTCGGGTAGGTCGTGTTCGTCGTCGTGTTCCAGAATTGGATCTCGCCGCTCAGGATGGTGCCCGTGCCGGCGAGCTGGATGTCGAAGTACGGGGCTCCGGCGTCGGTATTGCCCCAATGGTTCGTGACGAAGCTGCAGTTGGCGGCGGGCGTCGGGGTACAGCCGCCGGCGAAGCTCGTCCCGGTCCGCTCGAGGTCGCCGAAGGTGATCGTGAGGTCCGCCGGGTTCACGCCGGCGAGCGTCGAAATGCCGGAGATGTTCGTCGCGGCGCCCGTTCCGCCATCGAGCGCGCTGAACGGATGGATGAGGAAGGGGTTGTAGGCCATGATCGTCCCGGTGTTCAGGCCCGAGGCGGTCACCGTGCCGTTGACGTCGATCGAGCCGGCGGCAGCGGGGCGAACGCCGAAGAGCGTCGCGACGGCGAGCAGGGCGAGGCAGGCGAGCGTCGAGCGTTTGGAGCAGTCGGTGTGCATGACGTCCCTTTCGATGGCAAACCATCGAGTGGCCATTGAGGGGCATCTGCGCCGCTCGCGACCGCACCTCGAGTGCGGAGCCGGCGGCCCCTTCCCATGCAGAGGTGCTAGCGCAGCACACCGCTCTGCGTCACCCCCCCCAGATTGGACCACGGGTCGTGTCCTGGTCAGGGCGAGGCGGAAGCGGGCCCGCCTCACGACGAGCGGGTCGTCCTGACACGAGCTGCGATCGTTGAGTCGAAACGCTCGAGTTCGATTGAAGGGATCCGACATGCGGCGAATCGTTTCGATTCTCGCGACGGCGGCGACCTTCTTCGCGGCCTCGACCGCGGGCGCGCTGGTCACGATCAGCGCGACCGGAGCTCCGGATCGGCTCGTGCCGGGCGATGTCTTCACGCTCGAGATCGTCATGACCGCTTCGGCGGGCTCGCCGATTCAGGGGATCGGCGCGTCGGTCCACGGCTACGGTGGCATTTTCCGATTCATCCGCGGCGAAGCGGTCGGGAACTACTTCAACGCGATCTGCCTCGGCCCCGGCCTCTGCTTCGGCGGCTTGACCAATGGGGCCGGCACCGCGAACGGCACGCAGCGAACGCTGGTCGAGAATTCGCTCGGCGCCTTCGGCCCCCGCGTCCAGTTCGCGCTCTCCGCCTCAGGGAGCCCGATCACCGCCCTGGGCGGGGCGGACCAGGGGCTCGATGGTGTGTTGGGGACCGCGATGTTTCGGGTGACGTTTCAGGTCCTCGAGTGGGTGCCGGATTTCGCGTTCTTCGTCGACACCTCTTATGAGGGAGACCTCGTCGACCTGCCGAACGGTCTGACGGAGGAGGCCGTTGGCGTGAGCTTCTTCTACATGCCGGAGCCCGGCACGGCCGTCCTGATGGGCCTCGGTCTGGCAGGGCTCGCTGCTGCGACCCGTCGGGAGAGTCGTCGAGCGATGTGACGAAGGCGCCGAGAGTCGGACGCCTGACTTGCCGACCGCTCTCAGTGTTGCGCGTCCGACGAGGCGGAATTCGGCCGTTGCCCCATGCCAGGATGGGACCGAAGCGAAGATCGTCGCGGGCGCCCCATGCCCGACCGGCTTCTTCGTACGGTGGCGATCTCGGGGATCGACGGAGTTGGCGTCTGCAGCTCCAGCCTGCCTCAAAACAGGTCCGCCTCGGCACGAGGCAGCACCAGCCTGCCGTGCGTGGGTGCTATCCATTGCCGTCCGCGACGGACATTTCCTGCACTTCTAGCCAGTCCAGACGCGGAAGGGTGTATTCAGCTCGTCCGATTCGTGTCGAGCGGCGGCCGCCTGCGCGTCGCGGCTGCCGCTGCGAGCGCGGTCCATCCTGCCACCAGCCCGCCGATCGGGCCCGGCTCCGGGACCACCCGGAACCCGAGCTCCGCATCCGCCGCGAGCGGATCCTCGTCGAAGCCGGAGCTGGTCGCGGTGAGCGTCGCGGCGGGCGAGGTGAACGAGCCGCCCCGGATGCGCCGATTCACGCCAGCGATGCTCTCGGTCCATTCCCAGACGTTGCCGCCCAGGTCGAACGCGGCGTTCGCGCTCGCCGAGCCCGGGTAGCTGCCGACATCGGTCGTGGCCCCGACGGCGCCGTCGCAGTTGGCCGAATCGGGGAGCGCGTTCGGCGCCGTACAGCTCGTCGCGATCGGAGAGCCGGTCGGATGCGCGTGATAGGTACCCGGGTTCGCCGGATCGGAGTAGGCGGCCTTGTACCACTCGTCCTCGGTGGGACGCGTGAACGCGGCGCTCGGGTTGCGCACGA
>JAWKRX010000011.1:0-159081 GCA_041389425.1 Myxococcota bacterium
TCTCGGGCAGCCGCTTCATGGCCTGGGCGTTCATCCTCGCCGCCGTGACCGACATCCTCGACGGCTGGCTCGCTCGGCGAAAGGGCGGCCGGGACATCACCCGGATCGGCAAGCTGCTCGATCCCCTGGCCGACAAGCTGATCGTCTCGACGGCCCTCATCATGCTGCTCGCGATCGGACGGATTCCCCTCTGGGCGTCCGGCATGGTCGTCGTGATCGTGGGTCGGGAGCTGGCGGTGACCGGGCTGCGGGGGATCGCTTCCTCCCAGGGGCAGGTCGTGGCCGCCACCGGGCCGGGCAAGCTCAAGACGATCGCCCAGACCGTCGCGACGGCTGCACTCCTCTTTCATTACGAGACCCTCGGTCTGCCCGCCCACGATCTCGGGATGACACTTCTCGCGATCGCCACGGTACTCACCCTCTGGTCGGGTTATCTCTATTTCTCGGACTATTTCGGCTGGCGTCGCCCCGACGCCGGCGAGCCGTCCGGTTCGAAGACAGAAGGATCCAAGGCATGAGCAAGCTCGAAGACCTGCGCCGCCGCATCGACGCCCGCGAGGCGCGCATCGGCGTGATCGGACTCGGTTATGTCGGGCTTCCGCTCGCCGTGGAGCTCGCGAACGCCGGATTCATCGTGACCGGCTTCGACATCGACGCCACGAAGATCCGCTCGCTCGGGCAGGGGCGCTCGTACATCGGCGACGTCGATTCGGGCGAGATCGCGCGATTGATCGGGGCGAAGAAGTTCTCGGCCACGAGCGATTTCGACGCGCTCGCCGAGATGGACGTCATCAACATCTGCGTCCCGACCCCGCTGCGCAAGACCCGCGATCCAGACGTCTCGTTCATCGCTTCGGCCGTCGACGAGATCCGCAAGCATCTGCGCGAGGGCCAGCTCATCATCCTCGGCAGCACGACCTATCCCGGGACCACCCACGAGTTCGTGATCCCGCTGCTCGAGGACGCGGGCCTGACGATCGGCAAGGACTTCTCGCTGGCCTTCGCGCCGGAGCGCATCGATCCCGCGAACACGAAGTTCAAGGTCAAGAACGTGCCGAAGGTCGTGGGCGGCGAGACGCCGCTCTGCACCCAGCTCGCCTGCCAGGTCTTCGCGACGGTCTTCGAGACCATCGTGCCCGTCTCGTCGACGCAGGCGGCCGAAATGGTGAAGCTGCTCGAGAACACCTTCCGCATGATCAACATCGGCCTCGTCAACGAGGTCGCGCTGATGTGCGAGAAGCTCGACCTCGACGTCTGGGAGGTCATCGACGCGGCGGCGACCAAGCCGTACGGCTTCATGAAGTTCACCCCCGGCCCCGGTCTGGGCGGCCACTGCATCCCCGTCGATCCCGCCTACCTCTCGTGGAAGATGAAGTCGCTGAACTTCCCGGCGCGCTTCATCGAGCTGGCGACCGAGGTCAACTCGGCGATGCCCGACCACGTCGTCGATCGCATCGCGGAGATGCTGAACGAGGATCGCCTGGCGGTGAACGGCTCGCAGATCCTGGTCCTCGGCGTCGCCTACAAGGCCTCCGTCGACGACATGCGGGAGTCGCCGGCCCTCGACGTGATCGCCGGGCTCCGGGCTCGGGGCGCGGACGTCCGCTACCACGATCCGTTCGTGGCCGAGTGCGAGATCGCCGGCGAGCGGTTCAAGTCGGTCGATCTCACCGACGACGCCCTGAAACGATCGGACCTCGTGGTCGTCCTGACGGATCACCCGGGCGTCGACTACGAACGGGTCGTCCGGGTCGGCCCCCGGGTCTTCGATACGCGCAATGCGACCAAGGGGGTCCAGCAGGACCGGGAGAAGATCACGCGGCTCTAGGCGGGGCGGGGGCCCCGGGGCTCCCGGCCCATTCCTGTCGGTCGTCGGTCGGGCAGGGGGCTCGGCGGGCCGACGCGAGTCGAGCGGGCGGGTCTCCGGGCGGCCCGGACGGTGGCTCGCCCGGCCTGATCGGCAGGCCGTCGAAAACGAGGGGCCAGCCTCTCCGGGATTCTTGACGGCAGGGCGGCCGTCGTTTAAACACTGGGTCCCGCGGCGCCGCACCAACCGGCCGACCGCGCTCGACGATTCGACGCACGAGTAGCTCAGTTGGTAGAGCATCACGTTGCCAACGTGAGGGTCGCCAGTTCGAATCTGGTCTCGTGCTCCACTCAAGAAGAAGCCCGTCCCACGTTGTGGGGCGGGCTTTTTCGTTCCGGGTCGCGACGCCGATCAGGAGGTCCTGCACGTCAGCGGAGGTGCCGAAGTCAGCGCTTCCGGATGCGCACGCAGCTCTCGCCGGGCCTCGGCCTCCCAGAGGAAGGGGAAGCCGTTGGTGTCGATCCGCGCGCCGGTTTCCTCGGCGACCGCCGGGTCGAGCGGCGCGCCGCCCCCGAGCGCCTCGACGTGCCAGGCGTGGCGGCAGCGCCATTCGAGGGTTGCGGCGCGCAGATAGGCCTGGGAGATGGAGCCGGCCACCAACAGGACACCGTGGTTCGCGAGCAGGGCCCACTTGGCGCCTCCCAGCGTGGCGACGGCCGATCCTCCGCGCTCCTTCGCTTCGACGGTTCCCCGGTATTCGTCGACGAGGCAGATCTCGCCGTCGACCATCGCGGACGTCTGGTCGTAGATCGGGGGCACGCGCCTGGCGCTCGCCCAGACCGAGCCGAAGCGCGAGTGGTTGTGGATCACGACGCGGACGTCCTCGCCGCGCGCGGCGTGGACCTCGAGGTGGACGTTGACGGCGGGCGTCACGTTCCAGTGGCCTTCGATCACCTTGCCGCTCGCCGGATCGATGCGCAGAACGTCCTCTGCGCAGACTTCGTCCCACGCGAGCTCCCAGGGGTTCATGAGCAGCGTTCCGTCGGCTTGCTTGTAGCTGATGTGCCCTGCGATGTGATCGTTGTAGCCCTCGCGGAAGAGCACTCGGCACAGCAGTGCGAGCTCGGCCCGGGGGCTGAGCTCCGGGAGGAGGGGGTGCTTGCGCTCCACGGGAGCGAGCTGCTTCAAGAGGTCGTTCATCGGGGTTCTCGCTCAGTTCGGGGTGGCGTCGTGCTGACGTCCCAGGGTGAAATGGCCTTCGATCGTCGTCCGGTTGATTCTCCGCTTGATTCCGGGCTTCGTGCCCGTCGTGCAGTGCATCGCACGCCAGTTGTCCCAGAGGATCATGTCGCCCGCTTCCCACTCGTGGAAGTAGTGAAAGCGAGGGTTGCGTGTGTGTTCCACGAGGCGGTGCAGGAGCGCGTCGGCTTCGGCCTCGCTCAGTCCGGCCTTCTCGGGATCGACCACACGATCGAGAAATTGTTCGACCACCTCGAGCACGGATCGCCCGGTCACGGGATGTCGGACGACCGCGGGATACACGGCGTCGGGAAATTCCGGGAATCCGACGTCGCTCGGCTTCTTCGGGCTGTGGGGGCCCGGCGCGTACCCGGCGAGATCGACGAATCGCCATTTCACGCGCTGCATCTCGAAGCGGTAGGCCACCTCGATGTTCGCGATCTGCCGCTTGGTCGCTTCGTCCAGCGCGTCGTAGGCGAGGGCGAGATCGCCGAAGCCCGTCAGCCCGTCCTCGCCGGCGACGGTGACCGCGCGCAGGAGCGCGCCGCGATTCGGGCGCCCGGTGTAGTGCAGATCCATGTGCCAATCGAGCCGGCCCACGATCGGCTCGCCGAAGTAGAAGGCGGTGTTGGGCGCGTCCTTCTCGCCCCCGTTCTCGAGCTCGAAGAGCTCGGGGTATTCGAGCGAGCGGGTGACCTCGAGGGGATGTCGTTCGAGCGGGCCGAAGATCCGGCTGAACTCGATCTGGCGGCCCGGATCGATGTCCTGCCCGCGGAACAGCAGGATCGCATGCTCGTGCCAGAGGGATTCGAGCTCGGCTTTCGTCTCCTCGCCGATGGGTTCGCGAACGTCGAAGCCGACGATCTCGGCGCCGACGTTCGGGAGGGGTTCGACTTCGAAGGACATCCGGCCAGATGCTCCATTGCTATTTAAAGTACAGTTTGTACAGTAAAACGCATGCCGAGGTCAAGCCCCGTGCACGCGTCGACGGTGAAGGTGCGGGGGCGCCCCCGGAACGAGGAACGTCGCGCTGCGATCCTGCAGGCCGCCCGCGAGCTGGTCCTCGAAGTCGGTTATACGCGCGTCACCATCGACGCCGTGGCCAGGCGCTCCGGCGCGTCGCGCACGACGATCTACCAGTGGTGGGGCCACCGCGCGCCGCTGGTCGAAGAAGCGATCTTCGCCGATTACGGCGACTGGCCGATTCCCGATACCGGGTCGTTCGAAGGCGATGTCGCGCAGCTCGTCGAAGAGCTCGTGCGCGAGATGACCCGCCCGCATGTCGCCCGCGCTTTCCCAGCACTGCAGGCCGAGTTCCAGGCCGATCCCGATCTCAAGGCGGGGCTGCGCGCCCGCTACGGAGATCCGATGGTGGCGCGCTGGCGGAAGGTCTTCGAAGGGGCCGAGGAACGCGGGGAGCTGCCTGCCGGCAGCCACGCCGAGGCGGCCTTGCAGCTCGCGCTGGGCGCGATCCTGATGATGACGCAGTCGAGCGTGCTGCCGCGCAGGCGTCTGGTCCCCTACCTGTGCACCGTCCTGTCGATCGGGCTCCCGGCCGCCGAGGCCGGGGCGAGCCCGATCAGGTCCCGAGCCGGGCCGCGAGGTGCGCGGCCTGGGTCAGGACGCCTTCCGCCGCCGTCGCCGTCGTGACGAAGGGCTGCGGGACGAGGCCGAACAGCAGGGAGAGGCCCGCCGCCGTCAGCATCATGAAGCTCGGGCGTGGCTCTGCCTCGGTGGATTCTCCGCAGTCGGCGATGATGTGCGCGAGCGCCAGGTAGAGCGCCGCGGCGTTGATCGCGCTGACGCCGACGAAGGCCGCGGCGAGCCAGGGGCGGAGCTCCAGCAGGCCGTGGGCCAGCAGATCCTCGGCGATGAATCCGACGGTTCCGGGCAGGCTCACCGTCATCGCGAGCGCGAAGAACGCCATCGGCTTCGGGAGCGGGCGGCGGCGAAGCGAAGCCTCGAGCGCGAGCAGCGCGAGGGCGCCCGCCCCCCATTCGAGCAGTGCCCCGACCCCGGCGAGGCGCTCGCCCGAAGCGAGCCCGAGCAGGACGAACGAGAGCACGACGCCCCGCTCGCACAGGATCAGCTCGGAGACGAGAGCAGCGGGCTCGAAGTGATTCGCGCGGCGGCCCGCGGACAGCAGCCAGAGCGCGCAGACAAGACTCGTCGTCGCGGCCACGATCGGGACGAGCAGGGCGAACCACGGCTCCTCCCGGCCGAGCGGGATCGCGACCCGCGCGAAGGCGATGAAGGCCAGGGGAGCGACCAGTGTCTCGCGCTGCTCGTCCGCCACCTGCACGGGCATGATCGCGACCAGGCAGGCCGCGCAGATCAGGAGCACGACGGCGAGTCGCACGGCCGCGCCGAGGTCCGCCCCGGCGAGATCGACGAAGCTGTCGACGCCGCCCACCAGCATCAGGACGAGCATCGCGGCTGCGACCAGCGTGCTCTTCAAGAGCCCGGGGCCGAAGGTCCGTCCCTCGCGCTTCCAGCCGACGACGATGCGGCCCGCAGCGAGCGCGACGAAGGCGAGGGGCGATGCCGCGGCGGCGCAGCCCGCGAGCAGGGCGAACTCGAGGGCGCCGAACGCGAGGGTGTGGGAGAGGGCTCGCTCGCCTCCCTTGAATTCGAAACGGGCGATGCGTGCGCCCTCGAGCAGCGCGATCGGGAGGACCAGCCAGAAGAATGCGTCGATCATCGTTGCTGCTCCTTCGCACTTGCGGTCGGGATCGCGATCGCGGCCGGCGCGCGGGGCTCCGCGGGGCGTCGAACCGCGATCCGCGCGCCGCTCGCCGATTCGCGAAGTCGCGGTCGCGGCGTGCTGACGACGTGGGCGATGCGGGCGAGTGGCCGCGTGAACGCACGGTCGATCAGCGAGTCGAGGCCGAACCGCGAGAGTGCAGCGGCGTAGAGCACTTCCCGGACGCGCACCGGCAGCAGCTGCTCGACATGGAAGCCCGCACGATAGGCGCCGCCGCCGAGATCGCTGCGGCGCGCCTCGGCGTCCTGCAGCCAGGAGGGCGATCGCAGGAACTGCGCGAGGCGGAGCAGGCCGTGGGCGAGCAGATGCCATTGCGCGAGCTGCGTCCAGCCGAGGCCGATCTCGACGAGCATCAAGCCGGTCTGGGCGGCCGCGGAGAGTGCGAGCGCGCCTTTCGCATCCGCACGCACGCGCGCCGAGAGCGAGGCGGTGAAGGCGGTGAGGAGACCGATGGTGACGACGGCGACGCGCACGATCGGGGCATGGGCGACCAGCGGCTCGACGCGCAGCAGCAGGTACACACCCGCGTGGATCGACAACGTGCCGTAGAACAGCGCGCTCGACGGCGTCGGCCCCTCCATCGCGCGCAGCACGTAGCCCGTCACCGGGAACTGGGCCGATTTGCCGATTGCGGCCATCAGGAAGGCGAGGCCCAGGATCGTCGCGGGGTAGGCACCGAGCTGGAGCTTGTGCTCCAGCTCGCCCACGCCGAGCACCGTCGCCCAGCTGGAGTTCCCGGCGTAGTGGTGCAGGAGGACGACGCCGCCGAGCAGCGCGATGTCGGCGACCCGATAGGTCGCGAAGACGCGCCCGCTCGCCATCACGGTCTCGGAGCGCTCCCAGAAGAACGCGACCAGCAGGGCGCTCGACAACCCGAGCAGCTCCCAGCCGAAGAAGGCCATGTCGACGCTCCCGCCGAGCACGAACCAGAAGAAGCCCGTCGCGGCCACGCCGACCAGCACGAAGAAGCGCAGATAGCCCGGCTCGTTGTGGAGGTATCGGCCGGAATAGCGACACAGCACGGGAATCACGGCGGCGCCGAGGGCCGTGAGCATCGCCGACAGCGGATCGACGAAGATCGAGACGTCGAGGTGGTAGCCGTCGATCCGGTACATCGTCCAGAGGACTTCGTCGAACTCGCGCGTCGGGCGCAGCATCGTGAGCAGTGCGAGCAGCAGGCCGGCGACCGCGGCCGCGGAGACCGTCGTTCCCGAGACGACGGCGACCCAGCGCTCGGGCGGCCGGATGCCGCTCACGTGGAGGAGGATCAGCACGAGCGATCCCGACGCGGGGAGCAGCAGGGTGAGCAGGGTCAGCACGTGCAGCAGCGGCGCGGAAGAGAGGGCGAAAACGAGCGCTTCCATCAGGCGGCCGCCTCCGCTGCCGGCGTCGCGGGCCGCGGCACGATGAGGCAGGGCGCGATGGAGTCCCGGGTATGGCCGCAGGCTGCGAGCGACGATTCGAGCTCGAAGAGCACGTGAGGCGCGGCGGCATAGGGCTCGAAGCCTTCGCCCTCCCAGCGGAAGAAGCCGCGGCCGGACGGTGAGCAGGCGAAGAGATGGATCCAGGAATGGACGACGCTGTTGCGTACCGCAGGCAGGCGGGAGAGGACCCGCGTGACGATCTCGGGCTCGGCTTCGACCAGCGTCACGAGCCGGATCGGGTCGTGGATCTCCGTCGTCTGGCGCCAGAGCCCCGGCCGCAGATCGCCGTCGGCTCCGTTCGAGACGCCGAGCAGGCCGACGACGTTGTGCGGCAGCTTGGTGCCGCAGCCGAAGCGGACGGGATCCATCGTGGAGAAGAAGTATTCGAGGCTGATCCCGGCGCAGACCGGAAGCGGGGCGCCCATCAGGCGGTGCAGGAGCGAGCCCTCCGCGTCGTCGGTGGTCGGGTCGTAGGAGACCATGAACGGTCGCCGATCGAGGAAGAGTCCGCGCGTCAACGCGCGCCGGCCGATGACGCAGGCGGCGTTGGTCGCGTGGTTGTACTCGGGGCGCGTCTCGGCGAAGTCCGCAGTGCGCACGCGCATCCGCGCGGCGGCCGAGGCGACCGGCTCGTCGAGTCGGATGTCCTCGAATCGGCGCGATCGCTCCTTCGCGTTCCGGTCGAGCGCCTGCTCGATCTGGCTCCGGATCCGTTCGAGCCCGCCGCGCTGGGCGGGGGAGAGCCGCTCGAGATCGAACCAGCGGAAGACGTCGAGGGAAGTGTCGTGCTCGGCCGGGACGAAGACGGTCGATTCGGGAACGGCGAGACCGCGCGCTGCGAGGCCGGCTCGCACGGCCGGGTCGTTGGCGAAGTCGCAGAAGACCCGGGCGTTGATGCCGCCGCGCTTTCCACCGCAGGCACCGCACTGGTATCCCGAGGCGAACTGGTTGTTCGTCGACATCGATCCGTGTCCCACGATCAGGACGAAGGGCGCGAAGCCGCGGACGAGACCGATGAGCCGGAGGTTGCCCTCGACCATGCCGATCCGGTCCTCGAGCGAGAAGCCTTCGGGCAGATCCGCCGCGTCGTAGCGCAGCTCGGTGTCTTCGAATTCCCGAGAGGAGCGGACGAAGAGCCCGGGAAAGAGCAGATGAGCGAGGGTTCGCGGCGCGCGCAGGAAGTTCGCGAAGCTCGCGAAGAGCCCGCCGAGGGGGCCGCGCGATGCGTCGTCGCCGAGGATCGCGCGGAACCACCGCCGAATCCGCCGCTGCCGCTGCAGCGCGGTCGCCCGCGCCTCCGGGAGACGTTCGCAGACGATGCGCGTCGGCGTCACGGGCGCCGGACACGAAGCCCGCTCGTCCGAATCGAGCGGCGCACGATGCTTGAGCGGGATGCCGAAGAAGCCGGCCGAGCCGTAGGTCTCGCTCCCTTCGACGCATTCTTCCAGATGCCGCCGGATCGACTCGCAGCGGTCGTCGATGCAGACCGCGATCTGGACCCCGATCGGCGCGGGTCGCGGCGCGCGCTCCGTCTCCCGCGCCATCGCGATTCCGCCGATGAAGCTCCGGATGTAGTCCTCTTCGAAGGCGTCCTGGAAGGCGCCGAGCTCGAGCGACCAACCCACTGCGGGCGCTGCGTCTTCGGGCGCGCTCGACGCGTCGCGGGAGGCGAGGGCGTTCGCGAGGGTCTGGAGCGTGGCGCGCCGCCCGTAGAGACCGCGAGCGACGTCGACGAGCGCGAGCTCTTCGACGACGAGACGCACGGCCAGATAATCGATCAGGTGCACGGCCACGCCGGGAGGCCGCTCGCTCGGGACGTGTTCGAGGCGGTGGATCATGCCGGCATAACCCGGCAGGGCGAAGAGGGCCTCGTGCAGAAGGCTCGGCCATCCGGTCCGCGCATCGCCGCGTTCGTGCAGGCAACCGACGATCAGCGCCATCGCCGGGACGTCTTCGCCCAGACGCTCGCGCAGGGCGCCGAGCCAGGGCTCGGGAACGCCCAGCGGCGTGCGCGCGAGCCAGCGCACGGTCGCGAGCAGGCCGCGCTCCCGGCCCGGCATCGGCCAGAGGGCCGAGCCGAGATCGAGGAATGCCGGCAGGATCCGGAGCAGGAAGCCATCGACGAGCGCGCTCGCATCCATCGCGATCTCCGGACGCACCCGGGAGAGCAGGACGGTCCCCGGTCGCGGCGGGGGCAGATCGTCCACACGCACCGGCTCGCGTGCCTGGAGGCGCCTGCGCGCGGTGGCGACGTCTTCGGGCCGGATCTGCCGATCGGCGAGAAGCCGCTTGTACTGCGCGAGCGTCAAGGTCGTGCGTGCTCCCCGAATCCGGGTCGCCGCCTCGCAAACCGCGTGGAAAGGCTGGGATTCCAGCGCCTCCATCGGATTGGTGTGCACGAAGACGCCGAGCGGGCGCTGCTCGGGAAGCCAGCGCGCGAGGCGCTCGATCCAGTCGCGCACCTCGCGGCGCTCGGCGTCGTCGGCGTTCCGCTCGGCTCTCGCCCTCGCTGCCTCGGCCGCAGGCTCACGTTCGTGTCCGCAACCGTGTTCGGGATTCACTGGAATCGGCCTCCGCGGCGCGCTTCCGTCGCCCGACGGTAGGCCTGGGCGATCGATGCGACCGGGCGGCGCCGGGTCGCGTGGGGATGGGACGAGGCGGCGCGCATCCCGTCGAGTCCTTCGATCTCGAGTTTGGCCGTCGCGATCTCGGCCGCCATCGCATCGATCCGGCTCAGGAACGTATGGTCGACGAGGCGTGCGTCGGCGAGGTCGATCACGATGCGGTCGATGTCCGGATCGAGGCCGACGAGCTCGCGGCGCACCTTCAGGAGGCTCGGGAACGCGGCCGCGCCCTGGACCTTGAGGCGGAGCTCCGAGCCCGTGCGGATCCGATCGACCGTCGTCTTCACGAGCGTCGCGGGATAGGCGCCGCGGATCGCGTGGATCACGAGCTTGAGGATCAGACCCGCGGCGACGCCGACGAGCAGATCCGTCGCGAGGGTGACGACGAGGGTCGTCGTGAAGAGGATCAGCTGGTCCGGCCCGATCTTCCACGCATGGCCGAGCTCGCGCGGCGAGGCGAGGCGCGTGCCCGTGTAGACGAGCATCGCGGCGAGCGCGGCCAACGGGATGTGATGCAGCATCGTCGGGGCGAGGGCGACGGCGACGAGCAACAGGCTGCCGTGGAAGAAATTCGATTTGGCGCTGCGGGCACCGGAGTCGATGTTCGCCTTGCTGCGGACGACCTCCGAGATCATCGGCAGGCCGCCGATCCCCGCTGCGACCAGATTCCCGATGCCGACCGCGAGCAGATCGCGGTCGAGATTGGAGGGCCTTCGCTCGGGATCGAGGGCGTCGACGGCGAGCACGGTGAGCGTCGACTCGATCGTGCCGACGAGGGCGAACATCACGATGTACTTGATCGAGACGAGCGATCCGATCTGCGAGAAATCCGGGAAGGCGACGGCATCGAGGATCGAGCCCGGCAGGGTCACGAGGGCCTTGGGGCCGAGCTGGAAGGTCTCGCCCCAGAAGCGGTAGATGTGGTCGTGGCCCAGGTCGAAGTACAGGCCGAGCGGGACCGCCAGGGCGAGGACGAAGAGCGGCGCCGGCACGCGGCGGGACCAGCGAAAGGGCAGCAGGGGCAGGCCGAAGAGGACCAACAGCGAGAGCAGCCCGATCAGCGCGATCTCGGGGTTCATGTGGAGCAGGCTGCCGGGGATTTCGGCGAGCAGCTCGAGCGGCTCCTTCGCCGTCGGTGAAACGCCCAGCAGGACATGGGCCTGCTTCGAGATGATGATGATGCCGATCGCGGCGAGCATGCCGTGGACCACCGACGGCGACATGGCGACGCCCGCCGACGCGATGCGGAACACGGCGAATGCGATCTGGATCAGCGCCGCGACGACACCGACGGCGAGCGCGCGCTTGTAGCCGTTCACGGGATCGCCCTGGCCGAGCTCCGTCACGCAGCCGATGGCGATCACGATCAGTCCCGCTGCGGGCCCCTTGATCGTCAATCGGGCGCTGCCGAGGAAGGTCGAAAGGACGCCCCCGATGATCGCGGTGATCAAGCCGCTGACGGGCGGGAATCCGCTGGCGAGGGCGATGCCGAGACAGAGGGGGAGGGCGATCAGGGAGACGAGGAAGCCGGACTTGAAATCGGCGACCAGGGAGCTGGAGCCGACGGGACGCGGAACTTCGGGAGACACGATGAATACCTCGCGCAGACGGGGCGGAACGAGCCCGGGCGCAGGGCGCACGAGCAGACTCGATCGATCGGACCGGTGCGGCAGGCCGCGCGAAGGTCCGGGTGGGGAGCCCTGTCAGGCGATCGGAGGAGCGCGGGGAGAGACGCGACCGGAGGCGTCGTTGCGTCGCGGCGTCCGGTCCTCGGCGGCGGCGGAGCGGGCAGAGAGCCTGCCACTCGCGAGGTGCCATGCGCTCGCAGGCGCCGGCGATGCGTCGACCTCTTCGGCCTTTTCGCCCTCTGCTTCGGAGGCCGTCTTGAATCCGAACAGATCGCCGGCAGCGAGATCGATGAGCGCGGACGAGACATGCTCGTCGGCCGTCACCGCAGCGCGACAGGCTTCGGTCGGGATCGGACCCGGAGCTTCGGCCCGGCCGGTCGAGGCGGCGGCCGGCCCGATGCCGGCTGCGACCATCAGCAGCGAAAAGAGACCGGCGATCCAGCGGATTCGCCAGCCAAACGAGCTGCGGTGCTTCGGGTCCGGGGACGACACGGCGCGGAGGCTACAGGTCGGCGGGTCGGCGGGCAATCCGGGCAAAGCTGGGCAGAGCACGGATCGCCGGACTGAACAGGGTCGGGACGCCTTGTCTCCCGCGGGCGCGATCTGACAAACTCGGCCGAGCGTCCGGCGCGACGGCGATTCTCCTCCGCCGCACCGGCTGGATTGCGGGGCGTTCGTTGCGTGCGCTGGGCCGAAGGGGCGATAAGGGGCGACGATGCAGGACCGCGCCGAGAAGAAGGAAGCAGCGCCCGACTGGGCCCGGGTCGTCGCCGAGGCCGTCTCGGAGCTCGGCGGCCTCGCCGGCCCGCTGCTGCCGATCCTGCACCGCCTGATGGAGCGGCTCGGCGCGATCCCCGCCGATGCGATCCCCGCGCTCGCCGAGGCCCTCGATCTCTCCCGTGCCGAGGTCCACGGCGTCGTCACCTACTACGCCGACTTCCGAAGCGCCCCCCTCGGCCGGCGCGTCGTCCGGATCTGTCGCGGCGAGGCCTGCCAGGCGCGCGGGAGCGATGCGCTGCTCGAGCGGGCGCGCCTGCGCACGGGTTGCCGGGAAGGTGCGGACGTCTCGGACGACGGCGCCTTCAGTGTTCTGCCGGTCGATTGTCTCGGCCTGTGCTCCGTCGCGCCCTCGGCGCAGGTCGCCGACCGGTCGATCGGGCCATTGACGGCGCAGCGTCTCGACGTGCTGCTTTCCGGCGCAGCGCCCGCGCCGCCGGGCCGGGCCGTGCTCGGCAGCGGTGTCGACGCCGACCACGATGCGCTCGCACCGGCCGGGGAAGTGCCGCGTGTCTTTCTGTCGAATGACAGCGCCGCCCGGGCTCGAGGCGCCGATGAGGTCGCGCAGGCGCTGCTGGCGGCCGCTGCCGCACGGGGCGATCGGATCGAGCTCGTCCGCACCAGCTCCCGCGGCGCACACGCGCTCGAGCCCCTGCTCGAAGTCGACACGCCGCAGGGCCGGGTCGGCTATGGCCCGGTCGATGTCGAGTCCGTCGAAGGGTTGCTCGCCGCCGGCCTGCTTCAGGGTGCCGCGCATCCGCTCGCGCTCGGCCCCGTCGACGCGATCGATTTCCTCGCGCGCCAGCAGCGCGTGATCTTCCGGCGCGCGGGCGTGACGGCGCCGCTCTCGATCCCCGACTACTGCGCGGCGGGCGGGCTGCGCGGACTCGAGGCCGCGCTTGCGACGACGCCCGGGGCGATCCGCGCGGCGGTGCTCGAGTCGGGCCTGCGTGGCCGGGGCGGCGCGGCATTTCCCGCCGGCATCAAATGGAACACCGTCGCGCAGACGCCGGCCGATCAGCGCTATGTCGTCTGCAATGCCGACGAGGGCGACTCGGGCACCTTCGCCGATCGCATGCTGCTCGAAGGCGATCCCTATCTGCTGATCGAGGGCATGGCGATCGCGGGGATCGCGGTGGGGGCGTCGAAGGGGTTCGTCTACGTGCGCTCGGAATATCCCGAGGCCGTGCGGCGGCTCGAGGCGGCGATCGAACGCGCGCGCGCGGCGGGCTGGCTCGGCGCGCGGGTGCTCGGGAGCGAATGGGCCTTCGATCTCGAGGTCCGCGTCGGCGCCGGCTCCTACGTCTGCGGCGAGGAGACGGCGATGCTCGAGAGCCTCGAGGGGCGCCGCGGCATCGTGCGGGCGAAGCCGCCCCTGCCGGCGGTCGCGGGGCTGTTCGGAATGCCGACGCTGATCCAGAACGTGCTGACCTTCGCATCCGTGCCCGAGATCCTCGTCGGGGGCGCCGCCGCCTATCGCGGGCTCGGCGTCGGCCGCTCCGCGGGCACGATGCCCTTCCAGCTCGCCGGCAACGTTCGCCGCGGCGGGCTCGTCGAGCTGCCCTTCGGCGTCAGCCTGCGCACGCTCGTCTTCGATTTCGGCGGCGGGACCGCGAGCGGCCGGCCGGTCAAGGCGATCCAGGTCGGCGGGCCGCTCGGCTGCTACGTCCCCGCGTCGAAATGGGACGTCCCGCTCGACTACGAACGTTATGCGGCGTTCGGCGCCGGCATCGGCCATGGTGGGATCGTGGTCCACGACGACACGGCCGATCTCGCCGGCCTCGCGCGCCACGCGATGGCGTTCTGCGCGCGGGAATCGTGCGGCAAATGCACGCCCTGCCGGATCGGCTCGACCCGCGGCGTCGAGCTGATCGACCGGATCCGGGCGGAGCGCCGCCCGGAGGAGCGCAGCGCGCAGGTCGCCCTGCTGCGCGATCTCTGCACGACGATGATCGACGCCTCGCTCTGCGCGATGGGCGGGATGACGCCGCTGCCGGTACTCTCGGCCCTGGAACACCACCCCGCCGATTTCGGCCTCGAGGGCGGTCCGGAAGCCGGTCCCCGCACCGATCCGGTCGCTGCCCCGACCGCCCGTTCCGGCGCAGGGAGCGAGGGCCCGCGCAGATGACGATCGCCCCCGACGCGCCTTCTGCCGTTGCTCTGGAGTCGCCTTCGACCGCCGAGCGCGTCGCCCGCGAGCCCGCCCGCGGCTGCGGCTTCACACGCGGCGAGGTCGACCACGGCACGCCCGCCCGCGAATCGGCCGAGCGCGCGACGCTGACGATCGACGGCATCCCCGTCTCGGTGCCGCGGGGAACTTCGCTCCTGCGGGCCGCCGTCCTGGCTGGTGTGAAGATCCCGAAGCTGTGCGCCACCGACACACTCGAGCCCTTCGGCTCCTGCCGCCTCTGCCTCGTCGAGATCGACGGCCGCAAGGGCACACCGGCTTCCTGTACGACGCCGGCCGAGTCGGGCATGCAGGTGCACACCCAGTCGGCGCGGCTCGCGGCGCTTCGGCGGGGCGTGATGGAGCTCTACATCAGCGACCATCCGCTCGACTGCCTCACCTGCCCGGCGAACGGCGCCTGCGAGCTGCAGGACATGGCGGGGGTCGTCGGCCTGCGCGAGGTCCGGTACGGCTTCGCCGGCGATAACCATCTCGACGAGGCGAAGGACGAGTCGAATCCGTATTTCACCTTCGATCCGAGCAAATGCATCGTCTGCAGCCGCTGCGTGCGCGCCTGCGAAGAGACCCAGGGCACCTTCGCCCTCACGATCGGCGGGCGCGGCTTCGAATCCCACGTCTCGCCGGGGCAGGACGAATCCTTTCTCGCGAGCGAATGCGTCTCCTGTGGTGCCTGCGTCAAGGCCTGCCCCACCGCGACGTTGACGGAGAAGACGATCATCGCCCTCGGCCAGCCCGAGCACGAGGTCGTCACGACCTGCGCCTACTGCGGCGTCGGCTGCGGCTTCAAGGCGCAGATGAAGGGCGACCAGGTCGTGAACATGGTGCCCTGGAACGACGGGCGGGCGAACGAGGGGCATTCGTGCGTCAAGGGACGCTTCGCCTGGGGCTATGCGACGCATCCCGATCGCATCACGCAGCCGATGATCCGCGAGAGCACGAGCGATCCGTGGCGCGAGGTCTCCTGGGAGGAGGCGATCGCCTTCGCCGCCGAGGGCTTCCGCCGCGTGCAGGCGAAATACGGTCGCGACGCCGTCGGCGGCATCTCGTCATCGCGCTGCACCAACGAAGAGACCTATCTCGTCCAGAAGCTCGTCCGCGCGGCCTTCGGCAACAACAACGTCGATACCTGCGCGCGAGTCTGCCATTCGCCGACCGGCTACGGGCTCGGCCAGACCTACGGGACCTCGGCGGGAACGCAGACCTTCGAGTCGGTCGAGGCGGCGGACGTCATCGTCGTGATCGGCGCGAACCCGACCGAAGCGCATCCCGTCTTCGCCTCGCGCATGAAGCGCCGGCTGCGCGAGGGTGCGCGGCTGATCGTGATCGATCCGCGCGCGATCGACCTCGTGCGCGGCCCCCATGTGCGGGCCGATCACCATCTCGCCCTGCGCCCGGGCACGAACGTCGCGGTCCTCAGCGCGATGGCTCACGTGATCGCGACCGAGGGGCTCATCGACGAGGCCTTCGTCGCCGATCGCTGTGATCCCGAGAGTTTCCGGATCTGGCGCGAATGGGTCTCGCAGCCGTCGAACTCGCCCGAGGCGCTGACCGAGGCGTGCGGCGTTCCCGCGGCCGGGCTGCGCGCCGCGGCGCGGCTCTACGCGACGGGGGGCAATGCGGCGATCTACTACGGCCTCGGGGTCACCGAGCATGCGCAGGGATCGACGGCGGTCATCGGGATCGCGAATCTCGCGATGGCGACGGGGAACATCGGGCGCCCGGGCGTCGGCGTGAATCCGCTGCGCGGCCAGAACAACGTCCAGGGCGCCTGCGACATGGGCTCGTTCCCGCACGAGCTGCCCGGCTATCGCCACATCGGCGATGCGGGCGTGCGCGGCAGCTTCGAGGTGGCCTGGGGCGTCACGCTCCAGCCCGAGCCGGGCCTGCGCATCCCGAACATGTTCGACGCGGCGCTCGACGGCAGCTTCCGCGGCCTCTACTGCCAGGGCGAGGACTTCGTCCAATCCGATCCGAATACCCGGCACGTCGTCGCGGCGATGGAGGCGATGGAGCACGTCGTCGTGCAGGACATCTTCCTGAACGAGACGGCGAAATTCGCCCACGTCTTCCTGCCCGGCTCCTCGTTCCTCGAGAAGGACGGCACCTTCACCAACGCCGAGCGGCGCATCTCGCTCGTTCGCCGCGTGATGGCACCGCTCTCCGGCAAGGCCGATTGGGAGATCACCTGCGCGCTCTCGAACGCCCTCGGCTTCCGGATGGACTACGGCCATCCGAGCGAGATCATGGCGGAGATCGCGCGACTGACGCCGACCTTCGCCGGCGTCACCTACGAGAAGATCGAGCGGCTCGGCAGCTTGCAGTGGCCCTGCAACGCGAACACCGCGGAGGCGGGGACCGCGATCATGCACGAAGGCGGCTTCGTGCGCGGCAAGGGCCGCTTCCTGATCACCCAGTACGTGGCGACCGACGAGAAGGTCACGCGGCGCTTCCCGCTGCTGCTGACGACCGGCCGCGTGCTCTCCCAGTACAACGTCGGCGCGCAGACCCGGCGGACGGCGAACCGAACCTGGTATGCCGAGGATCTGCTCGAGATCCATCCCCACGACGCGGCCGAGCGCGGCATCGCCGATCACGATCCGGTCTCGCTCGAGAGCCGCGCGGGGGAGACCGTGCTGCGCGCGCGGGTGACCGAGCGCGTCCAGCCCGGCGTCGTCTACACGACCTTCCATTTTCCCGAGTCCGGCGCGAACGTCGTCACGACCGAGTCGTCGGATTGGGCGACGAATTGCCCGGAGTACAAGGTCACGGCGGTCCAGGTCAAGAAGGCCTCGCAGCCCTCGCGCTGGCAGGTCGAGCACGACGCCTTCGACCGCGAGCAGGAGGAGCTGCTCTCGCATCGCGTGCGGCGCGGCGGGGGCGCTGCTCCGTGAGCGCGGCGGCGAGGCAGAGCGCGAGCGCGCCGGGGGCGAGCCGTGTGGAAGCGCATCTGGCCCGCGCGGGCGAGCTCGTTCCGACGCAGGAGTGTGTGGCGCAGGAGGTGGCCGTCTCGTTCGAAATCGATGGAGTGCCGCATGTCGTCATGCTCGCGACGCCGGCGGATCTCGAGGATTTCGCGCTGGGGTTCTGTCTCACGGAAGGGCTGATCGACGCGCCCGCCGATCTGCTCGGATGCGAGATCCGGCTGCGGGAGAAGGGCGTCGTGCTCGCGCTCCGCGTCGCGCCGCACGGTGCGGCGCGCGGCGATGCGCCCCGCCGCAATCTCGTCGGACGCACGGGCTGCGGGCTGTGCGGGACCGACGATCTCGATCGCGTCGTCCGGCTGCCCGAGCAGCCGCTGCCCTCGACGCCGATCCGGGCCGTCGCGTTCGAAAGGGCGATGCATGAGCTCGGCCTTCGCCAACCGCTCGGTCTCGAGACGGGCGCGACCCACGCGGCGGCCTTCTGCGATCTCGCGGGGCGGGTGCGGATCGTGCGCGAGGACGTCGGACGCCACAACGCCCTCGACAAGCTGATCGGCGCGGTCGTGCGGGCCGGCCTCGCACCGGAGGAGGGCTTCGTCGCGGTGACGAGCCGCGCGAGCGTCGAGATGGTGCAGAAGACGGCGCTGGCCGGGATCCCGATCCTGGCGGCGGTCTCGGCGCCGACCCAGCTCGCGATCCAATGTGCGCGCGACGCGAACCTGCTGCTCGCGGGCTTCGTGCGGGAGGATCGGGCGACGATCTATGCCGGGGCTGCGCGCGTGCTGGACGGGGATTAGGCGGCGTGGACTCCGAGAACCTCGTGCGGATGGCCAATCGGATCGGCGAGTTCTTTTCCGCATTGCCCGATCATGCGGAGGCCTGCGACGGCGTCGCCACCCATCTCTGCCGCTATTGGGAGCCGCGCATGCGCCGGCAGATCCTGGCGCAGCTCGATCGGGGGGAGGCGATGGGCCTCTCGAGCCTCGTGCGCGAGGCCCTCGAGCGCCACCGGGCGAGGCTCGAGCCGGCCGCTTGAGCGGGGGCGTGCGCCTTGACGCGGGCGTCAATCGTCGTCGACGTAGCCGAGCGCGCGCAGCTGCGACGCGACGTTCGGTGCGAGAGGCAGCTCGTCGTCGGAATCCTCGTCCGGCTGCCCGAGGGCGCGGGCGGCGCTGAGCCGCGCTTCGAGGTCGGCCAGGACCGGATCGCCCGGCCGGGCGAGATTCGTCGTCTCTTCCGGATCGGCGAGCGGGTCGTAGAGCTCGACGGGCGCGAGCCGGCGCTGTTTCGAGTGGAGGGTCCGGATGAGGGTCTTCGTGGGCGTGCGGAGGCTCTCGATCTGGTTCGCGGCGGTGTCGAGCGTCGAGAGGCATTCGCCCTCGGCGCGGCGCGCGGGTGTGCCGTCGGCGGCGAGCAGGGCAGCGCCGACCATCGGATCGGGGATCGCGAGCCCGGCGAGCGCGAGCAGCGTCGGCGCGAGATCGGTCTGGCTCGCCAGCGCCGCGATCCGCGTGCCGGCGCCGCGCGCCCCGGGCAACTTGATCAGCAACGGGACGTGGGTGACCTCGCGGTAGAGCGAGCGGCCGTGGCCCCAGGCCGCGTGCTCGAAAAGCTCCTCGCCGTGATCGGACGTGAAGACGACGATCGCATCGTCGTAGAGGCCCTGCGCGCGCAGCGCGTCGAAGAGGCGGCCGAGATGACGGTCGAGCCGCTCGACGTCGCCGAGATAGGCGCCGCGGAGCGATCGCGCGAGCGCCGCGCCGCCGGCCCGGTGGGCCTCGCTGCCGAGCAGGGTCGGGCGCCCGCGCTTCGCGCCTGCGAAATAGGGGTAGTGCGGATCCATGTAATGGAGGACCGCGAAGATCGGGCGGGTCGCGGGCTGCGGGAGCTCGCGAAGGCGGGCCAGGATCCGATCGGTGTAGTCGTCGGCGGGGACGTAGAACTGGCCCGCCTCGTGACCGGCGATCCGGGTGAGCACGGGATCGACGACCTGGTGATACAGCGCGAGTCGCCCGGCGCCGGGCGGCGCGAGCAGGTGTCGACGCGGCGGCTCGAGGTCCTCGAACTCTTCGAAGCCCTGATCGAAGCGCGCGGCAGCGGAGTAGTTCGGGTTCGCGTTCGAATGGCCGAAGGTGAAGTAGCCGTGGGCCTGGAAGAGCTCGGCCAGCGTCGTCACCGAGAGCGGGAGGCGCGACGTGCGGCGAATGGCGCGATGGCTCCGGGGCGGCAGGCCCGTCAGGATCGAAGCGAATCCCGGCCGGGTCCAGGAGCTCTGGGCGCACAGCGCATCGAAGACGATGCTCTCGCGAGCGAGGCGATCGAGCTGCGGCGTGCGGGCGACCGCGTGCATCGGATCGGGCAATTCCGAAGCGCCGGGCGCGTTCTTCGCGCCGCCGCGCGGCGGCCCCGAGGACCGGCGCGAGACGCTCAGCGCATCGGCGCGCAGGCTGTCCGCGACGATCAGGAAGACGTGGGGAGCGGGTGAGCCCGATCCGCTCGCCCCGGCGACGGGGGGCGCGGCGTCGACCGAAGGGCGGGGCGAGCGAGCGGGGCGTTCTGCGGTCGACTGGACCGCGAAGGCCGAGGCGAAAACGAGACTCGTGGCGATCGATGCGAGTGCGAAGCGCGCGGGGCCGAGGCGTGCGACGAGTCGGGACGCGATCGTGCCGAGGATCGCACCGAGGGCGAGCAGGATCGCCACCACGAGCAGCTTCGATGCGGGGCGCTCGCCCGGCGCGAGCGACTCGTCGAGGTAGTAGCGCCAACGGCCGAGGGTCAGCGCGCCGAGGACGAAGCAGGCGAAGGTCGCGTGGGCGCCGGTCGGACGGGTGCCCGACGCTTCCGGCCGCGTGCCCGCCGAGGGCGCGGCGGAAAGCCGGGCGGGGGGGATCGCAGCGCTCGCCGCCTCGAAGAACGCGCCGGCGATCGCGAAGACGGCGGCGTCTGCGAGTGCGGACCACAGGATCAGGCGCGCGGTCGCGGCGACGTCGCCGCGCAGGCCCAGCCAGAGCACCTCGAGCACGCCGAAGGCGAATCCGCAGCACGCCCCGACGCCGGCGCCGCGAGCGAGTCGGGTGCCGAAGCCCGGCCGCGCTCGTGCGGGTGTCACAGATTGTCCCGGTAGTCGGCCTCGATGGCGTCGTCGATCTGGCGGACGGTCGCTTCACCCGCACCCGTGCGCTCGGCGAAGATCGCGCCGAAGGAGACGCGATGGCGTTCGCCCCAGCTCGCGGGCGACCAGAGCCCGGCGCGGAGCAGGGCCTTGCCGCAGTGCAGGAAGCACTCGTCGATCCGCACCCGGATCGCGAGCAGGGCCGGGCGACCCCGGGATGCGAGACGCGCGAGCAGCGCCGGATCCCGCGTGAGCTCCGCCCGGCCGTTGATCCGCAGCGTCTCGGCGGTCGCCGGGATCATGAAGATCAGGCCGACCTGCGGATTCTGGAGCAGGTTGCGATGGCCGTAGACGAGCCGATTGCCCGCGCGGTCCGGGATCACGACCGTGCGATCGTCTTCGATCAGCACGAACCCGGGCCCGTCGCCCTTGGGCGAGGCGTCGAGTCGCCCTTCACGATCGCTCGTGGCGAGCACGAGGAACGGGGCCTTCTCGAGGAAGGCGCGTGTCGGGGCATCGAGCCGGTCGAGGATCTTGGTCTCCACGCCGGGCAGCTCGTCGCCGACGATCGTGCGCAGCTCGGCTTCGTCGCGGATGCGATGCGGATCGGGACCGCTCATCGCCTGCGCCACCCGTGCTGCATGAGACTGCTCCTCGGTCGCTGTTCCGTGGCTCTTCTGAGGTTCTTTTGTAGGAGGGCGATCGATCACTCGGCACTCTATCACGCCGGATCACGCCGGATCACGCCGGCGCGGGCCCGGTGCGATCGCTCCGAGGGCTGCGCGGGCTCAGGCGCGCCCGGTCTGGCTCACCTCGCGGACCGCTTGCGGCTGGACGGCGCGGCGCTCTTCGTCGCTGAGCAGCTCGAAGGAGAGCAGGTCGATCTTCGGCCCCCGGCTCGATTCGGGGACGAGGGAGAGCGTCGCCCACGGCGCGCCCGCCGATCGCCCGAAGCTCAGCACGGCCAGCACCTCGCAGCGATCGGTTCGGAAGGATTCGTCGTCGATCTGTTCGGTGAGAAAGCGGGAGAAGCCGCCATGGCCTGCCTGGAAGGCTCGCGCTGCGACGTCGATCCCGCCGGGCGCGCCGCACGCGACATATCGGATGCGATCGGCCGTATAGCTTCGGGTCGCGATGCGGTCCTCGCGCTGGGCGGTCTTCACGAGCTCGCCCGCCGCCATCGCGAGGGCACCGCGCATCTCGTCGCCGAAGGCGCGCTCGACGAAGCGGGCGAAGGGCGGCGAGAGCGCGGCGACGCGCGCGAGATGATCGTCGAGGCAGGCGCGGTAGACCTCGCTGGTCGAGACGTCGAAGAGCGGCCGGGACGAGTCGCGGAGCGGGGGCTTCGGCTGTTCGCGGGCGCCGGTCTGGGCGGTTCGCCAATGGGAGGGCGGGGCGCTCGTCGACGGCAGGACGACCGTCGCACCGCCCGGGACGTGACCGGGGGCGACGAACATGAGGTCGATGTCGGCGAAGCGGACGTGGTCGCCGCCCTTGAGCGCGACGCGCTCGCCGGGGCGCAGACGCACGTCGCGATGCTTCGTACCGTTGGTGCTGCGCAGATCCTCGAGCCAGTAGCGTCCGGCGTCGAGCTCGATCACCGCGTGCTCGCTCGAGATGGTGTCGTCCCGGATCACGATCTCGTTGTGGGAATCACGGCCGATGCGCGTGCGGCCGGCGACGAGCGAGAGGGCGCGCCCGGTCTCGCCGAGTACCCCGCCGACGTCGAGCAGCTGGGCTGCCGGGGTCGTCGTGGCAGAACGCCGCCCGGTGCGCGCATCGAGGGCGCGTCGGCGCGCCGCCCAGAGCCCGGCCGCCAGCAGGAGGACCGCGATCGGCAGCCAGGCCATCCGCAGGTTGCCCGCCGCGCCGTCCGAGGCTTCGGCGGGGTGATTCGCGGCGTCGCGCGCCGGCCCGTTGGCCGCGCTCGGCGACGGTCCGGGCGCTGCGGCCGAGACCTCGGGCAGCGCAGCGTCGGCTCGCTCGCCGGGTTCCCCGTCCGGGCCGTCTGCCGTCTCCAGCGCGAGCGGCTGCGAGATCTGCGCGAGAATCCGGCCCGCGACCCCGCCGAGCTCGTCGGCCCGGAGCGCCCGGTAGTAGTCGCCGTCGGTCTGGCGGGCGAGGGATTGGAGCAGCTGATAGTCGGCGCGATCGGTGAACGCGAGGCCGAAGATCCGGATGCCGAGCGCACGGGCCTCGGCGGTCAGCTCGCTCCGCAGCCAGGCCGAAGCCTCGCGGTCGCGCGCGGGATCGCCGGTATCGAGCTTGCCGTCGGTGAGGAAGACGATCGCCTGTCGGCCGCCTTCGGGCCGCGACTCGCGCAGGGCGTAGAGCGCGCGTTCGATGCCGTCGGCGCTGCGCGTGCGCTGGCCGGAGTAGTCGAGGGCGGCGAGGGCGGGGGCGAGGCGCTCGCGCGGGGCCTGCGCGAGGCGATCGGCGATCGGTGTCAGCGGGAGCGCGACGGTCACGTCTTCGTCGAAGAGCACGATGCCGATTCGCGCCGGAAAGTCCTGCAGGCGGGATCGTTCGGCGAGGGCGGCCGTGAAGTCGACGACCGCTTCGCGAGTGAGGAACGCGGGGTCGTGGGTCCGCATGCTGCCGGAGTTGTCGAGGACGAAGACGACGTCGACGGGCGGCGCCGCGTCCGCGGCGAGGGCCGCGGCGAGCACGCCCGTGAAGACGGCGATCCGGCTCGCGCCCGCGATGCCGCGCGCGCGGCGGCGACGCGGGCTCGGGCGGAGGATCTCGTCGGTGGGCGCATGCGGGCGCGGCATCGGCATTCGGGCTCCCGCCGGAGCATGGGCTCCCGGCGTGCAGAGAGAGTGCCACCCGCGCCGGCTCGTCGCTTGCTCGAGAGGGGGCAGGAGGCCGGCAACTCGCCGGATCTCGGGTGGTCCGAGTGTGGGTTCCCGTCCCCTCGGATCGGGGACACCCTTGATCGCGGGCGGTGCGGGGCGCCCTCGTTCCGCGCGGATCGGGGGGCCGTGGTCGCGCGGGCTGTGTTATCCCCCGTCGCGGCCGCTCCCGCAGCGCGGCGACGAGGAGCACCGTCCGGCGATGTCAGAGGCCCCTGGATCCGTGTCGCCCTCCCGGTTTCGGCGATGGCTCAAGTGGGGGCTGCTCGCCCTCGCGCTCGCGCCGCTCGTCGCGTGGTTCGGGATCACGCTCGTCGTGAAGCTCACCATCGCGCGCGAAGCGCCCCTCGCGCAGCTGCTCCCCCTCGTCGGACGGGGCATCTTCGGCAGCGTCGCTTGCGCGCTCGGCGGCTGCGAGGCCGAGCTGATCGACGGCATGAGCATCCAGACCTTCGACGATCGCCTGAGCGAAGGCACGCTCGTCTCCCTCGACATCGACGAGCTCGGGCGCGTGCTCGTCGCCGAGTCCCATCGCCGGGGGGCGGGCGCCGAGGACAATCGCAGCCGGGACTGGCTCGAGGCCGATCTCGCCTCGCGCAGTCTCGAGGATCGGCTGGCCTACACGCGCGACGCGATCGCCCGCGGCGCGTTCGAAGATCCCGATCATTTTACGCGCGCCTCGGATCGCCTCGTCCTGATCGAGGACACGGACGGCGACGGCATCGCCGATCGCCGCGCCGAGCTCGCGGCCTGGAACGAGGAGCTCACCGGTCTCGTCGCCGGGGTCGAAGCCCGGGAGGGGAGCATCTGGGTCGCGAACATCCCCTCGATCTACCGCCTCGAAGATCGGGACGCGGACGGCGTCGCGGAGTCGCAACAGGAGCTCGTGCGCGGATTCGGGATCAAGACTTCCCTCGGCGGCCACGACCTGCACGGATTCGCCTGGGGGCCCGACGGCAAGCTCTACTTCTCGATCGGCGATCGCGGCTATCACATCCCGCTGCCGGACGGGCGCGTGCTCGAATCCCCGCTCGGCCCGGGGCGCGGCGCGGTCTTCCGGATGAACCCCGACGGCAGCGGGCTCGAGGTCTTCGCCGTCGGCCTGCGCAATCCCCAGGAGCTGGCCTTCGACGAATACGGCCATCTCTTCACCGGGGACAACAACGGCGACGGCGGCGATCCGGCGCGCTTCGTCTACGTCGTCGAAGGCGGCGATACGGGCTGGGCGATGCCCTATCAGAGCCTCTCCGGCGACTACGTTCGCGGCCCCTGGATGGCCGAGCGGCTCTTCGACCTCCAGCACGACACCCAGCCGGCCTGGATCCTGCCGCCGATCGCGCAGATCGCGAACGGGCCTTCCGGGCTGGTCCACTATCCGGGCCTCGGGCTGCCAGAACGTTATGCCAATCATTTCTTCCTCTGCGACTACGCCTACGTGTACGGGCAGAGCGGGATCTGGTCCTTCGCAGTCGAGCCGAAGGGGGCGGGCTTCGAGATGGTCGATCGCCATCGCTTCATCTGGTCGGTGCTGACGCCGGATTTCGACTTCGCCTGGGACGGGCGGATGTTCGCCGCGCTCTTCGACGAGCTCGGGGACGGCCGCGGCATCGCGACCTTCGAACACGCCGCCTCGCGCGCGGATCCGCGGGTCGCCGAGCTGGCCGCGGCGGCGCGCCGGCCGATGTCGGAGCGGACGCGGGATGAGCTGCTCGAACTGCTCGCCTTTCCGGATCAACGCCTCCGCCTGCGGGCCCAGTACGCGCTGGCGGAGCGCGGCGAGGTCGCGGCCCTCGTCGCGCTCGCCCGGAACGACTCGGCTTCGGAGCTCGCGCGCCGACACGCGATCTGGGCGCTCGGGCAGATCGGCGCCGACGGCATGCACGCGCTCGATCCGGGTGGGCCGTGGCTCACCACCGCGAATGAAGAGCTGCGCGCCCAGCTCGCCCGGGCCGCGGGCAACGCCGGCGCTTCGGGCTGGCTGCCGACGCTGCGGGGCTGGCTCGCGGATCCCTCCCTGCGCGTCCGCTTCTTCGCGGCCGAAGCGGTCGGAAAGCTGGGCGATCGCGAGAGCGTCGAGCCGCTCTACGCGCTGCTCCGGGAGAACGCCGATCGCGACGTCTTCCTGCGCCACGCCGCCGTCTACGCGCTCCATCGCATTGGGGCGATCGAGACGGTCTTCGCGCAGCGCGACGACGAGAGCCGGGCCGTCCGGCTCGCCGTGCTGCTCGTGTTGCGGCATGCGCAGGATCCGCGCGTCGGATTCTTCCTCGACGATCCCGATCCGCTGCTCGTCGTCGAGGCGGCGCGGGCGATCTACGACGGGCCGATCGACGCGGCCATGCCCGCCCTCGCCGGGCTCGCGGAGCGCGCGGGGGGGCTCGCGCCGGTCGCCGAGGGCGATCGCCAGACGGGCGAGGCGCTCCATCGGCGCGTGATCGGCGCGAACGTCCGGCTCCGGACGCGCGCGGGCGCCGCCGCCCTGGCGCGTTATGTCGCGGACGAACGTCAGCAGGAGGATCTGCGCTCGCTCGCCCTGGAGGCGCTCGCGAGTTATGCCGAGCCGCCGGCGCGCGACCTCACGATGGGATTCCACCGTCCGCTCGCGCCCCTCGAGCGCAGCGTCGTCGCCTCCGTCCTCGAGGCCGAGGGGCGGGCGCTCGTGGAATCTTCGCTCAGCGCTCGCGCGCTCGAGATCACCGGCGAATACGGTGTCTCCCCGCTTTCGGATGCAGAGCTGCTCGAGCGGGCCGCTTCGCGCGAGGCGGACGAGCCGACGCGGGTCGCGGCGCTCGCCGTCCTGCGCGCCCGGGGACTCGGTGCCGAGGCTCGCCCGGCGGCCGAGGCGGCGAGCGCGGATGCTTCGGCGCGGATCCGGATGGCGGGGCGCGAGCTGCTCGCGGCGATCGATCCCGACGCTGGCAGCGAGCAGTATCTCGAGGCCAGCGTGCGCGGCAGCGATCCGGCCGAGCGCCAGCATGCCTGGCGCGCGATCGGGGCGAACGGAAACGCCCGCGCCCGCGCGGCGATCGGCGCGGGCCTCGATCGTTGGGCGGCGGGCGAGCTCGATCCGGGCGTCGCGCTCGAGGTCCTCGAGGCGGCGATCGCCTCGGGCGATGCCGGACTCGCGCAGCGCGCCCGGGCGCTGCTCGCGGGCTCGCCGGACCAGCCAATCGAGAGTCGGCGCTGGGCCCTCGCGGGCGGCGATCCGGTCGCGGGCCGCGCCGTCTTCCAGACCGTCGGCGATTGCCAGCGCTGCCACGGCGATCCCGAAGCCGGAGAAGAAGCGGCCGGTGGGGAGGGGCACGCGCCGGCGCGGGTCGGTCCTCCGCTCGGGGGGATCGCAGCGAAGGGCCCTGCCTTCGTGCTCGAATCCATCCTGGTCCCCGACGCGCAGATCGCCGAGGGCTATGCGCATCCTTCCGGCATGCCGCCCATCGGGCTGCTCCTCGAGCCGAGGGCGCTGCGCGACGTCGTCGCCTACGTGTCCTCCCTCGAATGAGCGCCGTCGGGCGGGTCGGGACGGTCCGAATCCAGTGCGACGGCGGGTCGCATCCGGCTGGTTGTTCCCGGCCCGGAGCTGGCATAGGGTACGGGTTTCCCAAGTTGCCCGAACGAGTCGAGAAGCGAGTCGAGCCGTCGAACGAGGGCGAGACGAACCGCGAGCGGCGAGTCCAACGCCGGATCGATCGACGAATCGGAAAGTGAATCGGAAAGCGAATCGATCGAAGATTCGAGAGGAGTGTTCCATGGCGCGCGAAGCAGTGATCGTCGGCAGTCTCCGCACCGGTCTGACCAAGGCCCATCGCGGTTCCTTCAACCTGACGGAGCCCGTCGACTACACGGCTCACGTGATCCGCGAGGTCCTCGCGCAGCAGCCGAAGCTCGATCCGAAGGAAGTCGAGGACGTCATCCTCGGCTGCGGCCATCCCGAGGGCTGCATGGGCATGAACATGGCCCGCATCGCCTCGATGGTCGCCGGCATTCCGCAGACCGCCGCGGCGACGACCGTCAACCGCTTCTGCTCCTCGGGCTCGCAGGCGATCATGATGGCCGCCAACCAGATCCTGCAGGAGGGCGCGGAGGTCGCGATCGGCGCGGGCGTCGAGACGATCACGATGATGCAGGACGGCACCCAGAACCGGACCCGCCTCGCCAACAAGACCGCCGCCGAGCGCTTCCCGGGCCTCTACTACCCGATGGGCATCACCGCCGAGATCGTCGCCGAGCGCTACAAGGTCTCGCGCGAGGATCAGGACCAGTACGCGCTCCAGAGCCAGCAGCGTTATGCGAAGGCCGCCGCGGCCGGCTGGGTCGCGGACGAGATCGCGCCGATGAAGGTGACCCGCAAGGTGACGCCGAAGGAAGGCGAGCCCTTCGAAGAGGCGTTCACCGTCGAGAAGGACGAGTGCAACCGCGCCGACACGACGATCGAGGGCCTGCGCAAGCTCGCCCCGGTCTTCAAGAAGGCGGAAGAGGGCGGCACGGTCACGGCCGGCAACGCCTCCCAGCTCTCCGACGGCGCCTCGGCGACCCTGCTGATGTCGATGGAGCGCGCGAAGCAGCTCGGCATCCAGCCGCTCGCGATCTACCGCGGGACGGCCGTCGCGGGCTGCGGGCCCGAGGAGATGGGCATCGGCCCGGTCTTCGCGGTGCCGAAGCTCCTGAAGCGCCACGGCCTCACGATGAACGACATCGACATCGTCGAGCTCAACGAGGCCTTCGCCTCGCAGGTCCTCTACTGCCAGCGCACCCTCGAGATCCCGAACGAGAAGCTCAATCCCTCGGGCGGCTCGATCTCGATCGGCCATCCCTTCGGCATGACCGGCTCGCGCATGACGGGCCTGCTCGTCCGGGAGCTGCGCCGCTCGGGCAAGCGCTACGGCATCGTGACGATGTGCATCGGCGGCGGCCAGGGCCTCGCGTCGCTCTTCGAGGCCTGCTGAAGATGGCGGGACCCCAGATCGACGGCGGCGAGATCGCGAACTGGCCGATCCTCAAGATCGACTACCGGACGGACAAGGCGCGCATCGCGTCGCTGCTGCCGCCCGGGATCGATCCCGGACGCGAGCCGAACGTCCATCTCTCGATCTACCAGGTCGCCGTTCCCGACGTGCCCGAGTACGGGATCTTCATCACGGTCGATGCCGACTATCGCGGGACCCAGGGCGTCTATACGCTCGGCTACGGCATCGATCAGGAGTCGGCGATCTTCATCAGCCGGGACATGAACGGCCAGCCGAAGTTCCCCTGCCAGACCGACTACTACCGATTCGGCGATGCCGTCACCGCCCGCTGCACCCATCAGGGCTACACCTTCGTGGAGTTCGAGGGCAAGGTCGCGGTGACGCTGCCGATCCCCGAGAACCACGAAGAGAACGAGTGGTGGATCAAGGTCTCGCGCGCCGTCGGCGGCGTCGAGAAGGCCTACGATTTCCCGCCCCACGTCGTGCGCGTCAAGAGCAGCTATGCGACGGCCCACGTCGAGCGGGTCGACGGCGAGCTGACGCTCCTGCCGTCCAAATGGGATCCGATCGCGACGCTGCTGCCGATGCGCGAGTACGTCGGTGCCCGGCTCTGGTGGCCGAAGTTCCTCGGCCGCGCGATCACGCTCGAAGGGCGCCTCGACCCCGATGCCTACTGGCCCTTCGTCGACACGATCGGCGGATCGCGCTGGCCCGGGACGATGGGCGGGCCGAAGCGGGGCTAGACCCCCGCCTCGCGCAGGATGTTCAGCGTCCGTCGCAGCGGCTCCGCCGCGCCCCAGAGCAGCTGATCACCGACCGTGAAGGCCCCGAGATACTCCGGCCCGAGGCGCAGCTTGCGCACGCGACCGACGGGGACGGCGAGCGTCCCGGAGACCGCCGCCGGCGAGAGCTCGGCGAGCGTCGACTCCTTGTCGTTGCGCACGAGCTTGACCCAGTCGTTGTGGCCCGCGATCAGCGCCTCGACGTCCGCCAGCGGGACGTCCTTGCGGAGCTTGATCGTGAAGGCCTGGCTGTGGCAGCGCATGGCGCCCACGCGCACGCAGATCGAGTCGATCGGGATCGGCCGATCGCTGCGGCCGAGGATCTTGTTGCCTTCGGCGAAGGCCTTCCATTCTTCGCGGGTATCGCCTGCGTCCATTCCGCGATCGATCCAGGGGATCAGGCTCGCGGCGAGGGGCACGCCGAAGTTCTCGGTCGGCAGCGCGTCGCTGCGCAGCACCTGGGAGACACGCCGGTCGAGCTCGAGGATCCCGGAGTCGCCGGCGCCCATCAGGTCGCGGCTCTTCTCGCCGAGCAGGGCCATCTGCGCGATCAGCTCGCGCATGTGCTTCGCACCTCCGCCCGAGGCGGCTTGATAGGTCATGCAGGTCATCCACTCGATCAGGTCTTCGGCGAAGAGGCCGCCGAGGGCGAGCAGCATGAGGCTGACGGTGCAGTTGCCTCCGATGAAATTCTTGACGCCCGATTCGATGCCGCGGTCGATGACGGCGCGGTTCACCGGGTCGAGAACGATCAGCGAGTCGTCGTCCATCCGCTTGGCGCTCGCGGCGTCGATCCAGAAGCCCTGCCAGCCGCGCTCGCGCAGGGCCGGCAGCACCTGCTTGGTGTAGTCGCCGCCCTGGCAGGTGAGGATGCAGTCGTGGCGGGCGAGGGCGTTGATGTCGTAGGCGTCGGCGAGCGGGCGTGCGCTCCCCGCCTTGCCGATTTCCGGGCCGGGACCACCGACCTGGCTGGTCGAGTAGAACGTCGCCTCGAGGCCCGTGAAATCGCCCTCGGCGCGCATGCGCTCGAGCAGCACCGATCCGACCATGCCCCGCCAGCCCACGATTCCGATGTCTTGGATCGCCATGGGGGCCATTCGTTAGCAGAATCAGCCAGATGGCGGAACACCCGGGCGCATGGAAGAGGCGGCCCATGCCATCTGGCCCCGCGGGCGGTAAGATGCAGCGCGTCCACGAGCGGGCGGTAACGCCCCGGAGCGTGCGGGGCAAGGAGATCGGGATGCAGCATTCGATCGGGCGGGAAGATTCGGGGCGTCTCGGCGGACTTGCCCCCCGCGGTGCGGGCAAGGCCGTTGGGCGCCGGGTCCTCGGGTGGGTGGCGGTGGCGACGCTGCTCGCGACGGGCTGTGCGAAGCCGAAGGTGTCGGATCTCGACGCCTATCAGGTCGTGCCGATGGATCGCGTGCTCCCGTATCCGAGTGACGAGGAGCTCGAGAAGCGGGTGCTCGAGGTGGTCGTGGTCGATCGGC
The DNA here is from genome assembly GCA_041389425.1 of Myxococcota bacterium. GTDB lineage: Bacteria > Myxococcota_A > UBA9160 > UBA9160 > UBA4427 > UBA4427. Next base: position 30,576 of record JAWKRX010000011.1, read on the forward strand.
CTGCGGATGGTCTCGACGAAGCGTCGCTGCTCGCGTCGCGGGCTCAGCTCCGCATGGGCCTCGAGAAGATCGTCGCCTTCTACGGCGCCGCCGTCGTCGCGCGTTCGCAGCCCGGATTCGAGGGGGTCCGCACCGATCGCCCGGGCATCTCCTTCGATGGGATCGAGCCCGAGCTCGTCACGGGCGGCGATCACGCGGTCTCCGCCCGCTTCACGACCCACTCCCATCGGGCGGTGTACTCGAAGCCGACGAAGATGCCCTGGCAATCCGAGGCCGACGTGGCGGAGAAGCCCGGCACCTGCACGCATACGGCGGAGGTCGCGTTCGACGTCCAGCTCGTCGAGAAGACCTGGGAGGATCTGCTCCAGCGCAGCTACCTCCTCACGCATCGGGCCGAGCAGGAGAACAAGGATCTCGATCAGGCCTGCACGATCGCGCCCGTCACCGTCGCGACGCTCTTCGAGACCGCGATCGCCGAGGCGCTCGGCTGCCTCGAGCTTCCGCTCGGAACGCGGATCTCGCCCCGCGGCCACGTGCTCGCCCATCGCAAATCGCGCGAAGGCGAGTCCCACATCTATCGGGTCTCCCTCGGCGCCGAGCAGGGCGTCGATCCGGGCGAGCCGATCGAGATCCGCCGCGTCGATCGCTCGCAGAACGCCGACGGCCGCGAGGTTCGCACGGAAAGGGTGATCGCGACCGGGGTCGCGACGGATCTGATCGATGCGCAGTCTGCCTGGATCGCGGTGAACCCGGACGACGTCAGGGTGCCGATTCTCGAAGGCGACGTCGTGCGCCGCCATTTCCAGAAGGACCTGATCGAGAACCTCACGGGTCCGAGCTGCAAGAACATCCTGACCGAGCGTTAGGCGCGGCGGGCCCGGGCATCGCCCGGCCCCGGCAGATCGGCAGCGGCCGAACGCGGGAGGCAATTCCGGACCATGTTGCTCGAGCTCGCCCGCGATCGTCCGGACGCTCTCGCCCTCGACGATGGTACGCGCACGCGCACGCGCGCCGAGCTCGTGCGGCGCGCGCACCGCTTCGCCCATTTCCTGAATCACGAAGCCGGGCTCGGGCCGGGCAGCCACCTCGCGCTCTTGATGGGCAATCGCGTCGAAGGCATCGAATGCCTGCTCGGCGGCATCTTCGCCGGCCTCTGGGTCACGCCCATCAACTGGCACCTCGCCGAAGAGGAGATCGACTACGTCGTCGCCGACTCGGGCGCCCGCATCCTCGTGACCGACGAGAAATTCGCCGCGACGGCCCGGCGCATCGTGGCGCGGCGGCCGGGCGTATCGGTCATCGAGGTCGGGGATCCGCTCGATCGCCTGCTCGAGCGCGAGCCGCAGCGGCCGCTCGATCTGTCTGCGCCGGCGGGCGGCAACATGATCTACACGAGCGGCACCACCGGCCGGCCGAAGGGCGTCCAGCGCGCGCGCCCGGCGAGCCTCGGCGCCGCGATCGAGGGGTGGCTGCGTTACGGGCGCTCGATCGGTCTCGACGGCTCCGGCCCGCATCTGATCACCGGCCCGATGTACCACGCGGCGCCCCTCATGTTCGCCGTCTACGATCACGCCGGCGGTGCACCGATCGTGATCATGCCGCGCTGGGACGAGCACGAGGCGCTCGAAATCCTGATGCGGCGCGAGATCGCCCACGCGCATTTCGTCCCGACGATGTTCGTGCGGCTGCTGCGGCTGCCGGAGGCCGAGCGGGCGGCCTTCCGGGCGCCGGCGCTCTCCGTCGTCTTGCACGGCGCGGCGCCGATCTCCGTCGCGGTGAAGAAGCGCATGATCGAGTGGTGGGGGCCGATCCTGGTCGAGTACTGGGGCGGGACCGAGGGCGGCGTCAACACGCTGATCGGCTCGGAGGAATGGCTCGCGCATCCGGGCTCGGTCGGGCGCGCGCTGCCGGGCTTCGAGGTCTTCGCCGTCGACGAGGCGGGGCGCCGGTTGCCGGCGGGCGAGGTCGGCGATCTCTACTGCAAGAGCGCGGCCTCGGACCGGCCCTTCGCCTATCACGGCGATCCCGAGAAGACCGCGCGCGCCTATCTCGAGCCCGGGGTCTACACGATCGGCGACATCGGCTCGGTCGGGGAGGACGGGCACGTCCGGCTCGCCGATCGCCGCTCCAACATGATCATCTCCGGCGGCGTCAACATCTATCCCGTCGAGATCGAGCAGGTCCTGCAGGAGCATCCCGCCGTCGCCGACGTCGCCGTCTTCGGGATCCCCGACGAGGAATGGGGCGAATCGGTGAAGGCGGCGATCGAGCTGCGTCCCGGCGAAGCGCCGTCCGAGGCGCTCGAGGCCGCCATCCTGGCCCACGCGCGCGCCCATCTGGCGGGCTACAAAGTCCCGCGCTCGATCGATTTCGAGAACGAGCTGCCGCGCCATCCGAGCGGGAAGCTCTACGTCCGGCGGCTGCGCGATCCCTACTGGGCCGGGCGCGAGCGGAAGATCTGAGAAGCGGACCGGAGGACAGGCGCGCTTGGCCCGGACGATCGACGAAGTGGCACTCCGCCTCGCGGAGGAGCGGCCGGAGCTCTCCGACGCGCGGTATTCGATGCGCGCTGCGGTCGCGCTCGTGCTGCGGGAGAAGGGGCCGGATCTCGAGGCGCTCTTCATCCGGCGGGCCGAGCACGAAGGCGATCCCTGGTCCGGTCATCTCGCCTTCCCCGGCGGCCGGATCGATCCGACCGATACTGGCCCGCGCATGGCCGCCGAGCGGGAGACGCTCGAAGAGCTCGAGCTCGACCTCTCGGATGCGCGCCTGCTCGGGCAGCTCTCGGACGTTCCGGGCCATGCCGAATCGATCTGCGTCTCCGGCTTCGTCTACGGGATCGACGGCGATCCCGTGCTCACGCCGAACTACGAGATCCGCTCCGTCTTCTGGTCGCCGCTCGACCATCTGACGGATCCCGGGCGCCAGGCGGAAAAGACCTTCAGCTACCTGGAGCACGCGATGGCTCTGCCGACGGTCCGGCTGCTCGACGATCCGCGCGCGCCGGTGCTCTGGGGCATCACGTACAAGTTCATGGACGAGTTCATGCGCCGGATCGGGCGCCCGATCCCGTACATGCCCTGGGCCGATCCGGGCTGAGACCCGACGGGGCGAGCGGGGCTCAGCCCTTCGCCGCCGCCTTCGCGGCGTCGCGGTCGGCCTTCAGCAACGCGCTCTCGCTCTGCTCGTTCTTCATGGCCTGCGCCATGGTATGCGCTGCGCCGAATTGGAGCGCCTTCTTGGCGTAGGCGAGCACGATCGGATCGACCTCGGCCATCTCCTTCGCCATCGCCTTCGTCGTCGCGAGGACCTGATCGCCGGGCACGGCGCGGTTCACGAGGCCGATCGCAGCCGCCTCGCTGCCGAGGATCTTCTTCGCCGTGAGGACCAGCTCCTGCGCACGGGCCATGCCGACGAGCTGGGGCAGCAGGTGGGTCGAGCCGAGGCCGGGCAGGATGCCGAGCCGGCCGAATACGAAGCCGAGCTTCGCGTCTTCCGCGGCGATCCGGACGTCGCAGGGCATCGCCATCGTCATCCCGACGCCGACGGCATGGCCGTTGATGGCGGCGAGCACGGGCTTGCGCGCCGCGCGCATCTCGAGCGGCAGCTTGCGCAGGAAGTCCTCTTCTCCGAGCCGCGGTCCCTTCGAGACGTTCTTGCCCGCGGCGTGCGCCGCGAGATGCTCGAGATCGGCGCCCGCGCAGAACGCGCGCCCGGCGCCGGTCATGATGATCGCGCGGATCTTCGGGTCGCGTTCGAGGGCGCGGAAGGCGGCCGTGAACTCCTCACCCATTTCGGTCGTGTAGGCGTTCAGCTTGTCGGGGCGGTTCAGCGTGATGGTCGCGAGGCCGTCTTCGACGTCGAGGAGGATGTTCGAGTAGGACATGTCGGCAGGGCTCTTTCCTTGCGCTGGCGCGGGCCATCGGCGGGCCGTCGGACGGCGGCCCAGGGGTTCGGGAAACGGGCGCAATCTCACACGATTTCGGCCGCGGAGACAAGTCCGAAACGCCTCGCCCGAGGCCCTCGCTCTGTTATCGTCGGCCGCGGGACGGCGCATCGATGTCGTCCGGAGGATCTCTTCGTTGCCGTCTCGTCGCCCGTCCGGTCCCGCGTCGCTCGTCTTTTCCGGCTCCATTCCGATCGTTCGTTTCGCCCGTCTGGCCTCGATCGCCATCGTGCTCCTGGCGTTCGTCAGCGGCTGTCAGGACCCGGATTTCGAGATCACCTTCGACGGCCCCACCGCGGAGTGGCCCGTCTGGGGCGGCACGCCCGGTGCGATCCACCACTCGCCCCTCGACCAGATCGACCGCGCGAACGTCGGCGCCCTGAAGGTCGCGTGGACCCATCGCAGCGGCGATTTCTACGATGGCTCGGGCTATTCGAAGGTGACCTCGCTGCAGGTCACGCCGCTCGTCGTCAACGAACATCTCTACTACTGCACGCCGTTCATGCGCGTCTTCGCCCTCGATCCCGAGACCGGCGCGGAGCGCTGGGTCTTCGATCCGAAGCTGCAGGACCGCCACGGCGAGGGCCCGTATCCGCTGATCTGCCGCGGCGTCTCGTACTGGGAAGACACGCAGGCGGCGCCCGGCGCGGCCTGTGCCAAGCGGATCTTCTACGGCACCGCGGACTCCGATCTCTGGGCGCTCGACGCCGATACGGGCAAGCCCTGCGACGGCTTCGGCGAGAGCGGCCGGGTGGAGCTGCGCGAGGGCATCGGCGAGGCGCCGGCCTGGGAATACCATCCGACGTCGCCGCCGCAGGTGATGCGGGACAAGGTCGTCATCGGGGCGCTGATCGCGGACAACGTGCGGGTCGATGCGCCGGGCGGCGTGGTGCGTGCGTTCGATGCGCGCACGGGCGCGCTCGCCTGGGCCTGGGATCCGGTCCCGCCGGGCTACGAAGTGAAATCCGATCCCGCGAGCGGGCGACATTATGCGTCGGGCACGCCGAACATCTGGTCGATCATGACGGGCGATCCCGAGCGGGGCCTCATCTACGTCCCGACGGGCAATCCCTCGCCCGATCTCTTCGGCGGCATGCGGGGCGGGCTCGACTACTACGGCAGCTCGACCGTCGCCCTCGACGCCGAGACGGGCAAGGTCGTCTGGCACCGGCAGTACGTCCACAACGACATCTGGGACTACGACACGGCGAGCCCGCCGACGCTCTTCCAGATGCCCGGTGTCGGGGGCGGCGCGCCCGGGCTCCTGCAGACGACGAAGATGGGCCACGTCTTCCTGCTCAATCGCGAAACGGGCGAGCCGCTCTATCCGATCGAGGAGCGGCCGGTGCCCCAGGGCGGGGTGCCGGAGGAGAATCTCTCGCCGACGCAGCCGTTCCCGACGCATCCGAAGCCGCTGCATCCCCTGAACCTCTCGCCCGACGACGCGTTCGGATTCAGCTTCCTCGACCGCAATCACTGCCGCGAGCTCATCGAGGCGAACCGCTACGAGGGCATCTTCACGCCCCACGACACGAAGGGCACGATCCAGACGCCGCATACCTCGGGCGGCATGAACTGGGGCGGCGTCACGATCGACGAGAAGCGCGGCATCATGGTCGTCGTCCAGACGCATGCCGCCGTCATCAACCGGCTGATCCCGCGTGCAGAGGCCGATGGGCTGAACGAGGCGGATTTCGTCTTCCCGAACGAGTACTACGCGATGAAGGGGGCGCCGTATGCCGTCCATCGCCGGCTGCTCGCGTCGCAGTTCGGTGCGCCCTGCAATCCGCCGCCGTGGGGCAGCCTGACGGCGGTCGATCTCGTCTCGGGCGAGGTCCGCTGGAAGCGCGGGCTCGGCACGCTGCGCCACGTCGCGCCGTTCCCGGTCTCGCTGATCTTCCGGGGCGATTACGGCTCGCCGTCGTTCGGGGGCGGGCTCTCGACGGATAGCGGGCTCTACTTCGTCGGCGCCTCGATGGACAAGGGCTTTCGGGCGTTCGACCTCGAGACCGGCCAGGAGCTCTGGCACGACGAGCTCCCGTTCGCCGGCAACGCCGTGCCGATGACGTATCGGATGCGGCCGGATGCGCGCCAGTTCGTCGTGATCGCCGCCGGGGCGAATCCGATCTCGGAGATGGGGGACGCGCTCGTGGCGTACGCGCTGCCGGAGCGGAACTGACGAGCGACGAGCCGGCGAGACGGGCGGGCGTGCGGCGACGGCTCAGCGATCTACGGTTCATCGCCTCACGGGCTCGACCCGATGGCTCCGGCTCAGCTGTTCGAGTGCGTCGCGACGTTCGCGGAGCTGGAGTGTGACGCTCTCGCCGACCGTGCCCGAATCCCTGCCGGCGATCTCGAGATCGCTGCCGTTCGCGATCCTCTGCTCGTCGACGCCGACGCCGACCCCGACCCCGATCTCCATGTAGATCGTTTCACCCGCGTTCGCGTGCAGGACCTGTCTGCGCCAGCGCCAGCCTCCCCAGATCGCGTTGCTGAGGCGGAACTCGACTGAGTGGATTCCTTCCTCGAGCTCGAGGGTCGCGTACTCCTCGTCGAGGATCGGAAAAGGCCTTTGTCCGTCGAATCGGATCTCGACGGTCGAAAACGAGTGGTGCGTATCCACCCGATAGAGGTAGACCCTCGCCGTCCCTTCCCCCGGCGGATCCGGGCCGCCGAAAAGGGGGCCTGTCGGAGCGGCCTTCGCACAGCCGAGCGAGAGCAGGGCGGTCAGGACGACGGTCGCGAGTCGCAGCGTCGGCTGCTCGCCGCGCGGCCCTTCCGCCCCCGAGTCGAGAGCTCCCGAGTCGGGGGCGGAAACGACGGGCACGCCTCTGTCTGAGAGTGATCCGGACGTGGACATGCCTTCGGTCTCCTATCGGGCGGGGGAGTTCATCTCGACCAGGGCGACTCCGACGTGGCCGAGCTCGTGGCGCTGCTCGACACGCCAGGCTGCGCGCAGGAGTGCTCGCCCGACATGGGATTCCTGCTCGACGATGCTGAGGTAGCCCCCTTGCCGGAAGCGCACGGTGACTTCGCAGAGTCGTCCTCCGGGCGGCGAAGCGGACGGCAGGTCGAGTCCCCTGATCTCGACGGATTCGAGTCGGCGTCGCTGGGGGCCGAGCAGGCTCCGGACTTCGTGGCGGAGCGATCGGCGCTGTTCGGGCGTGGAGTCGGGCAGGTGGATCCGGGTCTTCATGGTGCGTTCCTTTTCGTTCGAATCGGTCTGCGTCGCGTCCTCGATCCGGGATGTGGGTCCCGGGGCTCCTTCGGGAGGAGGAGAGGACCGGCGCCGGGAGTCGACGCGGATCGAGCCGGCTGGAGGGGTTTGCGGCTCGCTCCGGGGCGTCGGCTCCTGCAGGCTTCCTGCACGGTCCGATCCTCTCGATCCGGAGCATCGGCGGCTCGTAAATGTTTTACAAATAGGAAATAATTCAGAAACAATTTCAAAAAATAGAATCGAAGAATCCGTATGGAATGGCTCAACTATCACCACCTCCTCTATTTCTATTTCGTCGCGAAGGAAGGCGGCGTCGCTCGCGCCTCCGAGGCGCTCCGGCTCGCGCAGCCGACGCTCTCGAGCCAGATCCGGAAGCTGGAGGAATCTCTGGACGAGAAGCTGTTCGAGCGGCGGGGGCGGAATCTCGTGCTGACGGAGATGGGCCGCGTCGCCTATCGCTATGCCGAGGAGATCTTCTCGCTCGGGGGAGAGATGCGGGATGCGCTGAAAGGGCGGGTCGTGGAACGCGCGCCCCGGCTTCACGTCGGAATCGCGGACGTCCTCCCGAAGCTCGTGACCCATCGCCTCTTCGCCAGTGCGCGACTGATCGAGGAGGGCGTCCAGCTCGTGCTCAGGGATGGAAAGTCGAGCGATCTGATGGCCGCGCTCGCCTCTCGCGAGTTCGACCTCGTGATCAGCGACGTACCGATCCCTCCGGACATCAAGGTGCGCGCGTTCAATCATCTGCTCGGGGAATCGACGGTCTCCTTCTTCGCGACGCGGGCCGTCGCTCGGCGGCTGGCGGGGCGTTTCCCGGCTTCGCTCGACGGAGCGCCGATGCTCCTTCCGACGGAGGATTCGAGCCTGCGCCGCTCCCTCGATCATTGGTTCGACGAGATCGGCGTTCGGCCTCGCGTCGTGGCGGAGATCGAGGACAGCGCGCTGCTCAAGGTGTTCGGCCAACGCGGTGCCGGCCTCTTCCCGGCGCCGACGATCGTCTCGGAGGACGTCATGAGGCAATACCGGGTCGTGCGACTCGGCGTCGTGAGCCGTGTCCTCGAGCGCTTCTACGTCATCACGGCCGAGCGGAGGATCCGGCACCCGGCGGTCGCGGCGATCACCGCGGCCGCGCGGTCAGCGCTGTTCTCCTGAGAAGGCTTCGAGGGCCCTTCGAAACGCGCGCAGACGGCGTCGCCGGCCGGGTGAGCCTTCATCGTCGCGGCCTGCCGCGGCGCGTCAGGATCGGGAACGTCTCGCCACCAGCGTCGAAGTCGTCGACTCGTACACGATCTGCCCGTGCTGATCGTGGAGCCGGGCGCGCATCGTCACGACGCCGGCGTCGGGCCGGCTCTTCGACGCCCGCACTTCGAGGATCTCGGCCCGGAACTCGAGCGCGTCGTTCGCCCGCACCGGGCGGGGCAGCGACATCGTCGCACCGAGGCCCGCGATGACGGCATGTCCGCCGTCGGCCTCCCGCGCGGCGAGGGCGAGGCGCGTGAAGATCGCCGTCGTGTAGGCGCCGGAGGCGATCGCCTCGCCGAAGCCGGCGGCGCGGCCGGCGTCGTCGTCGACGTGGATCGGGCGCGGATCCCATTTCTGGGCGAACGCGATCATCTCGTCCCGCGGCACCGCATAGCGCTGGCCGCCGAAGGTATCCCCGACCTCCAGATCTTCGAGGTATTTGGCGTGCATCGCTTCGCCCGCTTCAGCCCGCCGCCCGCATCGCCTGCGCGACGTGCGACCATTTCTCGCGCCACGCGGGATCCTTCCAGCCGTCGGCGGCGGTATAGGACGTGACGCGGACGTTCGGCGCGAGGTCGCGATAGCGGGCGACGAGCCGGGCGGCGAGGTCGTTCCAGCCCGAAGTCACGACGTAATGATCGAGGATCGGATCGGTGATGAGCGCCTTCATGCCGGCGACGTCGCCGCGCTGCTGCAGGGCATGCAGCTCGTCCGAGAGGCCGTGCAGGCCGTGGTGCTCGAAGACGGGCGAATAGGTCCGGGTGGAGCCGTAGAAGGCGATCATCGTGCGGGCGTGCTCGCGGGTCCGATCGAGCTCTTCGTCGCCGTCGCCGACGGCGGTCATGACCGGGCAGGAGAAGGTGATCGCGTCGAGCGACCGGCCGGAGCGGGAGAGCCCCTCCTCGATCGCCTCTCGCTGGACGTCCCGCACGTACTGCGGCGAATGGAAGGGATGCACATGGATGCCGTCCGCGACCTCGCCCACCAGACGGCTCATGTAGGGCAGCACGGCGGAGATGTAGACGGGCGGCGCCGGCACGTCGATCGGCCCGGGGCTCCAGGTCGAGGGCAGCAGCGAGAAGCGGTAGTAGCGGCCTTCGTAGTGGAGCTTTTCGAGGCCCGCGAAGGCGCGGAAGATCGCCTTCACGCTCTCGACGTATTCCTTCATGCGCGGGCCGGGGGGCGCGAACTCGGCGCTGTAGCGCCGCTCGATGTGGGCCTTGACCTGGCTGCCGAGGCCGAGCACGAAGCGCCCGCCCGTCGAAGCCGCGAGCTCCCAGGCGATGCCGGCGGTCACCATCGGGCTGCGGGGAAACGCGACGGCGATGCCGGTTCCGATCTGGATCCGCTCGGTTCCGAGCGCCGAGGCGGTCGCCGCGAGATAGGCGGAGCGGCCGGAATCGGTCCACCAGATCGAGCCGAAGCCGGCGGCCTCGACCTGGCGTGCGTGCTCCTGGGAGGCCTTGAGCGTGCCCGGGTGGGCGATGATGTCGAGCTCCATGATCGGCGGCCCTTTCTGCGCGGGGGGGACGCAGGCCCGCGAAGGCCTCGCGTCCTGCGCGCCCACGCGGCGCTGTCGTCGAGCGACGCATTGTAGACGGCCGAACGGATCCCGAAATCGGGTCAGGCTCCGGGCAGCTGCGGCCACGAGCCGGCCCTTTGGACCGCACGCTCCTGCTATCGTGCGACCGCGACGAAGATCCACTCGCCGGGGGAGACCGATGACGCGCGCCGACGACACGCCGATTGCCGATTACGCCCGGATGCTGCGATTGGATGGCCGCCGCTATGTCGTCCTCGGTGCGGGCCAGGGAATCGGTCGACAGAGCTGCCATGCGCTCGCCGCGAACGGCGCGCGTCTGGTCTGCGTCGACGTCGACAAGAGCAAGGCCGAGGACGTCGCCCACGAATGCGGGAACGATGCGATCAGCTGGGTCGGGGACGTCTCCGATCGGGCCAGTGTGGAGCGGCTCTTCGCCGAAGTCGGTGGTCTCTTCGGCGGCCGGCTGGACGGCTTCATCGACATCGTCGGCCGCGCGCAGTACGCGGACATCGGCGAGCTCACGGACGAGCTCTGGGACTGGCATTTCGCCCAGAACCTCCGCCATGCCTGGCTCGCGATGCAGGCCGCGACGCCGCTGCTCGAAGCGAACGGGCGCGGCGAGATGACGTTCATCGCCTCGGCATCGGGCATCACCTCCGCCCCGCGGCATCCCGCCTACGGCGCGGCGAAGGCGGGCCTGATGTCGCTCGTGCGCACGGCGGCCGTCGAGCTCGGACCGAAGAACATCCGCGTCAACGCCGTGGCGCCGGGGGTCGTCTGGACGCCGCGGATCAGCGGCTACCTCGGCGAGAAGGGCAAGGCGCGCAACGAGGCGAATGCGCCGCTGCGGCGGGTCGCGTATCCGTCGAACATCGCCTCGGTGCTGCTCTTCCTGACTTCCGAGCTCGCGAGCTACGTGACGGGGCAGGTGATCTCGGTCGATGGCGGCGTCGGCGCGAAGTTTCCGTTCCCGATGGACGACCTCTAGGCGGGCGGAGCTGCGTGCGCGCGGGCCGCGTTCAGGCGAGCTCGCCGAGCTGACCGGCGAGCTCCCGGAACTGCAGCTCGAAGTATTCGAGCCGATCCGGGGGGATCGCGAAGAACGCGGCGCTCTCTTCGGCGAGCGGTCCCAGGGCGCCGGTCGCGAAGGGCGCGACGCCGATCCGGTCGACGAGGCCATCGGCGAGCCGGACGACGTGGAGGTCGATCGAATCGGCGTCCGCCGGCAGATCGATCGCATGATGACGGGCCGCCGTCGCCGCGACGTAGTCCGGGAGCCGACAGCGGCGCAGATAGCTCGCGCCGATGCGCGGATGCAGGACGTCGATCAGATCGCGCATCTCCGCCGGCGTCGGGGCGGATCGCAGACGGCCCCGCACGAGCGCCCGCGCCAGGATCTTCAGGATCAGCAGCGAGCCGAGATTCCGGAACATCGCCGAGAGGAAGACGCGCTCGGGCTCGCCGCGCTTCAGCTCGCGAGAGAGCAGTCGACCGCCGTAGCCTCCGACGAGGGAATCGAGCCAGAGGGCCCGCCAGACGTCGGGGAAGAGCTCGAGCTCCGCCCGGTCCTCGAGGCTGAAGAGCACGCGACAGGCCGCGCTCATGGCGACCTGCGCAGTCTCGCGGAATCCGAGCCGCAGGACCGCCTGGGGCACCGTCTCGATCGGCATCGCGCCGCGATACATCAGCGAGTTCGCGACGCGCAGCACCTGGGACGAGACGGCGGGATCCTGCGAGACCAGCGCCTCCACCTCGCGCAGCTCGGCCTCGGGATGCTCGAGCAGGTCGACCAGACGCGCTGCGACGCCGGGAAAGGCGGGCAGCTCGCCGGCGTTGCGCTCGGCCCGGTCGAGCACGAAGTGGACGAGCGGTCCGATCCGGTCCGGCGCGACGCGGGGCGTGTGGTCGGTGGCAGACGAGTCCATGGCGGACGTATTCGGCGGGGCACCGCGGAAAAGCGAGTCCGTGAACGGCGAATCATGCTCGGGGCGGCTCGGGTGTTTTCCGGAGCCGCGGAAACCGCTCAGCGGGCGCGGCGCGCCCGCGTCGCCTCGGGGTCGATGGCGAGGGTCTCGATCCGCGCCGGATCCCCGGTGATCACGACGCCGTAGACCGCGGCGGCGCGTTCGATCCCGAGATAGCCCTCGCGGACGTCCCAGAGCACACGCTCGGGCTCGCGCAGCAGGGGATCGCCGTACCCGCCACCGCCGGGCGAGCGCGACCCGACCCGCTCGCCGGGCTTCAGGTCGAGCGCGCCCACCGCTTCCGGATGTTCGCTGCAGGCGCCGTCCACGCCGACGCGATAGGCGGATCCGACCTTCGGCGATGCGCCCCCGCGCACGCCCTTCGGCGGATTCTCGATGCCCTCGAGCGCCCAGAAGACCTTCATGTCGCCGGCTCGCGGTCCGTATTCGCAGAGATTGCCGGGTGCCCCGCGGCGCCGGCCTGCGCCTTCCGAGTCGGGCCGGATCGTCGAGCGCTGGACGACGATCGGATACTTCTGCTCGTCGACCTCGATCGAATCGCGATAGAGCAGCCCCGCAGCCGGCATGCCGAGGAAGGAGAGCCAGCCATCGCACTCCGCCGTCGCCGGACCGCCGGTCGTGCCGAGCAGGAGCTGCGTGACGTAGGGGCCGCGTCCGGGATCTTCTCCCGAGACGACCGCGAGGTAGGGCGGCGCTCCGAATCCGGTCTCGGCGGAGCCGAGGCCGTCGCTGCTTTCGGCGAAGGCGGCGGTGATCGCAGCCCAGAGCCGCACGCCGACCTCGCCCGTCGCGAGGGAGCAGGAAGCCGGGTGGCGCGGGATGCCGGCGACGCAATTCTCGCGCACGAGCACCTCGAAGCAGCGGAAGCTCCCACCGTTGAGCGGTACGCGTTCCCGCTGATCGTCCGGGCGCGAGTTCATCACCATCATGAGCGCCGCGACGACCGCGTTCTTCGAGGTCGCCTCCGTCAGGTTGAGGCCGATCGGCACGCAATCCGGGTTGTCCCGCAGATCGGCGCGGATCCGCCCGGCGGCGTGGTCGACCTCGATCGTGGCGCCGAGGGCGAGGCCGGCCTCGAGGCCCGGGTAGGGGTCGAGGCGGGTCGCGACACGGATCGTGCCTTCGGGCAGCGCGCGGATCGCGCGGCGGGCGCGCCGCTCCGTGTAGTCGAACCAGTCGCGGATGAAGGTGCGCACGCGATCGGTGCCGAAGCGGCGGCAGAGCTCGACGAGTCGCCGCTCGGCGATGCGCCCCGCGGCGACCATCGCGAGGAAATCGCCGTACCAGACTTCCGGGACCCGGATGCGGCGTCGGCACATCCGGACGATGTCGTCGACGTCCCGATAGTCGCGCTGCACGAGCACGCAGGGAAAGATGAGCGCGCCCTCGGCGTAGACGTCCGTGGCGGTCGGCATGTAGGTCGTCGGCAGCGAATTGCCGATGTCCGCCTGATGCGCCTTCGCGATCGCGGTGAAGAGGTGCTCGCCGTCGACGAATACGGGGACGAGCAGCGAGTGGTCGCCGGCATGGGTGTTGCCGTCGTAGGGATCGTTGTGGAGATAGGCGTCGCCCGGGCGGGGCGAGGGATGATGGCGACGGAGCGATTGCGAAAGCAGCCCCGAGCCGTAGACGTGGACGGGCAGGCCCTCGGCGCTGGCGAGCAGCTCGTGGTCGGCGGTGACGATCGAGCAGGAGAAATCGCGAGCGAGGCCGATCACCGAGGAGCGCGCGGTGCGCAGAAGGGTGTTCTCCATCTCGCGCACGATCCCGTCGAGCCGATTGGAGAAGATCGCGAGATCGACGACCCGCAGCCGATCGCTCGAGCCCTCTTCGGGCTCCGGCCGCGCATCCGTGCGGGAAGCGGGCGGGGTGGAAGCGGTCATCGCGGGTCTCCCGTCGTCGGCTCGCTTCGGAGCTCGATGGCGTAGTGGGCCGGGCCGGCGGTCGCGACGGCGCCGGAATCGAGCACGATCGTCGTCGTCTCCTCTTCGAGGATCGCGGGCCCCTCGATGCAGGTTCCGATGGCGAGGGCGCCGCCCCGATGGATCGGAACGTCGGCGCGGAAGTCGGACTCGCCTGCGAAGCGCACCGGACGCGGGCGCGCAGCGCGCGCCGCTCGGGAATCCGCGCTGCGGCGCTCCGCTGCCCCCGGAATTCGCGGCGCGAGCCGGGGGTGGGGGCGCGTGACGCGCGCTTCGCCGCGCAGGCCCAGGATCTCGAGCGGCGCGCCGGGCTCGTCGACGGAGAAGAGCGAGCGGTGGAGCCGATCGAAGCGCGACCTCAGCTCCTCCCAGTCGGCCTCGCTCCCGCCGCGCCACCCGGGCGGCAGCCGTACGTCGATCTCCCAGAGCTGGTTGGCATAACGTGCCTCGCACACGAGCTCCCGGCGGCGCTCGCCGTGCGACGTCACCCGGGCGAAGAATCCCTCGGCGGCGGCGTCGATCTCGTCGAGCGCGCGTGCGATGGCCGCGCGGTCGGGGGCGGTCGACTTCGTCTGGACGCTGCGGGCGGCCGACGTGAAGAGATCCGCGAACTGGCCACCGACGGCGCTCATGCCCGCGGCGAAGGTCGGAATCACGACCCGCGCCACACCGAGCTCGCGTGCGACGGAAACGATGTTGAGCCCCGACGCGCCCCCGCCGGCGACGATCATGCACTCCTTCGGATCCAGGCCCTGGACGATCGTCATCTCGGAGAAGAAGCTCCGGATGTTCTCCGAGAAGACGCGGAGGACGGCCGCCGCCGCGTCCGCGACCGAGAGGCCGAGCGGCGCTGCGACGCGTTCGGCGAGGACCGCGCTCGCGCGCTCCGGGTCGAGGGGCATGCGGCCGCCGAGAAAATAGTCGGGATCGATGTGGCCGAGGACGAGCGCGGCGTCGGTCACGGTCGCCTCGCGGCCGCCGCGGCCATAACACGCCGGGCCGGGCAGCGCGCCGGCGCTGCGCGGGCCGACGCTCAGCAGTCCGTCGGCATCGACGCTCGCGATCGAGCCGCCGCCGGCTCCGATCGAGCGCGTCTCGACCGCGGGCAGCCCCGTCATGTGGCCGATCCAGCGCGGGCCGAGCCATTTCTCCTGGCTGTAGACGACGCGGCCATCCCGGGTCGGGCTGATGTCCACGGAGGTCCCGCCGGCGTCGACGACGAGGACGTCGAGCGCGGCGGTTTCCTGCGCGCGGGCGGCGTCGGCGCCCGCATAGACGAGGCCGGCGACCGGAGCCAGCGCGGGACCGGAATCGACGCAGTGGATCGGCGCGTCGCACATCTCCGAGAGGCCGAGCACGCCGCCCGAGAGGTGGGTCACCATGAGCGGCTCGCCGCGAAAGCCGAGGGCGCGCAGTCGGCCGTCGATCGTCTTCAGGTGCGCCCGCATCAGGGGCTTGAGCGATGCATCCAGCACGGCCGACGAGGCGCGTCGGTACTCGCGGATCTTCGCGTTGACCCGGTGGGAGAGGCTGAACGGGACGTCGGGCAGATGGCGTGCCAGCAGCTCGCCCACGCGCTGCTCGTGGGCCGGATTCGCGATCGACCAGAGCAGGCAGACGCCGACGGCCTCGACCTCGAGGGTGCGCAGGCGCTCGATCACGGCGAGCACCGCCGTCTCGTCGAGCGGCCGGGCGATCGTGCCGTCGCAGAGGACGCGTTCGGGCAGCTCGAAGCAGAGCGAACGGGGCACGAGGGGATCGGGATAGGGGCGCGCGAGATTGAACGGATCCTGCTTGCCGCCCTCCCGGTACAGCAGGATGTCCCGATGGCCTTCGGTCGTGAGGAACGCCGTGCGCGCGGTGCGGCCCTCGAGGATCGCGTTGGTGGCGTGGGTCGTGGCGTAGACGATCGTTTCGCAGCGGCCGAGCAGCTCGGAGACCGCGAGGCCTTCGACGCGCGCGGCCTCTTCGAGGGCGGCCTGGATTCCGCCGAACGGATCATCCGGCGTCGTCAGGGCCTTGTGCAGTCCGCGGATCGCGTCGCGGTCGGCGAGCACGAGGTCGGTGAAGGTGCCACCGGTGTCGATCGAGATCGAGAAGGACATCGCGAGCGATTCTATCCGAATCGCGCGCAGTGCATCGATCGAAATGCGTCGGACTCAGCCGCCGATCTTCCCCTTCACCCGATCCCGCAGCTCGTACTTCAAGACCTTGCCCGAGGCATTGCGGGGCAGCTCTTCCACCACCTCGACGAAGCGCGGGACCTTGTAGTTCGCCATGTTGGCGCGGCTCCAGGCGATGACTTCCGCCGGATCGAGCTTCGCTCCCGGCCGCGGAACGACGAAGGCCATGCCGACTTCGCCCATGCGCTCGTCGGGCACGCCGATCACCGCCGAGGCCGCGATGCCCGGATGCTGGAAGAGCAGGTTCTCGACCTCGGCCGGGTACACGTTGAACCCGCCCATGATGTAGAGGTCCTTGATGCGGTCGGTGATCTTGATGTAGCCGCGCTCGTCCATCACGGCGATGTCGCCGGTGTGGAGCCAGCCGTCTTCGTCGATCGCCTTCTTCGTCTCGGCCTCGTCCTTGAAGTAGCCGCGCATCACGTTGTAGCCGCGGACCCAGACCTCGCCCGGCGTCCCGCGCGGGACTTCCTTGCCCTCGGCGTCGACCAGCTTGACCTCGGTATCGGGAATCGCGGCGCCGTCCGAGTTCGCGATGGTCTCGGGCGAATCGCTCGGCAGGCAGATCGAGACGGTGCCGCAGCTCTCGGTCAGGCCGTAGGCCTTGATGACGCTCTCGAAGCCGAGCTCGCTGCGCATGCGGTGGACGAGCTCGACGGGGGTCGGCGCGGCGCCGGTGACGGCGAGGCGCAGGGAGCTCGTATCGAATTTCTCGCGGCCCTCGAAGGCGAGCATCGACTGGTAGATGGCCGGCGGGCCGGGCATGACCGTGATCTTCTCGCGCTGGATCCGGCCGAGCACGTCGGCGACGTCGAAGACGCCGTGGGGCAGGGCGGTCGCGCCGTGGATCAGGCAGGCGAGCCAGCCGCCCTTGTAGCCGAAGGAGTGGAAGAAGGGATTGATGATGAGATAGCGGTCGCCGGCGCGCAGGCCGACCGTACGGCCCCAGACTTCGAAGACCTTGAGGTTCTGGCCGTGGGCGCTCATGACGGCCTTGGGATTGCCCGTGGTGCCCGAGGTGAAGAGGAAATCGCAGAGATCGTCGGGGCCGACCTCGGCCGCGCGGGCCTTCGCAGCGGCGGGCGTCACGGCGGCGCCCCGGGCGAGGAATGCCTCCCAGGACGTGCCGTTCGGGCTCGCGCCGTCCAGCAGCAGGATGCCCTCGAGCGTCGGGATCTTCTGCGCCGCGATCACGTCGGCGTAGTTCATGCCGAGGAAGTCGCCGACCGTGCAGACGAGGCGCGCCTCGCTCTTCTGGAGCACGTAGGCGGCCTCGGCGGCCTTGAAGCGGGTGTTCAGCGTGACGAGCACGGCGCCGGCGGATTGCAGGCCGAGGGCCGCGACGATCCAGCGAGCGCTGTTGGGCGCCCAGATGCCGATCCGATCCCCGCGCTGGATGCCCGCCGCCATGAAGGCACGGGCGGCCTCCTCCACCGCGGCGGCGAGGCCCGCGAAGCTGAGCTTCAGATCGCCTTCCTCGATCGCGGAGACGTCCGGCCAGGTCGCCGCCGAGCGGGCCAGCGTGGCGGGAATCGTCATCTTCGACCAGTCGGGATTCGGGGTCGTCATCGTCGAAGGCTCCTTCGAGGCCGCCTCGCGGCGGCGCAGCGTCGCGGCTCCGGGGCGGCGACTAATCCCGGCCGAGCACCGCGATGCCGCAGGCCGTCGGGTGGCCGCCGATGTTGTGGGACACGGCGAGCTTGCCCTCCACACCCGGGACCTGGCGGGCGCCGGCCTTGCCGCGCAGCTGCAGCACGTTCTCGTAGATCATGCGGACGCCGGTCGCGCCGGTCGGATGGCCGAATGTCTTGAGACCGCCGTCGGTGTTGACCGGGAGCGAGCCCGTGAGCTCGAAGTCGCCGCTCGCGATGTGCTCCTTCGCCGAGCCCTTCTCGCAGAAGCCGAGATCTTCGTAGGTCAGCAGCTCGGTCAGCGAGAAGCAGTCGTGGACCTGGGCGATGCCGATCTGCTGGCGCGGGTTCGTGATCCCGGCCATCTGGTAGACGTCGTCCCGGGCCCAGGCGGTCGGCTTCCAGGAGAGGAAGTCGTTCTTCGGGTCCTTCTGGGGATTCGGGCCGGCGCGGACGGTCACGCCCTTGACCTTGATCGGCTGCTTCGAATACCGGCTCGCGAGGTCCGTGCGGGTCAGGATCGCGGCGGCGGCGCCGTCGGTCTGGGCGGCGGAGTCGTAGAGGCCGAAGGGCCAGGAGATGATGCGGGCCTTGAAGTAGTCGTCTTCCGTGATCTTGCGCTTCAGGAACGACTTCTCGGCGAGGCAGCCGTTCGCGTGGTTCTTGATCGCGATCTTCGCGAGGTCGGCGCGCGAGGCGCCGAACTTCTCGAAGTAGGTCGCGGCCGCGAGGGAGAACCAGCCGGCCGGGGTCTGGGGCAGGTCGCGCACGCGGTCGGTCACGACCGAGGGCCCCGAGACGCCGCGATCCTTCGGCTTGTCGTAGCCGACGACGAGGACGGTGTCGTAGACGCCGGCGGCGATCGAGAGGGTCGCGAGGCGGATGAGATCGGTGCCCGTCGCGCAGTAGTTGGTCGCGAAGGAGACCGGCTTGTTGAAGAGCTTGAGCGCGTCGGCGCACTCGTGCGGGCCCTTGTTGGTGTAGATCGAGCCGGTGAAGACGGCGTCGATCTGGCCCTGGGGATCGTCGATGCCCGCGTCGGCATAGGCCTCGTAGGCGGCGTCGACGATCATGTCGGCGGGGGACTGGTCCCAGTTCTCGCCGAACTGGCAGCAGCCGACGCCGACGACGGAGACCTTGTCGCGGATCGCTTCTTTGTTCGCCATGGCTCGTTCTCGCTCGCTCGCGCCATCGCTGGGATGCGCGCGGTTCGGGTTCGGGGGCTCGGAGGCGGCGGTCGGGATGCCGAGGTCGGGATTCGGCCCGGATCCGTCCCGCGGCGCGGATCGGGGCCCGGCGCTAGGCCGGCTTCGGGATGCCCTTCCAGTAGTAGTTGGGCCGACCGCCGGATTCGTGGATGCGGCGGAAGACGAACTCGACCTCCTGGCCGATCTTCATCTCGTCCGGCTTGATCTCGATGACCTGGAGATGGATCCGGGCGCCGTCGACGTCGACGATCGTCACGACCGTCGGCGGGTTCGGCGTCGGGAAGAAGAAGTCGAAGGTGTAGGTGACGACTCTGCCGAGGCGATCAGAAAGCCGGACCTTCTCGAACTGGTCCTTCGCGAAGCAGGTCTCGCAGACACGCTGCGCCGGGAACTGGACGGCGCCGCATTTGAGGCATTGCTGGCCCTTGAACGAGAGATCGTCGTCGCGTTCGCGGAAGAGGATCGTCGCCGAGAGGCCGGGGTTCGTGCCGGCATCCCATTCCTTCGCCGTGAGGCCGCGGGCGGCGAGATAGTCGTCGTAGCGCGCGACCACCCGGCGCCGCGCCAGGTTCCAGGCGACGCCGCGCCGATCGCCCGTCTTCTCGATCTGGGGCGTCGTGCGGAAGCTCGTCGCGTCGGCGCCGTTGCCGAAGTTCACGACGAGGATCCGCTCGCCCGCCTTGGCGGACTCGAGGGCGGAGACGAGCAGCAGGGGCGCGAAGGCCGTGCCCGCGTTGCCGAGCTGTCCGAAGAGCGGTGCCACGAGCTGCGCCTTGCCGAGGCCCGCCGCCCGGGCGGCATCGCCGTGGGAGCGGGCATCCGGGGCGTAGAGAGCGACGCGATCGTAGTTCGCGGCCGTCGTCTGGCTGCGATCGAGCAGTGCCGCGAAGGCCGCCGCCATGTTCGGCGAATAAGACTCCTGGATCACGAAGCGGTCTTCCCAGGAGTGTACGTAGTCGTGGTCGGCCGGGCGCCAAACGTCGGTGATCTCGTCGGCCACCGCCGCGAAATCGTCGAGGGTCGCGATCGCGTCGCCCTCGCCGACGAGGAAGGCTGCAGCGCCGTCGCCGAAATTCGCCTCGAGGCCGGAGTTCGGCGCGGCGAGGCGCACGTCGCTCGCGATGACGAGTGCGCAGCGCGCCGAGCCCGCCTTGATGGCATCGAATGCGGCGCGCAGGGCGATCGTTCCGGCGCGCGTCGTGCCCGTGTGGTCGCTCGTCTGGACCGCGCGCGGGAGATCGAGCACGCGGGCGACGAGGGCCGACGCCTGCTTCTCCTGGAAGGGCAGGGTCGTCGAGGCGAAGATCAGCAGGTCGACCTGGCTGCGGTCGAAGCCGCGCAGGCAGTGGATCGCCGCCGTCACGCCGAGGGTGATCGCGTCCTCGTCGTTCCAGGCGACGGCCTTCTCGGGCCCGCCGTCCTTCGCCGGGCGGCCGCCGATCGCCGAGAGCGGCAGCCGCGTGCGCGGGATGTAGGCGCCGTAGGAGAGGATGCCGGTCATGTTCAGGCCTTCTCGAGCGAGGCGGCCAGCCGCTCCGCGATCCGCTCGGCGTGCTCGTCCTGGGTTCCGAAGAGGTTCTCGAGGACCCAGGCGCGCTTGAAGTAGTAGTGGGCGAGGACTTCCCAGGTGAAGCCCATGCCGCCGTGGACCTGGATGCAGCTTCGCCCGTTGCGGATCGCGGCCTCGCCGGCGGTGATCTTCGCGGCGGCGACGGCGCGCTCCACGTCGGCCACTTCGGGCGCGTCGAGGGTCGCACCGCCGTTGTAGGCGCCGGCGCGGGCGGCTTCCTGGCGCACGAACATCTCGGCCAGCATGTGCTTCACGGCCTGGAAGGAGCCGATCGTGCGGCCGAACTGCTCGCGCCCCTTGGCGTATTCGTTGGCGAGATCGAGGGCGCCCTCGGCGACGCCGAGCTGCTGGCCCGCGACGAGCGCGGCGCCTTCCAGCCGCAGGCGCTGCGCGCGGGCGGCGTCGGCGATCTTCTCGCCCTGCGGCAGGTCCGCCACGTGATGGACCGGCGTCAGCGGATCGAGCGGGAACTCGACGGGCTCGCCCTTCAGCGCCCGGGGATCGACGCGGTAGACGCCGTCGGCACGCAGCACGATCAGCGCATCGATGCTCTCGAGATGCTCGACCAGGTGCGGTCCCGCATCGGATCCGAGCAGGTCGAGACCGCCGACGACGGTCGTTCCGTCGGCGGCGCCGTCGACGAGGCCCGCGGCGAGCTGGCTCCAGACGAGCGGTCCCGGCACGAGCCGGCGGCCGAGCTCTTCGAAGACGAGCACGCTGTCCGCATAACCCAGCCCGACGCCGCCTTCACTCTCGGGCAGTCGCAGCGAAAAGATGCCCATCTCGGCGAGCTCGCCCCAGAGCGCGCGGTCGAAGCCCTTGGTCTTCTCGAGCTCCGGGTAGCGTTCGTTCGGGACCTGGCCCTCGCAGAAGCTGCGGATGCCGTCGCGGAGCGCCTTCTGGTCTTCGGTCGGTTGGAAATCCACGATCTCTCTCCTCAGGCCTTCGCGGGGGCCGGATCTTTCGCCTGGCCCAGGATGCGCTCGCCGATGATGTTCTTCTGGATCTGGCTCGTGCCCGCCGCGATCGAGATCGAGAGCGAGTTGAGATGCCGATTCAGCAGATGCTGCGCCGGCAGGCCGGCGACGTCGGAGCGCGAGAGGCCCGCGCGGCCGAGCAGCCGGAGGCCGAGCTCCGTGATCTTCTGGTAGAGCTCGGAGTAGTAGAGCTTGACCGCCGACGCGCCGACGCCGGGCACGCCCGACTCCTTCGCCTCGCAGACCGAGAGCTTCACCATCGCCCAGAGGCTCTCGAGCTCGCCCGAGAGATGCCCGAGCTCGCGGCGGAGCGCCTTGTCCTCCCACGCCGTCGTGCCGTGGCTCGTCACCTTCTGGGCGAGCCGGACGAGACCCCGGACGAATGCCTGGAGGTTGATCATCTCGGAGGCGAAGGCCGTGCCGCGCTCGAAGCGCAGGGTCACGTTCGTCACCCGCCAGCCGTCGTTCTCCTTGCCGACGAGATTCTCTACGGGAATGCGCACGTTCTCGAGGAAGACCTCCGAGAACTCGCCTTCGCCTTCGAGGGTCGGGAGCGGCCGGATGTCGATGCCCGGCAGGTTCATCGGCATGATGAGCCAGCTGATGCCCTTGTGCTTCGGCGCCGTCGGATCGGTGCGGACGAGCAGCTCGCAGTAGTCGGCGATCTGCGCGAAGGTCGTCCAGATCTTGTGGCCCGAGACGACGTAATGATCGCCGTCGCGCACCGCCTTCGTCTGCAGCCCCGCGAGATCCGATCCGGCGACGGGCTCGGAGAAGCCCTGACACCAGACCTCGGCACCCGAGATGATGTTGCGGATGTGCTTCGCCTTCTGCTCCGGCGTGCCTTCCGCCATGATCGTCGGGCCGCCGTGGAGCACGCCGACGAAATTGCAGCCGACGTAGGGCGCGTTCGCCTTCGCGATCTCCTCGAAATAGATCAGCTGCTCGATCAGCGTCGCGTCGCGGCCGCCGTATTCCTTCGGCCAGTTGATGCCGGCATAGCCCGCGTCGAAGAGCTTCTTCTGCCAGCCCGTGTCGTAGGCGCGGCGGGCGGGCCAGTCGTGCACGGAGGGCGGCGGACCGTAGGCGGGGACCTCGCTCGCGAGCCAGCTCGCGAGCTCGTGGCGGAATTTCTGCTCTTCGGGGGTGTACCGGAGATCCAAGCTTTGCTCCCGGTTCGAGAGGGCGATCCGAGCGTGCGATTCGATCGAACGATGCTCGGGATCGGCGGCGGGTGGAAATACGAGCCGCAGCGTATCGAAAGGGAAATGGGGCGTCAAAGGCGATCGGGGCGGGAGCGGCGCGGCGGCGGATCCGGGAGAAGCGCGGTGACCAGAGGCTTCGTGCGTGGCAGGGGAGGGCTCGAGCCGGCAGCATGGGAGCGAGGAGGACGGGGCATGGCGATCGAATGCATTGCGGCGGGCGACGAGGGCTCGCGGCGAGCGGCGGTCCAGGCGCTGACCCTCGCTTTCGTGCGGGATCCGGTCATGCGCTGGCTGTTTCCGTCGCCGCAGGCGTACCTGGAACATTTCCCGAAGTTCGCCGCGGCCTTCGGTGGCCCTGCCTTCGATGCGGGGACGGCCTGGCGGAGCGACGACGCGAGCGGTGCCGCCCTCTGGTTTCCGAGCGGCGTCCATCCGGACGCAGAAGCGATCGCCGCCGCCCTGTTTGGCGCGATCGAGCCGGCCAAGCACGGGGACGCGGCCGGCCTCATGGAGCAGATGGGCGCGTTCCATCCGCAGGAGCCGCATTGGTATCTCGCGATCCTCGGCGTCGATGCGGCGCGTCAGGGCCAGGGGCTCGGCGCCCAGCTCATGCGCGATGCGCTCGCCCGCTGTGACGAAGAAGGATTGATCGCCTACCTCGAGTCGTCGAATCCGGCGAACGTCTCGCTCTATCGCCGCCACGGCTTCGAGGTCATCGGGGAGATCCAGGCGGGCGAGTCGCCGGTGTCGTTCCCGATGCTCCGGCCGGCGCGCTGACGGGTCGAGGCCGCTCAGCGAGTTCCTCGAACACGGCGTCGCCCGACGAGCGCGACCAGCGTGACCACTCCGGGGAACAGGGGGCCTGCCGGTTCCGGCGCGACGATCTCGAGCGGCGCGTCGTTCAGGCGCTCGAAGGTCCATTCGATCGGTCCGCCGAGAAAGCCGTCGCCCGTGATCGTTCCGGCGGTGGCCGTGATCATGTCGCCGACGACGGGCACGCCATCGACGGCGACGTCGTTGGCCCAGAGAATCGTCCTCACCCCCGGATGCGCGAGTCGCAGGTCGACGGCCCCCGTACTGTCGAGGTCGGCGTAGAAGATCTGGACGTACCCCGACCCGCCCGCCGGCGTCCACGGGATCTCGATGGCTCCGTCGCCGCGGAAGCGGCCCCCGATCAACGTGATTCCCGCGCCCTCACCGTCGCCGACGTCGACGCGCAGCGCGGCGGCCGGTGGGAAGACGGGCGGTGTGGCGGCGTTCGCCGACGCCGTTGCGACTCCGGTCGAGAAATCGCCCCCGTAGATCGCGCCGCGTGCCCCGCTCTCGATCCGCAGCGCCGGTCCGGACGTCGCGGTCGCGGTGCCCGCGACGAAGCCGGCGTCGGCCCGCGCCGCACCGCTCGTGAATTCGCCGCCGTTGATGGCGAAGACCGCGCTGGCGAGGACGGAGACTGCCGGCCCGCCCTCGGCGGTCGCGCTTCCGATGCTCGAGAGACCATTGTCGGCCCAGGCCGAGCCCCCCTCGAAGCGGCCGCGCGGTAGGACGAGACGGGTTCCCCCTTCGGCAACGATCGACGCCCCGCCGTACGCGAGATTCTCTCCGCTCGCCCCGCCGGCCCGCGCCGAACCCCCGCCAACCCCCTCGATGGCGCCGACGCGCGAAAGCGCCCCCGGCCGCGAGACGATCCCCGCGCCGCCGTTCGCCTCGACCCGATCGATCGCAGGCGAAACGCTCGCGAGGGTCGCGCCGCCCGTGACGGTCCCGAAGGGGAAGTCCAGGCGCCCGAACGTCTCGATGCCGGCACCGGCCATCGTCACCAGGCCGGATGTCGGAGTCGTGCCATCCGATACGGCGTCGGCCGCGCCACCGCGGAGCACGCCGCCGAGGATCCGGGTGTTCGAGGTGGCCGCGCTCATGAGCGCGGGGCCGCCGCCGACGTCGACGTTCGAGAGAAAGGATTCTCCGTCCACCTGCGTGATCCCGACGAGCAGCTGTGTACTCGCGCCGAGCACGATGGCGTCACCGGCGGTGAAGGCCGGATCGCCCGGGACCGTATGGCTCAGCCCGTCGTCGAAGAGGATCGTGGCGGCGCCCGCGTGCGCGGCGGCGAGTCCTGCGAGTCCCGCGAGTCCGAAGACGCGTCGCCATCGATTCGATTCCATCGCGTGACCCTCCCGGGCGATCGGCTGCGTCACCGATCGGACGTCAGCTTATCACGGGGGGCCAGAATCGGAGCGGGCATTCGTCGGCGGTCGTCCGGAAATCGAATCGCCGAGCCCGGTCGTCCGATCGGGCGTCGGGTCAGAACCGCCCGACGAAGCGAGCGTACGCGTCGAGCACCGGCAGGACCTCGTCCCGCGGCGCCGACGGGATCCGCAGCACGGCCTCCGTCACGCCGAGCTCTTTGTAGTAGTCGAGCTTCGCCTCGGTCGGATGGACGCCGAAGGGCACGATGTGGAGGGTCTTCGGGTCGCGTCCGCGCGCGCTGACGGCCTCGCCGAGCTTCTCGAGCTCGGCGGCGAGGCCGGCGCCGCCGATCGGCATCCAGCCGTCGGCGTACTCGGCGATGTGGGCGAACATCTTCGGGCCTGCGGCGCCGCCGATCAGCACGCGCGGGCGGGGCCGCTGGATCGGCTTGGGCCATTGCCAGGACGGCTCGAAGCGGACGTACTCGCCCGAGAACGACGCGACGTCGTCCCGCCAGAGCGCCTGCATGGCGAGCATCTTCGCGCACGATCTCCCGCCGCCGCTTCACGTCGATGCCGTGGTTCTCCATCTCCTCGTGGTTCCAGCCGAAGCCGATGCCGAAGACGAGGCGGCCCTCGCACATCCAGTCGAGGGTCGAGAGCTCCTTCGCGAAGGTGATCGGATCGTGCTGGGCGGGCAATCCGATGCCGGTCCCGAGCAGGATCGTCTTCGTCACCGAAGCGGCGGCGGCGAGGGCGATGTAGGGATCGGGGCTGCGCAGGTATTCCTCGCCGAGGGTCGGCGTGCCGGTCGGGGCCGGGGTGCGGCGGCTGGTCGGGATGTGCGTGTGCTCGGGGATGTAGAAGGAGTGGTAGCCGCGGGCCTCGGCCTCGCGGGCGACCTCGACGGGATGCATCGCCTGGTCGGTCGCGTGGATCGTCACGCCGATCTTCATCTCGGATCTTCCTTCTGGCTTCGGGTCGCTCGGCCCGCGCTGGCCCTCGCGCAGCGCGGAATCGGACGTGCCGCGGGCGCTTCGGTGCGGTGCGTCATCGTATAGGCCGTTCCCGGGTGGGCGTCGATCGCTCGCAGCGGTGCTCCGGCCCGTTCGGGCGCGACCCGATCGGGACGCGAGGACCGTTCGGATTCGGCGGCGGGCGGGGCTACGCTACCGTGCTCCGGCCGGCGCCCCGTCCACTGGATGGGCTCCGCCCGACCTCTCGAGATCCCCGAACCCCGAGGAGCCGAAGCGTTTTGACCGCCGCCCCGACGCCCCCCGCCTTCGATGCCGACTACGCCCTGGAAGACCGCTATCGCGTGGAGTCGGGGCGGATCTTCCTGACCGGGAACCAGGCGCTCGTCCGGCTCCCGTTGATGCAGCGCCAGCGCGATCTCGCGGCGGGTCTGAACACGGCGGGCTTCATCTCGGGCTATCGGGGCTCGCCGCTCGGCACCTACGACATGAACCTGTGGGAGGCGAAGGCCTTCCTCGACGCGAACCAGATCCGTTTCGAGCCGGGGCTGAACGAGGATCTCGCCGCCACGGCGGTCTTCGGCACCCAGCAGGCGCCGCTGCACGCGGGGGCGCGTGTCCAGGGCGTGTTCGCGATGTGGTACGGCAAGGGGCCGGGCGTCGACCGCTCCTGCGACGCGCTGAAGCACGCGAACTACGCGGGCACCTCGAAGTACGGCGGCGTGCTCGCGCTGATGGGCGACGATCCCGGGGCGAAGTCGTCTTCGATCGCGCACCAGAGCGAGCACGCGATGATCCACTGCGGGATCCCGGTGCTCAATCCCTCGAGCATCCAGGACTATCTCGATCTCGGCCTCTACGGCTTCGCGCTCTCGCGTTATTCGGGCTGCTGGGTCGGCTTCAAATGCCTGACGGATACGATCGAGAGCTCGGGCTCGGTCTCGGTGGCGCCGGGCCGGGTCCAGGTCGTGACGCCGACGGATTTCGAGCCGCCGGCCGCGGGCCTCCACATCGGCTGGGCGAATCTCCCGCTCCAGGTCGAAGAGCGGCTCTTCGAGCATCGCCTCGCGGCGGTGCGCGCGTTCGTGCGCGCGAACGGCCTCGATCGCGTCGTCGTCGAGGGGGCGCGCCGCCGGCTCGGCATCGTGACGACGGGCAAGGCCTACGGCGATCTGCGCCAGGCGCTGGAAGAGCTCGGTCTCGACGAACGCAAGCTGCACGACCTCGGGATCTCCATCTACAAGGTCGCCCTCAGCTGGCCGCTCGAGCCCGAGCGGCTGCGCGCCTTCGCGGCGGGCCACGACGATCTGCTCGTGGTCGAGGAGAAGCGGCCCGTCATCGAGGAGCAGCTCGCCTCGATCCTCTACAACGTGAGCCCGCGGCCGCGGCTCTCGGGCAAGCTGGATCCGCTGGGGCGGCCGCTCGTGCCGCAGATCGGCGAGCTGAATCCGGGCGTGGTCGCCGGCGTCCTGCGCCGCTGGATCGGGGAGTTCGCGCCGGATTGGACGAGCGCGCTCACGCCGCTGCCCGCGGCGCCGCTGCTGACCGTCCAGGCCGGCGGTCTCGCGCGGCTGCCCTCGTTCTGCTCCGGCTGCCCGCACAACCGCTCGACCGTCGTGCCCGAGGGCAGCATCGCCCTCGGCGGGATCGGCTGTCATGGCATGGCCGTCTGGCTGCCGGAGCGGCGCACCCTCGCCGTGAACCAGATGGGCGCCGAGGGCGCGAACTGGATCGGGCAGGCGCCCTACGTCGAGATCCCGCACATCTTCCAGAACATGGGCGACGGGACCTATTTCCATTCCGGCCTGCTCGCGATCCGCGCCGCCGTCGCTGCGAACGTGAACATCACCTACAAGATCCTCGTGAACGGCGCCGTCGCGATGACGGGCGGCCAGCCGATCGAAGGCGAGGAGATGGCGGGCGAGATCACGACGCCCGAGATCGCCCATCAGCTCGCCGGCGAGGGCATCGGAACGATCGTCGTGCTCTCCGACGACATCGAGAAGTACCGGCCCGGCACCTTTCCGGCCGGCGTCCGAATCCTCGACCGCAGCGAGATCGATCGGGTCCAGAAGGAGCTGCGCGAGATTCCCGGCGTGACGGCGATCGTCTACGACCAGACCTGCGCCGCCGAGGCCCGGCGCCTGCGCAAGCAGGGCAAGCTGCCCGAGCCCGACAAGCGGGTCGTGATCAACGAGCTCGTCTGCGAGGGCTGCGGCGACTGCTCGGTCCAGTCGAATTGCATCTCGATCGAGCCGATCGAGACCGAGTTCGGGCGCAAGCGGATCATCAATCAATCGTCCTGCAACAAGGACTATTCGTGTCTCGAGGGCTATTGCCCGAGCTTCGCGACCGTCGTCGGCGGCCGCATGCGCAAGGTCGAGAAGCAGGCGCTCGCCCCCGGCGCGGCCGGGCAGGGCGGTGGCGATTTCTTCGCCGACCTGCCCGATGCGCCCGTCGCCGCCCTCGATCAGCCCTTCAACGTCTTCGTCGCGGGCATCGGCGGCACCGGCGTCATCACGATCGGCGCGCTGATCGGCATGGCGGCCCACCTCGAGGGCAAGGGCGTGTCGCTGCTCGACGTGACGGGCCTCGCCCAGAAGAACGGCGCGGTGGCGAGCCACGTCCGGGTCGCGAAGAAGCCCGAGGATCTGCATTCGACGCGCATCTCCGCGGGCGGCGCGGATCTCGTGCTCGGCTGCGACATCGTCGTGACCACCGGCCAGGACGGGCTCGCGAAGCTCTCGCCGGCACGGACACAGGCGATCGTGAACACCCACGTCGCGCCGACCGCCGATTTCGCATCGCATCCCGACCTCGACATGTCCTCCACCGGGATGGAGGCGCGCCTGCGGGCCGCGATCGGCGAGGAGCGGCTCGAGCTCGTCGACGCGACCAAGCTCGCGACCGCACTGCTCGGCGACGCGATCGGCGCGAATCTCTTCCTCGTCGGATTCGCGCTCCAGCGCGGGCTCATCCCGGTCGGGCTGCCGGCCCTCGAGCGGGCGATCGAGCTGAACGGCCGTGCGATCGAGATGAACAAGCGGGCGCTCGCCTGGGGACGCCTCGCCGCCCACGATCGCAAGCGGGTCGAAGAGCTCGCCGCCCCTCGCATCCGGGCCGCGAAGGGGCCCGAGAAGGCCGATACCCTCGAGGCCCTCGTCGAGCGCCGCGTCCGCTTCCTGACCGACTACCAGAACGAGCGATACGCGCGGCGCTATGCCGATTTCGTCGCCCGCGTCGCCGGCGCGGAGCGCGCGATCGGGCAGACGGACGATCGCCTCGCCCGGGCCGTCGCGCGCTACTACTTCAAGCTGCTCGCCGTCAAGGACGAGTACGAGGTCATGCGACTCTGGGCGAGCGAGGCCTTCAAGCGCCAGGTCGAGACCGAGTTCGAGGGGGACTACAAGCTCCAGTTCCACCTGGCGCCGCAGCTCTTCTTCCCGCGCGATCCCGCGACCGGCCGCGTGAAGAAGCTGACCATCGATCGGCGCATCATGAAGCTCATGACGCAGCTCCGGCACCTGAAGTTCCTGCGACACACCCCGCTCGATCTCTTCAACAAGACCGCGCATCGCAAGCGCGAGTGGGCGCTCGTGGGCGAATACGAGCGCAACGTCGACGAGCTGCTGCGGGGGCTCTCGCCGCACAATCTCGATCTCGCCGTGCAGATCGCCGAGATCCCCGAGCAGATCCGGGGCTTCGATACGGTGAAGGATGCCCAGGCGGCGACCGCGAAGGAGAAGGAGGCGCAGCTCCTCGACGCGTTCCGGAAATCCGCGGGCCCGAAGGGCCTCGCGAGCGGACGGAGCTGACCAGCGGTCACGCCCGGGAAGTCGGCAAGGGTCCTCCCGCATCCGGCAGATCCGGTGCATCATCGGCCCTTCGCCTGCGCGGGCCCCGATCGGGTCGCCGGGCGATGACCCGTTTCCGGCGAATCGGGCTACTTCCGATGGATCGAGTCCCCCGGACGCGAGGGCCCGCCTTCGACGGACGGCCTCGGTCGGGCGCTGCTCACGGAGACGAAGCCCGGACACCGGCCG
Organism: Myxococcota bacterium; assembly: GCA_041389425.1. Taxonomy (GTDB): domain Bacteria; phylum Myxococcota_A; class UBA9160; order UBA9160; family UBA4427; genus UBA4427. Next base: position 60,408 of record JAWKRX010000011.1, read on the forward strand.
ATGCGATCGCCGAACGAGCGCCGAGCGCTGAAGGCAGAAGATCGAAGACCTTGGACCGAAGTACGAAGCCGAACGAAGACGAACGCAAGACACAGAGAAAGAATCCGATGACGACTCGCAAGACGGCCGCGCAAATCCGACAGATCCTCGCCAGCCGGAAGCTCGAGCGCGTGGTGGTGCTCGGCGCGAACGGAACCATGGGCTACGGCAGCGCCGCGCTGTTCACCACGGCGGTGCCCGAGGTGATCCTGCTCGCGCGCACGAAGGCGAAGGCCGAGGAAGGGCTCGCGGCGGCGATCAAGCAGGTCCGCTCGCCCACCGTCGCGAACCGCGCGAAGACCGGCGACTACGAGCACGATCTCGCCGGCGCGGTCGCCGGGGCCGATCTGATCTTCGAGGCGCTGACCGAGGACATGGCGCTGAAGAAGGAGATCTTCGACAAGGTCGAGGCGGCGCGCCGGCCCGATTCGATCGTCGCGACCGTGACCTCGGGGCTCTCGATCAACGCGCTCTGCGCGGGTCGCAGCGAGTCGTTCCGGAAGCATTTCCTGGGACTGCATTTCTTCAATCCCCCGAACGTGATCGTCGGGACCGAGCTGATCGCCGGTCGGGACACGGATCCGGCGATCGTCGACTTCATCGACGCGTTCAGCCAGGTCCGGCTCGGCCGCGAGATGGTGCGGGCGTTCGATACGCCGGCCTTCGCGGGCAACCGCGTCGGCTTCAAGGTCATGAACGAGGTCGCGCAGCTCGCGGGCGAGATCGGCCCGCTGCTCGCCGACAAGCTCGTCGGCCCCTACACGGGCCGGGCGATGACGCCGCTCGCGACCGTCGACCTCGTCGGCTGGGACATCCATCGCGCGATCGTCGACAACGTCTACGCGAACACCAACGACGAGGCCCACGAGACGAACCGTCTGCCCGACTACATGGCGAAGCTCATGGAGCAGGGCGTGCTCGGCAATAAATCGGGCCGGGGCTTCTTCAAGAAGGACGGCAAGAAGCGCCTCGTGCTCGATCCGGCGAGCGGCGACTATCGTCCCGAGGCGGAGATCGCACTGCCCGAGCTCGGCTACATCGCCGAGGTCGCCGCGCTCCATCGCGACGGCCGCTACAAGGAGGGCATGAAGGTCTTCCGGCATGCCGAGGGCGAGTACGCGAAGATCGCGCGCAAGGTGATCGCGGGCTACGTCGCCTACGCCTTCAATCGCGTCGGCGAGGTCACCGAGACGATCGACGGCATCGACCGCATCATGGGCATGGGCTTCAACGCCGCGCCGCCCTCGGTGCTGGTCGATACGATCGGCCTCGCGGATACGGTCTCGATGATCGAAGAGGCGGGGCTCGCGGTGCCGAAGATCCTGGCGGACGCGCTCCGCGCGGGCCGGACCGAGCGTTTCTTCGATCATCCGCGCATCAACATCGGGCGCTTCTTCGTCGCGGAGTAGGGCGGCGGCAGGCGGAAGGGCCACGGACAGACGAGCGGAGGCGCCCTGCGCCTCCGGAACGAACGAACGGGAGAGAAGGACATGGCGGCTGGCTCGGAAGTGTACGTGCTCGGCGGATACCAGACGGACTTCGCGCGCAACTGGACGAAGGAGAACAAGCATTTCTCCGCCCTGATGCGCGAGAGCGTCCAGGGCGCCCTCGAGGCCTGCCAGATCGCGCCCGAGGAGATCCAGAGCGCGCATGTCGGCAACTTCGCCGCCGAGCTCTACTGCATGCAGGGCCATCTCGGCGCGTTCTTCACCGAAGTGGATCCCGCCTTCAGCGGCCTGCCCACCGGCCGCCACGAAGCCGCCTGCGCCTCCGGCTCGATCGCGATCCTCGCGGCCTCCGCCGAGATCGAGGCCGGCCGCTACGACCTGCAGGCCGTCGTCGGCATCGAGCAGATGAAGACGGTCTCGGCCGACGTCGGCGGCTCGTACCTCGGCACCGCCGCCTGGTACGAGCTCGAGGCGAAGGGCGTCGAGTTCCCGTTCCCGAAGCTCTTCGGCAAGCTCGGCGACGAGTACGACAAGCGCTACGGCCTGAAGGACGAGCATCTCGCCGAGATCTCGAAGATCAACTACGCGAACGCCAAGCTGAACCCGAACGCGCAGACCCGCAGCTGGTACATGAACAAGGATCACGCCCTCTGCCGGACCGAGGACAACCCGGCCGTCGGCGGCCGCATCCGCATCGCCGACTGCTCGCAGGTGACCGACGGCGCCGTCACGATCTTCCTCGCCTCGCGCCAGTACGCCGAGCGCTGGGCCCGCGGCGTCGGTAAGAAGCTCGCCGAGATCCCGCGCATCAAGGGCTGGGGCCACAACACGGCGCGCCTGAAGTTCGCCGACAAGGTCGCCGAGTCGAAGAACTCGCCCTACGTGCTGCCCCACGTCCGTTCGACGATCACGAGTGCGATGAAGCGCGCGGGCATCGGCAGCGTCGAGGGGATCGACGGCATCGAGACCCACGACTGCTTCACGACCTCCGAGTACATGGCGATCGACCATTTCGGGATCACCGCCCCCGGCGAATCCTGGAAGGCCGTCGAAGCCGGCTGGCTCGAGATCGGTGGCAAGCATCCGATCAATCCGAGCGGCGGGCTCATCGGCGCCGGGCATCCCGTCGGTGCGACGGGCTGCCGCCAGGTGCTCGACGCGGCGCTGCAGGTGACCGGCGAGGCCGGCGCCTATCAGGTCGAGGGCGCGAAGAACTTCCAGACGCTGAACATCGGCGGGTCGGGGACGACGAGCGTCTCCTTCGTCGTCGGCGTCGACTGAGCGCGCGCTGCGTCGCGGCCGCCGAGGTCGCCGCAGCCCTCAGTCGGGCTCGTCCGGGCTCGTGATCGTCTTCGGCAGGATCTCCGGCAGGCCGGGCGCGTCGTAGCGGCCGTTGCCGTCGACGTCGACGAAGATCGGATTCGAGAAGGCGAAGGGCACGAAGCCCGGGAGCACGTCCCGGTAGAGGCCCTCCGCGGGCCCTTCGACCTCGACCGTGACGAAGGCATCCCGCTCGAAGGCCAGCGGGAGGGCGGCGGACTCGCCGCGGGCGATCGGCGCGCGGTGGATCAGCTCGCCGTCGACGTAGGCGCGCCATTCGGCGATCGGGACCCATTCGGCGGCGTCGACCGTGATCTCGAGGACACCCTTCGAGCCTGCGTGGATCTCGCCGATCTCGGCGAGGCCGAGCCGGGCGTTCAGGAGCGGGCCGGTCGAGCCGTAGGCGCGGCCCGCGCGCAGGGCCTCGACGAAGGCCTGCGAGTCGAAAGAGCGAACGCGATCGTCGTCGACGCGGACGTAGGTCCGCGGCAGGCCGACGATCTCGCCGAGCCGATGGGAGTCGCTGTTGGCCGTTCCGACGATCCGCTCGCCCTGGAGCAGGAACGAGAGCCAATCGGCCCGGGTGCGCCGGAAGCGAAGCATGTCCTCGGCGTTCATCAGCTCGATCGCGTCGACGTCGAGGTCCCGCAGCCCGTGTTCCGGGCTGCGTTCGATCAGCACCGAATTCGGCCATTCGCCGAGCGGCCGGGCGGGATCGAGGGCCTCGCCGGCGACGGCGAGATGGTTGAAGTACGCGTCGACGTCGTCCCCGTTCGGATGCGGACGCGGATGATTCATCTGGACGAAGGGTGGCCGGGGGCGCGCACGCAGCTCCGCGAAGACGTCGCGCAGGCGCCGGCCTTCGAGGGGGATCGCACCGCGGCCCCAGGCGTTCGCCTCCCGCTCGAGCGGAAAGACGTTGAGGTGGCCGGCCGTGAAGGGCGACTCGCCTCCGGCCCAGGCGCTCGTCATCTCGCTGCCCGTCACGCCGACGATCTCGCCGGCGAGCCCGGCGGCGGCGATCGTCTCGCGCGGATCGAAGATCCGATCGTGTTCGGTCGAGACGAGCACCTCGGCGCCGCTCGCCGCGAAGGCCTCGATTTGGCGCGCTTCGGGCAGGTTCGAGTCGAAGCTGCGCCCGCTGTGGACGTGGAGATCGGCGGCGAGCCAGCCCGGCGTCGGCGCGACGCGCGGCAGCGGCGCGAAAGCGAGCTTCGCCGTCTTGCCGGGGTGGACCTCGATCGTGCCTTCGTGCGCGGCGAATTCGGGACCGCGCGTCGCGATGGCACGATAGGCGCCGGGCGGGATCGGAATGCGGCGCGGCGCGCCGTCGCCCGCGACGTTCACGAACTCCGCCTCGAGGCCCGACGCGATCGGCTGTTCGCCGGATCGGAATCCGAGGCGGGTGTCGCCGAAGCGCGCGGGGCCCGAGCCGTCGGTGCGCAGGAAGACGACCCGGCCGACGAAATCGTCCGGCAGCGCGATCCAGCCCGGCGCGCCGAGGGCGAGCTCGGGGACCTCGATCGGATCCGTTCCGGCCGCCGCGACCGGCACTTCGAGCTCCGTCACGGCGAGGCGATCGGCCGCGCCGCGCGCCTCCGCCCGGTAGCGGCCCGGGGGCAGTCGCAGCGCATAACGACCGTCCGCGTCGGGCGCGACCTCGCTGACGGGGTCTCCGCCGACCCGAGCGAAATGGATGCGCGCCTCGGGATCGTCGATGCGACCGCGCACCGTCGCTCCGCCGGCGAAGAGGCGATCGGTCACCGAGGCGACGTCCGCGCGCTCGCCCACCCAGATCCGGAAATCGAGCGCGAGCTCGGCCTCGAGTTCGAGGTCCATGAACGGGATTCGCGCGAGATGGAAGAGGCCCGGTGCCCCGGCGGCGCGCCCGATCCACGGGGGGCTCGCGAGGGCGTTCATCAGGGTGTAGTGGCCGCCGGTGATGGTGAAGGCCGCGACGGCGTCGACTTCGGCGCCGTCGGTGCGCGCGGCCCCGACGCGTTCGACGCCGTAGCTGATCGGGGGCAGGCCGTCGCCGCCGACGAGCACCGTCAGGTCGGCGCCCGTGATCGAAGCGAGCAGCCCGCGGGTCGAGCTCCGATCGGAGGCGGGATGCGCGAAGCCGTAGGAATGATCCGAGCCGTCGCGCGAGAGCGAGAACGCCGCGAGCTGGCCACTCGCGTGGAGCGCGATCGCGCCGAGGGCGAAGACGCGCTCGTCCGGTGCGAAGCGCCGCGCACGCATCGCGACGGCGAGGGCCGTGGGCTGCGCGAGGTCGACGGTGTACGTCGTCCGGATCTCGACGCCGCGGAAGACGGCGCGGGTCTCGATGAAGGCATGCTCCGCGTCGCGCCCCGCGGCGATCGAATCGATCGGCAGGATCTCGGACTGCGAGAGGTTCGCGATCGGATGCAGCACGGCCCATTGGTCGTCGGCGTGCCCGCAATGGCCGAGATCGACGAGCACGCCGCCGCGGGGCGAGAGCGGGCTCTCGTGGGCGGGATCGGAGATCGCCGCGCAGATCGTCCCGTTGCCGAGCACCCAGTCGCCGACGCCGGCATCCGCGTCGGGGCCGCCGATCGCGAGGCGCGAGACGGTCTCGGCGGTCAGCCGCTCGGCGAAGAGGCCGCCTTCGGCACGGCGCGGTTCGGCGACGTCGTCGGCTCGCGCGGGGGCTGCGCTCGCGAGGGCGGCGAATGCGGCGAGGCTGCCGAGGGCCAGGGCCGCCTGGACCGCGGCCGCCGAGACCGCCGATCGGGCGAGCGGGGCAGGGCGCATCGCGTGGCCCACGCCGCGCCTACTTCCCCTCGAAATGGGCATCTTCCTTCTTCGCCATCGCCTTGTAGCCGAGCTGCATGTCGTCGGAGGTGAAGAGCACGGCCGCACTCGAGGCTTCGAATTGCATGGCTTCGGTGAGGCCCTGCTCGGCGCGGAAGTTGATCGTCCGCTTGATGCCCTGCACCGCGAGCGGCGCGTTCTTCGCAATCTCGTCGGCCAGCGCGCGCACGTGCCCGAGCAGCTGATCGCGGGGTACGACCTCCTGCACGATGCCGATGCGCAGCGCAGTCTGCGCGTCGATGCGCCGCCCGGTCATCGCGAGCAGCTTCGTCCAGCCGGCGCCGATCTCGTGGGCCAGGCGCAGATCGCCGCCGGCGTCGATCGAGACGCCGACCTTCGGCTCCGGGAGCGCGAACTGCGCGTCGTCGGCGGCGATCCGGATGTCGCCCATCATGGCGACCTCGAGGCCGGCGCCGAGGCAGTAGCCGTGGATCGCCATCAGGACGGGCTGCGGGAGATGGGCGAAGACCTTGAAGCGTTCGTGGACCCAGCGGAACTTCTCGTAGTAGTTGCGGACCTTCTCGGCGGGGGAGCGGCCGGTGATCCGATCCTCGGGCATGCCGAGGTCGACACCCGCGCAGAAGGCGCGGCCCTCGGCGCGCACGATCACGACGCGGATCCCGTCGTCGAAGCGGATCGTGTCCGCGAGTGCCGTGACCTGGCGGGCGGATTCCCAGCTCCAGGCGTTCAGCTTCGCCGGGTTGTCGAGCACGATCGTCGCGACGACGCCGTCGCGCTCGAGGCGGAAGAGGGTGGGGCGTTCGCTCATTTCGGGCTCCTCGTCAGGCGGGCGTTCGGTGGGCTAGGCGCGCTTGGGCGGATTCGGATCGAAGGGGCCCTTGCCCATCTGCTCGCGGATCGGCACGAACTCCGGCATCAACATCGCGCGGCGCTGCCAGTTCGCGCCGTCCACGACCAGCGTATGCCCCGAGATGAAGGCGGCGAAGGGCGAGGCGAGGAAGGTCGCCGCCCAGCCGAGCTCGTGCGGATATCCGACTCGATGAGCCGGACAGCGCATCCCGTCGTTCTTCCGGCGCTCGGGCACCGAGCGGATGTTCGCCGTCTCGTCGTCGTGGGGGAAGAGGCCGGGCACGAGGCCGTTCACGCGGATGCCGTAGGGGCCCCATTCGACGGCGAGGGTCTCGGTCATGTTCTTGACGCCGGCCTTCGCCGCGGACGAATGGGCGAAGCCCGGACCGCCGGTCCACGCGTAGGCGGCGCCGATGTTGATGATCGAGCCCGGCGTCCCGGCCGCGATGTGGCGGCGGCCGAACTCGCGCGAGCAGTAGAAGGTGCCGTTGAGGACGATGTCGGTCACCGTCTTCCACGCGTTCGGGCTCATGTCCTCGGCCGGCACGGGGAAATTCCCGGCGGCGTTGTTCACGATGTGGTCGGGCAGGCCGAAGGCGCTCGTCACCTCGTCGAAGGCGCGCGCGATCGCCTCGGGATCACGGATGTCGCAGGCGACCGCGATCGCCTCTGCGCCGACTTCGCGCAGCGCCGCGAGGCCCGCTTCGCGATGGCCTTCGCCGCGGGAGAGGATCGCGACCCGGGCGCCGACACGGCCGAACTCCACGGCGATCGCCTTGCCGAGGCCGGTACCGCCTCCGGTGACGACGACGGTCTGGCCGTCGAAGGTGCCCCTGGGCAGGGCGTGGGCCCCGAGCTCGGGCGGATTGGGCAATCCCATCGACTCTTCTCCTCTTTCCCTCTCGTCCTCTGGATTCCGGTCGCTCGCAGCGGCCTCGGCCGACGCCCGGCCGCGGGAGCGGGCGCCGCATGATAGCCTCCCGCGACGCAGCGAAAGGGCACATCGCAGGATGCGCTCGAAGCAGGGCATTGCAGCGAGGAGAGATCCGGCGTGGCCGACGAAAAGCAGTTCATCCGACTCGAGATCGCGGACGGGATCGCCGTCCTGACCAACGACCGGCCGGAGAAGCACAACGCGGCCAACGACGCGATGGACCGCCAGCTCTTCGACGCCCTCGAAGAGATCCATGCCCGCCCCGACGTGCGCGTCGTGCTCTGGCGCGGAACGGGCAAATCCTTCTCCTCGGGGCGCGACACGTCGGAGATCGGCGTGCGGAGCGAGGACATCACGAACTTCGAATTCATCGAGCGGGGCCACCGCCGGACCCAGCTCTTCTTCACGCTCCCCGCGCCGATGCTCGTCGCGATGCACGGCTGGGTGATCGGCGGCTCCTTCGAGCGGGCCCTGCTCGCCGACATGCGGATCGCCGCCGAGGGGACGCGCATGATGCTGCCGGAGATCAAGCACGGCGTGATCCCCGACTCGGGCGGTACGGCGCGCCTCTTCCAGATGGCGGGCCACGGCCTCGCCGCCGATCTCGCACTGACCTGCCGCGTACTCGAGGCCGAGGAGGCGCTGCGACACGGCATCGTCTCGCGTGTGGTCCCCGCGGAGAAGCTCGAGGAGGTGGCGATGGAGATGTGTCGCGAGATCGCGTCCCATCCGCCTTTCGCCGTCAAGATGTTCCGCCGCACGCTCGCGCGCATCGCGCATCCACTCGCGCAGCGCACGATGCAGGAGGAGGCGATGGGCATGACCGCGATCTACGAGACGCAGGACTACGCCGAGATGAAGGCGGCCCGGGCCGAGGGGCGCGCGCCGAGCTATCGCGGCCGTTAGGCCACGCCGCATCCGGGACGCACGGGCCGCCACCGGCGGCCCCGACTCCGAACGAGAGACCAGGAGATGCCATGCAGACCCCCGACGCCGGCGCCGCGCGCGAGACCGGCACGCCCGAGATCCTCTGTCACGTCCGCGACCGCGTCGCGACCCTCACGTTCAATCGGCCCGAGGCCAAGAATGCCCTCACGATGGACATGAAGGAGGCGCTCTATGTCCTCGTCCGTGATCTCGAAACGGATCCCGAGGTCGGCTGCCTGGTGCTGACGGGCGCGGGCGGTGCCTTCTCCTCGGGCGGCGATACGAAGCGGATGCAGCGGGAGGGCAAGCCGCCCGTGATGGAGGATCGCCAGCGCCAGCTGCGCTGGGAGCACGAGCTGCCGCGCATGCTCCACCGCTCCTCGAAGCCGACGATCGCCGCGCTGCCCGGCGCGGCGGCGGGCGCGGCCTGCTCGATCGCGCTCGCCTGCGATCTGCGGATCGCGGCGGAGTCGGCCTTCCTCGTCACGTCCTTCGCGAAGCTCGGCCTCTCGGGCGACTACGGCGGAACCTGGTTCATGACCCGCCTCGTCGGCCCCGCCAAGGCCCGCGAGATCTACTTCACCGCCGAGCGCGTCGATGCGAAGAGCGGCCTCGAGCTCGGGCTCTTCAATCGCGTGGTGCCGGACGCGGCGCTCGCGGAGGAGACGGCGCAGCTCGCCGCCCGGATCGCGGCAGGGCCGCCGATCGCGCTGCGCTGGATGAAGGCGAACCTGAATCGCGCCCTCGAGGCGGATCTCGAGACCTGCCTGCGCTACGAGGCGGACCGGATGGTGCGCGGCGCGCTCACCGACGACTACACGGAGGCGGTCGCCGCCTTCGCAGAGAAGCGCACGCCGCGCTTTCACGGACGCTAGGCGCGGCCTCGGCGCCATTCGGTTCACCGCCCCGTTCGAGACGTGCGTGGGCGCCGGGGCGCCGACGCGGCGCTTCAGGGTCGCAGCGAATAGCGCGGCGCACCCGCCGCGACGTGGGCCGCGAGCTGCGTCTGGATTTCGTCGATCCAATCGCAGAGGACGGGCCGCGTATCGCGCGGATCGATCAGGTCGTGCACGCCGAACTCCTCGCTGCGCGGCAGCACGGACTGGGCCTTCGCCATCTCGTCCTCGAGCTCCGCGCGGCGCTTCGCCGGATCCGGCGCCGCCTCGATCTCGCGGCGGAAGGCGAGGGCGACGCCGCTCTCGACGGGCAGTGCGCCGCTCATCGCCGACGGCCAGGCGACCACCATCGGCTTCGAGCCGAGGTGGATGCCCTGGGCGACGCCGTAGGAGCGCCGGACGACGCAGGCGAACCAGGGCACGGTCGACTGCAGCACGGCGAACATCGCGGCCATGCCGGCGCGGATCGTCCCCTCCTGCTCGGCCTTCGTTCCGATCGCGAAGCCCGGCTCGTCGACGAAGGAGGCGATCGGGAGGTGGAAGAGATCGCAGAGGTCGACGAAGCGGCGGATCTTGTCGGCGCCGTCGCGGGTCATCGAGCCGCCGTCGTGGTGGCAATCGTTGGCGATCACGCCGATCGGATGGCCGTTCATGCGCGCGAGGCCCGTGATCTGGCTGCGGCCCCAGAGCTTGCCGATCTCGAAGAAGCTGCGCTGATCGACGACCGCCTCGATCAGCTTGCGCATCTTGAAGGCGCGCCGGCGCTCGCGCGGCACGAGCTCGAGCAGCGATTCTTCGCGGCGGGTGCGCAGATCGCCCACGTCGAAGTAGGGCGGCGCCTCGCCCGCATGGCTCGGGAGATAGGAGAGGAACTGCTGCGCCTGGCGAAGCGCGTCGACCTCGTCGTCGGCGACGTTGTCGACCATGCCATTGCGGCCATGGACGGCCGCCGAGCCGAGCTCCTCCTTCGAGACCGATTCCTTCATCGCATGGGCGACGACGGCGGGGCCGCCCGTCAGGACCTGCGAATCGTTCTTCGTCATGATCGAGAGATGGGACGCGATGAGGCGACCGGCCGGGAAGCCGGCGACCGCGCCGAGGCCGATGCACACGACCGGCACCGACGAGAGCGTCCGCATCGTCTGCACGTTCATGATCGGCGGCGCCGTCCAGTCGTAGCCCGTGCGGCCGCGGGAGCCGCCGGCGGTGCCCCCGGCGATCGATGCCCCGCCGGCCTCGAGCATGCGCACGAAGGGGATGCGGCGATCGACGGCGAGCTCTTCGCCGTACAGGCCCTTCTTGATGCTCGCGGGGGAGTAGGCGCCGCCGCGGATCGTGAAGTCGTCGCCGCAGACGACGACGGGGCGGCCGCCGATGCGCGCGGTGCCGACGACGACGCCGGTGGGCTCGAAGTCCGAGCCATCCGGCGTGCTGCTCGCGCCCGCGATCTGCCCGCGTTCGGTGAAGGAATCGCGATCGACGAGGCGCGTGATGCGCTCGCGCACGTTGAGCAGCCCGCGTTCGCGGCGCTTCTCGAGGTTTTCCTTCCCGCCCATTTCCAGGGCGCGAGCGCGTCGGCGCTCGATCTCGTCGACTTCGGGCTTCCAGCTCATGGCGCCGGACGCTAACACACGGCGACGCGCCGGCGGTGATACGCTGGCGCGGGTTCGGCAGCCGGAAAGGGGGCGCGGGATGGAGCTTTCGGGGGCGAACGTCGTCGTCACGGGCGGAGCCAATGGCATCGGGCGTGCGCTCTGCGAAGCCTTCGCCGCCGAGGGCGCGCGGCGGATCACGGTCGTCGATCTGGATCGGGATCGCGCGGAGGAGGTCGCGCGGGCGGTCGGGGGTCGCGCGGCGCGGGTCGACGTCGCGTCGCGCGCCGAGGTCGAGGCGCTGGTGCGGGACGTCGAGGCCGAAGCGGGGCCGATCGATCTCTTCGTCTCGAACGCGGGCATCCTCCTGATCGGCGGGCCCGAGGTCGAGGTGGCGGACTGGCAGCGCATCTGGGACGTGAACGTGATGGCCCATGTGCATGCCGCCCATGCCGTGCTGCCCTCGATGCTCGCCCGCGGCCGCGGCTACCTGCTCAACACCTGCTCTGCGGCGGGGCTCCTGACGCAGATCGGATCGGCGCCTTATGCGGTGACCAAGCATGCGGCAGTCGCCTTCAGCGAATGGCTCTCGATCACCTACGGCGACCGCGGCATCCGCGTCTCGGCGCTCTGTCCCCAGGCGGTGCGGACCAACATGATCGCGGGGATCGAGGGCGGCGGCGTCGCCGGCCGCGACGGCGTCATCGAGCCGGGCGAGCTCGCGGGGATCACGGTCGCGGGGCTGCGCGAGGAGAAGTTCCTGATCCTGCCCCATGAGAGCGTCCGGACCTACTACCAGCGCAAGGGCCAGGACATCGACCGCTGGATCGCCGGGATGCGACGGCTGTTCGCGGAGTTCGACGGCCGGGTCGGTTGATCGCGGCCCTCGGCGGCTCGCTGCGCAGGCCGGCGAGCAGCCCGGGCCCGCTGCTCGGCGCACACGGCAGGCGGGGGCGCTGGGCGGGCCTCAGGGCCCGCGAGGGCGGCCTCGGGGCCCCCGGGCGGGCGGCACGCCGGGTCTGGATAAATTTCAAGACGGGGCGTATCGTAATGCCCGCCCCGCTCGCCGGGGCCCAACGAGCCCTGATGAGGAGCCGGTCGATGGACTTCGAGCTGTCCCCTGACGTTCTGGCGTTCGAGCGCGAGGTGGTCGCCTTTCTCGAGGCGAACCGCTCCGACGACGTGATGGACCGCAATCCGGAGCACCTCTCCCAGACCGTCGAGACGCCCGCGAAGCGCGCCTTCATGCGCAAGCTCGCGGCGCAGGGCTGGCTCGGCATGTCCTGGCCGAAGCAGTACGGCGGGCAGGAAAAATCGGGCATCTACGACTTCGTCTTGACCGAGGCGCTCTCGCGCTACGGCTGCCCGCAGCCGGGCAAGGGCGTGGGCATCGTCGGCAAGACGATCATCCGCCACGGCAACGAGGAGCTGAAGGCCTACTTCCTGCCCCGCATCATCCGCGGCGAGATCGAGTTCGCGATCGGTTATTCCGAGCCGCAGGCGGGCAGCGACGCGGCCTCCGATGCAGCTGAAGGCGACCCGCGACGAAGCGCGCGGCGGCTGGGTGCTCCAGGGCCACAAGATCTGGACGACCTCGGCCCATTTCGCCGACTGGTACTGGGTCGGTGCGCGCACCTCGGAGCACAAGCACAAGGGCATCACGCTCTTCCTCGTGCCGATGAACCACGAGGGCTTCGAGATCCATCCGACCTGGACGATCGGGGACGAGCGGAGCAACGAGGTCTTCTTCAACTCGGTGTTCGTGCCCGACTCGCACGTGGTCGGCCAGGTCGGCTCGGGCTGGACCTACATCTGCGAGGCCCTCGATCTCGAGCGCTTCGCGATGCTGCCGGTCGGTCCGGTCGAGATGAAGCTCAAGGGCCTGATCGAATACGTCCGGACGGCGACCCTCGACGGCGAGCCGCTCGCGGCCGATCCGGTCGTGCGCGAGAAGGTCGCGAAGCTCTGCGCCGATCTCGAGGTCGCGCGCAAGCTCCAGCGCAAGGTCATCAGCGAGGCGCTCAAGAACCGAGTGCCGACGATCGAGGCCGCGATGTACAAGATGTGGCAGTCGCAGCTCGGCCAGCGGATCGCGAACGTCGCCCTCGACCTGATCGGCCCTGACGCAGCGCTGAAGCCCGAGGTGGAAGGCGCACCGGCCGGCGGCCGCTACGAGCGCTCGTATCGCTACACCGTCGTCGACACGATCGGCGGCGGCACGAGCGAAGTCCAGCGCAACATCATCGCGCAGCGCGGGCTCGGCCTTCCGAAATCCTTCTAGCGGCGGGCGCGCTCCGGTCTGCCCTTCGTCACGTTCGTCGCCGTCTTCGCTCGAATCTCGGAAACACTCTTCGATCCAACCCCTGCCTGGAGCCCTTCGCGTGTCGACCCCCCGGTCCCAGTCGCCCCATCTGCTCGACGGCATCCGCGTCCTGAACCTCGGCGCCGTCGGCCCCGCGGCCCGTGCCGGCCGCATGCTCGCCGACTACGGCGCGGAGGTCGTCGTCGTCGCACCGGTCGCGAAGCAGGGCGCCCTCCAGACGAAGCCCGTCTACCACACCTACGGCGCGAGCCGCGATTTCAAGCGCATGCGCATCGATCTCAAGGCCGAGGCGGGCCGCGAGGCGCTGCTCGCCCTGGCGGAGAAATCCGACGTCGTGATCGAGTCGTTCCGCCCCGGCGTCGTCGATCGCCTCGGCATCGGCTGGTCCGCCATGCGCGCGCGCAACCCGCGACTCGTCTACTGCTCGACCTCGGGCTACGGCCAGGACGGCCCGGCCTCCACCTGGGCGGGCCACGACATCAACTACCTCGCCATGTCGGGCTATCTCGCCTGCAGCGAGCCGCGCGCGGATGGCGGCCCGCCGATTCCGGGCGCCACGGTCGCCGACAGCGCCGGCGGCGGCATGCACGCCGTCGTCTCGATCCTCGCCGCGCTCGTGAAGCGGAGCGTGACGGGGGAGGGCGCCTTCCTCGATTGCGCGGCGGCCGAGGGCATCCTCTCGCTGATGTCGCTCTCGGTCGATCAATTCCTCGCCGAGGGCGAGGTCGCCGGCCCGCGCCAGGTCCTGCTGACCGGACGTTATGCGTTCTACGATCTCTACCCGACGAAGGACGGGAAATGGGTCTCGGTCGGCGCGATCGAGCCGCATTTCTACCGCAACCTCTGCACACGCCTCGGCCTGCCGCAGTATGCGGACAAACAATACGCCGAGGCCCTCCAGGACGAGATCCGCGCCGCCTTTCGCGCGGCCTTCCTGACCCGCACCCGCGACGAATGGACGGCGGAGCTCGCCGCAAACGATACCTGCGTCGCGCCGGTGCTCACGATTCCCGAGGTCACGGCCGAGCCCCATTGGCGCGCCCGCGGCCTCTTCATGCAGGCGGAGCACGCCGAGCGCGGCACCTTCGAGCAGCTCTCGCCCGTGCTGGCCGGCGCCGTGCGCGCGCATCCGAAACACAGCGTGCGCACCGGCGACGAGACCGACAGCGAAGCACTGCTCGCCCTCGCGGGCCTGTCCGCCGAGCAGATCGCGAAGCTGCTGGCGGAAGGCGCCGTCGAATGAAGATCCGCTGATCCGACGGGATGGGCGCGCAGGTACGGCAGCCCACTCCGGGGATCGAACGAGACCGAACGAGTCCGAGTCGAGAAGAGAACGAGAAGCGAAGAGAGAAGAGGAGACAGAGATGGCAGGCGAATCCGCCCCCGACCTTCCGGCAGAGGTGCAATCCTGGATCGGCCAGGAGCGCTACACCGAGCAGACGACCTTCCCGATCGAGATGGGTTATGTCCTGACGACGATGTCGGCGACCCAGAACGGCAATCCGCTCTACTGGGACGACAAGACCGCCAAGGAATTGACGGGCGGCTGGATCACTCCGCCGACGATGGTCTCCGTCTGGTTCCGCCCGCACGACTGGTCCCCGGGCCGCACGGAGCCCGCGGTGCCGCTGCAGCTGCACTTCGACCTGAAGGCGAAGCTCGGCCTGCCCGAGGCGGTCATGAGCGACAACACGATCGTGTTCGGCGAGCCGATCCGGCCCGGCGACATCCTCACGACGACGCAGATCCTCTACTCGGTGTCGCCGCTCAAGACGACGAAGCTCGGCACGGGCCGCTTCTGGGATTTCGGCGTGCGCGTCGTCAACCAGAAGGGCGAGCTCTGCGCGGAAGAGCGCTACACGGGCTTCGGCTACAACCGCAATTGATCGAGCGCCGCGCACGCGGCGGGACGGAGAGAAGAACATGGCTTCGAATCTGATGCTCGGCGACGTGAAGGAAGGGATGGACATCCCGGTCCTCGAGAAGCCCGTGAAGCCGGTGACGGTCGTGCTCGGCGCGATGGCGAGCCGCGACTGGCGCCCCCAGCACCACGACTACAAGTTCGCGACCGGCAACAATGGCCTCGACGACATCATCATGAACACCCCGAACCTGGCCGCCTGGTTCGAGCGCTACCTGACGGATTGGACGGGCCCGAAGGGTCGCCTCGGCCGGATCAAGTTCCGCATGAAGGACTCGGTCTATCCGGGTGACACGATGAAGTTCGCCGGCCAGGTCACGAAGGTGACCCGCGCCGCGAAGAACACCGGCTGGGTCGACGTGAAGATCGAGCTGACGGCGGGCACGAAGAGCTGCGTCTCCTGCGAGGCGCGCATCGCGATCCCGGAGACGGCGGACGCCAATCCGTGGCAGCTGAAGGGCGACGACTGGAAGCCCTGATCGGGGCGGCCAGGCAGGGGCGAGTGGCGCGCAGCGCGTGCCGAGGGAGCGCTAGGCAATGGATCTCGACTTCACCGAAGAGCACGGAATCCTCCGCGACATGGTGCGCGCGCTCTGCGCCGAGCACGCCCCCGTCGAGGTCGTGCGCGCGTTCGAGAACGACGCGCGCGGCATTCCCGACGGCCTCTGGAAGCAGCTCGGCGAGCAGGGCCTCGTCGGGATCCTGATCCCCGAGGCCCACGGCGGCGGCGGCCAGACGATCCTCGAGGCCGCGATCCTCCACGAGGAGCTCGGCCGCGCGCTCGCCCCGACGCCGCACCTCGAATCCGCCGTGCTCGCCGCCGGTGCGATCGCCCGCGCGGGCAGCGAGGCGCAGCAGCGCACCTGGCTCCCGCGGATCGCCTCGGGCGAGGCGATCCTGACGCCCGCCTGGCTCGAGCCGCGCAGCAGCTTCGCGGCGAAGGGCGTCCAGCTGCGGGCCGCGAAGGCCGGCGACGGTTTCGCGCTCTCGGGCACGAAACTCCACGTCACCTTCGCCCGCGCCGCCGAGCGCCTCGTCGTGCTCGCCCGGACCGGCGAGGGCGAGGCCGACATCGACCTCTTCCTGGTCGATCCCCAGGCCAAGGGCATCACGCTCTCGCAGATCCACGACCTCGGCTCGCGCTCGACCTACCGTGTCGATTTCGACGGCGTTCGCGTCGCCGAGGCGGATCGCATCGGCGGCGCCGGTACCGGCTGGACGACCTGGCAGGACGTGATGCTCGACGGCTGCATCCTCGCCGCGGCCCAGGCCGCCGGCGGCGCCCGCCGCGCCCTCGACATGACCGTCGAATACGCCAAGACCCGCGAGCAGTTCGGCAAGCCGATCGGCGCCTTCCAGTCCATCTCCCACTACCTCGCCGACGGCCTCACCCAGGTCGAAGGCGGCACGACGCTCGTCTACGAAGCGGCCTGGCGGCGCTCCGTCGGCCAGGACGTCGCGCGCCTCGCGCCGCTGGCGAAGCTCTTCATGGGCCACGCCTATCGCGACGTCACGGCGATGTGTCAGCAGGTCTGGGGCGGCGTCGGCTTCACGATCGAGTACGACATCCAGCTCTACTTCCGCCGCGCGAAGCAGCTTCAGATGTCGTGGTGGGACGAGCGCGAGCTGTCCGAGCGGGTGGCGGCCGAGGTCATCGATCGCGGGGTCGGGATCGCGGCGGGGTGATTCGCGGCGGCCGAGCGTGGCCGCAGGGGTCTCCGACGCGGAGGCGTCCACCTGGATTCTGGGTCATATGACCCAGAACCCAGGTTGAGAGGATCGATCCAGTACGGACCGACCGGGTGACGGTCCATGCCTCCGAACGCACTGGCGGATCAGGTCAAGTCTTGAGCTTCGCTCGTCGAGTACGGGGCGATGAAGATCTTCAATCGAAGTCGCCTTTCAATCGATCGAGCACTTTGGCATCGGGTCGCGATCGAGCTGGGCCTCGATGGACCGATTCGAGACGCAGAACTCGTTGACCGCAATGGACTCACGGTGGTGATCCAGCCAGACGTTCCTCGCGAGGGCGCCGTCGGAAAGATCTACGGCGAGTATTCCCTCGGTCGGATCAATATTTTCCCATGCCGAGCCTGTACTCCCGGTGCGTTGACACTCACTTTTCTCCATGAGGTCGCTCATGCGTGGCTCTACGAGCATCACGAGGAGAGGTATTTTTCGGACTGGTCGGAAGAGTTCTGCGAGGAATACGCAATACGACGATTCGGTGAATGTGGGGGATCCGTCGAGTCGGAGGGTTGCATCGGGATCGTGTTGGGTATTCCGGCGGTAGAACACTCGGAGATTTCAAGTCGGTTGATCGAAGAGTGTTTCAGGTCGTTCTGCGAGTGACCCCTCCGCCGAAGTGGGCGGAAGGTCGATGACTAAGGTCGATGACTGTAGAGCCCGTGTCGTATCGAGTCCTGGCCGATTCGGAGTTCGAGCTGACGACCATCTCGACGATTCTCGCTGGCGCTCAAGCCCTCGCCTCGCAGAGCACCCCCGCTCCGACGAGGCCCTCGATCTCCCCCGCCGATAGCCCCGCCTCCGCCGCGATCTCCCGCCCGTGCTCCCCATGCTGCGGCGCCCCGCGCCGCACCGATACCGGCGTCTTCTCGAAATCCCCGAGCGGCCGCGGCTGGCGCAGGCGGCCGGCCGCCGGATGGTCCATCTCGAAGACGAGCTCGTTCGCGACGACCTGGGGATCGAGGTGGATGGTCGCCGGATCGCCGACCGTCGCGTGCGGGACGTCGGCCTCCGTCAACAGGCGACCGAGCTCGGCGATCGTGAAGGTCCGGAGGGTCTCGTCGAGCAGCGCCTGGAGCTCGCGGGAATGGCGCGCACGCGGATCGGCCTTCTCGAAGCGTGCGTCGCGGGCGAGATCCTCGCGGCCGATCGCGCGGCAGAGGGCGGCGAACTCGCGGTCCTGGATGTAGCTGATGGCGATGCGGCCGTCGGCGGCGCGGCGGATCATCGGGAGCGCCGACTTCAGCAGCGGTGCCGAGACGCCTTCGCCGAGCAGGGTGTAGTTCTGCATGCCGTCGGGCCAGAGGAAGGCGAGGCTCGCGTGGAGCATGGAGATCTTGAGGTGCTGGCCGCCGGCGCCCCGGGCCCGGGCGAGCAGGGCGGCGGTGATCAGCTGCGAGGTCTGGATCGCGGTGCCCTTGTCGCAGACGACGCTGCGGACGAATTCGGGCTCGCCGGTCTCGAGATTGGCCTGATGGGTCGCGACGCCGACGTAGGCCTGCATCAGCGAGTCGTAGACGCCGCGCCGGACCATCGGGCCGCGATCGCCGAAGCCGCTGATCGAGACGTAGACGAGGTCGGGATGGAGGGCGCGGTAGCGGTCGGGGCCGATGCCCATGCGCTCGACCGCGCCGGGCCGGAAGTTCTGGACGAAGACGTCGGCGCGGGCGACGAGGCGATCGAGCAAGGCGACGCCGGCGGGCTGGTGGAGATCGATCGCGATCGAGCGTTTGTTGCGGTTCAGGCTCGTGAAGAGGGCGGAGAGGCCGCCTCGGCTCGGGCCGATCGTGCGCAGGGCGTCGCCCTTGCCGGGCGCTTCGACCTTGATCACGTCGGCGCCCTGATCGGCGAGGATCGAGGTCGCGAGGGGGCCGGAGGCCATCGTCGTCAGGTCGACGATGCGGATTCCGTCGAGGGGGCCGGGCATGGCTGGGCTTCCTTGGGATCGCGCGATCCTTCGATCGCAGCGGGTTCGCTGGGATTCACGGCGCGTCGCGGCTGCGGCCCGTCCGGTCGGACGAGGCCGCGTCCGCTGCTCGCCGTTGCGCCGGGCCGCGCGGCTGCGCGAGGCTAGCCGATGCCATGGGCGCCGCCGAGATGGCCGGCGCCGGACGCGCGCGGCGGAGCCGGAGTCGGTGCGGCGGCGTCTCTGCGGCGCGAACGAGGGAGGGAGAACGAATGTCCAGCGATCCGACGATCCCGGCACTGCTCGCGCGGCTCGAGGCACTCGAAGCGCGGGTCGCCCGCGCCGAGGGCCAGGCGGAGATCCTCGCCCTCAAGAGCCGCTACGGGGCGCTGGCCGACGCGCGTTATTCGCGCCGCGGCCCGCGCCCGCAAGCGGAGATCGATGCCGTCGCCGACGAGCTCGCCGGGCTCTTCACGGTGGACGCCGTCTGGGAAGGCGGGGGTGTGCTCGGCCGCTGCGAGGGGCGCGATGCGATCCGGGAGCGGTTTCGCGCGCCGACGCTGCAATACGCCTGGCATTTCTTCGTGAAGCCGGAGATCGGGGTCGACGGCGAGCGGGCGAAGGGGACCTGGGATGTCTTCGCCCTGGTCACCACGAACGAGGGTCGGGCGATGTGGATGGTCGGCGTCGAGCACGACGAGTACGCGCGTGTCGGCGGCCGCTGGCTGCATACGCGGATGCAGCTCGAGGCCCAGCTGATGGCCCCCTACGACCGCGGCTGGGCGCCGCCGCGCCCGAAGAAGCCGGGCGGAGACGCCGGCTTTCCGCCGCGGCGGGGCGGGCCGCAGGCCGACTGAGGTCTCCGACTAACGTGTTCGAAGACGCTCCCGAAGGCGCGTCCGGAAGTGCTCCCGTCAGCGCTTCCCGTTCACCGGCTCGATCATCGTCTCGCCGAGCTCGCGGATCTTGTCCTTCTTCTGCTGCAGCGTCGCGCCGGGGGCCATCTGGAAGGAGAGCGGCCAGCTGACGGTGCCCGTCATGCCGAGGTCGACGAGCTTCTTCATCTTGTCGGGCGGGAGCGGCTCGGTCAGGGGGATCAGGCAGTCGAAGGGCTCGCTCGCGCGGCCGCAGGCCTTCCGCCGTCGCCGGAGATCCTCGAGGATCGCGACGGTCTCCTCGAAGCTCGTTCCGGCGCCCGTCCAGCCGTCCCCCATCTCGGCGGCGCGGCGCAGGGCCGCGGCGTTCATGCCGCCGACCCAGAAGGGCACCTTCTTCGTCGGGATCGGGTTCATGCGCAGCGGGGCGAAGCGGTAGAACTCGCCGTCGGCCGAGACGACCTCGCCCGCCAGCAGCTTCTGGACGATCGGGATTTGCGCGTCCATCCGCTTCCCGCGCGCTTCGAAGGGCTGCGCGAGCCCCTCGAACTCCTCCTTCAACCAGCCGGCGCCGATCCCGAAGACGACGCGGTTCTTCGAGAAGACGGCGGCCGTGCTGAGACCTTTCGCCACCTCGATCGGATGGCGCATCGGGAGCACGTAGACGTTGGGCAGGAAGCGCAGCCGCGTCGTCACCATCGAGAGCGCGCAGATCGTCGCGAAGACCTCGGGGAACGGCGTCATCGCATCGAAGGGCGGCTCGCCGGAGGCGTCGTAGGGGTAGCGGGAAGCGTAGGACTCGGGGGCGAAGACGTGGTCCGCCAGCATGATGCCCTCGAAGCCCGCCTCTTCGATGACGGGGACCAGCTCGAGCATTTCGTCGGGGTGGGTGAACGGGACGGCCTGCCAGAACTGCATCTCGGGCTCCTCCGATTGGGGCGGGCCGAGTCTCGCAGACGGGCCGGGGGCTGGCCAGATCGCGGCGGCGCCGGATTCTCTATGATCCGCCGCCCGCGCGCGGCGGCGTCCATGGCGCTGCGTTCGATCGCGCGGGACGAATCGGTCGCCGCAGGATCGACGAGGAGAGATCGGGATGGTTCAGCACATCGCCGTCGTGGGCGCTTCCCTGGCCGGGCTGCGCCTGCTCGAGGCGCTTCGGCGCGAGGGGTATACCGGGCGGGTCACGATGATCGGGGCCGAGAGCGAGCTCCCCTACGATCGGCCGCCGCTCTCGAAGCAGTTTCTCGTCGACGGCTGGCCCGAAGAGAAGCTCGCGCTTTCGAAGACGGGCGTCGCGCCGCTCGGCGCCGAATGGCGGCTCGGCCAGCGTGCGACGGCCCTCGATGCGAATGCCCTCGCGATCGACCTCGCCGATGGCAGCCGCGTCGAGGCCGATGCGATCGTGCTCGCGACCGGCGCCGAAGCGCGGCATCTGCCCTTCGAGCGCGGGCTCGAAGGCATCCTCGCCCTGCGGACCCTCGAGGACGCGCGGCGCCTGCGCGATGCGCTCGCGGGTGTGCCGCGGGTCGTCGTGATCGGCGCGGGCTTCATCGGGATGGAGGTCGCGGCGAGCTGCCGGGCGAAGGGCTGCGCGGTGACGGTGATCGAGCCCTTGCCTGCGCCGCTGATCCGCGGGCTCGGGCCGATCCTGGGCGAGCGCGTCGCGCGGCGGCATCGCGAGGCGGGTGTCGAGTTCCATCTCGGTGTCGGCGTCTCGGCCTTCGAAGGCGAGGGCCGGGTCAGCGGAGTGCGGCTCGCGGACGATCGCGTCGTTCCGGCAGACGTCGTCGTCGTCGGGGTCGGCGCGGCGCCGGCGGTCGGCTGGCTCGAGGGCGCGGGGCTCGCGATCGAGAACGGCATCCTCTGCGACGCGACGGGCGCGACCTCGCGCCCGGGCGTCTTCGCCCTCGGCGACTGCGCGCGCTGGGAGAACGCGCGCTACCCGGAGCGGCCGCGCTTCGAGCATTGGACGAGCGCGGTCGAGCAGGCCGAGGTCGTCGCCCGGCGCCTCGTGCAGGGCAAGGGCGATCCGCATGCGGCCGTTCCCTATGTCTGGACGGATCAATTCGATCTGCGGCTCGCGATCGCCGGCGAGTTCAAGCCGGACGATGCGATGCACGTCTGCCTCGGGAGCCTCGAGGAGGACAAATTCCTCGTGCTCTTCGGGCGCGGCGGAAAGCTCGTCGGCGCCGTCGGCTGCAAGCGGCCGCGCCAGCTGAACGCCGCCCGGCGCTGGATCGCCGAGGGGCTCTCCTTCGACGAGGCGATCGCGCAGGCGAAATAGCACGGCGCGCGGAAGGCCCGTCGTGTTTCAGTCCGCCGCGAGCCCGCGCTCGTCGCGCACGAAGAAGAGCGCCGTCAGCGCGGCGGCGTTCATCGCGATGAAGAGCAGGAAGACCGGGCGGTAATCCCCCGTCGCATCGCGCAGGGCGGCGGCGGCGAGCGGCCCGAGCGCGGCGCCCGGGAGCAGGGCGAGCGTCATCGCCCCGTAGATCGAGCCGAGATGGCGCGCCCCGAAGCAGCGCTCGACGGCGAGGGGCCAGACGACGTCCCGCGCAGCCTGGCTGAAGCCGTAGGTCACGACGAACACCGGAATCAGCACGAGTCGATCCGGCAGGAAGAAGAGCACGACCGAGCTGAGCCCGAGCACGGCGTAGTCGTAGAGGATCGCGCGCTCCTGCGAGACACGATCCGCGAGATAGCCGCCCGCGACCTTCGAGACGATCCCCAGACCGATGGTCTGGCTGAGGCGGGTCGCGGCCTCCGCGTGGGAGACGCCGGCATCCGTCAGGATCAGGACGAAATGGTCGAGGATGCCGTTGAAATAGAAGAAGAAGGCGAAGAGGGTCGCGGTGAGGATCCAGAACGTCCGGGTCCGGACGGCCGCGCGCAGGTCGAGGCTCGTCTCGTCCTCAGGCGCGCCGGCCGCGGCGGGCACGGCAGCCGCGTCGGCTGCGTCTGCCGCGGACGGATCCCGCAAGGGCTGTGATGTGCTCTCGCTCGACGCACGGCCCGCGTGGGATGCGACCGGCCCCGTCTCTCCGCGCGCGGTCTCGCGATCGCGCACGAGGAAATACGCCGCGGGAAGGAGCACGACGAGGGAGAAGAGGGCGACGGCGAGCAGCGCCATCCGGAAATCCGAGCGCGCGGTGACCGCCCCCGTCAGCCAGACCATCGCCGAGCCGCCGAGGTTCGAGCCGGCGTAGGCGATGCCGAGGGCGAGGCCGCGGTGGCGGCGGAACCACTGGGCGACGACGTGGCCGACGGTGACGTCGCCCATGCCCGCCGCGCCCAGGCCTACCCCCGCGATCGCGAAATAGAAGCCCCAGACCGACTCGATGCGCGAGAAGCCGACGAACACGACGGCGAAGAGCAGCGCCGACGCCGTGAGCACGCGCTTCGCGCCGAAGCGGACGGTGAGGTAGCCGGCGAGGGGGCTGGCGAGGGATTGGATGGCGAGCTGCGGGGTGTTCGCGCCCGAGAACTGCGCGCGGGTGAGGCCCAGCGATTCGATCAGGTCGGCGGCGAGGCCGCTCTTCACGTAGGTCAGCCCGAGCCCCATCTGGCAGACGAGGCAGCCGATCACGACCCAGAGCGCGTGGCCGCGCAGCTCCGAGCCCGCCATGCGATCGCGCAGGCGCGAGAGGGCGGCGCGCATGCTAGTCGCTCGCATCGCCCGCGCGTTCGGCGGCGCGCGTACGGGCGAGGAGATCTTCGTCGCCGGGCGCGCCGAAGCGCGCGCGGGCATCGTCGCGCAGCGCGCCCTTCGCGACCTTGCCGCCGACGCCGCGCGGGAGCTCGGGCAGCACGACCAGCGCCTCGGGCCAGAGCTCGCGGGCGATGCCCTCCTGCTGCAGCCGCTCGCGCAGGGCGTCGAGATCGAGCGCGGTGCCGGGGCGCAGCTCGACGTAGGCGGCCGCCCGCTCGCCGAAGATCCGATCGGGCATCCCGATGGCGGCGACGAGCGCGACGCTCGGATGCAGCGCGACGCCTTCCTCGATCGCCGCGGCCGAGAGATTCTTGCCGCCGCGGATGATGATGTCGTCCGTCCGGCCGATGACGCAGAGATACCCATCCGCGTCGAGCTCGACGAGATCCCCGAGCCGGACCCAGCCGTCCTCCGTGATGAGCTGGGCATTCGCTTCGGGCGCGCCGAGATAGCCCTGCGAGACGACCGGCCCCTTGACCGCCGGTTGCCCGCGGCCGCTCGCCGTGACGTCGTTGCCGTCGGCGTCGAAGAGCCGCAGCTGCATCTCGGCGAGCGGACGGCCGGCCGTCGTGAGCCGCTTGTGCGGCGGATCCTCGGGTCGCGTGGCGCTGACGGCGCCCGTCTCGTTCGAGCCGTAGAACTGGAGCACGCTGGCGCCGGTCTGGACCTCGAAGCGCCGCGCCTGCCGCTCGGGCACCGCTTCGCCGCCCGTGAAGAGCACGCGCAGGGCCAGGTCGCGGGCGCCGTCGAAGCCGCCCGACTCGAGCAGCAGGATGAACTGGGTCGACACCGCCGAGAGCACCGTGACCCGATGGCGTTCGAGGGCGTCGATCGTCGCGCGCGCGTCGAATCGGCGCGTCAGGACCGTCGGTGCACCGAGCAGGGTCGGCGTGAAATGGCCGGTCCAGAGGCCGAAGCCGACGGGGGCCGGCAGCGCGCTCATGAAGACGTCGCGCTCGTGCAGGTGGCCGACGTCGACCGCGAGGCGGTGGAAGTGGAACCAGCGCAGCTGATCGTGGACCACGATCTTCGGCAGCCCGGTCGTGCCCGAGGTCGTATTGAGGAGCGAGACCTCGCCGGCCTTCAGGGCACGCGGGGCGAGCTGGCGGGCGAGGGCGTCGCCGTCGGTGGGGCCGCTCTCGGGCGCCGCCTGGCCGGCGAGCGTGATCGGATCCTCGGCGAAGCCGTCGCCCTCGAGGATCAGATGATGTTCGATCGTGATGCCGCGCTCGCGCAGGCGGGCGACGCGGGCGGCGGCGGGGCCGTCGGACATTTCGGATGCGGAGATCAGGGTGCGCGCGGACGCGAGCGTCAGCAGATGCGCGAGCTCGCGCTCGCCGCAGCGCGGGGCGAGGCCGAGGCAGACGAGGCCGCAGCGCTCGGCGGCTTGATAGGCGATGTGGAAGGCCGTGCCGTCGGGCACCCAGACGGCGACGCGCTCGCCGGGCTCGAGGCCGAGGGCGAGGAAGACGCGGGCGAGGCGATCGGCGGCGGCGTCGTAGCCCGCCCAGTCGAGGACGCGGCCGTCGACGACGTAGGCGGGATCCCGGGGACGATCCCGGGCGAGCTGGCGGACCCGCTCCGCAAGAGACGGCGGAAATTCCACGCTAGGCCTCGAAGGTGATCGGGAGCTTCCAATAGCCCTGGACGTACTCGGTCCGCAGGCGCTCGGAGCCCGCTTCGTCCCATTGATAGTCGGGCACGCGGGCGAGCAGCTCCTCGAGGCAGATGCGGCCCTCGAGGCGCGCGACGTTGACGCCGAGGCAGGAATGGGGCCCGTAGCCGAACGAGAGGATGCGCGGCGGCCGCCGCCGGATGTCGAAGCGATCGGGATCCGGGAACTCGCGCTCGTCGTGGTTGCCGGAGGGGTAGAGGAACATCACGCCCTGGCCGGGCTCCATCCGGACGCCCGCGAGCTCGACCGGCCGCGCGACCTGGCGCATCAGGAACTGGGTCGGCATGTCGTAGCGCAGACCCTCGTTGTAGGCGTCGGGGATCAGGCTCGGGTCGAGGGTGCATTGCCGGCGCTGGTCGGGATGTTCCGCGAGCCGGCGCACGATCGTCGCGAGGGTCTTCGGGAAGGTTTCGGAGCCCCCGATGATCAGCATCGAGAGATGCGAGGCGAGGGCGTCGTCGTCGAGGGGCTTTCCGTCCTGCTCGAAGGCGAGCAGCTTCTGCAGCACGTCGTCCTTCGGGCCTTCGCGGCGGCGGCGCGCGATCTGTTCGTGGAAGTAGGCGAACATTTCCGTCAGCGCGGCGAGGCCGGCTTCCGTCATGCCGCGCACGCCTTCCTCGCGCTGGAAGAAGCGCCAGACGAGCTCGTTCAGGAAGGGCCCGTCCTCGGGCGGCAGGCCGCTGATCGTGCAGGCGACACTGACGGCCACATGCGCCGAGAAGTCGTGGATCACGTCCATTCGGCCGGCCTCGAGGCAGGCCGCGAGGCGCTCCTTCGCAATCCGGCGGATCATCGGCTCGAGCCCCGCCACGGCGGGGGCGGCGAAGGCGGGGCGGAACTCGGCGCGCAGGCGGGTGTGATCCGGGGCGTCCATGTTGTTGATCATGGGCGTCACGGGCTGGACCTTCGTCAGCAGGTGGGCCGAGGTCGTGCCGTTCGCGGCGGTCAGGTTCTTCATGTCCGCCGAGGCCTTCCAGATGTCCTCGAAGCGGGAGAGCGCCCAGGTATCGAACTCGGCGAGATGGTAGGCGGGCGCTTCGTCGCGCAGGCGCTTGTAGATCGGGAGCGGGTCGCCGTAGACGATCTCGTCCGCGAACGGGTTGTATTCGACCATCGCCTCTTTCTTTCGGGTGGGCGTTCTTTCGGGTGGGCGTTCTTTCAGGTGGAAGTAGCGCTCGCAGGGCCGCGAGCTCGGGGGCAGGGATGCGCCCGGGCTGCGCGTGATTGATTACGGAACGTACTGTATCGTAATCCCGCGGCCGTCCACGGCAGCAGCCGAGAGGATCCATGCGCGCGGGCAAGGAAGCGGAAGCGATGGCGGCGGCGGAATCGGATCGGGAGAAGCCGACGCGCCGGCGCATGACCAGCAGCACCGGCCGGCCGCGCAGCGAAGAGGCCCATCAGGCGATCCTCGACGCGACCCTCGCGCTGCTCGCGGAGGTCGGGTTCTCGGCCCTGACCGTCGAGGGGGTCGCCCAGCGGGCCGGGGTCGGGAAGGCGACGATCTACCGCCGCTGGTCTTCGAAGCTCCCCCTCGTCGTCGAGGCGTTCGGCGCGCTCCCGGGCTTCGAGGACGTCGATGCGGGCAGCCTCGAGCAGGATCTCAAGGAGACCCTGAAGAAATACCTCGAGGCCTTCAACACGACGGCGCTCGGCACGGTCTTTCCGAGCCTCGCCGGCGAACGCGCCCACAACCCCGAGCTCTCGAAGATGATCGAGCCCGTCGCCCGGGCCCGGCGCGAGCCCTTCGTCCGGATCTTCGAGCGGGCCCGGCTGCGGGGCGAGATCGCGGACGACGTCGATCTCGGCCTGGCGGCGGATCTCGTGCTCGGTCCCATCTCGGTCACGCTCTTCTTCCGCGGCGGCGTGCTCTCGCCGAGGATGGTCGATCCGATCGTCGACCTCGCCCTCTCGGGCATCTCGAAGCGGACCTAACGCGACTCGTCCGCAACGGGCACGGCAGGTGGGGCCGGTGCGCCGAAGCGCGCCCGCAACTCGTGCTTCAGGATCTTGCCCGTCGCGTTGCGCGGCAGCACGTCGACGATCTCGAGCTGCTCCGGGATCTTCTGCACCATCAGCTCGCGCGCGCGCAGGAAGGCCTGCATCTCCTCGAAGACGAGCGGCTCGCTCGCGCTCTCGCAGACGACGACGGCGCAGCAGCGCTCGCCCGTCCGCGCATCGGGCAATCCGATCACCGCGACCTCGGCGACCTTGGGATGGGTGTAGAGCAGATCCTCGACCTCCCGGGCCGGGATGTTCTCGCCCTTGCGGATGATCACGTCCTTGCGCCGGCCCGTGATGACGACGAAGCCCTCGGCGTCGATGAAGCCGAGGTCGCCCGTGCGGAAATAGCCGTGCGCATCGAAGGCGGCGGTATCGAGCGAAGCGTCGAGATGGCCGCGGCAGACGTTCGGTCCGCGCACGCGCAGCTCGCCGGACTCGCCGGGCGCGGCGAGGGTCTCGTCTTCGCGGACGACGCGCAGGTCGATCTCCGGGAGCGCCGGACGCCCCTCGCTGCCGGCCTTCTTCTCGGCGGGATCGTGGATCGAGACCATCGTCAGGTTCGGCGCTTCCGTGAGGCCCCAGCCGGAGCAGATGCCCGCGCCGCCGAACTCGGCGACGAGGTCGAAATGGAGCTGCGGCGGTTTCGGGGCGCCGCCGCCTGGAAAGGCGCGCAGATGGGGGAAGAGCGGTGGATCGCTGCAGGCGCGGGCGGCGCGCAGATAGGCCTCATGGAAGACGGTGCCGGCGGTGCCGAGGGTGACGCCGTGGCGGCGCAGGACGTCCATCGTGTCCGGCGCCGCGAAATGCTCGATCAGGATCTGGCAGGCGCCGGTCGCGAGGCCCGCGATGAGCCAGGCGAAGCCGCCGATATGCGTGAAGGGAAAGACGAAGGCGATGCGGTCCTCGGCGCGCAGGTCGAGGCCGAGGGCCATGCCCTTCGCGGCGGCCGCGAGGCTCGCGTCGGTGTGGAGTGCCCCCTTCGGATCGGCGGTCGTGCCCGAGCTGTAGAAGAGCCAGCGGATCGGGAGGTCGGCGGCGGGCAGGGCTTCGGGCGGGGGCGGCAGGGCTTCGGCCTTCGCGGTCGCCGGCGGCGGCCGGCCGCCGAGCTCCGGAGCGCCGGGCAGGCCTTCGTCCACGACGAGGGTCGCGACGCCGGGGACGGCAGCGGCGACCTCGCGGGCCATCGCCGCGTAGTCGAAGCCGCGCCAGACGCCCGGGGTCACCATCAGGGCCGGCCGGGCCTGTCCCACGATGAAGCGGACCTCCCGGCCCCGGTAGATCGGCAGGATCGGATTCTGGACGGCCCCCAGGCGGGCGAGGGCGCCGACCAGGACGAGCGCCTCGAGCCGGGTCGGCAGCATCCAGGAGACGAGGCTGCCCGGTCCGATTCCGCGGGCGGCGAGGGCGTGGGCGACGGCGAGGCAGGTGGTGTGGTAGTCGGCGAAGGAGAGCCGGCGATCGCGCTCGTCGACGGCCATGGGCGCGTCGGGTGTCGCCTCGGCGCGGGCCTCGATCAGTCGCCAGAGGGTCGCTTCTTCGAGCATTCCGTTCGATCCCGTCCGGCGGGGGCCAACGCCGATGCACAAGCTCCGGAGCCCGGCCGGGCGCCTTCCCGGGGCCGCGTTCCGTTGGCAACGGCACGCATCGTATCGTAATGTCCGAGCGCTCCCGAACGACCCGAGAGGCCCCCGATGGACGCGCGCTTCAGCCCGCAAGACGAATCCTTCCGCTCCGAGATCGCCCGCTGGCTCGACGAAAACCTGCGCGGCGAGTTCGAGATCGTGAAGGGGCGCGGCGGGCCCGGGGACGAGCACGCCCTCTTCGAGGAGCGCCATGCCTGGGAGCGCCTGATGGGGCGTGCGGGCTGGATCGGGGTCGGCTGGCCCAAGGCGGTGGGCGGCCGCGGGCTTCCGCTCTCGCAGCAGATGATCTTCCACGAGGAATACGCCCGGGCCGGTGGTCCGGGGCGGGTCGGGCACATCGGCGAGGGCCTGCTCGGGCCCACGGTGATCCATTTCGGGAGCGCCGACCAGAAGGCGCGCTTCCTGCCGAAGATCCTGTCCGGCGACGAGGTCTGGTGCCAGGGCTACTCCGAGCCGGGCGCGGGCTCGGATCTCGCGAACGTGCAGACGCGGGCCGAGCTCGTCGGCGACGAATGGGTCGTCAACGGGCAGAAGGTCTGGACCTCGGGCGCGGAGTGGTCGGATTGGTGCTTCGTCGTCTGCCGCACGGATCCGCAGGCGCAGCCGAAGCATCGGGGCATCTCCTACCTGCTCGTCCGGATGGACCAGCCCGGCGTCGAGGTCCGGCCGATCGTCCAGATGACGGGGGATTCGGAGTTCAGCGAGGTCTTCTTCAGCGACGCGAAGGCGGCGAAGGACGACGTCGTCGGCAAGGTCAACGGAGGCTGGGCCGTCGCGATGGGGACGCTCGCCTTCGAGCGCGGGGCGTCGACGCTGGGACAGCAGATGCTCTTCCAGAACGAGCTCGACCGGATCATCCGGGTCGCGCAGGAGAACGGCAGCGCCCGCGATCCGCTGATCCGCCAGCGCATCGCCCACGCCTGGATGGGGCTGCGCATCCAGCGCTACCACGCCCTGCGCACCCTCTCCGGCGCCGACGAAGGCGCCGAGCTGCCGCCGGCCTCGAACATTTCCAAGATCTTCTGGGCCTCGTGGCACCGGGATCTCGGCAAGCTGGCGATGGACGTCATGGGCCCCGAGGCCGAGCTCGCGGCGGGTGCGCCCTACGACCTGAACGGGCTGCAGCGCATGTTCCTGTTCACCCGTTCGGACACCATCTACGCCGGCTCGAACCAGATCCAGCGCAACATCATCTCGGAGCGCGTGCTCGGGATGCCGCGCGAGCCGCGTTAGTCGTACCGCGCCGCGCCCTCCGGACGGGAGGGCGCCGCTTCGCACGTCGCCCCGGAGGCCCCGCCGAGTCATGTCCGATCGCCCCGCCAAGCAGCAGCCGCCGGCCTACGTCCCGCCCCACGATCTCCTGCGCGGCAAGACCGTCTTGATGACGGCAGCTGCGGGGGCGGGGATCGGCTTCGCCACGGCGCAGCGCTGTGCGGAAGAGGGCGCCCGGCTCTTCATCAGCGACATCCATCCCAAGCGCACGGCCGAGGCCGCGGAGGCGCTCGCGAAGATCTCGGGGCAGCCGGTCGGCCATCGGCTCTGCAACGTCCGCGACGACGCAGACGTGCGTGCGCTCGTCGCGGCGGCCATCGAGGACATGGGCCGGATCGACGTCGTCATCAACAACGCGGGGCTCGGCGGCGAGGTCGACGTCGTCGACATGACCGACGATCAATGGACCGCGGTCCTCGACATCACGCTGAACAGCGTCTTCCGCATGACGCGCGCGGTGCTGCCCCACATGATGGAGCGGCGCAGCGGGGTGATCGTCAACAACGCCTCGGTGCTCGGCTGGCGCGCGCAGAAGGGCCAGGCGCATTATGCGGCGGCCAAGGCGGGCGTGATGGCGCTGACCCGCTGCTCGGCGCTCGAGGCGGCGGAGTACGGCATCCGCATCAATGCGGTCTCGCCCTCGATCGCGATCCATCCCTTCCTCGTGAAGACGACGCCCCAGGCCCTGCTCGACGAGCTCGAGGCGAAGGAGGCCTTCGGCCGGGGCGCGGCGCCCTGGGAAGTTTCCAACGTGATGGTCTTCCTCGCGAGCGACTATTCCTCCTACATGACGGGGGAAGTCGTTTCGGTCTCGAGCCAGCGGGCCTGATCCCGGGCCGCGGCTCGGGCCTTCTCCCGAAACGCGAGCCCCGGTCCGGGGCCGCGTCCCCACCCCGATTCCGCCCGATTGGACGATTCTCGTGTCTTTGTCGCATGCCTCTGCGCCTGCCGTCTCAGGTCACCCGTTTCGCGTACCGAAGAGCGGCTTTGTTCGGACTGCGTCCACCGCAGCTTCGGACGGAGCCCGTGCGGGCGGGGGGGATCGATGGGGCAGGGGACTCGTCGTCGGGTCGAGGCAGCAGCGCGCAGGCGCGGGCGGGCGCTCCTTGCTTGCCTGATGAGTCTCTGTTTCTTCGCCGCCGCGCCGGCGTTCGGCACGGACGATCTGCTCGAGCTCTCGCTCGAAGACCTCATGAACGTCGAGGTCACTTCGGTCTCGAAGAAGGCCGAGAGCAAGCACCGCACGGCGGCTGCGATCACCGTCATCACCGCCGAAGACATCCGCCGAGGCGGATTCACGAGCGTCCCCGAAGCGCTCCGGGTCGTGCCCGGCCTCCAGGTCGCCCGGATCGATGCGAGTCGTTGGGCGATCTCGATCCGGGGCTTCCGCGAGGAATTCTCGAACAAGCTGCTCGTGATGATCGACGGCCGCAGCCTGTATACGCCGCTCTTCGGAGGCGTGGTCTGGGCCGAGCAGAACTTCGCCCTCGAGGACATCGAACGCATCGAGGTCGTTCGCGGCCCGGGCGGCACGATCTGGGGCCCCAACGCCGTGAACGGCGTCATCAACATCATTTCGAAGAAGGCGGCCGACACGCAGGGCATCCGCGCGCATGCCTTCGGCGGGACCCAGGAAGCCGGCTTCGCCGGACGCTACGGCGGAGAGATCGGCGAGCAGACCCAGTACCGGATCAGCGCCAAGGCCGAGAAGACCCAGGATTTCGACGTCCGGAAGAACTACGACGGGAACGACGAGTGGGGCCAGCTGAGGCTGGGGAGTCGGATCGACACGAAGCCGTCCGAGCGGAGCGAGGCGACCCTGCTGGTCGACTACTTCGACCTCGACGGCGAGCTCAACCAGGGCGTGGAGAGCCCGGTCTTTCCGAACCCGATCGTCGGATTCGACAAGCGATCCACCGGAAGCCGCGGCGGCGACATCGTCGGGCAGTACCGGCACAGCTTCGAGGGCGGTTCCCGACTGACGGCCGCCGCCTATTACGACGTCGTCTCGCGCCGGACGACCCTCGGCGAGCTCAGCCACACCGCAGATCTCCAGGTCCAGCACGAGCTGACGCTGGCCGACACCCTCAACGTCGTCTACGGCATGGAGTACCGCTACTGGACGTCGCATACGAAGCATCCGCGGGCGGGTCTCGAATTCAGCCCCAACGACGGCGACTTCCATCTCGGGGATGCGTTCGTCCAGCTCGAGCTTCCGCTCTTCGACGATCGGCTCAAGCTGATCGGCGGGACCAAGCTCGGCGGAAACAGCTGGTCGGGCTTCACCTATCAGCCTTCCGGTCGGATCGTCCTGACGCCCGTCGAAGGGCACACGCTCTGGGGTGCCGTCTCCCGGGCGGTCCGCATTCCCAGCTACACCGACCGCGACATCACCGGGCCGCTCGGCCCGCTGACGCTCCAGGGCGATCGCGACGTCGACCAGGAAGAGCTGCTCTCCTTCGAGCTCGGCTACCGATTCTATTCGCTGCCCTGGATGACTTCCGAGATCTCCCTCTTCTGGTCGGAATACGAGGACATCTCCGTTCTTCGGGGATCCTTTCCGGTCTACAAATTCGACAACGCCGGGCAGGCGAGCGTCCGGGGCGGCGAGATCGAGCTGACCTTCCTGCCCGTCAGCTGGTGGCGGTTGACGACGAGCTACTCGGTGCTCGATCAGTACGCGCGCTACCCGTCGAATCAGATTCCCAGCTCCAGCCTCGAGAAGACGGATCCCCGCCATCAATTCGTGATCCGCTCGCTCTTCGATCTGCCCGCAGCGTTCGAATTCGACGCCGCGCTCTTCTTCGTCGACGGTCTCGAGGGCGTGACGCCGGTCCTGCGCAAGGACAACGTGCGCGAATACCTGAGACTCGATCTCCGGCTCGGCTGGAAGCCCGTCGAATGGCTCGAGCTCTCCTTCGTCGGGCAGAACCTCGCCGACGCCCGGCACGCCGAGTTCTACGACGTGCAGCGCAGTCAATCGACGCAGGTCCCCCGTTCCGGGTACGCGAAGCTCACCGTCGCCTTCTGATCCGCGGGGTCGGGGCCGCCGACTGCGGAGCCCCCGGATCGAGCGCCGCGCCGTTCGGCTCGACGCCGAGCCCCGATCCCTCGCTATGCTGCCGCGCGGGAGGATGCGCACTTGCCGATCGCCGATGACGTGACCGAGCAGATGAAGCAGGCCATGAAGGCCAGGGACGAGCGGCGCCTCGCGGCGCTGCGTTCGATGCGCTCGGCGTTCCTCAACGAGATGAAGAAGGACGGCTCGAGCGCGGTCTCGGACGCCATCTGCGAGGGGCTGCTCCGCAAGCTCGAGAAGCAGCGCAAGGAGAGCATCGAGGCCTTCACGAACGCCGGGCGCGACGAGCTGGCGGCGGTGGAGCGGGCGGAGCTCGCGGTGATCCAGGAATTCCTGCCTCAGCTCGCCGACGAGGCGAAGACTCGCGAATGGATCTCCGCCGCGATTGCGCAGAGCGGTGCGACCAGCGGCAAGGACGTCGGCAAGGTCATGGGCGCCCTGATGAAGGCCCACAAGGGCGAGATCGACGGCGATCTCGCGCGGCGGCTGGCGCAGGAGATGCTCGGCTAGGTCGGCCGGCTAGGCCGGGTAGTAGCGGCTGATCGTCTCGATGATGCAGGCGGGGCGGTCGCTGCCTTCGATCTCGATCGTGATCGTGACCTTGGCCTGGATGCCGCCGTCCTTCGTCCGCTCGACCGTCGAAATCTGGCCCGTGCCGCGGATTCGCGACCCGACCTTGACGGGGGAGGGGAAGCGGATCTTGTCGCAGCCGTAGTTCACGCCCATCGAGATGCCCTGCACCTCCATCAGCTGGGGCAGGAAGTAGTTCGCGAGCGAGGCCGTCAGGTAGCCGTGGGCGATCGGTGCGCCGAAGGGACCGCTCTTCGCCTTCTCGACGTCGACGTGGATCCATTGATGATCGCCCGTCGCGTCGGCGAACTGGTCGATGCGCTGCTGCTCGATCTTCAGCCAGTCGGTCGCACCGAGGCTCTGGCCGACCTGGGACTCGAGCTCGAAGGGGGTCTTGAAGACGTGCATGCTTTGCTCCTCGCGGCTCTTCGTATCTGCCCACGGCGGGGCGCGGCCGTGGGCTCGGGGATCGGGATCGGCCGGGGCTAGAGCCCCAGCGCCTTCGCAACCCGCTCTCGATGATCGGCGGGCGTTCCGAGCCAGCTCTCGCCGGCGCGGGCGCGCTTGAAGTGGAGATGCGGATCGTATTCCCAGGTGAAGCCGACGCCGCCGTGGATCTGGATGTTGTCGGAGGCGCATTTGAAGTAGGCCTCCGAGCTCCAGGCCTTGGCGAGCGAGGCGTTCGTCGCGAGGTCGTCGCTCTGGTCGTCGACGATGCAGGCGGCGTAGTAGAGCGCCGAGCGTGCCGACTCGACGGCGACGAACATGTCGGCTGCCTTGTGCTTGATCGCCTGGAACGAGCCGATCGGCCGGCCGAATTGTTGGCGCTCCTTCGCGTAGGCGACCGCCATGTCGAGGCAGCGCTGGGCGCCGCCGACCTGCTCGGCCGCGAGGGCGATCGCGGCGAGGTCGAGGGCACGCGCGAGCCCGGGCCAGGCGTTGCCGCATTCGCCGAGGCAGGCATCGCGCCCGACGCGGACGTTCGTGAGCGTGATCTCGGCGAGGCGCCGCGTCTGGTCCATCGTCGGCAGGGCGCGGCGATCGACGCCGGCCGTATCCGCCGGCAGCGCGAAGAGGCAGATCCCGCTCTCGCCCGACGTGCCGGGCTGTCGCGCCGCGACGAGCAGGAGATCGGCGGAGTGGCCGTCGACGACCCAGCGCTTCTCGCCGTCGAGGACGAAGCCGTCCCCGTCCGGCCGTGCGGTCGCCTCGATCGCCGAGGCATCCCAGCGGCCGGAACGCTCCGAGAAGGCGAGCGTCGCCGTCGTGCGGCCCTCGGCGATCGCCGGGAGCCAGTGCTGCTTCTGCGCTTCGCTCCCGACGGCGAGGATCGCGTTCGCCGCGAGGGCGATCGTCGAGAAGAAGGGCGAGCAGAGGAGCGCTTCGCCCATCGTCTCGACGAGCACGACGAGATCGACGTAGCCGAGCCCCAGGCCGCCGTACGCTTCCGGGATGTGCACGCTCGGCCAGCCGAGCTCTGTGCCGATCTGCTGCCAGACGGCCTTGTCGTAGCCGAGCTCCGACGTCATGGCCGCGCGGATCTCTTCGGGACCCGAATGGCTCGCGAGGAAGTCCCGCGCGCTCTCCACCAGGGCCTGCTGCTCTTCACTGAATCGGAAATCCATCGTCAGCTTCCGTGGACCTTCTGCGGGGGGACGGCCTTGCCGACGAGCTCGAGCACCTTCGAGCCGATCTCGTCGGGCGCCCAGCGCGCCTTCTTGTCGTAGGTCGGGCCGTCGCGCCAGCCGTCGCTGACGCCGATCAGGCCACCCTTCACCTCGAAGACCCTGCCGGTCACGCTCTTCGACTCCGGGCTCCCGAGCCAGACGACCAGCGGCGAGACGTTGCCGGGGTGGGCGTCGTCGAAGCTGCCGTCCTCCGGCGGCTTCATGTCCGTGAAGATCGCCTCGGTCATGCGTGTGCGCGCGGCGGGGGCGATCGCGTTGGAGGTGACGCCGTAACGGCCGAGCTCGGCGGCCTGCACGAGGGTCAGCGAGGCGATGCCGCCCTTGGCCGCGGAGTAGGTCGCCTGGCCGATGCTGCCCTGCAGGCCGGCGCCGGAGCTGGTGTTGATGATGCGCGCATCGACGGGCTGGCCGGCCTTGCTCTGGTTGCGCCAATGCTCGCAGGCATGGCGCGTGACGCAGAAATGGCCCTTCAGATGGACGTTGATGACCGCGTCCCACTCCTCCTCGGAGGTCGAGACGAACATGCGGTCGCGCAGGAAGCCCGCGTTGTTCACGACGACGTCGAGGCGGCCGAAGGTATCGAGCGCCTGCTCGACCATGCGCTTGCCTGCCGCGAAATCGGAGACGCTGTCGGTATTCGCAATCGCTCGCCCGCCCTTCGCCTCGATCTCCTCGACCACCTTCTGGGCCGGGCCCTTCGAGCCGCCCTCGCCGTGGTTCGAGACGCCGAGGTCGTTGACGACGACCGCCGCGCCCTCCGCGGCGAAGAGGAGCGCGTGCTCGCGGCCGAGGCCGCCACCCGCGCCGGTCACGATGACGACGCGTCCATCACAGATGCCCATGTTCGTTCCTTTCGTTCGTTGCGATGCGGTGCGCGCCCGGCTCGGCCTGCGGCGCGCCGCGCGCTCGTTCGCTTCGCCTGGCCGCTTCGGACTCGAGTCGCTCGGACTAGAGCCGCTCGGACTAGAGCCGCTCGATGATCGTCACGTTCGCCTGGCCGCCGCCCTCGCACATGGTCTGCAGGCCGTAGCGGGCGCCCGTCCGCTCCATCTCGTTGAGCAGCGTCGTCATGAGACGCGTCCCCGTCGCGCCGATCGGATGACCGAGGGCCATCGCGCCGCCGTTGACGTTGACCTTCGAGAGGTCCCAGTCGAGCTCCTTCTGCCAGGCGAGCACGACCGAGGCCATCGCCTCGTTGATCTCGACGAGATCGATCTGCTCCTTCGTCATGCCGGCCTTCGCGAGGGCCCGCTTCGTCGCGGGGATCGGCGCCGTCAGCATGAAGATCGGGTCGTCGGCGAGCACCGAGATGTGGTGGATGCGGGCGCGCGGGCGGAGCCCGTGCTCCTTCACCGCGCGCTCCGAAGCGATCAGCATTGCCGACGACGCATCCGAGATCTGGCTCGCGAGGGCGGCCGTCAGCCGGCCGCCGGGGATCAGGGGCTGCAGGCTCTGCAGCTTCTCGCGGGTCGAGGCGCGCATGCCCTCGTCGTTCTCGACGCCGGCGATCGGGAGGATCTCGTTCTTGAAGCGGCCCTCCTGGGTCGCACGGATCGCGCGGGCGTGGGTCTCGAGGGCGAGCGTCTCCATCTCGTCGCGGGAGATGTCCCATTTTTCGGCGATCATCTCCGCCCCGCGGAACTGGGAGACCTCCTGGGTGCCGAAGCGATCGATCCAGCCCTTCGAGCCGGAGAAGGGATCGTCGAAGCCGAGCTCCTTCGCGCAGGTCATGGCCGAGGAGATCGGGATCTGGCTCATGTTCTGCACACCGCCGGCGACGATCAGATCGGCGGTCCCGCTCATCACGGCCTGGGCCGCGAAGTGGACGGCCTGCTGCGAGGAGCCGCATTGGCGATCGATCGTGACGCCCGGGACGTGCAGCGGGAGGCCGGCGGCGAGCCAGCAGGTGCGCGCGATGTCGCCGGCCTGGGAGCCGATCGTGTCGCAGCAGCCGAAGATCACGTCGTCGACCGCGCCGGGATCGAAGTCGTTGCGCGCCACGAGACCCTTCAGGACGTGGGCGCCGAGGTCGGCCGAATGGATGCCGGCGAGACCGCCGCCCCGCTTGCCGACCGGGGTACGCACGCCGTCGATGATGAATGCCTCGCCCATTTCCGATTCCTCTCTGGCGACGCGCGGTGCGCCGCGCGGTTGACTAACGGGTGCAGAGCACCGACGAGCCGTGGCCGAACAGGCCCTGGTTCGCCGTGATGCCGACCTTCGCGCCCTCGACCTGGCGCTCGCCGGCAGTGCCCCGCAGCTGCCAGGTGAGCTCGCAGACCTGCGCGATCGCCTGGGCCGGCACGGCTTCGCCGAAGCAGGAGAGGCCGCCCGAGGGATTGACCGGCACGCGCCCGCCGAGCTCGGTGGCGCCGCTGCGCAGCATGCCCTCGGCCTCGCCGGGCTTGCAGAGGCCGATGTTCTCGTACCAGTCGAGCTCGAGCGCGGAGGAGAGATCGTAGACCTCGGCGAGGTTCACGTCCGAGGGATCGACGCCCGCCTCCTGATAGGCCGCATACGAGATCGAGTCCTTGAAGCTGCGGTCCGGCGCCGGGATCCCGGCCGCGGAGTCGGTCGAGAAATCCGGCATGTCGATGATCGTGTTCGGGAAGGTCGGGGACACCGTCGAGACCGCCGAGATCCGGACCGGCTTCGCGATGCCCTTCTTCTTCGCGTACTCCATCGAGCAGAGCACCAGCGCCGCCGCGCCGTCGCTCGTCGCACAGATCTCGAACAGGCGCAGGGGCGCCGCGACGAGCGGCGAGGCGAGCACCTCGGCCTCGGTGTAGATCTGGCGGTAGCGGGCGTTCGGGTTCGTGAAGCCGTGCTTGCTGTTCTTGACCTTGATGCGCGCGAAGTCCTGCTCGGTCGCGCCATGAGGTCCATGCGGCGCTGGGCGTAGAGACCGAAATAGGTCGGGTTCGTCGCCGAGCAGGCGGAAGCGCAGCCAGTCGGGATCGAGCGTCCGCTCGCCCTTGTTGGGGGCGAGGAAGCCCTTCGGCGTCGTGTCCGCGCCGACAGCGGCCACCTGCGCCATGCCGGCCAGGATGCGCGTGCGCGCGATCTCGATCGCCTGGGCGCCGGTCGCGCAGGCCGCATAGCAGCTCGCGATCGGGATCCCCGTCCAGCCCATCGCCTTCGCGAAGGTCGCGCCCGCGACGTAGCCCGGGTAGCCATTGCGCATCGTGTCGCCGCCGACCACGAAGTCGACGTCCTTCCACTCGATGCCGGCGTCCTTGATCGCTTCCTTCAAGGCCACGACGCCGTACTCGACGAAGTTCCGGCCCCATTTGCCCCAGGGATGCATGCCCGCGCCCAGGATCGCCACCTCGTTCTTGCTCATCTCGATCTCCTCGCGCGTTCGCCGCGCGCTCCGGAGCGGAGCTCCGGAACGAAAAAGGGGCTAGGCCGAAACCGGCTTCCACTTCCAGACGATGTACTCGTTCTCGTCGTCCTCGTAGAGGGTCGCGAGGGTGAGCTCCATCTCCTGGCCCACCTCGATCGTCGCCGGATCGACGCCGTCTGCGAGCTGGCCGAGGATGACCATGCGCTCCTCGGTCAGCTCGACCGCGGCGACGGTGTAGGGGACGAACGGATCCGGGGAGATGGCGGGCTCCGGCGGCTTGTAGTGGTTCGTCGTGTACGACCAGAGCTTGCCGCGATTCGAGAGGCGGACCTCGCGCAGCGGCGTGTCGGCGAAGCCGGGAGCGCGGCTGATGGAGACGTCCTTGGGAAAGAAGTAGGTGCCGGAGGCGTCGTCCTTGTAGCCGACGAGGCGCGGGTTCTTGGGATCGACGTCGATCCAGCCCTCGACGGCGGCGACGCGCTTCTTCTGCTTGCTCGTGCTCATGATTCCTCGATTCTCCGGGTGGCTCCGCCGGGGGGCCGATGGGCTGATGCGATGGCGCGGGCGCTGGGCCGGGGTCGGTCGCGACGGCGCTCGGAGGATACCCGCCCGAGCGCTGCGTGGCTGCCGAGGGCGCGGCCGTTCATCCCGCGTTCGCCGGCGAGAAGCCGAAGCTCTCGACGGGCAGGGTGTCGTCGAAGAGGGCGTCGGCGAGGCGCTTGCGGTGCCAGGCCGTCTCGCCCCAGGCGAGGTCGAGGGTCCAGGCGCGGCGCATCCAGACGTGCAGATCCTGCTCCCAGGTGTAGCCGAGGGCGCCGTGGACCTGGAGCGCGATTTTCGCCGTGTCGAGCGCGGCCTGGCCGGCGGCGATTTTCGCCATCGAGACGTCCGCAGAGCGGGTCGGGAGCGCGCGCGCGACCGAGTGGGCGGCGCGCTCGACGTGGCTGCGGGCGTATTCGAGGGCGACCTTCTGGGTCGCGAGGTGGTGCTTCACGGCCTGGAAGCTGCCGATCGGAACCCCGAACTGCTTGCGCTGGGTCGTGTACTCGACCGACATCGCGATCAGCTTGTCGCAGGCGCCGAGCTGCTGCGCCGCGCAGGCGAGGGCGCCGCGGTCGAGGGCCGCGGCCTCGAGGCGATCGGCGTCGGCGCCGGAAGCGAGGACGACCCCCTGCTTCGGGTCGAAGTCGACCGTGAAGA
Source organism: Myxococcota bacterium (assembly GCA_041389425.1). Taxonomy (GTDB): domain Bacteria; phylum Myxococcota_A; class UBA9160; order UBA9160; family UBA4427; genus UBA4427. Next base: position 100,169 of record JAWKRX010000011.1, read on the forward strand.
GCTTCTGCGACGGGTCGTTCGATTTCTGCTCGGTCAGGCGCACGCCCGCGCGGGGCACGGCGTAGAGCACGGCGCCGCTGCGCAGGATCAGCAGATCCGCGACGTGGGCCTCGGGGACGAGCGGCGAGGTGGGCTGGGCGACGGCGATCAGCGCCTCTCCGGCTGCGATCTTCGGCAGCCACTCGTCCGCGAGCTTCGCCGCGTCGGCGCCGAGCTCGGCCGCCTCGCGCAGCAGCGGTACGCCGACGACGGCCGTCGGGACGATCGGCTCGGCGAGGCCGGCATGGCCGATCTCGACGAGCACGAGCACGAAGTCGATCTCGTCCATGCCGAGGCCGCCCTGGGCCTCGGGCACGAGCAGGCCGGGGACGCCGACCTCCGCGAGCTTCGACCAGAACTCGGGCGATCGGCCGGTCTCCGTCTCCCACTGGCCGCGCACGAACGCCACGGGGCATTCGCCGGCGAGGAAGTCGCGCACGGTCTGCTGGAGCAGGCGCTGGTCTTCGGTGAACTCGAATTGCATGGTGGACTTCCTGGCGCCTAGCGCGGCATGCCGAGGATGCGCTCGGCGATGATGTTCTTCTGGATCTCGTTGGTGCCCGCGTAGATGGGGCCGGCGAGGGCGAAGATGTAGCCGTCGAGCCATTCGCCGACGTCGCCCGCGGCGGGCGAGCCCGGCAGCAGCTCGGCGCGGTGGCCGAGGAGCTGGAGCGCGGTCTCGTGCATCTTCGTGTCGAGCTCGGACCAGAAGATCTTGTTGAGGCTCGCCTCGGCGCCGATCTTGCCCCCCGCGAGCAGGCGCGAGACGGTCTGATAGGTGTTGAGCGTGTAGGCCTCGGCGTCCTGCCAGCAGCGGGCGACGGTGCCCCGCAGCTCGGGGGCGACGTAGACGCCGGACGCGACGGTCTTCTTGTACAGCTCGACGAGCTTGCGGGCCGTGTCCTGGAAGCGTGCGGGGCTGCCAACGAGGCCGCGCTCGAAGCCGGCCGTCGCCATCGCGACCTCCCAGCCCTTGCCCTCCTTGCCGAGCTGGTTCGCGATCGGAACCCGCGCGTCGTCGAAGAGAGACCTCGGCGAAGACCTTCTTGTGGTTCAGCTTCTCGATCGGGCGCACGGTGATGCCGGGGGTATCGAGCGGGACGAGGATGAAGGTCAGGCCCTTGTGGCGCTCGGAGCCGGGCTCAGGCGGAACATGCCGCCGAAGAGCCAGTGGGCGAAGGCGCCGCGGCTGGCCCATTTCTTCTGGCCGTTGATGACGAAATGGTCGCCGTCCTTGAAGGCCGTCGCCTGGATGTTCGCCATGTCGCTGCCGGCGTTCGGCTCCGGTTCCAGCCCTGGGCCCAGACCTCCTCGGACGAGGCCATCTTCGGGAGGAACCGCTTCTTCTGCTCCGGCGTGCCGACCTCCATGATCGTCGGGCCGAGCAGGAAGATGCCGTTCTGGTTGACACGGCCCGGCGCGCCGGCGCGGTAGTACTCCTCCTCGAAGATCAGCCATTCGAGCAGGTTCGCGCCGCGGCCGCCGTATTCGACCGGCCAGGGCACCATCGCGAAGCCGCCGGCGTGGAGCTTCTTCTCCCAGGCGCGGTGGGCCTCGAAGCCCTCCTTCGTGTCGAAGGAGGGGAGCTTCTCCTTGGGGACGTTCGCGGCGAGCCAGCTGCGCGCTTCCTTGCGGAAGGCTTCCTGCTCGGGGGTGTAGGCCAGATCCATCTCGTTTCCTTCCTGTTCTCGCGTCGGCTGCGCGCGCCGTGTTCCCGGCGGCGCCGCGCGGGGCTCCGGCTCGGCCGCGCCGCGGCCGGACTAACGGTCGAAGCGCGCCTCGCGCTTCTCGCTGAAGGCGTCGCGCGCCTCCTGGGAATCCTTGCTGGTGTAGAGCTCGAGGGTGAAGCCCTGCTCGAAGCGGTAGCTCTTCTTCACGTCGACGACCTCGATGCCGTTCAGGGACTGCTTGCCGAGGCGCAGGGCCTTCGGGCTCTTGCCGGCGATCGAGCGGGCGACCTTCATGACCTCGTCGCGCAGGGCCGCCTTCGGGACGACCGATTCGCAGCCGCCGAGGCGCCAGAGCTCGGCCGCCGTGATCGACTCGCAGGTGTAGAGCATGCGGCGCGCCTTCTGGACGCCGACGAGACGGGTCAGATGGGTCGCGGCGCCGAGCGCGCCGCGATCGATCTCGGGCAGCTGGAAGGTCGCGTCCTCGGAGGCCATCACGAAATCCGCGGCGCCGGCGATGCCGATGCCGCCGCCGATGCAGAAGCCGTGGACGGCGGCGATCGTCGGGACGGGGCAGTCGTAGACCGCCGCGAAGCTGTCGTAGCAGCCGCGGTTCACCTCGATGATGAGGTCGCCGTTCGCCGCCAGCTCCTTCACGTCGACGCCGGCCTGGAAGCCGCGGCCCTCGGCGCGGATCACGACGCAATGCACGTCGTCCCGGCGCCCGAGCGCCTCCATCTTCGTCGCGAACTCGCGCCAGCCGGCGTTCGTGAGCGCGTTCACCGGCGGCGCGTTGATGATCAGCTCGCCGACTCCGCCCTCGACCACGACGTCGATCGCCATCTCGATTCCCCTTTTTCCTTCGTTCCTTCGCTTCGCTTCGTTCGCCGGGGACCGCATCGGTCCGGCTTCGGTTCGATCGGGCGCCTAACGGCAGAGCCGCTTCAGCGTCTCCTCGGCCTCGGCGACGATGCGCGCGACGAGCGCCTCGCAGGTCGGCCGGTCGTCGATCACGCCCGCGACCGTGCCGGAGGGCAGATAGCCCCGCACGGGATCGCCGTCGTTCATCGCGATGCGCGCCAGGATCGGGGCGTTCGCCGCCAGGATCATCTGCGCGTTCGAGAGCTTCTGGTTGGCCCGCATCGCCAGGGCGCTGCGGAGCAGCTCCGGGATCGTCGCGCCGGTCTCGCGCCGCAGGGCGAGGGCGTTCTGGATCGCCATCACGAGCTTGCTGAGCGGGCCCGCGCTCTCGAGCCGGCGCGAGAGCTCGTTGGCGATCATGCGCTGGGGCAGGCCGTCGAGCGCCTCGCTGACGACGACGTCGGAGACCTCGGCGGCGAGATAGCGCGAGAGGGTCACGTCGGGGACGGGGCTCTCCTGGGTCATGAGGAAGCGCGTGCCCATCGCGACGCCCTCGGCGCCGAAGGCGAGGGCCGCGACGAGGCCGCGGCCGTCCTTGAAGCCGCCGGCGGCGACGATGGGGACCTTCACCGCGTCGGCCGCCGCGCTCGCGAGCAGCGTCGTGGGGACCGAGCCGGTGTGTCCGCCGCCTTCGCCACCCTGGACGATGATGATGTCCGCTCCGAGCTGCTCCGCCTTGACCGCGTGCTTGACGGCGCCGCAGGTCGGGACGCAGACGACGCCTCCGGCCTTCAGCTTCTGGATCAGCTGCGCGTTGGGCGCCCGGTTGTAGCCCGCCGCGCGCACGCCCTCGCGGATGATCGCCTCGCTGATCACGTCCGCGCCCGGCGCGTCCATCAGGAAGTTGACGCCGAAGGGCCGGCTCGTCAGGGCCTTGATCTCGCGGATCGCCGCGCCGACCTGCTCGGGCGGGATGGTCGCCGCCGCGAGGAACCCGAAGGCGCCGGCGTTGCAGGCGCCCGCGACCAGCGCCGGCGTCGCGACCCAGCCCATCCCGGTCTGCAGGATCGGGTAGTCGCAGCCGAGCAGCGCGGTCACGCGGGTCTCGAGGGAGTGGGGCACGGGGGGCGGCTCTGGTTCCTGTGGCGGACGCCGCGCTAGGCGGGGTTCGGCACTTCTTTGTTGAGGAAACCCTTGGGGTCGATCTTCTCGCGGATGAGGCGCAGCTCTTCGTCGGTCGGCTGGCGCGTCTCGGGAATCCTGCCCTCGATCACCAGCTCGAAGCTCGTGTTCGCGACGACCTCGTCGACGCTGACGCCGGGGTGGACCGAGCGCAGGCGCATGCGGTGGTCGGGAGTCTCGAAGTCGTAGACGGCGAGATTCGAGATCACGAAGCGCACGTCGTGGCCCCGCGTCGAGGCCTTGCCGAGCTTCGCCGCCCGGTCGTATCCGACGCCGGAGACGATGTCGACCTGGTCGACGAAGACGTTCTTCGTCTGGGCGGCGACCCAGTAGCTCGTGGTATGCGAGATCGAGTTGCCCGGCGCGCCGCGCATGCCGAGCAGCTGGGCCTTCGGCTTCGCGTGGGGACCGATGCAGGCGAAGTTGTGGTTGCCGTATCGATCGATCTGGCTCGCCGCCATCACGACGTGGCGGTTGCCGTTCCAGAGGTGGTCGAAGATCGTGCGGAAGGGCAGCCAGGCCTCGACGACGGCGGGCTCGGCGGGGCCCGAGACCGGGGCCGGATTGTCGACGACGGTGCAGACGCCGTCGGTCATCAGCAGATCGGGTTCGAAGGTGAGCTTGGCGAGCCGCGCGCCCACGGCCGGCGCCGTCCCGAAGCAGGAGGCGAGGATCTCGCCGTTGCCGCGGAAGGCCTCGGCGGCCGCCACCGCGCAGATCTCGCCCCGCGTCGCCGCGCCGCCGCTCGAGAAGCCGCTCTGACTCATTGCTTGCGCACCGCCTTCTGGTACTCGGCCTCGTTCTCGAGATCGAGGTAGGTCTTCTTGAACTCCAGCCAGGCCGCCTCGTCCTTCGCCGTCGCCGCGTAGGCGCTCTGGAATTTTTCGTCCCGGCCGTAGTCGGGGGGGCATTCGGTGAAATGCGCGCCGCCGGGGGCCTCGATGACGCCGTCGACCATCGTGCGGTTGATGATGCGGGTCTGGAGCGGGCCCTCGTTCGCCATCGCCGAGGTCTCGACGATCTTCTCGACGCTCATGAAGCGGCGCTTCGCGGCGCGGCAGAACATGTCGTCGAAGTAGGGATCCGGGCCGAGGTACTGGCCGTTGCCGCGCACGTCGCCCCGGTTCATGTGGATGAAGGCGACGTCGAGCTCGAGCGCCGGCATCGCGACGAGCTCCTCGCCATCTGCGTACGGAGAGCGGACGAGCTTGATGTCGGGGTTGATCGCCAGCACGTCCGAGCCGAGGCCCGCACGGGTCGGGAGGAAGGGCAGGTGATGGGAGGCCGCGAGCAGGCCCCATTGCAGCATGCCCTCGTCGAGCTCCGCCGCCTGGATCGCGCCGGCCTGGCGGGCCTTGCGGAAATGCGGCTCGAGCGGGATCGAGTCGAGGGAGACGAAGCCGTAGACGAGGCGCTTGATCTTGCCCGCGTTGCAGAGCAGGCCGACGTCGGGCCCGCCGTACGTCACGACCGTCAGGTCCTTGACGCCCGAGCGCAGGATCTCGCGCACGATCGACATGGGCTTGCGGCGCGAGCCCCAGCCGCCGATGCCGATCGTCATTCCATCGCGGAGCTCGGCAACCGCTTCCCGCTCCGTCGTCCGCTTGTTCATTTCCGCTCCATGAATTGAATTCGAAGCCGTCGCGCGTCGTTCGAGTCGTTCGAGAGGGCCCGGTCCACGCGCGGCGAGCCGTGCCCCCCGCCCGGATCCGCAGGCGCAGAGGCCATGAAATCACTCGGGAATCGGGCGGATCCCAGTTCGGACTCGCCCGCCCGGCCCGCGCCGGCGAAGAGCCCGTGCGCGGCGCCGCCCGGCAGGCCGCCGATCATAACGAGACGCACCGTATCGCTCCACCCCTGGGCTCCATCCTCCTCCCGGGGGCTTCTTTCGGGGCCTTCTTTCGGGGCTTCTTTCGGAGGTAGTGCTACGGGCCTTCCTTGCCGTCCGCGAAGCGCCGCGCCAGGCGGGCGGAGAGCCCGATGTACCGGTCCGGCGTGAGGGCCAGCAGCGCCTGCTTCGCCGGGGCGGGGATCTCGAGGCCGTCGATCAGGCGCGCGAGGTCGGCCAGGCCGATCTCCTGCCCGCGTGTCGCGGCCTTCAGCTTCTCGTAGGGGTCGGGGATGCCGTGGCGCCGCATGACCGTCTGCACCGCCTCGCCGAGCACGGCCGGATTCGCCGCGAGGTCCGCCGCCATGCGCTCTCCGTCGACCGCCAGCTTTCCGAGCCCGCGCAGCGTCGCGCGGATCGCGAGCAGCGCATGGCCGAGGCCGGAGCCGAGCGTGCGCAGCACCGTCGAGTCCGAGAGGTCCCGTTGCCAGCGCGAGACCGGGAGCTTCTCGGCGAGATGGCCGAGCAGCGCGTTCGCGACGCCGAGGTTGCCCTCGGCGTTCTCGAAGTCGATCGGGTTCACCTTGTGGGGCATGGTCGACGAGCCGACCTCGCCTGCGACCGCGCGCTGCTTGAAATAGCCGATCGAGATGTAGCTCCAGACGTCGCGCACGAAGTCGAGCAGCACCGTGTCGAAGCGGATCAGGACGTGGCAGTAGGCGGCGATCCAGTCGTGGGGTTCGATCTGGGTCGTGTACGGATTGAAGGCGAGGCCGAGGGCTTCGACGAGGCTGCGCGTGTGGGCTTCCCAGTCGACCTCGGGATACGCGACGCAATGCGCCGCGAAGTTGCCGACGGCGCCATTGCACTTGCCGCGGATTTCGACCCCGGCGAAGGCCCGCCGTTCGAGCAGCAGCCGCTGGCCGACGTTCGCGAGCTCCTTGCCGAGGGTGGTCGGCGTGGCGGGCTGGCCGTGGGTCCGGGAGAGCATCGGCTGCTCGGCGTGGAGCCCGGCCTGGCGCCGCAGCTCGGCGATCAGGCGGTCCATCTCGGCGAGCAGCAGCTCCCGGGCATCGGCCAGCATCAACGCGTAGGCGAGGTTGTTGATGTCTTCCGAAGTGCAGGCGAAATGCAGGAACTCGCGGCTGCCGGCGAGATCGGGAACGGCGGCGAAGCGGTCCTTCAGCCAGTACTCGACGGCCTTGACGTCGTGGTTGGTGCGCGCCTCGATCGCCCGGATCGCCGCGGCGTCGGCGGGCGAGAACGTGCGCTCGATCTCGTCCAGCGCCGTGCGCGCGCCGTGCGAGAGCGCCGGCACCTCGGCGATGCCGGGATTCGCCGCGAGCGCCGCGAACCAGCGCAGCTCGACGACGACCCGGTTCCGGATCAGCCCGAACTCGCTCGTCAGCGGCCGCAGGTCGTCGAGCTTCTCCGCATAACGTCCGTCGAGCGGCGAGATCGAGAGCAGCGGGGCGGCATCGGAATCGGACGTCATGCGTCTCCTCGCTCCTGGCGCGCGAGCCACGCCCGGGCGTTGCGGAAGAAGCGGATCCAGGGACTCTCGTCGCCCCATTCCGCCGGATGCCAGGAGAGCTGCGCCGAGCGCACGACGCGCTCCGGATGGGGCATCATGATCGTGACGCGGCCGTCGGGAGTCGTCAGCGCCGTCATGCCCTCGGGCGAGCCGTTCGGATTCGCCGGATACCGGCTCGCGACTTCGCCCGTGCCGTCGACGAAGCGCGCGGCGACGAGGCCGGCGCCCTCGAGGCGCGCCCGCTGCGCCGGATCGGCGAACTCGGCACGGCCCTCGCCGTGGGCGACGGCGATCGGCAGTCGCGCGCCTTCCATGCCCGCGAACAGGATCGATGGCGAACGCTCGATCCGGACCAGAGACAGGCGAGCCTCGAACTGCTCGGAGCGGTTTCGCAGGAAGCGCGGCCAGTCCCCGGCGCCGGGGATGAGGGGCGCGAGGTGCGAGAGCATCTGGCAGCCGTTGCAGACGCCGAGCGCGAAGCGCCCCGGATCCGCGAAGAAGCGCTCGAAGGCCGTGCGCAGCGCCTCGCGGTGGAGGATGGACTTCGCCCAGCCCCCGCCGGCCCCGAGCACGTCGCCGTAGGAGAAGCCGCCGCAGGCGACGAGACCCTGGAAATCGAGGATCGAGCGCCGCCCCGCGACGAGATCGCTCATGTGGACGTCGTAGGCGTCGAAGCCCGCGCGATCGAAGGCCGCCGCCATCTCGATCTGCCCGTTCACGCCCTGCTCGCGCAGGATCGCGATCGTCGGCCGCTGCCCGCGCACCAGGGCCATCGGCGCGCCCGGCGGCTCGAGCGCGAAGGCGAACTGCGCCGAGAGCGGCGGCGCATCGGGATCCCGGCGCGCTGCGTGCTCCTCGTCGGCGCAGTCCGGATCGTCGCGCAGCCGCTGCATCCGCCAGCTCGTCTCGGACCACTCTGCGCGCAGCGCGCTCCGCCCCGCGTCGACCAGCAGCGTATTCCCGTCGCGGATCGCGATCCGATCGTCCTGCGTCGGCCGTCCGAGCAGGCCGAGGGTGTCGCCGAGGCCCTCGGCGGCGAACGCCTCGCGTACGCGCGGGAGATCCGCGCGGCGGACCTGGAGGACCGCGCCGAGCTCCTCGTTGAAGAGCTTCGCGATCGGCCGGCCGGGCAGGGCGGCGAGGTCGATCTCGAGGCCGGTCCCGCCGGCGAAGGCCATCTCGCAGAGACAGGCCAGCAGACCGCCGTCGGAGCGGTCGTGATAGGCGAGGATCGAAGACTGCCGCAGCAGCCGCTGGATCGCCCCGAAGAAGGCGGCGAGGGCTGCGGGATCATCGACGTCCGGGGGCGTCTCGCCGAGCACGCCGTGGACCTGCGCGAGGGCAGACCCGCCGAGGCGATTGCGGCCGCGGCCGAGGTCGACGAGCAGGAGCAGGGTGTCTTCTTCGCGAGCGAGCTCCGGTGTGCGCGCGAGGCGGACGTCGTCGACGGCGGCGACCGCCGTCACGATCAGGGAGATCGGTGCGGTCACGCTCTTTTCTTCGCCGCCGTCGTTCCAGACGGTGCGCATCGACATGGAGTCCTTGCCGACGGGAATCGCGATGCCGAGCGCCGGGCAGAGCTCGAGACCCACGGCCTCGACCGCATCGAAGAGCTCGGCGTCCTCGCCGGCGTAGCCGGCGGGCGCCATCCAATTCGCCGAGAGGCGCACGCTCCCGAGCGCGGGCACCGGCGCCGAGGCGAGGTTCGTGAGCGCCTCGCCGACGGCCATGCGTGCGCTCGAGGCGGCATTCAGCAGGGCGAGCGGCGTGCGCTCGCCGAGGGCCATCGCCTCGCCGGCGTGGCTCCGGTGGCCTGCGAGCGTGATCGCCGCGTCGGCGACGGGGACCTGCCAGGGCCCGACGAATTGATCGCGCGCGACGAGCCCGGTCACGGTCCGGTCGCCGATCGAGATCAGGAAGGTCTTGTCGGCGACGGTCGGGAGCTGGAGCACGCGCCGCGCTGCCTCCGCGGGATCGAGCGCCTCGAAATCGAAGGGGCGGGGGATGCGCGGACGGCGCTTGACGTCGCGGTGCATGCGCGGCGGCTTGCCGAGCAACACGTCGAGCGGCATCTCGATCGGTTCGTCCGGACGATCGCCCGCTCGCCGGCCGGGTTTTTCGGCGTCGACGACGCGCAGGGTCCGCTCCGCCGTCGCCTCGCCGACGACGGCGAAGGGGCAGCGCTCGCGCTCGCAGATCGCCGCGAAGCGATCGACGTCCCCGGCGGCGATCGTCACGACATAGCGTTCCTGCGCCTCGTTGCACCAGATCTCGAGGGGGCTCATGCCCGGCTCGTCGTTCGGAATCGCGCGCAGGTCGATTCGGCCGCCGAGGCCGCTCTGATCGAGGATTTCGGGAATCGCGTTCGAGAGGCCGCCGGCGCCGACGTCGTGGATCGAGAGGATCGGGTTCCCCGCGCCGAGGGCGACGCAGCGATCGATCACCTCCTGGCAGCGGCGCTCGATCTCCGGGTTGCCGCGCTGGACCGAGGCGAAGTCGAGGTCTTCGTGGCTCTCGCCGGTCGCCATCGACGACGCGGCGCCGCCGCCGAGACCGATCAGCATCGCCGGCCCACCGAGCACGATCACCTTGTCGCCGGGCGAGGCGAGCCGCTTCTCGACGTGGTCCGGACGGACCTGGCCGATGCCGCCCGCCAGCATGATCGGCTTGTGGTAGCCGCGCACCTCGCGGCCCTCCGCGCCTTCGATCTCCTGGCAGTAGGTGCGGAAATAGCCGGCCAGGTTCGGGCGGCCGAATTCGTTGTTGAAGGCCGCGGCGCCGATCGGACCCTCGAGCATGATGTCGAGGGCGCTCGTCAGGCGGCCCGGCTTGCCGGGATCGATCTCCCAGGGCCGGCGCGCATCCGGCAGCAGCAGATTCGAGACGCTGAAGCCGGTGAGGCCGGCCTTCGGCTTGCCACCGCGGCCGGTGGCGCCCTCGTCGCGGATCTCGCCGCCCGAGCCGGTCGCGGCGCCGGGGAAGGGGGAGATGGCGGTCGGATGGTTGTGGGTCTCGACCTTGACGAGGATCGGCGTCGGCTCGTCGATCTCCGCATAACGTCCGGTCGCGGGATCCGGGAGCAGCCGGCCGCCCTCCGCGCCGACGATCACGGCGGCGTTGTCGGAGTAGGCGGAGAGGACGCCGTCCGGCGAGCGGGTGGTCGTGTTGCGGATCATCGCGAAGAGCGAGGATTCCCGGGGCGTGCCGTCGATCGTCCATTCCGCGTTGAAGATCTTGTGGCGGCAGTGTTCGGAGTTCGCCTGCGCGAACATCATCAGCTCGACGTCGGTCGGGTTGCGGCGGAGGGTCGTGAAGCTCTCGACGAGGTAGTCGATCTCGTCGGCGGCGAGGGCGAGGCCGAGCGCGCGGTCGGCTTCCCGAATCGCGTCGTGGCGCCGGGCGAGGACGTCGACGATCCGGAACGGGGCGGGGTTCGCGCGCTGGAAGAGGACGCTCGCCGACGCGACGTCCTCGAGCACGCTCTCCGTCATGCGGTCGTGGAGTCGGGGCAGGAGCTGGGGCAAGAGCCCGGGAAGGAGACGCTCGAGATCCGCCGGGGCGGACGGCCCCGAGAGCGTGTACGAGAGGGTGTAGAGGATGCCGCGCTCGACCCGCCGCACGCCGTCGAGCCCCGCGCCGTGGACGACCTCCGTCGCCTTCGACGACCACGGGGAGATCGTCCCGAGCCTCGGGACCACGAAGCGCGTGATGCTTCCGGGCGCGGCGGCCGCGCCGGCATCCAGGGGCCCGCGCGATTCGAGCAGGTCTTCGAGCACCGCCTGCTCGGCGCCCGTCAGCGCGCGGGAAGCGTCGATCAGATAGAGGAACTCGCTCTCGAGATCGCCGAGCGCAGGCGACAGCGCTTGCAATGCGAGCAGGAGTCGCCTTCGCCTTGCGTCCGAATGGGCGGGCGCTCCGCGCAGGGAGAACATCGCAGCCTCGGGACGGCCGCAGCCATCGTCTAGGGTCGCGCGCCCGGGGAGGCGACGTCGACGGTCCGGTATGCGGCCGATACTACGACGCGCGGGCGGAGCCGGCCAGAGAGGCGGCGCTCTTCGAGGGTTTCGCGGAGCTCTTCGGCCTACTCGAGCAGGCGCAGGACGACCCGCATGTTCGCGTTGGCCTGCCCGAGCACGGCGATGGCCGACTCCTGCAGGATCTGCGAGCGGGTGAGCCGCGCGCTCTCGAGGGCGAAGTCCGTGTCCCGGATGCGGGATTCGGCGGCGGAATGGGCCTCGATCTGGGCACCGAGGAGGCGGGAGCGGGATTCGAGGCGGTTCTCGGCGATGCCGAAGCGGGCGGCGAGGGCGCTGACGTTCGAGATCGCCGCGTCGAGGGTCGTGAGGCCCGCGCCGGCCGCAGCCGAAGTCGCGATCGCGAGGCCGCCGACGCCGATCGCGGAGGTGCCGGCGTCGACGCCGGAGACGGTGATCGTGTCGCCCGCCTGGGTCCCGACGGCCAGGGCGATCTGGAGCGAATCGTCCGCGAGCGGATTGAAGCTCCCGAAGCTCGTCGTCGAGGCGATCGCGTCGATGTCGCTGAGCAGGGCCTGGAACTGGGTGTCGAGCTGGGCGCGGGTCTGCCCACCGAGCGCGCCGGAGGCGGATTGCACCGCCAGGGCCCGCGCTTCGGAGAGGAGCGATGCGATCTCGGACAGCCCCGACTGGGCGACCTGGGCGAGGCCGATGCCATCGCTCGTATTGAGCTGGGCGCGCGAAAGGCTGGCGACCTCGGCGCGGAAGCGGTCGGCGATCGCGAGCCCCGCCGGATCGTCGGCGGCGCTGTTGATCCGCCGGCCCGAGGCCAGGCGAGCGCTCGAGCGGGCGATGTCGCTCTCCGCCTGGTGGAGGGAGCGGATCGTTGCGTACGAGATGCCGATCGAACCGATTCGCATGGACATGCTGGCCCCTTCGTGCCAGCGCAGTCCACCCCTCGAAGACCACGCCTACCGTGGCATGGCAATTCGGCTTTCAGATTGAAACGGTGAAGTGGTATTCCACCTTTCTTTCTGAAATGCCGCCTTCCCCCGAGCAGGCCGCCGGCAGCCGGCGCGCACGCACAGGGTCTCAGGCGCCGAGCGCCGCCAGGGTCACCTGCTTGCGCCGCGCAGCGAGCGCTTCGGCCGATTCCTCCACGATGACCTCATCGGGCTCGATCTCGAAGATCGTCTGGCCCGCGCGAACGACGGCGCCGTCCGAGTCGAGCATGAGGTTCTTCTTCACGGTGCCGGCGAAGGGCGCGAGCACCTTGTTGAACATCTTCATCACCTCGACGATGAAGAGCGGCTGTCCCGCCTCGAAATGGTCGCCCTCGGAGACCAGCGGATCCATGTGGGGCGCCTCGCGCGAATAATACGAGCCGCCGCTCGGCGCGACGATCTCGTTGGCGCTCGCCTTCGGCGGCGGCGCGAGCGCACGGCGCAGGTTCGCGGCGTTCGCCTCGTCCATGAACGTCTCGGGGAAGATCGGCTCGAGCGCGTCGTTGATGGTGACGTCGAGCAGGCGCGACTGCATGCCGAGCCGGGGGATCAGGAGCAGCAGCGGCGCAGCGGCCTGGAAGCCGCGATGGCTCGCGCGGCAGGCCTGTGCCCGGGCCTCGCCGCCGAGAGCCGCGACCGCCCCCTTGGCTTCGAGTCGCTCGGCGAGCTGCGGCCAGTCGCTCGTGCCGAGCTCCTTCGCGAGGGCCTCGTAGAAGGCCTCCGCACTCGTCAGCAACGCATCGTCGTGGGACCAGATCGTCTCGCTCGGGGGCTTCCCGGGCGTCGGCTCCATGTTCAGGTAGTGGTAGATCCGTCGCAGGAAGACGACCGGGTTTTCGGCGAATTCGACCTTCGCTCCGCTGCGCTTCCAGAGCTTTCCGTCGTAGAGCCCGAGGAAGCCGGCGAGCGCATGGGGATCGCCGAGAAGGCGGCCGAGGGGCCGCAGGTAGAGCGTCTCCTGGGCGGCATAGGCCTCGCGCGCGGATCGGCCCGCGAGCGCGCGGCCGACCTGTGCGGCGGCGAGCTCGAGATCGACGTCCTTCGCGAGGGTCTGGAGCGCGCCGACGGCGGCGAGGTAGGGCCCCATGAAGCGGGTATTCGGCTTCATCATGGGCTCGACGCCGAGCGTCCAGTTCACGAGGCCGTAATGCAGCGGAACGCTCGTCTCGAGATCGTCGCCGCGCAGCTCCATCCGGCGCAGGATCTCCGAGAGGCGCGCCAGGTTGTCGCGCCGGCTCTCGCCGGTGCAGAGCACGAGGGCGATGTTCGAGTCGTAGGCACCGGCGAGGTTGTAGTAGGGGAAGCTGCCGGTATCCGGGTTGCGCGTTCCGATGCCCTGGTCGTCGCGGTGCTCGAAGGGCAGCGGCTTCGACCAGCCCCGGATGACGCCGCCGGCATGCGGCTGGAGCGCGGCGTTCACCGCGTTGACCCGCACCTCCGCCGCCGAGATCGCGCGCAGGATCCGGCGGGGCTTCGGCAGCCGCTTCCCGTGCAGCGCGAGCAGCACCATCGTCTCGATCAGCCGCTCGACCTCGAAGTAGTCGGTCGGATCGGCGGGGTTCGTGAACCGCAGCTTGTACGCCAGCTCGGAGCAGCCGTGCTCGACCTGGATGCGCGTGTTCATCTCCATGAAGAAATGATCGAAGCCCTCGACGATGCACTCGAAGGTCGAGACGTTGTCGAGCCGAACGCCTTCGCCGAAGCGGACGCCGTCGGCCTCCATCGCCGCGAGGGTCTCGCGCTCGCGGGTCAGGTTCGCGCGGTGGGCGGGGTTCGTCGTCGCCTGCGCCTCGACTTCGAGCAGCTCGTCGGTCAGCGAGAACTCGAGCTGCTTCTGCTCGCGCATCTGGATCGAGCAGTCGCGGCCGCCCATCGTGATGCACCATTCGCCGTTGCCGACGACCTGGATTTCGTTGTGCCGTGTGGTCTCGAGGTTGAGCTCGATCAGGAAGTTCCGGTTCGATCCGGGCTCGAGCACCTTCTGCTCGGCCAGGATGTCCATCACCGCCGTCGCCGCCTCGGCCGGCGCCGAGATCACGCGCTGGCCCTTGCCGCCGCCGCCGCCGATGCACTTGAAGCGGATCCGCCGGCCCGGGTACTGCTTCCAGATCGCGACCGATTCGCGTTCGGCGATCTTCTGCAGCTCGGGAATCGTGACCAGCTCGACGGACTTCGCATAACCCGCCTGCAGCAGGCGCTCGGCGTTCTCGAGCAGGTCGACGGCGTCGCTCCAATGGAACTCGAGGCCCTTCTCCTGCGCGATCCGGGCCAGGGCCTGGCCGTCGGGGGCGCGCTCGAGCAGGGCGAGCGCCGAAGGATTGTCGACGCCCGGAACCACCGCGTTGCCGAGGGAGCGGGCGAGCTTCTTCGCCTCGTCCTTCGCGCCGGCACTGCGCAGCACGTGGGCCGAGGGGCCGATGAAGCGGACCTTCGAGGCCTCGATCGCCGAGATGAAGTCGGCGTCCTCGGCCATGAAGCCGTAGCCGGCGAAGATGTGGGTGTAGCCGTTCGACTCGGCGATCTCGAGGATCTCGCGGATGCGCGCGAGCTTCTCCTCCTGGCCGACGCCCATGTAGTCCGGGACGCGGTGGACGTTGGCCGGGAAGCGCAGGCTGCGCAGCTCGGGCGCGAGGCAGCGCGGATAGACGACCGAGTCCTTCTCGGAGAGCAGCATCCCGTACTCGCGGACGCCGATCTCGTCGAAGACGTCGAAGGCCTCCTTGCGCACCGGACCGCGGCACACCACCAGGCATTTGACGTCGGATACGTCGAAGGAGCGCACCCACGCGGATTCGGCCTCGGCGGCCCGGATCTTCTCGCCCTTGCGATTCAACATCTTGCTTCTCGTCCTACTCGTGCTCGCGCTGCGGTCCGCCCATCGGAGCGGGCTGGTACCGGCGCATCAGGAAATCCAGGTGACGGGCGAGGGCACGTCGACTCTCGCCCGGCATGACGATCCGGGAAACGCTGCCCAGGGAGAGCGCCTCCTTCGGATTCATCAGCTGCTCTTCGTAGCGGGCATTCAGCGCCGCGAGGGCCTGGTCGCGCTCGCGGTTCGCTTCGGCGGCGGCGGCACCGCCCGCGAGCGCCTTCTTGTGCTGGTCGGCGATCGCGCGCAGCTCGTCCTTGAAGACGAAATCCTTGCCCGCCGCGCCCATCACCGCGACGCGCGCCATCGGCATCGCGAAGACGATGTCGGCCCCCGTGAAATGCGAGTTGTAGGCGGCGTAGGCGCCGCCGAAGGCGTTGCGGATGATCATCGTCATGCGCGGCGTACGGACGTCGATGATCGCGTCGAGCAGCTTGCGGCCGGCCTGGATGATGCCGCGCTTCTCCTGCTCGGTGCCGGGCAGGAAGCCGGTCGTGTCCTCGATGAAGACGAGCGGGATGTTGTAGAGGTTGCAGAAGCGGATGAAGCGCGTCGCCTTCAGCGCGGCGTCGATGTCGATCTGGCCGGACGCGACGGCGGAGTTGTTCGCGACGAAGCCGGTGACCCAGCCGCCGAGGCGGCCGAAGGCCGTCACCATGTTGCGCGCGCGCTGGGGCTGGATCTCGAAGAACTCGCCGTGGTCGACGATCTGCTGGATGTAGAGCGTGATGTCCATCGGCGCGTTCATGCCCGCCGGTGAATTGAACGTTCTTCGAAAGAGGCGGTCCTCGTCCTCGGTGTAGCGGTCGATCGGGTCGGACGTCGGGTGGAAGGGGGCGTGGACGCGGTTGTTGTCCGGCAGGTAGCCGAGCAGGCGGAGCGCGGTGCGCAGGCTGCCGAGCTCGTCGTGGGTGATGAGGTCGCAGACGCCGGAGGCACCGTGGACGCGCGGGCCGCCGAGATCGTCGGCGGTCACGTCTTCGCCGAGCACGCTCTTGACGACGCCCGGGCCCGTGAGCCCGATGAAGGTCTCGTCGCATTGGATCATGAGGTGAGCTGGCGCGGGAGATAGGCGCCGCCGCCGCGTTGTAGCCGAACATCAGGCTGATCGACGGGACGACACCGCTGATCTTGCGCAGCGCCGTGAAGGCCTCGAATAACCGTCGAGGCCGCCGACGCCGGCCGGGACGAACGCGCCGGCCGAGTCGTTCATGCCGATCAGGGGCATGCCCTTTTCGCCGGCAGATGAGGCGGGCGAGCTTGGCGCCGTTGGTCGCGTCCATCGAGCCCGCGCGGACGGTGAAGTCGTGGCCGTAGACGGCGACGTCGCGGCCGTCGATGTCGAGGATGCCGGTCACGATCGAGGCGCCGTCGAGCTCGGGGCCCCAGTTGCGCCAGAGGATCGTCGGCTCCTTCTCCGGTCAGGACCTTGATCCGCTCCCAGACGGTCATGCGGTTCTTCGCGTGCTGGACGCGGACGCGCGCGGGGCCGCCGCCGGCGAGGGGCTTCGCGTTCAGCTCCCGTCCCATCTCGAGGGCCGCTTCGTAGACGCCCTTGCCCGGGTGGGGCGACCCGGCCGGAGACGGGCCGGTCGCGGCCGCGGTGGCCGCGCCATTCTTGGCGGGGGCAGGGCGCGGGTCGGCGTCGGCCAGGGGATTGCGAAGCGAGTACTCGATCTCGGACATGGCTCTCACGTTCGTGCGCGGTGGCTCGCGCCGCTCGGCCGGGCCGGTCGCGTCGAGCCGCGCTCGACCCGCCGGATCCGGGCGTTCGGGTTGACCTGGAACGCGGCCCCCGGATCCCTCGGGTCGGCGGCCGTCGATCGAAAAGCCGCGCGAGTGTAACGGCTCGTTCCCCGGGCATCGAGGCGGGACTGAGGCACGGGTGCACGGTCCGGTCCCGGGCCGTCAGCGGCCCAGCAGAGAGCCGACCGCGAAGGCGAGGGGCCCCCCGAAGAGGTGGGCCGCCAGGGAGGCGATCCAGCCGCCCGGGGACCCGAGCGGAGCTGCCGGATCAGGTCCCCGCACAGGGTCGAGAAGGTCGAGAGCGAGCCGCAGAGCCCGATCGTCAGGAACGCCGCGAGCGCCGTCCCGATCGCCCCGGCATCCGACGCGGTGCTGGCCTGTGCGGTGGCGGCCCCGAGCACGCCGCAGGCGATCAGGTTCGCGGTGAGCGTGGCGACCGCGGGCTCGAACCGGCTCGCGAGTCGGAGGAGCGACCAGCGGAGCAGGGCGCCGACGGCCCCACCCGCGGCGATCGCCGCCCAGCCCATTGCATCGCCGCCGGCCATCACGAGCGGCGCTCGCGACCGCCGGCGCTCGAAGCACCGCCGCCGAGCCGCCCTCTGCGCGCCAGCGTCCCGCCCGCGACGAAGGCGGCCAGGCCGAGCGCGACCGATGCGAGGAGGAAGGCCAGCGCAACACCGGGCGATGTCGCTTCGGCGATGGCCCGGGCCTCTGCGACGAGCGTCGAGTAGGTCGTGAACGAGCCGAGCACTCCGATGCCGAGGAAGGCGCGCAGCCGGGGACGCGGGCCGATGGCTTCGAGCGTCCCGAGCAGGAGCCCGAGCGCGAAGGCGCCGGCGAGGTTCACCGCCTGGGTCGCCACCAGCCCGCCTCCGCCCCCGCCGACTCCGGCGAGCAGGCTCGCGACACCGCTGCGCGACGCTGCGCCGAGCGCCCCGCCGAACGCCACCCAGGGCGTCTCGCGCAGCGCCCCCGCGGCGGCGGGAACGGGAATCGGGCCTGTGCCGGGCGCCAGCGGGGCGGACATGGCGCGCGATCGTAGGGGCTTCGCACGGGAGACGCCGGATCAGCCTTCTATTTATGGGTGTGGCGCTCGGAGAAGCGCCGAATCCGGGACGGTCGGGGTGGCCGCTGCAGGGCGCCCTGCGTGAAGAGCGCTGCGGCGCTCGTGCCCGCGGCGCCGAATCGAGCGTGTCCGCCGCATTTCCCTATCCCGGCGAAAGCGCATGTCTTTTCGTGTTGCATGGGGCAATCGTGCCCCGTGTGTGACGACTCTCGGGGCTTGCGACGGACCGGGGGGGCTGTGCTAACCGGGTTGGCCGTTCAGTGGGGGTGGAAGTCAGCGCCTCAAGAAAGGTCGACCCGGCTCCGATTGCGCACTCGCTTCGGCCGGCCCTGCGGCGCGGCCCGCGGCGCATCGCGATCGGGACGGCAGCGACACGCGATCGAGGCGGGAACGAGCCCGGAAAGCGGCCGGAACGAGACCGGAAGAGATCGTCAAGAGGGGCACGACGCGCCTTCCCCCGCGCAGCCGTTCCCCTCGAGCCATCGAGGAAGCATGGGCAAGTCCCTGGTCATCGTCGAATCGCCCGCCAAGGCGCGGACCATCAACAAATATCTCGGTCGGGATTTTGTGGTGAAGTCCAGCGTCGGCCACATCCGCGATCTCCCGGTCTCGGGGTCGGGCAAGCAGGTCGATGCCAAGGCCCGCGCCCAGGCCGCTGCGAAGACCCGCAAGCTCGCGGGGGCGAAGCGGGAGCAGCATCGCAAGGAGCAGTCGAAGAAGGCGCTCTTCGCCCGCATGGGCATCGATCCCGACAACGACTGGACGGCGAATTACGAGATCCTGCCCGGCAAGGAGAAGGTCGTCACCGAGCTGCGCAAGCTCGCGCAGCAGGCCGACACGATCTATCTCGCGACCGATCTCGATCGCGAGGGCGAGGCCATCGCGTGGCATCTGCGCGAGGTGATCGGCGGCAACCCGAAGCGCTTCAAGCGCGTGGTCTTCAACGAGATCACCCAGGGTGCGATCCGCCAGGCGTTCGAGGATCCGGGCGAGCTCGATCTCTCCCGCGTCAACGCGCAGCAGGCGCGCCGCTTCCTCGATCGCGTCGTGGGCTACATGCTCTCGCCGCTGCTCTGGGCGAAGGTGGCGCGCGGGCTCTCGGCGGGCCGGGTGCAGTCGGTCGCCGTGCGATTGATCGTCGAACGCGAGAAGGAGATCCGCGCGTTCGTTCCGGAGGAGTTCTGGGAGATCCATGCGGACACCCGGACCCGCGGTCGTGAAGCCCTCCGTCTCGAGGTCGCCAGACACCTCGGCGAGGCCTTCCGTCCGACGAACGAGGCCCAGACGAACGAAGCGGTCCGCGCGCTCGAGCTCGCCGAATTCGAGGTCATCGAACGCAAGGACAAGCCGACGAAGACGCGGCCCGGCGCGCCCTTCATCACGTCGACGCTCCAGCAGGCGGCCAGCACGCGGCTCGGCTTCAGCGTCAAGAAGACGATGATGCTGGCGCAGCGGCTCTACGAGGCCGGCCACATCACCTACATGCGCACCGACTCGACGAATCTCTCGCGCGAGGCCGTCGAAGCCTGCCGCGCGGCGATCGGGCGCGACTTCGGTCCCCGCTACCTGCCCGCGGAGCCCAACCTCTACTCGAGCAAGGAGGGGGCGCAGGAGGCCCACGAGGCGATTCGTCCCTCGCACGTCGACGTCCGCCCCGGCCAGCTGCAGGGCGTGGAGCGGGATCAGGAACGGCTCTACGAGCTCATCTGGCGGCAATTCGTCGCCTGCCAGATGACGCCGGCGGAATACCTCTCGACGAACCTCGGCGTGAAGGCCGGCGAGTTCGAGCTCCGCACCCGCGGCCGCATCCTCGTGTTCGACGGCCATACGCGCGCGCAGCCGACCTCGATCCGCGGCAACGAAGGCGACACGCCGCTACCCGACGTCCAGGTGGGCGAGCGCCTCGACCTCGTGAAGCTCGATCCGATCCAGCATTTCACGAAGCCGCCGGCGCGCTACGGCGAGGCGAGCCTCGTGAAGGAGCTCGAGAAGCGCGGCATCGGCCGGCCCTCGACCTACGCCTCCATCATCTCGACGATCCAGGATCGTGGCTACGTCCGGCTCGAGAACCGCCGCTTCCATGCGGAGAAGATGGGCGAGATCGTGACGGAGCGGCTGATCGAGAACTTCGGCGAGCTGATGGACTACGGCTTCACTGCCGGCCTCGAGGAGGCGCTCGACGAGGTCGCGGTCGGATCGAAGCAGTGGAAGAAGGTGCTCGGCGATTTCTACGCGGATTTCCGCAAGCAGCTCACGGCCGCCGAGCACCAGACGAAGGGCATGCGCGCGAACCTGCCGACGGAGACGGACATCGCCTGCCCGCAATGCGGCCGCCCGATGCAGATCCGCACGGCCTCGACCGGCGTCTTCCTCGGCTGCTCGGGTTATGCGTTGCCGCCCAAGGAACGCTGCAAGAGCACGATCAACCTGATCCCCGGCGACGAGGCGGTCACCGTCGAGTCGAGCCCGGATCGGGACGACGGCGACGACGAGTCGGGCGACGAGGTCGAGGCGCGTCTGCTGCTCAAGAAGCGGCATTGCCCGATCTGCCAGACGGCGATGAACAGCTATCTCGTCGACGAGACGCGCAAGCTCCACGTCTGCGGCAACAACCCCGATTGCCCGGGATTCGAGGTCGAGACCGGCTCGTTCCAGATCAAGGGCTACGACGGCCCCGTGCTCGAGTGCGACAAGTGCGGCGAGGACATGCAGCTCAAGTCGGGGCGCTTCGGCAAATACTTCGGCTGCACGTCCGACGACTGCAAGAACACGCGCAAGCTGCTGCGCAGCGGCGAGGCGGCGCCGCCCAAGGTCGATCCGATTCCGATGCCGCATCTGCGCTGCGAGCGCTGTGACGATTTCTTCCTGCTGCGCGACGGCGCGGCCGGGATCTTCCTCGCGGCGAGTCAATTTCCCAAGCACCGCGAGACGCGTGCGCCGAAGGTGAGCGAGCTCATCGAGGTCCAGGACAAGCTCGATCCGAAATACCGCCATCTCGCCGAGGCGCCCGAGGCGGATCCGCAGGGACGGCCCGCGGTCGTCCGCTTTGCGCGCAAAACGCGCGAGCAGTACGTCACCTCCGAGGAGGACGGCAAGGCGACGGCCTGGCGCGCGCACTACCGCGATGGGCGCTGGGTCGAGGAGGGGCCGGACGGGGCGGAGCGGGTCGCGCCCGCCCGCAAGCCGGCACGGGCCGGGACCGCACCGCGCAAGCGGGCCGCGGCCCGCAAATCGCCCGGGCGGAAGAAGGCGGCCGGCAAGTCGAAGGCGGGCAAGCGCGCGCGGTCCTGAAGCGGGCCGCGCCCGGATCGGCGTGCGCCGGTCGCGAGTTTCTATCGACCCTGTGTCGATGAAGACGCCGGGCCGGTGTCGGGCGCTGCGGGCGGTTCGAAGCATGCTCGGGCGCGCAGCCGGACCGCGAGTCCGACGCACGCTGTGCCGAATCGTCTCGCCGGGTTCTGGCAGGGGGATGCGCGATGGTTTACCTTGCGCCGGCCCGCGAAGCGCGCGTTGGCCGATTTGCCCACCGAGATCTCTCGCCCTCAGTTCGAATCCCATCGAGTCCTACCGAGTCGCTGTCGAGTCGTCGCGTTCAAATCGGATCAGAGTTCGCTTCTTGGGTACGTCCATTTTCGACCTTCGCTCGTGTGAGTCGACGGGCCGGCGATGAGCGTCGAATCCAATGATCCGTCCCTGGTCGGATCCGCGCGTCTCGAGGACGCCGGATCGGATCCGGCGGCGATCGGGAACTCCCGGTCGTCGCGCTTCGGCGGAGGGATCGAGAATGCGCCCGGTGATGGGAGGCTTCCCATCGCCCCGGCACGGAGTACGAGTTCGTGAAGAAGATCTATGTTGGCAACCTTCCCTGGAGCACGACGGACGAAGATCTGCGTGAGCTGTTCGCAACTTATGGCCCGGTCCAATCGTCGTCGGTCGTGAACGACCGCGAGACTGGCCGATCGCGCGGATTCGGTTTCGTCGAGATGGCTCCGGCTGATGCCGACAAGGCGATCGGCGAGCTGGATGGTCGCGATTACGGCGGTCGCGCACTGCGCGTCAACGAGGCGCTCGACAAGCGCCGCGGTGGCGGCGGCGGGGGCGGCGATCGCGGCGGAGATCGCGGCGACCGCGGCGGACGCTGGTAGTCCACGAAAAAGGGGAGCCCCGATCTTCGGATCGGGGCTCTCGCGTGTTCCAGCTCTTGCAAGCGAGTCCGGTTCCGGTTCGATTCGTCGAGCCCTGCAACGCGTCGGAATCATGAACAAGCCCGCGGAACGCGCTTTGATCGCACGGCCCCTGGCGCTCTGCCTCGGGGTGGGGGCGGTCCTCTGGCTGAATCCGAATCTCCGCCAGGGGATGCTCTTCGTGTGGCTGGCCGCCGTCTTCGGTGGCCTGAACCTCCTGCTCTGGATGGGTCGCCGCCTGCGTCCCGTCGAGCGGGTCGCGCCCTTCGCCTCACCCGCGATCAGCCTGCTCGGCTGGGGCACCCTCGCGACCTTCACCCTCGGTCTCAAATCCCCGATTCTCGGCGCGTTCTTCTTCGAGGTCGTCCTCGGGGCGGTCTCCATGGGGCCGCGCGGGGTCGTGGCCGTGACCGCCGGCGCCGTGGCCGTGCTGACGGTGGTCCAGGGGCTCTTCGGCTTTGCCGCCGGATGGCAGTTGCTGCTGCTCGAATCGGCCTTTCTCGTGGTGATGGGCGGCCTCGGCTATGCGATGGCCCAGCGCCGCGTCACGGGGGAGGCAGCGCTCCGCGCCCAGAGTGCGGAGCTCGGGGAGCGGCTCGAGATCCTTCAGCGCCAGCTCGAGGACGAACGCGTGGTATCGCGCGTCGGCGAGAACGTCGCCCGCCTCGCCCACGGCTTGAAGAATGCCGTCCACAGCCTGCGCGGCTTCGTCGCCCTGATCGAGCCCGAAGCGGAGCGTGCCGGCGCGTCGCGCGCAGCACTCGCGGGGCTGCGGGCGGCGATCGACGACCTCGAGCGCCTTGCCCGGTTGACGTTGGCAGACGCGCCCGCATCCGATGGCGCCGAGCTCGCCCGCGCGGTCGCTGGGCGCGCCGGGCGTTCGCAAGGCGAGCGCCCGCCTGCGCGGGGCGCGGGGCCGCGTGCCGCAGGCTCGGCCGGCACGCACGTGGCGAGCGTGCTCGAACGGGCCATCGAGGAGCTCGCTGCGATCCATCCCAAGATCGAGTTCGCTCTGCACGGCGGGGCGGAGCATCGCGCGCTCGCGGTCTTGCTCGGCGCGACGCCGCTTCAGGAGCTGCTGACGATCCTCCTGCGCAACGCCGTCGAAGCCATGCACGGCAAGGGAGCGTGTACCGTCTCGCTCTCCCTGCGCGACGACCGCTGCCGGATCACGATCGCGGACCAGGGCGAGGGCCTCTCGCCGGAGGCCGCGGCACGCCTGTTCACGCCGGGATTCACGACGAAGGCGGGGGGGAGCGGATTCGGTCTCTTCCTCGCGCGGCGGATCGTCGAGGATCAGGGGGGCAGCCTGCGCCTGGTGCCGGGCTCGGAGCAGGGGGCCGTTGCCGAGCTCGAGCTGCCCCTCGCGCCGAGCCCGGCGTCGTCGCGGCCGTCGAACGAGGATCGCGCCGCGGTGCCCGAGGTATCCGGCACGGCGACGAACGTCGAAGGAGGCCCGGCATGAGCGACTCGATCCTGGTCGCCGAGGACGAGCCGAGCTCCGCCGAGTACCTGCGGGTCCTGCTCGAGGAGCGGGGGCACGAGGTGCGGCTCGCTGCGAACGGGCTCGAGGCGCTGCTCGCCCTCGAATCCCGACCCTTCGATCTCGTCATCACCGATCTGCGCATGCCCTCGATGGACGGCTTCGAGCTGCTCTCGCATCTCGCGCAGCGCTGGCCCGATCTGCCGGCCATCGTGCTCACGGCGAACGAGGACGTCGAGGACGTCGTCGAAGCCGTCCGGCTCGGGGCGATCAACTATCTCCTCAAGCCGGCGACGCCGGCGAGTGTCGGAACCGCCATCGACCGCGCGCTCCTCACGCGCAAGCGGGCGAGCGTCGCCCACACGACCGTACCCGAGCTCGTCGGGACCAGTCGCGCGATGATCGAGGTCCGGCATCGGGTCCTGATGGCGGCGCGCAGCGACGTCCACGTGCTCGTCACGGGTGCGACCGGAACCGGCAAGGAGCTCGTCTCGCGCGCGATCCACACCCACTCCGGTCTCGCGAGTGGACCGTTCGTCGCCCACAACTGCGCGCTGTCGCCCTCGGATCTGTTCGAGAGCGAATTCTTCGGACACCGCCGCGGCGCGTTCACCGGCGCCGACCGGGATCGCCGCGGTCTGCTGCGCGAGGCGCACGAGGGCGTGCTCTTCCTCGACGAGCTCGAGACGCTGGATCTCGGCTTCCAGGCGAAGCTGCTGCGCGTGATCGACGACGGCGAGGTGCGCGCAGTCGGTGCAGAGAAGGCGGAGCGGGTGAACGTGCGCTTCGTGGCGGCGACGAATCGCGAGGCGCGCACGATGATCGAAGAGGGCAGTCTGCGCGAAGATCTCTACTACCGGCTGCGCGGCATCGAGATCCGGCTGCCGGCGCTCGCCGAGCGTCGTGAGGACATCCCGCTGCTCGTCGGCCACTTCGACAAGCCCGGATCCGCGGGCTTCACGCCCGAGGCGATCGAAGCCCTCTGCCGCGCCGACCTGCCGGGCAACGTCCGGCAGCTGCGCAATCTGGTCCAGGGTGCACGCGCCGCGGCCGGGGATACGCGGGTCGGGGTCCGGCACCTGCCGCTCGAGGTCGCGCCGGGCGGGGCGAAGGGGCCGGTCTCGGACGCGGTGCCCCGCGGACTATCACTGCGCGAAATCGAGCGCCGGGCGATCGTCCAGGCGCTCGAGGATTGTCAGGGCAATCGGACCCAGGCGGCGAAGGTCCTCGACATCGACCGCTCGACCCTGCGGCGCAAGATCCAGGAGTACGGGATCGAGGGCTGAGGGGGCGTGTCAGGGGGCGTGACGGAAGGGCGGGCGAAGGCTCGTCGAGGCGTTGGACGACGGGGAGGCTGCGCTCGTCGGGCTGGCTGGAGCGGCCTGAGCGGCGGCTGGGACCGGCGCCGGAGCGTCTGTGCCCGCGGCGTCGAGGATCTGCTGGACCGCGGCCTGCTCGGCCCGATTGCTGCCGTCGAACTCGATCCCGTAGCCCGGTGACTCGACGGACGCGCCGGCGCGCGAGGTGAGCTGACGGCGCGTCCAGACGACCCTGCCGACGATCTGGAGCTCTCCGCCGGCCGGCAGGTCGAGCACGACGATCACGCGCCGCCCCGCCGCGAGAGGCTCCCAGGAATGGACGAACATGCCGCCCCGGGAGAGGTTGGCGGTCGTCGCTTCGGTGCTTCGGAAGAAGGCCTCGCCGGAATCCGGATCGATCTCCGGGTCGACGGTCGAGATCCGCACGGGCACGCGGGTGGCCTGGCGGGGAAATTTCTGGGGAGTCGTTCGCGGTTGGCGCCATCCGGTCATCGGGTGTCCCCCTCGGCTGACCCATCGGCGGCCGGGGAGGGGGCTTGAGGCGAACGTCTCCGCAGGGCGTGAAAGATGCTAGTTGGGTCTTTTTGGACGCGCGCCAGATCCCCAGTCCGAGCTAGATCCCCAGTCCGAGCTAGATCCCCAATCCGAGAAAGGGGAACCGGATCATTTCGCTCGCCATCGCCGAGCTCTCCTCCGCATCGAAGAGGATCCGGTCGGCCGCAGAATGAAATGCCTCCGACTCCTTCGCCGCACTGCGCCGCGTCTGCTTGCGGTGGTCGTTCAGCGCGTCGGCGCTGCGCGACAGATCGGTCGGCGTGAAGGATGCGACCTCCGCCTGCCGGCCACGCTCCTCGCAGATCTGGGCCATCATCGCCGTCGTGAGGCGCTTGCCCTCGAGCTTGCCGTTCTTGCCGAGCGGACCGAGCAGCGGACCGCCGGCGTCGCCGCGATGGTCCAGCCAATCCTCGAGCACGATCAGCTCGTCGTTCGTGAGCTCGATCCGGCGCCCGCGTCCGCCGGAGCGACCGGGGCTCGTCGCGATCGTGCAGACGCCCGTCTTGCTGCTGAAGCGGACGCTCTCGAGCGTGAGCCCCACGATCTCCGCGATCCGCAAGCCGCGGTAGACGAGCGCGAAGAAGACGGCATCGCGGAAGCCGGCGGCCGTCGCGTCACTCGCGCAGGCCGAGACCAGCGCGCGGAGCTCGCCGTCGGCGAGCAGGCGATTGCGCTGGACGGATCGGGCTGCGCGCTTGCCCTGGGCGGGGCCGCGAGCCTTGCGCGGCTGCGCCATGGTTTCGCCGACGAGGAAGCCCAGCTCGTTGCACTCTTCGATCACCTTCGTCAGCGTGCTGCGGATCTTCTGGACTTCGCGCGGGGGATAGCTCGTGGGAACGGCCCGGAAGCTGCGGGCCGAATTCTTGCGACACCGGAGTGTTTCGATCCGCGCGGGCGCTCCGCGCTCCTTGAGGATCGTGAGGGCCGCGGCGCCGTGATAGGGGCGCACCTGCTGCCAGGGGAACTCGACACTGTCGCACTTGCCTCCGCTGATGACGGTTGCGAGCGTCTCCAGCATCTCCTCGGCGGCGCGGCGGCTCTCTTCGGTGCGGAAGGTGCTGAGATAGTTCTCGGCGGCGCGACGACCCTTGGCGAGCTCGGCCGGATGCAGCAGGAAATCGACCGAGTCCTGGGGCGAGAGCTTGGGAACGGGGGGCAGCTTCGAGGAGGCGGAGGCCTGCGACTCGGCGAGCGAGCTGGCGAAGGAATCGGTGAACTCGGAGGGGCTGTCCTGGGCGATTTCTCGGGCGGCGGAGGCGGCGGAAGGAGCGGAGGCGGTGGAAGAAGCGGCGGAAGGAGCGGAGCGGACGGAGCGGAGAGTCGAAGCGGCTCTGGACGAGCGGGGTGTGACTTCGGCGGCCAAGACGGATCCTCCCGAGTGACTGGATGTTCAATCCGGTCCGCATATTGGTCAGACTTCGACGACGATGTCAACCAAACCCGAACGAGCGGGGCTGCGGTGCGTGAAAAGCGGTGCGGATCCGGGGAGTTGGCTGGATCGCGGAAGTGGTTCCCGAAGGGATGTTGATCCGGCAATCACCAGGATGTGCCCCGAGGGATCGGCGACGATGACAGGACCGCGGAGCCGCGGAGGAGACGGGGGGAGCCAGTGGAGTCCGAGGGAATCGTGTGTTTCGAAGGGTTCGCCTGGGCGGTTCCGGAGGCGTTCGCGCCGGCCGTGAACGCCTATCGATTCGAGCAGGGCGACGTGCTGCACCCGTCGCGCGCGAGCTATGCGCCGCTCGAGGGCTCGGTCGGGTCGCAGCGAACCGCGATCCAGGTGCGGCTGCCCGCGCGCAGTGGACGCGTCCTGCCGGGCGAGTTCGAGGGCGATCGACGGCTCGCGAACTGGCAGAGCGAGGTCGAGCTCGAGCTCGTGGATCTCGCCAGCGGTCGGATCGAGGTCCGGACGACGACCCAGGGCCGCCTGCTGATGACGCTGTGGCAGGGCGATCTGGACTGGATCGATGGGAAGCGCGCCGACCCGCCGCTGCCGCGTTCGGCGCGAGACCTCGCGCAGGGGCTGCGCGAGGGCGGGGCTCCGCCGAGGTCTTCGGATGGCGAACCCGAGCCCGGGGGCGTCCGTTTCGTCTTCGTCGTGGATCTGTCGAGCGATGCGTCGCGGGCGAAGGCGACGGCGATCGAGGACGCGCTCGAGCCGCTCGGGCGGATCGAGCGAACGGATCGGCGCGCAGAGCAGCTCGGCGGGGCCGATCCGGCGCCGTTCCATCCGACGCTCGTCGTGCGCGAGCTCCTCGTACGCGGCGCGACCGCGGAGGCGGCCGAGGCGGCGCTGAAGCGGGTCCTCTACGCGGGGTCCGGCGACGCCGAGCGATTCCAGCTCGCCCGGCACGGGCTGCTCGAAGCGCTCGGCTCGGCCGACCGCACCTGAATCCACGCGAGCGTGCGAGCGGCCGTCATTCGATCAGGATCGTGGCCCGCTCGATCACGATCGGGCTCGTGGGGGCGGACGAACGTCCGGGCGGCGCCCCCAGGGCTTCGAGCTTGCGGATCGTCGCGAGGCTCTCCTCGGACTCGGCCTTGCCGAAGACGGTGTGCTTGCCGTTCAGATGCGGCGTCGCCGTGAACGTGATGAAGAACTGGCTGCCATCGGTGCCGGGGCCGGCATTGGCCATCGAGAGCACGCCGGGTCCGTCGTGGCTCAGCTTGGGATCGAACTCGCCGTAGTAGCGGAAGCCGGGCGAGCCGGTGCCGCTGCCGAGCGGATCGCCGCCCTGCGCCATGAAGCCCTTGATGACGCGATGGAAGCCGAGCGTGTCGTAGAACCCGAGGCGCGTCAGATAGAAGGTCGAGCCGACGTGCATCGGCGCACTCTCCGGGAACATGCGGAAGACGATGTCGCCCTGGTTGGTCTGGAGCTTCCAGTAGTACTTCCTCGCCTTGTCGAAGGTGAACCGCGGCGGGACCTTGAGCGACACCCGCCAATTCGACTGCGTTTTGTCGACCGCGCGCTCGGCGATGACCGCGTCGATCTCGCTGATCAGCGGATCGGCGGCGATCGCGCCTTCCTCGCTGCAGCCCAGCACGAAGAGTCCGAGCAGCGTCGCGCATCCGAGCCGGACGGCGAGTCGGGGCCGGCTGAGCCGTACGGTGACTGCGGGCGCGGGCTGGAATCGGTCGGTGAGCGGGAGCCGGGTTTGGAGGTCGTTCGTTCTCATCGTTCTCCTTCTCCTTCTTCGAAGCGCCGCCCTCGCCGAGCCGGTGCGGCGTGGGCTCGGCATCGGCCCCTGCGGCGGCGGAGCATATCGCCGAACGCTCGACTCGGCAGTCATCTCGCGCGCCCGCGCCCGCGCCCGCGCGCGCGGGCCGGGGCGGGGCAGAGTCCGAGCACCTCGAGCTCGCGCCGGACGCTGCCCGCCCAGTCGCGATTGGCGAGCGGGCTCGCGGGACTCGGATGCAGGATGCGACCGATGCGGAGGTCCATCCCCCGCAGCGCTTCGCGCGCGCGTTGCTCCGCGAAACGGCCGACGCCGACGACCCACTCCGGTTCCAGGATCCGCGCGACGCGCTCGAGATGGGCATCGCACGCCGCGTAGAGCGCCTCGCGCTCCGCCGGCGCGAGCTTGTCGGGCGTGCGATTGCGCCCGGAGGCTTCCATGAAGACGAGCGGACAGTAGTTCGCGACGAAATGATCTCGGAAGAAGGCCTCGGGCGATCCGAAGCGATCGGCGACGGCCCCCCAGAGCCGCGCGCCACTGACCTCGCTGCGTCGGCAGGCGAAGCCCTCGACGGGACGCGCGGGATGCGGGGCACGCGGTGCGTCGATGCGCTCTTCGATCCCCATCCAGTCCCGGACGCTCGCCACCTCGCCGAACGGAATCCCGGTCTGGGCCATGCCGAAGGGCCCCGGATTCATGCCGAGGAAGAGGACGCGTCGGCGGCCGTCGCCGAACCGGCGCAGGTAGCGCTCGTGGGCCCGGCGGGCGTAGTCGAGCGGGTTGTAGACATGCGTGACGGGCGGCGCGAATCGAAGCGGGTCGACGGCGCGCCGCAGGCGACGGGCGGCGTCGATCAGGCGCTCGGCGTGGGACACGGGAATCCTCTCCGGAGGGCGATCCGCCTGATGCGGGGAGGATCGCAGGGTAGAATGCGCGCGCGCGTCATCGGAGCCCCCGGGCCCCGGCGACCAGCCGGTCTCGTGGCCCCGATCGCGCCCGCGGAGAATGATCGATGTCGAATGTCTTGTCCCTCCTCCTCGTCGTTCTGGTCGTCGCGGGGATCGCCGCGTTCTGGGTCGTTCGGGCGCTGCGCGACGCGGAGCAGCGTCGGCTCGCGCTCGCGAGCGAGCTCGAGGCCGCCGCCGCCGAGCGCAAGGAGCTGCTTCGCCGCGTCGAGCACGAGAGCCAGGCGCGCAAGAAGCAGGGCGAAGAGCTCGCCGAGCTCCGGCGCCGCGCCGACAAGGCGAAGCGCCGCGCCGAGAAGGGCCCGGAAGCGCCGCTCGGGACGGCGGCCCGGATCCGCGACATCGAGCAGGAGCTGGCCCGCGCCCAGGCGGCGCTGCGCAGCGCCGAGCTCGAGCGCGACCGCGAATCGAAGACGGCCTCGGCGCTCGCGCTCGAGCGTGCGGAGCTCGCGAAGCGCCTCGAGGACGCGAGCGCTCCGGCGCGTGCGATCGCCGAAGCGGGGCAGGTCGAGCTCGAGCGGATGCGGGCCGAGCTCTCGACGGTGCGCGAGGAGAGCGCGAAGCAGGGCGAGGCGCTGGCGCTCGCGCGCCAGACCGAGGCGCGACTGCGCAAGCGCATGGACAACCAGGAGCAGCTGTACGCCTCGCTGCGAGCGGAGCTCGACGTCAAGAAGGACCGCATCCGGACCCAGGAAGAGCAGCTCGAACGATTGCAGGCACTGAAGGTCGCGGTCCTCGATTGAAGCCCGGCGAGCGCCCTCGCGGGCATCGCGACGATCCCGTGCCCCGCTTCAGGCCGTCGCTTCGGCGTGGGCCCAGTCGAGCCAGGGCAGCACGGCGGCGAGGTCGGCGGATTCGACGGTGGCTCCGCCCCAGAGCCGCAGGCCGGGGGGCGCATCGCGATAGGAACCGATGTCGTGGGCCACGCCCTCGGCGTCGAGCTTCTTGACGATCGCCTTCACCGCATTCGCCACCGCCTTCGCGTCCCGCGTTCGCGCGAACTCGCCCGCGATTCGCAGGCAGATCGAAGTGCAGCTGCGGATCGCCGGATCGACGGCGAGGAACTCGGCCCAGCTCGACTGCTCGACCCAGCGTGCCACGGTCGCGAGATTCGCCTCCGAACGCGCGATCAGGCCGGGCAGCCCGCCGACGGACTCGGCCCAGCGCAGCGAGTCGAGCGCGTCTTCGACGCAGAGCATCGAGGGCGTGTTGATCGTCGAGCCCGCGAAGATGCTCTCGTCGAGCTTGCCGCCACTCGTCAAGCGGAAGAGCTTCGGCATCGGCCAGGGCGGCGAATAGGATTCGAGGCGTTCGACGGCGCGGGGCGAGAGGGCGAGCATGCCGTGGGCGGCTTCGCCGCCGAGCACCTTCTGCCAGGACCAGGTCACGACGTCGAGCTTCTCGAAGCACACGTCCATCGCGAAGACCGCCGACGTCGCATCGCAGATCGCGAGGCCGCGCCGATCGGCGGGAATCCAATCGGCATTCGGAACGCGCACGCCGGAAGTCGTTCCGTTCCAGGTGAAGACGACGTCGCGATCGAAATCGACCGCAGCCAGATCGGGGAGCCGGCCGTAGTCGGCGTCCAGCACGCGCGTGTCGGCGAGCTTCAGCTGCTTGACCGCATCGCTGACCCAGCCGGAGCCGAAGCTCTCCCACGCGAGCAGGTCCACGCCGCGCGGCCCGAGCAGCGACCAGAGGGCCAGCTCGACGGCGCCGGTATCCGAGGCGGGCACGATCCCGAGGCGCCAGTCGGCGGGGATGCCGAGGATCGCGCGGCTGCGGTCGCTGATTTCCTGGATGCGCGCGCGCGCGGGCTCGGCGCGATGGGAGCGGCCGACCATCGCCGCCGCGAGCGCACCGACGTTCCAGCCCGGTCGTTTCGCGCAGGGGCCGGAGGAGAAATTCGCACAGGCGGGACGGAGCGTGGGACGGGTCGTCAAGGGGATCCTCGGATGGGGCGCGCATTCTATCGGGAGGGCTCCGGGCGGGCCATGCCTCTCGCGTGCTCCCGCCCTCGGCCAGCAGCCCGTTGAAGAACTCCTGCTGTCGCCCGGCACGCGTTTTTTCCGCCCGCTCTTCGTTGCGAAAGCTTGCTGGGCATCAGCCCAGCGGCGCTTCCGCGCCTCGATCGGACGAAAAATCCACGCGCCGGATCTCCGCGGGAGTTCTCCAACGGGCTGCTAGCTTCCCGCGCCGACTTCCGATGTCCCCGCAGCGTCCCGGGCGCAGGCGGCGGCATCGAATCCGAGGAGCCCCGCGCCGATGACAGCCGAATCCGCGAAGCCCGATGCGCGGGCGGTGCGCGCCTTCCTGGACGGACTCCAGCTGCGGATCTGCGAAACGCTCGCGGCCCTCGACGGCGGGCCCGGATTCCGGGGCGAAGATCTGCCGAGGCAGGGCGGGGGGCTCTCCCGGCCGAGGGTGCTCGAGGACGGGCCGGTCTTCGAGAAGGCCGCCGTCCAGTTCACGCACACCGAGGGCCAGCGCCTGCCCGCCGCCGCGACCGATCGCCGGCCCGAGCTCGCCGGCCGGCGCTACGAGGCGATCTCGGTCTCGCTGATCGTCCATCCGCGCAATCCCTACGTCCCGACCTGCCACGCCAACTACCGTTTCTTCCTCGCCGAACACGCCGGGACGGAGGACGTCGTCTGGTGGTTCGGGGGCGGCTTCGACTGCACGCCCTACTACGGCTTCGAGGCCGATGCGCAGCACTGGCATCGAACGGCCCGCGCCGCGTGCGACGTGCATCCGAGCCGGCCGTATGCGCGCTTCAAGGCGCAGTGCGATGCCTACTTCTTCCTGCCGCATCGCGGCGAGCCACGCGGCATCGGCGGGATCTTCTACGACGATTTCGACGAGGGCGGGTTCGCGCCGGCCTTCGCGCTCTGGAAGAGCACCGCCGACGCCTTCCTCGCCGCCTACGTCCCGATCGTCGAGCGGCGACGCGAGACGCCCTGGGGCGAGCGCGAGCGCGCCTTCCAGCTCTACCGCCGCGGCCGCTACGTGGAGTTCAATCTGCTGCAGGACCGCGGGACCCGCTTCGGCCTCGAGTCCGGCGCCCGCACCGAGTCGGTGCTCGCGTCGCTGCCGCCGCAAGTGGCCTGGCGCTACGACTGGCATCCCGAGCCGGGGAGTCCCGAGGCGGCGCTCTACGGCGATTTCCTGCGGCCGCGCGACTGGGCCGACGAATAGGGGCGCGCAGAGCGGCGCTGCGCGGGGGAGCGGCGATTCGGTGGGGCGCAGCCGCGCGAGGACGGCCGGGATCCGGCGCCCCGGAATCGGCGTCCGGATCTGTTAGAGTCCGCGCCGCTTCGCGCCGACTGCGGCCGCGAGCCGGCCAGACGAGGAACCATCGCATGACAGTCCAGTCGCCGGGAGCGTCCCGAGAGGACGTGTCCGGACCCTATCACCACCTGCGTGTCGCGCGCGTCATCGACGAGACCGCCGACGCCCGCTCGCTCGTGCTCGAGATCCCCGATGCGCTTCGCGAGCGCTTCGCCTATCGCGCCGGGCAATTCCTGACCTTTCGCGTCGAGGTGAACGGGCAGCGGCTCGTGCGCTGTTATTCCCTGGCGAGCGCGCCGGGCCTCGATCCCGAGCACAAGGTCACGGTCAAGCGCATTGCCGACGGCCGGGTCTCGAACTGGATGAACGAGCGGGTCGCGGCGGGCGACGTGCTCGAGGTGATGCAGCCGGCGGGGGTCTTCTGTCTGCGCGACCGGGCGACGCCGATCGTGCTCTTCGGCGGGGGCTCGGGCATCACGCCCGTGATCTCGATCCTCAAGACGGCCCTCGCGACGACCCGGCGGCCGGTGAAGCTCGTCTACGCCAATCGCGACGAGGCTTCGATCATCTTCGCCGCGGAGCTCGAATCCCTCAGGCGGGCCCATCCCGATCGGCTCGAGATCGTGCATCGCCTCGACGTCGAACACGGGTTCGTCGACGTCGACCGCGTCGTCCTCGAGGTCGGTGCCCGCAAGGACGCCGATTTCTACGTCTGCGGGCCCGGTCCGTTCATGGACGTCGTCGAGCAGGGGCTCCAGAGCCTCGGCGTCGCGAAGGACCAGATCTTCATCGAGCGATTCACGTCGCCCGAGGACATCGCGCCCCCCGCGACGGACGTCGATACGACCGGTGGCATCCGCGTCACCGTCAAGCTCGACGGCAAGGAGACCGTGCTCGCCATGGGTGAGGGGGAGACGATCCTCGCGGCGGCCCGCCGGGTCGGTCTCGAGCCGCCCTTCGCCTGCGAGGAGGCCTACTGCGGCTGCTGCATGGCGAAGGTCGTCGCCGGCCAGGTCGAGATGCGCATGAACGACGGCGGCATCGACCAGCGGCAGATCGACGAGGGCTACATCCTGACCTGCCAGGGCGTTCCGAAGGGCGACGCGCGCGTCGAATGGCCCGACTGAGCGCGCCGCGCCGCCTCGGCTAGAAGCTGCGACGGAAGGCGAAGGTCAGCGACGCGTTCGACTGCGCGGGGATCCGCTGATCATCGGCCGCCTCGACCTTCTCCGTCTTCGGGGATGCGCCGATCGCGAGGTCGAGGTTGAAGTCGAAGACGCGCAGGCCGAGGCCCGCCGTCAATGTCACGGCGTCGAGATCGTCGGCGGCCGTGTTCAGGTAGGCCCCGCCGCGCAGGGCGAGGCCGACCTTGCCCAGCGGGATCTTCCACTCCGTGCCGAGCGAGACGAGCCGCGAGGCGAAGCCGTCGACCAGCTCCGACTCGTTCTCGGTGAGATCTGCGTCGAAGGCGACGACCCAGCGCGGCAGGACCCACAGCGCGACGCCGGCGCGGACCTGGGGATCGAGGGTGAGCTCGTCCCGTCCGCCGGGGCCGGACCGGTCGCGGGCCAGATCGAAGGACGGCTTCGTGACGTTGCGCGCGGTGATGCCGAGCCGCAGCCAGTCCCAGGGCTTCACGAGCACGCCGAGATCGAGCGAGGCGGTATGGGTGATCTCGCGGCGATCGCTGTCGGTCAGGGCGTCGGTGAGGTCGCCGACGCCGTCGATGTCGTCGTAGCGCAGGTATTTGTTGAAGGTCGTCCCCAGCATGTATTTGAGGTTGCCGCCGATTCCGATCCGGTTGGCGAGCAGCGGGTGCCCGTAGCCGAAGCCGATCTGCTCCACGGCGAGGCCGCGCACGAAGGTGCCCGAGCGGTTGTCGGCGAAGGTCGCGTCGGCGGTGCCGACGGTCGCGTTCGCGATCGCGACGAGATTGCGGGCGACGCCGGCATCGCGGACGTCCGCCCCCGCGAGCTCGGCGGCGAAGACGAATTCCTCGGCCTGGAGATTCGGCGCACCGCCGCCCGCGGCCAGGAAGATCGCCTCGATCTCGGCGACGACCGGCGGCTCGTCTCCGGGGCCGTACTGGCTCGCCGCCGTGCCCGGGTTCACGAGCGCGTCGACCGCGGCGTCGCCCGTCAGGTCGGAGAGCGAGACGTTGGTGCCGTCGAAGACGGGATCCGCCGCGAAATGGCTCTCGCCGATGCCGGTCACCGCGAAGCGGCGGTACCGGAGCAGCAGCGAGGCGTCGATGCCGGCGAGCACCCCTTCGCCGTCTTCGTCGAGGCCGGGGAGCGCGTCGGCGCCGAGACGCAGGGCGGTGCCGAGCTGGGCCGGGTCGAGGTCGTTGCCCGCGGCGAGATCGTCGATCAGCTGATCGAATTCGCCGCCCGCGAGATCGTCGAGGACGTTCGACACACGATCGATGTCGGAGAGCGTCGAACCTTCGGCACCTGCGTAGACACCGGCCGGGACGGCGACGCCGTAGGACTCGGTGAAGGCCAGGGCGCCCGGATTCCAGTAGGAGGCGTGCTCGTCGTCGACGACCGCGACGCCGGCGCCGCCCATGCCCTGATAGCGCGCGCCGACGAAGGACCAGGCCTGCGCTCCGGCTTCGCGCGCGGCGAGCACGCCCGGCGCGATCAGCAGGGCCAGCGCTGCGGCGCGATGCGCGCGGGCGAGGCGGGGGGCGAGGGCGGTCGACACGGATCGGTACATGGGGCCTCCTGGCTGTCCGAAGGGTCGGACCCGGCCCCGCCCGACTTGAGACCGCCGGGCCCCGCCGATCAAGCCGGGGAGGGATCGCCGCGGCGAGGCGGGAGCAGGTCGAGCCCGACGAGGGCCGAGAGCGCCTCGAGCGCCGCCCGGGGATCCTCGACCTTCACCGTCGCCATGCCGAGTGCCCGGGCCGGCTTGAGGTTGCCGCCGATGTCGTCGAGGAAGACCACGTCCTCGGGCGAAACGCCGAGACGCCGGCAGGCCAGCACGTAGATCGCCGGGTCGGGCTTGCGCAGACCCTCGACGCACGATTCGACGAAGACGTCGAAATGAGCGCGCAGGGCGCGGGTCCCGTCGCCCGCCCCCCAGTTGTTCGTGAGCGCTCCCGTCTTGATGCCCTCGGCGCGCAGGCGTGCGATCGCGTCCAGCATGATCGGGCGGGGGCCCGCGGCGTCCGCCATCGCCCGCATCATCGCGCGTGCGTCGATCTCGAGGCCGGCGTCGCGGCAATCCTGTTCGAAGGCGGCGTGGAAACGTTCCAGCTCCAGCTCGCCCCGCTCGAGGCGGGACCACGCGCCCGAAGGCGCCGTCCGCGCGACGACGTGGTTGATGGAGTCGGGGGCATGGCCGAGCGAGGTCGCGTAGCTCCGGATGGCCTGGAGCGGAGAGCCGAGCACCACGCCGCCGAGATCGAATAACACGGCCGTTCGTTTCATCGGCCCGAGCTTAGCAGCCCGTCACGCTGCGACAGGCCTCGCGCAGGGCAGCGCGATCGGGGCCGAGATAGAGGACGGCGCGCGGCTCGTCTGCCGCGCGATCCGGCGTCAGCTCGAGCATCTGCACCCCGGCACCGGCACGCGCGAGGATCGCTTCTGCGCGGGAAGCAGCCGGATCGGCCGCATCGCCCGGAGTGCTCGCCGCGCTCGAGGCGACGGAGCCATCGGTCGTGCGGCCCGCGGCGCCGAGCAGCGTGAACAGAAACGCGGAGGGCTGCCCTGCACCGGATCGCGTCGCCGCGCGCCCGCTCGCCAGGGCGCGCAGCACGAGACCGAAGGTCACGAAGCCCATCGTCGGCCGGGGATTCAGCTCGACGGCGCCGCGCCAGGCCTCGCGCTCGCCTTCGCGATGGCGGAAGGCATCGATCCCGCACAACCCGAAGAAGCCGCGGTCCGCTGCGCGCCGGGCGACGGCGACGGCGCCGGCGCGCAGCCGCGCATCCTCGGGATCGCCGGAGACGATCTGCCCGTTCGCTTCGATCACGCCGCAATGGCCGCGAAACAAACCGCTGCGCGACGTCAGCAGCTCGAACGAGGCGAGGATCTCCGGATGCGCCGCGCCGCGCCCTTGCCGGAGCGAAACACTGAGGTCGCGCGTGCGCTCGAGCCAGGGCTCGAAGATCGCGCCCCCGCGCCGGGCGAGATGCACGAGCGCACCGCGCACGGCCGGCGCATCGACGCTGCCCGCGCCGCCGGTGCGCCCCCGACCGCTGCTGCCGAGGCGGGGTTTGAGCGTGTAGCGCCGGCCCGTCCAGTCCGGCCAGGCCGCGAGCGCCGCCTCGAGCCGGGCGATCGTCTCGTCGACGCGCAGGCATTCGGCGGGCTCGATCACCTCGATCAGCGGGTCGAGCGCGGGCGAGTGCAGTCCGAGCGAACGGGCGCAGTCGAGGGCGAAACGTTTGTCGGCGATCGCTTCGATGCAGGCGGGCTCGGCGCCGGCGAGGCGTCCGACCGGCTGGCCCGGGAGTCCGCGGGCGACGGCGTCGGCGAGCGTCCGCGTGTTCAGCCAGGCGAAGGCTTCGGGGCTCGGATCGAGCCAGGGCAGGACGGCCCGATCCGGCGGCGGTCCGAGATCGCTCGGCCAGGGTGCGTGGACGGGCTCGGCGATCCATGCGCCGTCGCGGCCCGGATGGAGCAAGCGTGCCGCCGGCGCGAAGAGCAGTCCGAGCAGGCGTGCGGCGATCCGCGCGCTCGGCTCGCGGGGGTAGGCGCGCCAATCGCCACCCTCCTCGGCGGCGAAGTCGGGGAGGATCCACGGCCGGCCCGGGGTCTGGGACGGCGTCATTCGTTCGTCGCGTTCGGCGTGTTGGCCACGTTGGGCGCGCTCGGCCCATCGGCCGGCGTGGCGGTCGCGGCACGGTTCGGTGCGCGGTCCGGTGCGGACTCCGGCGCGGATGCGAAGAGGCTGCGTTCCTGGGAGGAGCGCGCCGTACGGACGTGCTCGACGAAGGCATCGCTGAGGCCCGCGCGTCGCCTCGGCTTCGCTTCGAAGCGGCGGCCCTTCGCGCGCGAGGCACCGAGCGGAAACGGCACGCTCGCGAGGTAGCGCTCGAGGTCGCGGGCTTCGGAATCCAGAGCGACCCCGTTCACGGTCGTCGAGTCGTCCCGGGACGATGCGACCGGCGCGTCGACGACGGGCGCGGGCTCGGGCGCGAGCCGCACGATCCAGTGGGCGGCGAGGGCGACGTGGGCGATCTCGTCGTCGTGGACCCGCTGGCAGAGGGCGGCGCTCTCCGCGTCGCCGGCGGCGGCGAAGCCATCGCGATAGGTCAATGTGAAGTCGAGGTTCGCCTGCTCGAGGGTGAGGCCCATGGCGGCGAGGAAGGCGGCGGGGCCGGCGGGCGATGCGGCGATCGCCGGGGCGTGGCGCCAGAAATAGTCGGAGTGATCGTCGCCGTCGAAACGGCCGCCGAGGGCGGCGAGCCGATCGAGATAGAGCCGGCAATGGCGCTGCTCGTCGGCGAGGGCCGCGAGCCAGCCGCGCCGGAGAGGCGCGGGAAGCTCGGGCCAGCGCAGCAGCGCCCAGGCGAAATACTCGACCGCCATCAGCTCGTGGTGCGCGAAGCGCGCGAGGCAGAGCCGGCGCGCCTCGGGCTGGGCGAGCTCGCCGGGGCGGGGCAATCGGTCGCCGCCGCCCTGCATCCGAAGGCCGGGATCCCGTGCGGGGCGCTCGAGGGCGAGAGGCGGCCCCGAAGGGTCGACGTCCAGCCATCGACCCTTCGCATCGAAGGGCGGCGCGAGCTTCGAAGCGAGGTCGCCCGCCTCGAGGATCCGGCGGCAGAACGCATGCACGTCGCAAGGGGCGGCGGGCTCGGCGATCGCCGCAGATCGTTCGGGGGAGGGCGACATCGCCGCGACGATAGACGATCCCTCCGGCCGCCCGGGGCTGGAACGTGTTTCAAAAGCGTGCGGAACGTGATTCAATCGGGCGCCATGTCCGCGCCGAACGCCGATCCGATCCTCGAAGAGCGCGCCCGCCGCATCGTCGAGACCAGCATCGAGCTGGCCGAGCGGGGCGGCTTCGAGGCGGTCCGGCTGCGCGACGTGGCGGCCCATGCGGGCGTCGCGATGGGCACTCTCTATCGGCGCTTCCGCAGCAAGGAAGATCTGCTCGTCGCGGCCCTGGAGCAGGAGACCCGGACCCTCGCGCAGCGCGTCCGGCAGCGGCCGCCGAAGGGGTCCGAGGCGAGCGAGCGGGTGGTCGGATTCTTCGAGATCGCGACGCGCGGGATGGTGCGCCGGCCGAACCTCTCGCGTGCGATGCTGCGCGCGACGGCGGCAGGTGAGCCCATACTCGCGGAGAAGGTCGAGGTCTTCCACGACCTGATGCGGCGGATGATCGTGAGCGCGCTGCGCGGCGAGCCGGTGGAGGGCGCGGCCGGTGGGATCTCGGACGACGAGAGACGGGTCGGAGACCTGCTCAACCGCGTCTGGTTCGCCCTGATGATGAGCTGGGCCGGCGGTGGACAATCGCCGGGCAAGATCGGTGAAGAGATGAGGACGTCGGTCGAGCTCGTGCTCGGGCGGCCGGTGCAGAAGGCCATCCCCCGGACGGGTGCGATGGAGCGAGTCGTTCAGCAACCCGAAAAGTAGAAGGTAAGAGACCCATGCGAGAAGCCGTCATCGTCGACGCGATCCGAACCCCGATCGGCCGGGGCAAGATGATCAAGGGAGATCTCTCCGGAATGCACGCGGCCCATCTGCTGCGCCGCGTCCAGACCGCATTGTTGCAGCGCAACGGCATCAAGGGCTCGGACGTCGAGCAGGTGATCGGCGGTTGCGTGACGCAGGCCGGCGAGCAGTCGAACAACATCACGCGCCAGGCCTGGCTCTCCGAGGGCGACGACTGGACCTGCGGCGGCACGACGATCGATACGCAGTGCGGATCCGGCCAGCAGGCGAACGGCCTGATCAACGCGCTGGTGAAGGGCGGAACGATCGACGTCGGCATCGCCTGCGGCCTCGAATTGATGAGCCACGTCGGCCTCGGCGCCAACGTCATCAATGGCCCGGGCTATTTCCAGCCGCCGAACTGGCCCTGGGACACGGCGCCCGACCAGTTCACGATGGCCGAGCGGATCGCGAAGAACCGCGGCCATACCCGCGCCGACGTCGATGCCCTCGGCCTCGAGTCCCAGCGCAAGGCGGCGATCGCCCAGAGCGAGGGGCGCTTCAAGCGCGAGATCCTGCCGATCGAGGTCCCGGTGCTGGGTGACGACGGCAAGCCGACCGGCGCGACGCGCGTCGTCGACAGCGATCAGGGCATCCGCCCCTCGACGAAGGAGGGCCTCGCCGAGCTGAAGCCGATCCTGCCGGGCGGCATCCATACCGCCGGCAACTCGTCGCAGATCTCCGATGGCGCGGCGGCCGTGCTCTACATGTCGAAGGAGAAGGCGCTGGCCCTCGGTCTCAAGCCGCGCGCGCGCATCGTCTTCGACTGCCTCGTCGGCACGGATCCCTACTACCTGCTCGACGGCCCGGTGGACGCGACGAAGCACATCGAGAAGAAGACGGGCATGAGCATCCGCAACGACATCGATCTCTACGAGATCAACGAGGCGTTCGCCTCGGTCGTACTGTCCTGGGCGGGCGTCTACGACATCGACATGGCGAAGGTCAACGTCAACGGCGGGGCGATCGCATTGGGCCATCCGGTCGGTGCGACGGGCTCGCGGCTGATCGTCACGGCGCTCCACGAGCTCGAGCGCCGCGGCCTCGGCACGGCCTTCATCACGATGTGCTGCGGCGCCGCCGTCGGCACGGGCACGATCATCGAGCGGCTGTGATCGCCGATCGCCGCGTCGCGCGAGGGCGTCGACGCGGCGACGGGCGAGCGGGGCAGCGAACAGGCACTGGCACAGGCACTGGAGAAGAGGACAGGATCATGGGCGTATTGGAAGGCAAGGTCGCCGTCGTCACCGGCGCGGGCCGCGGTCTCGGCCGCTCGCACGCGCTCGCGCTCGCGAAGGAAGGTGCGCGGGTCGTCGTCAACGATTTCGGTGTCTCGGCGGACGGGCAGGGGCGGGACGAGTCCGCGGGCCGCGGCGTCGTCGACGAGATCAAGGCGTTCGGCGGCGAGGCCGTCGCGCATTTCGGCGACGTCGCCGACTGGAACGATTCGAAGGGGATGATCGAGACGGCCGTGAAGGCCTTCGGCGACTTCAACATCCTGGTCTCGAACGCGGGCTTCCTGCGCGACAAGATGTTCTTCTCGATGAGCGAGGCGGATTTCGACGCCGTCATCCGGGTCCATCTGAAGGGCCATTTCTGCGGCATGCGCCACGCGGCGGAGTACCTGCGCA
The DNA here is from genome assembly GCA_041389425.1 of Myxococcota bacterium. Classification (GTDB taxonomy): domain Bacteria; phylum Myxococcota_A; class UBA9160; order UBA9160; family UBA4427; genus UBA4427. The sequence goes on from JAWKRX010000011.1 coordinate 141,211, forward strand.
ACAAGGCGAAGGCCGAGGGCGGTCAGGTCTACGGGCGCATCCTCTCGACCGCCTCCGAGGCGGCGCTCTTCTTCGATCCGGGCCAGCCGAACTACTCTGCGGCCAAGTCGGGGATCATCGCGCTGACCAACAGCGCGGCGCAGGCGCTGATCCGCGTCGGGGTCACGGCCAATACGTTCATGCCCCGGGCACGGACCGCGATGACGTCGACGGGCCCCTCGGCGCAGTTCTTCCAGAAGCCCGAGTCGGGCTTCGACGCCTTCGATCCGGCACATACCTCGCCGCTCGTCTGCTGGCTGGCGTCGCCGGCGGCGGCGAACGTCTCGGGCAACGTCTTCATCGTGTGGGGCAAGGAGATCACGGTGCTCGGCCCGCCGACGAAGGCCGCGACCTATCACGCCTCGGAGGCCTGGTCGGTCGCCGAGGTCGGCAAGCAGGTCGGCGGTCATTTCGAGGGGAAGCATCCGATCAAGGACAGCTTCATCATGCCCAACAACTTCTAGTGCCCGGCGTCGGAGAAGGGCGCGGGTTCGGAGGAACGGCGATGGCGGACGAGCTCTCCTGGCAGATCGGTGACGTGCGCATCACGCGGGTCCAGGAGCAGGAGGCGCTACTCGCTCCCGAGAACCTGATCCACGTGCTCGATCCGGAGCGCCTCGCCGCGCATCGGGCGTGGCTCACGCCGCGCTTCATGGACGAGGCGGGGCAGATCCGGCTCTCGATCCACGCCCTGGTCGTCGAGTCCGCGGGCCGGACGATCGTCGTCGATACCTGCATGGGCAACGATCGCCCGCTCCCGATGGGGCTCGGCCCGCTCCAGACCGGATTTCTCGAGAAGCTCGAGCGGGTGGTGAAGCGGGAGCAGGTCGACCTCGTCCTCTGCACCCATCTGCATTTCGACCACGTCGGCTGGAATACCATGAAGGTCGGCGACCGGTTCGTCCCGACCTTTCCGAACGCCCGCTACCTGATCGCGCGCGAGGAATTCGAGCACTGGTCGACCGAGGCGGCGCAGCCGAAGACCGGCGACGTCAACATCGATCTGCGTTATTCGATCGAACCGATCGTCGCGGCCGGGTTGCAGGAGCTCGTGTCGAGCCACCACGCCCTGACGGACGAGGTCTTTCTCGAGCCGACCCCGGGCCATACCCCCGGCCACGTCAGCGTCCGGATCGAGTCCCGGGGCGAGTCGGCCGTGATCACCGGCGACATGGTCCATCACCCCGTCCAGCTCGCGGAACCGACCTGGGGCAGCCATCCCGACGCCCAGCCCGAACGGGCAGTCGCGACGCGCCGCGATTTCGTCGCGCGCTACGGCGACGGGCCCGTGCTCGTGATCGGCACGCATTTCGCGGGGCCGACGGCCGGGCGGATCGTGAAGGTCGGCGACTCCTGCCGCCTCGAGAACGCCTAGGAGCCTGACCCAAGATCGGCGCTCAGGCGCCGCGCGGCCATCTTGGGTCAGGCTCCTGGCGCGGGGTGGCCGGTGCCGCGCCCGAGCGATCGGCGAGCTCGCCCTCGGCGTCCTGCCGGATCTGCCTGAAGCGTGCTTCGACCATCGGGATCGACATCTCCGGATGGGTGAGGATGTGGAGCCGGTTCGCGCGGATGCCGCGCACCACGATCGGCCCGACGTCCTCCGGCCGCATCGCGACCCTGCGCATCTCCTCCGGCATCGGCGGCGGGACGGCGAGCGGGCCGCCGAAGGTCGAAGGGCGGTTGCGGGCGGAGGTGGCGGAGAGGTTCGTGTCGATCAGGCCTGGGCAGAGGACCGAGACCCCGATGCCCTCGGGCGCCAGCTCGGCGCGCAGGATCTCGCAGTAGGCGGTGCAGGCGTATTTCGAGGCGGTGTAGACGCCGACCTCGAGCTCGGGCACGGCGATCAGGCCGGCCATCGAAGACGTGTTCACGACATGCCCGCCCTCGCGGTGCGCGCGCATGCCGGGCAGGAAGGCCTGCACGGACTTCACGATGCCGAACAGGTTCACCGAGAAGACCCATTGCCAGTCGGCGTCGGTCTTGTCGGCGATCTTGCCCTGGGGCGCCGAGACGCCGGCGTTGTTCGAGAGCACGTGGACCGGGCCGAGGGCCTCCGCGACGACGGCGGCGGCGTCCGCGAGCGAGCGCTCGCTCGTGACGTCGACGGCGAGGCCCAGGCTGCGGACGCCGAGCGTCGCCAGCTCGCGCGCCGTGCGCTCGGCCGCGTCGGCTTCGATGTCGAGCACGGCGACCCGCATGCCCGCTTCCGCCAGCGCGAGGGCGATGCCGCGGCCGATGCCCTGCCCACCGCCGGTGACGACCGCATTGCGGCCCAGGAGCTGCTCCATGATCCGATTTCTCCTCGGGATGCGGTGCGCTGGCGTCGGGCCTGCCCGGACGAAGCGCGCCGAGTCGATGATGGGATGGGGACGAGGTCGGGCGCGCCGCGCCCGGCGTTTCGCGCTCGCCTCCGAGGCGAACTGCCCCGCCGTTCCGGCCGCCGGAGCATGACGGTTCGGGCCGGGGGCGGCAAGCATTCGGCAGCGCCGGATGGGGCGCTGACTTCGCAGATCTGTTAGCGTGGCGAGGCCCCATTCGCAGTGGTGGCGGCGAGATCGAAACAAGGAGTAAGGCGATGAAGGTGGTGGTGGACTACGACCTCTGCGAAGCCAATGCGCTCTGCATGGAGGCCTGTCCGGAAGTCTTTCGTGTCGAAGAAGACGACACGCTCACGGTCTTGATGGACGAGGCGCCCGAGTCGCTGCGAAAGAAGCTCCAGGACGCGGAGCGACTCTGTCCGCGTCAGGCAATCCGCATCGTCGGCTGAAGCGCCGCGCTCGACCGGGCCCGCCGACCGGAATCGGCGGTTCGTCGAATCGTCGCTCGTCGCAGGTTCTGATCGTCGGGTCGTCTGATCGAGACGTCGACGCGACGACGAGACGACGACGAGAAGTCGAAGAGCACGGTCGAAGAGAACGGTCGACGGATCGTGAAGAATCGAGAGAGGGGGCGCAGGGCAACGACCCTGCGCCCCCGTTTCGTTCCCGGGCAGCGCCCGATTCCGACCGGCCCGGCCTGGAGGATGTCTCCTTGAACGATTCCGCATCGCGTCCTCCGCGCCCGGTCGACCCGGACGCGCTGCGCAGCGCGCGGGCCGAGCGCCGGACGCAGGCGCTGCGTGTCGAGGCGCAGCCCGAATGGCGCCGGCTCGCGGATGCGATCCGGCGGCAGATCGCTGCCTCGCTGGAGCTCGACGCCGATCCCGCAGCGCTCTCGGACCTGGCCGTGCAGGCGGAGCAGCTGGCCGGCCGGCTCGAAGCCCATGCGCACGGCAAGCGGCTCGCGCTGGTCGACTCCGCCTGGGAGCAGAACGAACGGGCGGCGATGGCCTATCTGCCGTTCAGCCCGATCATGGGCAGCCTCAATCCCGCCTCCTACGGCATCGAAATCCGGCGAGTCGGCGACAAGGTCGTCAGCGAGATCGCGCTCGCCGAGCCGGCGGAAGGGGCGACGGGACTCGTCCATGGCGGCGTCATCGCCGCGATCTACGACGAGGTGCTCGCCGCCGCGAACCTGATGATCAAGGCCGGCGGCCCGACCGGGACCCTGACCGTCCGCTATCGCAAGCCGACGCCGCTCTACGCGCCGCTGCGCTTCGAGGCCTGGGTCGATCGGCTCGAGGACCGCAAGGTCCACGTGCACGGCCATTGTCTGCTCGGAGAGCAGCGGCTCACCGAGGCGCAGGCCGTCTTCGTCCGCTTCTCGCCCGAGCGTCAGCTCGCCGGCTGGACGCCGCCGGGAACGGGTCGGGACGGCGGCTGACCTGCGTCTGGCCGCTGCCCGAGTCCCGCCCGACCCTTCGCTCAACCCAAGTGGGCCTGGCCGCCGTCGAGGGCGATGAACTGGCCGTTCACGTAGCGCGACCCGTCCGAGCAGAGCAGGGCGACGAAGCGGCCGATGTCCTGCTCGCAGTCTCCGGCGTAGCGCTGCGGGACCGTGGCCAGGAACGCCGCGGATTCTTCGGGGCGTTCGTGGATCCAGTCCGCCAGGCCGGGGGAGGTCGCGAGGGGCAGGATCGCGTTGGTCCGGATGCCCTGGCTGCCCCATTCGCAGGCGGCCGCGCGGGTCAGCGACCGGATCGCCTCCTTCACCGCTGCATAACAGCCGTAGTTCGACATGTCCCAGCGCATCGCCGAGGTGCTCGCGAGGTTCACGATCGAGCCGTCGCCCTGGAGATGGGGATGGCAGAGCTTCATCAAACGGAAGGTCGCGAGGGGGCCCGATTCCCAGCCGGCGGTGAAATCGGCGTCCGAGACACCCAGGAGCGGGCCGAGCGGGACCTCCTGCGCGTTGTTCACGAGGATCTGGATCCCGCCGAGCTGCCGGACGGTCGCGTCGACGGTGGCTGCGAGCGCCTGCTCGGACTTCACGTTGCAGGCCAGCGCGATGGCGCGGCCGCCGCGGCTCTCGATCTCCTTGCAGGTCGCTTCGACCTTCGATGCGGTCCGGCCCGTCACGGCGACGGCTGCACCTTCGGCGGCGAGGGCGAACGCGATGCCCTGGCCCACGCCCTGTCCCGCTCCCGTCACCAGCGCCACCTTGCCCTTCAACATGCCCATCCCGAGGCTCCTTTCGCCCGGATCGCCGTCCGGGGTCCACGTGTTCGATTCGAGCGCGCCATTGTAGAGTGCGCATTCCGTCGCCGCCCCGCGCGGTCCGGGTGGAGGAGGCGCGCAGATGGGCGAGCAGGAGATCCAGCGGATGGCGCCGATGGCGGCGCGCTACGTGCGGCCCGACTGGGTCCGGCGGATCAATGCCATGGGCGAATCGGTGGGCGGCGGCGCGGCGGGCGCGCGACGGATGGTCTCGCTCGATGCCGACGAGCTGCTCGAGACGGCGCGCGCCAGCCTCGGAGGCGGGCCCTTCGGCGATTTCGGCGATCCGAAGTGGGAAGAGCGTCTGCGTGCGCTCGTCCAGGCCTTCGATGCGCAGCCGCTGAACGTCGTCGGCCGTTTGATGACCCGGCAGGAGCTGCTGCGCAATCTCCGGACGCGGTTGCTGCTCGGCCGGGCCTGGGAGGCGGATCCCACCATCGCCCGGGAGACGATCGAGGCGCCGATCATCGTGACGGGCCCCGCGCGGTCGGGCACGACGATCACCTTCGAGCTCCTCTGGCTCGACCCCGATCTGCGCGGGCCGACCGCCGGCGAAGCGCTGCATCCGATGCCGGCGCTCGGCTTCGATGCGGCGGCGCGGCTCGCGATGAGCGAATGCGAGCAGGAGCTCTGGGCCGACGTCCAGCCGGAGTTCGCCGCGATCCACGAGCTGCGCTCGGACCTCCCCGTCGAATGCGTCACGCTGACCGCGCCCTCGTTCTGCGGCGGCCACTGGCCGATGGTCGGCGCCGCCGGCGTCCCCGACATGGCCGAGACCTACGCCTTCGAAAAGCGCTTCCTGCAGGTGCTGCAGCACGGTGCCCCGAAGAAGACCTGGCTGCTGAAGACGCCGGGTCACGTCATGACGATCGACCTCGTCTTCGCGACCTTTCCCGACGCCTGGGTCGTGCAGACCCATCGCGATCCCGTGAAGACGATGCCCTCGACCGTCAGCACGACGGCGATGGTGCAGTGGCTGCGCTCGGATCACGTCGATCTGCCCACGATGGCGCGCATGATCCAGGGTGCGTTCGGCTTCGGCCTCAATGCCCTGGCCGAGCGCCGCACGCGCGGCGAGCTCCCGAACCGATTCGTCGACGTCCATTTCCAGAGCCTGCTGCGCGACCCGGTCGGGACGATCCGCGGCGCCTATCAGGGGATGGGCCGCACGTTCACGAGCGAGCATGCGGATCGCATCCGCGCCTATCTCGCGGAGAAGCCGCGGGGCAAGTTCGGCGTCCACAAATACACGCCGCAGGAATGGGGCTTCACGCGCGAGGAGCTGCGGCAGTCGCTGGCGACCTACGTCTCGACCTTCGGGATCGAGCTCGAAGACGATTGAGGATTCGCTCCGCGGGCCCGCTCCGCTCTTCTCAATCGTCGCCGAGGGTCTCGCAGGCGCTGGCGAGCCGGGGCTCGCCCTCGCGGGTCTGCACGCCCCGGGCGAGGAAGCGCTCCATGCGCGGGACACGCTCGGAGCGCGGATCGCCCATCAGCCGGTCGAAGGCGTGCTGCTCCGTGAGGAGGTCCTGCTCGATCGCCGCGTCGGCGACCGCCTGGATCGTGCGCTTGGCCTCCTGGAGCGCCAGGGCCGGGAAGCGTGCGATGCGCCGCGCGAGCCGATCGACGAAGCCGGCGAGCTCCGCCGGCGGCAGGGCGCGGTTGATCCATCCGTAGCGCTCGGCCTCTTCCGCGCTGAAATCGTCGCCGCCGAGGATGATTTCGGCCGCCCGCGCGCGGCCGACGAGCCGGGTGAGGCGGGCCGTCCCGCCCGCGCCCGGCAGGATGCCGAGGGCGATCTCGGGCTGGCCGAAGATCGCCTTGCCGCGCGCCGCGAAGCGCATGTCGCAGGCGAGGCAGAATTCGCTTCCGCCGCCGCGCGCATAGCCCTCGATCTGCGCGATCGTGATCTGCGGGAGACGGCGGAATCGCTCGAAGGTCTGATGGACGAAGTTGAGCTCGGCCGTCTCGGGCGCGGGCGCGACCGGTACGGTCACGATCGAGGCGACGTCACCGTGGGCGATGAAGAAATCGGGGTCGGCGCTGCGGATCACCGCGACCCGGCTCGAAGCGTCGCGTTCGAGCTCGTCGATCAGGCCGATCAGGGCGCCGAGCAGGGGCCCGCCGAGCAGGTTCATCGGCGGAGCGTCGATCGTGATGTGCGCGATGCCGTCCTCCCGGGTGATTCGGATCGCCTCGTTCGTCGCCGGATTCGCGCTGCTCATCGCCGATCTCCTCTCTGCTCGTCTCTGTTGGTCTTCGTTTCTGCTCGTCGCCACTCGGGCCTTGCGGGCCGATCCGGCACGTCGCACCCGAGCTCCGACCGTCGCGGGCATCGGCGGCGAGTCCAGGAGCTTGACCCAAGATGGGGGTGGATGCCTGAGTGTCGAGACGCATCTCTCGCAAGGCGCGCGAGGGCGTCGTCGCCGTGCCACGGCGATTGAGTGCAGCTCCGCGAGAGGCGATGGATCGGAGCGGATGCGCCGTGCGGCCAGCTCGGGTCGGGCGCCTGGCAGGGGACCCGCTGCCACGAGGCCCGGGCGCGGCGCTCTCCGAAGCGTGCGGCCGGCGCGCGCACCGCGCACCGCGCGCCGATTGAAACACGTTCTCTTCTCTGCTTGACTTCGCCTGGCTCCGATCCCCGCCCGAAAGGATTCGACTCGATGACGCAGCAATCGGCGACGGCCGCATCCCTCACCGCGCCGCACAATCTCTCGTATACCTACAAGCGCTCGCTCGGCGCGGTGATGTCGCGCTTCTTCACGGCCCTGCGCGATCGGCGCCTGCTCGGCGTGAAGCGGGCGGACGGCAAGGTCCTCTTTCCCGCGCGCGAATACGACCCGGACACGAGCGAGGCGATCGACGAGCTCGTCGAGGTCGGTCCGACGGGCGTCGTGAAGAGCTGGGCCTGGGTCGCGAAGCCGCGCCGCCAGCAGCCGCTCGCCCATCCCTTCGCCTACGCGCTCGTCCAGCTCGACGGCGCCGATACCGCTTTCCTGCACGTCGTCGACGCCGGCAATGAGGCGAAGATGGCGACGGGCATGCGCGTGCGGGCGCGCTGGGCCGCCGAGACGAAGGGCGCGATCGACGATTTCGTTTTCGAGCCTGCCTGAGAAGCCCGCTCCAGGGGTCGTGATCCCACGGCCGAGAAGATCCAGATGCCGTCGTGCGCCGCGTGGCCCGGCGCGACGGGGAGGAAATCCGTGAGTCCCAGCGAAGCAGAAGACAAGACGACCCAGCCGGTGACGGTGCTCCCGTGCCCGATCTCGCTCGACTACGCCTACAGCGCGGGCCAGTCGGCCTCGCGCTTCCTGCGTGCGATCGCCGAGGGCAAGCTGCTCGGGCAGCGCTGTCCCGTCGACGGGCGTGTCTACTTCCCGAGCCGCGGCGCCTGCCCGATGCACGGCGTGACCTTCGGCGACGACGCCGTCGAGCTCTCCGACAAGGGCACGATCGTGACTTTCTCGATCGTGCGCGTGCCGTCGCAGAACATCGCCCTGCCGCTGCCGTACATCACCGTCAACGTGCTGCTCGACGGCGCGGATACGATCCTGATCCACGTGCTCGACGCGAAGCTCGAGGACGTCCACATGGGCATGCGGGTGCAGGCCGTCTGGAAGCCGAAGGAGGAGTGGACGACCTCGACCGCGAACATCCTCTACTTCCGCCCGATCGACGAGCCCGATGCCAAGTACGAGAGCTACAAGGAGCACATCTGATGCGCGAGGTGGCCGTCGTCGGATTCACCCAGAGTCCCTCGGTGCGGCGCGAGCCGGACCGCAACGAGATCGAGATCCTGATCCCGGTGATCCAGGCGCTGCGCGAGCAGACGGGGCTCTCGAGCAAGGATTTCGATTTCATCTGCTCCGGATCGAGCGACTATCTCGCCGGGCAATCGTTCGCCTTCGTCTCGGGTCTCGACGCGGTCGGCGCCTGGCCGCCGGTCTGCGAGAGCCACGTCGAGATGGACGGCGCCTGGGCGCTCTACGAAGCCTGGGTCAAGATCCAGATGGGTTATGCGGATACCGCGCTCGTCTACGGCTTCGGCAAGCCGTCGATGGGCGATCTGCCGCTCACGATGGCGCTGCAGCTCGATCCGTACACGATGATGCCGCTCTGGCCCGATGCGATCTCGATCGCCGCTCTGCAGGCGCGTCATTGTCTCGAGTCCGGCGTGCTGCGGGCCGAGGACATGGCGGCGGCGGCCGTCCGCGACCGCGCGAACGCGAAGGGCAATCCGAACGCCCAGGTGAAGGGCGATTTCAGCGTGCAGCAGATCCTGGCGGAGCCGTTCCTCGTGAACCCGCTGCGCAAATCGGATTGTGCGCCGATCTCGGACGGCGCATCGGCGATCGTGCTCGCGGCGGGCGACCGGGCGAAGCAGCTCCGGGATCGCCCGGCGTGGATCCGCGGCCTCGAGCACATCTGCGAGCCCATGGACTTCGGCATTCGCGACCTCGGCCGATCGCGCGGGACGGAAATCGCGGCGCGCAAGGCGGGTGTCTCGAACGACAAGATCGACGTGGCGGAGCTGTCGGCGCCGTTCACGCATCAGGAGATCCTCGTCGAGCGGGCACTCGGGCTCACGCAGAAGACGAAGGTCAATCCGTCGGGCGGCGCGCTCGCGGGCAACCCGCTGATGGCGGTCGGGCTCTCGCGGATCGGCGAATGTGCGACGCGCATCTGGTCGGGGGAGGCGGATCGCGCGGTGGCCCATGCGACCTCGGGTCCCTGTCTGCAGCAGAACCTGGTCTGCGTCCTGGAGGGCAACTAGCCATGGCAGTCTTGACGGCGGTCGTCGGGATCGGACAGACGAAATACGAGGCGAAGCGGCTCGACGTGTCGATGCCGGGCCTGATCCGCGAGGCCGCCGAGCGCGCGCTCGCGGACGCGAATTGCAGCTGGAAGGACATCGACGCGGTCATCATCGGGAAGGCCCCCGACCTGTTCGAAGGCGTGATGATGCCCGAGCTGTTCCTGAACGACGCGATCGGCGGGGCCTACAAGCCCATGCTGCGCGTGCACACGGCGGGCTCGGTCGGCGGCTCGACCGGCATCGTCGCGGCGAGCATGGTCCAGTCGGGCGTCCACGATCGCGTGCTCTGTGTCGCGTACGAAAAGCAGAGCGAGTCGAACGCGACCTGGGCGCTCTCGATCTCGCTGCCGTTCTCCCTCGCCTCGGTCGCCGGCGCCGGCGGATATTTCGCGCCGCTCGTGCGCGGCTACATGCGCCGATCGGGCGCGCCCGAGGACACGGGCATCCGCGTCGCGGTCAAGGATCGCCAGAACGCGCTCCGCAACCCGCTCGCGCATCTGCAGCTCAAGGACATCTCCTTCGAGATGGTCGCGAACTCGCCGATGCTCTGGGATCCGATCCGCTACCTCGAGACCTGTCCATCCTCGGACGGCGCCTGCGCGATGGTCATGGAGAAGGAATCCCTCGCGAGCCGGCGCTCCGGCAAGGTCGCCTGGATCCACGCGACCGAGATGCGCAGCGAGCCGACGATGTTCTCGGGGCGCGATCAGGTGATGCCCCGGGCGACCCTCGACAACGCCGCGAACCTCTACAAGAAGGCCGGCATCACGAAGCCCCGGGAAGAGCTCGACTGCGCGGAGATCTACGTGCCGTTCTCCTGGTTCGAGCCGATGTGGATGGAGGGCATGCTGATCACCGAGCGCAACCAGGGCTGGAAGATGACCTACGAGGGCGCGACGGCCTTCGACGGGGACTTCCCGGTCAACATGTCGGGGGGCGTGCTTTCGTCGAATCCGATCGGGGCGTCCGGTCTGATCCGGTTCGCCGAGGCAGCGCGGCAGGTCCGGGGGATGGCCGACCAGCACCAGGTCGACGGCGCCAGGAAGGCGCTCGGCCATGCCTACGGCGGCGGCTCGCAGTATTTCTCGACCTGGATCGTCGGCTCCCAGAAGCCCTGATCCGGCAATTTTCGCGCAGGGCCTCAAGCCAAGCGCCCGATTCTCCGACGAAACCCGCAGCCGATCCGCGCGGTCGGCCCTGGGCGGTGGATCCGAGGAGGGACGATGGGCGTGGAGCGGCGTTTTCGGGGAGTGGGGTGCGCGTTCGCCGTGGGGGCACTCGTGCTGGGGTGCGGGGGCAGTACCGAAGCGCCGGTACTCCGCGCCGACGCCCAGTTCAATCCGCCCTCGGCCGCCGATACCTTCGCCCTCGTTCGTGAGGCGAGCCCGGCCGTCGCCCAATCCTTCATCGTGGAGCAGGATGGGCGGCTCGAGGAGTTCTGGCTCGTCGTCACCGACGGGCCCTCCGCCGACGCGGGGACGATCCGCATCACCCTGCAGCCCGTCGATGGCGGCGGTGTGATCGACGACGATCCGACCCACTCCCTCATCGACCCGATCGTGATCGATACGACGACGCTTCCCGACGTCCTGCTCGAGGAGTTCACCGAGTTCAACATCGGCGACGAGCCGGGGCGGGACGTCCTCGCCGGCGAACGCTATGCGATCGTCGTCGAGTTCGTGAGCCGCGCGACGAGCAACGACACCGCCGCGATCGCCATCGTCCTGGGCCAGACGGGCGACCCTTTCGCCGAGGGCAGCGGCGCGACGGGCGAGCTGAACGTGGGCTTCACGAACAACACGGACGACTATTTCTTCCGGACCTTCGTCCTCGACTAGCGTTCGTCCGGGACATCCGGGACGAGTCGGTTAGGATCCGCGCGTGACGGCGGAACGACCTCTCGAAGTCCTCGTCGTGGGCGCGGGGCTCGCCGGACTCGCGCTCTGCGTGGGCCTCGGGCGGCTGGGCGCACGCATCACGCTCGTCGAGCACGCTCCGGCGCTCGACGATGCCGGCGCCGGTCTGCTTCTGACGGGCAACGGCCTGCGCGTGCTCGACGCCTTCGGCCTCGGGGCGCAGGCGCGCACCGCCGGGCGGCGCGTCGACGCCGTCTGCTTCGCCGACGCCAGCGGGGCGGAGCGCTTCCGCCTTCCGATCCGGGATCCGTGGCCGGAGTTCGTGAGCCTGCATCGCGCGCGCCTGCGGCGGATCCTGCTCGAGGCGGCCCGGCCGATCGAGCCGCGCTGGGGCGTGCGGGTCGAACGGCTCGAGCCCGCGGCGGACGGCGTGGGGGCCGCGCTGAGCGATGGCGAAGGGCGCCGCTTCGATCTCGTCGTCGGTGCGGACGGTGTCCACAGCGCGACCCGGGAGAGCCTCTTCGGCGGCGCCGGGGCTGTGGCGATCGAAGGCTTCCGGGGCTGGCGCTTCGTGAGCCCGGCGCCGGACCACCTGCCGGACCCCGTCTACCTGCTCGGCAACGGCCGGACGCTGCTCCTGCATCCACTCGCGGAGGGCGACGTCTACTGTGGCGCAGGCCCCGTCGCCTGCGCGGCGGGCTCGCTGGGCGCCGATGCCGATGCCGGTGCCGAAGCGGGCGCGGAACGCGCCGCCCTGCTCGAGGCCTTCTCGGATTTCGGCGGGCCCGCGCGCGCGGTCCTCGACGCGCTCGACGATTCGATCCGGCTGATTCCGACCGTCTACTGGGAGGTCGACCTGCCTCGCTGGACGCGAGGCCACTGCGTACTCGTCGGCGATGCCGCCCATGCGAGCGCGCCGACCCTGGCGCAGGGGGCGTCGATGGCCTTCGAGGATGCGGCGGTGCTCTGCGAGGAGCTGGCGCGCGGCGGCCCCGTGCCGGAGGCGCTCGTGCGCTTCGAAGGCCGGCGGCGGCCGCGGGTCGTCGCGACGCAGCGCGAGGCGAGGGCGCGGATGGAGGCGAATCGTCCCGTCTCGCCGCGAGGGCTGGCCGTGCGCGATCAGGTTCTGCGACGATTCGGCCGAATGCAGCTCGAGGCGGCGTGGGGCCGGCTCATGGACGAGCGGCCTTGAGCCCGAAAGCGGCTGCGGCGGGCAGGGCCCGGCGCGAGCCGAGCGAGAGACGGACGAGCGATTCATGATCCATCTGGTCCAGCAGTATTTCTCGGCGTCGGCGGCGCGTTTTCCGGAGAAGACCGCAGTCGCCTGCCAGTCCGACAGCCTGGCCTACGGCGAGCTCGATCGGCGCACGAACGCCCAGGCCCGGCGGCTCGCGGCCCTCGGCGTCCCGCGCGGCGCTTTCGTCCCGTTCTTCATGAAGAAGGGCGTCCGCTCGATCGAGTCGATCCTTTCGATCCTGAAGGCGGATTGCGCCTACGTGCCGCTCGACGTCGGGAGCCCGGCGGCCCGCATCGAGAGCATCCTCGAGGCGACGCGCGCGACGCACGTGATCGTGAGCGCGGCGAGCCGGGCGGCCTTCGAAGCGCTCTGTCCCCCGCGCCCGGGCCTCACCCTCGTCGACATCGACGAAGCGCCCGAACAGAGCGATGCGCCCATCGACTATCGCAACCTCTCGATCGACATCGCCTACGTGCTCTTCACCTCCGGCTCCACCGGCCGGCCGAAGGGCGTGATGATCAGCCACCAGATGATCACGGACTACATCGACTGGTGCGTCGAGACCTATCGTCTCGACGAGAACGACGTCGTCGCCAATCACGCACCGCTCTACTTCGACAACTCCACGTTCGACATCTACACGGCCTTCAAGGCCGGCGCCTCGCTCCATCTGATCCACGACGAGCTCAACCTGATCCTTTCGAAGGTCATCGGCTGGCTGCGCACGCGGGAGATCACCTGCTTCTTCTGCGTGCCGAGCGTGCTGAACATCCTGCTGCGCTCGGGGAAGCTGGTGGCCGGGAGCCTGCCGAAGCTGCGCCACGTGATCGCGGCGGGGGAGGCGCTCCCGCCGGACGTCGTCCGGCAATGGATGACCCTCTTCCCGAACGTCGAAGTGACGAACATGTACGGGCCCACCGAGATCACCGTCGATTGCACCTGGCACAAGGTCGATGCACCGCCCGCCGAGGGCACGCTCCACGTGCCGATCGGGAAGGCCCGGACCAACATGGAGGTCTTCGTCGAGCTCGAGGACGGGACGCTCTCGACGAAGCCGGGCGACGAGGGCGAGCTGATCGTCCGCGGCCGCTCGGTCTCGTACGGGTACCTCGGCGAACCGGACAAGACGCGTGCTGCGTTCTTCCAGAATCCGCGCCACGACTTCTTCCACGATCCGCTCTACCGCACGGGCGACCTCGCACGCATCGGCGAGGACGGCGCGTTCGTCTTCCTCGGGCGCCGCGATTCGCAGATCAAGTACATGGGCAATCGGATCGAGCTCGGTGAGGTCGAGGCGGCGCTGCTCGCGGTGCCCGGGGTCTCCGATGGCGTCGTGCTCTTCAACGACAGTCCGGTCGTCGAGGAGAAATGCATCGGCGCCCTCGTCTGCCTCGCACCGGGAACGGACAAGCAGAGCGTCACCACGACGTTGAGGGGAAGGCTGCCGGGCTACATGGTCCCCCACCGCCTCGTCGAAGCGGACGGCGATCTTCCCCGGACGCCGAACGGCAAGGCCGACCGGCGCGCCGCCTTCGAGCTCGTCTTCCCGAAGCCCTGACGTCGCCCGATCCGGCCCCGGACCGCCGCCCGCCGCCAGCGCTCAGCTCTTGGCGAAGGGCGCCGCCAGCCATCAGCCTTTGGCGAAAGGCGCCGCCAGCGCTCAGCTTTTAGCGAAAGGCGCCGCCAGCCATCAGCCTTTGGCGAAAAAAGTCGTGTAGATCGCGTTCACGTCGCGAATCGACTCCGCCTGGAGGTCGTCGACGTCGACCTCGGCGCCGAGCAGATGCTCGACGAAGAGGATCAGCTCGACGACGTCGAGAGAGGAGAGGATCCCGGTCTCGAGGACGGGGGTCTCGTCGTGCATCTCGGCCGGCTTGTCCTTGGCCCGGTCGACGATCCAGTCTCGCAGCGCACGCTTGATCTCGGCTTCGGTCATTGCAGTTCGGGCACCTTCGGCAGGATCTCGCAGGCGACGAGATTCTTGAGGAATCGGACGGACGCGCGATTGCGATGCTCGCGGCAGACGCTCGAATGGATCGCCATTTCCCGCGCGGCGTAGGCGTCCTTGATCCCCGCGTCGCGGTAGACGGAGGGGTTCAGGAAATCACGCCAGCTCGCATTGATGTAGTCGACCAGCCAGCCGCGGAAGGAGTCGATCTCCGCCTGGGTCCAGCCCGAGGCGTGGCGCTCCCAGAGGCCCTTCAGGTATTCGCGACCGAAATGGATGTGGCGGGCCTCGTCGACGTGGTGGGCTCGGTTGAGGTCGCGGCAGATCTTCGCGAGCCGGTCGTCGTCGGACATGAAGACGTTGTAGTAGTCGGAGAGCTCTTCGACGACGAGCACCTTGGTGAAGAACGCGATGTCGTCCTCGCCCTTTGCCATCGGCCGGGCGACGGGGATCTTCTTCTCCGGGTAGATCTTCCCGAGGTATTTCCGGCAGTAGGTCGAGAACATCATCATGTGCTTGTTCTCTTCGTCGAGAAAATGATGCATGTACTCGGTGACCTCGAGGTCCTTCTCGAGGGTGTAGAGGCGATGGCTCATGCCTTCGAGCAGCGGGCGTTCGCCGTTCAGGACGAGGCTGAAGAAGCCGCCGGTCTCGTAGAAGGAGAGCTTCTTCTGCTCGGCCTCGCTCATCGAGGCCCAGAGCTCGGTGCCGTAGAGGGAGACGAGCTCGGGGCTCATCGTCCATTCGGAGGCGTCGAGATGCTCGGGCCAGTCGAGCTTCGTCGAGGGGTCGTAGAAGAACTTCTTGGACGCCCGGGTCATCTTCTGGGCGACTTCCGCGATCTGCGTCATGGACGGCTCCTGGTTCCTGGGGCGCTCGGCATCGGGTGACGAGGGTGAGTGCTCGCGGGCCCCCGGTCGGTGACACCTCTTTCCGATTCCGGGCACCTTCGGACCGGTGTTCTATCGGCCTCGAAGGCGCGCCGATGGAACGGAAAGCGCGTGGGTTCGTTGCCGCAACTCTAAGTTGTCGAGCGTGGGGTGCAAACGACGTGCAGCGCTGGGACGCAGGCACTTCGGGCCGGCGCTGCGATTGCCGGCGGTCTGCCGGTGCGCAGGGCAGGGGCTGATCCGGTGCCGCTGGCCCTTCGCAATCGCCTCCCATCGGCATCGTCGTCGGCCGATGACGGGGGCCGGTCGCGCACGCTGCTCGTGAACGTGCGCGATCTGGACTACTGGTCTGCCGCTCGCCGGCCCGTAGGGGGATGGAAGGGAGGAGAGTCGATGTCGAGATCCGAGGTGGCCACGTCCCATCCGGCCGGGCCCGGCGCCGCGCCCCATCCGGTGTGGCATCTGGTCCTCGTGCTCGCCGGGATCGCCGTCGCCGGCGCGCTCTGGATCGATCCCGAGGCGAGCGCGGATGGGAAGATCGCGGCGCAGCTGCGGATCGCGCGCGTGGGATTGGGGCTGATCGCGGCGCTGCTGGTCGGCGTCTGGGGCCTGCGCGGGATGCTGCAGGCGGATCTCGCGGCGGTCGTGGAGCGATTCCGGTCGGCGCCCGATCCGATCGATCGCAGCCGGATCGTGACGCCTTTCGCACCTGAACACCTTCACCGGGCGGCGATCGCGGGAGCGCTCGCCTGGTTCGCGGCGATCGCGCTGGGACTCGCGACCGGGGCAGGCTGGGTCGAGCGGTGGACCAGCGAGAACGGGGTCTTCGAGACGATCACGGTGGTGGCCTATCTGGGCGGCGCGATCGCCGCCGCCCGCGGACTCTTGCCCTTCGTCCGTGCCGGATTCCGCGCGGGCGAGCTGCGGCGCTGGTTCCTGGTCGCCGCGGCCGCGGGCTGCTTCCTGATCGCCGGCGAGGAGACGGATTGGGGACAGACCTATCTCCAGTACGCGACCCCCGAGACCTTCGAGCACGCCAACATCCAGAGCGATCTGAGCCTGCACAACCTCGCGCTTCCCGAGTCGTTCGGGGTGACGCGCTGGGCGAACTGGGTGCTCACCTTGATGGCCGCGGGACTCGGCGGCCTCGTCCCGCTGCTGCTCTTCGCGTCGTCCGGGTTCCGCCGCCTCGTCCATGCGCTCGACGTTCCGCTGCCGCCGTATTGGAGCCAGGCCGTGCTCTTCGCGGCGGCGCTGATCCCCGAGATCGAAGGCCGCTTCGTGCGCAACAACGTCGGCTCGGAGCTGCGCGAAGTGACGATCGCGGTGGCCGTCTTCGTCTGGATCGCCTGCGCCACGCGCCGCGCCGCCGAGGGCCGGACGGCGCGGGCCTGAACGCACGCGCCGGGTCGCACGTTCGGATCGGCGGATCGGGGAGGTGGCGGACATGACGGGCGAGGGACGAGCGGACGCAGATGCGCGGGTCGATCCGCGGCGCGGATGGCTGCTGGCCTTCGCGGCGAGCCTTCTGCTCTATGCGCTGACCGCGAACCGCGGCGTCCAATGGGCGGACTCGACCCATTTCATGTACCGGATCGTGCACGGCGACGTGACGGGCCACCTCGGCCTCGCGCTCGCCCATCCGCTCCACCACTGGCTCGGCCGCCTCGCGGTGGCGATCGCCGGCCCGGAGCCGCTCTACATCACCTGGGTCAGCTCCCTCTGCGGCGCACTCACCGTGGCGAACGTCTACGGCTGCGTCGCCGCGTGGCTGGGGCGCGCCGGGCCCGCGGCCTTCGCCGCCGCATCGCTCGCCCTCGCCAGCACCTTCTGGCGCGTCTCGACGATCACCGAGGTCTATACGCTGAGCGCTGCGCTGCTCGCCGGCACCTGCTGGTGCCTCGTCCTCTACGTCCGTGACCGGCGCCCCGTGTTTCTCGCGCTCGGCTGCTTCCTGAACGGGCTCGGGGGCGCCAACGATCTGCAGTCGGGGCTCACGATGCTCGTCCTGCTCGGGCTGACCCTGATCGATCTGCGGGCGCGCCGGCTCACGCTCGCCCAGGCGGGGCTCGCCGCGCTCGCCTATCTCGCCGGCGTGATGCCGTACGGGGCGCTCGTGATCGCCGAGTGGATCCGATCCGGCGACCTGATCGCCACGATCCGTTCGGCGCTCTTCGGCACGATGTGGGCCGACGCGGTCCTCGGCGGCGGTATCTCCCGGCGGGTCCTGCTCGTCGACGTCGCCTATCCGCTGCTGAACTTCCCGAACCTGCTGCTGCCCGCGGCCGCGTTCGGGCTCTGGCATGCGCGATCGTTCGCAAGGGATGCGCGCATCCCGGGCGCGTTCGGCGCGATCCTCGCGATCCAGGCCGTCTTTGCCCTGCGCTACGACGTGGTCGAGCAGTACAACTTCTTCGTTCCGATGTACGTGCTGCTCGTGATCTTCGGGGGCGCAGGCGCCGCGGCCTTCGCCGCGCGCCATCCGGAGCG
>JAWKRX010000012.1:0-147814 GCA_041389425.1 Myxococcota bacterium
ACCCTCGTCTTCCTGACCAGCGACAACGGCCCCTGGTATCTCGGCCGGACGACCGGCCTGCGCGGCCGCAAGAACGAGACCTTCGAGGGCGGCATGCGGGTCCCGCTCATCGCGTGGTGGCCGGCGCGGATCACGCCGCGCCGCATCGCGGAGCCCGCCGCCGGCGTCGATCTCCTGCCGACCGCCCTGGCACTCGCCGGCATCCCGCTGCCCCCCGATCGCGAGATCGACGGCATCGATCTCGGCGACGCGCTGCTCCGGGGCGCAGCCCCGCCCGAACGCCCGATCTACTACTACAGCGACCGCGCGCTGCAGGCGCTCCGCCTCGGCCGCTACAAGCTGCACGCGCGCCACGGCGTGTTCGCCGGCGCGCCCTGGTCCCTCGCGATCGCGCCGCTGGTGCCCCAGGGCCCCTGGCTCTTCGACCTCGACCGCGACCCCGACGAAGCCTACGACGTGCGCGAGAAGCGCAGTGCCGAATTCGACCGGCTCGAAGCACGGCGCATCGCCTGGGAACGGTCGCTGGCGGAGAATCCGCGCGGCTGGCGTTAGGCATCCGCAGTCCGAACGCCGCTCCCCACCTGCCGCCGCCTCCAGCGCGGCTTCGAAGCACGCGACCGGCGGGGCCGGCCGCTTCCGCTCACGCCCGGCTCTTGTGCGCGAGCGTGTGCGCGTGCTGCTCCCATGCCCGGCCATCGAACGGCACGATCCTCACCGTTTCCGGCGGAACGTCCAGGCAGCGCAGATTCACGTCGATCCCATCCGGATTCGAGCGCGGGACATAGAACGATTTGATTCCGCAGACGCTGCAGAAGCGATGCCGTGCGACGCCCGTGTTGAAGCGATAGGTCGTGAGCGAATCCTCGCCGGCGAGCAGCCGGAAGCGCGACGCGGGCACGATCAGATGCAGGAATCCCGTCATCCGGCAGATCGAGCAGTTGCAATCCTCGACCTCGACGTCGCCGGGCACCTCGACCTCGAAACGCACGGCACCGCAATGGCAGCCGCCGAGATGGATCCGCGTCTGTGAGTCGTCCCCTTCCATCCCGCACCCCTCCCCGGATCCGGGGAACGCCCGGCAGCCTCGCCTCGGCCCACAAGAGCCGCCGGCTAGCCCGTGTTGCGCAGGCCGGCCGCGATGCCGTTGATCGTCAGCTGGATCGCGTACTCGACGCGCTCCAGATCGGCGCCCGAACGCTTCAGCCCCCGGCCGGTCCGCTTGCGGTCGAGCAGCTCGACCTGGAGATAGGAGAGGATGTCGAGGTAGGGTGTCCGATGGCTCAGGGCCTCGCGCAGCTCCGGCTCGCGCGCGAGCAGCACCCGTTCTCCCGAGATCTCGCGGACGGCGCGGCGCGTGCGTTCGAATTCCTTCTCGATGCGCCGGAAGACCTCGTCGGCGCCACCCTCGCCGCCGGCGAGCTCCGCATAACGTCTTCCGATGTGGAGATCGGTCTTGGCGAGCACCTGCTCGAGATTGTCGACGACCGATCGGAAATACGGCCAGCGCCGGTACATCGTGCGGAGCCGCGCGAGCGCGCGCTCCCGGCCCCCGGGCGCGGTGCCGAGCCACGCCTCGAATCCGGAGCCTGCGCCGTACCAGCTCGGCAGCAGGATGCGCGTCTGGTTCCAGGAGAACGTCCAGGGAATCGCCCGCAGGTTCCGGATCGCCCGGGTCGCCGAACGACGCGCGGGGCGGCTGCCGAGATTGAGCATCGAGATCTCTTCGATCGGCGTCATCGCGTAGAAGGCGTCGACGAAGCCTTCGGTCTCGTAGACGAGCGCTCGGTAGGCCCTTCGCGATTCGGCGGCGAGGATCGAGAGCGCCTCGCGCCAGCTCTCGGCCGGCTCCTTCTCGCGACCGGGGACGTCGGGCGCGACGGTCGCCTCGAGCGTCGCCGAGAGCAGCAGCTCGAGATGATAGGCCGCGGCGCTGCGCGTACCGTACTTCGAGGCGATCACCTCGCCCTGCTCCGTCAGCTTGATGCGCCCGCGGACCGTTCCGGTCGGCTGGGCGAGGATCGCGCGATGGGTCGGGCCGCCGCCGCGGGCGATGGTGCCGCCGCGCCCGTGGAAGAACTCCAACCGGATGCCCTCGCTGCGCGCCTGGGCCGAGAGCTCGCGCTGGACCTTCTCGAGCGCCTCGGCGGCGGCGAGGAAGCCTCCGTCCTTCATCGAATCCGAGTAGCCGATCATGACCTGCTGGCGCATGCCGCGGGCCTCGAGCTGGCGGCGATAGGCCGCCGATCGGTAGAGCCGGTCCATCGAGACGACGGCGCCCGCGAGGCTCTCGATCGACTCGAAGAGGGGGACGATGTCGACGTCGCTCTCGAAGCCGCCCGGCGCGTGCGGCCGGACGAGTCCGACCTGGCGACAGAGGGCGAGCAGCTCGAGCACGGTGACGGCGTTCTCGGTGTCGCTGATGACGAGATCCCGGATCGAGCGGCCGCCCGGCGGAATCGGCTGGCTCGCGACGAAGGCGAGGGTATCGAGGACCTCGCGCGCATCTTCCGAGAGCCCCGTCTCCGGGATCGGGATCGACTCCTCGGCGAGGATGATCTCCTCGAGGAACGCACGCTGGGCGGAGAGCGGCAGGGATTCGAGCGGTCCGGCGACGGGGCAGATCAGCTCCGAGCGCGCCTGGCGATGCTTCGACTGGTTCTGGCGGATGTCGAGCAGGACGAGATCGAAGCCGAAGACGTCGAGCTCCTCGATCAGCGACGCCAGCGCGCCGCGAGCGAGGCGGCCGCCCCGGTTTTCGATCAGGCTCGTCCGGATGAGCTCGAGGTCCGTCTCCATCGCCTGCGCGTCGACGTAGCCACCGAGGGAGCCCGGCGGGCGCTCGAGGGCCTCCTCGCGGAGCCGTGCGTCGAGTCGCGCCGCGATCGCGTTCAGCTTGACGCGGTAGCGCTCCGAGGAGTTGCGGCCGTCGATCCGGCTGGCGAGATCGGGCAGCTCGCGCAGATCGGCCCGGATCGACGCCTCGAGCGCCTCCGAGACCGGTCGCCGCCGATCGGAGACCGTGAGGCGCTCGATGAGCGGCTGGATGCGCGAGCGGTAGTGCTGGAGGATCGCCTCGCGATACTGCCGGACGGCGAGGGCGGTGATCTTCGCCGTGACGAAGGGATTGCCGTCCCGATCGCCGCCCATCCAGGAGCCGACGCGCAGGCTTCCCGGCGTGGCGCCGGCGACCCGCTCCAGCACGGCGGCGGGCGCGCCCTGATAGGCGTCGCGAAAGGCCGCGAAGAGCTTCGAGGTCACCTGCGGCACCGCGTGCACGAGCACGTCCCCGAGCACGTGGATCGCATAACGCACTTCGTCCAGCGGCGTCGGCTTGCGGGTCCGCAGATTGGTCGAGAGATACATGCCCGTGATCTCGGCCAGGATCTCTTCCTCGAGATCGTGCAGCAGGGCACCGCTCGCCGACTCGCGCCGCGAGAGCAGCGCATCGATCCGGTCGAGGGTCTCGCGAAGAGACCAGCGCAGCGCCTCGGTCGGATGCGCCGTCAGCACGATCGTCGCCCGCAGATCCTCGATCGCCCGCGCCACGCGATCGGCGGACAATCCCGATTTGCGCAGCCGGCCGAAGAGCGAGCGAAAGCTCTCCTGCTCGTGGGCCGCGCGGCGCCGATCCGCCTGGCGCTCCTCGGCGACGTTCAGCAGCCAGAAGAGGAGCATGAAGGCGCGCGCCGTCTCGTGGAGATCGTCGACGGACATCCGGCGCAGGCGCGCGATCAGCTTCTTTTCGTCGGCCTTCGAGTAGCGGGCGCGCAGCCGGGCGGCGAGTGCGCGGATCTCGTCGATCCAGCGCGCGTGGGCGGCGCCCTCCTGCTCGCGAACGACCTGGCGATGGGCCGTCAGCAGGAAATCCCTGACTTCTTCGTGGACCCGATCCGAGCCGGAATGACGTGCCATCGCGCGCGCGATGATAGACTGCGCGGCGCAGCGCGCCCATCGAGCGATCCATCGGGTCGGCGCCGTTCCGGCCGGATCGAAAGGGCGGTCGATCGATCGCTGAAGGAGAGGAGCCCACCCGATGAGCGACCCGTCGATCAAGAGCCTCGGCCTCTCGCCCGAGCTGCACGCCTATCTCGTCGCACACGGCACGCCTCCCGACGAGATCCTCGCCGAGCTCGCGAGCGTGACGCGCGAGCGGATCGGGGGCCTCTCGATCATGCAGGTGCCGCCGGAGGAGGGGGCCCTGCTCACCTTCCTCGCGCGGCTCGTCGGCGCCCGCCGCGCGATCGAGCTCGGGACGTTCACGGGCTATTCGGCGCTCTGCATCGCCCGCGGCCTCCCGGCGGACGGCCGGCTGCTCTGCTGCGACGTCAGTCGCGAATGGACCGACGTCGGCCGCCCGTTCTGGCGCCGCGCGGGTGTCGAGGATCGGATCGACCTGCGCCTCGCCCCCGCACTCGAGACCCTCGCGAGCCTGCCCGCCGATCGATCGTGGGACCTGGCCTTCGTCGACGCGGTGAAGACCGAGTACTGGAACTACCTCGAGCTGCTCCACGGCCTGCTCCGGCCCGGCGGGCTCGTCGTCGTCGACAACGTCCTCTGGTCCGGAGCCGTGATCGACGCGGCGCAGCAGGGCGCCGACACACGGGCGATCCGGGAGTTCAACACGCGCGTCGCCCGGGACGAGCGCTTCGACCGCGTCATGCTCGGCGTCGGCGACGGCCTGACGCTGCTGCGGGTTCGTTAGGCCTCGAGCGCCGCGAGCAGCGCCTCGAAATCCGCGGGCAGTGCCACGTCGGCCGCGACCTCGTCGACGACGAGCCGCCGCGCATGGAGCATCGGCCGCGGCGCGGCGATCGCGTTCGACTCGGCGCTGCCGTATTCGCGGTCGCCGACGACCGGATGGCCGAGATGGGCCATCGAGGCGCGGATCTGATGCAGGAATCCCGTCTCGAGCTTGACCTCGACGAGTGTCGCTTCGGCGAATTTGCGGATCGGGGTCACGTGCTGGCGACACCGGCGGCCCGTGGGCGCGACCTCGACGTGAGCGGGCTGATGGCGCCCGACCGCGAGCGTGAGCTCAACCGGGCGCGATTTCTCGAAGCGCCCCGCGACGAGCGCGAGATAGCGCTTGTCGACGCGGTGGTCGCTGAAGGCGCCGCGCAGCCGCCGCCAGACCTCCTCGTCGAAGGCGAAGACGAGGGCCCCCGTCGTGTCGACGTCGAGGCGGTGGACGACCCCGGAGCGCAGCCCGCCCTCGCCGATGCCGACGATCTCGGGATGCCGCGCGACGACGGCGTTCAGGACCGTGTCGCGTTGATCCGGACGGAGCGGGTGGACACCGGTGCCGGGGGGCTTGTCGACGACCAGCCAGCCCCGCCCTTCGGCGACGACGCGCAGCGGCAGGTCCGGGCGCGCTTCGGGGCGCTCCTCGTCGGCGCGCAGGTTTCCGAGGATCCGGAACTCGTCGCCGTCGGCGATGATGCGCGATTTGTCCGGGAGCCCGAGCGGGCGCCCGGCCAGCACGACGCGCCCGACCTCGAGCAGATGGCGCACGCGCGCGCGCGATACCGCGAGTCGCGACGCCAGGAAGCGGTCGAGCCGCTCGCCCGCCTGCGCAGGCCCTACCTCGACCACCGTCGGCTCCACGCTCCCTCCTCGCAAGGACCCGCCGGGAACGGCAGGGGGCCCCGAAGGCGCGGACACTAGCAGGCGCCGCCCGGCCCGCGTGGGCGGCGCGCGCGCAGGCGCGGCGCGCGCCGGACACGCCGGCGGCGGCCTTCACGACCCCGCGGCCAGGGGGTAAGATCGGACGCTCTCCAGCCCCCCGCTCCGTCCCCGAGGCCCGCCATTCCGAAGCTCCGCGACAAGCACGACAAGAAGACCAGCGTCCCGGCCCCCGAGCCGCGCCACATCGCGGTGATGGACACGACGCTGCGCGATGGCGAACAGACGGCCAACGTCTCCTACACGCCGATCGAGAAGCTCCAGCTCGCCCGCATGCTGCTCGCCGATCTCGAGGTGGATCGGATCGAGGTCGCCTCGACCCGCGTCTCCGTCGGCGAGATGGAGAGCGCACGCGCCATCACGAAATGGGCCCGTTCGGCGCGCCTGATCCAGCGGGTCGAGATGCTGGGCTACTGCGACGGCAAGAAATCCGTCGACTGGATCTGCGAGGCCGGGGGCAAGGTCGTCAACCTGCTGACGAAGGGCTCCGAGCGCCACTGCCTGCAGCAGCTGGGCATGCCGCCCGCCGAGCATCGGGCCCGCGTCGCCGAGACGATCCGTTATGCGCGGCTCAAGCGCCTGACGGTCAACGTCTACCTCGAGGACTGGTCGAACGGCGTCCGCGATTCCTTCGACTACGTGTTCGCGATGGTCCAGCAGCTGCGCGAGCTGCGCGTCGCCCGGATCTACCTCGCGGATACCCTCGGCATCCTCTCGCCCGACGAGGTCACCCGCTTCGTCGGCCTCATGACGGCGACCTTCCCCGCCGTCGACTTCGAATACCACGGCCACAACGACTACGGCCTCGCGACCGCGAACTGCCTCGCCGCGATCGCCGCCGGCGCCCGCGGTGTCCACACGAGCGTGAACGGCATGGGCGAGCGGGCCGGCAACGCCTCCCTCGCCGAGGTCGTCGCCGCGATCCACGACCACACCGACTGCACGACCGGCATTCGCGAGGAACGCCTCTCGTCGATCTCGAACCTCGTCGCGACCTTCTCCGGCAAGGAGATCGCCGCCAATACCCCGATCGTCGGCCGCGACGTCTACACCCAGACCGCCGGCATCCATGCCGACGGCGACGCGAAGGGCGACCTCTACGCCACGCGCCTCGCGCCGAACCGCTTCGGCGGCGCCCGGCGTTATGCGCTCGGCAAGCTCTCCGGCAAGGCGTCGCTCGACCAGAATCTCGCGCAGCTCGGAATCGTGCTGCCGGCCGAGGATCGCGATCTCGTGCTCCAGCGCATCGTGGAGCTCGGCGACCGCAAGCACGTCGTGACCCCCGACGACCTCCCCTACATCATCGCCGACGTCCAGAAGACGCCGGACGACCAGCTCGTGAAGATCGAGAGCTGGCGCGTCCACGTCTCGAGCCGCGAGACGCCCGAGGCCGAGGTCGCCGTCGCCTACAAGGGCCTGCTCGAGAAGGCCGAAGCGACGGGCGACGGCGGCTACGACGCCTTCATGAACGCCCTGCGCAAGGCGGCCCGCGCACTCGGGTTCGAGATCCCCGCGCTCGCCGACTATCGCGTACGCATCCCGCCGGGCGGCCGGACGGGCGCACTCGTCGAGACGACGATCACCTGGCAGGTCGAGGGCGCCGCGCCGCGCCACGGGACGGGCGATTCCTTCACGACCCTCGGCGTCGACTCGGATCAGCTCGCCGCCGCGGTGATCGCGACCGAGAAGATGCTGAACGCCGTCGTGAGCCGACGCAGTGGCGATCGCGAGAAGAAGCCCGCGCGCGAGCGACGCCGCGCCGAGGACGGCGCCGCGCGGCCCCGCGGTTGAGCGGCCGCGTGTCGGCCCTCGCCGCGCGGCTCGCGCCTTCGACCTCCGCGTCGATGGCCCTGGCGATCTTCGTGCTGCTCGCGAGCACCGGCTGCCAGACCTTCTCCGCGCGCCAGAAGGAAGCGGTCTACGGTCCGACCGAAGGCGTCCTCGAGGCCGTCGCCGTCCTGCGCCGCCACGTCCCGGACGATACCTACCGGTTCCCGCCGGCCCGCGATTTCAGCGGCCGCAACGTCTACCGCGCGTCGCTGCTGCGCCTCGAGAATCTCGAACGCGCCGAAGCGGCGGCCCTGCGCAGCGGATACATGGATGCCGTGATCACCTTCGCGAAGGGGCGCGCGCTCGAGCGACTGCGCGCCTTCGATCTCGCCGCGCAGCATTATCGCGAGAGCGCGCGGCTCTCGGACGAGCTGCGGCCGGCGGCGCTCGCGAGCGCGGAGGTCTGCGAGCGGATCGACCGCGCGGTGAAGATCGGGATCGAGCTCGTCGATCCGGTTCCCGAGGGCGGGACGCCGGCACGACCGATCGATCCGGAGGGCGTCCGCAGAGCGCTCGACGAACGCGTGACGCAGCTCTCGATCCTGCTGGGCGAGCTGAACGACGCCGCCGGAGAAGACGCGCCCCGGAAGCCGGCCGAAGGGGCGGGAGACGGATCGGGCGTGGACCGGCGCCACTACCGCTGGATCGTCCAGGAGGAGATCGAACGCGCGGACGTCGTACGGGCGAGGTATGCGATCGAAATCCGACACGTCGTGCCCGACGGGACGCTGGTGGCGCTGCAGGAGCTCCAGCGCGTCGCCACCCGCCACGGCGCCAGCAAGAACCGCCTGCGTCACCTGCTGCGGCTGGGCGATTTCTACGCCGACCTCGCGCGCGAGTACCTCGACGCCGTTCCGCCCGAGAGCCTGACCTTCGATCCCGCACGCTTTCGCGAGCTGGCCGACGCGGCCATCCAGCTCTACGAGCTCGTCGGGAGCCACGATGGACGGCCGGAGAAGCTCGAAGCGACACGGAACCTCGAGGCCTTCCTCGCCCTCACTCTGACCATCGATGCCGACCGCTACGACCGCTGAAAATCGCGACCCGAGCGAGCGATCGATCCGCACCGGGATCGCATCCGGGCCGTTCCCGCGCGTGGGGTCGGCGCTGCTGTTGCTCGTCCTGTTGGTCGCGCTCGGTGGCTCGACCGGCTGCTCGATGCGTCTGCGAAGGGCGGTGGTGGTCGACGATCTGCTCGAGCCCCTCGGCAGCGACACGACCCATTTACCCTCGCCGGCCGAGCTCGCCGCGGCCCGGCTCGCGCGGCTCGCCCTCGTCGCGACGGAGGCCGACCCCGCGGTCGACGCCGCCCTCGCGAACGTCGCCGAGACGCGGAAGCCCGGCGATTCGAAGCATCTGCTCCCGCTCGCGACGGACCTGCGCAACACGACGACGGGCGATCCGATCGCCTATCGCGAAGCGTCGCGCGCCCTGCGCAAGAAGCGCGGCATCGATCCCCGTCTCGCCAGCCGCCTCGACGAGGCGATCGCCGACGATCCCCTCAAGCTCGCGCGGCGCCGCCGCCGGGACGATTGGCATCGCCTCTTCGCCCGGACCTTCAACAGCATCGCCGAGCCCCTGGGCCAGAGCGTGATCACGGGCTTCATCCTCGCCCCGTTCACGCTGACCAACAGCCTGATCCATTATTTCGCCGAGTTCTCGAACGCCGAGCCGCTCTCCCAGACGGGCCGCCAGGCCCTGGTCCTGCGCCAGGAGTTCCTCGCCGCCCATCCCGACAGTCCCGTCGCTCCCGAGGTCGGGCGCCTGGTCGCCCGCGACGAGATCCGTCATGCACGGACGCTCGCCCTGCGCCGGGTGCGTGCCGCCGAGCAGGCGATCGGGCAGGGCCAGCCCGCGCTGGCGCTCCACCAGAGCCGGACGGCGAGCCAGCTCCTCGAGCCCCACCCCGGTGCCCACGACCGGCTCCGCCGCCGCGCGGCCCGTCTCGAGAACGAGGCCCTCGAATCGCTCGAGCGCCGGAATCACCTGCTCGCCCGGGCCCTCGAGGCGAACGCGACGCACGAAGCGACCCGCGCGAGCGAGCGGGCGCTCGCGACCGCACTGCTCGTCGCGCCCTCGCCCCCGGCCGCCTCGATCCCGAGCTCGCCCGCTACCGCGAGGCTGCCGGACGCGCCGGTCGCAGTCGCGTCGGATTCGTGCGCGCCCTCGCGCAGCACGAAGACGGCCACGAAGAGCCTGCCCGGCGAACGCTCGCCGCGCTCGCGAGCGCGGGCCCATCAGACGACCCGATGGCGCGCCACGCCCGTCAGCTCCTCGAGGACGACTGGCAGAATCCGTACGACGCCTTCCGGCGCCTGCGCCGCAGCGGCCGTCGCGAAGCGCTGGCCTTCCGGCTGGCGGGCGAGTGGGTCGCTCGCCCGCGCTACCCGAACCTCCCGGCGCCTCTCGCCTATCTGATCGATACGCCGACGATCGCGATGACGATCGTGATGGCGCCGATCCGCGCCTTGATCTCACCCTTCACGGGATTCCCCGACTTCCAGCGCGCCACGGCCCTCGCCGGCTACCGCTACCTGCTCCGTCATCCGGAGGGCGCGCATCAGCGCGAGGTCGTCGAATGGCTCTACGCGTACGAGCGCGGTGAGGATCGCCATGGCCGCGCCCTCCGGCTCGCCGATCTGATCCCCGACTTCCCGGCGCAGGAGCGTCTCGAGCTCGTCGAGAAATCCGCCAGCGAGCAGATCGAGCAGCTCGAACGCCTCGAGCGGCGCGATCAACGCGCCTCCGTCCTGCGCGGCGTCGCGACCGAGTTTCCCGACTCGGAGGGTGGCCGCGACGCCGGACAGCTGGCGCGTCGGGAGCTCGAGCAGGCGAGCCCCCAGAACATCCGGATCAGCCGCGGCTTTCTGCGCGAGAACCCGAGCGTCGCCGGCGAGACAGGGCTCGGTCTCAACCCGAAGCTCCTGAACGGCGACGTACGGGACGGCGAGCTCCACGAAGACGGCGTCGTCCTGCGCGGCGGACGCGTGCTCGAGATCCTCTTGACGGCCGAAGGTCGCGACGAGGACGCGCCGCCCGTCTCCCGCGCCCAGCGGATCTCGAAACGTCGGCTGACGCGGCTCGCCGCCGCCCTCGATGAAGCCGTCCGCCGCAACAGCCTGATCGACGCCGGCGCCCGCTTCGATGCGGACGCCAATCGCGAGACCTACCTCGAACAGGCGCGGCTCGGACTCACCGACGAGGCGGACCTCCGCCCGACGGCGGAGTCGACGTTCGTCTACGAGAGTCTGCGCGAGCGCTACGGCGCGGTGCGCGGCCGCGATTCGCTGCTGCCCTTCGATCTCGTCTTCCGCGGGAGCCTCGGCGATTTCAGTCTCGGGGCGTTTCCGAGATGGCGGCCGCCGCAGGAGACGCCGGACGCGTTTCTGTATCGGTAGAGGTGGGCGGAGCGGGAGCTGTCCGGTCACCGGACGGGCCGGGCAGCGGATGGGCGACTTCGATCCTTCGATCGCCGTACACGCCCTGACCTTCGGCCTCCCGCTCGCCGCCTCCGCCCCGGCCTGCCATGATCGCGGCTCCGCCCGGGGCCCGGAGCGCCGGTCCGGGACGCCAGAGGAGTGAGCAATGAGTGGGATCACCGAGAGCTACATCGAGATCATGAACCTCGTCTACGCCTATCCCGAACGGATCGACGCAGGCGACTTCGCGGGGGTCGGGGAGCTCTTCGCCGACGCCGTGTTCGAGACCGAGGGCGGCCAGCCGCTCGTCGGCAGCCGGGCCGTGCAGGAGAACTTCGAACGCTGGACCCGCCGCTACCCGGACGACGGCACGCCGAAGACGCGCCACTGCATCCACAACCCGATCGTCGAGATCGACGAAGCGAACGGCAGCGCCGTCGTCCGCTACTACGTCACCGTGTTCCAGCGGACGCCCGACTTCCCGCTCCAGCCCGTCTGGGCGAATCGGTACGAAGACCGCTTCGTCGCAAGGACGGCCGCTGGCGTTATGCCCACCGGCGCGGATTCGGGCACATGCCCGGGAACGTCAGCGCCCATCTCCTGCAGGCCCCGCCTCAGAGGCCGTGAAGAGTCCCCGTCAGAGATCCTCTGCGGATGCCCCGGCGACTGGAAGGACGCAGCGCGATGATCGGTTGCAAGCACGCGATTCCCCGCATGCTCGAACGAGGAAATCGAGGGGGCTGCGGGTCGTCCACGGAATGATTCGTCGTGCCTGGAAGGCACGTCGGCCGGCAATCCCGAAACCTGGATCTCGCAGAGCGCGCTCAGCTCCTACGCCCCCGAGACGCCTCTTCGAGCAGCTCGATCGGATGCACGACCCGCGCCGCGCTCCCGCGCCCCGCGAGCCCCGCCGCGATCTGCATCGCGCAGCCGGGATTCGCGGTCGCGACGATCTCGGGCGCCGCCTCTTCGAGGGCATCGAGCTTCAGGCGCGAGCACGCGCGCCGCCATCTCGGGATGGGTCAGGTTGTAGATGCCCGCGGCGCCGCAGCACGCCTCCGGGTTGCGGTGGGCGGCGAGCTCGAGCCGGGGAATCGCCGCGAGGAGCCTGCGCGGCGCAGCCGCGATGCCCTGTGCATGGATCAGATGGCAGGGATCGTCGTAGCAGACGCGCCGCGGGATCGGCGCGAGCGTGAGGGCGGGAGCGCGGCCATCGACCGGATCGACGGCCCCGACCTCGGCGAGGAAATCGAGCACGTCCCGGACGCCGCCGGCGAGCGCGTGGCCTTCGCTGCCGATCCAGTGTTCGAGCTCGCGGAGCGCGGCGCTGCAGCCGGCGGAGGTCACGAGGATCGCATCGATCCTCTCTTCTCTGGCGCCGCCTGCGAGCATCGGCCCGAAGACCGAGACGTTGTGCCGCGCGAGATCGCTCGCGCATTCGAGGTCCCCGCGTGGGCGTGCAGCGCGCCGCAGCAGCCCTGCGCCTCGGGCACGACGACGTCCCAGCCCGCGCGCGCGAGCACGAGGCGCGCCGCGTCGTTCACGCGACCGAAGAACTCCGGCATGACGCAGCCCTCGAAGAGCGCGACACGACCGCGGCGCGGCCCGATCGCCGGCGTGAAGGCAGGCATGCGCCGGCGCTCGCCCGCCGCGGGAATGCGCGGCAGCAGCCGTGCGCGCGCGGCCAGCGCCGCGGGCAGGACGCGCTGGGCGAGGCCGATCAATCCGAGCCTCTGCACGATCGCGAGCAGGCCGACGAGCGCTCCGAGCCGCGCGCGCCGCGGAACGATCTCGCGCAGCAGGAACCGCTCGATCGCGCGCACGGCACGCCCGCCGGGCTGCGCCTCGCGCACGGCATCGCGCGTCTTCTCGAGGATCTCGCCGTAGCGAACGCCCGAAGGACAGGCCGTCTCGCAGGCGCGGCAGCCGAGGCAGAGGAAGGCCTCCTCGGCGAGCAGCGCCGGATCGTCGAGCCGGCCTTCGGCGTGGCCGCGCATGAGATAGATGCGGCCTCGGGGCGACGAGGTCTCGCGGCCGGTCGCGCGATAGGTCGGGCAGCTCTGGAGGCAGAGGCCGCAGTGGACACAATCCAGCGTCGCCGCGTGGATCTCGCCGAAGAGCCGGCCGGCGAGGGGCGAGCAGGCGAGCGCATCGGAAGCGGTCGTCGCTGCCGATTCGGGGATCGGTGCGTCGATGCGGGTCATCGCCTCAGCTCCCCATCACGAAACGGCCGGGGTTGAGGATGCCGCGCGGGTCGAAGCGCGCCTTCAGGGCCGAGGCGAGCGCGCGGGTTCCCGGCGCTTCTCCGAAGACGTCGATTCCATCGAAGCCCGCCGCCGGCAGCCATTCGAAGCTCGCGTGTCCGCCGCACGCGATCGCCCGCTCCCGCAGGCCGAGCAGGCCATCGCCAGCGATCGGCGCTTCGCCGCCCCGCGCCGTCAGCACGCCGAGGCCCAGATCGATCGAGAGCTCGAAGCCCGCGGCGAGGAGTGCCTCGCGCAGCTCGCCGAGCCGGGCCCCGAGGACGCGGGCGCGCAGGCCGATCGGATGGCGGCTCGCGGCATGCGCCCGTGCGTCGCGCAGGCGATCGACGGCATCGGGCTCGGCGGCCACCAGGGCGAAGTCGCGGGCGAGCACCTCTTGATCGTGGCGCAGGCCCGCTTCGCCCGAGCCGAGCTCGACGAGCAGCTCGGCCTCGCGATCGGCGGGCGATTCGTTCCAGACGAAGGCGCGGGCGCTCGCGCAGCGTGCCCGCGCCCGCGCGCGTTCGAAGCTCGCGCCATCGCGCGCGACGCGGCTCGTCAGCACGGCCTGCTGCGCCGGCTGTGGGCGCAGCCGCAGCCAGGCGCCGGCGACGACGCCGAGCGAGCCGAACGAGCCGGTGTAGAGCTTCGCCATGTCGTAGCCGGTCACGTTCTTGACGACCCGGCCGCCGCATTTCGACGGCGTGCCGTCGGCGCCGACCAGCTCGAGCCCGAGCACGGCATCGGCGACGCGCCCGAAGGCCTGGGCGCGCGGGCCCATCGCGGCGCTCGCGATCGTGCCGCCCACCGTCGCCGCTTCGCCCGGCGGATCGAGCGGGAGCTCCCAGCCCTCGGCCGCGACCGTCTGCTGGAGTGCGCGGATGGGCGTCCCGGCGAGCGCGTGGACGACGCCCTCGTCGGGCTCGAAGATGTCGACGCCCGCGAGCGCTTCGAGCGAGATCGCCGCCGCGAGCGGGCGGGCGCGGTTCGCGAACGAAAGGCGCGTGCGGCCGCCGCAGACGAGCACGGCCTCGTTCTTCGCGTGGTGATCGGCGAGCAGTGCCGCGAGCTCGGCGCCCTCCTTCGGCCGTTCGATGCGCTGGACGCAGGCGCCGGGCACGTCGATTCGCGACGATCCGACCGCTCCCATCGCTCCCGCCGCTCCCGCCTGGCCGGCGCCCGCCTCGCTTCCGACGCTCATTCGAAAGCCACCGCGTCGTAGCCCCGCGCCTTGGGATTCGATTCGACACAGAATCGCGTCGTCGGAATGATCTTGCCCGGATTGCAGAAGCCGTCGGGGTTGAACGTATCGCGCAGGCGCATCATCGGATCGAGATCGGCGGCGCCGAAGACGAGATGCATGTAGTCGCGCTTCTCGACGCCGACGCCGTGCTCCCCCGTGATGACGCCCCCGACGGCGACACAGGCCTCGAGGATCTCCTTCCCCGCCGCCATGACGCGCGCGAGCTCGTCGGGATCGCGGCGATCGAAGCAGATGTTGGGATGCAGGTTGCCGTCGCCGGCATGGAAGACGTTCGCGAGCTTGAGGCGATGGCGATCGCAGATCTCGCAGACCTTCTCGAGAATGGCGGGCAGATGGATGCGCGGGACCACGGCGTCGTGGACGTAGAGATCGGGCGCGAGCCGCCCCATCGCGCCGAACGCGCCCTTGCGCGCACGCCAGAAGCGCTTGCGCTCCGCTTCGTCCCGGGCGATCTCGATCGCCTGGCAGCGCTCCGCCTCGCAGGCCGTGCGGATCGCCTCGATCTCGCCGGCGAGATCGACGGGCAATCCGTCGAGCTCGACGATCAGGACTGCGCCCGCCGTCGTCGGCAGCCCGGCGGCGTAGACGCTCGCCTCGACCGCCTCGATCGTGCGCCGGTCGACGATCTCGAGCGCCGCGGGCACGACGCCGCTCCGGATGATGCGCCCGACTGCGCGACAGGCCGCGACGACGCCGTCGAAGAGCACGAGCAGCGTCTCGACGCCCTGCGGAATCTCCGTCAGCCGCACCGTCGCTTCGGTCACGATCCCGAGCGTTCCCTCGCTCCCGACGATCGCCCCGACGAAATCGAACCCCGGCGCCTCGCCGATGCGATTTCCGAAGCGCTGGACGCTGCCGTCGGGGAGCACCATCTCGAGGGCGAGCACGTGGTTCGTCGTCGTGCCGTATTTCAGGGTATGCGGGCCGCCGGAGTTCTCGGCGACGTTGCCGCCGATGGTGCAGGCCTGCTGGCTCGAGGGATCGGGCGCATAGAAGAGGCCCAGCGATGCGACGGCCGCCGACAGCTCCACGTTCACGACGCCCGGCTGCACGACGGCGATCCGCTCCCGCGCGTCGACCTCGAGGATCCGGTTCATGCGCGAGCACTCGATCAGGATCGAGCCTTCGGTCGCGTGTGCGCCCCCGGAGAGTCCCGTCCCCGCGCCCCGCGGCACGAACGGTGCGCCGAGCTCGCGACAGGCGCGCACGATCGCCGCGACCTCGGCGGTCGATTCCGGGAGCACGACGGCGAGCGGCCGCTTCGGAGAGAGCGTCAGGCCGTCACATTCGTAGGCGAAGAGCTCGCCCTCGCGGGCGAGGCAGCGATCGTCGCCGACGATCCCGCGCAGCCGGGCGAGCAGCGCGGCGGACATCAGGCGAGGCCGAGGCGTTCCAGGTCGTCCTCGTCGAGGCCGAGGTAATGCCCGACCTCGTGTCGCAGGGTGACCTGGATCTGCTCGATCAGCTCTTCCTCGTTCTGGCAGACCTTCTCGAGGTTCTTCTTGAAGAGCAGGATGCGATCGAGATCGACGGCCTGGTCCGTGACGAGGGCCTCGGTGCGCGGGACGCCCAGAAAGAGACCGAGGGTCTGGGGCGAGATGCGCTCCTCGCGGATGAGCTCGGAGCGCGGCAGGTCCTCGACGAGGACGGCGACGCCATCGATGCGCTCCCGGATCGAGCGGGGGAGGTTCGCGATCGCCGCATCGACGGCACGCGCGAAGGTCTCGTCGTCGATCTGGATCGGGATCAGGAATTGCTGCGGATCGAGGGTGTTCGCGCGCGCGAAGGCGTGGGCGGCGCTCTCGAGGCCGATGCCCGGCGAGCCGGACGTGTCGCCTTCGTCCTCGAGCCGCTCGAGCACGAGCCCCAGGTAGTAGACGGGATGCGCGGCGTCGGGATCCGTCGCGACGACTCGTTCGAGCACGCGCTTCGCGTCCTGCAGCTCGCCGAGCTCGAAGAGCACCTGGCCCTCGAACGAGCCGTAGAGCCCGGCCTCTCCGCCGGTCTTGGCCGCGCGCCGGACGAGGAAGAGCGCCCCTTCGAGATCGTCCTGATAGAAGAGGGCCTTGCTCTTGAGGTAGTAGACCTCGGCCTGGAGCATCCGGTCCGGGCGCGGCAGGTGCGCGCTGCCGGCGAGCAGCTCGTCGGAGAGGCGGACCGCCGTCGCGAACTCGCCGAGCTCCTCGACGAGCAGCTCGATGCGGTTCAGGTGGGCGGCGGTGAACTTGCCGTCGGCGAGGATGGCGCGATCGAACTCGACGAGCGCCTCGTCGATGCGGCCGTCGTCCCAGAGGATCTCGCCGCGTCCGTTATGCGCCTCGGCGCCGTCGGGATGGACGCGCAGGGCCTCGTCGAGCCAGGCGAGCGCCTCTTCGATGCGGCCGCCGTGCGACGCCTCCATCGCCTGGTCCAGGCAGTCCCAGTAGCGATCCTTGTCCTTGCGCATGCCTGGAGTCCCGTCGGCCTGCCGATCCCTCGAATCCACGGGCACATCACGCGCCACAGTCGGCCACGGTTGCGTCGGATGGGGGCTCGAAAACGGGCAGCGTAGCGTAGGCGCCCGTCGGGACCCGCCCGATCGGCGCAAGGGCGGGGTCGAACGCGGGATCCCCAGGTCGATCGACCCGGAGGGACCCCACCTGCGCCGTTCGAGCGCCTATGCTGGATGACTTGGCTGGAGGCCTTGATGATCCATCGCCGCCCCATCGCCGGGTTTCTCGCGATCGCGCTCCTCTCGGGCGGGATCGGGCTGGCCTGCGCCAGCGCCCCGCCCCCCGGCCCGCTCTTCTCCGCCGCCCCCGAGCCCGCCCCGGGCCGAGCACGCCTCTACGTCTACCGCGTGGATCCGCAGCCCTCGCTCTCGACCGTCGAGTTCGAGATCGACGGCCGATCCAAGGGCCGACTCGGCCATGGCGAGTACACGACCTTCGAGATCCCGGCGGGCAGCCATCGGCTCGATTTCCGGCAGCGGGGGCTCGCCTTCGCGAGCTGGGGCTGGAATCGGCACGCGATCCAGGCCGGATCGGGCGAGACGATCTACCTCGAGGTCTCGGTGCGACTGCACGCCCAGCCGCATGCTCCGTCCTCGAGCCAGACCGTCCAGGGCAGCGGGCGCGACCTCGAGATCGCCGGCCGGGAGAGCGGCGCGGCCAGCGAGAACGTCTTCCTTCAGCGCCAGACGGAATCCGATGCCCGAGCCGCGCTCGCAGGGACGACCCTTCGCGTCCGGTAGCCCCCCGGCCGCCGCCCATCGAGGGCATGATCTCCGACGCCTGGGCTGCGAATGCATGGCCTGCGAATGCATCGGAAGGGTGGGCCCGCCTGGACTTGAACCAGGGACCAGCCGGTTATGAGCCGGCCGCTCTAACCACTGAGCTACAGGCCCTCCGCGGCCCAGTCTAACCCCGATCGGCCCCGAGGCGCCGGCTGCCCGCATGGCCAGGCACCGGCCGATCGCGCGTTGGCATCACGAGGGCGAGCTGCCAGAATCCCGCTCATGGCGACTTCGAATCGGAATCATTTCGTGGCGGTGATCGGTGGGGCGACGGCGGGGGCGGAGATCGCGAGCCGTCTCGCGGACCGGGGCGTATCGGTCGTGGTCTTCGAGCAGAACAAACGTCCCTACGGAAAGATCGAAGACGGGCTCCCGCGCTGGCACGAGGCGCTGCGCGAGAAGGAGTACGCGACGATCGACGAGAAGCTCTCGCGACCCGGCATCGCGTTCGTGCCGAACACCAAGATCGGTCGCGACATCGGATTCGCGGAGCTCGCGAAGGAATGGGGCTTCTCGGCCGTCGTGCTCGCGAACGGCGCCTGGCGCGATCGGCCGCTGCCGGTCGAGGGAGCGGATGGCTACCTCGGGATGGGCCTCGTCTACCAGAATCCCTTCGTGATCGCCTTCAACCATGCCGAGCGCGGCGACCTGCCGGGACCGGGCTACGAGATCCTGCCCGGCGCCATCATCGTCGGCGGCGGGCTCGCGTCGATCGACGTCGCCAAGATCCACACCCTCGAGCTGACGGTGCGCGAGCTCGCGAAGCGCGGGATCCAGGCCCACGTCAACGAGCTCGAGATCAAGGGCATCCCCAAGATCCTCGCGGGCCACGGCCTCACGTTCGCGGATCTCGGCATCGTCCCGCCGACGATCTTCTACCGCCGCCGTGTCGAGGACATGCCGCTCATGAGCGCGCCGGAGGGCGCGGATGCCGCACGCATCGCGAAGGTCGAAGCCGGTCGCAAGCGCATGCTGGAGAAGTCGACCGAGAAATACTGCTTCAAGGTCGAGCCGCTCTCGGCCCCCGAGGCGCTGATCGTCGAAGGCGGGCGCCTCGTCGGCCTCCGGCTGCGGCGGACGAAGATGGAGAACGGCAGGCTCGGGATGACCGACGAGCGCTTCGAGGTGCGCGGGCCCGTCGTCATCAGCTCGATCGGTTCGATCCCCGAACCGATCGAAGGCATCTCGATGAAGGGCGAGCTCTTCGATTTCAAGGACTGGGAGATCGGCCGCCTCGAGGGCTACCCGACCGTGTTCTCGGTCGGCAACGTCGTGACGGGCAAGGGCAACATCGTCGCCTCGCGCAAACACGCGACGCAGGTCTCGGAAGAGGCCGTCGAGGCCTATCTCGGCGTCGGCGAAGGCGAGGACCGCACGATCGCCACCGACGTCCGCCCCGCCGCGGAGCACGCGGCGAAGGCGGCGGAGATCGTGCTCGCGAGCCTCGGCAATGCGAACGCCCCGAGCGCCGAGCAGGCCGCCGAGCTCCGCGAGCGGATCGCAAAGCTCCAGCGCGCCGTCGGCTACGACGACTACAAGTCCTGGATGGAGCGCGTCGGGCCGCCCTGTTAGTCGGCTGCCCTTCCGGCCATCGGGCCCACCGATCAGCCGCGCGGAATCGGCGGCGGCGTCGCGGCGAACAGGCCCTGCAGCATGGGCACCTGTTCCGCCGGCTGCCACTGCGCCATGCCCGGGGACCAGACGAGCGACTCCCGCGTCACCCGCCCGCTGGCGATCGCCTGGGCGAGCTGTGCGCCCGTGAACGGGCCGACGGGCGCGCCGTTCTCCGCGACGTGCCAGGGCGCAGCCGGCGCGAGAGACGGCATCGCGGCGCCGGTGCCCGAGGCCTGCATCGGCACCTGCATCGGAGCACCGGCCGCGGGCGCGCCGGACGCGCCATTCGCCGCGACGCCCGACGTCGCGTTGGTGAACGCGAGCCCCATGCCCAGACCGACGCCGGCCGCGGCGATGCCGCCCGCCGGGTTCGCCGCCGCCGCCGGCATCGCGTTCGCGAGCTGATAGGCCTGGTACACGCCCATGTCGCCGATCGCCGTCATGCTCGCGCGCGTATCGAGCGCGCGCTCCACCTCCGGCGGAACGGACACGTTGACGATGTAGAGCTGCGGGATCTCGAGCCCGAACTCGTCGTCGATCTTCGAGAGCACCTCGCGCCGCAGGGTCTCCGACAGCGATCCGTAGCTCTGGGCGAGGTCGAGCACGCCGATGCCCGAATTCGCGACGACGTCCGCGAAGGCCATCGAGATGATCGAGCGCAGCAGCGCCGAGATCTCCTCGGCCTCGTAGACGCCGTCGGTCCCGACGAGCTCGGAGAGGAGCTTCGCCGGATCCGCGGCGCGCAGGGTGTAGGTCCCGAATGCGCGCACGCGCACGGGGCCGAAGTCGGGATCGCGCAGGGGAACGGGATTCGCCGTGCCCCATTTGAGGTCCGTCAGCTGGCGCGTGCTGACGAAGTAGATCTCCGCCTTGAACGGGCTGTCGAAGCCGTGATACCAGCCCATCAGCGTCGAGAGGATGGGGAGGTTCTTCGTCTCGAGGCGATACTGGCCCGGGCCGAAGACGTCGGCGATGCGGCCCTGATGCACGAAGACGGCGGATTGTCCCGGGCGGACGATCAGCTGCGCCGCGTACTTGATCTGGTTGCGATAGCGCGGGAAGCGCCAGACCAGGCTGTGCTGGCTGTCGTCGATCCATTCGATGATGTCGATCAGTTCGGCGCGCAGCTTCTCGAAGATGGCCATCGGAGTTCCTTTCCGTTCGGGCTCCGGGGCGAAGGCGATCCGCCTTCACGCCCGGTCGGGGTTGGTTGCGCGGCGGCTCAGTCGAGCAGCGCGCTCAGGAAATCGAGGATCGTTCCGCCACTGGAAGTCGGCGTGGCCGGACCGAAGATCGAGGCGCGGCGCGGCGAAGACGGCGTCTGTGAGAGAACGCGGCGCACGGCCTCGTCCGCCGCTTCCTTCTCCCGTGCCGTCCGGCGATCCGCCTCGGCGTCGGCGACCCGCTGCGCGCGGCCCGAGAGCACGAAGCCCGCGATCCGCTCGAGCTCGTGGGCATCGAGCCAGGTCCCGTGCGCATGACATTGATCGATGATCACGCCGGAGCGCTTCTGGTAGTTGCGCCTCCCCATCAGGTCGCGGCAGACCGGACAGCGCCGGTATTCGACCTGGCTGCTCGCGGGGTTGTCGCCGTCGACGCGCGGGGCGATCGAACCGCCGGCTGCGACGCGCATCCGCGCCGACTCGGCCGCCCGGTCGACGAGCGCGGAGAAGCGGTCCATCGGCGCCCAGAGCCCATGACATTTTCCGCACTCGAAGACGACGAGGCCGCCGACCTCACGGGGCTGCAGCGGACGCGCACAACACGGGCAATCGACGCGGCCTTCGCCGGCCCGCTCGGGGATCGGCTGCGGATCGAAGCCGATGCCGCAGGCGGTGCAGAAGCGGGCGCCATCCTGATTCCGTGCGAAGCATTCCGGGCAGATCAGGCTGCCGGGATCGGCGGAGGGAACGATGCCGGAGCCGCAGAAGGCGCAGACCTCGTCGCCGCTCTTCGCCAGGGCACCGCAGGCGCCGCAGCGTTCGGCAGCCGCATCGGCGCTCGCCTTCGGTGCCTTCGCCTCGAGCACCTCGCCGCAGACGCAGTCGAGCGTGTCTCCGCCCGCGTGCTGGGACAGATCGTATTGGGCATGGCATTCGGGGCAGGCGACGAGCTTCACGCGGACCTCGCCGCGTGCCTATCGGACGGGGTAGCGGACCGCTTGACGATCGAGTGGCTCGCTGGAGACCCGGCGAGGCGGGGTGGGCGCGGAGGCGCCAATGGCGACTCCTGCCTAGGAGTCGAGGAAGCCCTTGAGGGAACGGCTGCGGCTCGGATGCCGGAGCTTGCGCAGCGCCTTGGCCTCGATCTGCCGGATCCGCTCGCGGGTCACGTCGAAATCCGCGCCGACCTCTTCGAGCGTCCGATTGGCGCGCTCGCCGATCCCGAAGCGCATGCGCAGGACCCGGGCCTCGCGCGGCGCGAGGGTCGCGAGCAGATCCCGCGTCTGCTCGGCCAGCGCCGAATGGATGACCGCATCCGCCGGATCGACCGCATTCGGATCGGCGATGAAATCCGAAAGCTTGCTGTCCTCTTCCTCGCCGACGGGCGTCTCGAGACTGATCGGATCGTTCGCGATCCGCATGACCATGCGCACCTTGTCGAGCGGGAGCTCGAGGGTCTCCGAGAGCTCCTCGGGCTGCGGCTCGCGGCCGAGGGTCTGGACCAGCTGGCGCGTCGCGCGGACGAGGCGATGGATCGTCTCGATCATGTGGACGGGGATGCGGATCGTGCGGGCCTGATCGGCGATCGCGCGGGTGATCGCCTGCCGGATCCACCAGGTGGCGTAGGTCGAGAATTTGTAGCCGCGGCGCCATTCGAATTTGTCGACGGCGCGCATCAGCCCGATGTTGCCTTCCTGGATCAGGTCGAGGAACTGCAGACCGCGATTCGTGTACTTCTTCGCGATCGAGACGACGAGGCGGAGATTCGCCTCGATCAGCTCGCTCTTCGCCTCCTGGGCCGCCATCGCCGTCGCATCGACCCGCGCGGCGACGTCTTCGACCTCGTCGGCGCGCAGCCCGGAATCGTGCTCGAGCTCGGCACGGAAGGCGTCGAGGACCGCGAGCTGGGAGATCGTTTCGTCGATCGCCTCGGGATCGCCGCCGAGCCGCTCGAGCGCCTGCTTCCCGCCGGCGCTCCGCACCTTCGACTGCTCGGCCAGGATGCGGAGCTCGTCGAGCTCGGTATCGAAGCGGCGAGCGAGCTCGGCCATTCGCGCGTCGAGCAGGCGATGGCTCTCGGCGAGCTCCTTGAGACAGCGATGGAGCTCGTTGTAGCGGTGGCGGCTGATGCGCTGCTTCGCGAAGACCTTCGATGCCTCGCGGAACAGCCCCTCGATCTCGAGCTCGCACGCCGTCCGCTCGTCGCGGGTCATCGGGTCGTCGGCGAGCGCGCGCCGGCGCTGGGCGACGGCGCGCTCGATCTTGCGGATGCGCGTCATGGCCGTGAGGAATTGCTTGCGGGCGAGGGGGACGAGATCCGCGTCGCCGTCCTCGACCAGATCGAGGACCTTCTTCAGCTCGAGCGAGCCGGCGCGCACGGCATCGGCGAGCTCGATCATCCTTCGCAGCGAGTAGGGATTCCCGATCAGCGCGGAGAGATGGGCATCGACGGCCCGCTCGATCCGCTGGGCGATCTCGACCTCGCCCTCGCGCGTGAGCAGCGAGACCTGGCCCATCTCGCGCAGGTACACCCGGACCGGATCGACGGCGGGATCCAGCGAGTCCGACGCACCACCGGTCGCGCCGCGCGCGGGCGCGCTTGCGCCGGTCCGGCGGGCCGGAACGACGACCGGCCGATTCGATGCGGCAGACTTTCGTCCTCCGGTCCGCGCTTTGGATCCCGCTTCGTCGATCGACGTCGGCGGCGCCGCCGCCTCGGCCCCGGCCTCGGCGTCCGCGGATTCACCCGTGCATTCGTCTTCGCGCGCCGGCGGCGCCGTGCGCGCGAGCTGGATTCCGTTCTCGCGCAGGATGGAGAGCACGCCGTCGAGATGCGGCTTGCCGAGCTGTCCGTCGAGGAATGCGGTGCGCAGGTCTTCGCGATCGACGGAGCCCTTCGCGCGTCCCGTCTCGATCAACCACTTCACCGCATCGAGCCCGATCAGCGCATCCCGATCGAGCGCGCGATCGCGACTCGGGACGAGGTCGCTGGCATCCCGATTCTTCGCCGGCGGGGCGGCCTTGCGCACGGATCGACCGCTCGTCTTCCGGGCGGCCGCCGCTTCGCCGACACCCTTCGCCGTGCGCTCACCGCTGCCGGGCGCAGCCGCACGCCGCGGCTTCGCCGCCTTCGTTTCCGTCACGCTCGAGAGCCGCGGCGGTGTCGAAGCGATCGACTTCGCACCGCGCGTGCGGATCGACGCACGATTCCCTTCGATCACGCTCGCATCGGGCGCAGTCGTGACGTCCTGAGGCGGCGGGGCGGCCGACTCCGAACCGGGCGCGTTCGAGGCCATGGGGGGGTCCTCCTGAACTCCAGAAATCTACTCGTGAAATCCCGCTTCCGCTTCCACTCCGGACGGTCTCGTCAATCGATCCCCTCAATTGCATGAGCGCTGCCATTCGCACGGTTCGCGCTGCCCGCGAGACGCGCGCGTCGCTCCCGGATCGCCGCGTCTTTTTGCGCGAGGAGGTCCTCGTAATCTTCGTCGGAAACGCGCAGCTGTCGGGTCAGCTCCTGATTGCGCGCCGCAAGCTGTCGCCGCTCGAACCAGTCCATCAGATCGGCGAGGACCTGCTCGGCCGGCCGCTCGGCATCGATCGGTGTGTCGTCCACGGCGATTTCCCGCAGGCGCCCCTGCG
The DNA here is from genome assembly GCA_041389425.1 of Myxococcota bacterium. GTDB lineage: Bacteria > Myxococcota_A > UBA9160 > UBA9160 > UBA4427 > UBA4427. The sequence goes on from JAWKRX010000012.1 coordinate 24,132, forward strand.
CCTCCCGATCGAGCCGCGCCTCCACCGCGAAGGCATCGACGCCGCCCGCGGCCGTCGCCGGGGGCTCGCCCTGCTGGGCCTCGTCGATGATGGCCCGGATGATCGACTTCCAGGCCCCGAGAGGCAGCAGCTCCTCGATCTGCAGCGCGATTTCGTCGCCGATCAGCAGCGGCCGCTGCAGGCAGAGCCGTGCCAGCTCGCGCAGTTGCCGCTCTTCCGGGGCATCGCGTCTCGTGCGCTCGAGCCCGAGCGCTTCGCCATCGACGCGCGGCGTCTGGAGCGAGCTTCTCGCGGCATCGCGCACGACCGCCGCGACCGCCGCCGGGGCGGCCTGGACCGCGAGCGCCAGCCGTCGCGCGTACTCGTCGCGGGATACGGGGTCCTGCACGCGGGCGACGAGCGGCGCGACGTGGGATACGACGTCGGCCTTCTGGTCCGGCGTCGCAATTCCGTGACGCACCGCGTTGCGAATCGCGAGCTCGAGCGCGTCGGGCGCGTCATCGACCAGCTGGCGAAGCGCCTCCGGACCGTCCTGGTTGAGATAGTCGTCGGGATCGCGACCGCCGGGGATCAGGGCCGCGCGGACCCGCAATCCATGGGGCAGCAGCACGGCCAGGGCCTTCTCGGTGGCCGCCTGGCCCGCACGATCCCCGTCGAATACGAGCACGACCTCGCGCGTCCGGCGCCGAAGCTGCTCGCCGTGCTCGGCGGAGAGCGCCGTCCCGCAGGTCGCGAGGGCTTCGCCGACGCCGGCGCGCGCGAAGGCGATGCGATCGAAATAGCCTTCGCAGACGACGACGCGCCCGGCACGGCGGATCGACTCGAGGGCATCGGGAAAGCCGTAGAAGCCATGACGCTTCTGGAAGATCGGCGTCTCCGGAGTGTTCAGGTATTTCGGATCCTGATCCGCCTCGAGGGCGCGGCCGCCGAAGCCGATCACCCGGCCGCGCACGTCCTGGATCGGGAAGACGAGCCGGCCGCGCAGGCGATCGTAATGGCCACCGCCGGATTTGCGGTCGAGCAGCAGGCCGGCGCGCACGCCGATCTCCGCCGCGACGCGCCGCTCGCGCAGGCGGGTCGTGACCGCGTCCCAGCGGGCGGGGGCGTATCCGATTCCGTAGGCGTCGGCGAGCTTGCCGTCGAATCCGCGCGACACGAGATAGTTGCGGGCCAGCTTGCCCTCGGGCTCGCGGAGCGCCTCGCGGTAGAGCGCGTGGGCGATCTCGTTCGCCTCGAACAGGCGGGCGGTGAGACCGGCTTCGCCGGCATCGCGATCTTCGGGAATCTCGATGCCCAGCTCGCCGGCGAGCGAGCGGGCGGCCTCGGGGAACGAGAGGCCGGAATGCTTCATCAGGAAGGCGATGACGTCGCCGCCCTCCTGACAACCGAAACAGTGGAAGATCTGCCGATCGGGATTGACGTTGAAGGAGGGCGTCTTCTCGGTGTGGAACGGACAGAGCCCGCGCCAGTTCCGCCCCGCCTGCTTCAGCTCGACATAGCGCCCGACCAGGCCGACGATGTCGGCGCGGCCTCGGATCTCCGCAATCGTGCTGTCGGGGATCCGGCTCAAATCGACCCTTTCGTCGGGGCTCGCTCGCGCGTCGCTAGTTCACCGATCGGCGCATCTTCTTCAGCGCCCGCTTGATGGCCGCCGCTTCCTTCTTCTTCTTGCGGATGCTCGGCTTGTCGTAGTACTCGCGGCGGCGGAGCTCCGTCAGGATGCCGGCCTTCTCGCAGGTCTTCTTGAAGCGCTTGAGAGCGCCCTCGAAAGACTCGCTCTCCTTGATCTTGATCACGGGCATGTCATTCCCTCGGCATTCGCGGGAAGCGATCGACATGCGACGGATCCGGAAGAGCTGATCGGCCTCGGCCGCACGCTTCGCTCCCGGAGGAGTGATGTGCTGCACCGTCGATCAGTGGCCCCGGGTCCCCGCTCGGTGGCGCGCGAACTCCCGTTCCGCGCCGATCCGCTCGTCGATTGCTCCTCCGTTGCCCGTTCTGTCTGCGGGCGGGTTTTCGTGAATCCAAACCGGAGGTTCGGCCACGGGAAGGGGGCGGAACCTAGCGCACGGCCGCAGGGGCCTGAAAGGGACCCCCTGGGGCATAATCATTCTGGCCGGAAATCGTGGTCCCGGCAGGAGCGCTTCGCGCGACCGGGCTCAGTCGATGCCCGGGCTGGGCGGGCGGACGGCGATCCCGCGCTCGATCAGCGCCCGCTTGACCCGGCCGACCGTCGTCTCGCCGAAGTGGAAGATCGAGGCCGCGAGCGCCGCCTGGCAATGGCCGCCCCCCGGCCCATCGTCGAGGGCGGTCGCCAGATCCGCGGCGCTCCCGCCGCCCCCCGATGCGATCACCGGAATCGCGACCCGATCGGTGACGGCCCGCAGCAGCGGGAGGTCGTAGCCCTGCTTCGTGCCGTCCCGGTCCATGCTCGTCAGCAGGATCTCGCCCGCGCCGGCCGCCGCCATGCGCGCCGCCCAGTCGACCGCGTCGATTCCGGTCGGGGTCCGGCCGCCGTGCGTGAACACCTCCCAGCGCGGCGACTCGCCCGGGGCGGAGACCTGCTTTGCGTCGATGGCCAGCACGAGGTTGGCGCTCCCGATCTTGGCCGCCGCCTGCTCGACGAGCTCGGGGTTCTTGATGGCGGCCGTCATGATCGAGACCTTGTCGGCGCCGGCGTTCAGCAGATCGCGCACGTCCTGGAGCGAGCGGACGCCGCCGCCGACGCAGAGCGGCATGAAGACGCTCTCGGCCGTCCGGGACACGATGTCGAGCAGGATGCCCCGCGCTTCGTGGCTCGCCGTGATGTCGAGGAAGGTGATCTCGTCGGCTTCCTGGGCGTCGTAGCGTTTCGCGACCTCGACGGGATCACCCGCGTCGACGTGATCGACGTATTGCACGCCCTTGACCACGCGGCCCTTGTCGACGTCGAGACACGGGATGATGCGCTTGAAGAGCGGCATGACTAACGAAGCTCCTCGAGCTCGCGGAGCGCGGATTCGATGTCGACGCCACCGGTGTAGATCGCGCGGCCGACGATGACGCCGCAGATGTTGCGATCGCGGAGCTTGGCCGAGGCGACGACGTCGGCGTTCGTCGCGACGCCGCCCGACACGATCACGGGGATCCGCAGGGCGTCGGCGAGCCGCGCCGTCGCTTCGAGATTCGGCCCCGTCAGCATGCCGTCGCGGGCGATGTCCGTGTAGACGATCGCGGCGACGCCGGCGTCTTCGAAGCGGCGGCCGAGATCGACGGCGAGGATCTCGCTCCCCTCGGTCCAGCCCTCGACGGCGACCTTGCCGTCCCGGGCGTCGATGCCGACGACGATCCTGCCCGGATGCCTGGCGGCCGCGCGCTTCACGAGCTCGGGCTCCCGCAGCGCGACCGTTCCGAGGATCACGCGATCGATGCCCCAGTCGAGCGCCTCGTCGACGCCTTCGAGGGTCCGCAGCCCGCCCCCGACCTGGACGGGGATCGCGCCGACCGCGGCGAGGATCTTCCTTATCGATTCGCCCTGAACGGGCCGGCCCGCCTTCGCCCCGTCGAGATCGACGACGTGGAGCCGCCGGATGCCGTGGCCAGCGAAGCGGCCCGCGACCCGCGCGGGATCCTCGTCGTAGACCGTCGCCGCGTCGTATCGCCCCTGCGAAAGACGCACGGCGCGGCCGCCGAGCAGGTCGATCGCGGGAATCAGCTCGAAGGGCGCGCGCGCTCCCACTAACAAGCCTCCAGCCACTGGCGATAGGCATCGAGCAGGCGCTTGCCCGCGGCCTGGCTCTTCTCGGGATGGAACTGCACGGCGAAGACGTTGGCGCGGGCGACGGCCGAGGCGAAGCGCCCGCCGTAGTCCGTCCAGCCGACGACGTACTCGAGATCCGTCGGCTCCGGGCGGTACGAATGCACGAAATAATAGATGTCGCGCTCGGGCAGGAGCTCGATCATCGGATGGCTGCCCGAATAACACACCTCGTTCCAGCCGATGTGCGGGACGCGCAGCGGCCGCGCGGGCGCGCCGGAGCCTCCGGCCCCGGCCGGGCCCGCGACCTGATCGGGAAAGCGCGTGACGCGGCCCCGGAAGACGCCGAGACCGGTGGTGCTGCCGTGCTCCTCGCCGACCTCGAAGAGCAGCTGCAGGCCGAAGCAGAGCCCGAGATAGGGCCGGCCGTGATCGGTCACCTTGCGGATCGCGTCGGCGAGCCCCGCGTCTTCGAGGGAGCAGACCGCGTCCTTGAATGCGCCGACGCCGGGCAGCAGCACGCCGTCCGCCCCGAGCACGACCTTCGGATCCGCAGTGACGACCGGCGTGAGGTCCGAGCGCTCGAGGGCCTTCGCGACGCTGCGGATGTTGCCGGCGCCGTAGTCGACGAGCGCGATGCGCGGTCGCATGGCGCTACAGCGCCCCCTTGACCGTCGGGAGCCCCGTCTCGCGCGGATCGATCGCGACCGCCTCGCGCAGGGCGCGGGCGACGCCCTTGAAGGCCGCCTCGACGCAGTGGTGCGGGCTCTTGCCGTACCGCTTCTCGATGTGCAGATCGAGGCCGGCGCTCTGCGAGAAGGCGTACATGAAGTCTTCCGTCAGGCTCGCGTCGAAGGTCCCGATCCGGAGGTTCTCGAGCTCGAGCTGGTAGACGAGATAGGGGCGGTTCGAGACGTCGACGGCGACCTCGACCTTCGACTCGGCCATCGGGAGCAGACAGGCGCCGAAGCGGCGGATCCCGACCGCGCTGCCGAGCGCCTCGCGGAAGGCCTGGCCGAGGGCGATGCCGACGTCCTCGACCGTGTGGTGGAGATCGACGGCGAGATCCCCCTTCGCCTCGAGCTCGAGGTCGAACAGGCCGTGGCGGGCGAAGGATTCGAGCATGTGGTCGAAGAAGGGGATGCCGGTCGAGACCTGGTACTGACCCGAGCCGTCGAGATCGAGACGGACCCGGATCTCGGTCTCCTTGGTCTTGCGCGCGATGGTCGCGGCCCGGCCCGGCCGTTCTGCCTCGTTCGCTTGTCGTTGCCTGGACGCCATGGGCACTCCACCGGACCTCGCCGAGCGGCGGGACCGGCCCCTGCTGGACCGCATTCGAGAGCCGGGAGACCGACCTGGATCGCTAGAGCTCGATTTCGCGCGCGGCTTCGCGTTCTCGGCGGGCGCGGCGGATCTTTTGTAGCCGCAGCTCCACCGACGCGCCATGGCCGGTCAGCCCCTCGACGTTCGCGAGGCGCACGATGTCGGCGCCCAGCTCGCGCAGCTTCGGCGGCTCGAACTTCATGAAGCTGGTCCGCTTCAGGAAATCCTCCACCGAAAGGGGCGAGAAGAAGCGCGCCGTTCCCCCTGTGGGGAGGACGTGGTTCGGGCCGGCGAGGTAATCACCGACGGCGACCGGGGTGTAGTGACCGAGGAAGATCGCGCCCGCGTTCTGCACCGTCTTCGAGGCCTTGTCCGGATCCTCGACGGCGAGCACGAGATGCTCGGCGGCGTATTCGTCGGCGACCCGCAGCGACTCCTCGAGGCTGCGCGTCTGGACGATCGCGCCGCGCGCCTTGATCGACTTGGTCGCGATCGCGGCGCGGTCGAGGCCCGCGAGCTGGCGCTTGACCTGGTCCTGCACCGCGCTGACGAGCGCCTTCACATGGGTCACGAGGATCGACTGGGCGAGCTCGTCGTGCTCGGCCTGGGAGATGAGATCCGCGGCGAGCCAGGCGGGCGTCGCCGTGCGGTCGGCGACGATGCAGACCTCGGTCGGCCCGGCTTCGCTGTCGATGCCGACCTGGCCGAAGACCTGCTTCTTGGCGGTGGCGACCCAGACGTTGCCGGGGCCGGTGATCTTGTCGACACGCGGGACGGTCGGCGTGCCGTAGGCGAGGGCGGCGATCGCGTGGGCGCCGCCCATCTTGAAGACGCGGTGCACGCCGGCGACGCGCGCGGCCATCAGCACCTCGGGGCGGATCGTGCCGTCCGGTCCGGGCGGCGTCGCCATCACGATCTCGGGCACCTCGACGACGGAGGCCGGAATCGCGTTCATCACGACCGAGGACGGGTAGACGGCCTTGCCGCCGGGCACGTAGAGCCCGACCCGCGCGAGCGGCCGGACGCGCTGACCCATGTAGCCGCCGCCTTCTTCGCGCATCTCCCACGAGGAGGGAATCCGCTTGCGGTGGAACTCGCGCACGCGCATCGCCGCCTTGCCGATCGCGGCGCGGTCGGCGGAGGCGACGCGGTCACAGCCCTCGTCCCACTCCTCCTTCGTCACTTCGAGCTTGTCGAGCTTCGCGCCGTCGAATTTCTTCACGAACGCCAGCAGCGCTTCGTCTCCGCCTGCGCGCACGTCGGCGATGATCTTCGCGACGTCGCGCTCGACGTCGAGGACGGTGTCCCCGCGCCGATCGCAGATCGCCCTCCACTCTTCGGAGAAGCCCGCGGCGTCGCTCTTCAGGACACGCATCAGTTTCGCAGTCGATCTGGCAGCCATGTCTCGTCTCCCTGCCGCACGCGGAAGCTTCGCCACTCCCCGTCGCGACGACTGTCCCGCGATCTTTCGCGGTCAGCCCGATCCTGTCCCCGGCCAACGTCCCCCGACGACTCGCGGTCGACGGGCCAGGTCGAAACGCCGCTCCACATCCACGAAACCCGCTCTGCTCAGCTCCTGCTCGACCGTACCCGCCTGCTCCGGCGAGAGCTCGATGAGGAGCCATCCGCCGGGCGAGAGATGCGCCCCTGCACCGGCCACCAGGCGCCGGATCACGTCGAGTCCATCTTCGCCGGCGAAGAGCGCCATCTCGGGCTCGTGTGCCAGCTCGGGTGGAAGCTTCCCTTCGTCCCGCCTCGCGACGTACGGCGGATTCGACACCACGAGGTCGAAGCGCTCGCCCGCGACGGGCCCGAAGAGATCGCCGTGCAGGAAACGGACTCTCTCTTTCTGCTGCAGGCGATCGGCATTTTCCGCCGCAATCTGAAGCGCAGCCTGCGAAAGATCGCTGGCCGTGAGGTCCGCTTCGGGGAGCTCCGAGGCGAGCGAGAGGGCGATCGCCCCCGATCCGGTGCCGAGATCGAGGATCCGAATGCGACCGGCCGGGTCGGCCGGCCTGAAACCGGGGGCTTTCAGCTTCGAGAGGGCCGCCTCGACGAGGGTCTCGGTATCGGGGCGCGGGGTCAGGACGTCCTTCGTGACCTTGAACGAAAGGGACCAGAACTCGCGCTCGCCCAGCAGGATCGAGACCGGGACCCGCTCGACGGCGCGGCTGCGGACCAGGACCCGAAAGCGATCGCGCTCGGCGGGGAGCACGGGCTTTTCGTAGTCGATGTAGAGGCGCAGCCGCGGGCTCTCGAGGGCATGAGCCAGGAGCAGCTCGGCGTCGAGGCGCGCGGACTCGATGCCGCTGCGCTGGAAGTAGTCCGTCGTCCAGCGGAGCAGCTCGAGCACCGTCCAGGTCCGGTCGCGATCGCTCGCCGCCGGCCGGGCATCTTCGCTCATGCGTCGTCGTCCTGGCGAGCGATCTCGGTGCCGCTCTCGCGGGCGGCCGCGATCTGGCCGTGGACGGCGTCGAGCAGCTCGTCGAGATCCCCGGTCATGACGGCGTCGAGCTTGTGGAGGGTCACGCCGGCGCGGTGATCCGTGACGCGGCTCTGGGGGAAGTTGTAGGTCCGGATCTTCTCGCTGCGCTCGCCGGTTCCGACCTGGGAGCGGCGCTCCTTCGAGCGCTCCGCGTCGACCCGCTCCTGCTCGAGGGCGAGCAGCCGGCTGCGCAGCACCGTCATCGCCTTGGCCTTGTTCTTGTGCTGCGATTTCTCGTCCTGGCATTGCACGACGAGCCCCGACGGCAGATGCGTGATGCGGACGGCCGAATCCGTCGTGTTGACGCTCTGGCCGCCCGGTCCGCCGGCGCGCATGACGTCGATGCGGAGCTCGTCGTTCTTGATCTCGACGTCGACCTCTTCGGCCTCGGGCATGACGGCGACGGTCACGGTCGAGGTATGGATGCGGCCCTGGTTCTCGGTCTCGGGCACCCGCTGGACGCGGTGGACGCCCTTCTCGTACTTGAGCCGGCTGAAGACGTCCTGGCCCTCGAATTTGGCGATGATCTCCTTGAGGCCGCCGCCGTCGGTCTCGGAATACGAGAGCGGCTCGATCTTCCAGCGCCGGCCTTCCGCATAACGCGTGTACATGCGGTAGAGCTCGGCCGCGAAGAGCGCGGCTTCGTCTCCGCCAGTGCCGGCGCGGATCTCGAAGATCGCGTTCTTCTCGTCGTTGGGATCCTTCGGCGTCAGCAGGATGCGCAGCTCGAGCTCGAGCTTGGGAATCGCCTCCTCGAGGCGTTCGATCTCGGAGCGCGCGAGCTCGGCGAGCTCGGGATCGTCGTCCTCGAGCATGCGCTTCGAATCGGCGAGCTCGGCGACGGCGGCCCGGTAGCGGCTGCCCGTCTCGATCAGCGGCCGGAGCGCGCCGAGGCGACGCCCCAGCTTCTCGATCGCCCCCGACTGCTTCGCAGTCTGGGGATCCGAGAGCTGGGTTTCGATCTCGCGCGAACGCGCTTCGGCTTCGGCGATCCGCTCGAGAAAGTCGGCCACGGGACGCTCGCGTTCCCTTCGATCAGGAGTTCATCGACTCGAGGAACTCCGCGTTCGTCGAGGTCTTCTCGATCTTCCCCATCAGGAACTCCATCGAGTCGACCGGCGAGAGCGGCGCGAGCACCTTGCGCAGGATGTACATCCGGTTGAGGGTGTTCTCGTCCATGAGGAGCTCCTCACGGCGGGTCGCCGAGCGATTGATGTCGATCGCCGGATAGGTGCGCCGGTCGGCGAGCTTGCGATCGAGCACGATCTCGCAGTTGCCGGTGCCCTTGAACTCCTCGAAGATGACCTCGTCCATGCGCGAGCCGGTGTCGATGAGGGCCGTGCCCACGATCGTGAGGCTGCCGCCCTCCTCGACGTTGCGCGCCGCGCCGAAGAAGCGCTTCGGCTTGTGGAGCGCGTTCGAGTCGACGCCGCCCGAGAGGATCTTTCCGGAGTGCGGAACGACGGTATTGTGGGCGCGGGCGAGGCGCGTGATCGAGTCGAGCAGGATCACGACGTCGCGGCCGTGCTCGACGAGACGCTTCGCCTTGGCGATCACCATGTCGGCGACCTGGACGTGGCGCGTCGCGGGCTCGTCGAAGGTCGAGGAGATGACCTCGGCCTTCACCGTCCGCTGCATGTCGGTCACTTCCTCGGGCCGCTCGTCGATGAGCAGCACGATCAGGTAGACCTCGGGATGCGCCTCGGCGATGGCGTTGGCGATGTCCTTGAGCAGCATCGTCTTGCCGGCCTTCGGCGGCGAGGTGATCAGCGCGCGCTGACCTTTTCCGAGCGGCGCGATCAGGTCGATGATGCGCGTCGTCATGCCGCCGGACTTGGTCTCGAGGGTGAACTTCTCCTGCGGATAGAGCGGCGTCAGGTTGTCGAAGAGGATCTTGTGCTTCGCGTTGCGAGGCTCTTCGAAGTTGATCGACTCGACCTTCAGCAGCGCGAAATAACGCTCGCCTTCCTTCGGCGAGCGGACCTGGCCTTCGACGGAATCGCCGGTGCGCAGGTTGAAGCGCCGGATCTGGGAGGGCGAGACGTAGATGTCGTCGGGGCCCGCGAGGTAGTTCTGGTCCGGAGCGCGCAGGAAGCCGAAGCCGTCCTGCAGGATCTCGAGCACGCCCTCGGCGAAGATCCGGCCGCGGTTCTCGGTCTGGGTCTTCAGGATCGCGAAGATCAGGTCCTGCTTGCGCAGGCCCGCCGCGTTCTCCACGTCCATCGACTCCGCGAGCTTCATCAGCTCCGGCATCGACTTCTCTTTCAGCTCGCGGACGTAGATCGTCTCGGAGGGGTCGTCCGACTGATTTTCGAGGTCGGCTTCTTCTTCGGCGAGCTCCGCGTCGCTCGGCAGGTAGTCGCGCTTCGGCGCGTCGCTGCGGCTGCTGCGATGTCCACCACCGCCGCCTCCGCCGCCACCACCGCCCCCGCCCCCGCCGCCCTGGCTGCGCGAGCGACGCCCGCGGCCACGGCGATTGCGGTTGTTGTTCTGGGGACCGGATCCGGATCCGTCCTTGCTGCTGGTCTCGGTCAGGCGCTCACTGCTCACGAGGATCTCTCTCTGTAGGTCTCGAAGGGTTGTTGGAATTCGGCGGTGGGTCTTGTGTGGGGAGTCGGGTCGGGATCGACCGTCGGCGCGTCCGGGGGAGAAGGCAGTCGGACGTCGGAATTCGGTTGCCGGGATTCGACCGGGCGGGCCTTCCGGCTCGTCCGGTCCGGCTCGCTGTGGTCGCGCTTCGCGCGTCTGTCGTCAGGTTCGAGGGACCGTCTCGCCGGGGCTCGCCTTCGCGATCGCGCTCGGCTCGTTCACGGCTTCTGTTTCGGCCTCTATCTCGGGCTTCGTCTCGAATGCCGGGGCGGGCTCATCCGGCCCGTCGTCGACACCTTCTCGAGATGGTCGACGTCATCTCGATCGTCGACTCTACGTTCGGAGTTGATGCGTTCGGAGTTGATGGCTTTCCAGGGCTCTCGCGATGGTTCGTCGCGCTGTCTGCCGAGACTCTTCTAGAGTGCGGCCAAGTCGCGTCGATCGGTCCGACCCCTGAACGGCTCGGGTGGCTCCGTCAGCGATCGATGGGAGCGAGGCGCAATCTACCCGGCCACGCTGGCGACTGTCAACCCTCGGCGCCGCTCGGGCCACGAGTCGGACCGGACCGGACCGCCGCGAGCCCGGGGGCAGGAGAGATGAAATGCCGGAGCCGGCCGGCCGCCGCGCCGTCCCGGCGGTAGGACTCGAAGCGCGGGCCCGGCGTGCAGATGGTGCAGTGGCATTGGGCCAGGCCGAGCCGGAGGGGTGCCAGGCCGAGCGCCTCCAGGATCCGGCCGGCCAGGGCGGGCAGGTCGAGCTGATGGCGGCCCGGCCGGCCCGGAACGAGCACCCCGGGCAGGAGCGCGGCGTAGCGCTGGGCAAGGGCCCCGGCGACGGGCGCGTCGACCTCGTAGCAGCAGCCCCGGGCCGCGGGGCCGATGGCCGCGACCAGCTGCTCCGGAGCGATCCCCATCGCTTCGATTCCCCCCTCGATGACACCGGCGGCGAGCCCCCGCCAGCCGGCGTGGATCGCGGCCACCCGGCGCCCGTCCGCCGCGGCCACGAGGATCGGGACGCAATCGGCCGTCACGATGCCGACCGCAAGGCCCGGCGTTCCCGAGACGATCGCATCGGCCTCCTCGAGCCCGCCGGCCTGGGCCCCCGAGCGGGCCGGCGCAGGCGGCGGCTCGGCGTGCACGGCGCGCACACCGTGGACCTGACGAAGAAACACCGTGGAATCGGGTGGTTGCGCACCGCGCTCGGCGAATCCATGAAGCACGCCGAGCTGTTCGAGAACAGGATCGCAAAGATATCCTGCGCGATTTCCGGTCATCCCTGGCTCCGCCCGCCGGCCCCGGGCGCGGCCCCGGGCCGGCTCCGCCTCGCGTTCTCGGCCGGGGGGTCGTCCTCGTCGGGCTCGAGGACGAGGGTGTCCACCCAGCTCTGCAGATCCGGCGGCAGGGGCGCATCGAAGCCGAGGCGCGCGCCGCTGCGCGGATGGTCGATGCCCAGGTGGGCGGCATGGAGTGCCGGCCGACCGAGGACCGCCTCGTCGCCGCGCGCCCGGCCATAGACGACATCCCCGACGACGGGCAGGCCGGCGCTCGCGAGGTGGACCCGGATCTGATGGGTCCGGCCGGTTTCGGGCCGGATCTCGAGAGCCGAGATGCCCTGCGCCCGATCGCGCCCGAGAACCCGCCAGCGGGTCGCCGACGGGCGCCCCGCCCGAGTCCGGACGGACATGCGTTGGCGGTCGTCCGGGTGGCGACCGATCGGGCGATCGATGCGGCCGGCGCTCGCCCGGGGCAGGCCGCGGACGAAGGTGCGGTAGATGCGTTCGATCGTGTGGCGGGCGAATTGCTCGGCCAGGCCGCGGTGGGCGAGGTCGGTCTTCGCCGCGACGAGCACACCCGAGGTCCCGCGGTCGAGGCGGTGGACGATGCCGGGACGCAGCACGCCGCCGATCCCGGCGAGCTCGCCGCGGCAATGATGGAGCAGTGCGTTCACGAGGGTGCCCTTCGGATGGCCCGGCGCGGGGTGGACGACGAGACCGGCCGGCTTGTCGATGACGATCAGGTCCGCGTCCTCGAACAGCACGACCAGAGGGATCGCTTCGGCTTCGAGCGAGAGGGCGACCGGCTCGAGCGGGCGAGCCTCGATCGTCTCCCCGAGCGCGAGCAGCCGGCTCGCCCGCACCGCGCGCCCGCCGACGAGGACCCGTCCCTCGTCGAGCCAACGCTTGATCTGGGACCGCGAGACGTCCGCGAGGGCCGCGAGCGCTGCGTCGACGCGCTGGCCCGCTGCCCCCTCCTCGACCGTGAAGGCGAGGCCGCCCGGCGCAGCGACCGGATCGTCCAGTGCGTCGGGGGGCTGCGGCATGCAAGCGGCTCCTTCGGGCTGGCCCCGGCCTCCGCCCCGTTCGGAGGAGGCGGCCGAAGGCACGCCGGAGCGCGCATCGCGATCGCGGGATTCCGGCACTAACGAAGGCCGAGGAATCGGCTCTTCTGATTCTTCTGCCGCGACTCCTGGAGCCGAGCCATGTAGCCGGGGACGACGGCTTGCGGATCGAGCCCGATCGTCCGGGCATACGCGGTCACGAAACCCCGGACATAGACGTCCGCCGGGAGCTCGCCGAAATTCTCGTCTTCGATGTTGCGCAGATGGAGCCCCGAGATCTTCGTCACGTCGGCGATCTGATCGATCTCGTAGCCGCGGAAGAGCCGGGTCCGGCGCAGGCGGGGCCCGTCGAAATCGCCGCCGGGATCCTCGTCGACCTCGTAATCCTCGGCGCCCCCTTCGAAGACGCCGCTCGTCGCGACCTCGACCGCCGCATCGAGGCGCGCGGGCGAAACCGTCGCACCGGCCGATGCGCGAACCCCGTCGTGCGTGCGAAGGCCGCTCTCCCGGGATGCCCCCGCCCGCGCCGTCGGATCGAGCGCCGGAACCGACGCGTTCTCGTGTCGCTCTGCGACCTCCGAGCCGGCGCTCGCGTGCTCGACGTCGTAGCTCGACCGAAGCTCGGGATCGGCGAGAACGCGATAGGCCTCGTCGAGTCGGGCGCGGATCTCCTTGGCGTCGCGCGTCTCGAAGATCGAGTAGAGCGCGAGCGAGCCGTCGGCGTAGGTCTCCTGCGCCAACCGGTAGGCGCGGTCGATCTCCCCGGGCGTCGCGCCGCGCGCGATCTCGAGCATTTCGTAGTGGTCGAGCTCGTCGATCCCCCTCATCCCCATCATCCTCTCGAAAACCCGGATCCACCCGTCGACGACGGATGCGCGAGCCCCTGCGCTCCCCGCGCGCGTTCGGGCGCCGCCGCGACGCCCGTCGGCGGCCCGGCACTCCGCGCGGACGCGGCGCTCGTCGCAGCTGCCGGCTCGAGGAGCTTGCGCGCGATGCGTTGCAGGTAGATCGAGACGTCCGTATCGCTTCGCAGGTCGACGATGGGCCGCCGGAGCGAAACGGAGCGGCGCGCCTCTTCGTCGTAGTTGACGTAGCCGAGGTACTCGACCTCGATGCCGAAATACTTCTTGCAGACGCTCGCGATCGCGAAGCCGAGCTTCACGTCCTCGGCCGTCCGGACCGCGTTCACGATCAGCCGCGGCCGGAAGACCCGCATCGTCTCGACGAAGCGATGGGCCTCCGCGCCGTCGGTCGCCTCGATCTCGCGCAGCAGGTCGAGGGGGCTCTTGATGCCGCGTTCGTTCTTCTGGTCCATCGCGAGCGTCACGAGCTGGCGCACCCCATGGCCCACCATCGCCAGGCGCATGCGGCGATAGAAGGCGGCGCGCAGGAAGGTGTAGGTGTTCTCGACGGAGGTCGGCTCGGGCTGGACGACGAGGATGCCGTCGTCGGAGACCAGGAAATAATCGAGCACGGAGGCGTGGGCGCCGGCCCCGAGATCGAGCAGCACGAAGTCGGCATCGAGCTGGCGCAGGCTGCGCAGCAGCCGCACGCGCCGCAGATGGCTCGGCTGTGCATCGGCGAGATTGCCGTGGGTCGCGGCGATCAGCTTGAGGTTCGCGAGCGGCGTATCGATCAGGAGCTTGCCGAGATCCTCTTCGCGCTCGGAGACGAAGTCGGCCAGCGTCTTCTGGGGCGAAGCGACGCCGAGGCAGGTGTGCAGGTTCGCGCCTTCGAGATCCACGTCGACGACCACGACACGCTTGCCTGCACGCGCGAGCGCGGTGGCGAGGTTCGCCGTCACGAAGGTCTTGCCGACACCGCCCTTGCCACCGCCGACGGCAAGCAGCCGCGGACCGGACGGGCTCGCGGCGCGGGTGCCTGCGGAATCGTCGGACGAATGCGTCGAAGAAATCACGTTCGCCTTCCTCATTGAGAACGATCGCGCTGCGAGATCCTCGAATGACGAACGGGGCAGCTGGGGGTTCGAGCGAGCCTACCCGAACCCTCGGGGCCGATCAACGAAGAGCGTGCGCGAAAGCATCGACGACGAGGGGCAGCTCGTCTTCGGCGAGCGTTCGCACGTCGAGCCAGAGCGCATCGTCGGAGAGCCGCGCCACCACCGGGACAGGCGCCGCCCGCAGACGATCGACGAGGGCCGCGAGCCCGGGCCCCCGCACGACGACCACCGGCCCCTCGAGGCGAAGCGCCGGCAGCGAACCGCCCCCGACCGCCCCTTCGCTGGTCGCCGACGCGAGCACGAGGCTCGGCGGCAGCACGGCCGACAGGCATTCCCGAAGCCGCTCGGCGCGCGCACGCAGCACGGGCTCCGGCGCTCGGATCCCCGCGACGATCGGAATCTCGTCGGCGCGGCCCGGCTCGAGCAGCAGGTCGAGGGTCGCGTCGAGCGCCGCGAGGGTCAGCTTGTCGACCCGGAGCGCCCGGGCGAGCGGGTTCTGCCGCATCGCCTCGATCAGGTCGCGCCGGCCGACCAGGATGCCCGCCTGGGGACCACCGAGGAGCTTGTCGCCGGAGAAGCAGACGAGGTCGACGCCCTGCGCGAGCCGGGCGGGCACGAAGGCTTCGGCCGGGAGGCCCGACCCGCCGAGATCGACGAGCGTTCCGCTCCCGAGGTCTTCGACGAGCGGGAGGCCGTGGGCATGGGCGAGCTCGGCGAGGGCCGCGACGTCCGCCTCGGCGACGTAGCCGGTCTGCTCGAAGTTGCTGCGGTGGACCTTCAGGAAGAGGGCGGGATCGGCGGCGAGGGCGGCGCGGTAGTCGGCGAGGTGGGTGCGATTGGTCGTCCCGATCTCCAGCAGCCGGACGCCGGCCCGCTCCATGATGGCGGGGACACGGAACGAGCCCCCGATCTCGACCAGCTCGCCCCGGGAGACGACGACGGGCCGACCCATCGCGAGGGTATTGAGGGCGAGCAGCAGCGCCGCCGCATTGTTGTTCACCACATGGGCGGCCTCGGCCCCCGAGAGCTGGACGAGCTTCGCGGCGACCCGGCCCAGCCGAGCGCCGCGGCGGCCCGTCTCCAGATCCAGCTCGAGGCTCGAATAGCCCTCCGCCGCCCGGGCGACGGCCGACCGGGCGGCAGCGGCCAGCGGCGCCCGGCCGAGGTTCGTGTGGAGCAGGATCCCGGTGGCGTTGAGCACGCGCTGGGGATGGGGTGCTGCGAGCCGGCGTGCGTCCTGGGCGACCTGGCTCGTCAGCCCCTCCATAAAGGAAGCAGCCCCCTCGGGGCCATCCGAGCGCTTCACCAGCGCGGCAGGCCCCCCGTCGCGCAGCGCGCCGAGCCGAGCCCGGGCGGCGGCACGGACCGCCCACGGCGGCAGGCCGGGCGCCGCGGCCGCGACCGCCTGCACCAGCCGGTCCACCGAAGGCAGCCCGCGTCGAGGATCCGTGTTGACGGGCCGCTCCAAATCCATGACTCTCGACCCCAGATTTTTGACGGTGATGCCGGTTCTTGATCGGCATTGCATTCGCCGGTGCGTCGGCCTCGGATTCCGTGAAGGATTCGTGGCGGTCTCGAGTGAAGAGACGAACGACCACCCCTTTGGCGGGATCCACCCGTCGGAGTGATAGCAACCCTCGCCGATCCTCGAACAAAACCTCGAAAGAGGCCTCGAGCGCTCCTCGAACGGGACTTGCCCCGACGAGACGGCTTCCCGGGGCGAGAGCGGCGCGGGAGACGAATGCAGGGCTGATCACCCGAGGGAGTCGGACGGCGGCGGGGTGCTGCTCGAGAGCCGAGAATTCCTTCGAAGGACCAGCGGAGCCGAGACCCTCGTGATTCTGGCCCCTGCCGACCGGTGCTCCGACCGGCCGAGCATGCCCGATCAGAAGGTGAGCAGCGCAGACCGAGGCGCTGGGAACGACAACAACAGAGCGAGCGATCGATCCAACAACCCAGGTCGACCGCCCGGGCGCTCCTCGAAACGAGGGATCCCGGGCATCGGGCATCAAGAGAAGAGGAGAACGTCGACGTCCGAACGTGCAGTGGGAACCGGCTGAATCGTCCGGTCCGCGCACGCCTCTCGCGACGAGCCTCGCTGGCTCGTCCACCGCAGCACCCCAGCCAGTGAGCGCGACGCGCGATCCCGGAACGATCCGGGCGCATCGCAATCCCGGCCAAGCCAGTTCCTTCCTCCAGCCGGATCCGGGAACCGATCGATCGGCCTCGCGAGAGCCGGTGCGACGCCCTCGTCGTCTGCGCCGTCCGAACAGGACGCGCAGACGGAGCGGGGTGGACACCGATCAGGCGGGACGATGCAGAACGAGATCATCATCAACGCGGAGCTCGGGGAGACCCGGGTCGCGCTGCTCGAGAACGGCCAGTTCGCCGAGCTCCACATCGAACGCGAGCGCGACAAGAGCGTCGTCGGCAACGTCGTGAAGGGGCGCGTCTCACGCGTCCTGCCCGGCATGCAGGCGGCGTTCGTCGACATCGGCCTCGAGAAGGCCGCCTTTCTCTACGTCGGCGACTACTTCGAGAGCACCTTCGAGACCGGCGACGACGGCGATGGCGGCGGACGCGGGCGCCGCGGCGGCAGCCGCGGAGGGCGGGGCAGCCGTTCGGCGCCGCCGCGCATCGATACGGTGCTCCACGAAGGCCAGGAGATCATCGTCCAGATCGCGAAGGAGCCGATCGGGACGAAGGGCGCGCGCATCACGTCCAACATTTCGATCCCGGGCCGGCATCTCGTCCTGACGCCGTGGTCGCGACGCGTCGGCGTCTCGCGCCGCATCGGCTCGGATAAAGAAAGAAGAAGACTGCGCGAGATCGTGGAGCGCCTGCGGCCGCCGCAGCTCGGCTTCATCATCCGCACCGCCGGCGATGGTGTGCGCGAAGCAGATCTCCAGGCCGACATCCGCTACCTCGCGACCGTCTGGGCCGCGATCCAGAAGCGCAACGCCGACAAATCGGCGCCGGCGATCCTCTACTCCGAGCACGATCTGCCCCTGCGCATCGTGCGCGATCTCGCCGGACCCGAGACCAAGCGCATCGTGGCCGACGACAAGAACGTCTACGAGAGCATCCAGCATTTCGTCGACCGCTTCGTCGCCGAGCCCAAGCCGCAGATCGAGCTCTACGAGCAGACCTTCCCGATCTTCGACCGCTTCGGCCTCGAGCATCAGATCCACGCCAACCTCGAGCGCAAGGTCTGGCTCAAGAGCGGCGGCTCGCTCGTGATCGACAAGAGCGAGGCCCTGACGTCGATCGACGTCAACACCGGGCGCTTCGTCGGCAAGCGCGATCTCGAGGAGACGGTGCTCAAGACCAACCTCGAGGCGGTGCAGGAAGTCGTACGGCAGCTGCGCTTCCGCAACCTCGGCGGCCTCATCATCATCGATCTGATCGACATGGAATCCGCGGGCAACCGCGACAAGGTCTACCGCGCGCTCCAGGAAGCACTGCGCGCGGACAAGGCGCGGACCAACATCCTCAAGATCTCGGAGCTCGGCCTGGTCGAGATGACGCGCAAGCGCACGCGCGAGAACCTCGTGCAGACGCTCTGCGAGCCGTGCAGCCACTGCGAGGGGCGCAGCTACGTGCTCTCGCGCGAGAGCGTCGCGTTCCGCGTGCTGCGCGAGATCCGCAAGCACCTGCCGCGGCTCGAGGGGCGGTCGATCGCCATCGCCGTCAATCCGCACGTCGCCGAGGAGCTGCTGACCCGCTCGAAGCAGGGGGTCTCGGACCTGTCGCGGGCGATCGGCAAGGACATCGAGATCCGTGCCCGGCCCGGCATGCATCAGGAGCAGTTCGAGCTGCTGGTCCTCGAGCCGGGTCCTCCGGCCGAGATCGCGCTGTCGTGGCTGCAGGACCGCCATCCCGATGCTCCGGGCGAGCGCCCCGAACGGGCTCGGCGTGGGAGACGTCGGCGGGGCGGGCGGGGTCGGGACGAGGCCGGCGAGCCGGACGGCTCCGGGGAGCTCGAAGAGGCCGGGGTGGATCCCGGTCTCGAGTCGGACCTGCTCGAAGACGAGGTCGAGGACGCCATCGCTGCTGCAGACGAACTCGGGGATGAATTCGGTACGGATCGCCTCGAGCCGGAGATCGATGAGGCCTTCGAGATCTCCTCGGAGCCCTCGGAGCCGTCCTTCGGGGCGAACGGCACCGCCGAGCCGGAAATCGCAGGCGCCCCCGAGCAGGCGGCCGATGAGATTCAGGCCGCCTCCGTGGAGCCGTCGACGGCGGCTCCAACCGCGGGCGCCGAGGCGGCGGCGGCGCCCGAAGAGGCAATCCAACCGGTTGACGGGGAAGCGGAATCGCGGATAATCCCGCGCTCCGAATGAATCGAGGTCGAATATGTACGCTGTCGTACGCAGCGGTGGGAAGCAGTATCGCGTGAGCCCGGGTGGCTCGCTGCGGGTGGAACGTCTGGCGGGTGAGGTCGGCTCGAAGGTGACCCTCGGCGACGTCTTGTTGATCGGCAGCGACGAGGCCGTGCGCATCGGTGCACCGACGCTCGCGGGCGCCTCGGTCGTGGGCACGATCGTCGCGCAGGACCGCGCCGCGAAGGTGATGACCTTCAAGCACAAGCGCCGCAAGGGCTATCGCCGCAAGTACGGCCATCGCCAGGACTACACCGAAATCCGCGTGGATCAGATCCAGGGGTAAGAGATGGCGCATAAAAAAGGTCAGGGCAGCTCCCGCAACGGTCGCGACAGCGACGGCCAGCGCCGGGGCGTGAAGGTTTTCGGCGGTCAGGAGATCTCGGCGGGCTCGATCATCGTCCGGCAGGTCGGCTCGAAGATCCATGCAGGTCGCAACGTCGGCCGCGGCAAGGATTTCACGCTCTTCGCCCTGAAGGACGGCAAGGTCCGCTTCGGGACCTCGCGTGGCCGAACCGTCGCGCATATCGACTAGCGTCGCCTGATCCGGGTCGGCTCGAGTCCGCTCGAGTCCGCTCGAGTCCGCTCGAGTAGACGGATCGGGATCGACGAGCGTCCACCCGATCAGGACCGTCATTCGGCGAATCCCTCCTTCGGCCGTCCATGGAGTCGGCTGGGGCGAGCGGGTCGTCGGGGGCGTGACCCGATTGCTCGCAGACCGCAGCCCCACACTCGATGCGACGCCTTCCCATCCGGCGAGCCTCCGAGCGAGGCGCCGCCGGCGGCGACGATCATGAAGCACGCACATCTCTTCGTCGACGAGGCCCTGCTCGAAGTCCAGTCGGGCTCCGGAGGGGATGGGAACGTCTCGTTCCGACGGGAGAAGTACATCCCGAACGGTGGGCCGAACGGTGGAGACGGCGGCCGGGGCGGAGACGTCGTGCTCGTCGCCGATACCAACGTGGCGACCCTGCTCGACCTGAAATCCGCCCGCCGGATCAAGGCCGCGGACGGCGAGCCCGGCGGCGGCACCGACAAGAAGGGTGCCTCCGGAGCGCCCGTCGAGATCCACGTCCCGGTCGGCACCCTCGTCTACGCGCTCGAGGAGCTCCCGGTCGCCCGCTCCGCCTCGCGCCACATCGGCAGCTATACCGGCGCAGCGCCCGGTGAAGACATCGCCGAGGACGACGACGCTTTCGGGCCCGGCGACGCCCCGGACGCGTCGCCCGACGGAATCGGCGAGGAAGACGCCGAGGACGGCTACAGCCGCCTCATCGAGATCGAGCCCGAGCACGTCGATGAAGCGCCGGACGCGGGCGCGATCGCGCAGGAATCCGCTCGAAGCGATGCCGCCGATGGGGACGCGACGCCGATCGCCGACCTGACGCGCCATGGCCAGCGCATCGTCGTCGTGCGCGGCGGACGCGGCGGCCTCGGCAACGCGCGCTTCAAGACCTCGACGCGCCAGGCGCCGGACTTCGCGACGCCGGGCAAGCCCGGCCAGTGCCGGCGCATCCGGCTCTCGCTCAAGCTGATGGCGGACGTCGGCCTCGTCGGATTCCCGAACGCCGGCAAGTCGACGCTCCTGCGCCGGATCTCCGCGGCGAAGCCGCGCGTCGCCAACTATCCCTTCACGACGCTCGTCCCGTCCCTCGGCGTGGTCGAGCGCGGCGAGCGGCGCATCGTCGTCGCGGACATTCCGGGCCTGATCGAAGGCGCGAGCGAAGGCGCCGGGCTCGGACACCAGTTTCTGCGTCACGTCGAGCGCACGCGCGTCCTGATCCATCTGCTCGACGTCGCGGCGATGCTGCTCGAGGGACGCGATCTGCAGGCCGACTACGTCGCCATCCGCCGCGAGCTCGGGCGCTACCGGCCCGAGCTGCTCGAGCGCCACGAAATCGTCGTGCTCAACAAATGCGACCTGATCCACGACACCGCCCAGCTCTCCGACCTCGAGGCGCGCCTCGCGAAGCAGGGCCTCACGCCGCTGCGCATCTCCGGCGCGACGAATCTCGGCATCGACGCGCTGCTCGCCCGGATGTTCGAGGCCGTCGACCGCGCGCGCCGCGAGGACGAGGCGAAGGAAGCGGGCGAAACGAGGCGAGCGTGATGGCGCAGTCCGACCCCTGGAAGCAGGTCCCCCGAGCGAAGCGGATCGTGGTCAAGATCGGCTCGAGCACGCTGACCCGCGACGGCCAGCTCCGCCCCGCCAAATTCACATCCATCGCCCGCGACGTCTTCCGCGTCCGCGAGCTCGGCCATCAGGTCGTCGTCGTCTCCTCGGGCGCCATCGCCATCGGCTCCGGCCGCCTCGGCTGGGACCACAACGGCCGCACGATCCGCGAGAAGCAGGCCGCCGCCGCCGTCGGCCAGATCGGCCTCGTCGAGCTCTATAAGCGCCGCTTCGCCCGCCACGGTCTGCACGTCGGCCAGGTGCTCCTGACCCGCGCCGGGCTCGAGAACCGCGAGCGCTTCATGAACGCACGCCACACGATGCTCGAGCTGCTCCGCCTCGGCGTCGTCCCGATCGTCAACGAGAACGACACGGTCGCCACCGAGGAGATCCGCTTCGGCGACAACGACAACCTCGCGGCGACGATCGTCAACGTGGTCGGCGGTGACCTGCTCGTGATCCTCACCGACGTCGAAGGCCTCTACGAAAGACCGCCCGAAGCCGGGCAGCCGAAGCCCCCGCTGATCCGCACCGTCCCCAGGATCACGCCCGCCATCGAGCGCATCGCGAGCGGCGCCGGCTCCCGCTACGGCAGCGGCGGCATGATCACGAAGCTGCAGGCCGCCCGGAACGCGGCGCATTCCGGCGCCGCCACGATCCTGTGTCACGGCCAGATCCCCGGCATCCTCGAGAAGCTCGTCTCGGGCGAGCCCCACGGCACGCTCTTCGAGCCCGGCGAGAAGCTGCGCGGCCACAAGCACTGGCTCGCCTTCACGGCCAAGAGCCGCGGCCGGATCGTGATCGATGCCGGTGCCGTGCGCGCGCTCAGCGAACGGGGCCGAAGCCTGCTGCCTGCCGGCATCTTGCGCGTCGAAGGGGAGTTCCGGATCGGCGAGTCGGTGACCTGCGTGAACGAGAGTGGACAGGAGGTCGCACGGGGGCTCGCGAGCTATTCGTCGATCGACGTCGCCCGGATCGCAGGCGAGCGGACGAACGCGATCGAGCGGGTGCTAGGATACTCGAACGGCGACGAGATCATCCATCGCGACGACCTCGTGCTGCTCCGTGACACGCGCGATTGAGAGATTCCGCGATTCTTGGCCAGACAGAGCGCCCGACAGAGAGCCCGACAGAGAGCCCGATCGCGAACCGGATAGAGAGCCCGAGATGACGACCCGAGCCGACCGAACCCCCGCCGAGACGACCGCTTCGCCCGCCTTCGCGGCCGAGATGCGTGCGCTCGCCCGGGCGGCGCGCGCGGCGAGCGAGGTGACGGCCGAGCTCGGAACGCGCCAGAAGAACGAATGGCTCGCATGCGCCGCGGCCCGGCTCGAGGCGGCCCGGGAGAAGATCCTCGCGGCGAACGCGAAGGACGTCGCGAGCGCGGAGGAGAAGGGCGTCGAGGCGCCGCTGCGCGGCCGGCTCGCGCTCTCGGACGGCAAGTGGCGCGACATGCTGCAGGGCCTGCGCGACGTCGCGGCCCTGCCCGATCCGGTCGGCCGGATCTCGAACCACAGCGTCCGGCCCAACGGCCTGCGCGTCGGCCAGATGTCGATCCCGCTCGGTGTCATCGCGATGATCTACGAGGCGCGGCCCAACGTGACGGTCGATGCGGCGGCGCTCTGCCTGAAGGCGGGCAACGCGGTGATCCTGCGCGGCGGCTCCGAGGCGATCCATTCGAATCTCGCCCTCGGCGAGGAGCTGCGCGCTGCGGCCCGCGAGGTCGGGATTCCCGAGGCTGCGATCACGATCCTGCCGACGGTCGATCGCGCGGCGATCGACGTCCTGCTCGGCCTCTCCGACCTGATCGATCTCGTGATCCCGCGCGGCGGGCCGGGCCTGATCCGGAAGGTGCGGGCGCAGTCGACGATCCCCGTGATCGCCCACGACGCCGGCGTGTGTCATGTCTTCATCGACGAAAGTGCACCGGCGGAGATGGCGGTCGCGATCGTCCACGAATCGAAGCTGCGGCAGATGGCCGTCTGCAACGGGCTCGAGACGCTGCTCTGTCATCGCGGGGCGGCGGAGCGCGTGCTTCCGCTCGTCTTGAAGGATCTGCGCGAGGCGGGCGTCGAGATCCGGGGCTGCGCGGCGACCCGCGCGATCTTCGGCGACGCGGTCTCGGCCTCCGACGCGGACTGGGCGGAGGAGTTCCTCGCGCCGATCCTCGCCGTCCGGATCGTCGACTCGATGGACCAGGCGATCGAGCACATCCGCCGCTACGGCTCGAATCACACGGAGATCATCCTGACGAACGACTACGCCAACAGCCAGGAATGGCTGCGTCGCGTCAATTCGTCGACGGTCGGCGTCAACTGCTCGACCGGCTTCTCGGACGGCTTCCAGCTCGGGCTCGGCGCCGAGATCGGGATCTCGACGACGAAGCTCCACGCCTACGGCCCGATGGGTCTCGAGGGGCTCACGACGCGCAAGTTCGTGCTCATGGGCGACGGTCAGCTGCGCGGATGAGCCGGAGCCCCCGCGCGCCGCGCATCGGATTGTTCGGGGGCACCTTCAATCCGATCCATCTCGGCCATCTGCGGGCGGCGGAAGAGGTGCGCGAGGCGCTCGCGCTCGACCAGATCGATTTCGTCCCCAGCGCGGTCCCGCCCCATAAACGCGAGCGCGAGGGCGATCCGATCGCGCCCGCGGCGCTGCGGCTCGCCTGGGTCGAGGGGGCGATCGCCGGCAATCCGGCCTTCGACGTCGATCGGGTCGAGGTCGACCGCAGCGGCCCGTCCTATCTCGTCGATACGCTGAAGCTGATCCGGGATCGCGATCCCGACGGCCCGCCCCCGGTCTTCATCGTGGGCGAGGATGCCTTCGCCGAGATGGGCGAATGGCGCTCGCCTCTGCGACTCTTCGAGCTCGCCGATTTCGCGGTCATGACGCGGCCGCCGGGGCGATTGCGCGATCTGGCGGAGCGCATGCCGGAGGCCGTGCGGGAGCGATTCCGCTTCGAGCCGGGCGGCCAGGTCGCGATCCACGCCACGGCAGGAACCCGCATCGATCTGGTCGAGGTCACCGCCCTCGACGTCTCTTCGAGCGGGATCCGGCGGGCCTGCCGCGAGGGCCGGTCGATCCGGTACCTCGTCCCGGAGTCGATCCGCGGGGCGATCGAACAGAGCGGATGTTATGCCGTGAGCGAAGCTCGGGAAGCGGCCGGAGAGAGGACGAGACGATGACGGCAGTCGAACCGAAGCAGAAGGCGCGCTGGATCGTGGAGGCCGCGCTCGATCGCAAGGCCGAGCGGCCGATCGTGCTCGACATGCGCAGCCTCACGTTCTACGCGGATACGTTCATCGTGCTCACCGGCCGCTCGGATCGGCAGGTGCGCGCGATCGCGGAAGGCGTCCTCGAGGCGCTCCACGCCCACGGCGAGGCGCCCCTCGGCGTCGAGGGCATGGACGACGGCGTCTGGGTCCTGATCGATTGCAACGACGCGATCGTCCACGTCTTCGATCCGGAGGCGCGCGTCAAATTCGATCTCGAGCGCCTCTGGCAGGACGCGCCGCGCCTCGACCTCGAGATCGAGGGCATCGATCCGAACCCGGAGCCGGAGAAGCGCTCGGGGGCGGACGACGCCGATGCAGAGGCGGATGCGGATGCGGACGACACCGGCGATCCGGCGGCCGACCCCGCCGCCTGAGGCGAAACGCGAACGACCCGGTCCCGATCCCGCGGCGCTCCCCGTGCGACGCGATGGTGCGATGCAGTGGGGCGATGCGGAATGGACCTCGCGCCCCCGGCCGACACGCGCCGGGCAGGGCTCCGAACGCGAGCCATGGCCGGTCTTCGACGGGCGGGGCACGCTGCTCGCCGTGCGTCGCAAACACTCCGCGGTGTCGGTGCCGCCGCTCGCGCCCACACCCTGGCCCTCGCCCGCGCGCTCGCGCCGCGGGCCTGCGCAGTCTGCGGGGTCGCGCTCGCAGCACATTCCGAGCGGCCGCTCTGTCGGACCTGTGCGTGCGCGATGCCCTGGTGGCGCAGGGCGGACGGGTGTCCTCGCTGCGGGATGCCGGCCGATCCGCGAATTGCCGGGAGCGAGGCGAGCTGGGGCGTCGCGGATGGACGGCTCGTCGGTTGTCCCGGCTGCCTCGCCGCCGGCAGCCCGCTGCATCGCTGCCTCGCAGCCGCCCGCCACGCGGATCCCGTCGCGCGCCTGATCCCCGCCTTCAAGAATCCGCGGGGCCCCTTCGGTCCGGCTCCGAGCGCGCGTCACCTCGTCGAGCATCTGGCCGATGCCCTGGCCGATCGACTCACGGCAGAGACCCGCGAGCTGCCGGACCTCGTCGTGCCGATTCCGCTGCATCCCAGCCGCCTGCGCCGGCGGGGCTTCAACCAATCCGACTGGATCGCGGACCGGATCGCCCGCCGGCTCGGCCGCCCCTTCGCACCTGGCCTGCTGGCCCGCATCCGGGATACCGGCACCCAGGCCGGCCTCTCCGCCCGTCAGCGGCGGGCGAATCTCGCCGGCGCATTCCGGGTCGTCGGTCGTCCTCCCGGCCTCGCCCGCCCGCGCGAGGCACGCCCCCTCGGCGGCCTGCGCATCGCCCTCGTCGACGACGTTCTCACGACCGGCGGTACGCTCGAAGCCGCGGCCGAAGCGCTGCTGGCGGCCGGCGCGCTCGAGGTCGTCGCCCTGACCCTCTCCGCCGCCCTCGCCCCCAGGAGGCTGACCCGAGATGGCCCGCGCGGCGCCTGAGCGCCGATCGTGGGTCAGGCTCCTGGGCGGGCGCGCACGGAGGCGGCCACGTATGATCCGCCGCCCCATCAGCCCAGGAGCCCCGCCATGCGCGCCTCTCGCCGTCCTTCGCCGAAACTCGCGGTCTCTCTCGCTCTCTTTCTCGGACTCGGTTTCGGATTCGCCTTCGCGGCACTGCCCGCCGCGCAGGCCGCCGACGAGATCGCGAAGCCCGATGCCGCGTTTCGGGCCGCGATGAAGCGCTTCCTCGTCGCCCAGAACATCCCGGCCCAGATGAGCGAGCAGATGACCTACTCCGCCGCCGAGCAGGTCCTGACGGGCATCGCCTCGACGGGCATCCCCATCACCGAGCCGATGCAGGCGATCGTCCTCGAAGAGGCACGCAAGGATTTCGGGCAGCGCTTCGGCGACGTCGACTTCCTGGCCGATCTCTACGCGACGGTCTACGCCCAGCATTTCACCGCGAAGGAAGTCGCCGCGATCGCCGATTTCTGGGAGTCGCCGGTCGCACAGAAGCTGCTCGCGCAGACTCCGACGCTGAACGAAGCCTTCATCGGCAAGATGCAGGAAGCGACCGGCCCGTTGACCGAGCCCTTCCAGTCGCGCGTCGACGCACGCCTGCGCGCTGCGGGCATTCTCGGGACCGCGCCCTGATCCGCCGATCGGCCGCGCCGATCGGCTCCTAGCGCGCGCCCGGATTCTTCGCGCCGGTCTTCTTCGAAGCGAGATAGGCGCGGCGTGCGGCGGCGCATTCTTCGTCGGCGAAGGCCGTGACGAGGCCGTCCGCGTCGGACCACGAGCGCATCGTTCCGACCATCTGATCCGTCACGGCGTTGACGTGCCGCTTGGTGGAGAAGAGCGCATGCGAAGCCTTCTTCGCGAGCGCGGCCGCGAGCGCATCGACCTCCGGATCGAGCTGCTCCTCGGGCACCACGCGGTTCAGGAATCCGGCGGCGTGCGCCTCTTCGGCATCGAAGGGTCGGCAAGTGAGCACGAGCTCCTTCGTCCGCGCAGGGCCGAGCTCGCGCACGAGGCGCGGGATCCCGCCCCAGGCGAGCGGAATGCCGAGATCGACCTCCGGAATCGAGAAACGCGCTCCCACGCTCGCGATCCGCAGATCGCAGGCCGACGCGAGCACGAGCCCGCCACCGACGCACCAGCCCCGGATCGCGGCGATCGTGATCGCTCGCATCGATTCGAGGGCGTCGGCCATCGCGCGCCCGAGCTCGGCGACCTCCCGCGTCGTGCGTCCGGGCGTCGAGGCGAAGCTCGCGAGATCGGCCCCGCTCGAGAAGCTCGCGCCGCTGCCGCGCACGACGACGACCTTGAGCCCGCGCGCCGCGTCGAAACGCCGCGCCGCTTCGGCGATCGCCTCGAGCAGCTCGATGGAGAGCGGATTGCGCTTCTCCGGCCGCTCGAGCCGAAGCTCGCCGATCGCCCCGTCGATGCGCACGCTCAGGAATTCGCTCACCACATTGCCTCCCTTCGCCCGGCTCTTCCGCCACTTCCCGCCACGCCTCGGCCCGTCTCGACCCGTCGCCCGTCCGCTCCGCTCCGCTTCAGCGCGCGATCTCCTGCTCGACGCGCGGCGCATGGTGGGCGATGAGGGATGCGTCGTCGATCTCGTCGGGATGGTGATCTCGCCGGAACCAGGCGCGATAGGCGGAGGCCGTTCCGCGCAGCAGGCCCTCCTCGCCCCACAGAAATCGCATCCCCTCCCGCCAGACCCGCCGATCGAAGAGGCTTCCGTCCTTCGCCAGCATGTAGCTGGTGCGCATCGTCGTCTCGAGCGTCAAGAAGAACGACGCGAGCATCATCGCGAAGATCCGGAGCGGGCGGCTCGGCGCGACCTGCTGGAGGACGTCCCAGGCGACGGCTTTGTGCTCCGCTTCTTCGAGCGCATGCCAGCGCCAGAGCGGCGCCATGACGGGATGCATCCCGTGCGTCCGGCGGGCGTCGTCTTCGAGCATCTGGCGCGCGAGGATCGCCGTCAGATGCTCGAGCGCGGCGGTGATCGCGAGGGAGAGCTTCGGGAAGCGGCGATTTTCGAATCGAAGCACGACGTCGAGGAAGCGATTGCGCCGGGCGAGCAGCGCATAGCCCTGCTCGAGGAGCAGCTCGAGGTGCTCGTCGTGGAGGCGGCTGTGTTGCCCCTCCTGGCCGGCGAAGCCGCGGATCCGCTCCCGCAGCGCCGGATCGTCGATGCATTCGCGGTAGCGCAGGACCGAGCGGACGAAGTAGGCCTCGCCGAAGGGAAACGTCGAGGAGAGCGCGTCGAGAAAATGGGTCGCGAACGGATCGCCGGCGTACCAGTCTCGCGGCAGACGCGGAACGCCCGCCACATCGGGCGACCCCGCCAACGAGAGCTTCGGACGACGAACCCGGATCGCGCCTTGCATGGGACCGCCCGCGCGCCGATCAGCGCCCCTTCACCGACTCCGCGATCACCTGCCGCAGCCGATCGGGATCGACGGGCTTCTTGAAGATCACGCCCTCGAGGCCTTCCATGCGGCTGCGCTTGATGATGTGGTCCTTGTCGTAGTGGAAGGCGGTCATCATCAGGACGGGCGTATCCGGATGGCTCTCGCGCACCTGCAGGTAGAGCTCGTAGCCGTCCATCTTCGGCATGACGACGTCGGAGAGCACGAGGTCGAAGGGCTTCTCCGCGAGCATCGCGAGCGCCTGCTCACCGTCGTGCGCGACCTCGACCCGGCAACCGTCCGTTTCGAGCATCTCGGCGAGCGTTCGTCCGATGCCGGGATCGTCGTCGGCGACGAGGATCCGGAGACCGTGCAGGCGCGGATCCGGAACGTGGCGGCGGCGTTCGCGGCTGCGCAGATCGACCATGCGCGCGGGGCCGACGTAATGGATCGTCTCGTAGCTCTCCGTCGCCACCATCTCGCCGAGCCGCTCGACGATCTCGCTGATGCGCGCGACCTCGCGGCGGATCGCATCGAGCCGCTCGTTCTCGACCGAGCAATCGCATTCGCCGGCGAGCCGTCCGATCTCGTCCTCGAGCAGCGTCGCCTGGTTCACGATCACGGCGAGCGGGTTGTTGATCTCGTGGGCGAGGCCGATCGCGACCTCGCCGAGGGTCGCGAGCTTGTCCTTGCGACGGATCTCGCGCAGGTCCTTCGCATAACCGATCGTGCCGTTCTCGGTTCCCTCGTCGTCGTAGAGGATCGTGCCGGAGATCGCGACGGGGATGTGCTCCCCCGAGCGGGCGACGAAGGTCGTCTCGAGGGCGTTGACCCTGGCTTCGCCGCCGTATTCGGGGCTGCGCATCGCCGCGCCGACGCGGCGTGCCTCGCCGATGGTCGGATAGAAGACGCCGACGAATTCGCCGAGCACCTCGGCGGAGTCGTAGCCGAGGGTGTCGTGGGCCCCGTCGTTGAAGTAGACGACCCGGCCCTTGCGGTCGGTGGCGATGACGATGTCGGGCGAGCGATTGGTGAGTCGCTCGAGCTGATCCTTCGTGAGGCCCACCTTCGGGTCGCTCATCGGTCGGCTCTCCCATCCCGCGCTGCCACGGCCCCGCGAGGCGTCGTCGCCCGCCGAGCACGCCCGGCCTCCGCGGATCGCCCTTCCGGGAAGGTCCGGCGGAGGCCCGTCTGGCTGCCGCCGGACGCGCTCATGCGATGCCGTGCTCCCCGAGCCAGCGCTCCGCGTCGATCGCCGCCATGCAGCCCGTGCCGGCGGCGGTCACCGCCTGGCGATAGGTCGGATCCGCGACGTCGCCGCAGGCGAACACGCCCTCGATCGACGTCCGCGTCGTACCGGGAGCGACCCGGACATAACCCGCCGGATCGAGATCCAGCTGCTGGCCGAAGAGCGCCGTATTCGGCTGATGGCCGATCGCGATGAAGACGGCGTCGAGCGGGATCTCCCGCTTCGACTCGTCGCGCACGTCCCGCAGCCGGACGCCCGTCACGAATTCGTCGCCGAGCACCTCGTCGACCGCCGCATGCCAGGCGACCTCGATCTTCGGATTCGCGAGCAGCCGCTCCTGCATGATCTTGGAGGCACGCAGCTCGCCCCGGCGATGGACCAGCGTCACGTGGGTCGCGAAGCGCGCCAGGAAGAGCGCCTCCTCCATCGCCGTGTCGCCGCCGCCCACGACCGCCATCGGCTTGCCGCGGAAGAGCGCTCCGTCGCAGGTGGCGCAGGCCGAGACGCCCTTGTTCGTGAGCCGCTTCTCCGAGTCGAGCCCGAGCCAGCGCGCGGAGGCGCCGGTCGCGACGATGACGGCATCGGCGGTGTACCGCTTGCTCTCGGTCTCGACGACGAAGGGCCGCTGCGAGAAGTCGACGCGGGTCGCGTCCTCGAAGACGATCGTGGTTCCGAAGCGCTCGGCCTGCTTCTGGAAATCCTCCATCATGCGGGGGCCGGTGATGCCGTCGGGATAGCCGGGGTAGTTCTCGACCTCGGTCGTGATCATCAGCTGACCACCGAAGTTGAGGCCCGCGAGCACGAGCGGCTCGAGCCCGGCTCGCGCTGTGTAGATCGCCGCCGTATAGCCGGCGGGACCGCTGCCGACGATGAGCACGCGGCGGTGCTCGGAGTCCATGGTCGTTCCTTTCGGTCGGATCTCGCGATCGGGATGGGGGCGCGGGCGAATTCTAAGGTCGGTGGCAGAGGCCTGCCAACCGAGGCGAGGCCCGGATCGGCTGATGATGGCTCAGAGGGGCTCGGTGATCGGCAGCTCCTCCCACATGAGCTGCAGGAAGATCCCGATGAAGAAGGACAGGAAGGTCATCAGTAGCAGGGCCGAGGGGAAGACCCAGAGCGACTCGTAGCCGACCACGTGCGGAAGCTGCCCGATCATCGGCGGCATGGTCGTCTTCAGCGCTTCGACCGACATCTCGGCCCCTTCGGGCACCCAGTTGCGCGCGACCATGAAGGGGCCGACGAGGCTCGTCATCACGATTCCCGCTCCGAACGCCTCGACGACGCCCAGCAGGAAGATCGCTCGCGCCCGGGCGAAGGCGACGGCGGTATCCGGGATGCGATGGGCGATCTCGACGTAGACGTAGAGCAGGGTCACCAGCCCGAGCAGCATCGTCACCGCGTTGAGCGCGAAGGTCGAATGGCTGGCGAGGTCCCAGACCTCGTCGATCAGGAACACGGGCAGATAGCCGACGATGATGCCCGCCCCGATCCGGGGGATCGAGGAGTGGAAGAACGACAGATCGCGCTTCCAGCAGAACCGGTAGAGCAGGAACCAGAGTGCCGAGGCGTTCACGAAGACGACCTCGGCCGAGCAGACCAGATCGATCCAGTGGGGATGCCGCGCGTAGGCGAAGCTTCCGACGACGAAGGGCGCGAGCAGGACGGCGAGGGTGAGCGCGTGGATGCGGGGCGTGTGCCATGTCAGCGGGCGATTCACGGGGGCACTGCCCCGCCCGAGCGCGGCGGCGTAGTTGATGATCGCCGAGGCGTTCCGGATGTCGTAGGCGCGCAGGAACCAGCGCTCGAGCTTGTCGAAGATCCGCTTCGTGTTCCGGTCCGCGCGGCGGAGGAAGGGCATCAGGTCCCGGCCGCGCTCGATGCGCGCCGCGCCGCGCACGGCGATGGCGCCGATCATCTCGCTCTCCCGATCCCGGAAGGGCGAGTCCTCCTTTTCGAAGGCCTGGTTCTCCTCGTCGAGGCAGACGCCTTCGACCCAGAGATAGAACGCGCGCTCGGCCATCCGCAGGATCATGCGATCGGCCGCGGCCTTCTCGCCGGTCTCGAGCACCTGGAAGAAGCCGCTCTCGGTCGGATCGTCGCTCGAATCGACGAGCTTCTCCCCGCCGTCGACGTAGCGCTGCAGGTAGGCCGGATCGACCCGGCCCGTCACCAGCTCGCGCAGCGATTCGTAGATCCGGCGGCGAAGCGCGAAGCCCGCCAGGCGCAGCGGCCTTCCGCCGTCGAGATCGTGGGTCTCGATGAAGCGCAGGCAGATCTGGGAGAGCAGGGCGAGATCCTGATGGAAGCGCAGGCGCTGGGCGTCCCCGAGCCGGTCGCCACCGTCGGTCTGGCGGAAGAGATCCTCGAAATAGCGCGGGGCATTCGAGAGCAGGCGCACCATCAGATCGCGCGCATCCCGCGCCGTCGCGCGCGGCCCGAGCAGACGCGGCTTCGAGAGCAGGTCCTCGAGCTGGATGAAGAGCTCGGTCGGATCGTGCTCGGGCGCGCGGAAGCTGAAAGTCTCGGGGAAGATGCGCTCGAACTCGCCGCTGCCGCGCGCGACCTCGAAGCGGACCTCCCGCGCGTGGAACGCGAACGTGAAGCGGAAGCGGAGCTGGAGACGCTCGACGCGCAGCTCGAGACGGGGAAGGCCACGGACGGTCGTGAGTGTGGAACGAGGCGGAGCCTTCGCCTCCATCTAGAGGACCCGGTCGCGCGAGTTCTCGCCGCTCTCGTAGTAGTCCTCGACCTTCCGCGCCAGCCGTGCGATGCCCTTGGGCGGCGCATCCGACTGCGGCCAGCGCTGCGAAGCGATCTTCATGCGGTCGCGCAGGAGCTGGGCGTCGGGGTACTCCTCGACGGAGAGCACGTCGTCGACGTCGAGCCAGTTGGCGATCGCGGTGCGCGCGCGGGAGACACGTTCTGCGAGCTCCGACATGTTGGCGGACTCGATGCGCGCCGCCTTGACCCGCTCACCGAGGGCGGTGAGCGCCGCGAGGGCGTTCTCGAGCTCGCTGCGCAGCGCGCCGACCGAATCGGAGTCGAAGCCGGAGAGGTTGCCCACGATCGCTTCGAACTCGCGCGTCAGCGGCTCGTGGGAGATCTCCTTGAAGAGCACGACCCGCCCCATCGGCTGCCCCGCCTCGTCGACGAGCGCCTGGTTCGAGACGCGGATGCGGTGCCCGGCGCCGACGCGGAGATCGACCTCCTCGAAGGAGCCGCCCGCCTCCTCCGCCAGCGCGCGGACCGTCTTCCCGAGATCCGTCAGATGATTGCGCGCGAGCACCGATTCGATCGATCGCCCGCGGACGTCTTCGTCGAGGCCGATGAACGCCGTCGCCGGCTTGTTCACCGCCCGCACGATGCCGTCGCGATCGACCGCGATCGCCCCCGTCCGCAGCCGGTCCATCACCGCGCCGAGGAAGAAGTTCGCATGCCGCAGGTCCTCGACGAGGCGGCGGTTCTCGACGCTGAGGCGGTGGAGCTCGACCGCCCGGCGGACCATCGACTTCAGCTCGTCGGGCTCCCAGGGCTTGTTGACGTAGCCGTAGATGTGGCCGTCGTTGATGGCCTTGATCGTCGCCTCGGAATCGGCGAAGCCCGTCAGGATGATCCGCACCGTCTCCGGAAAACGTTCGTAGACGCGCTTCAGCAGCTCGACCCCGGTCATGCCCGGCATGCGCTGATCCGTGATCACGACGGCGACCGGCTGGTTCGCCTCGAGCAGCGCCAGCGCTGCCTGCGGATCGGGCGTCGTCAGGACCTCGTAGTCGTCCATGAAGGTGAACGTCAGCGTCTCGAGGATGGCTTCCTCGTCGTCGACGATCAGGATCCTCGGATTCGCCGCGTCCGTACTCAAAACCGCGTCGCCTCGATCAGCTTCGACCAGTCCCGATTCCATTCGCCACGCCAACGCTCGAGGATCTCCTCGCCGGGGCTGATGCCCTTCTCGATCTGCTCCCGGAGCGGATCGAGCAGGGGCGACTCGTCCGTCGGCGAATGCGCCTCCGCCGCGATCCGGCGCAGACCCTCGGCCGAGCAGGCGACGAGCTCGCGGGCGAGATCCACGACCTTGCTCCCGCCCATCTCCGCCCGCAGCCCGCGCTTCGCGACGTCGAGCTGGCCCGCATCGAGCTCGGCGACGGACGTCCGCGCGAAGAGCTCCCAGGCGGCGGCGAGCGCCTCCGCATCGTAGAACAATCCCTTCCAGAGCGGCGCGAGCGCACAGAGATGACCGAAGGAGGCCGTGTCCGCGCCGCGCACCTCGACGATGCGCTTGAGCCGGACGTCGGGGAACAGCGTCGTGAGATGCGTCTCCCAATCGCCGATCGTCGGGCGCAGGCCCCGGAAGCCCCGCTCCATGAACTGGCGGAAGGTCGTTCCGTCGCCGGGCTCGTAATGCTTGTCCCGCACGACGAAGAACAGCGGGACGTCGAGCGCCCAGCGTGCATAACGCTCGTAGCCGAAGTCCGGATCGAAGACGAAGGGGATCTGGCCGCAGCGGTCCGGATCGGTGTCCCGCCAGATCATCAGACGCCTCGAAACGAAGCCGTTCTCGCGTCCACCGGAGAGGCTCGAGTTGGCGTAGAGCGCGGAGACGACCGGCATCGCCATCACGCCGAGCCGCATCTTCGCGATCATGTCCGCTTCGTCCGAGAAGTCGTAGTTGGCCTGGACGGTGGCGGTCGAATGCATCATCTCGAGGCCGAGTCCGCCGCGCGTCGGCAGATAGCTCCGCATCACCGCATAACGCGTCTTCGGCATCTGCGGGATCCGGTCGACCGGATGGAAGGGATCCATCCCGAGCGCGAGCCACGCGATCCCGAAATCGCTCGAATGCCGCTTCACGAGCGCGAGATGGTCGGCGAGCTCGGCGCGGGTCTCCTCGCTCGAGAAGAGCGGTGCGCCCGAGAGCTCGAACTGGCCGCCCGGCTCGAGCGTGATGCTGCCGCCTGCGCCGTCGTCGAGGGCGATCGTGCGGCCCCGCTCCAGCACGCGCTGCCAGCCACCCTCGGCGACGAGCCGATCGAAGAGCGCGGCGATGCCGTTCGGGCCCTCGAAGGGCACGCGATCGCCCGTGTCCGCGTAGACGCCGACCTTCTCGTGCTCGGTCCCGACCCGCCAGCGCTCGCGCGGCTTCTCCGCAGCGCGGAAATAGCCGACGAGGTCACCGAGCCCTTCGACGGGCTGGTCCTTCTGGTGCATGCGGACGGCTCCTTCCGGGGCGTGGCGCGCGGGGCGCTCAATCGTAGAGATCCGCATGCAGAAAGGGAACGAGGGCGCAGAGGATCGCCTGGGCGCCGTAGGCGCTCCGGTCGAGCCGGCCCTGGGTCAGCATCCCGATGTTGCCGCCCTGGCGGCCGGAAGGAACGACGGCCCCGGCCGGATCGCTCGCCGGACCCGCGGCCTCCCCCCGCTCCGCGCGCCAGAGCGCATCGAAGAGGGCTCCGATCGGCTCCCGATCCCGAAAGGCCCGCCCGAGGCAGGCGGTCGGGTAGGCGAAGCCGGAGGAGAACCCGGTGCCGTCGCGCTCGCCATCCGTGACCCAGGCACAGCCGATGTTGAAGACGGGAGGGCGGACCGGACGGCTCGGCCGCCCCGCTGCCCCCTCCAGCGCCTCGCCCGGGAGCGGGAGCTCGACCAGGCCGTCTTCGATCCCGACGGCGAGCGCACAGGGTCCCGCAACCAGGGCCGCGCGAGCGCGGTTCCGGGCGCCCGCCATGATCTCGAGCCATCCGACGGGCTGATCCGGGACCCCGCTCGGCACCGCTACGCCCTGGATGGCGAGCGCCTCCGGCCGATCCGAGAACGCGGCAATGGCCGTCCGAACTGCCCCGAGCTTGGCGGGATTCTCGGTCCCGACCCGTACGAGCGCCCCGCCGAGGGCACGCGCCATCGACCCGGTCATCCGAAAAGCGCCGGACGGGGAGGAATCGGGGCCGGATGCCAGGGGGCTACAGCGCCTCGTTCGCGGCGATGAAGGGGCCCCGGCCGAGATCGGCGAGGCGCTGGTCGCGAACGTCGCGGAAATGATCGATCCGGTCGTATTTGATCGCCGGGCCAGCCGGCTTCGCGATCCGCATGGGATCCACGTACTGCCCGTCCTTCTTCACACGGAAGCAGACGTGGGGCCCGGTCGAGAGGCCGGTGCTCCCGACATAGCCGATGATCTCCTTCTGACGGACCTTGTCGCCGACGTTCAGGCCGCGGGCGAAATTCGAGAGATGGGCGTAGTGTGAAGTGAAGCCCCCAGAATGCCGGATCCGGATCAGATTGCCCGAGGCGCCCGCACGCGCCCGGAACTCGACGACGCCGTCGGCGACCGAGAAGATCGGCGTTCCGTAGGGCGCCGCGTAGTCGATGCCGGGATGCGGACGGGTGATGTTCAGGATCGGATGGCGGCGGGCGTTCGTGAAGCGCGAGGTGATCCGGCTGAACTCGAGGGGCGCAGCCAGGAACGCCCGCTCGATCGAGCTGCCGTCGGGGCGGAAGTAGGCGCCTTCGCCTTCGCCATTCTCGTAGTAGACGACCGTATGCTCGCCCGCGCGCCCGGAATAACGCCCGGCGAGGATCCGGCCCGGCCGCACGTAGACGGCCTTGCCGTCGCCGCTCTTCGAATACATCCGCTCGTAGAGGATCGAGAACTCGTCGCCGGGGTGGACGTGGCGGCTGAAATCCATGTCCCAGGCCAGGATCTTCGCGAACTCGGTCGCGAGGGCGCTCTGCTCGCCGAGCGCCATGATCGCGTCGTAGAAGGATCCGTCGACGACGCCGGCGATCTTCGCGACCTGCGGCTCGAGGATCTCGGTCTGCTTGGCCGCGACGTAGCGCGTGCCCTTCCATGCGAGCGAGTAGCCGTCGCCATTGCCCTGGGTGTACTGGAAGTCGAGGATGCGGCCGTCCGGATCCTGGGTCAGGCGGTAGACGTCACCCGCGCGGGAGCGGCGGAAGTCGAAGACCTTGCGCAGCTCGGTGGAGATGAGATGGATCGCGGCAGGGGAGACGTTCTGTCGGCGCAGCGAGGAAGCCAGACTGCCCTGGATCTCGCCTTCCGTCACGAGCGTCAGCTCGTCCTCCGCCGCCGGGCCCGGGGCGGCGGCGGGCTCCGCCGGAAGCACCGGCCCCTCGCTGACGACGGGGTGATGCACGGGCAGGGCGTCGATCGCGACCGGCGCATAACGAGCGACCAGCTCGCCCGAAGCGAGCTCGATGCCTTCGAGCCCCGCGAGATCGTCGTCGGAGGCGAGCTCGCGCTCCCGGACCGTCTCGCGATCCCCGTCGAAGGCATGGGCCGCGTGTGCGAAGGCGTCGTCGAGCCCCTCGACCGAAACCCGCGGAGCGGCTGCGATCACCCGCCCGCCGAGCTCGAATCCGACGACCGCACTGACGAGAACGAGCAGGGCGGCGACGCCGATCCGGGTCTCGAACGAATGGCCCAGGCCCTGCCTAACACGAACGACGCCGCGGGAAATCAGCTCGCTGGCCGCGATCGCTCGCGAAGCGCCGAAAACGAGGGCCTTCGATCGCAAGGCGGCCGACAGCGCACGCAGGCTCCGCTCTCGACCTCGTCGACTTCGTCGACCTCGTCGCCGCTGATCGTTCGGCTGATCGCTCAAGAGACTCTCCTGGGGGTACCGAGGCAAGGGCTATGTTTAGCCTGATGGAAGCGGGTCTGCATCGTGATCTTCATCACACTAGAATCCCCATTCGATCGGCCTCGCAGACGAGGTCCGAGGAGCTTCATGTCCGCACGGTCCGAGGCCTCGATGCACGCCCCCCGCAAGAGCTTCCACTCAATGCATGAGCCGCGCCGTCCCAGCGAGAACGAGTGGATTCGTCGAGACGGAAGCGACTCGCCGCGATCTGCCGAATCACGCGTCATCGCTGCACGCGTGCTGGGCAACGTCTTCCCGATCGCTTCCTCGCTCGCCGTCGTCCTCTTTTCAGTCATCGCGATCACGCCGGCTCACGCCGCATGGCCCTTCGACGAGCTCTTTCCGCGCGCTTCCGTCGCCGAGCGCGCCAGCGAGGTCTTGTCCGAAGCGATCCGAATGCAGACGGTCAATCCACCCGGACGTGAACAGGCACTCGCCTATCGGCTCGCCGAGATCCTCTCTAGAGAGGGGATCGAGAGCGGGGTCGTACCGACGCCAAATCCCAACGGTGGAAAGCCCCGAGCTGCGGTCTGGGGTCGGCTCCGGGGTCGCGGCAAGCGGCCGGGCCTGATCCTGCTCTCCCATCTCGATACCGTGCCAGCGGATCCTTCCGAATGGAGCGTCCCGCCCTTCTCGGGCCGCATCGCCGAGGGACAGATCTGGGGGCGCGGCGCGCTCGACGCGAAGGGCGTCGCCGTGATCCATTTGATGGCCCTGATCGAGCTCGCGAACTCGGGCGAGCGGCTCGAACGCGACCTGCTCTTCCTCGCGACGCCCGACGAGGAGACCGGAGGCCGCAACGGAGCGGGCTGGCTGCTCGAGAACCATCCGGAGCTGGTCGAGGGCATGGGCTATCTGCTGACCGAGGGCGGCGGCATCCAGCTCTCGTCGAGCGACGAGACACCGCACCCGCCGATCTGGGGTGTCTCGTTGACCGAGAAATCCCCGTGCTGGCTCGAGCTGCGCGCACACGGCCGCGGCGGCCACAGCTCGGCGCCGACGCGCGACGATGCGGTGCCCCGTCTGATCGGGGCCCTCGACAAGATCCGGCGCGCCGAATCGCCGGTCCGCGTGCTCGCCGAAGTCGAGGCGATGTTCGCGGCCCTCGCACCGCTGGCCCCCGAATGGGATCGCGCCGCCTATCAGAATCTCGCCGGCGCGCTCGAACGCGACGAAGGCTTCCGCCGCCGCTTCCTCGACGATCCGAGCCAGAACGCGCTGGTCCGCAACACGATCTCGATCACCCTGCTCGAGGGCGGCCCCGCGACCAACGTCGCACCGTCGGTCGCGCGGGCGCAGCTCGATGCGCGGCTGCTGCCGGGGCGATCCTGCGCGGACTTCACGTCCGCGATCTCGGCGCTGATCGACGACGGCACGATCGAGATCGAAGAGGTGCTGAGCTTTCCGTCCCGGGCGTCTTCGGCCGACACGCCGCTCTACCGGGCGATCGAAGCGGTCGCCGGACGCCAGGATCCGGTCGGCCTCGTGGTCCCGCGCCTGATCGGCGGTTTCACCGACGCCCACTGGTTCCGCGATACCGGCATCGTCGCCTACGGATTCGTGCCGCGCGCGCTGTCGAACGACGAGCTCGGCGGCGTGCACGGCGTCGACGAGCGCATCTCGATCGACGCGCTCTCCCGCGCCATCGCGCTCCAGCTCGAGCTCGTGCGGGCGTTCGACGCGATCGAGGCCGCGGGACAGTAGGCGCGCCCTCAGCGCAGCTTCTGGATCGCCTCGTGGAGCGCTTCGAAGAGCGGCTCGATCTGTTCGACCTCGAGGCAGGAGAACGCCACGCGGATGTCGCTCGCGCTCGTCGCGATCAGACCGACGCCGTATTCGTCGAGCAGGTGGACACGCAGCCTCTCCGCATCGACGCCCTTCACCTCGACGAGCATGAAATAGCCGCTGTTGAAGGGATAGACGGACCAGCTCTCCGCGAAGCGGGGCTGGCTCGCGATTTCGTGGACCCGCGCGGCGCGCACGCGCAGGATCTCGCATTTCTCGGCGCGCTCGGCGTCGATGCCCGGTGCCGCGAGCGCCCGCTCGACGATCGACTGCGAGAGCTGCGGCACGTTCGAGATCCCGCCGCGGATGGCGCCGCGCGCCTTCGCGTCGAGGACCTCGCAGACGACGTCCGCGGTCTCGGCACGGCCTGGTCCAAAAGTGACGAAGCCGCAGCGGAGCCCCCAGACGAAGAGCTCCTTGGTCGCGCCGTCGAGCTTGACCGCGAGCAGGTTCGGGTGGCGACCGGTGAGATGGCCGAAGAGCGACTCCGTCATCGACGGGGCGCCGAGGTGGTAGAAGAGGCCAAAGTAGGCGTCGTCGCAGAAGACGACGAGCTTCGTCCCGCGCTCCGCCTGGGCGATCAGCGCCGCGGCGAGCGCCGCACCTTCGGCGGGCGTGGGCATGTAGCCGGTCGGATTGTTCGGGAAGTTGAGCAGGACGAGCAGCTTCTCGCGGCCCTGCGCCAGCTCGGCGAGACGCTTCGCGAAGGCCTCGGTATCGATGCCGTTGCCCGCGCCGAGGCCCTTGCCCTTGTAGAAGGGGAAGGTCTCGATCGTGGCGCCGTGGTGGACCTCGAAGGTCAGCTTGTAGTTGCCCCAGAGCTTGTCGGGCATCAGCATGACGTCACCGGGATCGATGAAGAGCTCGCCCGCGACGGAGAGGCCGTGGGTGATCGCGTTGGTCACGATCGGCTCGCCGAATCGGCGATCCGCGAGGCTCGGATTCTCGAGCAGCAGCTTCTTGCGCCACGCCTGACGCAGCCCCGGGCGACCCGCCGGCGGCGCATAGGTCACCGCGTCCGCCGCCGGAATCCCGCCGAGCTGCGCCGCCACCGAGGGCAACGCCATCGGGCCCTTGCCCTCGGTCGCGATGCCGATCGTCGCGTTGAAGCGATGGGCCTTCTGCTTGGCCTCGGCCGACTGGGAGATGATGCCCTTCGGAAAATAGAGGCGACGCCCGTAGGCGGAGAGCATCGCGAGGATCTCGGGGGCGGCCTGCTCGAGCTGGTCGTTCAGGGCCTGCGCGATCGGGGCGGGTTTCTGCTGCGGGGCTTGCGGGGCCATACCGGGGACATCTCCAGCGAGTTCGTCCAGCGACGTCGCATGGGCGGGGAAGACGGGCGCGGGGCAGGGAAGCGGCCGAGAAAACTACAGGCGTTTGTGGAGCACGTCCATCAGGTGGCCGTAGCCGAGGGAGCGCCAGAACGCCTGGCCCTCGCGATTGCCGGAGGCGACCTGGATCTCGATCCGCGCGACGCCGCGATCGCGGACCCAGGCCTGGGCGGCCTCGACCAGCCGGCGACCGAAGCCGTGCCGCCGCCACTGCGGGCGCACGCCGACGTCGGTGATCTCGGCGCGCTCGGTCTCTTCGAGGATCGGCGGCGCCCGGTCGATG
Source organism: Myxococcota bacterium (assembly GCA_041389425.1). Taxonomy (GTDB): domain Bacteria; phylum Myxococcota_A; class UBA9160; order UBA9160; family UBA4427; genus UBA4427. Next base: position 64,545 of record JAWKRX010000012.1, read on the forward strand.
CGGACGATGCAGAGCCCCTCCGGCGTCCCGCCGACGTCGAGCACGAAGATCTCGGCGTCCGGATCCCGGCGCAGGGCGCGCAGCAGCTCGCGCAGCTCGCCCTCGGCCACCGGACCCCGGCGCATGCGGAAGAGGGGATCGAGCGCGGCATGGTGGTCCGTGATCAGGCCCCAGAGCGCGGCGATCCGATCGATCTCCTGGGGCCGCGCCGCCCGGATCCGCCCCGGCCGGGCGTCCGTCGCCTCTTCCGACCCGCTCGCCAATCGCAGCTCCTCCAACGACGAAACCCGCTCCTTTCGCGCCGGCGACGAACCGCCGTGAGAACGCGATCGGATCCGCGAGCTTAGATCAGGACCTGCACAGGTACGCACGCCCCGGACCGCGCGCACGCCCGTTTCACATGGCTCGTGGGCATCGGAACGCGTTAGTGTGGCGCATCACCCGGTTCTTTCGACCCTGCTGTGCTGTCCACGTTGGTTCCCATGTCGAAGCTCTGGATCGTCCATCGCAGCCCACAGGTACGCGCCGCTCTCGCTCGCGCGACCAGCCTCGCCCCGGCCCAGATCACGAGCGGCGGTCCCTTCGCCGCAGATTTCCCGCCCGACGAGATTCCGGACGCCATCGTGCTCGCATTGCCGGACCCCGATCGGCTGCGCCCGGCCCTGCCCGAGCCGGAGGCCGATCCCGATGCCGGCCCCGACCGCGAGCTCGCGTTCGCCCTCGCGATCGCGCCGCGCGTTCGCGACGCGCGCTGGATCCTGATCACTCCGGCCTCGCAGCGCGCGGAGAGCCTGCGGCTGTTCGAGACGCTCGACGCCGTCGCGCTCGCGCATCCGCCCGATCCCGCCGCCCTGCGACGCGAAATTGCGTCGGCGTTCGCCCGAAGAATGCGTGCGGGTCTCGCAGAGCGAAATCGGAGCGCACGCGCTTCGGCGCGCTTCGATGCCTGGTTCGGAGCGACGATCGTTCCCGGCCTCGAGCGCGCCCTCGATCGCCGCTTCGCCGCCCTGCCCCTGCTGCTGCGCGGACGGCCCGGCAGCGGACGCTCGCTGCTGGGTCTCCACGCCGAGCACGCGCGCGCCGGCCAGGCCCCGCAGCTGCGGGTCGACGCGCGCGAGCCCGGCGCACTCGAGCGCCTCGCAGCGCGCCTCGAATCCGCCCACGCCCGCACCGGCCTGCGCATCCGCACCCTCTGGCTCGACGAAGTCGACGCGCTGCCGTCCAGCGCGCAGCGCGTCCTCGCCGAATGGATCCGCGAGCAGACGACGCCGGGTGCCGGGTTCACCGGCCCGCTCCGCTGGATCGCGACCGCCGGCCCCGCCGGCCTCGAGGACCGGCTCGAAGCCGTTCTCGCTCGGGCTTTCGCGCCGCTGATCGTCGAGGTGCCGCCCCTCGATCCGCACTCCGACGAGATCGCCCGCATCGCGGCCGCGACGGCGCGCGACTTCGCCGACCAGATCGGCGCGGCCCCGCGCCGCTTCGCGGCGAGCGCGCTTGCCGCACTCGCCGAGCAGCCGCTCTGGGGCGACCGCGCCGAGCTCGAAGCCATCCTCCGCACGACGCTCGCCCGCGCAGCACGCGAGCCGATCGAGGCGGCCGATCTGCGCTTCCCGGATGAACGCGAGCCCGGCAGCCGCGCCGCTTCGGACCGCTCCACAGATTCCGCCGCGGCCGACACCGATCTCGATCGGGCCTCCGGGCAGGCCGGGTCGACCTCGTCCGACGCCCGTGCTCGCGAAGCACTCGCGGCGCTCCCGATCGAGCCCGAGCTCGATCCGAGCGTCGAGCTGACGCGCCTCGCCGAGCACGAATCCAGCGCCGCTTCGGCGGCGACCGCGACCGCGACCGAGACCGCGACGAAGGCGATGACCGATGCTTCGACGGATGGCGCAGACCCCGCCTGGCGAAAGCTCGCCCGCAGCCTCTCGCACGAGATCCGCAATCCCCTCGTCTCGATCCGGACCTTCACCGAGCTGCTGCCCGACCACTACGCCGACGAGACCTTCCGCGCCCGCTTCAAGGATCTGGTCGGCAAGGACGTCGCGCACATCCAGGAAGTCGTGACCCGCCTCGCCAAGGCGGCCGCGCGGGATCGGCTGGTCCGCGAGCCCGTCGACGTCTCCGCCCTCGTCGATCGACTGCTCGCCGCGCGGCGGGACGCGATCGGCCGCGGGCGGCTGGTCGTCCTGTCGGAGCTCGAGCGCTCGATGCCCTTCGCGCTCGCCGACCCGGAGGCCCTCGAGATCGCACTCGCCGGCCTGCTCGATCGCGCCCTCGACGCCTTGCCGGAGCGTGGGGACCTCTTCCTCGCGACCCATTGGATCGCGCGCGCCGGCGACGGCCGGCCGCGCCTGCGCCTGCTGCTGCGCCACCACGATCCCCGCGCCGAGGGCACGGGCGGCGAGCTCGATCCCGTCCATCACATCCTCGAGTACGTGCTCGCCGAGACGATCGTGGCGGCACTCGGTGGTCGCCTCACGATCGATCCGACGCAGGGACCGGAGACGCTGATCGTGATCGACCTGCCGACGCCCGAGCCGGGGCCCGGGGCATCGTGATAAGCTCGCGCGATGCCGCGCATTCTCGTCGTCGATGATGAGCCCGGAGTGCAGGAATCCCTGCGCATGCTCCTGAAATCCGATGGAGACGTCGCGATCGCGGGCGACGTCGACACCGCGCTGCGGGAGATCGCGATCGCGACGCCCGACGTCGTACTGCTCGATCTCGTGATGCCCGGCCGCAGCGGGCTCGAGCTGCTCGAAGAGCTCGGCCGTCGCGACGTGCGTGCGCCGGTGATCGTCTTGACGGCGACCAACACGGTCTCTGCCGCGGTCCAGGCGATGAAGCACGGCGCCGCCGACTTCGTGACGAAGCCCTTCGAGCTCGAGGCGCTCCGCATCAAGGTCCGCAACCTGATCGAGAAGCACGATCTCGAGCGCGAGGTCGAGCGCCTGCGCGACGAGGTGGAGGAGCGCCAGCAGCTCGGGCGGATGGTCGGCCGGAGCACCGCGATGCGGGAGATCTTCCGCGCCGTCGAGCGGATCGCCCGGGCCGAGGCGACGGTGCTCGTGACGGGCGAGAGCGGAACGGGCAAGGAGCTCGTCGCCCGTGCGATCCACGATCTCTCGCCGCGTGCGGCGGGGCCCTTCATCGCGGTGAACTGCGGAGCGATTCCGAGCGATCTGATCGAGAGCGAGCTCTTCGGTCACGAAAAGGGCGCCTTCACCGGTGCGACCGATCGCCGCATCGGCCGCATCGAATCGGCGCACAAGGGCACGCTCTTCCTCGACGAGATCGGCGAGCTCGAGCCCGCGGTGCAGGTCAAGCTGCTGCGGGCGCTGCAGGAGCGGACCTTCGAGCGCGTCGGGTCGAGCAGCTCCATCTCGGTCGACGTGCGGATCGTCGCCGCGACCAATCGCGACCTCGTCGCGGAGGTCGCGGCCGGTCGCTTCCGCGAAGATCTCTACTACCGCGTCGCGGTCGTGCCGGTGAAGCTGCCGCCCCTGCGCGATCGGCGCGAGGACATCCGCCTGCTCGCACAGACCTTCCTCGCGCGGACCCACGCGCGCCGAACGGCCGGGGACGCCGAGCAGGCCGGGACGCAGCCGAAGAAGCTCTCGGCCGCCGCGATCGGCGCGCTCGAGGGCTACCGCTGGCCCGGCAACGTGCGCGAGCTCGAGAATGCGATCGAATACGGCCTCGCGTTCTGCGACGGCGACACGATCGAGATCCAGGATCTCCCGATCTCGGTCGGCCGCTCGGGCCAGGCCGAGGCGCTGCGCGAACAATGGCGCCGGGGCGAGCAGAGCTTCGACGAGACGGTCCACCGGTTCGAGTCGGAGATCCTGCGAGAGGCGCTCGAGCGCAATCAATGGAATCAGACGCGGACCGCGAACGACCTCGGGATCACCCGCCGCGTCCTCAAGCTCAAGATGGACAAGCTCGGCATCGAGTCCCGGGGCGGCGACGAAGGCGATTAGCGCCCCCGTTCGCCCCCGAACGCCCCCCCGAATCGCCGTACCGTTGGGAACGTTGGAGAATTCCCTTTCGAATCGGTGAGTTGGCTGCATTTTCGCCCGTGGGAGCCGCCCGTTCCCGACCGGACCAGCGGCCCACGTACCGCTCTTGAGAGCGTGTTCGCACTCTGACCGAACAGACAAATTCCCTTTTTAATTCAGAGACTTGCAAGATTTCAGGGCAGATTCGTCCGGCGCGCTCGCGGGTCGGCACGACGATTGCTTTTCGAGACGGGCATGAGTCTCGACCTCGACCCCAGAACGGCGACCTCCCTGCGCAACCCGCTCTCCGCGGGCCGGAGGCGGGCGCGCGTCCTGATCGTCGACGACGAACGGGGGCCACGCGAGTCGCTTCGCATGATTCTTTCCGGGAGCCACGAAGTGACGACCGCGGAAGACGCTGCCGAAGCGCTCGACGTGCTCCGGACCGAAGAGATCGATCTCGTCACCGTCGACCTGAACATGCCGGGCATGAAGGGCGACGAGCTGATGCGGACGGTTCGCGCAGAATCGCCGCAGACCGAGATCATCATCATCACGGGCTGCGGTTCGATCGAGACCGCCGTCGAAGGCATCCGCCACGGCGTCTTCGACTATCTGATCAAGCCCTTCGACGTCGTCCAGGTCACCGCCTCCGTCGAGCGCGCCCTCGCCCGTCGCGAGAGCCGCGGCCGCACGGTTGCCTTCCTCGAAGAGGTCGGTCGGATCCTCGGGCCGGACCGCGACGAACATCTCTCGCTCGACGATCTCGAAGCGAACACCCTCGCCCAGGAGCGCCTGCGCGCCCTGCTCGCCGAGCCCGTCCTGCAGCGCGGCGCCGCCGGACCGAGGGCGGGTGGGCCGAGCACCCTCGAATTCCTCGAGGTCCTCGCGGAGACGATCGAGACCCGGGACCTCTTCATGCGCGGGCATGCCCGCCGCGTCGCCTTCGCTGCGGACCTCGTCGCCGCGCGGCTCTGTCTCGCCCGCGAAGAGCGGGATCATGTTCGCATGGCGGCCTTCCTCCACGACATCGGCAAGGTCGGCGCGACCAGCGACGTCCTCGCCGGCAAGGTGCTGCCGGAGCCCGAACGGCTCGAATCGATCCAGACCCACCCGGCGATGGGCGAGCGCCTGCTGCGGCCACTCGGCCTCTCGCCGACGGTGACCGCGACGGTGCGACATCATCACGAGCGCTACGACGGCGCGGGCTATCCCGATGGGCTCGCCGGCGACGACATCCCGCTCGCCGCGCGCATCATCGCGATCGTCGATGCCTTCGACGCGATGACCTGCGATCGGCCCTATCGAAAGGCCCGCAGCCACGCCGAGGCGCTCGAAGAGCTGCGAGCCCACGCGCGGCGCCAATTCGATCCGAATCTCGTCGACATCTTCTGCAATCTCGTCGAGAGCGGGGCGCTCGATGCGCTCGAGGAGCCCACCGCGGAACGGCCCGCACGGCGCGGCGCCGCCGCGGACGACGGCGAGATGGCGCGACGCCGCGGCGCCGCCTGATCGCACCTCCGCCGCCAGAGCGAGACCTCGCCCCTCGCAACCCCCTGAACGCCGACGCTACAGCCGACGAACCGCAGGAACCGACCTGCTAGATTGAAGCCGCATGTTTGGCATCGGACCCATGGAGCTGATCGTGATCGTCGTGGTGGCGCTGCTGATCTTCGGTCCGCAGCGGCTGCCCGAGTTCGCGCGCACCCTCGGCAAGGGTCTCGCGGAGTTCCGACGCGCCAGCAACGAGCTGCGCCAGACGCTCGCCCTCGACGAGCTCGAGAACGATCTGCGCAAGACGGCCAACCAGATCAAGAGCCCTCCGCCCCCGGCGGCGAGACCGGCCCAGGCCGGCGACGCCCTGCCGCCCGGGACCGGCGGCGCGGCGGCGGCAGCCGCGGGTGCGGGTGCGGGTGCGGCGGAGCATCCGGAATCCACCGGCGACGCGGCGCCCCCGGCGGAGGCGCCGCCCTGGAAGGATCATCCGGGCCAGCTGCCCGAGGGCGGCGATCACGACCACCATGAAACGCCCGCCAGCGCGTCCGGGTCCGGCGGTCCGGAAGAGCCTCCCCCCACTGCGCCTCCGCGGCCCGCGGGCGCGGATCCGGGGCTCGGCAACGTTCCGGTCGGCGGCGGCGATCCGACGGAAACCCGACGTGGATGATCGAGCGCTTCCGATCACGGAGCATCTCGCCGAGCTGAGGCGGCGGATCGGCATCGCGCTCGCGGCGATCGTGATCGGCGCGAGCCTCGCCTACACCTACGCCGAGCCGATCTTCGCGATCCTGCTCGCGCCCGCGACCGAGGCCCTGGCGGCGAAGGGGAGCAAGCTCCAGGCGATCGCCCCGACCGAGATCTTCATCGCGTACATCAAATGCGCCCTGCTCGCGGGCTTCGCGCTGACGCTCCCCGTCAGCTTCTGGCAGCTCTGGGCCTTCGTCGCACCCGGCCTCTACGACAGCGAGAAGCGCGCGATCCTGCCCTTCGTGGTGTCGTCGACGATCCTGTTCGTGGTGGGCGCGCTCTTCGGCCATACCTTCGTCTTCCCCGTGATGTTCGAGTTCCTGAACAGCTGGGACAACGAGTGGGTGACCTCCGCCTGGACGCTGAAGGAGGTCTTCGGCCTGACGACGCAGCTGATCCTCGCCTTCGGCGTGATCTTCGAGCTGCCGATCTTCGTCTTCTTCCTGTCGATCTCGGGGATCGTGACCGCCCGCCAGCTCCTCGGCGGCACTCGCTATGCGGTCATCGGCTCGTTCGTGGTCGGCGCGATCCTGACTCCGCCCGACGTGGTGAGCCAGGTCATGATGTCGATCCCGATGGTGGCGCTCTATCTCGTCGGCGTCGCCGTCGCCTGGATCTTCGAGCCGAAGCCCGCCGATTCGGCGGCACTCCAGAAGACCGAAGGCTGAGGCGCAGCGCGCCCCCGTCCCGCCGACGCGAGCCGAGGCCGCGCTCGCCGAGACAGTCTGGCTAGTCGAGCTCGACCCGGAACCGGACGGGCACCTCGTCGTCGATCGACATCGGATTCCAGCGCGAGGGCGGCGAACCGATGCCGAAATCGGTGCGCCGGATCAGGAAGCCGCCTTCGACGACGACCGGATCCGTCTCGACGATCTCGACCTCCCCTTCGATCGACTTCTGCACCCCGTGCAGATCGACGTCGAACTGCACGGCATGTCGAGCTCGCCCCTCCGGCGAAGGCTCGAGCGGGCGCGCCGAATGACCGCGCACGGTCGCGACGGGATGTTTCTCGACGTCGAAGAAATCCGCGGTGCGCAGATGTTCGTCGCGATCGGCATTGCCGGTATCGACGGAGGCGAGGTCCACCTCGATGCGGACTTCGCTCGCGGCGGGGTTCGCGAGATCGACGACCGCGCTCTCCACGCGCCACGTGGAGAACGTTCCCGGCGCACGACCGAAGATGTTGCGACCGACGAATCCGATGCGTCCCTCGGCCTGCGCATCCGCTCTCGCCGCCGGTGATTCACTCACCTCGGCTTCACCCCGGGAGACCGCCGCGCAGAGCAGCAGGAGCGGTCCCGCCAGAGCGAGCGCCGCGATCCGGTGCGCGCGGCGCCCGCGAGCCGAGGTCCGCGCGGAGGAGGCCGGGACCGCGAAGAGCGGCGAGAATCCGGAGCGCATCATTCGCCCTTCTCCCCGATCGTGCGGTAGACGAGCGCGCCCGCGATGGCGCCGAGGATCGGCGCGACCCAGAACAGCCAGAGCTGCGACACGGCCCAGCCGCCGACGAAGAGCGCGACGCCCGTGCTGCGCGCCGGGTTCACCGAGGTATTCGTCACCGGGATGCTGATCAGATGGATCAGTGTGAGGCCGAGACCGATCGCGATCGGAGCGAAGCCCTTCGGCGCGCGCTCGTCCGTCGCGCCGAGGATGATCACGAGGAACATCATCGTCATCACGACCTCGGTCACGAATGCGGAGCGGAGCCCGTAACCCCCGGGCGAATGTTCTCCGTAGCCGTTCGAAGCGAAGCCGCCCGCCAGATCGAAGCCCGACTGCCCGCTCGCGATGAGATAGAGAACGGCACCGGCGGCGACGGCGCCGAGGACCTGGGAGGCGATGTACGGAACGAGCTGCGCGGCGGGAAAACGACCGCCGGCCCAGAGCCCGATCGAGACCGCCGGATTGAGATGACAGCCCGAGACGTGACCGATCGCGTAGGCCATCGTCAACACGGTCAGACCGAAGGCGAGCGAGACGCCGTGCAGCCCGATGCCGACCTCGGGAAAGCCCGCGGCGAGCACCGCACTTCCGCAGCCGCCCAGGACGAGCCAGAACGTTCCGACGAACTCCGCACCGTATTTCTGCATCGCCATCGCCTCCCGTGTCGTCCGGCCCGGACGACGCTTCGACGGTCGGGCCGACCGGCGATCGCCGTCGACCCGCACCCCCCGATCGATTCGATCCCCGTCTCGACTCCGGACCGGCCGTGCCGCCTCGGGATTCCCGATCGACGACGCCGACTAACCCGGCGGGCCGACATTAACAGACGATCAGGCGCCTCGCGCCAGTGCCTCGAGACCGTCGGCCTCGACTTCGAGCGGCAGGTTCAGGAGGTTGTGGTAGTTCTCGATCGCGTTCACGAGGACCAGCTCGGCGATCTCGCGATCGTCGAAATGGCGGCGCAGCTCTCCGAACGTTTCGTCGGAGACTTGTTTGTTTCCTGTCGCTTCCTCGACGAACGCCAGGGCCGCCCGCTCGCGGGGGGCGAACCCGTCGCTCCCCCGCCAGTCGGCGAGGGCATCGAAGCGCACGGTGCCGAGCCGGGCGCGAATCGCCGTCGCGCGCTTGATGTCGACGCAGAATGCGCAGCCGTTCAGCATCGCGATCCGGGTCGTCACCAGGAGCCGGAGATCCTGGGGGAGCTTCGCACCGAACTGGTCGTAGAGCTGGATCGCCAGCATGATCCGCCAGGCGGCGGGGACCCGGTTGTGGACGACCTTCGAGGGCGTGATCGATCGCCCGAGCGCCCGCCGCACCGCACGGTCGAGCAATCGGCCGAGCAGGCTCGGCGGCTTCTCGACGGGCGTGAGTCGCATGGAGGGTCCTCCTGCTGCAATCCCGCCGTCGGGCTGCCACAGAGCGGTGGGCTGCGGTTCTCCGATACGATGCGGCGCCTCGGGCCCGGCACGCAACTCGCCGAACAGAGCGTGCGACGAAACCTTCCTTCGCCCACCGGGTTCGAGTCGACGCGGGCCGCTCGAGCCCACGACGAGCCCGAAACATCAGGAGATCCCATGTACCGATTGCCCCTTCGATCCTGCCTCCTCGCGAGCGTCTTCGGCCTCGTCCTCTCGCTCCCGCCCGGCGCGTTCGCAGCCGACGAGGTCGTCGCCCCCACCGGGTCCACGAGCGACGCCCCGGCCGAGACCCCGCGCGAGCGACGCCTCGAGCGCAAGGCGGAGCGCGTCGAAGATCGGCTCGAGAACAAATCGGATCGCATCGAGGGTCGCGGCGAGCGCCGGGCGGAGCGCGCGCGGGCCGTCGGCCAGGAGCAGCGCGCGGAGCACATCGAGAACAAGGCCGCGCGCCGCGCCGAGCGGATCGATGCCAAGGGCGAGCGCATCGGCGAGCGGCTCGACGCCAAAGGCGATCGCATCGAGGAGCGCCACGATCGCCGCGGCGAACGGCGAGGCGATCGGGCCGGCGCCGGCGAGGGGGAGGGTGACGCACCGGCGGTCCAGCCCGCTCCCGCGACCGGCAGCGAAAACGCCGAAGAAGAGACGGCCGCACCCTGATCGCGTCACGCTCCGGTGTCGCCGTGGGCCGGGGCGCGGAGCGGAGGCGATTCCGCTCCGCTTCGCCCCGGGCCTTCGGCATCGCGCAGTCCCGCGCGCGCGGCGCGGAGCGGATTCAGCTCTTCGCGAGCTTCAGCTTGACGACCTGATCGCGCAGACCGGCTTCGAGGTCGCCGTTCTTCTTGCGCACGATCGAATGGCGCGACGTCGAACCGGCGCAGCCGACATCGAACAGGACCGGCTCCGCATCGGATAGACCCGGCGCATCGACCGCAGCGACGTCGAGCTCGAACGAGCGGCCGTCGATCCGCGCGCGAAGCTGCCCGAGCCGCCGCGACGCCGGCCGAACCGCCTCCGTCGACGCCGACACCCCGGGCGCATCGACCGCTCCGTCGGGTGTGAATCCGATCTCGACCTCGACCGGCGCCTGCTTCGCGAGCGTCACACGGGCCGACGCGGCAGCGATCACCTCGAGACCACCGGGCGCGTGCGACGGATCCGACTCGCCGACGGCGCTGCGCCAGACGGCGAGCGCGAGCAGTGCCACACGCGTCTCTTCTGCGATCGTCCGCGGGACGGCGAGCGTCGATCCCGGGCGGGCGATCTCCGCCTCGAGAAAGCCCGTGTCGTAGCCGCCCGCCGCGAAGCCGGGATTCGCGGCGAGCCGGCGCAAGAACGGCAGACCCGTCCGGACACCCGCGATCCAGAAGTCCTCGAGCGCGCGGGCGAGGCACGCGAGCGCGTCTGCGCGATCGCTCCCATGGACGATCAGCTTCGCGAGCATGGCGTCGTAGTGCGGGGTCACCGTCTGCCCGGCCTCGAATCCGGAGTCGAGCCGGATGCCGGGGCCCTCCGGCGCATGCCAGGCGAGCAGCCGGCCGGGCGACGGCACGAAGCCCGTGTCCGGATCCTCGGCGTAGATGCGGGCCTCGATCGCGTGGCCCCTCAGCTTCACGTCGGCCTGCTCGAAGGGGATCGGCTCGCCCGCGGCGATCCGGATCTGCAGCGCGACGAGATCGAATCCCGTCACGGCTTCCGTGACCGGATGCTCGACCTGGATGCGGGTGTTCATCTCGAGGAAATAGAAGGCCCCCGTCGAATCCATCATGAACTCGCAGGTCCCCGCGCCGACGTAGCCCACGCTCTGCGCCGCACGAACGGCGGCCTCGCCCATCGCCGCGCGGACGGCATCCGTCATGCCGAAGGCGGGCGACTCCTCGACGAGCTTTTGATGACGGCGCTGGATCGAGCATTCGCGCTCGCCGAGATGGAGCGTCTTGCCGTGTCGATCGGCGAGGATCTGGATCTCGATGTGGCGCGGGCCGGAGAGATATTTCTCGAGGTAGAGGGTGTCGTCGCCGAAGGCCGCGAGCGCCTCCGAAGCGGCGCGCTCCAGCGCGGACTCGAGCTCGGCCTCGTCGTTGACGCGGCGCATGCCGCGCCCGCCGCCGCCCGCGCTGGCCTTCACGAGCACGGGGTACCCGAATTCTTCCGCCTCGTGGCGAGCCGACTCCAGGCTCTCGATCGCGCGCTGACCGCCCGGGACGACACGCACGCCCGCCGCACGCATCCGCTCCCGCGCGGCGATCTTGCCGCCCATCGCGCGGATCACCTCCGGCGACGGCCCGATGAAGACGAGCCCCGCCTCCTCGACGGCCTGCGCGAAATCCGCGTTCTCCGACAGGAATCCGTAGCCGGGATGGACCGCCTCGGCGCCCGAGCGGACCGCGATCCCGACGATCCCCGGGATGTCGAGGTAGCTCTCGGTCGCGCGCGCGGGGCCGCACGGATGCGCCTCGTCGGCCATCCGCACGTGCAGCGCGTCCGCGTCCGCCTCGGAGTAGATCGCCACCGAGCGCACACCGAGCGCACGACAGGCCCGGATCACCCGGACGGCGATCTCTCCCCGATTCGCGATCAGGATCTTCCCGAACATGCCCCCTCCCGCGCGGCGACGCGGCGGGAGCATAACGGGAAGCCGGGCTGCGTGTGCCCCCGAGCGAGCCGGCGTGCGCACGAATTTCCCGGAACCGCTCTAGAGCGAGGCGATCTCCGAGAGCTTCTGCTGGAGCTTGGCCTCGTACGTGCGCAGATCCATCGGATTGCGCGCGACGCCCGTATCCATCGCCGCCTTCGCCACCGCCGGCGCCACGAAGAGCAGCACGCGCGGATCGAAGGGCTTCGGGATGATGTACTCGGGACCGAACTCGAAGCTCTCGCCCGGATACGCCTTCTTCACCGCATCCGGCACGACCTCGCCGCGCTTGGCGAGCTCCGCCAGCGCATAAGTCGCCGCCTGCTTCATCTCCTCGTTGATCTTCGTCGCACGCACGTCGAGCGCGCCGCGGAAGATGAACGGGAAGCCGAGCACGTTGTTGACCTGGTTGGCGTAATCCGAGCGGCCGGTGGCGCAGATCGCGTCGTTGCGCGCGGCCTTGACCTCGGGCGGCGTGATCTCCGGATCGGGGTTCGCCATCGCGAAGACGAGCGGCTTCGGCGCCATCGTCTTCACCATCTCCTGGTTCACGACACCCTTCGAGGAGAGACCGACGAACACGTCCGCACCGACCAGCGCGTCGGCCAGCGTCCGGCACTTCGTCTCGCGCACGAACTCTTCCTTGTACTTGTTGAAGCCCTCGCCGCGGCCCTTCCACATGATGCCCTTGGTATCGGTCATCAGGATGTTCTCGGCCTTCACGCCGAGATCCTTGTAGAGCTTCGCGCACGAGATCGACGCCGCACCGGCGCCGGAGAAGACGATCTTGACGTCGCCGATCTTCTTGCCCTGGATCTCGAGGCCGTTCAGCAGGGCGGCGGCCGAGATGATCGCCGTACCGTGCTGGTCGTCGTGGAAGACCGGGATGTCGAGCGACGCCTTCAGCGCCTCCTCGATCTCGAAGCACTCGGGGGCGCGGATGTCCTCGAGGTTGATGCCGCCGAAGGTCGGGGCGATCAGCTCGCAGAAGCGGATCATCTCCTTGGTATCGGTCGTGTCGACCTCGATGTCGAACACGTCGATGTCGGCGAAGCGCTTGAAGAGGACGCCCTTGCCCTCCATCACGGGCTTGCCGGCGAGGGCACCGAGGTTGCCGAGGCCGAGCACGGCGGTGCCGTTCGAGATGACGGCGACGAGGTTGCCCTTCGCGGTGTAGAGATAGGCGGCTTCCGGGTTCTTCTCGATCTCGAGACAAGGCGCAGCGACACCCGGGGAGTAGGCGAGGGAGAGATCGGCGGCCGTGGCGCAGTTCTTGGTCGGGACGACCTTGATCTTTCCGGGACGACCCTGGGCGTGATATTCGAGCGCTTTCTCATTCAGACTCATGGGAATCCTCTGGCGACGACGCAGGTTGCGCGCGCCGATCGAACGGTGACTCTCCTCGCACGGACGATGGATCGGGAGTGAGACGGCCGACAGGCCTGTGCGAAAGGCTGCCGAGTCTATCAATCGAGTGCCCGGGTGTCGAAGCCCGGAGACGCAACCGTTGGTTTCGGCCGGGCGGGCGGCAGATCCGGTGCAGGGCGGCGGCGGAACGGGAAGCGGGATTCGGAGGTGGGTCGAAGGCGGGTCGAAGGCGGGTCGAAGGCGTGTCGAAGGCGGCCCGCGCCCGGACCGGGTGCCCGGCTGCGCACCCCGGCGGCGGCGCCTCGGGCGGATCGATCCGGCAACTCCACGGGGCAACCCGGCGCCGGGCATCGCCGGGACGAAGCGGCGCTCAGGCGGCGCCACCCCGCAGCGCCCCGGGCGGGAGGCGCCCCCGCCCGGCCCTTCAGCCGCGCATGAGCTCGCGGGCGATCACGACGCGCTGGATCTGGTTCGTCCCCTCGTAGATCTGCATCAGCTTCGCGTCCCGCATCAGCTTTTCGACCGGGTATTCCTTCGTATACCCGTTGCCGCCGAAGATCTGGACCGCATCGGTCGTGGCCTTCATGGCGGCGTCGGTCGAGAAGCATTTGGCCATCGAGGATTGCTTCGAGGCGCGCCGGCCCTGGTCGAGCAGCCAGGCGCTCTGGAAGGTCAGGAGCCGGCTCGCCTCGATGTCCTTCGCCATGTCGGCGAGCATGAACTGGACGGCCTGGAACTCGCCGATCGCCTGGCCGAAGGCCTTGCGCTCCGCCGCGTAGGCGAGGCTCTCTTCGAGGGCACGGCGCGCGATGCCCGTCGCGAGGGCGCCGATCAGCGGACGCGTTCGATCGAGGGTCGTCATCGCGATCTTGAAGCCTTCGCCCTCGGCGCCGAGACGCTGCGCCGCCGGCACGCGGACGTCGTCGAAATGGAGCACGCGCGTATCGCTCGCGCGCTGGCCCATCTTGTCTTCCTTCTTGCCGGGCGAGAGGCCGGGCGTGTCGCGCGGGAGCACGAACGCGCAGATGCCCTTGTGACGGGAGTGGCGATCGAGGGTGGCGAACACGGTGTAGAGATCCGCCTCGCCGCCGTTGGTGATCCAGGCCTTCGTCCCGTTGAGCACGTAGTCGTTGCCGGATTTTTCGGCGTGGAGCTGGAGACCGGCGACGTCGGAGCCGGCGCCCGGCTCGGACAGCGCGAAGGCGAGGACCTTGAAGTCGGTCGCGCAGGGCGCCAGCCATTCGCGCTGCTGGTCCGGTGTCCCGCCGACCAGGATCGGGGTGAGCCCCAGATCGTTCGACAGGATCGACGTGGTGATCCCCGAGCAGCCGCGCGAGAGCTCTTCGACGACGACGCAAGCTCCGACCGCCGAGAGGCCGAGCCCGCCGAGCGCTTCGGGGATGAAGACGTGGGAAAGCCCGAGCTCCCAGGCCGCCTTCAGGACGTCCCGCGGAAACTCGCCGCTCGCGTCGAACGCGGCGGCGACGGGCGCGATCTGTTCGTCGGAGAACCGCTGTGCGGTCCGCTGCAGGCTGGCCAGGGCGTCGTCGAGCTCGAAATCCATCGGGTCCCTCTTCGTCGGACGCTCAATCGGATCGCGACGCTCCGGACTTGAACCGCCCGCCCAAACGCCTAATGCGCCGCCGGCTCCGGCGCGCCGAGCTCCCGGGTGCCGACCTCCCGGGCTCCGAGCGCACGGGACAGCCGGTGCGCAGCCGCCGCGACGGCCCGCGCGCCTTCGCCGTGCAGCTGCTCGCCGCCGAGCCGCTGGCTCGGACCGGAGATCGAGATCGCCGCGATCACGCGCTCGCTCGCATCGCGCACGGGCGCCGCGACGCAATGGAGCCCGGTCGCGTACTCCTCGAGATCGAGCGCGTATCCGCGCAGCTGGCTCGCGCGAACCTCGTCGAGGAGCTTGGCACCGTCGGTGATCGTGCCGTCCGTGAACGACTCGAGGGCGCCGCTGAAGAGATCGGCTCCGGCGTCGGGACCGCGGTGCGTCGCTCCCTCGAAACGACCGCCCTGCCGACGATCCCGAATCCGATCCAACCGCCGATCGGATCTGCGATCGGAAGGCGATGCGATGGGCGAAGCGGCCGGGCGTTCGAGCACGCCGACGAGCAGGGCCTTGCCGAGCGCGGTGCAGTGGGCCGGAAGTCGCTCGCCGACGCGCGAGCCCGTGAGCAGCAGCCGGCTCGGGAGGACGCCATCGAGATGCGCGACCTCGTGATCGCGCAGCACGCCGAGGTGGGCGGTCTCTCCCGTCTCGGCCACCAGCTCCTCGAGCACCGGACGGGCGAGGCTCGCGAATGGATGATTGCGGGCGAAGGCATGCGCGAGCTCGAGACAGCGCGGTCCGAGATGATAGAGCTCGCTGTCCGCGGATTGCTGCACGTAGCCGGCGATCTCGAGCGTCGCGAGCAGACGAAAGGCGTTGTTCTTGTGGAGCCCCAGGCTGCGCGCGACGTCCGATACGCCGATCGCTACCGCGCCGTCGAAGACCTCCAGCATGCGAAACGCGTTCAGTACCGTCTGGATCGCGTAATCGCTCTTGGGCTTGCTGGAGCTCTTCGCCATCGACGCCTCCGGATTCTGATTTCGTTCGCTCGACTCTGGATTTCGGACTTCGGATTTCGTCGGTCGTCGGTCGTCTGCGATCGCGGGCGTCGCCTGGGCTCGTCGGCCGCGCGCCACGCGTCCCGTTCCGGATCGCTGGACGAAGTCGATCCGCGACGCACGCGGGAGGCCTTTTCTAACGCAGGCGCCGGAGCGGTGTCAATCAGTTCCTTCGAAAGGAGCGTGCGCGAAGTCGCGCTCGTACACGAAGCCGTGTCTGATCGATCGATCGCAACCCTCGCGATCGGAAACGACTTTCGCTCGGACGCACGCGGCCGATCGGTGGCGGAAAAAAATTCGACCGGCGGTCCGGGGCGGCTCGCGCGTCGCCTAATAAGGGGGCGACCGTCTCGGGCGTTCGCCCGCACGCGCCGCCATCTCGGTCGCGAGCAGCTCGATGATGAGGGTGCCGACCCCCAGCAGGATCGCGAGATCGGCGAGATTGAAATCGGGCAGCAGGCTCGACGCGGGCGGTCCGACGTGGAGGAACTCCAGTGTCGACCCGAAGCGATAACGGTCGAAGGTGTTGCTCGCGATTCCGGCAAAGACCGCACCGAGCGCAGCGCCCGTCCCGAGGTCCCGTGGGGCCAGCGAGCGAAGAAACACCGCGACGACGACCGTGGCGACCGCCGCGATCCCCGCGTAGGCCATCAGCTCGGCGCGCGGCGACCAGTCGCGCAGCAAGCCGAGCGCACCGCCCGCGGTGGGGACATGCGTCCAGGCGAGCCACGAACCCAGAATCGGAACGTGTTCGCCCACCTCGACGACGCTCGCCGCGTGGCGCTTGCCGAGCTGATCGAGCGCGAGGACGGCGGCCGCTACCCCCGCGAACGCCACGAACTTGCTCGCGATCCAGGCCTGCATCCGGCTACCGGAGCTCGTCGGCGGAGAGCAGCTCGTCGCTCCAGATCTCGGGCGAGAGCTCGCGGGCGGCGTCGAAACGCGAGTCGGCCTCCGCGTCGCGACCCTGCGCGCGATCGATCCACGCGCGCAGCCCGAGACCGAAGACGTCGACCGACGCGCCGACCTCGCCTTCCGACTCGAAGAGCGCACGCGCCTGGTCGAGAAATCCGCTCGCATCTTCCGGATTGCCGCTCGCGACGTGATGCCGGGCGAGGGCGAGGAAGGCGATCGGATTGGTCGCGTCGAGGCGTACTGCGCGCTGGTAGCTCGCGAGCGCGCGCGCACGGTCGCCGACCGAATCCGCCTCGAGGCCCACGATCACCAGCCGCAGCGACGCATCCCGGCGGGCGTCGTAACGCCCGAGGGCTGCGCTCGCCGTCAGCGGCGGCGCGGGCGGCGGCAGCGGCGCCGGCGCGAAGAGCGCGTCGTCCTGGGAAGAGGAGCCCGGCGCCGGCACGTTCGCCGATTCGGCGACCTCCGGATCCGACCCGACGACGCGCGAAGCGTCCCGCGCCGGCGGTGCAGCGGCGCAGCCGCCGAGCCAGAGCCCTGCGCAGACGATGAACGCGGCGGGACGGAGATCGCGAACGCGATCGGGCTTGCGTGCCTTCATGGGCGGGCGAACCTCGCACAATCGCCGGGACGACGCGACCACCCCGGCCCGCTTCTTCGCCCGCCTTCGAAGGTTCATCCGCCGAAGAAACGTTCGAAGAATCGGGGAAACGTCGGCATGCCGCGCGGGCAGGTCTCGACCGGCGCGGTGCCGATCAGGAAATACTCGGGCTGGCTCCGCGGACAACCCCAGAGTGCCCGCTCGCCGGTCATCGGATCGATCTCGACGCTCTCGATCTCGCGCGGCCGGCTGAAGCCGCCCCGAATCTGTCCGCCCGAGATCGCGGCGAGGTAGTCTGCCCAGATCGGCAGCGCGCCGCGGCTCGACGGTACACCGATCTTGCGCGGCTCGTCGTAACCGATCCAGACGACCACGACGAGCTCGGGCGTGAAGCCGACGAACCAGAGGTCGTTCTCGTCGTCCGTCGTCCCCGTCTTGCCGGCGATCGGTCCGCGCAGGCCGCGGCTGCGGATGCCCGCGCCGGTTCCGCGGTCGACGACGCCCTCGAGCAGGGAGGTCGTGAGGTACGCGGTGCCCGCATCGAGCACGCGCCGCGCGCCTGCGAGCGCGGACTGCTCCTGGGCGATGCCGTGGATGTCGAGCAGACCGGTGAAGCTGCGGGCGGTCGGCCGCAGACCGCCATTGGCGAAGGTCGCATAGACCGTCGCCATCTCGAGCGGCGACACCTCGGCCGAGCCGAGGGCGAGGCTCGGCACCGCGGGCAGCGAACTCTCGACCCCGAGCTTGTGCGCCATCTCGACGACCCGCCGGATGCCCACCGCCTGGCCGAGCCGCGCCGCGGGAACGTTGAGCGAATCCTCGAGCGCCTCGCGCACGCTGACCGGGCCGCGAAAGCGGCGATCGAAGTTGTGCGGCCGCCAGGGGCCCGACGGCGTCGCCACCTCGATCGGCTCGTCGGGCACGACACTCGCGAGCGTGACCACCGGACCGGATTGGCGCGAGAGCGCCGCCGCGTAGACGATCGGCTTGAAGACGCTGCCCGCCTGGCGGCGCGCCTGGGTGCAGCGGTCGAATTGCGAGGTGCCGTAGTCGCGGCCGCCGACGAGCGCCAGGATCTCGCCGGTCTGCGGCCGCATCGCGAGCAGGCAGCCCTGAAGCTGCGGCCGCTTCTCGCCCTTCGCGACCTTCGGCGCCGGCAGCTGCTTCTCGAGGCCCGCGAGGCCCTTGCGCAGATGTTCGACCGCGGCGCGCTGCAGCGTCGTATCGAGGGTCGAGTAGATGCGCAGCCCTTCCACGGCGAGCAGATCCTCGTGGTAGACCTCGGGCAGCTGGCGCTGGAGCAGATCGAGGAAATAACGGTCCTGGCCCGACTCGAGGGAGATCGCGGCGAGATCGAGGCCCTTCGCGCGGGCGCGCTCCGCCTGCTCGGCGGAGATCCGGCCCTGCGCTTCCATCTGCGAGAGGACGAGATCCCGCCGCTTCTTCGCCCGCTCGGGATGGCGATGGGGGCTCATCGCGTTCGGGCTCTGGATCACCGCCGCGAGCAGCGCCGACTCCTCGACCGAGAGATCGGGCACACGCTTGCCGAAGAAGAAGCGCGATGCCTCGCCGACGCCGTGGATCGCCGTCGATCCCCGCCGGCCCATGTAGATCTCGTTCAGGTAGGCCTCGAGGATCTGGGGCTTCGCATAACGCGCCTCGACCAGCAGCGCCATCACGGCCTCGGTCAGCTTGCGCCGGATCGTGCGCTCGGGCGTGAGGAAGAAGTTCTTGACCAGCTGCTGGGTCAGCGTGCTGCCGCCCTCGCGAATGCCGCCGGCGCGCAGGTTCGCGATCAGCGCCCCCGCGATGCGGCGCAGATCGACGCCGTTGTGCTCCTCGAAGCGGCGATCCTCGATCGCGTAGATCGCGTCGACGAGATGATCCGGGACCTCGGCCATCGCGACGAGGTCGCGCTGCTCGCGATCCTCGTCGTAGAAGGCCGAGATCTGCTCGGGCTCGAGCGCGACGATGTCGACCGGATGCCCCTTGTCGTCGCGCATCTCGCGGACCCGCCCGCGATCCAGCCGGAACTCGATGCGGCGATCGGGCTCCGGCAGCTCCGGATGCTCGAAGCCCCGCAGATGGATCCGGAGGCGGCCGGGGAGCCTCCGGTAGTGGCCGGGGAGCAGCGGGCCCGCCTCGCCCTGCTCGCGGTAGCCGGTGCGCGCCATCCAGCCCTCGAGGTCGAGGCGCTCCCAGTCGGCACCCGTATAGATGACGTTCGGCGCCGCGTAGACCCGCGAGGGAACCGAGAAGCGGCGGCCCTCGAAGCGCGAGCGCACGATGCGGTCGAGCCCGACCAGCCAGTGGGCGCAGAACAAGCCGACGACGAAGCCGACGGCCAGCAGCACGAGGCCGATGCGCCGGAGCACGCTCGCCGAGCCGCTCCCCCGCTTCGTCGCCGCCTTTTTCCGTCGCCGCGCCATCCCGTTCTCCCGGCAGGGCCGACGCGCACACCCCGGCGCACGCGGCCCTCGATGGAACCCGCGCACGTCGACTCGTTCCGGCTCGTTGCGACCGCCGCGGCTTGTGCGCGGGCCCCCGAATCGCGAGAGTAGGGCGCCATGACGAAGGCTGCCGGAAAACGCGGGGGATCGGGAACGCGCAGCGCCGGCGTGAAGACCGCGCGGGGCAAGGCGAAGCCGGCCGCGCGCAAACCCTGGGGCGGCCGCTTCGACGGCGCGACGGACCCGGTCGTCGAGCGGTTCTCCGCTTCGATCGATTTCGACAAGGCCCTCGCCCGCCACGACCTGCGCGGCTCAAGGGCGCAGGCGCGCATGCTGGGCGAGGTCGGGCTCATCCCCGCGAAGGACGCGCGCGCGCTGCTCCGCGGTCTCGACCAGGTCGAGGCGGAGATCGAACGGGGCGAGTTCCCCTTCGATCCCGCCCTCGAAGACATCCACATGAACATCGAGACCCGGCTGAGGTCCCTCGCCGGCCCCGACGCGGCCGGCAAGCTCCATACCGGACGCTCGCGCAATGATCAGGTCGCGACGGACCTCGCCCTGTTCCTGCGCGACGCGGGCCGCGCGACGGAGCGCGGCATTCATCAGCTCCGCGCCGTCCTGCTCGAACGCGCCCGCGAGCACGTCGACACCCTGCTCCCGGGCTACACCCACCTCCAGCGGGCCCAGCCCGTCCGCCTCGCGCATCAATGGCTCGCCCACGTCGAGGCGCTCGGCCGCGATGCCGGCCGCTTCGCCGACGCCCGCGCACGGGTCGCCCGCTGCCCCCTGGGCGCCGGCGCGCTGGCGGGCTCGACTCTCCCCCTCGGCCGGGAGCAGACCGCCCGGGAGCTGGGCTTCGAGGGCCCGACCCGCAACTCGATGGATACGGTCGCCGCCCGCGACGGCGCCCTCGAATACCTCGCGGCCGCCGCCATCGCGATGGTCCAGCTCTCGCGCCTCGCCGAGGAGCTCGTCCTCTGGTCGACCGCCGAATTCGGATTCGTCGAGCTGGCGGACGCCTATTCGACCGGCTCTTCGCTCATGCCCCAGAAGAAGAACCCCGACGTCCCCGAGCTCGTCCGCGGAAAATCCGGGCGCGCGATCGGGAACCTCATGGCGCTCCTGACCGTGATGAAGGGCCTCCCCCTGACCTACAACCGGGACATGCAGGAGGACAAGGAGCCGCTCTTCGATTCGGTCGCGACCCTGCGCGACAGCCTCGAGGTCATGGCCGGCGCCCTCGCGACCCTCGAGGTCCGCCGGGACAAAATGGCGCAGGCCGCCTCGGATCCGATGCTGCTCGCGACCGACCTCGCCGAGCTGCTCGTCCGCAAGGGCATCCCCTTCCGCGAGGCCCATGAAGTCGTCGGCAAGATCGTGGGCCACTGCACCCGCAGCGGCGTCGATCTGCGCGCCCTGAGCCGGACCGAGCTCCAGCGCTTCCATCCCGCCTTCGATGCACCCGCGAACGAGCTGCTCGATCTCGAGCGCAGCGTCGAGAGCCGCAGCCTGACGGGGGGCACGGCCCGGGTCCGCGTGCTCGAGGCCCTCGCCGAGGCCGAGGCCGACGTCGCCCGCGCGCTCGCCCGACTCGCCGCGGACGCCTCGGACGCAGCGGCCGGCGTGAAGCCCACGGCGAAGGGCGATCCGCGCGCCCGCGCGAAGGGCGCTGCGACCGCCCGCGCGACGCGCCGCAGCACGAGCGGACGCGCCCTAAGGCGCACGCCGGAGCGGCCGTCGTGATCCGCATCGGCCGCGAGATCCCGCGGCGTGGCCCGGACGCCCGGCATCTGATCGCCTGGCTCACGGTTCTCGCGATCGCGGGTACACTGTGCGCCTGTGGTCGCTATGGCCCGCCCAAACGCCGTCCGCAGACGACGACGAGCGCGGCGGCCGTGACGAGCCGCATCGAAGCGCCCCGGACGAGCGTTCCGTCCGCCTGATTCGCGCTCCGCCGCGTCGATCGGCGAAGCAGCACGACCGGGCTTCGATCCGGTTCGCCTCGAAGAGCGTCCGCGGCGGGCCCCGAAGAGAAGAAGCGAAGATCGAGAAGAGAAGAAGAGACGAAGAGAATGAGCCGTTCGCTGCCCTTCACGAAGCTGCATGGAGCCGGAAACGATTTCGTCCTGTTCGACGGAATCCGAAACGACCTCCCGACCGATCTCGCCTCCCTCGCGCGCGCCATCGCCGATCGGCATTTCGGCGTCGGCTTCGACCAGATGCTGGTCGTGCGGCCGTCGAAGGCGGCGGACTTCCGCATGGACATCTACAACGCCGACGGTTCGCAGGTCGAGATGTGCGCCAACGGGATCCGCGCCTTCTACAAATACCTGCGCGACGAGGGCCATACCCGCGCGGACGAGATCGGCGTCGAGACCCTGTCGGGCGTGGTGCGGCCGCGCTGGGCGGGGCCGGGCCGCGTGACGGTGAACATGGGGCTGCCGATCCTGATCCCCGAGAAGATCCCGACGACGCTCGCGACCGGGGCCGGGCCGGTGCTCGACGTGCCGCTCGACCTTCCGGCGGATCTCTGGCGCAAGGGGCCGGGCGAGCTGCGTGTCTCATCGATCTCGATGGGCAATCCGCACTGCGTGATCGAGGTCGACGACGTCGACGCAGTGCCCCTCGAACAGGTCGGCCCCGCGCTCGAGCACCACGTCGCTTTCCCGAATCGCGTGAACGTCGAGTTCATCCAGATCCTTTCGCCGAGCCGCATCAAGCAGCGGACGTGGGAGCGCGGGACGGGCGAGACGCTCGCCTGCGGCTCGGGCGCCTGCGCCGTCGCCGTCGCCTCGATGCTGCGCGGACGGGTCGACCGTTCGGTCGTGGTCGAGCTGCGGGGCGGCGTGCTCGAGATCGAGTGGGCCGACAAGAACGCCCCCGTCCTGATGACCGGACCCGCCGCCACCGTCTTCACCGGCGAGTGGCCGCTCGAAGACGACTAGCATCCTTCCACCGAACCACCGACGCACGCCCCAGGCGGCGTGCCCCGGGCAGAGGCCCCATGTTCGAAGGCATCCACACCGCCCTCATCACGCCCTTCCGCGACGGCCAGGTCGACGAGGAGGCGCTCCGAGCCCACGTCGAGCGCCAGATCGAGGCCGGCATCGACGGGGTCGTCCCCTGCGGCTCGACGGGTGAGTCCGCGACGCTCTCCCACCTCGAACATCGGCGGGTCGTCGAGATCGTGGTCGACGCCGCGAAGGGCCGCGTTCCGGTCATCGCGGGCACCGGCTCGAACTCGACCCGCGAGGCGATCGAGCTGACGCTCCATGCGAAGCAGGCGGGGGCCGACGGCTCGCTGCTGCTCTCGCCCTACTACAACAAGCCGACCCAGGAAGGCATCTACGCCCATTATGCGGCGATCGCCGAGGCGACCCGCTTTCCGCTGGTGCTCTACAACATCCCGGGGCGCACGGCGTCGAACATCGCGCCGGAGATCATCGCGCGGCTCGCGAGGCTCGAGCACGTCGTGGGCGTCAAGGAGGCCTGCGGCAACGTCGACCAGATCGCCCACGTCATCGCGAAATGTCCGCAGGACTTCGCCGTGCTCTCGGGCGACGATTCGCTGACGCTCCCGCTGCTCGCGCTCGGCGCGAAGGGCGTCATTTCGACGACCTCGAACGTCGCGCCCCGCCAGATCGCCGATCTCGTCCGCCGCTTCGAGCGGGGCGACGTCGCCGGCGCGCAGGCCCTGCATCACGCGCTGCTGCCGCTCTTCGACGTGCTGTTCTGCGAGACGAATCCGATCCCGGTGAAGGCGGCGGCGGCCGAGCTCGGCTACTGCAGGCCCGAGATCCGGCTGCCCCTGACGCGCATCACGGATCCGAACCTCGAGCGGCTCAAGCTGGTGCTCAAGGATCTGGAAATCCTGCGATGAGCGCCGCAACGGGCAGGGCAGGAGCCGGGGCCACGGGCGAGGCCGTCGGCGTGATGGTCGTCGGGGCCCAGGGACGCATGGGCCACGAGGTGCGCGCGGCGCTCGCGGCGGAGCCGCGGCTGCGCTTCGCGGGCGCGCTCGAGCGGCCGGGGCATCCGGAGATCGGCCAGGCGATCGCGGACGGCGTCGTCCTGCAGGACGATCCGAAGCGCGCGCTCGCGGGCTGTGGTGTCGCGATCGATTTCTCCGTGCCCGCATCGACGCTGGCGAACCTGCGCGCCGCGGCCGATGCCGGGGTCGCCTACGTCACCGGAACGACGGGCTTCGACGCCGCGGGCCTCGCCGAGATCGAGCGGATCGCCGAACGGATCCCGGTGATCCATACCGCCAACTTCTCCGTCGCGGTCAACGTCCTCGCCCATCTGGCGCGGGAGGCGGCCCGCCTGCTCGGCCCCGCCTACGACGCCGAGCTCTTCGAGCTGCATCACGGCCAGAAGCGGGATGCGCCGAGCGGGACCGCATTGCTGCTCGGCCGCGCCGTCGCCGCCGGCCGGGGCGTCTCGCTCGAGGACCACATGATCCTCGAGCGCGCCGGCGAGACCGGCGCGCGCCCGGCAGGCGCGATCGGCATCCAGACGCTCCGCGGCGGCGACAACCCCGGCGAGCACACGATCTATTTCCTCGGCCGCGGCGAACGCCTCGAGCTGACCCACCGCGCGGCCACGCGCGGCCATTTCGCAGCCGGTGCCGTGCGTGCGGCCGCCTGGCTGCTCGGGCGCGAGCCCGGCCTCCACCGGTTCGAACGCGTACTGGAGCTCCCCTGATGCTTTCCATGCAAGAAATCTCGGACCGCTTCGAGCTGCAGGATCTGATCTACCGCTATTCGCAGATCATCGACTCGAAGGACTTCGACGCGCTCGCGAGCGACGTCTTCACGTCCGATGCCTTCATCGACTACAGCGCCTTCGGCGGATCGAAGGGCGATCTGCCCTCGACGATCGCGTTCCTGAAGAAGGCCATGAGGCGCTTCCCGAACACGCAGCACATGAACGCGAACATCCAGCTCGCGATCGACGGCGATCACGCGACGGGGCGGCTCATGTGTTACAACCCGCAGGAATTCACGACGCCCGAGGGCAAGATCGACGTCTTCGTCTGCGGCCTCTGGTACGTCGACGAATACGTGCGAACGCCGAAGGGCTGGCGGATCCGCAAGCGGGTCGAAGAGCGCTGTTATGTCGCCAACCCGCCGTCCGGCATGGGGCTCTGAGCGGCTCGCGCGCGGCGGATCACGGCGGACTCGCAGCCACGCGCCCGTTCCCGATCCCGAGCGTCGCTTCCCTCTCGATCCGGTATTTCCCGACGATCGCCGCGACGCCCTGCTCGAGCGCGCGCTCCCGCTTCTCGCGCAGGAGCTCCTCGCGCAGCGACGCCGCGACCTCGGGCAACGCCGGCAGGCGTGAATCGCGGCGCGCGATGAGCAGCACGAGATGGAGGCCGTGGTCCGAGCGGTGGGGCCCGCTCCAGCGATCGGGATCGACGGGGAGCCGTTCGAGCGTCGCCGCCATCGCATCGCCGAAATGGCTGCGGACCTCGTCGAGATTGCGGTCGACGTAGACCCGGTCGTAGAGGAAGCGGTCGCCGATCGCGAAGGCGTCGTCGAATCCGATCCCCTCCCGATCGAGGCGCTCGCGCAATCGCTCGGCCCGCTCGAACGCCTCGGGAGCGGACCCCTCCCCGCCCTCGCGCCCACCGGCGGATCCTTCGGCGCCGCTCCCGCCGCCCGGGCGGGGCGCCACGAAGACGTGCGCGAAGCGCACGGTCGCGGGCTCGCGGAACGATTCGGCGCGCTCGCGGTAGGCGGCCTCGAGCTCCGCCTCCGAGACCGAAGGCGCGCCGCCGCTCGTGTCTTCGACGAGAAATTCCATCTGCTGGACCAGCCGACGGCGGACCAGCTCGTCTTCGCGGTCGAGGCCGAGCGCCCGTGCCTCGCGCACCAGCGCTTCCTCCCGGACGAAGCGCTCGAGCCAGTCCCGCCGCACGGCCTCCGGCGCCGCGTCGAAGGCGGCGACCGTCGCAGCGAGGCTCGGTGTCCGGGTCCGCGTCTGGACGAACGCGAGCAGCGCGTCGCGCTCGACCCGGATGATCCCGTCCGACTCGGGCGACGCAGCGGCTCCGGGCCGAGGGCGAACGGGGGCTCCTGCGCTCCCGTCCGGGGCGGCGAGACGCGATCGCGCGTCTCCGACGTCGAGCAGGAGGGCGAGGCCGAAGAGCAATCCGCCGGCGGCGATGAAATGCAGGAGGGGTGAGGCCAGCCATTGCCGGCGCGGCGGGGTCATCGCGGCTCGGGACTCGCAGCGAGGCTCAGGGCGTGTACCAGATCGGCGAGCTGTAGGCGCGCTCCTGGAGCGTCGGGGGCTGCTCGGAGGGCGGATCGATCTGGAGCGCGATGCCGTCGAGCAGCGAATGGCGCGGCGTCGGGATCTCGAGCACGCGCACGTAATAGAAGGCGCGGCGTTCGGGATGGAAATCGGGATCCGTCCAGACGGCCACGAGCTCGCGCGCGCCGATCTGGTTCTTGTACGTGCCGCGATCGAGATCGACCGTGTTGCCGATCGGCGCGAGTGCACCGTCCGGGCCGCGCTCGCGGAGCCCCGCACCCACGACGTCGAAGACGCGCTCCCGGGCGCGGCCATCTCGGCCGATCCAGCCCTTCACGATCTGGATGCGATCGAGGTTCGCGCCCTTCGGATCGCGCGCGGCGTGCACGAGGAAGCTCGGTGCGCCGGGCGCATCGCCGCGGAAGAGCCCGCCGAAGCCCTTGCGCGGCGCCGGCCGCCCCGCGAGATCACCGCCCATCGGGACGCCCTTGGCATAACCGACGCGCGCGAGATCCGGCGCCTCCGCGTCCTCCGCCTCGAAGGACCAGCCCCCGAAGAAGCGCACGCGCATGCGCGAGCCCGTCGTCGCGTAGACCTCGCGCCGGCGAAACGCCGCGAAGATCGACGCCCGCGTATTCTCCTCGGCCCAGACCGCCGCGAGCCCGCCCGCGCCCATGTTCCAGCCCGAGATGCCGCGGCCGCCGGAGAAGCTCTTCTTCGTCTCGGGCGTGGAGTCGAAGGCCATCTTGCCCCAGAAATTGTCTTCTTCGTGGGAGGCGAGGCCGGTATGCGAATCGGTCGAGCCGATCATGCCGAATTTGTAGGGGTTGGCGCCGACCTGCTCCTCGATTTCGAGGCCGCGCATCAGCGCAGTGCGCGCGTAGTCGCCGGGCTGCGGAACGTAGTCCTGCCGGTTCTGCTGGATGTAGCCCCCGTAGATCTCGAAGTCGGCGAAGGGATCCTCGGGCGAGAGTGCCGGATGGGTCTCGGAGGTCCCCTTGAACTGGGTCACCTCGACGACGGGCTCCCAGCGCGCGCGCGTGCGGGCGCTCTCGGTGGTGTAGGGCGACTCGTCGAGGGTGACGGCGCCGAACATGTAGCCCTTCGAGATGTTCGAGTTGTGGGGGATCGCGACGAACTCGGCACCGGTCTCCTCGCCCGTGCGGTCGAGGAATTTCCAGAGATCTTCGGGATACGAGCTCTGATCCGAGCCGTAGGGCAGGAAGCGGCGAGCGGTCTCGCCGGAGGCGGACGTGATGACCACGCGGTGCAGGTTCGCGCCGGAGGGGAGCGAGCTCCATTCCCAGCCGATCAGGGCCGTGAAGCGGCCGGGATCGTCGTGGCGGTCGGCGGCGGTCGTCGTCTCCGCCCAGGCATCGACGTGCAGCGGATGGGCGCCGGGATCGACGGGCAGGGCGTTCGGGGCACCCGCTGCGGAGATCGGATTCTTCGTGTCCCCGGGCTCGATGGTCGAGGCCGAGGGCAACACCCCCTTGAAGAGCGAAGCGCCTTCGCCGGAATCGATCGCCGCGCGCACGCGATCCGCGAACTCGGCCCCCGGCCCTTCGCGCACGTCGAAGTAGAGCTTGCGGACGACGCCGAGATATTCCGCGTGATCGGCGACGACGAGGAAATCGAGGGGCGTGCCGATGCGCACGCGTGCGCGGTGGTAGGGATGGATGACCGGCAGGCCCTTCGCCCAGCGATAGGCCGTATCGGGATCGGCCGAGCGGTTGCCGTTCAGGAAGGCGTCGAACGAATACGAGGTATGGAGATGCGTGTCGCCGAAATAGACCTGGCGGATCGGGATCGCCGGCGCGGGATCCGTTTCCGCGAGCACCGGGCCCCCGGCCACGACGCTGCCCAATGAGGCCAACCACGCGCACGCAGCAGCGATTCGACCGGGATCGGCGCGGCGGGCGCGGCAGGCCGGAGATCGCGGAGCAACGCGTTCGATGGGCGTCATGCGCTTCACCTTCCCGGGCCGGGCGAGCCGAACGGGCGAGGTCCGAAAACTAGACGGCCGCGGGGCCGCGCTCGCCGGTGCGGATGCGGATCGCCTCTTCGAGGGGCAGCACGAAGATCTTGCCGTCGCCGATCTTGCCCGTGTTCGCGGCCTGGCTGATCGCGTCGATCACGCGATCGACGATCTCGTCGCGAACGACGACCTCGAGCTTGATCTTGGGCAGGAAATCGACCACGTACTCGGCGCCGCGATAGAGCTCGGTATGGCCCTTCTGTCGGCCGAAGCCTTTCACCTCGGTCACCGTCAATCCTTCGACGCCCACCTGGCTGAGGGCTTCCTTCACGTCGTCGAGCTTGAACGGCTTGATGATCGCTTCGATCTTCTTCATGGCAGGGGCTCTCCTGGGTCCCGGACCCGCGGGTCCGTGCGGCGATCGCACGGTACCACAGGCCGGGCCGGTTCCGACCGCGCCGTTTCATGCACAGCACGCGAGCAGGCCTGCCCGCGAATCGAGCAGCGGCGCCGCGCATTCGGGCCGCGGCCGACCCAGCTCGCCCGAGGTCGGGGCAGCGCGGAGCCCCCTGATGGCGGTCCCACGCGTGCCGCGTCCCGCGCGGCGCTCTCCCGATCGGGAAGCTGACTTGGAATGCCGCTTGCAGTCCACAGGGAGCGAGAGCGCCGACCTGCGGAACGAGCCGACCGGAGGACCGGACCCGGAAAGCCCGCCCCGCGCAACATCCGTCTGATGCAGGAAGAAAAAGTCATGGACCTCCCCGCCAGCCGCACGACCTCCCCCGACCATCTCGACGAGTTCGCCCGATTCCTCCGAGACGCGAGTCTCGAGGTCGGACGTGTCAGCCAGGCCCGTACGCTGAAGGCATGGCTGGACCTCGCCGAGGCCTATCGCATCACGCAGGCCCTGCGCGATTGCCACGGCAATCGCTCGGCCGCTGCACGCTCGCTCGGCATCGGACGCCGAACGCTCTACGCCAAGATGGACAAGCTCGGAATCACCGCGACCTGGCGGATCGCTTCGTAGTCGGAATCGACGAAAAGAAAGAGGGCGCGACGCCGCAGACGTCGCGCCCTCGATCTTTGTCGAACCTCGTCGCTCCCCGGATCACGCAGCGGCGTTGCTGCCGGATGCGCGGACCGGGAATCGCCCGCTAGAACTCGTAGTAGAGCTCCGCGATGCCGAGCAGCTGGTTCTTGCGCTGGCCGAGGTTGTCGTCCTGGTTGTCGACCGCGAACAGGAACGAGTCGTTCCCGGCGAGGTTGCGGTCGTAGCGGAGCTCCGTGCGGAACGTGAGATCGCTCGTGAGCTTGTGGGCACCGGTCAGGGTCGCCGTCACCGTCTCGCTCTGGCCAAACACGTCCTGGGCACGATTGAAATCGTGCTCCGCGCGCAGGTACTCGATGCGGGTCGCCACGCTCGTGTCGTCGGTGAAGTGGAAACGAGCTGCCGTCGCGAAGGCGTGCGTATCGCCCTTGGCCAGGATCGAATCACCCCAGTTGCGCGCCCAGACGAACTGGAACCACGCCTCGAGGGAATCCGAGAGCTGGGCCGTCGCGACCGCGTCGAGGACCGACGTGCGGCAGGCGTTTCCGCCCTGGCAGTCGGTGCCGTTATCGGTCTGGAGGTTGTTCGCCGAGCTCTTGCCGACCATCGAGTCGACCTTGAAGCCGAAGCGATCGCCCTGGAAGGCGATCTGGCTGAAGTAGGCCTTGTGGCGGCTGTCGTCGATGCTCGTATCGGCGTAGACGTCGTTGAAGACGCCCGCGGCGATCGAGATCTGGTCGGTCAGGTTGGTCTGGGCGAGCAGACCGGTGTTGACGATCGGGATCAGCTGGAAGACGCGACCCTGGGTGACGTTGAAATTCACGTTCGTCTTGACCCGCTCGACGCCCATCAGCGTGTCGCGCTTGCCGAGATCGAATCGGATGCCGTTGCCGACCGGGGCGAGGTAGCTGACGTAGGCGCTGAACAGGTAGAAGTCCTGATCGGAGCTGTCGCCCGGCGTGCCGCCGCTGGAAAGCGGCATCCCGACGATGCTGTTGCGCATCGCACGAGCAGACTCACCGTAGAGGAGGTCGCCGTGGAAGCCGGCGCGGCTCTCTTCGGTGGTCGGCTTGTCGAGGGTCAGCCAGAGCTGGTCGAGCGAGAACGTGTCGGCACTCCGGTGGCGGAACGAGTTCCCCAGCTCGAGGCCGTTGTCGCCGCCGCCCAGGAAGCGGTGGTTGTAGCTCGCCGCGACGAGACCGGAGACGTCGACCTGCTGCAGGAACGTCCCTGCCGCGGACCGGATGCCGTCTTCGGACTCGGCGAGCCCGGCCTCGGACAACACCGACTGCTGCTGCTGGACCTTGGCTTCGGCATCTTCGAGCTTCTCGGAGGTCGCCTGGAGACGATCCTCCATCTCCGCCATTCGCTGCTCCATCAGCCGGAGCTGCTCCTGGACGGGATCGGCGGCGGCGACGCTCGTCCCGAGAAACGTACTCGTGACGACCGCGACGGCGGTGATCAGTTTGGAACGCATTGGGAATCTCTCCTCGTTGGTTGTCGGAATCTCCACTCGTCGCGCGAGCAGATCCGGCGAGCCGGCTCCATTCGCGCGAACGGGTGAAACGAACAGGGCGCAGGGCCCTGCTTGAGCTGTGGTGGCGGGTCGAAGTCTCGACGCGCCCCGGCGCAGGCGGCGCGAAGCGTCGACTCGGCGAAGCTGGGAAGGCAATCGATGTGGCTCTGCGCGCAAGGTCGCCCGATGCTCCGACGGGGGGTCGTTTGCATAGGCCCGGCTTCCGATCCCGTGCCCGGATGATTCCGGTTGCGGGAAGAGCCTCCGGGCTCGAGTCGATCTCGGATTCCGCCCGATTCGGCGGGACCCGCGTTCATCCAATGCTCTCGCGAGCTCATTTCGTGTTCGTGCCCGATCGATCACACAAAGGCAGCAGAACGCCCGGGCGAGCGAGCTATAGCACACCCCTCGCGCGGAAATCCCGCACGATCTGGACTGTTTCGGGGCAGAGGACGGACGATTCAGGGGGCCCGATCTCATCGAGCCGGGCGAGGTCCGCTGCGACGTCGAGGTCGAAGCACCCGCGCGTCGAGGAAACGACGAGCCCCTTCGCGCGCGCGAGTGCGACGGTCTCCGCGAAGACGGATCGGGTCGAGAGCGTGAGCGCGAAGAGCTCTCGATGTGGCTCTTTCAACGCGATGAGCGCGTAGCCACCACCCTGGTCGGGGGTCAGGACGACGTCATCACCCGCATCGAGACGAGCGATGGCCTCCTCGCAAATCTGAAAGTCGAGACCCGGGCTATCGCTTCCGCGCAGGACGACCCGCTCCGCGCCCACCGCCGCGGCCTCTTCGAACGCGTTCGCCATTCGCTCGGCGAGCCCGCTTCCACGCTGCGGTACGAGGCGATAGGCGGCGGACGCGAATCGTTCGAGCACCCTCGCCGCTTCGGGCGGATCGAAATGAAGGATCGGCTCGAGCGCGAGGCGACGCGCGAAGACTGCGCTCGCCCGGAGCACGTCGGTCAACATCGCCGCATAGAGCGACGCTGCGTCCTCGGGCGAGAGGGGGGGCGTGAACCGCGTCTTCACCTGCCCCGGTCGCGGCGCCTTGGCGAAGACGCTGAGCCAGCCGCGGCTCATGCGCCGCCGGGAGAGGGCGGGGCGGGCGGCGATGCACGCAATCGCACGAAGGGCAGCTCGGCCACGGTCGCTGTCGCGGATCCGCCGGCGAGCTGAGGCGCGTCCCGATCAGCGTGTTGCGCCGTACGCGCCCGAGCGCGATCGCGCTGGCGAGGCGAGGACGCTCGGGATCTCGCTTCCGTCGCCCGGCCGGCGACACGAGCGAGTCCCGATCGCGGGCAGCGTCACCCTCGAGCGGCGTCCCGATCGCGGACGGCGCGGCGCCCTCGAGCCGCAAGCCGACGAGCAGATGGTTCACCTGCCCCCGAGAGCGCAGTCGGGCGACGATCTCCCCTGGCCCACATAACATCCCTTTCTTTGTTGATCGCCACGGCCCGCCTGGGAGGCGGGCCTTCGGGCGGCAGCACGTCCTCGCCCATCGCGCCGAGCGCGGGGATGCCCGCCCGATCCGCAGCAGCTCGAAAGCAGCGCCGGATCCCCTGGCGACGCAGACGCCGAGCACCTCCGCCGCCCGTTCGATCGCGGCGCGCAGCCCCGCCAGCCTGGACGGCCACGCGCAGCTGATAGGCCTCCTCGCCGCTCCAGCCGAAGCCCGCCGCGAGCAGCGAGATGCGCCCTGAAGGACAGCTCTGCCCAGTCGAAGGCGGCCGGCAACGTCAGCTGCCAGTGCGGGCGACGACGTCCCCGGAGCGCGCCCTCGACGCCGAGCACCGCGAAGGCCTCGCTCCGATCCGCGAGCACCACGTCGTCCGCGATGATCCGCTTCTTCGAGCGCCGCGCGAATGCGCTCGATCGCTCTTCGCGCATTCGAGCAGCAGGGTCTCGCCCAGACGGCCGACGCGAAGGTCCATGCGACGATGGCGCCGCGATGGTCAGCAGGAGCGCGAGCGGCCTGGCGCTTTCAAGCCGCGTTTCTCGAAAGGCCTTGACGTCGGCGGTGATCATGCCGTCGAGCTGATGGATCCGTCCGAGCCTTCCCGCACTCGATGAGACCGCGATCGTCCATCGCGAACAAGCCGATCGCGCGCACGCGCTCCGCAGGGTCTCGCGGCATCGATCGGTCGTTTCTTCGCTCCGTCACGAGATGCCGCCTGCGCTCGCCCGCCTGCGCGGCAGCGCCGAAGAGGCGCTCCGAGCGCTCTGCCTGCTGCCGGGCCCATTCCGCATAACAGCCACCGCGTCGTACTCCGCCTCGGTATCGATGTCGAGCGCGCAGCCCCCACTCGTGACGGTGAAGAAGCACTGTGTCGAGCAGCTTCGCGATCGTCTTGCGGTTGATCTCGAGGGTGACGAGCCGGCCGAGGGCGCGGGCGAGCCGCGGCCAGCCACTGCGGTCGGCGATCCTGGCGAGGTGCATGACACCGAAGAGGACGGCGATCTTGAGTTCGGTGACCCGCGAGAGCAGCAGCCGGAGTGCGAGCATCGAACATGTCTCCAGAAGCGGCGCTGATGGCGGTGCCTGGTACATCTCCTCGATGCGATCGAGGCGACCGATGCGGTCAAGTATACGAAGGTTGTTCTGGCGGAGGCGACCGTCTCGCGTGTTGAAGTAGGCGACCTCGATGCCGGGCTCGCCTGGCCGGGCCGGCTTGAAGACCTCGAAAGGCGTCCGCGGGGCAGAGCCCGATCACGTAGTCGGCCTCGCCGTGGCATGGACTCCGGGCCTGGACGCCTCGACGAAGGCCGAGATCTCCTGGGGCGTCGCGAGCGGGAGATCACCGCCGGAGATAGAGGATCTCGCGGTCGAGATCGGCCGGCGCCGGATCGCGGCCGGCGCGCGGATCGTTCGAGAGCACGCGGCGATAGGTCTCCCAGGCGTTCGAGATGAGGTCGCGCTGCTGGCACGAGATGCAGCGGCTTTCGCCAGCAGCGCAGCGCCAGGAGCCGAGGGCGACCTCGAAGCCATGAGATCGCCGACGACCCAGACGGCGTCGACTTCGGGAACGGATTGCAGGCAACAATGGTCATGACGAGCGGCAGGCCTTCGACCTCGAGATAGACCTGCTCTGCCGTAGACGGCCTTCGCCGCCCGACTGTCCCCGGCCGTCACGATCGCGGGGACTCCCACGGCTCAGGTCCTGGTCGCTTCTTCGAGCAGGAAGATCACCTGCATCGTCACGAGGAATTGACGATCACGCCGTCTTCGACCCGCGCCTTCTCCTCCAGGATCTTGATGCCCGTGATCCCGCGCAGCGTCTGGCGAGCCCGGGCGAGCCCGAGCTCGGCCGCTTTCCTGCCAGCTGTTCGGCGAGGCCGAGGTGATCGTCGAGACGGAAGCGATGGCCATGGCGGATGGGTCCTCGATGCGTGCCGACGCCCCGCGCGGACCGCCCGGCGCGGGCTCGGCCTACCAATGCGACTCGGTGTGGGGCGACGTCGAGGGGGCCGGAGCCGGAGTTTTCGGACGCGGTATTCGGTCGCGACGCCGGCTTCGACCTTGATGCGCTTCTCGACGACGTCGAAGCCCGTGATGCCCCGGAGCGTCCGATTCGCCCGGGCCATCACCGACTGTGCCGCGTCCCCGAACGAGATCGGGCTCGAGCCGAGATCTGGCCGACCTTCGCGATCCACATCGCCGCTGCCTCTCGCCGGAGGGCCACACCTAGCGCGCACACGGTAGGCCTGCCGCGAATCGTGGCGGCCGCCGGATTGAAAGCCCGGGCCGCTTCGCCAGAATCGACGGGGCATGGCATCGGGAAGCATCCACGGCGCGAGATCCAGCAAGGTCCTGGCGATGTCTCGGCTCCGGCCCCGTCCCCTGCTGCTGCCCTCGATCGCCCGAAGGCTCAGCCGGCCCTGCGCGAAGGCATCGTTCGGTTTGAGCGTCCTCGCAGCAGCTCGTCGGCGGCGCGATGACCTGGGCGGTGGGCCAGGCGCTCGCATCGCCCGTCGCGCACGACGCCGCACTCGTCGCCTGCGGAGCCTCCTCACATGCCCTCGACTGCCCGCGCGACCTCGATCGGGATCGCCTGGAGCGCTCCCCGGCGGACCGCCTTCATCGTGCGACATCGTTCGCAGCTCGCGAATGCGGCCGGCGTGGCCGCAAGCTCGTGCCGTGCGTCCCTGCGGCGGCGCCGGGGCTGAAGATCGCGCTCTGCGTCGCGGTGGGGGCGGTCGGCTTCCTGCATCGGCGATTGAAGCAGGCCAATGGTTTGAAGATCGCCTACGCGTCGCGGCCGCCTGGTGGCGTGTGTCGGCCTGCCGTGGCTCGGCCGCAGCGAGCCGGGGCAGGCCGCCGCTGGCGAGCCTGGGCTGGTCGCTGCTCGTGGGCACGGCGGTGACGGCCAACCTGATCGCCTCGAATCTGCGCGAAGGAAAGCGCATCGCCCTGGGCTGCCGCCTGGCGCTGTTGCTCACGCGCGCATCGCGATCACCTCTGCCCGGTTTCTGCGGGCTTCGCCCCTGGAATCCGTCGCGCCGCTCGCATGCCGGATTCCCGCCGCGGAGGTGTTGGCACTCGGCTTCTTCCGCGGGAGCGAACGCTACGGGCATCTTCGCCGTCGACGGCGCGCTGCTGATCGGCGCGCGGTCGCGCACGGAGCGCATAGCACGATCGGGATGGGCCGCGCCTGGGGCTGGCGGGCCGCTGTCACGGAGTGCGAGACGCCCATCCGAGCGGACACGGCATCGATCTGATCCTCGAGTGACCGAACCGAGTCGACGCGCCCATTCCCGAGCGAGCGCGAGCCATGGGATCGCGTCGAATCTTCCTCGGCGCTGCGCGGCGGCGAGATGGAGCGTGGGTCGGTTGTTGTTCTCGCTCGTCCGATCCGCTATCGCGTATCTGATCGTGCTGGAGCGCGTGGACGTTCTGACTCGACCTCCAGCTCGATCTCGTCACGCAGGCCGACGAAGAAGCAACCTGCCCAGTCCGCCTCGAGCCGGCCATCGCACGCAGCGCTTCGCGCAGTCGATCGAGCGCCGGCTCGTCGACCGGATCGGCGCAGATCTCCATGAATGGACACCGCGCCAGAGGGCGATGGCGGCTTCGGCGATCGTGCGCCCGTGTCGTGCGCGTTCGCGCTGCACTGCGCGGTCGCCGACCCGAAGGCGAAGATCGCGGCGAAGGCCCACGCGAAGGCCTCCGTGAAGGACGCGAGCGCACACGCCCGGTCGAGCGCGGATTCGATCAGTCGACGGCCGGCCTCCCGCATCGCCGAAATGCCACTGGGATAGACCGTTGTAGAGGCCGACGGTCACACGCGAATCCTGGATCGACGCCGCGGAAGCGCATCGAAGGCCGTCTGGTCGGAGGCGGCGAGCGATGCCCGGCCGTGCGCGAGGCAGTCGGCGAAACGGCCCTGGAAATAGCGAGGACGGAGAGGAGCGCATGACGTGGTGCACGTGTCGGGGTAGGGGCGGTCTCGACGAAAGCATAGAAGACGCTCGCCACAGGTGCGTGCCTGGCGCTCGCCGCGGCTCCGAGGCTCGCTGCGAACCCAGGCCGAAGCGACTTCGCGATCCGAGTCACCGACCTCGCGGGCGAGCGCGTAAGGCACGGCGAGCTGCGCCTGACGCTCTCGTCGGCGAACCCGCCCGGTGGACGTCGGGAGAGCGCGATGGCGATCTCGAGATCGCACCATGCGCGAGCATTGCCGCCGTCGGCAACGACGCTCCTTCATCGCGCTCTCCGCCAGGGTGAGCGCTTCGGCGCTCGGCTGGTACGAAGGCGAAGAGCCGATTGGACGCGGTGCGGCATGGTTTCCCAGCAGCCCGGCCCGCTCGAAGTGGTAGACGATGGCCGCACGACTGGCGACTGACTGGAATCCCCGAGCGAGCCGCCTGCTGCACGCCGGAACGGTCAGTGAGGCTCGCGGGGCGCGTTTGTTGAGGGGCGGCGCGTCGGGCATGAAGCGCGGCGTGAATTGAAGTCGCGCGCCTTGCGATCCGTCGGCCAATCCTCGCAGATGATCAGGTTCGAGCCATGACCGCAGAGCGCGTCCGTCGTCTGCTCGATCGCGTCCCGGGGCCAGCGCAGCACGGCCTCGATCAGGCGGTATCGAACTCGAAGCCGCGACGCGGCGGCTTCGAGGAAGCGTTCCTCGACGGTTCCCGCCGAGCGCTTCGATGCGACGAGCGAGAGCGCGAGAGAGCGTCGGGCAGTCCTGCGGCCTCGAGCCGGGCGAGATGCAGCGGCGGAGCTTCCGACGGTCTGGCCGAGTCGAGCGGCAGATCGAGCGATGCCAAATGATCGACGAGCTCGACGAGAAGAGGGGTAGACCCTCGCTGCGACGGTGGAGCCAGGCCGTGATCGCCTCGTGCGGCTCCCCGCGCACCGTCTCGCCCGCGGGCGGGAATTCATGGAGATAGCGGGCGATCGCAGCCGGCGGGAGCGGTCGGAGAACGATCTCGGAGACCGAATCGCGGCGCGACAATTTCTCCCAGACCGGTTCGAGCATCGGGCTGGCGTCGGGCTCGTTCGAACGTGCCGTGCAGACGACGAGCAATCGCGCCGGAACGCGGCGACTCATCAAGGCCGCGACGATCTCGAGGGTCGCGGGATCCGACCAATGCAGATCTTCGAGCACGAGGACGATCGCCTCGCCGCGCGCGCGATCGACTCGACGAGATCGATCAGCTCGCGGGCCATCTGTGCCGGACTCGACTCGGCCCGGGCGCTGCCGCTGCGGAGCGGGCGCGCCACGAAGAGCGTCGGCAGCAGCGCGATCCAGCTCGGCGCGACGCGCTCGATCGTCGCCATCAGCTCCTCCGCGACGGCTCCGCTC
The DNA here is from genome assembly GCA_041389425.1 of Myxococcota bacterium. Lineage (GTDB taxonomy): Bacteria > Myxococcota_A > UBA9160 > UBA9160 > UBA4427 > UBA4427. The sequence goes on from JAWKRX010000012.1 coordinate 101,840, forward strand.
GATTGCGCGAGGCCGAGCAGCGCCTCGAGCAGCGGCAGGTAGGGCGTTCCGATTCCGAAGCCCTCGAGCGATTGCCCTTCGATGACGTGGCGATCTCCGCGGATCTTCGCGAGTGCACGACCGACCAGCGCGCTCTTTCCGCTCCTGGGCTCGCCGCGCACGAAGACGCAGCGCTGCTCGCCCGCGCTCGCCACCTCGAAGGCGCGAACGATGGCGTGGAGCCCGTCTCGCGTCCGACGAAGCGACTCGGTGCGTCGGCGGGATTCACGAAGGCCATCGGCTCGTCGTCGACGACCGTCATGCGCGGGCGGTGAAGCGATATCCGGAAGCCCTTGTACGACCTCGAGGGCGCGCTCGATCGGGCTCGGCCGCCAGCGCGGCGCGCGCGCCGCGTACCGCGCGCGTGATCGAATCGTCCTCGACGCGCACCCCGCCAGAGCTGCTCCATCAGCCTGTCGGCGCGAAACCGCGCGTTCCGCATGGGAGACCAGGTACCGAGCAGCGCGAAGACGCGCGGCTGGAGGTGGATGTTCCGACCGCGATGCCGAAAGCGACGAGCTCCTGCATCCAGCTCGAATCCGCCGAAGCGATACCGCATGACGAAGGTTGTCTTGCACATCGCGGGAAGGCCGGGGCATTCGCCCTTCCGAGCTCCGGTCCTTGCGCGATGGTCACCCAATGGTCGGGTTGCGCCCGATCCGATCCGGTCACCTACCCGAAGACGCGCGCACGTCGCCTTCCAGACCGCGCGCCCGCGGGAGGCGACCCGACATGAGCGTGCACTCTCTCCTCCAGGAAATTCCGCGACGGTGCAGCCGCTGCTGCACGACGCGAAGGAATCGCGCGTACCTGTGCTCGCAGGCTGGCATCGGCGTCGCGCTCGGCCTGATGCTCGCGCTCGGGCCTGCGCCTGCGGCGCGCCGGGAGACAGCCAGACGACGACGACCTTCGCGCGCAGCTTCGGCGGCCCCGGGGACGACTTCGCCGTCGATCTGGCGACGGATGCGAGCGGGCGGCTGGTCGTCGCAGGTGTGTATTCGGAGCCGCTCATCGGCGGCGGATCCAGCGAGCGCCTCTGGCTGCTGGGCCTCGACGAAGCGGGCAACGCGTCCGGCACGAAGTGACCCCGACCGCGATGCCGCGGCGTCGGCCGGAACGTGCGGCGTTCCGGATCGCGCGCGAAACGGCGGACGACGGCGTGCTCCATGCCGGTCGCGTCGAGACCGAAGACCAGGGCGTCGACGTCGTCCTCCAGCGGTTGGCGCCGGACGGCAGCGTGGCGCGGAATCTCCAGCCGACAGTGGCGCTCCGTCCGGGGCCCGCGTACGACACCCGATCCCGACCTGGCGCCGGTCGGACGAGTCGACGGACGTCTACGGCGACGAAGTCGACGGCTGGTACGTCGTGGCGCGCTCGATCGCCGACCTCGCGCCGACCGGCTCCGGCGGCGGGGCCGTCGTCGTGAACGCACGCTCGATCGTCGTCTGGTTCGTGGAGCCGGACGGAACGCCTCCGCTGGCAACGCCGCATCGCAGCGACGCAGAACGACGAAGACCTGCTGAGCGGTCCCATGCTGCACGCCGCGCTGCGCCTCGCATCGGGCGAGCTCGCGCTGGCCGTGCACCACCTCGACTCGAGCCGCCCCGACGTCTCCATCCTCTGGCTCGACGATGCCAACGGCCTGCTCCTCTCGACGACTTCGAGCCTCCCGAGAACCGGATGCGGGCGAGGAGATTCCCGATGTCGGAGACGATTCGACTTTTCGACGCCGACTGCTCTTCATCGACAGTCACGAGACGAAGCTCCTGGACACCCTCGACGGGGGCGTTCTTACGTGCGGCATTGGGACGAATCAGGTGGGGCGAACGACTCCGGTGCTGCGCTCACCGAAGTCATCAAGCTCGATGCTCTGGGAAGCGAACTCTGGCGTTCCGGAGTTCGAGGCCGAGGGGGACCGACGACGCTCGCACGGTCGCGTCTACGAACAGCTCGCACTGACGTTTCCCGACGGCGATCCCAGAACCCGGTCCACTGGATCGGTCGCCACGACTGGTCACCGACGCGCGCCTGCACCTGGTGCTCGGCAGCTGGACGCCGATGGCGAGCTGCTCCGGCGGTGCGAACTCGATTCGGCCGGGTATGCGTTTCTCTACGCCACCCAGCCGGTCGACGGCGGGCGCAATCTGCGGGTCCTGGTCGGCGACCTCGACCACGATCTCGATGATTCGAATCGCGTCCGGCTCCGCGAATTCGTGATCGGGAGCGATTGCGGAAGTGCGCTCCCGGCCGGACCTACACCTACTCGCGGCTCGACCATCCGAATTCGACCTCCACGGGCCGTGGCGATGCGCACGCCCTACTGGGTCGGTGACGAGCTCGTCGTTCCGCCCACCTCAGCGACTGGGACGGTCGGCTGTCCCTCGTTCGCTTCGAGTGGAGACGGCCGTCCTCGAGACGCGGCCGTTCCAGGCAACGATGCCCTGCCCCCGCCGCTGCGCGACGATTACTCGGGCTACCAGAACTTCGGCTCCATCGGCGCATCGACGGAGGGTCGCGGTCTGGAACGTCGGCAGAAGCGCGCAGTCTGCGGCGACGCAGCTCTTCTTCGATCCCGATGGCGATGTCGAACGGAACGAGGGCATGTCGCCACCGCCCGTCGATCTCTTCGCGACGTGTACTCCGGGTATGTATCGACGAACGCCCTCTTCGCCGACTCCGGACGCGTGTACTGGGGTGACTCGCCGGGATACTGTCGCAACGACCTGAACTTCCTGGTCCGCGATCCGGACCAGAGGCTCTTCTTTTTCCCGACATGAAGCGGCCGATCGACGGTTCGGCATCGGCGGTGTACGGATCGCTCCGGCTCGCAACCGCGAGTTCAGCGCGCTTCTCCTGCCTCGTGCAGCCGACTCCGGGTCGGGACTGCTCGAGTATGCGACGGACGACCGCGCATCCGTGCGCTACCTGCCGCCCGAGCTGGCGGAGCAGGAATTCGACCGGCTCGACCAGAGCGACGATGCCACGCTGATGCTGAACAGGTATGCCGGCTCCGGGCCCGGCAACCAGGTCGTCCGATATCCGGCGGGAGCGGGGCCTGGCTGGCACTTGCGCCTTCCGGTCGCTGGCGCGAGCAACTCGAGCGTTCTCGAGCTGTCGACGGCATCCGCGCACGACGGCGGTGCGCTGCTCCTGCTCCGGCTCCAGGCCTTCGCGCTGCCGTCTGCCCTCGCCGATCCGAGCCGAGACCTCGGCGACGTCGACCTCGGCCTCCTGGAAGCTCGACGCGGAGGGCCGCGGGCAATGGCTGCGCGTCTACGGAACCGGCGGCAACGACGAGCCGAAGTGGATCGTCCGCACACCCGGCGGCTTGCGTGCTCGCGAGCTCCGATGCGCTCGACGCGGTCACGCCCTGGAAAGCCGGGACATCTGGTGGCGACACTGGCCCGGGACGCCACATCCAGGGCCTCGAGCGGTGAGGATCTCTGCCAGGCCTGCTCTGGGAACGCTCAGGCGGCGGCGCTGGCCGCGCTACCCCGTTCGAGGCGGAGCCGACCCCGCCGCTATCGGAGCCGGAGACCTCGAATTCGAGCGGACGCAGATCGAGCCGCAGGATTCACTTGCGCCCTTCACCGAAACGCTTCCGAGCCCGAACACGGCCCGCCAATGCGTCGGGGATGCGACCGATTTCCAGAGTCGCCGCTCGCGTCGATCGCCGCCGGCCGCCTGCGAAGCGACGGCCTCGACAACGACATGGACGGCCTGATCGATCTCGCCGATCCCGGTTGTCCTGAATGCGGACGACGACTCGGAGATCGATCCACCGCCCATCGCGCGAGCTGCTGCCATCGAGGTGGTCGGCGGACGCGTGGCGCTCCCGATCCCGGTATCGACTGCCGCGAGGCCGACGTCGGCAGCGCCGCCTGCGAGCTACCCGAACGGCGAGACCGCACGCCCGTCAGTCGTCGAGCAGGATGCGGGCGCCGTCTTCCAGGGCTGGAGCGGCGACCATCCCCGAAGGCGACCGCCACGCTCGACCTGCTGATGGACCACCAATCGTGTCTGCCGCGCGCAGTTCCATGTCGTCGTGCCAGACCACAGCACATGACGGTCTCGCTCCAGACCGACAGCGGAGCGGTGAATGATCGAAGCCAGGGCGGCACGGTCAGGGAGCGGCATCCAATGCTTCGGCACGGGCTCCGACTGCGAAGAGGACTACCCGTTCGGGACCTTCGCCGAGCTGCTGGCAGTTCCGACGACGCCGGCACCTTCATCTTCGACGGCTGGAGCAGCCCGGACGGCGCAGCCCTGCCGAAGCCGCCAGTCCGACCGAGCAGCGCATCGACGTGGTGATGAATCGAGCGCGCTCTTGTCGCGCGCTCTTCCTGCCGGTGGCGAGCCGGACCTCTTCCTGCGCGTCATCGCCAACACCGACAGGATCCACCGCAGCTTTAACGCGCTGGGCGGCACTCCGACGGCGGGAACCGTCACGAGCACCAATCCGACGACACGACCCGACGTCAGCTGTACGCCGATCCAGACATTCTGCGCGCGCGAATTTTCGCCCGGCACGCCGGTCACCCTCACCGCCACGCCGGAGCCGGGCCATCATGCGCTGGTTCAGCGGACTGAGCTCGCCCTGCAATCCCGGCACGACGTCGACCACGATCACCTTGACGCTCGACGAGGCCACGACCTGCCGCGCCAGCTTCGGAACCACCTGCCCAGCAACCCGGGCGGGCGACGAACCGTCTGAGCGTGCTCTTCGACGTCCCGTTCAGTCGGCCCCATGCCGTCGCGTGATCGACGTCGATCGGCATCGTCGACGCTGCACGGCAGGTCTACCAGATCGACTACCCGCACACCAGCGTGCGGTGCGGTGGTCGACCAGTACGGCGGCGGCGTGGTCGATGCCTCGTGCGACTGACCAGACGCAGGCCGACGTTCAGGCATCGCGCAGCCGCTCTGCAGCAAGAACGTCCACCTCGGCAATCGGACGCTGATCATCCAGTGGACAGATCAGCAGCGTAGACAGACCACGACCCGGGCAGGAAGGCTGCCTCGACTCGGTGGAACATATTCCACCATTCACTCATCAGCGCCGCTGGCGGCAGCACTGCTCACTCTGGCCTGGACCACGACGGTCGCTGCCGACGTGACTTCCCATCCAGGCGCCAACTGCGAAGCGTGGGCGCTGCAGAGCGACCATACGACGACGGCGGCATCATCGCGCTGGATCTCGACCCGGTCGACCTCGTGTGTCCGTTCGCGACACGGCGGTCGAGCATGCCCAGGCCCGTCTTCCTCTCCACGTACCGGCATAACGCGTGCACGCTGAAGACCGTCGACCCGGTAGACGGCACCGTCTTCGCGACCCGCGTCGTGCGCGTCGGGCCGAAGCCTCTTCACCACCGCCGAGCCGATCGAGCTGGAAGATTCCGCACGCCTTCGCTTGAGGCCCCATGCGACGCGCTCGCTCGCGTGCACGCTCCCCAGCATGCTGCCGGAAACGAACATCCCGACCGTTCCCAGCATCGGGCGCATTCGCCGAGCTCTACTCGCTCGAGAGACGACGAAGAGCCCCGGTCTCGCTCGACTCGAAGACCTCGAACGCATCCTCGCAGCCCAGCCGGTCGAACATGCGTGGGCGATCGATCGGGAGAAGGCGCTCCGGACGCTCGGAGAGTCGGGATCCGAGGCTCCCGCGATCGAACTCGGAAGGTCGAGTGCCGGACGTCGGCTCTGCTGCGCCGTCGACTGCAGGGCGCCGACCGCGCCCGGCCATCGAGATTGCAAACGAGCGCCCTCAGCGCAGGGGCTCGATCCGACGCGGTCGGAGCGCGGAGACGCGTGGATCGAGGGCCGCTGGCAGGGGCGACTCTTCATGTCCCGGGACGGCTTCGGGTTATTCGAGGCGGCGGATTGATCGGCCTCCGGCCGAGGGATGAATTCACGATCGTGAAAGCCGCGAGCGGCGGCCTTCGCACCCGATACGAAATCGGCGGCGCACGCCTCGCGTACGCCGCCGATCGATGGATGTGAACCGAGCGCAGGATCGAACCGCCGACCTTCGCGTTGCGAACGCGACGCTCTCCCAGCGAGGCTACGGCCCCATGAATCAAGGACTGCGATCGCGCTCCGGGCTCGGACGATCGCCTGAGGGCCGATCCGGCCGCATGAGCGCAGGACAGCGGACCTTGAGGTCGGCTTGCGAGCGTCAATGGTCGCCCCAGGCACCGCGAGGCCGGCGGCGGCCTCCCGATTCGCCGAGGTGAGCTGCTCCTCGGCTCCGCGGAGGCCCTCGGGAAGGTGGCCCGGCGGGTGGAGGCGATCAGACCAGGCCGAGCGCAGCGTCTGAGCAGCCGGATCGGCGTGCTCGAATTGCAGGATGCCGAGGCGCTCGAAGGCCTCCCGGACGGGGCGTCAGCGAGGCGGCGCAGGTTCGAACGACCCGCGCGAGCTGGATCCGGAAGAGCTGCAGGATCGGCGATTCGAGCATGCTGCTTGTACGGCTCGCGCTCGAGGCCCGTAGTCGACAGTCTCCTGCCGATCAGCCGATCGCGCATCAGGCTCTGAGCCTCGATCGAAATCCTCGCGATCGCGGCGCTCGCATTCAGGCATCGCCTGTAAGTAGTCCACCACAAACGACCAGGACGCCGAGAGCGTGGCGCGGTCGTCGCACGCTGGCGAGATGGATCAGGTCCTTCAGCAACTTCTCGTTCGTCAGCTGATGGAAGTTCGCCAGCCGCGCATCGCCGAGACCCTCGACCAGGATCTGCATGCCGAGAGTGTTGAGATCCCAGCGCGAGTCTGGATGATCGTGTCGAGCGCTTCAGATTCGGGTTGACGGGCCACTCCCATTCGATCTTCTCGGTCAGATAGCAGGAGAAGACCTCGACGTGGCGCGCTTCGTCCATCGTCTGGCTCGAGGGCGTAGAGCTTCGCGTCCATGAACGGCACAGCCGAGACAGGCTGCGAAGCGACGATCAACCTTGCCCTGCTCGCCGTGCATGAACTGCGAGAGCTGCCAGGCCACCTGGCAGTGGCGCACTGCAGCTGCTCGCGGGCGTTCATCTTTTCGTAGGGTCCCGTAGCCGCGCAGCGTTGATCTCCGCGGGCAGGATCGGCTCTTCGGGATCGACGTCGACCGACCACGCCGCGCCATCCGGTGATCGCGCTTCGCCTTCGCGTAGAGCTCGCGCAGATTCGAGGAGGAGCGAGCCGTAGCGCCAGACATAACGGGTGTCGTAGGACGTGAGCACGCGCTTCGAGGTCCGGCGAGCGCCGACGAGCCGGCGACGAGGGCAGGCGACGAAGCGGGCAGGTTCGGGAGGAAGGACGAACCGGCGGACATGACGGCAGGTCTCCGGACGGAAGGGCGTGACCCTCAACGGCGATCCGCCGAAGCCGGGAAGCTCCGGTGCGGGCGAACCGTCGCCTGCCCGGCTCATCGGCCGTGCTGCCTTCGCCTGAGTAGTCCGCCACCCGATTCGGGGGAGGATCGACAGTCGACCGCCTCGACGCGGAGCTGCGCAGGCCGCGTCGAAGACGCCTTGGCATCTTCGGTCGCCGCCGAGCCTATGCCAGCGCCCCCGCCGGATCTTGGGCGGCGTCGAGCCTTCCAGTCAGGCCCCCGCACGCGCTTGCGGGACGGCATAAGGGGCCGCGAGCGCCAGGATCTCGGCGGCCACGCTGGCGCGGGGCAGCGCGAGCCCGAGGGGGACACTCCTTCTTCTTTTACGCCGGCGTCCGGTCCGTCGCAGGCGCGAGCGGTGAGCGAGCCCCGCCGGTCACGGCTATCGCCGACCGCCCGTGCACCGGGCGCGAACAATCCGAGGTCGTCCCGCTGTTCGCTGATCGCGGTCACCACGTCGCCAGGCCTGACCGAGGCTCCCGTGCAGCGCCTCGGTCGCGTGCAGGAGGTGGCGGATCCCGGTCGAGGAGGCAGGCTCGCCGCACCAGTAGAGCGTGCTCGGGCTTGCCGACACCGGTGACATGGACACGGCCGCCGTTCGCCTCCGCGGCCTCGATCAGCTCCGCCGCCGCGAGCAGCGACACCCCATCGTGTCGATCGACGAAGGCGAGCAAGCTCGCGAGCCGCCACCTCGAACACCCTTCGCCCGGCCGCCGGCCTGAACGCCGCTGCCCGGGCCGCCCCCGACCTTCGACTTCTTCGCCGCCGTCGCCTCCACGCAGCAGCAGGCGCGGCGAACGCGACCCAGCGCGCGTCCTTCGGCTTCGCCCGTCGTAGGCGCGAGCACCCGCGCGCAGCTGCGCTCATCCGAAATGCGCCGACCCGCTCCACAGGCGGCGCCACGCGCGTTGCCGAGCCGAGCCGCATCGAGCGGCGAGAGCCCCATCGCCTCGCCAGCGAGATAGCCGCCGAAACGCCGTCTTCTGCGCCCGTCAGATCGACGACGCGCTTCACTCGATAGGCGGGGACACGCCGACATCCGTCGGCATCGCAGACGAAGGCAGCGCACCGTCGGTGATCACGACCCGCCTGATGCGGTAGTCGACGCCGCGACCGGCGGCGAACTCGCCCAGATCCGCGACGTCAGTTCAGCCCGGGCCGCCGCCTGCGTCGGTTTCAGCAGATCGGCCGTGCGCGGCACCAGCGTCGAAGGTCGCGCGATCGCCGAGCGTCGCGAGCGCGTCGCTCGGCAGGACGTCGAGATCGACGACGGTCGAGAGACCCTTCGTACGGGCGAGCTTCGAGGCGGCGAGGGTCGCGTCGAGGAGCTGCGAGATCTCGGTCGAGAGCCGGCGGGCGCGAGCGATGAAATCCGCATGATCGCGGCGGACGTGCTCGGGGCGGGTCTCGGCCGTCGCACCGGCGGCCATGTAGATCGCGCGCTCACCGGCATCGATGAAGATCTCGGCGATCGACGAGGCGCGAGAGGTCGAGGCTCGTCGCGATGCCGTGAAGTACGCGCGGCGCAGCGCGCGACCGGCATCGTCGTCGGCCTGGCGCCCGAAGATCCCGACCAGCGAGCCAAAGAGCGCCGCCCAGCCGAGCTGGTTCAAAGCATCAGGCCGCCGATCCGGCGCTGCACCGGCACTTCGCCCGGCGCCGCCTCGAGCAATCCTTCTCGTTCCCGCGCCGAGCACGCGGCGCGTGGTCGTACGTCGATCACCATGCTGCCGATGCCCGGCGAACTCGAGCGCGTCGCCCGCGGCCGGCGCCGGCCGGGCCGGCCGCGCAGTCCTGTCCGGCCGCGCCGCCCGCGTCGTCTTCCCGCCGCGACGATCGGCGCTCACCTTCGACCCGCGCGGACGCGTCATCCGTTCCTCCGCACGCAGCGGGTGATCCAGGCTCGCCGATCTCGCGGGCGGCCATCGCCTGGACGGCGGCGTAGGCGTCGTCGAAGCGCGCGACCTCGTCGGCAGGCAGCGTCAGGGTCCCCGGCGCGACGCGCACTCGAAACGATGCCGTCAGACGGCAGCGCTTCAGACAGGCGAGGGTCGGGCGCTTGCCAGGCGAGGGTCGTGCAGTCGCGAAACGCATCGGCGATGCGCTGCGCCTTTTCCATGCGCTCCCACGTCGCCCGCACGGCAGACCTGCCACGACCAGGCCCATTCGCGCAGCATGCATTCAGGCCCGGGGCAACGCCGATCGGAAGCCCGCCGGCGCGCCAGCGATCCCAGTGCTCGTGGATGACGCCGAAGATCCCCGGGCGATAGGGGCGGAAGATGTCGAAGATCAGCTTCGCGTTGCCGATGTAGATGCCGAACTCACCACTGGTCCTTGAAGCTCGACGCCGCGCGGGTGTAGTTGCCGAGCACCTTGTCCAAGGGCCGAGACCTTGATGCCGCGGACGAAGTCGAGCCGGCTCATCGCCTTGACCTGCTTCTGTGCGGATGTCAGGACCTTCGGATCGACGGCGATGTCGGCGTTGTGCGTAAAGACAGACCGATGTGGCGCGCGCGGGCGTCCAGCAGATCGGCGACGTCGCGCAGCAGGAAGCGGACGGGATCCTGCACGCCCTGGATCGAGAACGGCACCGATCACGGCGTCGCCGCATTCGAGGAGCAGTTCGAGATTCGCGAGGTTTCACGTGGGCGGTCGGTGCTGCCGTCACGGCCAATGCTCGACGCCGTCGGCGTCCATCGCCGTCAGCTGGCGATTGGTCTTGGCGTCGGCGCAGATGCGGATCACCCATGGCGCGCCTCGTTGTCGATCTTGTCCACTCGCCAGTCGTGCCGGCGGAAGACCGATGTCGGCGCCCGCGCCCTCTGGACGACGTGGCGCACGAGCACGCTGATCCGCCTCGAGGATCGACCTCATCGTCAGATCGTGAGCGCCGGAACGGAGAGCCCCGGCTTCGGCCTGGCCTGCTCGACGCTGCCGAATCGCGAAGCCCTCCGCGCGCCTTCTGCGCGCGGCAGATATAGCGGCACGTTCCCCGCGAACGCTTCGGTCTGGCAACGGAGGTCAGAGCGTCTCGAAGAACCAGCTCATCGCGACGCCGAGCGCGGCGGCGGTTGTACATCGTGGACATCGAAGCGGCGCTCTTGCCGAGGAATCTGGGAGATCAGGCTGACCGAGAGGCCGGTGCGATTGGCGAGTGGCGAGGGTCAGGCCGACTTCGTGGCGGCGGCTGCGGATCCGCATCCCGATCTCGCCGTTCAAACGGGATTCGAGGTCGACGACCAGACTGCGATCGCGAATCCTCTTGCCTTCACCGACGGCGAGGACCTCCTCGAGCTCGATCAGCTTCTGGAGGAAGTGGAAGGCCTGGTGCTTCATGGTCTCGACGGCGAGCTCGACCGACGCCGTGCTGCTGGTCGCGATCACGCAGAGATCGGTCGATCGCGCGAAGCCCGGCCAGCGCTTCGCGGCCGCCGGTGCCAGGCGATACGTCGAGGATGACGGAAGCTGGACGATGGGTCCGGGCTCTTCACCGCCTGCGCCGGATCCGAGACGCAGACAGCCCTCGCCGAGTGAGCACCTCCTTCAGCGCCTGCTGCACCATCTCGCGATCGACGACGAGGACGTTCAGAATCGGCTGGCCATCGCTTCCATCCCGTTCGAACCTCGATCCGCTCCGCCCGGGCACCGTCCCGTGCGCGGCCAGCGCCCGCATGGGCCGGTGACGTCTGCGGATCAGGCCTGACCCCCGGGACGATGCCCACGACCTGCACACGACTTGCGGCCCCTGCATCGGGCATTTCGCCGAGGCCTGAGGTTTACCGGAATTCGTCCGGATTTCCCGCTGAGACTTCAACCGGGAAGTCTTCGAGGAGCGCGGAGTCGATCGAATCCCCGGCTTCGCCCGGACCCGATCGGGCGCCCCGGGCGGCGCGAACGGTCCTGCGAGCGGAATCAGGGCGTCGTCGGAGCCGCCCGGTGCCGGGACGCCTCTGTTTGATTGCCACCGGGCGCCAGGGATCGACTGGCAGCGTAGAGCCAGGCCGACGGAAGGCCTGGGCGTGGCGTTGACCTGGACCGCCCGCTGGACGTCGAAATGATCGGGTCGCGGCCGGGCTCCGGATCTCGAGCCAGGCGGGTACCATCAGCCGCTCGAAGCCGGACGAGCGGCCCGAGCTGGAGGATCTCGCGCGCTGGCGCGACGATCGATGCGCTTGATCTGGAGCGAGACGGTGGTCGACCTAGAGCCGGGCCATCGGGCCGGGCCGCGGCGAACGGCGAGGTGAAGGCGTCCTCCTCGGAGAGCGCGGCGAGATCGTCGTATTCACCGAGGCGCCTGATCCGCGAATCGCCGGCCTCGGCCGCATCGCCGATCGTCGGCCGGCGGATGGGGCCGTGCGAGCCCGGATCACCTTGAAGACTACAACAACCGAGCTCGCCGCAGGGCGCGACGCCGATCCAGAGGTCGATCCCGAACGAGGCGAGCGCGACGCGCAGGGTCTCGAGGACGAGGGCTGGAGCAGGAACATGGGCTGGAGCATCGGCTGCGGTCGGGGAGGGGTCGCCGTCCTTTGGCCGCGAGCAGCTCGGTGCCTCGAGCAGATAGCGATCGACGCGCCCGGAGCTGCCGCGCAGGCTCGATGGGCGAGCCCCGCTCGGATGGCTGACGAGCTGGCTGGAGTCGCGATCGCATCGCGACCGCCGATGCGCAGGACGAGATCGAGCCGGATCGCCTGTCCGCCCGGAGCTCGCGCCGCTCTAAGCGACCTCGGCGAGTGGCGCGATCCGGCTTCGGTACGAAGGCGGCGCCTCCTGGGCGCGACTTCGGCGATGCTCGCGAGAGCGACCGCGAGCGCACCCACCGGGGAGGAGCTTCCAGGCAGGGTCTCGCGCGCCCGCGCACGCGACGACGCGACGGACGCGACGGACGCGACGGACGCGAAAGTGCGACACGCCGCGCGAGCGACGAGACCGCCCAATGCGCGCATCGGATGCGCCGCGCCGGATCTCTCACGCCCGCTGGCCCATGAGCCGTGTCGCGCCCGCATAACGCGCGCGCCGAGCTCGGCCTCGATGCGCAGGAGCTGGTTGTATTTGCAGATCCGATCCGTCCGACACAGCGACCCCGTCTTGATCTGCCCTGCTCGAGGCGCCGACCGCGAGATCCGCGATCGTCGTGTCCTTGTCTCCCCGATCGATGCGAGCTGACCGGATCCGAAGCCCGCCGCATCCGCCATCCGGATCGCCTCGAGCGTCTCCGAGAGCGTCCCGATCTGGTTCACCTTGATCAGGATCGCGTTCGCGGTCTTCTGCCGATGCCGCGCTTCAAGATTGCGGGATTGGTCACAGTGCCGTCGTCTCCGACGAGCTGGCAGCTAGACCGAGCCGCTGCTCCGGGCCATGAGCTTCCAGCTTGGCCCAATCGTCCTCGGCGAGGCCGTCCTCGATCGAGACGATCGGATAGCGCGCGACCCAGTCGGCCCAGAACTCGACCATGCCCTTCGAATCGAGCTTCCGGCCCTCGCCGGCGAGATGGTATTCGCCCTTCGAGCAGAACTCGTCGAGGCGGGATCGAGGGCGATCGAGACCCTTGCCTTGCCTTGTAGCCCGCTCGATCGATGGCCTGCAGGATCAGCTCGAGGGCCTCGACGTTGTTTCGAGATTGGGCGCGAAGTTGCCCTCGTCGCCGACCGCTGTCGAGTCAGCGCTCTTTCGCGGGAGCACGACCAGTGTATGGAAGACCTCCGCACCTCTGGAAGCGCAGCGCGTCAAGAAGCTCGGGCACCGAGCGGATAGAGCAGGAATTCGCATCGTCGACGTTGTTGTCGGCGGGCGCCGCTGTTCAACACGTTCATCATCGGCGCGGGCAGCAGCGTCGCGCCTTCCCCTGCCGAGGAAGCGGGTAGAGGGCGATACCCGCCGCCGCCGCCGCATGGGCCGCGGCGAGCGAGACGCCGAGCACCGCGTTATGCCGAGGCGGATTTCGTCGGCGTGCCGTCGAGGGCGATCAGCTGCGCCGCCGAGGGCCGGCCTGCTCGGCGAGCCTCGCGAGCGGCCGCTCGCGACCGCCTCTCGCGATCTCGCCGTTGACGAACCCGACGGCCTTGCGGGACGCCCTTGCCGAGGCACCGGGCCTTGTCGCCATCGCGCAGCTCGAGCGCTTTCCTGGGCGCCCGTCGACGCGCCGGACGGAACGGCGGCGCGGCCGAGCTGGCTGGCGCTGGGATTGGCACGTCGACCTCGATGGTGGGATTGCCGCGGAATCGAGAATCTCCCCGCGCGACGACTCGTTCGATGCGGACCTGCGCCATCGCAGCCACTCTCTCAAGGTGTTCTTGCTGGGCGGCCGATCGTAAGTGCGCGGAAGCTGACTCGGCCCGATCTGGTTCCCAATCCGATGCCCGCTCGCCGGGCCTGAGCATCGGCAGGACGATCAGTCGGCCATCGGGCCTGGTCACGATTTGCGCATCGATCGCGAACGCACGGGCCAGATTCGCCGGTGCCGACGTCTCGACGCCTGACCGCGACGACCTCGCCCTCGCCCAGCAGCACGAGCCGATCACAGGTGCGGGGCGGCGAGCGTGAGGTCGTGGAGACGACGAGCGCGCCGCCCCTTGGCCGAGACGAAGCGCTCGCCGAGCACCTCGAGGCGGTGCTTGAGATCGAGGAAGGCGGTCGGCTCGTCCAGCAGCAGATGCCCCGGATCCTGGACGAGGCGCGCGAAGAGCACGAGCTGCTGCTCACCGCTCGAGAGCGTCTCGACGCTGCGATCCGCCAGATCTCGATCCCGAGCCGGGCGAGAAGGGCTCCGGGCGCGGAGGACGTCGGCCTCGCTGTCGAGGCCGACCAGCGGTTGATGCGGGCGCGGCCCATCAGGACGAGCTCGCCCGCGCGGAAGGGGAAGGGCACATGGAGATCCTGGGAACCAGCGCGATCCGCTGCGCGACCGCCCGGTCGTCCGGAGGGAGCGAATCGGCGTTTCGAGCAGTACGCGCCCGCGCCGGCGCCAGCAAGCCGTTCGCGAGCTGCAGCAGCGTCGTTCTGCTGATTCTTGTTGCGCCTTCCGGCGAGTCCGACGATCTCTCCGGGCCGACCTCGAAGTCGATCCCGTGCAGGAGCGTTCGCCCCCAGTGCGCCGCCGCGACGGACTCGAAGCGCAGCACGTCGGCGGTGCGCGGTGCGGATTGTGCGGCGGTTCACGAGCGACCCGCGATTGGCTCCGGCGCAGGAGCACGATGAGCGGACCGCCAAGCAGGGCGGCACCGCTCATCGGCAGCTCGCGCCCGTCGATCAGGCTGCGCGCGAGGGTGTCCGGCGAGCACGAGGAAGCCGGCGCCACGATATTGCCGCCGGAATCCAGCAGGCGATGATCGCTTCGATCACGAGCCGCAGGGCGGGGAACGATCAGACCGACGAATCCGATCAGCCCGAGATCGAGACCGGCCGCACCGACCATCAACGAAGTCGCGAGCAGGATGCGGCGATGCGACTCCACGGGAACCCCGAGCTCGGCGCGCTCGTCGCCGAGCGCCAGCAGGTTCGATCAGCGGCGAGAACGCATCACGCGACGGCGAGCCTGAGCAGGACGCTCGCACCGACGAGCCCTGCGGCATCGATCTTCACCGCCGAGAGCTGCCCGATCAGCCAGAGAAAGATGCGCGAGCCCTCGAAGAAGCTACACCGAAGAGAAAGACGATTCCTACGACGCGACCGCATTGAAGACGACGCCCGTCAGCAGGAGCCCTGTCGGGCCCGCTTCCGCCGCGTCCTGCCCGAGACCCAATAGAGGGCCGTGGCCACGATCTGTGCCGAGGAAGTGCCGCCAGGCGCGCGCTGATTGCGTCGGCAGCGCTGACGACCCCGCCGAGGGCGAGCACTGCGACAAGGCCCAGGCGCCGCGCCCCCGAAACGCCGAGCACGTAGGATCCGCGATTGCGCAGCAGCGCCTGAACACTGCCTTCCCGCCGTCGCGAGCGCCGCGCCGACGAGCAGGCCGAGGACGACCCGCGGCAGCCGCACCCCGAGCACGATGTCCCGCGCCCGCGCCCTCGCCGCGTTCGAGGACGAGCACACCGAAGACGTCCGCGAGCCGAGAGCGACGCCGGCCCCGTCGCGAGGCGCTGATCACGATCGCGACGAGCGCCGCCAACGCGACGGCGAGGACCGCGAACAGACGCGCCGGCGTCAATCGGATCACGGCTGCCCCCGCGCGGCGAGCGAACGATCGATCGCCGCCTCGATGGACGGCAGCCGTGGACCGCGATCGCGAGCTCCCGGAGCGCGCGGTCGAGATCGGGCCCGGGCAGACTGACGCGTCGCGTCGAGGGCGAGGACTCGTCCGCCTTCACCGCCGGCAGGCTCAGCGCTTCCAGAAGGTGAGGGCGCCCGCTCTCGACCTGGGCGAGAGGTCGCACCAGCTCCGGCGCCGCGGCGACGAGCCATTCGAGCGAGCCGCGCGGATAGCCCTTCGCGATCTCGGCCCCGAGATTGTTCGCACCGACCGCGCCGAGCAGCTCGTCGAGGCTGTTCACCGCCGACCAGATAGAGCGGCGAGCGATCCAGCACGATCACCGTGCGCGGCTTCGCCCGCCCCGCCACCGCCTGCTCGACCGCGGCGCGCAGGGCCTGATCGATTCGATCCGCGCCGCCGTCTACCTCGCCGACCATCCGCCCGAGCCGTTCGATGCGAGCACCTTGCTCGTACCGCTCTGCGCCCCGAAGACCTCGACCTCGAGCCCGAGTCGGCGCAGCGAGGCGCCGGGACTCCTGCTCGGTTCCCGCGACGAGCAGCACGCGATCGGCCGCAGCGCCATCACCGGGCTTCGAGGCGTTGATCGAAGAGCCCGCCCACCCGCGGCCGATCGGCGAGGGCCGGGATCCGGCGGAGTAGTCGTCGACGCCGACGAGCGCCGCCTGCTCCTGAGCCGCTCGACGATGGCCGTCAGCGAGGGATTGAGCGAGACGAGGCGCGGGAAGGGGGCGCGGCTCTCCGCCGCGAGCGCTTCGGTCGTGGCGGGAGCGAAGGAGGACCAACGCGCGAACGCGATCGCGAACACGAGCATCGGCGCGCAGCGAGGGCCGCGGGGATGGACCCATGGCGACGAACGCGCTCGGCACGGCGAGAGCCGACTTCAGCGAGGACCCGGATTGCATGGCCGCAATCATGCCCGGTCTGCCCGGCCGGCGCCGACGGATTAGGAGCCGGCGCGGCGTGGTGCCGGAAGACCGCCGGGGTCGCGAGCGCCCTCGGCGGTCGGGCGCACGGCGCTACTTCGACGCGGCGGGCGCCGGGGCTTCGCCCGGTGCCTTCGCACCCGCGCCACCGACGACCACGAGCGGCCGGAGCTTCGCCATCGCCGGCTCGACCCCGCGAACCGATTCGAGATCCTCGAGCGCGCCGAAGCCGCCCTGGGCCTCCCGCGCCTCGATGATCGCGGCGCCTTGGCCGCCCCGATGCCGGCAGTCTCCAGCTCCTCGGCCGTCGCGCGGTTCAGGTCGATCGGCGCGCCTGCGGCACCTGGCTCGGCGGCGCCTCGCCGTGCCGACCCCGAGCATCAGGGCGACGAGCGCCAATGCGAACGCATTCCGAATTCGATCGGCGCGGAAGTCCGCGACGTGGAAAGCGAATCGAACGAAATGGACATGGTCATGATCTCCCGGGACCGGGGCGAAGAAAACGGCGCAGAGCCCAGAGGCCGATCGACCCGTCCGGAGCGCCAGGGCCGGCGCGACGGGGCGGCCCGGCCTCGCGGGATCCTGCGACCGAGAATCGGCCGCTGCTCGAGCGCGCTTCGCGGACGAGTCGGGAAGGGAGCGGGATCGGCCTGAGGGCACGGGGCGATGATCCGCAGCGCGGCGCGCGCGGTATCCGAACGCTGCGAAGCTGACCAGCTCGGCGACCGCCGAGATCCGGCGCTCCGCCGCTCAGCGGCGCGAGGCCGCCGTGTTCTCTCTCTCTGGGTGTCGGGCCAGTCGCGCGGCGTTTCTCAGGACGCTCGCGACATGGTCCCGCTCGGCGACGCGGCAGCGCTTCAGCGTCAGGATCAGGGGCAGCGTGATCTTGCCTTCACGCAGATCGGCGAAGGGCTGCCTGCCGACCTCCGCGACCTTCGCGTCGTAATCGAGACAGTCGTCGCGCAGCTGGAAGGCGAGCCTCGAGCCTGGCGGCTTCGTACTTCGGCGATCCGACGCTCGCTGCGGGTCACGCCGCCGAGCAGCGATCCGATCTCGCAGCAGTTGGAGAGCAGCGTGGCACTCTTGCGCTCGATGACGTCGTAGTAATGCGCCTCGTTCACGCCGACGTCGAAGCTGCGTTCGAGCCTGGAGCAGCTCGCCTCCTCATCACGCGGATCGTCCGGGCGTAGCTCGACGATCTCAGCGAGATTGCCGCCTTCGACGACCATCGAGGAAGCGCGCGCGTAGAGGAAATCGCCGGCGAGCACCGCACGCCGATTGCCCCAGATCGCACCGCCGACGGCCGGCCGCGGCGTGAGCTCGGCGAGATCGACGATGTCGTCGTGCAGCAGCGTCGCCGTATGCAGAAGTCGAGCGGCGGCGAGCTCGATGCGCTGCGGCCCGACATAGCCGCAGAGCTCGGCCGCGAGCAGCACCAGCGCCGGACGCGCCGCCGGCGCCATCACCATACTGTTACAGATGCTCTCCGAGCACGGGGATCAGCGCGGACTTCGATTGCGGCGCGTCGCGGAGCGCGGCTTCACACGCTCGAGATCCGGCGCGATGCGCGCGAAGGCGTTTCCGATCGTCTGCGCGAGCTGCTCGGTCTGCTCGCGCGGCGTGTCGTCGATCGATCGATGCGCGGGCTGGCCGCCTCGCGGCGGGGGCTGCCATCGCGCGACCTTAGCCGCGTGAAAAAATCCGGTGTCAAAGAAAAAGATCTCCAAAAACACTTCAAAACGGATGCTTACCGGCGTTCACGAGGGTGGTTTCGAGGCCGCCTCCGGGCCGCGCGCGCGGCCGCACACGCAGGCCGTGATCCCAGCCAGTCGATCGCTCAAGGGATCTCTTCAATGGGAATCAGTTCGCATTCGGATTTCGAGCGGCTCCCCGCGCTCTTTTCGCGTGCGCGCCATTCACGCTCGCAGACCGCCGAACCAGCACGCGCCGAAGCTCAGCCGCGCCGCCTCCGCGACCCGGACGTCGACGCGACACCCGGCGCAGCTCGCTCGCCCCGAGCCCGGTCTCGCCCATCGCCGCTGTGTCGGGCGGAACCGTCCAGCTCGAAGCCGACTCGGCGGCGACCGCGAGCGCGATCGCGAGATCCGCCGCGGCCGCGACGCGCACGCCCCCGGCCGCCTTCGCGTACACGTCCTGCGAGCAGATCGACCGGGCTGCGCCGGTCGAGCACGCCAGCAGCAGCGCGACCCGCGCATCCTCGAGGCCGAGGGTCGTGCGGCGCGGCGTGCCGTAGGGCGCCGGTGCCACGAGCGCCTGCAGCTCGACGAGCATCGGCTGCGTTCCTCGGCAGCGGCATGACGCAGCCCCCGGCGCCCGCGTGCTGCGCTCCTCCAGAAAGAGCTCGCTCGACCTTCGCGACGGCTCGAGCCCGTGGGCCGCCATCTGGAAGACCCCGATCTCCTGGGTCGAGCCGAAGCGTTCTTCACCGCGCGCAGCAGGCGGAAGGCATGCGCCCGGTCGCCCTCGAAGGTCAGCAACACGTCGACCAGGTGCTCGAGCACCCGCGGCCCCGCGAGCCGTCCTTCGTGACATGACCGATCAAGAGCAGCACCGCCGAGCCGCTTCGCCGTCGCCGAGTATACGCCGACTCCCGCACCTGGGCCACCGAGCCTGCCGCCGACTCGATCGCATCCGGCGATCGTCTGGATCGAGTCGACGACGACGACGCTCGGCGCGAGCTCGGCGATCGGTGCGGCGAGGATTCCACGCGCGTCGTCGTCAGACCTGGAGCGCGGGCCGAGTCGGGCAGTCGCCTCGGCCCGGAGCTTGATCTGCTGCCTCCTCCCGCTCACATAGAGGACGGAGCGCTGGCCCGCGGCGAGCCGGCCCGCGAGCTGGAGCGCGAGGGTCGACTTCCCGATCCCGGGATCCCCGCCGAGCAGCACGACCGAGCCCGGCACGAATCCGCCGCCGAGCACGCGGATCGAGCTCGGGCTCGCCGGTCGCGATCCGCGGACTCGCGTCATGATCGATCTCCGAGAGGCGCCGCGGCTTCTCGTCGCCGGCGGCCGCACCTCGCCAGGCGGGCGAGCCCTTCACTGCGGGCGGCAGTGGCCTCGGCCGCGCGAGGGGCCGCGAAGCTCTCCTCGACCAGGCTGTCCCAGGCGCCGCAGTCGGGGCAGCGCCCATGCCAGCGGAATGCCGCGCCGCAGGCCTGACAGGCGCGGGATCGTGCGGGGCTTGGCCATGAATGGGCGCTCCTGATCTGACGGGCCGGGGACGGGATCCGCGAACGGCGGCGCGGCAAGGCGAGCCGGAGCGGAGCGAGACGAAACTGCGGTGAATGTAGAGGGGCCTCTGCGCTCCTGGGGAACGGGGAGCCACCTGTCAACCTGCATTGGCCCTACGGTTGACAGCCCGCGCGCGGGCTCTCTAGCGTTGTGCGCGCCCCATCGCAGGAGATCCGATGACCCCGAGCGACCGCTACGCCCGCCTGACCCGCAACGCCCTCGATGGCCTCGCGCCGAGCCCGGAGGAAGCGCTCTGGGTCCTCGACGGCGGCGACGTCGAGCTCCTGCCGCTGCTGCAGGCGGCCTTCGAGCCGCGGCGCCAGAAGTTCGGGAAGAAGGTCATGGTGCACGTGCTGAACAACGTGCAGAACGGGCTCTGCCCCGAGGACTGCGGCTACTGCTCGCAGAACAAGGACTCGAAGGCGGCGCTGCGCAAATACGCCATGAAGAGCGACGAGGCGATCCTCGCCGAGGCCGAGGCCGCCGCGAAGGCCGGCGCGACCCGCTACTGCATGGTCTTCTCCGGCCGCGGCCCGACCGTCGACCGCGCGCGGCGCATCGGCGAGCTGATCCGCGAGATCAAGCAGCGCCATCCGATCGAGGTCTGCCTCTCCGCCGGCCTGATGGGCGACGAGCACGCCGCAATCCTGAAGGAGGCCGGCCTCGACCGGCTGAACCACAACCTCAACACCAGCGAGCGTCGATACGACGCGATCACGTCGACGCATACCTACGCCGACCGCGTCGCGACCCTGATGGCCGCGAAGCGCCACGGCATCGAGTCCTGCTCGGGCATGATCGTCGGCATGGGCGAGGAGTCGGCCGATCTGATCGAGGTCGCGTTCAAGCTGCGCGAGCTCGAGGTGCCTTCGATCCCGGTCAACTTCCTGATCCCGATCGCGGGCAACCAGGTCCAGCACGACGGCTCGCTGACGCCCGAGCGCTGCCTGCGCGCGCTCTGCCTGATGCGCTTCGTCAATCCGGCGGCGGAGATCCGCGTGGCGGCGGGGCGCGAGGGCCATCTGCGCGGCCTGCAGGCGCTCGCGCTCTATCCCGCGAACTCGCTCTTCGTCGACGGCTACCTGACGACGAAGGGCGATCCCGTCGCCGAGACCTACGCGATGATCCGCGACGCCGGCTTCGAGGTCGACGGCAACGACACCTACCACGAGATCCAGGCGCGGCTCGCCGCCGAATCGGCGCGCGGCGAATCGCAGTTCCGCATCCCGGGCGGCGGAGATCAGCTGCTGCGACCCGAGGTCGTGCGGGCATGAAGACCGCGGCGCTCGATCGGATCGCCGACGAGGTGCTCGGCGGGATCCGCGAGCGCGGGACCCATCGGCGCATGCGCGTGCTGGACGGCCTGCAGGCGCCGCGCATGCGCGTCGACGGGCGCGAGGTGCTGCTCTTCGCCGGCAGCAACTACCTCGATCTCGCGGGCCATCCCGAGGTCGTCGAGGCGGCGGCGCGCGGGGCGCGCGAATTCGGCGCGGCAGCCGGCGGCTCGCGCCTCATCAACGGCAACCTCGAATGCCACGAAGCCCTCGAGCAGGAGCTCGCCGCGTTCTTCGAGCAGCCCGCCGCGCTCGCGTTCAGCACCGGCTACATGGCGAACGTCGGCGTGATCCCGGCCCTCGTCGGCCCGGGCGACGTGCTCGTCTCGGACGCGCTGAACCACGCCTCGATCATCGACGGCGCGCGCCTCGCCCGCTGCGAGGTCGCCGTCTTCCGCCACGGCGACGTCGACGCCTTCGCCGACACCCTCGCGCGCGTCCGCGAGAAGGCGCGCCGCGTGCTCGTCGCCGTCGACGGCGTCTACAGCATGGACGGCGACGTCTCGCCGATCGCCGAGATCGTGAAGCTCGCCCACGATCGCGACGCGATCGTGCTCCTCGACGACGCCCACGGCACCGGCACCCTCGGCCCCCGCGGCCGCGGCAGCGCCGAAGCCGCGGGCGTATTGCGCGAAGTCGACGTCCTGATGGGCACCCTCGGCAAATCCCTCGGCTCCTTCGGCGCCTTCGTCGCGGGCTCGCAGCGCCTGCGCGAGCTGCTCGTCAACACCGCGCGCAGCTTCATCTTCTCCTGCGCCCTCGCGCCCGCCTCGGTCGAGGCCGCGCGCGCCGCGCTGCGCCTCGTCGAGCAGGAGCCCTGGCGCCGCGAGCGCCTCGCCCGGAATTGCGATCGGCTGCGCGCCCGCCTCGCGACCCATGCGATCTCGACCGCCCCGAGCACGACCCACATCCTGCCCGTCGTCGTCGGCGAGAACGCGGCGACGATGGCCCTCTGCGAGTCGCTCCTCGCCCGCGGATATTATGCGCAGGGCATCCGCCATCCCTCGGTCCCGAGCGGCACGGCGCGCCTTCGCATCACGCCGATGGCGACCCACCAGGACGCCGAGATCGACGGCCTTGCCGACGCGATCGCCGAGATCCTCGCGGCCCAGCGCGCGGGCGGCGCGGGCAGCGCCCCCGGAACCGCCCTCGGCGCCGGCAGCGACTAGCAAGCCATGCGCGGCCTCTTCGTCACGGGAACGGATACCGGCGTCGGCAAGACCTTCGTCACGACCGCGCTCGCCCGCGCCCTGCGCGCGGCGGGCGTCGACGTCGGCGTGATGAAGCCGATCGAGACGGGCGTTCCGGGGGACGGACCGCAGGACGCGCTCGCGTTGCGCCTCGCGGCAGGGGTCGACGACCCGATCGAGCTGATCTGCCCCGTGCGCTTCGCGCTGCCGGCCTCGCCCGAGGCAGCGGCAAAGGCCGAGAACCGGACCGTCCCGCTCGCGGCGATCCGCGAAGCCCATCAGGCGCTCGCGCGCCGCCACGCGTTCCTGCTGGTCGAGGGCGCCGGCGGCTTGCTCGTCCCGATCGACGCAGAGACGGACATGGCCGATCTCGCCCGCGAGCTCGCGCTTCCCCTGCTCGTCGTCGCGCGCCCCGCGCTCGGCACCGTGAACCACACGCGCCTCACGCTCGAGGCGGCGCGTTCGCGCGGCCTGCCGGTGCTCGGCGTCGTGATCTCACACAGCTCGCCGGCCGCGGCCGCGAACGAAGGGGATCGGCTCAACCTCGAGGGGCTCGTCGAGCGCCTCGGCGACGACCTGATCGGGGAGGTCGGGCATGCGCCGGGAGGAGCGGGCGCGCACCCGGCGCCGGAGACCGAGGGGGTGATGAAGCGGCTCGTGGATCGGATCGGGCGGGCCCTGGGCCCAATCCCTTCTGGACGAGGCTGATTCATTCCGGATTCGCCGAAGCCCCCCACCTCCCCTCGACCAGGCTGTAGAGCACCGGCAGCACGATCAACGTCAGCGCCGTCGACGTCAGGATCCCGCCGATCACGACGGTCGCGAGCGGGCGCTGCACTTCGGCGCCGGCGCCGGTCGAGAGCGCCATCGGAACGAAGCCGAGCGCTGCGACGAGCGCCGTCATCAGCACGGGTCGCAGTCGCGTCGTCGCGCCCTCGCGAACGGCCGTCTCGAGCACGCGGCCCGAGGCGCGCAGCTCGTTGACGAACGAGATCATCACGACGCCGTTCAGCACCGCGACCCCCGACAGCGCGATGAAGCCGACGCCCGCCGTGATCGAGAGCGGGATGCCCCGCGCGACGAGGGCCAGGACGCCTCCGGTCCAGGCGAGCGGAACACCGCTGAAGACGAGCGCGGCGTGGCGCACCGAGCCGAAGGTCGCCGTCAGGATGCCGAAGATGAGCAGCAGCGTGAGGGGGACGACGATCTGCAGCCGGCGCGTCGCCGACTCGAGCTGCTCGAACTGGCCGCCCCAGACCGTCCAATAGCCCGTCGGGATCGCGACCGCGTCGCGGATCCGCTGCTCCGCCTCGGCGACGAACGAGCCCATGTCGCGGCCGCGGACGTTCGCCGACACGACGATGCGTCGCTTGCCGTTCTCACGGCTGATCTGGTTGGGGCCCGCTTCGATCGAGAGCTTCGCGACGGCGCCGAGCGGGACGAAGGCGACGGGCCGCGTCCGGACGCGGTCCGCCATGCGATCCCGGGCCGACTCGCCCTCGTGCTGCGGCAGCAGGATCGGGAGGCGTTCGAGGGCTTCGAGATCGATGCGCAGCGCTTCCGGGAGCCGGACGACGATGTCGAAGCGGCGATCGCCCTCGAAGATCTGGCCGGCGACGGATCCGCCGATCGCGGTGCGCACGACCTGATGGACCTCGTCCTGCGAGAGCCCGTAGCGCGCGAGCGCCCGGCGATCGACGGCGATCTCGAGCATCGGGAGCCCGTCGACCTGCTCGACCTTGACGTCCGCCGCCCCCGCGACGTCCTCGAGCACGCCGGCGATCGCCTCGCCCTTCGCGAGCAGGACGGCGAGATCGTCGCCGAAGACCTTCACCGCGACGTCGCTGCGCACGCCGGCGATGAGCTCGTTGAAGCGCATCTCGATCGGCTGGGTGAACTCGTAGTTGCTGCCCGGAACCGACTCGACCGCGGCCGCGAGATCGGCGACGAGCTCCGCCTTGGGCTTGCGCGGATCGGGCCACTCGTCGCGCGGCTTGATCATGACGAATCCGTCGGCGACGTTCGGCGGCATCGGATCCGTGGCGACCTCCGCCGTCCCGATCTTCGCGAAGGTCTTCGCGACCTCGGGCACCGCGCGCAGCGCCTGCTCGAGGGCTTCCTGCATCTCGACCGCCTGGGTCAGGCTGGTTCCGGGAATCCGGATCGCATGCAGCGCGACGTCGCCCTCGTCGAGGTTCGGGATGAATTCGCTGCCCATGCGCGTGGCGGCGAAGGCGGAGACGACCAGCCAGCCGAGCGCCGCCGCGACGACGAGCCCCCGATGCCGCAGTGCGAGCGCGAGGCTGCTCGTGTACGCGCGGCGCACCGCGGCGAGGACGCGCCCCTCCTTCTCCGTGATCCGCCCGCCGAGCACGATCGCGATCGCCGCCGGCACGAAGGTCACCGAGAGCACGAGCGCCGCGATCAGCGCGAAGATCACGGTGATCGCCATCGGCCGGAACATCTTCCCCTCGACGCCCGTCAGCGCGAGGATCGGGAGGTAGACGATCAGGATGATCAGCACGCCGAAGACGCTCGGCCGCACGACCTGGCGCGTCGCGTCGGCGACGACGGCGAGCCGTTCGCGAACGGGCAGGACCCCGCGCCCGTGCTGCGCCTCGGCGAGCCGCCGGATGCAGTTCTCGACGATGATGACGGCGCCGTCGACGATCAGCCCGAAGTCGAGGGCGCCGAGGCTCATCAGGTTGCCGCTGATGCGACTGCCGGCCATGCCGATGAACGTCATCAACATCGCGAGCGGGATCACGAGCGCCGTCAGGAAAGCGGCACGGACGTTGCCGAGCAGCAGGAAGAGGATCGCGATCACGAGCAGCGCGCCCTCGAGCAGGTTGCGCTCGACGGTCGCGATCGTCCGATCGACGAGATCGGTGCGGTCGTAGAGCGTCGTCGCGTGGACGCCGGCGGGCAGGCGCGCGTCGATCTCCTCGAGCCTCGCCGCCGTCCGCTGCGAGACCTCGCGGCTGTTCTCGCCGATCAGCATGAAGACGGTGCCGAGCACGATTTCGTCGCCGTTCTCGGTCGCCGCGCCGGTCCGCAGCTCTTGCCCGACCTCGACGTCGGCGACGTCTGCGATCCGGATCGGGATGCCGCCGGCATGGCCGACGACGATCCGGCGCACGTCGTCGAGGGTCGCGATCTGGCCCGGTGCACGCACGAGATACTGCTCGCCGCTGCGCTCGATGTAGCCGGCGCCGGTATTCGTGCTGTTGCGGGCGATCGCGAGGCGCAGGTCCTCGAAGGTCAGGCGATGGGCGACGAGGCGCTCGGGACGGGGCGTGACGTGGATTTCCTTGACGAAGCCCCCGACGGTGTTGACCTCGGTCACCCCGCGCACGCCCCGCAGCTGCGGCTTGATGAACCAGTCCTGGAGCGTGCGCAGCGCCATCGGCGTCCAGGGCTCGCCGTGTTCGTCGATCGCGCCGGGATCCGCGTGGACCGCGAACATGAAGATCTCGCCGAGGCCGGTCGCGATCGGTCCGAGTGCGGGCTCGAGGCCGGCGGGAAGCCGCGGCGCCGCTTCGCGCAGCCGCTCGTTCACCAGCTGCCGCGCGAAATAGATGTCCGTGCCGTCCTCGAAGACGACCGTGACCTGCGAGAGGCCGTAGCGGGAGAGCGAGCGCGTGTGCTCGGGTCGGGGGAGCCGGCGAGCCGTCTCGATCGGGAAGGTGATGCGCTGCTCCGCTTCGAGCGGCGAATAACCCGGCGCTTCCGTGTTGATCTGCACCTGGACGTTCGTGATGTCAGGGACGGCGTCGATCGGCAGCCGCGTCGCCATGAAGG
The DNA here is from genome assembly GCA_041389425.1 of Myxococcota bacterium. GTDB lineage: Bacteria > Myxococcota_A > UBA9160 > UBA9160 > UBA4427 > UBA4427. The sequence goes on from JAWKRX010000012.1 coordinate 127,959, forward strand.
CGCCGAAGCCGGCAGTGAGCAGCGTCGCGGCGACGGTCCAGAAGCGGCGCGCGAGGGCGAAGGCGACGATGGATTCCAGCACGCCCAAGCTACGTCTCCTCAGGATCCGTGCGACATGCCGGACTTCCCGAGCTCAAGCTTTGAGGATGAAGGTCCCGGATGCGGCGAATCGCTCGCCCGCTGCGAGGCCCGAGAGGACCTCGACCGGGCGTCGTCGCGGGCACCGAGCTCGACCGGTCGAGGCTCGTACGCGTCCCCGTGCGGCAAGACGGCCTCTTCGTCGCCGAGCCGCTGCACGGCCGCGATCAGCTTTCGACTGCCGCCGCGACCTCGCGAACCAGCACCTTCGCCGAGACGAACTGGCCGGGCCGCGGCGCCGTCCTCGCCGTTCGCGAGGACCGCGCGGGCGACGAGGCGTCTGCGAATTCTCCGCACCGATCGGGGCGAGATACGAGATCGTCGCCTGCGCGGGCGCGCGGCCGTCTTCGCCATCGACCGAGACCTGCTGACCACGAGCGAGATGCGCGAAATCGCGGCGGTAGACGTCGAGATCGACCCAGACCGTCGAGAGATCACCGATCGTCAGGATGGGCCTGTCGGTCGAAACGTACTCGCCCGGCGCGGCATCCCGCTCGAGCACGACACCCGCGAGGCGCGCGCGGATCTCGTAGGGGTGCAGACTCTCGTTGCTCTCGACGACGGCGAGCAGATCGCCGACCGCGACCGCATCGCCGAGGCGCTTGTGGACGGAGCGGACGATGCCGGGGAAGCGCGGCGCCATGTGGGCGAGGGCTTCTTCGTTCGCGACGATGCGTCCCGCGAGCGACCTCATGACGCGCACCGTCGCGGGACCGGCCGTCGCCGTCTCGATGCCCGCCGAGCGCTGCTGCTCCGGCGACAACACGACGCGGTTCCGATGCGCGGCCTGCTCGGCCATGGGCGCGCGCTCGGCTTCCTTCGCTGCGCCAGCCGCGTCGCCGGAGCCCGCATCCTGCATCCGAGCGCGAGTCCGGCGATCCCGGCGGCGATCGCGATGCATCGGACGATCCCGGTCGAAGCTCGATCTGATTCCCTCATTTCCGGACCTCAGCAGGGCGCCGGTCAGGCGCTCGATCTCCCCGCGCGTTGCGATGGGCTTCGACGACGGCGCGGAGCGCTGCTCCCAGGCGTCGATCCGGGCGCGCTCGGCTTCGAGCACCTCGACCTGCGCGAAGCGGCCACCTCTTCGTAGCCGCGCTGCAGGATCTGCACGGTCTGCTCGATGCGGGCAGGACGCGCTCGTTCAGGAGCTTCGCCTCCTCGACGGCGGCGACGAGCGCGAGCTGTGCGGCCTGCACGGCCGTCGCGATCGAACCTGCTCCGCGCGGCGTTCGGCCGACGACTTCGCGGGCGTCGACTCGCCTCGGCGAGCGCGCCGGCCTTCCGGTCCCAGAGCGGAATCGGAACCGAACATACGACGGGCGATCGGTGCCTCCAGCGAGCCGAGATCGCCGAGCCAGGCCAGGTGCTGCTCGTCCCAGCGCCATGCCGACTCGCCGCCGCTGCGATTCGCCGGCGCCGGCTGGCCGCGTCGACCTGCTGCCAGATCGACGCGTCCGGCACCTGCGGCGCCATGCGGCGCCGACCGCCTGCGATGAACCGGCGACCTCCGGCCGGAGCACGCGGCGAGTGCTGCGCGCGCTCGAACTCGTGCTCGGTGTGTTCGCGAAGCGTGCTCGCGATGTCGACGGCCACGCGCGCGCGCAGCCTCGGCGGGGGAGGCGAAGCCCGCCTGCACGTGCGGCGGGACGCGACGTCCTCGACCGCGGCGGCGATCGTCTGCGCATCCTGTGCGAGCCGGAGGCGCTCCTGCGCGGCGAGGACGTCGACGAAGGCATCCCCGGCCCGGGCGAACAGCTCGATGCGGCGGATCTCGTGATCCCGCGGCGAGCTCGACGTCGGCGCGGGCCAGCGAGAGGCGCGCAGCGCGCGCGGACTCGATCGCTGGCTCCAGGGTGATCGTCGACTGGAATCGCGCCTGCGCCGCGCCGCGCGGTCCCCACGAAATCCTGCGTCGAGCATCAACGTCGGATTCGGACGCACCTGCCCGCGCCTGGAGCAGCGCCACTTCACGCGCCCGCTGCTCGTACGAATCGATCGCGAGCTCCGGATTGCGCAGCAGGACGAGGCGAGGGCGTCGGCGAGCTCCGGCTCACCGGTCGGGTCGACGCTGCTCGCGTCGAGCGTCTCTGCGCCCGTCATAGGCGCTTCAAGCTCGAGCGCCGCTGCGAGCGGATAACGATCGGGCGGCAGCGCCCGCGCCACGCGAGGATGCAGAGGATGAAGAAGAACGGCGAGTACGGCCAGGCACGAGGCCGCGCACCGCAAGGGTGTGTTGCGTCGCATGGAAAGCGATTCCTCGAAATTCGGGATGTCGGTCGGAAGGCCAGGCGGCGTCGGCGCGCAAAGCGCGCGACGCGATCAGCGCTCGGCTCATGTCCGCAGCACGACCGATCGGCGGGAAGGGCACGGCCGTTCGACAGGGAGCGAACGCCGGCGCGAGCGGAACGGCGGGCGAGCGCGGCGACGCGGCGTGGCGTCGGAGCGGGCATCGTGGCGGGCGGAGATTCGGCGAGCGCGCTTCAAGCGGCCACAGCCTCGTCGGGGGCGAGGTGGACGACAATGGTCTTTCGTTTGCTTGGGATGGATCGGGGGGCTCGGACGCGCCCGACGGACGCGCCGTTTCATCGGGCTCGTTTCATGGGAAGGGACTGAATCGTTGGCCGCCGTCGACGACCTTCATCCAGGCATGGGGAGATGGTCGGAGAGCGGCCGACTTACCCCAGGAGGTCGGTAATCCACGACGGAGGCGATCTGCAACACGCCGAGCAGCAGCGCGGGCACGATCCATCGCCGATCCGTCTTCCGCCACCGCGATCTTCGCGTCATCTCGCCCACTGCCAGCCTTGTCTCACGCATCGTCCCCATGCGATCCGCCGGCCTTGCTGCCGAGTCTTCCGCGTACCCATCGTATCAACCCGAACCGGCCCCGCCGCTGCCACCGACGGCTGCACCACCGACCGGCCAGGAAGCCCGGAAGCGGGCGGAGGGCGACTTTCGCGATCGGCCGGGAAGTGGCATGACTATGGCCGAAGCCGGCGCCGCGCCGACACAACCGGAGGTCGCCCGATGGAGCTTCTCCGCCTCTCCCCCGCTCTTGCCCCGCACGGGCCTCGTCCTCTCGCTCCTCGCCCTGCTGCCGCTCGGCTGCGGCACGCTCGATTCAGTGCCGGCCCCGATGGCCGACGGAGCCGGCTGCCGCGGCGGCGCATGCTCCGGACCATCGCGCAACCAGTCACGCCACCTCCGCGCCCGCCCCGCTCCTGCCCGGCATGGGCGAGGTGCGCCGCCCGATCACGACCTCAGGCGAGCTCGCCCAGACCCTACTTCGACCAGGGCATGGCGCTGCTCTACGGCTTCAGCCACATTGAGGCCGCGCGCTCGTTCCGCCAGCGACCAGGCTCGATCCCGAAGGCGGCGATGCCGTACTGGGGTCTCGCCCTCATGATCGGCCCGAACTACAACGACACGGCCGTCGACGCCGCCCGCGCCCGCGCGACGTTCGAAGCCGTCAAGGCGGCGCTCGCCCGGGCACCGCGCGCGAGCGCCCGGGGGCAGGACTACGTCCGGGCCGTCGCGAAGCGTTATGCGTCGCCCGACCCCGCCTCCGACTGGCTGGCCTTCCACCACGACTACAGCGCAGCCATGCGCGACCTCGTGCGAAAGCGCCATCCCGACGATCTCGATGCCGCGACGCTCTTCGCCGAGCCTGATGATGCTGCGCCCCTGGCAACTCTGGACCGCCGACGGCGAGCCCGCGGACGGAACCCTCGAGCTCGTCGCCGTGCTCGAGGGCGTCCTGCGCCAGGATCCGGATCACGCCGGCGCGAACCACTTCTACATCCATGCCGTCGAGGCCTCGAAGAACCTCGAGCGTGCGATTCCCTCCGCCGAGCGTCTGATGACCCTCGCGCCGGGCGACCATCGTCCACATGCCCGGCCACATCTTCCTGCAGACGGGCGACTACGAGCTCGCGGCGAAGACGAACGTCGCCGCCTCGGAAGCCGACCGCGCCTACGTCGAGCGCACGGGCGCTTCCGGCATGTACCCGCTGATGTACTGGACGCACAACATCATTTCATCGCCTACGCACGCATGCAGCAGGGCGCTTCGACGAAGCGATCGCGGCGGCACGCGGATGGTCTCGAACGTCGGATCGGCGGTCTCCGACATGCAGATGCTCGAGGGGCTTCGTGACATGTCCGCTCTCGGTCCTGCTCGCCTTCCGCGAGGCGGACGCGGTGCTGGCAGGCGAGCCGCCGGCGGACCAGGCGCTCGCGCGGGCATTCTGGCGCCATGCGCGGGGCGTGGCGCGGGCGATCCGCGGCGAGCTCGGCTCGCCGAGCAGGAACGCACGGCCTTCGCGGCCGCGGTCGCGGCCGTCCCCGCCGAAGACCGATTCCTGATCAACAACAGCGCCGCCGATTTCCTCGCCATCGCCAAATTGCGGTGCTCGATGCCGAGATCGCGGCAGCCCGCGGCGAGGGCGATCGGGCTCTGGGCGAAGGCGGCCGAACGCCAGGAGATGCTGCAATACGACGAGCCGCCGCCGTGGTACGAGCCGGTCGCGCGGCGCCAGGGCTTCGCGCTCCTGCGCGCCGGCCGCCACGCCGAGGCGGAGGCCGTCTTCCGCCAGGCACTCGCCGAACGACCCCGCGACGGAAGGCTCCTCTTCGGGCTCGCCGAGACGCTGCGGGCACAGGGCCGCGAGGGCGACGCGAAGCTTCGTCGAGGGCGCCTGGCTCGCGTCTGGGATCCGTCGGCGAGGGCTCTTCGGACCGGCGATCTTTGAAAAAAATCCGGGTCCAACCGGGCCGCCACCCGGGCTAATCGTCTGCGCGCGCCGTGGAGAGACCGCGCGCCGACACGCCGAACCAGGCCGCTTCCAGGCTGCCCACGCGCCGCCAAGGAGCCCCGCCCCGATGTCCGCGAGCCCGACCGATCCGACGCATGACCGCACGCGGGCGACCCCGGAGCGCCCGCTTCGTCCTGGGCCTCTTCGTCGTCGGCGCCCTCGTCTCCGCGCTCTACGGCGCCGGCGTCAAGCACTCCTGAAGGCCGGCGGTCTGATCGCCCTCCACAGCGAGTCGACCGAGGCGATAGCTCCACGAAGGGCTCGGCGTGTCGTCCCCGGACGTCGTCGCGATCTTCCGGAGCGAGGAGCTCCTCGGCCCTCGACACCGAGTTCTACGACGAGATCGAGCCCGTCCTCGAGGCCCTCGACGAGCTCGAGTCCGTCGAGTCGACGACCTCGTATTTCGATTCCAGGCTCATCTCGATGGTCTCGGAGGACGGCTCACCAGGCCGTCGTCTTCATCTCGCTCGAGGCGACGACACCCAGCGGGCGCCTATAGTCAAGACTATCGGGCTCGATCGCTCGATCAGCTCGACTTGCAGCGCCGCCGAAGAACAACTCAACGTCGCTTGCGGCGAGCTTGTCGCGCGCCGATCATCGTGCTGCTGCTCTTCTATTTCTTCCGCGGGGTCACGGCGACGCTGCTCCCCGTCGCCGTCGCCGCCTTCGCGATTCCGACGACGCTCGCCAAGGCTGCGCGTGCTCACGCATTTCTTCGACGTCTCGGTCTTCGCCCTCAACGTCGCGAGCATCATCGGCATCGGCCTCGCCGTCGACTACTCCTGCTGGTCGTGACCCGCTTCCGCGAGGAGGAGCGGCCCACGGCCTGGGCGTCCCGGCGGCGCTGGCGCGCACGATGAAGACCGCAGCCATGCGATCCTCGTCTCGGGCTTCACGGTCGCCGTCTCGCTCGCCGCCCTGCTCGTCTTCCCGCTGATGGTGCTTCGCACGATCGCGATCTCCGGAATCATGGTCGTCGGCTTCGCGATGCTCGGCGCGCGCTCGTGCTGCTGCCGGCGATGCTCGCGCTCTACGGCGAACGCGTCGTCTCGAAGGAAGGCCAGGCGATCAGCCCGATGGCCCGCCAGCTGCGGCTCTTCGCGCAGTGGGTGATGCGCTGGCCCGTGATCCTCACGGTCGTGACGACGCTCTTCCTGCTCGCCCTCGGCTCGCCCGCGCTGCGCATGAAGAGTGCGATGCCCGACTCGAAGATCTTCCCGCCCGGCGCCGAGGTCCGCGTCGTCGACGAGATCCTCGAGGCGAAGGAGCCCTCGGGCTTCGGGAACCAGCCGCTGACGCCGATCCTCGTCGCGGTCCGCTCGCAGACGGATTTCTCGGAGCCGGGCGAGGTCGCGAAGCTGATCGCCTACGTCGACGCCTTGAAGGGCGTCGAGGGTGTCGATCGCGTCGAGAGCCCGTTCGCTTCGGGCGATCTCTCGGATCCGGAGCAGGCGCCGGGGCTCGTCGCCGATCCCGCGCGCCTGTCGAGCGAGGAGCGCGACTTCCTCGCCGATACGCTGCGCGGCGATCTGGCCCTCGTCTACGTCTACGGCGAGGCGCCCTGGCGCTCGAACGAGGCCGGCGAGCTCGTAGCAAGGCTGCGGGACGTGCCGAAGCCCGATCTCGAAATCCGCGTCGGCGGCCCGACCGCCGAGAATTTCGACGGGCGAAAAGCGCTCGGCGACTACCTGCCGACCGTCTTCTGGCTGATCGTCGTGACCAACATCGTGATCCTCTTCCTCGCCTTCGGCTCGGTCGTCATCCCGTTCAAGGCGATCGCGATGAACGTCGTCTCGGTCGCTGCGAGCTTCGGCGCGCTCGTCTGGATCTTCCAGGACGGCCATCTGCGCTGGCTGCTCGCCTTCGAGACCCAGGCCGGAATCGAGGTCACGATCCCCGTCGTGCTGCTCGCCGTCGTCTTCGGCCTCTCGATGGACTACGAGATCTTCATGCTCTCGCGCATCAAGGAAGAGTTCGACAAGAGTGGCGACAACACGTCGAGCGTCGCGATCGGCCTCGAGCATACGAGCAGCATCATCACGCGTGCGGCGCTGCTGCTGATCGCCGTCGTCGGCGCCTTCGCGTTCGGCGAGTTCATCTTCGTCAAGGAGATCGGCGTCGGCCTCGTCGTCGCGATCTTCCTCGACGCGACGATCGTGCGCTGCGTGCTCGTGCCGTCGACGATGAAGCTGCTCGGGGGCCTCAACTGGTGGTCGCCGGCCTGGCTGCGTCGGATCTGGAATCCGAGCTTCAAGGGCCTCTGAAACGCGGATCCCAGAGGAGTCCCTCCATGGCGGCCAGATCGGCGAAGCGGACCCGACCCTCGAGCGGACTCGGCGAAGGACTCGCCTTCGACCCGCGCGAGGCCCTCGCGACGCTGCGCGCCGCGGATCCCGTGCTGCGGCGGACGATCGACTCGATCGGCGATCTGAACCTCGAGCGCGAGCTGCGCGCCGCGACGAGCGTCTATGCCGCGCTCGCGGAGTCGATCGTCTCCCAGCAGCTCTCGGGTAAGGCGGCGGCGACGATCTACGGCCGCGTCTGCGCACTCTTCCCGGGCGGGCGGGGCGGACCGAAGCCCGCGCAGGTTCTCGCCGCCTCCGATGCCGCTCTCCGCGGCGCCGGCCTCTCCCGCGCCAAGGCCCTCGCGCTCCGCGACCTCGCCGAACGGAGCCTCGCGGGCGAGATCCCGACGCTCGCCGCCGCCCGCCGGCTCCCGGACGACGCGATCATCGAGCGCCTCACGGCCGTCCGCGGCATCGGGCGCTGGACGGCGGAGATGTTCCTGATCTTCCGCCTCGGCCGGCCCGACGTACTGCCCGTCGACGACCTCGGCGTCCGCAAGGGCTTTGCCCTGGCCTACGGCCTCGCGGAGCATCCGACGCCCCGGGCGCTCGCCGCCCACGGCGAGAGATGGGCACCCTTCCGCACGGTCGCGAGCTGGTATCTCTGGCGCCGGGCCGATCGCGGATCGGATCCCGTCCGGGCCGATCGGCGAGGCGCGCGCAAGTCCGCGGCAGGTTCAAGCCGCCTCCCGTGATCGGCGATAGAGACGCCATGACCCACGGACGCGCAGAGCGGGATCACAGCGTGCGACGTCGCCGGACCCGGATCGGGCAGGGGCTGCTGGCCTTCGCGCTCGTACTCGCCCTCTCCGGCGCGAGCGGCTGCATGGTCATGGACGAGCTCGACACCGCCGCGGCGAAGATGCCCACCTCGGCCGCCGACAAGGAAAAAAAGAAGAAGGCCGACGCCAAGACGGCCCCTGCGAGTGCGGCAGAGCGCCTCGCGGCGACGAAACGGATGGTCGACGAGCGCTCGCGCAAATGGTGGAGCGAGGCGAAGTCGATGACGCCGGGCGAGTCGACCGCCGGCGTCGTGAACTGTCGACTGCCCGAGGGCCGGAAATTCATGGAGAAGGACGACTGTCTCGCGCAGGGCGGCCGGCTCGAGGACGGGCGCGGCTAGCAGCGGAACCGACCGCGCTTTTGCTCCGACCGCGCACGGCCGTTAGATTGGGCTCGCGCGCCATTGCGGGGCGGAGCTCGACCACGATCCAGGTCGGCGGGCTCCGGTCGGAAGGCCGGGTCGAAGGACCGGGATCGGAATCGCTTGACGAGCCACGTAGCCACGAGATCCGGCCGAATCGAGGGCGAGTCCTTCGGAGGCGGCGTCCGCTTCCGCGGCATCCCCTTCGCGAAGCCGCCGATCGGTGCTCTCCGCTTTCGCGCGCCCGAGCCCCCCGAGCCCTGGTCCGGCCTCCGCGACGCCCGGGACTACGGCCCCTCGTCGCCCCAGATCGGGCCCGTCAATCGCGTGATCCGCGGCCTGATCGGTGCGGCCGGCAGCCGCCAGAGCCAGGATTGCCTCTACCTCAACGTCTGGACACCGAAATGCGACGGCGCGCGCCGGCCCGTGATGGTCTGGATTCACGGCGGCGCGTTCATCCTCGGCTCGGGCTCGACCTCGCTCTATTCGGGCGAACGGCTCGCGACCCGGGGCGACGTCGTCGTCGTCACCCTCAACTACCGCCTCGGCGCGCTCGGCTTCCTCTCCTGGAAGGGCTTCCACGCCGGGCCCGACCGGCCGCCCGCGAATCTGGGCCTGCGCGATCAGATGGCGGCTCTCGCCTGGGTTCGCGACAACATCGAGGCCTTCGGCGGGGACCCGGAGAACGTGACGGTGTTCGGCGAATCGGCCGGCGCCATGAGCATCGGAACACTGCTCGGTGTCCCTTCGGCCCGCGGTCTCTTCCACAAGGCGATCCTCCAGAGCGGTGCGGCCCACAACGTCTCGACCCCCGAGAAGGCGGCGCAGGTCGCCGGCGAGTTCTTCGCGCTGCTCGGGATCGAAGATCCGTCCCCCGAAGCGCTGCTCGACGTCCCGGTCGGACGATTGATGGAGGCGCAGGCGAGAGCGACGGTCGGGATCGGTCTCGAGAACGGCCTGATGGCCTGGCAGCCCTGCGTCGACGGCGATCTGATCCCGGAGCCGCCGCTCGCCGCCATCGATCGCGGCTTCGCGCACGCAATTCCGATGCTGATCGGCACGAACCGCGACGAATACCGGCTCTTCACGTTCATGGACCGCGACCGCGTGAACGACGCCGAGCTCGCCGCCCGTGTCCGCCGGATCGCGCGCCGCGGTGAAGCCGAGGACGCGATTCTCGCCGAGCGCATCCTCGCCACCTACGGCCCGAGCACCGGCGAGCGCGACCCGGGCGCGAACGAGCGCTGGATCGCGCTCCAGGGCGACCGCATCTTCCACTATCCCGCCGTCCGCCTCGCGGACGCGCAGTCCGCCCATCAGCCGCGGACGTTCGCCTATCTCTTCGAATGGTCCCTGCCGCTGATCGGCGGCGGCCTCGGCGCCTGCCACGGCCTCGATCTGCCCTTCGTGTTCGGCGCGACGCGCGGCGGCATCCTGCGCGTGGGTCTCGTCGCGGACCGTGGTGCGAGTCGCCTGGCCGACGCGATGCAGGACGCGTGGGTCGCCTTCGCGCGCACGGGCGAGCCCGCCGCCGACACGCTGCCCGACTGGCCCGCCTACGAGACCCATCGCCGCTACACGATGACCCTCGGCGGGCGGCGTGGCGTCCTCAAGGATCCCCACGAAGCCGCGCGCGCCTTCTGGAGCCCGCTCATCCCGAACGGCGAGGTCGGCGTCGGCTAGCGATCCTTCCGAAGGGCTAACCGCCCGCCATCGCGCCGAGCACGATCAGGACCTCGCGCCCCTCGGTCACCGGCTGCGGCAGCGGATCGCTCGCAGGCTGGTGCGACAGATCCTCCTGGCAGGCGAAGAAGCGCACGAACGCCCGGCGACGGCCGCTCGTCTGGTCGCGCAGCGTTCCGCGCAGCATCGGGAAGCGCGCCTCGAGCGCATCGAGCACCGCGGCGAGCGAGATCGTGCCGTCGGGCGCGGGGGCGACCTCGAGCCGCAGCTCCCCGTCGATGCGCGCGAGATTGCGCAGATGATGCGGGAGCGTCAGCCGGATGGTGGCCGGCCCGTTCACCGCAGCGTCTGCACTTCGACCGACAGCACCGCCGGCAGGTTCTGCGCGATCGCCGTCCACGAATCCCCGCCGTCCCGAGAGGCGTAGACCTGGCCGCCCGTCGTCCCGAAGTAGACGCCGCATTCGTCGAGCCCGTCGACCGCCATCGCGTCGCGCATGACGTTGACATAACAATGCTCTTGCGGGAGCCCCTGCGTGAGCGCCTCCCATTCCTGTCCGCCCGAGCGGCTGCGATAGACGCGGAGCTTTCCGTCCGGCGGAAAATGCTCCGAGTCGCTCTTGATCGGAACGACGTAGATGGTCTCGGGCTCGTGGGCGTGGACGTCGATCACGAAGCCGAAATCGCTGGGCAGGTTGCCCGAGACCTCGTGCCAGGAGTCGCCGCCGTCGTCGCTGCGCATCACGTCCCAATGCTTCTGCATGAAGAGCACGTCGGGGCGTTTCGGATGCATCGCGATGTGGTGGACGCAGTGGCCGACCTCGGCGGTCGGATCGGGGATCTGCTCGGAGTGGAGGCCTTTGTTGATCGGGCGCCAGGAGACGCCGGCGTCGTCACTGCGGAAGCTGCCGGCCGAGGAGATCGCGACGGTGATGCGTTCGGGCTTCGTCGGATGGAGCAGGATCGTGTGGAGGCAGAGGCCGCCGGCGCCGGGCTGCCAGTCCTTGCCGGTGCCGTGAAGGCGCAGGCCCGAGAGCTCCTCCCAGCTGGCGCCGCCGTCGGTCGACTTGAAGAGCGCTGCGTCCTCGACGCCCGCGTAGACCGTGTTCGCATCGCCGAGCGAGGGCTCGAGATGCCAGACGCGCGCGAACTCCCAGGGATGCGGCGTGCCGTCGTACCATTGATGCGTCCCGGGAACGCCGGCATAGCGGAAGTCGTTGCCGACCGGATTCCAGCTGCGGCCGCCGTCGTCGGAGCGCTGGATCAGCTGCCCGAACCAGCCCGAGCTCTGCGAGGCGTAGATCCGGTTCGGATCGACCGGCGAGCCCTTCAGGTGGTACATCTCCCAGCCCGCGAAGAAGGGCCCGGCGACGTCCCAGCGCGCGCGGCCCGTATCCGAGGTCAGGATGAAGGCCCCCTTCTTCGTGCCGACGAGAACGCGTACGCCCTGCTTCATCGATCTCTCCCGGGTCGACCTCCTCGGTTTCGGGAGCGGCGACCGCTGTGCGCCGCCACGCCGGCGACGATGCTCATCATCCAACCGATCTGGACGCCCAGAGCCGGCTCCGGCACCGTGATCTGCGCGATCGTCGTCGGCGGCAGCGTCTCGAGCGAGAGATCCGCCGCGACGGCGACCCCCCGAACCGCGACCGTTCCCCCCGACTCCGACTCCCGCACGACGCGCAGCCGGCCGATGCGAACCGGCGCCGTCGCGGGATTGCGCGCGTGCAGCCCGTTGACGCGCAAGGTCTTGCCCGTCCGCTGCGCGACGACGCCTGCCTCGGGCAGGAAGTCGTAGAGGCCGACACCGGGGCTCGCACGCAGGGTGAAATCCCAGCCGCAGAGCTCCGTTCCGTCCCCACTCTCGCACGCGATCCCGGACTGAGTCGCTCCGGTCCCCGGCAGATCGACATAGAGGTCGAGATTTTCCGGCGCGCTCGCATCGAGCACCGGAGGCGAAGCCGCGGGGACACCATCGTCTGCGGGACTGTGATAGACGAGGACCGCGGCCGGCGCCGCCGTGGCCGCCCCCAGCGCAAACGGAACGGCCATCCCGAAACCGAAGCCCAGCCGGAGCCCGAGGCCGAGCCCGAATCCCCGCCCGAGGCGTCCGAAGCGTGTCGGCGCGCGCCGACCCTGCCGCTTCGACACCCCCGATCCCGCTGCGCCCGGCGCCTCGCCCCGATCGGTCGAACTCACGGCGCCACCTCCCACTTGTCCATCAGCCAGGCCTCGATGTCGTTTCGCTGGGCGGCCGAGAGTGGACCGTCGAAGACGATCAGCTCCGCGATGCCGCCGTCGAGGGTGTTCCCGCTCGGGGTCGTGCCGACGCCGTAGCCCACGCAGACCGGCCAGAGCAGATCGGGGAAGAAGCTGTTGAGATCCTGCGTCTGGGTCGGTGCGCGCGGAACGCGATTGGTCCGCAGACTGCTCGGCACCGTGTCGCTCGGAACCTCGACCGTGGCGACATAACGCGCCGGAGCGGTCGGCGGCGCATTCCCGCTGACGACGTACGACGGCGCGCCGCCCGATTGCCGGCGATTCGCGGCGTAGACGAGATTGCCGCTGCCGCCCGTCCCGATCTGCCAGTAGACCTCGAGATCCGAGTTCTGCGTGCGCGAGAAGCGCTGGCTGAACAGGCCCTGGTAGCTCTTGCGGACGTCGTTGCGGGCGACGATGAAGATCGTGGCGCCCGATCGCAGGTCGATCGGCATGTCCGAGCAGAGGTGATCGTCGACGCCGTCGAACTCGAGCATCCCGCCGCCGACCGGCTGGCGCGGGCGCTGGACGGGGACGTCCGCGCGCAGCCCGATCCCGAAGGCGCGATCGCGCCATTCGATCACCGAGCCGTCGCCCGCGACGTCGATCGAATCGAAATCCGACGCGTCGAGCCAGAAGACCGGGCTCGGCGCGTTCGCCATCGGATCGAAGGGCTCGGGACCCTCGGCCCAGAGCCGCTCGATCTGCGCGTCGTCGAGCGCGACGGCGTAGACGCGCGCTTCGTCGATGCGGCCGGCGAGATAGGCGTCGCGCCCGAGCGCGGTCCCGAGCGTGCCGGCCACGTCCTGATGGCGCAGGCCCATCAGGAAGTTCGCGCTGCCCGCTTCGTAGCGAATCGCGGGCGTGCCCCAGACGATCGGGTTCGTCGTGTAGCGCTGGCCGTTGCGGTAGATCTGGATCGTGCCGTCGGCCCGGTAGCTGACGGCGATCTGCACGGTCTGCGGGCGGATCGCCGGCTCGAGGAGACCGTCGTTGCCGAAATTCGTCCGATGCGAGCGGCTCGAGAAATCGCTGCCGTTGATCCAGCGCCGCCACGCGTCCTCGCCGTAGACGATGGCGTCGAACACGTCGGTCCCCGTCGCCTCCTGGATCGTCAGCGCACCGCCGGCGGTCTGGTCCAGATTCGCGAGCTCGAGCCAGACGACCAGGGTGCGCGGACCGATGTCGCGCAGGAGCGGCGCCGTCGAGAGATAGTCGTCGATGCCGTCGAGCTCGAGCGCACCGCCGGCGATCACCGCCCCGCCGTGGAGCGTTCCGTCGGCCCCGCCGACCGCGTCGTTCGGTCCTTCATTGAACGTCCAGACGTGCGCGGGCTTCGGATTCGCCGCAGGGCAGGCCGCGCCGATGCCGGGGCCGGCGGCCGGCGTCGCGAGGGCGCGGTCGAGGACGACCGCCTGCCGGATGTCGCAGAGCGGCGAGCCGCCGTAGACCGCGCAGCGCGCCGCCGTCGCGTCGCCGAGGGGAAGGCCGCGGCCCGCGAGCGCGTCGCGCAGGCGCGCGACGTCCTGCGCAGCGCCGTCGAGCATGCCGCCGTCTCCCGTCAGATCGCCGCATTGGCAGGCGTCGGGCGTTCCATCGGCAACGCTGGCGCTGCCGAGTCCGCCGCGGTCGAGACTTCCGAGATCGAAGATGCCAGGGCAGGCCTCGCAGGCATCGCCGCGGCCATCGCCATCGGCGTCGAGCTGGTCGGGATTGACGACGGCGACGCAGAGATCGCAGGCGTCGCCGTGGCCATCGCCGTCCTGATCTTCCTGGCCTGCGTTCGCGGCGTCGGGGCAGTTGTCGACGGCGTCGCCGATCAGGTCGAGATCGGCGTCGCCGGTGACCGAGACGTTGCCCTGGAACGTCACCGACGAGCTGCCGACGAACGCGATCGGCTCGAGCGGCGTTCCGCCGAGCATCAGGTCGCGCACGATCGCGTTCGAATCCTCGAGGCTCAGCGCGAATCGCGTCGGCCCGCCATCGAGGCGCGTCGGGTTCGCGATCGGATCCGGCGCGCCGGAGAATCCGGCCCCACCCGGCGCATAACCACCCGCGAGCGTCAGCGATTTGTCGACGAGGTAGACCGCGGCGGCGGTCGCGCTCTTCAGCCCGTTCGGGAGCACGATGTAGCTGCCCCCGCTGCAATTGCCGGCGATGCGAACCGTCGCGCCGGTCCCTGCCCGGTGGATCGCGTTCTGCACCGCCTGGGCGTCGGCGCTGGCGAAGACGGTCGCGCCGCCATCGTGGGTCGCCCAGCAGACGGCGGTGTCGAGGCGGATCTTCATGCTGCGGAACTGCTGGAAGGGATCCGGCAGGGTCTTCAGGGCGCGGTTGAGACCGGTCGCGCCGGGAAGCACGTCGAGGAACTCGGTGTAGATCTCGGCGGCACCGTCGTCGAGCAGCAGCTGCAGCTCGGCGCCGTCGAGCTCGTCGGGGACCTCGACGATCGACTCGAAGCTGCCGAAGTCGTCGCGGGCCGCGGCGAGATCCGCGGAATGGACGACGGGCATGTCGGCGGGATCGAGAGTGACGTCGGGATCGCGACCGGTCCAGGTGAAGAGGCGGAAATCGTCCGGCGGAGCGCCGTGCTCGCCGGTCGAGCCGGCGATGATCACGTACTCGCCCGCGGCGTTGCGCTCGAGGCTGCGAATCGTGCGGCCGCCGAGGTCGAGCTCGATCGGGGTGCCGAATTGCAGGTCGGGGGGCGCGCCGGCGAAGGCGTCGTCGCGGAGATAGGCCTGGCCGAGCTGCATCGGAACGATCAGGCCGCGGCTGCGCGCCGTGCCGCCCGATCGGTGATGGCGGACGAGGGGCGCCCGGAAGCCGACGTAGGCGGTCGACTGGGTCCCCGGCGCGAGGGCGAACCCCTCGATGTTGAAGCCGTCGTCGCGCTTCGGGCTCCACTGCGGCTGGGGCAGCGGCTTGAGGCCCGGCGGCAACAGCGAGAAATCGACCTCGCATTGCTGACCAATCGCGAAGCCATAGTGGTTCGCGCCGCGGCCGTGATCGTTACCGGCATCCCAGGCGAGGAATTGATCGCCGACGTCGTTCCGGAAGCCGTGGAAGCGCAGATCACGATCGATCTGCGAGCCGAGGAAATCGCCGAAATCGGCGTCGCCTTCGGCGCCCGTGACGAGCTGCGTCGAGAAGAGACCGAAGCGCTGCGGCCGGCAGAGGCCGTCGTCGTTGTTGCTCGACGAGCCGATCCACCACATCCGATCCGGGCCGAAGGTCTGGAGCGAGCCCTCGAGGTCGAGCTCCCAGGGCGGGTCGGTGAGCCCGATGAACCAGAGCCAGCCCGCGAAGAGCGAGAGGTCGACGGTCTTCAGCGAACGACCGGACTGGTTTCGGCGGTAGATGTGGACGCCGTCGGCGATGCCGTTGCGTTCGTCGTTGGCGACGATCATGTACTGCTCGCCGCCGAGCTCGAAGGGCAGGGCGGAGGAGGCGTCGGAGATGCCGTTGTGGGTCAGCGGCGGCAGAGTGCCGGGGTTCAGCGGCGAGCGGGCGAAATAGCGCAGGCGATGATTGCGGGAGAAACGGCCGTCGCTGACGGTCAGCGTGACGTCCGCGATGTCGAGGTCGGTCGACTCGATCTGGACGAAGCGGCTCGCGCCCGTCCCGACGACGCTCGCGGTCGTCTCGCCTCGCCGCGAGGAGACCGAGACCGTCGCATCGAGCAGCTGCGGCAGGCCGTCCGGATCGGAAAGCTCGAACCCGATGCCGGGGGAGACCGCGGGATTCGCCGCGTCCTGGGCGTAGGCGACGATCGTGCTCCCGAGCTCGCCGGGCTCGATCCGGGGTGCGAGATCCGGAATCACGTCGACGGTCCAGTAGCCCGGGGGCTGGAAGGGAAACGACGACGAACTCTCGCGATCCCAGCTGGCGGAGTTGCTGATGATCGCGCGGATCTGGGCCGGGGTTCCGACCAGGGACCGGATCCGCATCCGACCGTTGTCGGCCTCGCCCACGACGTATCCCGCCGAGTCGACAGGGACGTTGAGCGAGACGGCGGTGTCGCCGTTCACGAGGCCGACGGGCACTTCCGACGCGTGTTTGTCCACGGCGCCGCCGAGGGCGACCCAGGGGCGCTGATTGAAGGCGTAGAGCGGCACGGGGAAATCGCGGTCGCCGCGGAACGCGAAGAGCTGCTCGCCCTTGTCGTTGTCCAGATTGATGATGTTCGAAGTCGATTCGCCCGGCTCGCCCTGGATCGATGGATCGGGATCGACGCCGGTCGGGGCCAGGATCGTCCCCGTGGTACAGCCGATCTGGCAGTTGACGACGGTTCCGGCGCGCACCCCGGCGGCGGGAGCGGTCCAGGTCCAGGTGTGCTCGGTCTTGTCCTCGCCGCGATCGTTGTCGAAGCGCAGACCGTAGAAGTCCCAGCCTTCGTCGGTGAACTGGATCTGGGCGCGCTCGTCGACGTCGGGAGTCGTCGGATCGTCGCCGGAGAGATCGGAGAGCACGACGAAGCCGAAGCCGTCGTCGCTGTCGAAGCGGTACTGCAGCATCGCGATGTCGCCCGGCATCGGCGCCAGCGTCCGCTCGGTCGGATCTTCGGCGGCGAAGCAGTCGTGGTCGGCGAGGTCGACGACGCCGTCGCCGTCGTTGTCGATGCCGTCGGCGCAGTCCGGAACGCCGACCAGCCACTCGACCAGGTGATAGTTCGCCTGGCCGACCGTCGCACTCGACCCCGAGCCGAACAGGACGCGCGAGAGCGTCGTCGTGGCACCAGCCCAATTCGAGGCGAGCGTCACGCCATCGACGACGACGTCGACCGCGTTGGTCTGGGGGATGTAGACGAGCTCGATGAGGTGGTAGCCGGGTGCCGAGAGCGTATGGATCGTGCCGCCGATGTCGAGCTGTGTGTTGCCCGTACCGGCCTGATTGCCGATGGCGATCGGCCAGCGGCGCTGGCCGTTGCCGACCTCGAACGTGACCGACAGGTTCGGCGCCTGCGCGAGGATCGCGCCACCCGCTGAGGTCGGTGGGATCTGGCGGAACACGCTGCGCAGCCGCCAGCCGTTCTTGCGGGCGCGCGCGAGATCGGCGGCGGTGGGAACGCGGGTATAGGCACCGAGGTTGCCGCTGGCCGTCCCCGTATCGTTGATGTTCCAGGCGGGCAGGCCCTGGTCCGAGGCGACCGCGCTGCCGGAATAGATGCCCGTGAAGGTCCAGCCCGTCGAAGCCGGCGAGACGGCGCCCTGATGCAGGAATCGGGACTCGAGTCCCGCTGCAGAGGCGCGTTCACCCAGGACGAAGGCGCTGATCAGGAGAAACAGGACGAGCCGAGCCGCCCGGATCCGTTTCGTCGCGCTCGACCGCTCGTGCATCCGTTCCACCACCTGTCCCGCATCGATGCACAGATCGAGAGCGTGAGGTCGTCCGCGGCCTCCGATTCCCGATGGCGCCGCATACCCTCGTTTCGAGCCACCTACCCTAACACGACCGTTCCCGCTGGACGCGCAGGAATCAATCCGCGCTCGGACGCGCGGGCTCGGCGGATCGTGGGTGGGTCTCGAATCCGCCCGCATCGTGACCCGACGCCGATCGAGCTGCCGTCGAGGTGCCGTCGAGATGCCGGTCGGGGTGCCGTCGATGGCCCAGGCGACACCCGGCCCGCACGCATTCGCCCACCCACGCCCCATTCAACCCGCAGCGGGTGCGGCCAGGTCGTCCAGTCGGGCCCAAAACCCATCAAGTCTGCTGGACGCAGGACCGATTCGACCCCCGTGCCGATGGACGTCCTGAGTCAAGACGAAGAGCTGAAGCTGCTCGAGATCAAGCTGAACCAGCTGAAGCTCGACTACGAGAAGTACTTCATCGGGACGCGGCCGACCGAGCCCGGGCAGCTCCGGAGCGAGATCCAGAAATCGATCATCAAATGGTCGAACACGCGGATCACGAACTCGGCGCTCCGCTTCAAGTTCAACAGCCTCAACGGCCGCTATCAGGCCTTCAAGCGCCAATGGGATTCCATCCTGCGCCAGATCGAGGCCGGGACCTACAAGCGCCACGTCTTCAAGGCGAACCTGCACGACCGTGAGCGCGGCCTCGCCGAGCCGACCTCCGAGACCACCGCCCAGGCCCGAGCCGCGGGAGCCGCCATCAGCGGCCCCCCCCCGGCCGGCGGAAGCGGCGCAAAGCCTGGCTCGGCCGGCCCCGACGACCTGTTCGAGTCCTACCGCGCCGCCATGAAGGCGGCGGGCCAGGACACCAGCGGCCTCTCCCGCGCCAAGCTCGAGGCGGCGATCGCGAAGCAGGAAGCGGCGGCGAAGAAGCAGCTCGGCTGCGACCGGGTCGCCTTCAAGGTCGTGGTCCAGGACGGCAAGGTGAAGCTCAAAGCCGCCGCCAGCTGACGCATCCCGCTCGCAATTTCTCAAAATATTTTTGTGATCTGGGTCCCCAATCGGCCGAGAAGGGGCACATTACCGGCTGACGCGGTGCTCTTCGCCGCACCCAAAAGGACCCAGTTGCCATGCCCCTGCTGCAAACGCCCCTCGTGAAGCGAATTCCCCTCACCCTCCTCGGCCTCATCGGCCTCGTTCTGGGTGTCGGTCTGACCCAGCCCGCGACGGCGCTCGAGGTCGGCTGCGGCGGCGGAGGTTGTGTCGGCGGCGGGCTCGATTTCAAGCTCGGCGAGTCCCCGAATCTCCACCTCGCCGGCTCGTACACGGTCTATGGCCGCAACCCGCTGGGCTTCGGCGCGACGGTCGTCGGCGATCTGCTCCAGTCGGCGGGGGCGAACGGCAGCTGCCACTCGGCGAACGGTCGCTCGCTCTGTGTGTCGCCGTCGACGCGCTCGAATCAGGTCCAGCTCTTCGGCGTTCGCATCCACTTCGGCTCGGGCTCGCAATTCGACGACTGGCGCTTCGGCGTCCGCCCGATCGCGCCGAACCCCGGTCCCGTCGTGACGCATCCCGGCGGCATCACGAATCCGATCCCGGAGCCGAGCGCGGCCCTGATCTTCGGCGTCGGCCTGCTCGTCGCGAGCGGGCTCGTGACCCGGACGGGATCGATCGACTAACAGCTCGGCGACCTTCGACTTCGAGATGCGCCGCCGGTCCGTGAGGGTCGGCGGCGCTCTGCTTTAGACGTGGCTCGATGAATGGATCTTGATTGAGCCGATCGAAGAGATTCGATCCTCCCACACGTACGCGCGCTCGGATGGCACCGGCCTTCTCGATCCCGCTCGACCAACCTGCTTCAGTATGCCTGCCGGAGTCCGTGCTCCCGCTCTCGCTGCACGAATCGGCTCGTGGGTTGTCCCCGGTAGCTTCGCTGCACGCGCTCAGGCAGCTCGATCCGGCTCGGGAACAGTCGCGCCCTTAGCACCCGTCCGATGCTCCATCGTATCCGCGTGATGCCGAGTCGCTGCGCCGGCGTCCCCTTCGTCGGCTGACGCTCCGAAGCCACCTTCACCAGGTTCCGCCACACCTGGAAGATCGCGTGGCGATGGATCACC
>JAWKRX010000013.1:0-145286 GCA_041389425.1 Myxococcota bacterium
CCCGATCGCGGAGCCGCATCGACGCGCTCCGAGGGCGATTCCGGGCGTAGATCCAATCATCCGCTGATCCTCCTCCGTGATTTGGACGGAGGCGTGGATAGCTCATCGAGCCAGGATCGCAGATGGGGCGGACGCAGCGGGGGCCGCGGGGGCGGCGGATCTCGGAGTGCCGGTGTGCGGATCGCCGCCGACGAGCGCCAGGACCTCGCCGGCGAGGGCATGCATCTGGCGGTGGACGACGGATTGATTCGCCGTGTGCAGGATCGAGTAGGCGCGGCCTTCGGGGTTGGTGTAGAGCGCTTCGACCTTCGGGCTGCGCGAGATGAAGGTCTCGAAGAGCGGGTAGCCCGCACGCCGGATCTCGCAGACGAGGTGTCCCATGACGTCGAGCTCTTCGCCGTCGCGGTATTTGACGCGCAGGTCCATCAGCGAGAGCAGGATCTTGCCGCCGGAGAGATGGCCGTCGCGACGCTGCAGAAGCTCGAAGACGCGCTCGGCTTCGTGCAGCGAGGTCTGGTCCTTGACGACGACGATCGAAAGGTCGGCCACCTCGATCGAAGCCCGGGTCAGGTTCTCGAAATCGCTCTTGGTATCGATCACGACGAGCCCGCTTCGCTCCGAAGCGAGCAGGGTTCGGCGCAGGGCGTTGGGCCCGGCGAGCAGGCGCCGCAGTGCCGGCAGATCGCGGCTCGTCGGGACGTATTCGACGCCGTACTGGCCGAACCGCGCGACGCGCTTCAGGCTGCCCTCGAGGAGGCCCTCCGCGATGGTCGCCCGTTCGGATCCGGGATCGATCTCGAAGATGCGGTCGAGCATCGTCTGGTCGTCGAAGCCGAGAATCAGGACCGGATCGTTCTCGCGCAGCGCGCGAATGTAGGTCGCGAGGTTCGCTGCGATCGTCGTCTTGCCGACGCCACCCTTGTTGCTCGTGATCGTGACGACCCGGAAGTCCCGGGCGCCGTCCCAAGCGCGCTGCACGCTCTCCGGAAGACTCTCGAGCTGATCGGCCTGTGCGCGGCGGAGCGCGTCCATGATTCTGCTCAAGACCGGGCCTCGCTACGTCTCATGCGGACGACCGCATCGCCAGCAATGGGTGAACTGCGCCTCGAGCGTCTCTCCACAGCCCGAACACGTCCAGGCTCGGCCGCCGCTGGCACTCGCGGCCCGCCGCTGCAGATCCGCGTCGACGAGTGCTCTCGCCCGGTCGAAATCGACGTCGTCGAGGACCCATACCGTCGGCAACGTATCCGTCGTCATCGGGATCTCACCGCGCAGCGCGAAGACCGCCCCACCTTGAATCGTCGCCTCGATGGCGTGCGCGGCCAGCATCCCTTTCACCAGCTCTGCGTCCACCGGGTCCGTCGCGACGTAGATCTGCTTCATGGAAGGCCCTTCCTGGTCCGTCCGATGCGGGCGCTCGGGCGAGTGATCGCCCGGAAAACGCAGATCCGCAAGGGAGGCCCTTCACAGGTGCACGCGGCCCGGTTCGCTGGGACGGGTTCGAGGGCAAGGAAGGTCGGGCGGTGGAGCTCTTGGCGAAAGCGCCGAACGTGCTGATGCTTCGACATCGACTATCGTTCCGCATTCCGGCCGAGCGCACGCCCGTGTGGCCCTCGGCGAAGCGCTCGCCGCCCGCCCCGTACACACAGGAGTCCCGCATGTCGAACCTGCCCGCCGATCTCCCGCCCGATTTCGGATCCGCCTTCGGCCGGCTCCTCGGTCTCCAGAAGCTCGGGGTCGAGGACATGAAGCTCATGATCCTGCTCGAGACCGCCGGCGAGCCGCTCTATCTCGGCCTGGCCGAGGGCGTGGAATCCGAAGAGGCACGGACGCTGCTGCGGCAGAACGGACGGGAGGAGACGGCTCATGCCCATCGCCTGAAGAAGGCGATCGAGATCCTCACGGGCCAGCCCTACACGATCCCGAGCCTCGAGGAGAATCCCTACGGCAAGCCGCCCGCGATGGGGCCGGTCACGCCGGAGATGCTGCGCGGATTGATCCAGGCCGAATTCGGGGGCGACAAGCTCTATCAAACCTACGCCGCGAACGAATCGAACCCGGAGGTCGCCGAGCTGCTGCTCCAGAACGGGCGGGAGGAGACGCGGCATGGGCAGCGGGTCGAGCAGGTGATCGCGCTGCTCGGCGGGTGACGGCGGGCGGGCCCGGGAGAGCGGGGCGGATCGGTTCGGCGTGGTGGGGCCGATCGTGCGTGTGGGCGATCTACGCCGAAGCGCCCCTCGACGTCATTTCTTCTCGAAGCGGCCCCCGTACAAGACCGGGCTCGAGACCTGCTGCGGATGGATCCAGATGATGAAGCGCTGCTCGTCCGGCGCATCGAGATCCTTCGGTGCGCCCTGTCCACCCGATTGTCGCCGGAACTGTCGGTCGAGGAAGCTCCGATCCGGATCCGGCTCGAGGGTCGCCTGGCCGCGGAGCTCGACATAACGGGTGTGATCCGCTTGATCGACGACGCAGAAGGCGACGTTCGGGTTGGCGCGGATGTTCTTGTATTTGACGCGGCTGGCGATCGTCGAGATGCCGACGGCCTGGCCGTCCCAGACGTAGCCGACGGGATTGCTGGACGGGAGCCCGTCCTTCGCGCGCATCGTCGTCAGGATGCC
Source organism: Myxococcota bacterium (assembly GCA_041389425.1). GTDB lineage: Bacteria > Myxococcota_A > UBA9160 > UBA9160 > UBA4427 > UBA4427. The sequence goes on from JAWKRX010000013.1 coordinate 2,622, forward strand.
GAGGCCGTTGGCTTCGAGGATACGGGCGCTCGCTTCGGGGATCGGGACGGTCGTGGGTCGGGTCATGGCGTCTCCTCTTCAGATGATTCGGATGATCCCTCGATATGTGGAGGAAGCGTAACCGCTCTCGCGTGCCGATCGAATCGCAGGCCGTGATCAGGAGCTCGTGGGAAAAGCGTGCCCAAGCGGCCTGCCCGGATCAAGCGGCCGGGCTTCGCCATCGCTGCATCGCCGCACGCCAGCGCGCCTGGAGCCGCTCGGCGCCGCCCTGCAAACCCACGTAGAAGAACGGGATCAATAGGCTCCCGACCAGGGTCGCCGCCGTCATCCCGAACACCACGGCCGTGCCCAGCACCGTGCGCGAGCCCGCTCCTGCCCCCGTCCCGAGTGCGAGGGGGAGCGAGCCGAGGATGAATGCGAAGGAGGTCATCAGGATGGGCCGCAGGCGGAGCCGCGCCCCCTCGACCGCCGCGTCGACGAGGGGCATGCCGCGTTCGTGGGCCTGCTTCGCGAATTCGACGATCAGGATCGCGTTCTTGGCGGCGAGGCCGATCAGCATGACGAGCCCGATCTGGGCGAAGACGTCGTTGTCCATGCCGCGCAGGGTCAGGCCCGAGAATGCGCCGAACGCCGCGAAGGGAATCGCGAGGATCACGGCGAAGGGCACCGCCCAGCTCTCGTAGAGGCCCGCCAGCACGAGGAAGACGAAGCCGATCGCCATCGCGAAGACGATGGGCGCGGCGCCCTCGGTCTGCTTCTGCTGATAGATCGCGCCGGTCCATTCGTATCCGTAGCCCTGCGGCAGCGCCGATGCGATCTCCTCCATGGCGGCCACGGCCTCGCCCGAGCTGTAGCCCGGCCGGGCCTGGCCCAGGATCGTCGCCGAGCGGAAGATGTTGAAGCGCTCGATGTAGGGGGGCGCCTTGCGCTCCCGGATCTGCACCAGCGTCGAGAGCGGCACCATCGCGCCATTCGCGGAGCGCACGTAGAGCTGGTTGACGGCGTCGGGCGTCGTCCGTGCGAAGGCTTCGGCCTGGGCGGTGACGCGATAAGTGCGTCCGTAGAGGTTGAAGTCGTTGACGTAGCTGCCGCCGAAGAACGTCTCGAGCGTGCCGAAGATGTCGGAGATCGGGATGCCGAGGGTCTTGGCGCGCTCGCGATCGAGCTCGTATTCGATCGTCGGGACGTTGGCATCGAAGAACGTCAGCACGCGGTAGAGCTCCGGTCGCGCGTTCGCGCGCTCGAGCACCTCGCGAATCACCGCCTCGAAATCCGCGAGGTCCCCGCCGCGGCGGTCCTGGAGCACGAACTCGAAGCCGCTCGCGACGCCGATCCCGGGCACGGCCGCGGGGTTCACGACGAGGATCGAGGCGTCCGTGATCTGCTCGGCCGCCGCCTGCTCGATGCGGCGGATGACGCCGTTGGCGGTCGACTCGGCCGCCTCGCGCTCGTCCCAGTCCGAGAGCGAGATGAAGGCGTGGCCGCTGAAGGAGTTGTTCGTGCCGGTCATGGCGCTGAGGCCCGCGACCCCGACGAATTTGGTGACCTCGGGCATCGCCTTGGCGATCTTGCGCAGCTCGTCGACCGCGGCGTCGGTGCGCTGGGTCGCCGCGCCCGCCGGCAGCTGGATCACGCCCATCACGTAGCCCTGGTCTTCCGAAGGGAGGAAGCCCATCGGGCGCGCCTCGACGAGGGCGAGGGTGGCGACGACGACCGCCGCGACGGTGCCGAGCGCGACCAGGCGATGGCCGATCACCCAGCGCACGATCCGCGTGTAGTCGTGGGTGATCCGGGCGAAGCTGCGATTCCACGCCGCGAAGAGCCGTCCGAGACGGCCGTGGTATTCGAGCTCTTTCGGCGGGCGCAGGAGCAGGACGCAGAGCGCGGGCGTGAACGAGAGCGCGACCCAGGCCGAGATCAGGACCGAGACCGAGAGCGTCAGCGCGAACTGGCGATAGAACTGCCCCGTCAGGCCGCCGAGGAAGGAGACCGGCACGAAGACCGCGGAGAGCACCAGCGCGATCGCGATGACGGGATTCGAGACGTCCTCCATCGCGGCGATCGTCGCTTCCCGGGGCGAGATGTCCTTCTCGCCCATCTTCGTCATCACGGCTTCGACGACGACGATCGCGTCGTCGACGACGAGGCCGACCGCGAGCACCAGGGCGAAGAGCGTGAGCGTATTGATCGAGAAGCCGAGGGCGAGGAAGGCCGTGAACGTCCCGATCAACGAGACCGGCACGGCGAGCATGGGGATCAGCGTCGCGCGCAGCGATTCGAGGAAGAGGTAGATGACGAGCAGCACCAGCGCGGCGGCGATCGCGAGGGTCAGCGTGACCTCGTGGATCGACTCCGCGACGAAGCGCGTCGTGTCGAAGGGGATGGACCAGCTGATGCCCGGCGGGAAATCCCTGGAGAGCGTCTCCATCGTCTCGATGACGCGCCGGGAGACGTCGAGGGCGTTCGCATCGGGGAGCTGGTAGATCCCGATCATCGCGATGGGCTTGCCGTCCGAACGGCTGGAGCGGCCGTAGTCGGTCGCGCCGAGGGCGACCCGGGCGATGTCCCGCAGACGAACGAGGGCGCCGTCCGCGCCGGTGCGCACGACGACCTCGCCGAACTCCTCGGGCGTCCCGAGGCGCCCGCGGACGTGGACCGTGTACTGGAGCTGTTGGCCTTCGGGCGCGGGCTCGCCGCCGATCGTCCCGGCCGGCGCGACGACGCTCTGCTCGCGCAGGACGGCGACGACGTCCTGCGTGGTGACGCCGAGCTGCGCCATCTTCTCCGGCTCGAGCCAGACGCGCATGCCGTAGTCGCGGGCGCCGAAGATCTCGACCTGGCCGACGCCCTGCACCCGCGCGATCGCGTCGTAGACGTGCAGCGTCGCGTAGTTCGACAGAAAGAGATAGTCGAAGCGGGGATCCGAGGATTCGACGGCGACGGCCATCATCACCATCGGCGCGCGCTTGTAGATCGAGATGCCCTGGGCCACGACCTGCGCCGGAAGCGAGCGCTGGGCGACCGAGATGCGGTTCTGGACCTCGACGGCGGCGAGATCCTGGGATGTCCCGATCTCGAAGGTGACGGTGAGCTGGTAGACCCCGTCGTTCGAGCTCTTCGAGCTCATGTAGATCATGCCCGGGACGCCGTTGACCTGCTCCTCGATCGGCGCGGCGACCGATTGCGCGACGGTCGTCGCATCCGCGCCCGGGAAGGTGGCGCGCACGACGATGGTCGGCGGCGCGATGTCCGGGAAGCGTGCGATCGGGAGCTGCGCGAGGGAGATCGCGCCGATCACCGTGATCAGGATCGAGATCACGGTCGCGAGGATCGGACGATCGATGAAGATCCGGCTCACGATCCGTTCCGTGTGCTCGCCGGAGGCTCCGCCGCGACGCGGCTCGGACCGCCGGGCAGCGCCTGTACGGGGAGGCCGGGCCGCAGCTTCTGCACGCCGTCGACGATCACGCGATCGCCGGCCGCGATGCCGCTCCGGACGATCCATTCACCCTCGAGGCGCGCGCCGAGCTCCACCGGCCGGCTCGCCGCCTGGCCCTGCTCGTCGACGACCCAGACGCTGTGGGTCCCCTGGAATTCCTGCACCGCGCGCACGGGGACGACGAGCGCATCTTCGACCGCATCGACGGGCACCACGACTCGCGCGAACTGGTTCTCCCGCAGCAGCCCCTCCGGATTGGGGACGACGAGCCGCATCGGCAGGGTCGCGGTCTCCACGTCGAGGGCCTGGTCCACGAAATCGAGCTTCCCGGGATGGGGGTAGTCCCGGCCGTCGGCGAGCACGATGCGGAACTCGCCCGCGCCCCGCGCGAGGTCGGGACCGTAGGCGCGCTGCATCTGGAGCATGCGCTGCTCGCTGATGCTGAAGTCGACGAACATCGGATCGTTGGCGTAGACGCGGGTCAGCAGCGTGTCGTAGGCCTCGACCGCTGCGCCGATCCGCACCTCGGCCCGTCCGACGACGCCGGCGATCGGGGAAGTCACGCGGGTGTAGTCGAGCTGCAAGCGTGCGGTGCGGACGTCGGCCTCGGCCGCGCCGACCGCCGCCTTCGCGGCCTTCTCCTGGGCGACGGCCGCATCGAGGGCCTGCTCGCTCGCGACGTTCGAGCGTGCGAGCCGCCTGGCGCGCTCGAGGTCGCGGGTCACCTGCGCGAGCAGCGCCTCGGCTTGTGCGCGATCCGCCTTCGCCCGCGAGAGCGCCGCGGCGTAGGGGTTGGGATCGATCTGGAAGAGCAGGGCGCCCGCCTCGACGCGCTGCCCCTCCACGGCGGCCTGCTTCTCGAGGAGCCCGTCGACCTGCGGGCGGATCTCGACCGTGTTGCTTGCCGCGATGCGCGCGACGTACTCCTCGTGCGCGACCGCGGGGCGCGGCGTCACCTCGACGATCTCCACGCTCGCCACCGGGGGAGGCGGCGCCGCTTCGGGTGAGCAGGCGAGGGCGAGCACCGCCGCGGCAATCGCGGCGGCCCGGCGGACGGCATCGCGCGGCACGGGGCGCGCCGAAGGAGAACCATGGGGGGTCGGCATGCGAAAACGATAGCTGGCTAACCTTTAGCCGACTAGAGTTCGGCCATGGACACCGACCTGCAATTCGGAATCCTGCTCAAGCGCGTCTTCTACCTCTGGCACCAGGTCATCAACGAGCGGCTGCGGCCGCGCGGGATGTCCCACTCCCAGTGGCGCGTCGTGCTCGAGCTCTCCCGCAGCCCGGCTCCGATGACCCAGAGCGCGCTCGCCGCGGAGCTGGGGGTCGAGGCCCCGACGATGGTGCGCCTGATCGATCGCCTGGCGGACAAGGGCTGGCTCGCGCGGGAAGCCTGCCCGGCCGACCGACGCGCCCGGCTCGTCCGCCTGACGCCCCGTGCGCAAAGGCTGGCACGAGAGCTCGAGGTGGTGGTGGGCGAGGTGCGCCGGGAGCTGCTGCACGATCTCGGAGCGCGGGAGCTCGCCGCGTCGATCGGGGCGCTGTCGAAGATCGAGGCGCGCGCGCGCGCGGCGCTCGAGGTCGGCCGTGGCCGGGCCGTCGTCGCGAAGGCAGCGGCGGGCAGGGCCGAAACCGGGCGTGGGAATGCGAAGCCGCGGCCCCGGAAGGCGGTCAGCCGACCTCGCAATGCCCGGGCATCGCCTCCCGAATGAGCGTGCGAGGGACGATTATTCCTGCCCGTACCGCTATGCGACGGTTCGCTTGGTCCGATGGAAGAGGGAGCGATCCTCCGATCTTCCGTCGAGCTCCATCAGAATGCGTAGCGCAGGCCACCGATCTGCCAGGCATAGATGAACTTCTGGCCCTGGGTCTGCTTCGGCATGATGTCGAACATCATCTGGGTCCCGACGAAGAGCCGGTCGCTCAGCTGGTACTCGACACCGAGACCGAAATCGATCAGGAAGCCGACCGAGCGTTTGTCGTTCGGTGCGTCTTCGTTCTCGATCACAGCGAGGCCGAGCCCGCCCAGGGCGTAGGGCACGACCCGATCGAAGGCGGGGCCGAGGAAGTCGGGGAATTTGACGGTCGCGTTCAACGTCGGCGCGGTGATCGTGTAGTCGTCGTCCAGGCCGACCTGGATCATCGGGCCGAGGGCGACCCATGGGTTGAAGGCATACGGCGCTTCGAAGTTCAGCAGGAAGGTGGAGGGGTTGCCCGTGAAGCCGATTCCGGCGCGCGCGGACCATCCCTCGGCCGGTCCGCCGGGATTCGTGATCCGGCCGCCCAGCGATCGCGTCTCGGAGGTTCGCGAGGCGTCCGTTGCGACCTGGGCTCGAGCGGCATCCGGCTCGGCGAGGCTGCCACCGAGGGTCAGGGCGAGCCCGGCGAACCACGTCAGAAGGGCGACTGCACGCCGTGAGAGCCCGGCCGCGCGGGTCCAGGGAATCGAAGGCGGCATGGGGCCGGAATCGTTGGCGCCTCGGGCTCGGATCGTCGTCGGAGAGAATCGCGTCATGTCGCCTCCTCGCTGCGGAATGAGCAGCGTCCTCGCTTTGCTGCAGGTTGACCAGCTTCGTCGCTGCAACGCCGATCGCCCCGCAGGAGGAACGCCCATCGCTCGAGTGTGCGAATCGCGTGCCAGCGATCGTTCGTGCGGCCGGGATTCTCGACCGGCATCCGGCGCCGCAGAGAGCGGCGCATTGAATTCCGCGCACTTCGCTTTGTAGAAAATTCGTCCGTTCCGACGCATCGTGCCGCGCTGGAACTTGTTGCGGAGGTCGGAGGTCGTAGGCGACCGATGCTGTACGCTGCGGCCCGATGAGCGAACCCGCAGAGCCCCGTATCGATTGCAGGCGATGTCGGCGGCCGCTCGTGGTCTGCTACTGCGCCCACGTCACACCGATCGAGACGCGCACGCGGATCGTCGTCTTCCAGCATCCGCGCGAGCGGCGCAAGGCGATCGGGACGGCGCGGATCGCGGCGCTCTGCCTGCCCGCGGCGAAGATCCTGGTCGGAATCGAATTCGAGCGGGACGCGGCGGCTCGAGCGCTCGTCGCAGCACCCGAGGCGCCCGCCGTGCTCCTCTACCCGGCGCCCGACGCTCGCGATCTCGCGGACGATCCGCCGAGCGGCCCCGTGACCCTCGTCGTGATCGATGGGACCTGGAACCAGGCGAAGCGCATGCTGCGGCTCAATCCATGGCTGGAGGCGCTGCCGAAGGTGGCGCTGCGGCCCGCGAAACCGAGCGAGTACCGGATCCGGCGCGAGCCGAGCGAACGGCATGTCTCGACGATCGAGGCGATGGCCTACGCCCTGGCTTGCCTCGAAGACGGCGATCCATCGCGTTTCGAGTCGCTGTTGATCCCTTTTCGGGCGATGGTCGATACGCAGGTCGGCTTTGCAGCGGGCGTGGCCGAGCCGCGCTGGCGGAGGCCACGCCCGCGTCGCGCGCGTTCGGGGCTGCAACTGCCCCATTCGCTGCTCGCGTCGCGGCTGGTCTGTCTGATCGGCGAAGCCAATGCGTGGCCGTACGATCGTGCGCTCGGGGGGCCGCGTCATCCGCACGAACTGGTGCAGCTCTGTGCCGCTGTCGTCGGGGCCGACGCGGAGATCGAGCAGCTGATCGCGCCGCGACGCCCGCTCTCTGCGTCGCCCGTGGAGCACGCACGGCTCTCGCTCGACGATCTGGCGCGAGGCATGACGATCGCGGAGGCTCGAGCGGAGTGGGATCGATTCATCCAGCCGGGGGACGTTCTCTGCGTCTGGGGTCATCATTCCCTCGGCCTCTTGCAGCGAGACGACCTGAGGCTGCCCGAGCGCGTGATCGACCTCCGCGTGCTCGCGCGGGAAGTTCTCGGCGTGCGGCCGGGCACGCTCGAATCCCTGGTCGAGCGGCTCGGATTGGCCTGGCGCTGCCTCGGCCGTGGACGCGGCGGCGAGCGTCTCGGCATGCTCGTGGCCATCGCGGATTGGCTGGTCGCCGCGGCGCGAGAGGCGGCTCCGAAGGCATGAAGCCGTCGCGGCCGCCATCCGGCGGGCGTGTGTTCGCTGCGTGAAAGGTGGGCTGCGTGCTCTGGACGATCGTCGGGATCCTCTTGGTCATCATCCTGATTCCGGCGGCGGCGCGCTCGTTGCCGGCCGTGGCGGACCTTGCGCGCCGAGGGGCCGGGGCCGGGGGCAACGCGCTGATCGCGTTGGCGGTTCTGGTGCTCGTCCTCTTGCTCGGTCGGCGTTTTCTCCCCGCGCTCGCGCGTGCCTTCACGCTCGAAGGGGCGGTCGTGGTCGGCCTGCTGAGCGTTCTCGCGGGTGGGAGCTTTCTCGCCATCCGTTTCCTGCGTGCGCGAGCGGGCTCGCGCCGGAATGAGCGCGGCCCGCGCCGATAGGCGGTCGCGACCGGTTCCGTGGGCGTTCGCAGGAAAGGCGAAGCGCGACCCTGCGGAGGAGCAATCGCGCCGGTGTTTCGACATGATTCCGCGATGAGCCGTGAAGATCCGCCCACCGTTCCCGAGCCCGACAGCGCGATGCTCGTGGAGATCGCCCGCATGCGAATGCCGTTCGGCCGCTATGCGGGCACGCGCCTCATCGACCTGCCCGAGCCGTACGTCGTCTGGTTCCGGGACAAGGGCTTTCCGCGCGGGCGCCTCGGGGCGCTGCTCGCGACGCTCTACGAGATCAAGGCCAATGGCCTCGAGCCGCTACTCGCCTCCCTGCGCGAGCCGTCGGACCCGCGCTACCGCGCCCGGGATCCGCGTTGATTCCGGGAGGGAGAGCGCTAGGCGCGTGTGATCCGCTGGTGTAGCGTGCTCACGGGCCGCCACTGCTCTAGGGAAGGTGGGCGAGGCGAGGCCGCGATGACGGGCTTCCTCGATGGCGAGAGGGTGGGTAGATGCGCAGTTGCGAAGATCGGATCGGCTTCGGAATTTCGAAGGGTTGGATCGCGATCGTATCCGCAGCGCTCTTCTGGATTCCCGGGCGTGGGCTGGCGAGCGATCCTGCCGTCGCCGAGACGAACTTTCGCGCGGGGATCGACTATGCGTTCAGCTCGATCGAGGAGGACTCCGCGTCCATTGGATTCTTCAGCGTCCAGCTCCTCGAGACGGAGAAGAACGAGGTCGATTTCCGCGGCGTCGTCGTGATACCTGTCGCCCATGCGATCGGAGTGCGGCTTTCTCTCGCACCGAATTATTCGAGGTACGAGGTCGATGGGGTGTTCTCCCGGGATTCGGAGACCGCTGGACTCGGCGTTGCTGGCGATGTCTTCTTTCGAGATCCGGACCGCTTCGAGATCGGGCTCGGTCCTCGCTATGCCTGGGACGAGCCGCTGGAGTCGGACAGCGGTGATTCCATTCATTCTCTCGCAGGCATCGTCTACGGCCGGCTCTTTCTGGGTGATCCCGGCATCGTTCCGATCGACGTCGAGGCCTTCGTCCTGTTTGGCGAGCAGGATCTCGGCGAGGAAGATCGAACGGGCGGATCCTCGGAGTTCTACGAGGCCGGGGGCGGCTTGACGTTCTACCCGCATGCGCGTCTGGCGCTCGGTGCCGGCGCATCCTACCGCGAGGAGGATTCGTCCGCGTTCGCGGATCGCGAGCGCGAGATCGTCGCGGGGCGGTTCTTCGTCGACTTCCTCGCGCTCCGACGGCCGGGCTTGATCTTCGGCCCCCGGGCCGAGGTCGGCGAGGTCGAGACTTCGCTCGCCGGATTCGAGGGGCTCGAGCAGCGGTTCTACTCGGTGGGATTGTCCATCTCGCTCAACTTCCCCGGCGCCGAGTCCCTCGTCGATCTCTCCCGCCGTTATTTCTAGATCCGCTCGAGCGCGAGCGCGATGCCCTGGCCGCCGCCGATGCAGAGCGTGACGATCCCGCGCCGGCAGCCGTCGCGCTGCATGGAATGGAGCAGTCGCGTCGTGAGCACGGCGCCGCTCGCGCCGATCGGATGGCCGTGGGCGATCGCGCCGCCTTCGACATTGACGATCTCCTCGGCGAAGCCGAGCTCGCCGAGGCAGGCGAGGGCGATCGCCGCGAAGGCCTCGTTGATCTCGACACGCTCGACCTGATCGATGGACCATCCCGCCCGCGCGAGCGCCTGCCGCACCGCCGGAACCGGCCCGAGGCCGAAGAAGCCCGGCTCGACCGCGCCGACGCCATAGCTCGCGAGACGCGCCATCGGCGCGAGCCCGTGCTTCTCCGCGAAGGCGCGCTCGGCGACGATCATCGCCGACGCGCCGGAGTTGAGGCCCGGGGCGTTGCCGGCCGTGATCGTGCCGTCCTTGCGGAAGGCCGGCTTCAGCTTGGCGAGGGTCTCGGCCGTCGTCTCCGGGCGGTTGTGCTCGTCGCGGGCGAAGGGCTTCGGGCCGTCCCGCGCGGGGACGTCCACGGCGACGATCTCGGCGTCGAAGCGGCCGGCGGCCTGGGCCTCGCCGAAGCGCTGCTGGGAGCGGAGCGCCCAGCGGTCCTGCTCGGCGCGGGCGATGGCGTGTTTTTCGACGAGGTCCTCGGTATGCCAGCCGGCGTGCTTCTCGCTGAAGGCGTCGTGGAGGCCGTCGAAGAGCATGCTGTCGAGCAGCGCGACGTCGCCCATGCGGGCGCCCCAGCGCGCCTGCGGCAGCAGATAGGGCGCGCGGTCCATGTTCTCCATGCCGCCGGCGATCGCGCAGTCGATCAGGCCGGCCTGGACCTCGAGCGCCGCGCTCGCGATGGCCTGGGCGCCGGAGCCGCAGACGCGATTGACCGTCAGGGCCGGGACCTCGACGGGCAGCCCCGCTGCGATTCCGGCCTGGCGCGCCGGGTTCATCTTCACGCCGGCCTGGATGACGTTGCCCATCACCAGCGACTCGATCGCAGTCCCGGGCAGGCCGGAGCGCGCGAGCGTTTCGCGGATCGCGGCGGCGCCGAGCTCGGGGACGGGGAGGTCCTTGAGGCTGCCGCCGTAGGTTCCGATTGCGGTGCGGACGGGATGGCAGAGAACGACTTGGCGGGAGGTCATGGGCGGAAGGCTCCTTGAAGGCGGGGCGTGGCTAGAGCATCGGGGGGATCGGGTGCTTCGTAAACCTCGGGCGCCACGTCGATCACCCCGCCTCGAGCGCCCGCCGGATGAGCTCCGGATCGACCGTCGTCGCCGGCACCGCCCCTGCGCGCCGCCGCCCGCGCACCGCCGGAAACCAGCTGCGCACGTCCTCCTCGAGCCCCATCCCGTGCATGTAGTTGTAGAGCGCCGTCCGGAGCCCCTCGGCGTAGAAGTCGTGATCGCATCCCGTCGGATCGACGAAGGCGAGATCGTTGCGGGCGAAGACCGGTGACGCGCTCGCTGCGGGCGGGAGGATTTCGATCCCGTACTGCTCGGGCGCGCGGCCGATGGGGCTGTGCGCGGTCGCGGTGAAGCGGTGCCAGAAGGCGGATTGGATGCAGCCTTCGGCGAAGAGCTGCCGGACGCGCTCGAGGGAATCGATCGTCTCCTGGGCGGTCTGGGTCGGGAATCCGTACATCAGGTAGGCGTGGACCATGATGCCGGCGTCGCTGAAGGCGCGGGTCACGCGGGCGACCTGCTCGACGGTGACGCCCTTCTTCATGAGGGCGAGCAGGCGATCCGACGCGACCTCGAGGCCGCCGCTGACGGCGACGCAGCCCGAGCGCGCGAGCCGCTCGGCGAGCGCCGGGGTGAAGGCCTTCTCGAAGCGGACATTGCCCCACCACGTGATCGCGACCTCGCGTTCGATCAGCTTCTCGGCGAGGGCTTCGAGGCCGGCGGGGGGCGCGGCTTCGTCGACGAAATGGAAGCCGGTCTCGCCGGTCTCGGCCACGAGCGCCTCGATCCGGTCCACGAGGCGATCGGCGGGGGTGCGTTCGTAGCGGGCGATGTAGTCGAGCGAGACGTCGCAGAAGGCGCATTGCTTCCAATAACAGCCGTGGGCGATCGTCAGCTTGTTCCAGCGGCCGTCGGACCAGAGGCGGTGCATGGGGTTCAGCATCTCGAGCAGCGAGACATAACGCTCGAGGGGCAGGCCGGCGTAGGTCGGCGTGCCCGCTTCGCGCTGGGGGACATCGGGGCGCGCGGAATCGGTCTCGAGCCGGACGACGCCGTCGCGGCGGACGAAGGTGCGCAGGAGCGGGGCCTTCGGATCGCGCAGATGGGCGAGCAGGGCGAGCAGCGGGGACTCGCCGTCGTCGAGGGTGAGGTAATCGGCGTAGTCGAAGAGGCGGGGATCGGCGAGCGAGCGCAGCTCGGTGTTCACGTAGCCGCCGCCGAGCACGACGCGGATCGCCGGCGCGATCGCCTTCGCGGCGCGGGCGATGCGGAGGGCGCCGTAGAGGTTGCCGGGGAAGGGGACGGTCAAACCGATCAGGTCGGGGCGATGGCGCGCGACGAGGTCGGCGGCGAGTGCGTCGAGGAGCTGGTCGACGACGGAGGGCTCGCCCTCGAGCGCCTCGCGGAGGGGATCGAAGCTCGGGGCACTGGCGGCGAGGCGCTCGCCGTAGCGGGCGAGCTCGAACTCGGGATCGATGCCGTCGCGGACGACGTCGGCGAGATCGTCGATGTAGAGGCTCGCGAGATGTTTGGCGCGGTCGGCGGTTCCGAGCGCGCCGAAGGCCCAGGCGAGGGGATCGTCACCGGGCGCGTCGGCGTCCGTTTCCGGATCGGGGTCGGCGGAGCCCGCCTCGCTCGCGTGAAGCGCCGCGAAGCGCGGCCCCTCCGGCAGGAACCCCCGGCCGACGATGCGGAGCGCGAGGCTCGGATCACGGCCCTGGAGAAAGCGCACGACCGGGTCGATCGTCGCGAGATATCGGTCTGCGTGCGCGAGAAAATGCAGGACGGATTCGGGAGCACCCCTGCGCGGCCGGCCGAGGGCAGCCTCGACGCGCGCGAGGCCCGCGCGGCTGAAGAGGCGCAGGAAGAGCTCGAGCGCCGCGTCGGCCTGAGCGACCTCGAGCTCGCCGGTGAGCTCGGGGTGCTGTCGCAGGAAGCCCGTGAGGTACGCCGTCGCGGGATACGGCGTATTCAGCTGCGTCATGGGCGGCGTGACGAGGAGGAGGCGCAACGGCGGCACCTTAGCAGAGGGAGGCTCAGTTGCGGATCAAGACCATGCCGGCGAACACCGCCGCGACCGCGACCCAGCGCCAGACGCCGACCCGTTCCTTCAAGAAGACGATCCCGATCGCGACGGCGAAGAGGATGCTCGTCTCCCGCAGCGAGACGACGAGGCCGACGGGCGCGTGGGTGATCGAGTAGACGAGGATCTGGTAGGAGAGCGTCGAGACGATGGAGCCGAAGAGGACGAGCTTCCATTCGGTCTTCAGCGCCGCGGGCAGATCGATCCGCCGGATCTGATAGGCCGCCATCGCGATGCCATTGCTCACGGCGATGAAGGGGCCGTAGGAGAGCGGATCGTTCGCCGTGCGCGCGCCGAGGGAATCGGCGAGGACGGAGAGGGCCGTCACCAGCGCCGAGAGCCCGGCGAAGGCGAGCCCGCGCAGGCTCACGGTCTTCGATCGCTGCACGGCCTCCCAGCCGAGCAGCACGATGCCCGCCGAGACGCAGGCGACGCCGAGGCCCTGAACGGTCTCGAGCCGCTCGCCGTGGACCCAGACCGAGGCGACGGCGATGAGGACGGGGTTGAGCCCGCGGATCACGGGATAGGCCACCGCGAAATCGCCTTCGCGATAGGCGCTGCCGAGCAGCGCCTGGGCGGGCACGCTGAGCACGATCGTCAGGGCGATCCAGCCGAAGGCGGAGATGTCCGGGAGGCCGAACCAGGCGAGCAGCAGGAGGTTCGGCCAGGCGGCGCCGACGCCGAGCGCGACGACGGCGCGATAGGGATCGGGGCGCGATTTGACCCAGGCATTCCAGATCGCATGGAGCAGCGCGCAGACGAGCATCGCGAGAAAGAGGGCGGTGGTCATCGTCTTCCGTTCGCTGTGCGGATCCACGCCCGGGGCGCCGGCCGCGCTCGGCAGGCACGTTCCGTGGGCTCGTTTGGAGAGGAGTTGATGCGCGTTCAGGGGGCCAGGAAGGTGCGGAGCTGGGCGAGGCGCGCCGCGCTGTCGCCGGTGCACCGCCGCGCCCCCATTCGATCGCTTCGAGCAGGAGATCGGCGGTCAGACCGTAGGCCTTCGCACCGCGCCAGAGCAGGGTCGTGTTCGCGTAGCGGACGCCTTTGTATTCGACGAGATCGATTCCCCGCGCCTCGGGCCGCGTGATCTCGTCGACGTCGACGAGCAGGATCTCGGCGACCTCGCCGGGCTCGGGGCAGAGGGCAGGGGGTGCTGCGAGCCAGCCGACGACGGGGACGATGTGGTGGCCCGCGCCGCTCCAGGCATCGTCGAGGGCACCGAGGACTTCGACCTGCTCCGATTGCAGGCCGATCTCCTCCCGGGCCTCGCGCAGCGCGGCGGCGATGAAGGATTCGCCGGGCTCGAGGCGACCGCCCGGGAAGGCGACCTGTCCCGCGTGGTCGGCGAGATGGGCGGCGCGGCGGGTGAGGGCGACGGCGATGCCCTCGCCGTCGGGCCAGAAGGCGATCAGGACCGCCGAGCGCCGGAAATGGCCCGGGACCGCATCCGCCGGAAAGCGGAAGGGCGAGCGATGCCGGAGTCGGACGAGCTTGATCGGAAATCGCTCGCGCGATCCATGGCGCACTTTCCTCGCGGCACTTTTGCCGCACTTTCCTCGGGACCGTCGTCGGCCATCCGCGATCGGCACCCCGTTCGAACCGGCGGCTGGACGGACTTTGACGTGTTCGCATCGACGGGCAACCCTCCGCGCATGGCCCATTTCGACCTCGATTCCATCGATCGCCTCCTCACGACGACCAAGGCGGTGCGCCGCCGTCTCGATTTCGAGCGGCCCGTGCCGCGCGACGTCGTGGTCGAATGCGTGCGCCTCGCCTGCCATGCGCCGAATGCATCGAACGCGCAGGAATGGCGCTGGGTGCTCGTCGATGATCCGGAGCAGAAGCGGCGGGTCGCCGAGGTCTATCGCGAGATCCTCGTGCCTCGCGTCTCCCAGATGCGCGCGACGAAGGCGGCCGCCGGAGACGCCGCCGGCACACGCATCTCCGAATCCATCCTCTATCTCGCGGATCATCTTCACGAAGCGCCGGTCCTCGTGCTGCCGTGTTACGACGTCGAGGCGGCGCTCCGCCGCTACCACACCCTGATCCCCGATCCCGGCCCCTACGGCCTCTCTTCGCAGATGGACTCGGGCATGTTCGCTTCGGTGCTGCCCGCCGTATGGAGCTTTCAGCTCGCGCTGCGCAGCCGCGGCCTCGCTTCCGCGCTGACGACCGCCCACCAGCTCGATCAACCCGCGATGGCGAAGGTGCTCGACCTGCCGGAGAGCTGGTTCCAGACGGCGCTGATCCCGGTGGCCTATCCGAAGGGCGAAGATTTCTCGCCGCCGCCGCGGCGGCCGGTGGAAGAGGTCGTCTTCTGGAATCGCGGGCCCTGAAGGTCCGCTCCGCCCCCTGGCCGGCCCCCCGGCCGCTGTGCCCGTCGGAAGCCAGGCCCTGTCTTATTCGAGAAGCTGTCCCAGCGGGGGCGGTCGCGGTTCGGGCCCGGGCTGGACGGCCGGGGGCGCCGGGACGGGCCGGTCGCGTTTCGGATGGGACAATTGGGCGCGCCCTGACTCGATTTGGAGAAAAATATTCTCGGCTCCTCGATTTTCTTTGACATTTTTTGGGGCGGTGGCTTTAGGATACGACGACCAAAACGGGTTGAGGTCCTCGTTCTCATCCCCGGATCACCGCCAACCGGAATTCCGACCGACTGGCCGTGTCCACCCGGACACGAGAAGGAACTGAGAATGCTGGGTTCATCGATCGATCGAGCTGCGACTCAGACGCGGCGAATGGTCCGTCTGCCTCTGGCCGCCGCCACGATCTTCGCCTTGCTCCTCGCTCCCGTCCTCGCGAGCGCCGCACCCATCACCTACGCCTTCACGTCGGGCACGGTCACGCTCCGCGCGATCCTCGACGACGGCACCGTCACCTCCGTCCTCAGCGGCCCGACGCCGGTGAACGTGCTCCTCGGCGGCACGTCCGTGACCTTCGATCCCGCCGGCGGCATCAACGGCTCGCTGATCGACTTCGAGCTCGTCCCCGCCTCGCTCCTGCTGCTCGACCTCGACGAATCGCTCGTCGGCCTCGACACCATCAGCGTCGCGAACGCCCGCCTCGTCAACGATACGAGCACCCAGTCTTTCGTCAGCCCGACCGGCGAGTTCTTCGTCAACACGATCATCACTGCCGACGTCTCGGGCTTCCTGCCCGGCGGCATCCCCTTCGGCCCGGAATCGGTCACCTCGATCGACTCCGAGGTCACGGGCAACCTCGGCGTCGCCGGCGACACCATCACGTTCAATCTCGCGGGCATCAACATCGCCCGCTTCGCCCAGCTCCCGGGCCCCGGCCCCGACGTCCTCGTGAAGGCCGACTTCACCTTCATCGGCACCGTCGTCCCCGAGCCGGGCACGGCGCTGCTGATCGGACTGGGCCTGGCCGGACTCTCCGCCGCACGTCGAAGCCGCGACGAATAACGCCAACGCGCAGCCCGCGGCGCCCGAACGCGCCGCGAGCTGCCCGACTCACCGAGTCCCCCTCCGAGAGAACGCCGATCAGCGGCGAATCCCAGCGCCGACGCCGGCCGTCGCCCGCGCCCGCCATCCTGCCGCGAGGCGCGCAGCGGCCCCGGCGAGGATTCGTCCGCTGCAGCGGACGACCACCTCCACCGCTCGTGCGACCCCAGTTAGTTGTACGGTTGGGAGCCCGGCGTCATGTGGGCATCGAGGTCGTTCTTGAACTGGACGACGATGTAGCGGTCCGTCCAGGCCCACCTCCCGTCGATCCGCGCCCACTCGTCCTCGTAGCGCCCGGCCACGAGCAGCTCGAAGCGGGCGCCGGGCGCCCCGGGAATCTGCTGCGCGACGGTGTAGGCGGTCTTCGAGCGCGCCGTGCCGGCGTCGAGGTCGATCTCGATCAGGACGTTCGTGTACATCTCGCGGGTCGCGCGGCCGTGGCCCGGGTAGGTGATGTTGGTGCTGCGGTACTGGTCGCGGATCGCGTCGCTGCCCTTCCGGATCTTCCGGCCCAGGCGATCCGCGCCGAAGGTCGCATGCTGGAGCAGCCGCCCGACCTCGTCGAAGTCGCCGTTCTCGAGCGCATAGCCCATGCGGTAGATCTGCTGCTCGATCTCGCGGTGGGCTTCGAGCAGGGCGAGGCGGCGGTCGGTCGGGTCGGTCGTCATCGCGAAACGGTGGCATACGCGCCGCGCGCGCGAAACCGCCGAGAGCGGTCTCAGCTGTTGCGCCGGGTTCCTGCCTTGCCCATCCGGCGACGCCAGGCGGCGCAGGCTGCGTGGCCGGACTCAGTCTCCGCCCGCCTCCGCGACCGTGCCGTCGGCGACGAGCGAATCGATCGCGGCGTCCGTGAGCCCGTGCTCGCGCAGGACCGCGCGCGTATCGGCTCCGGTATGGCCCATCGAGCTCGTGATGCGTGCGGGCGTCTCGCTGAACTGCCACATCGGCCGCGGCTGCCGGACCTTGCCGACGAAGCCCGTCTCCCGCTCGACGATCAGATCGAGGTGGCGGATCTGGGGATCGAGATGGACGTCGCGGCGGCGCTGGACGGGCCCGGCGGGCACGCCGTTCGCCGTGAGCCGCGCGAGCAGATCGGCGGCGTCGAAGCGGGCGGCGGCGGCGACGAGCTCCGCATGGAAGGCGGGGAAGTGGAGCACGCGCTTCGGGGTCTCGGCGAAGCGTTCGTCGACCAGCCAGTCGGGGCGGTCGAAGGCGATCGCGAGGCCGTCGAAGGGCGGGAGCGTCGGGCTGCAGGCGAGCTCGCCGCCGTCCCGTGCGCGTACGACCACGAGCCCCGCGGCGGGCATCTGGAGCATGTGCGGCGGCAGCGCGTCGATCGGGATCGGCGGCTCGACCTGCGAGAGCGCGGGCCCCATCGCGTCGGCCCAGAGAAAATGCAGCCCGACGCCGAGCATCGGCAGATCGATCCGCTGTCCCCGCCCCGTGCGCTCGCGGACGTAGAGCGCGGCGAGGATCGCCTGCACGGCGGCGAGGCCCGTCGATTTGTCGACCACGACCTGGGAGAGCAGCGAGGCCTGGCCGGTCGCGGCATCCCGTTGATAGTCGACCATGCCGACCCGTGCCTGGATCACGAAGTCGTAGACGCGCTGCTCCGCGTCCGGTCCATCGGTGCCCAGCCCGGAGATCGCCGCGTAGATCAGGCGCGGATTGCGGGCGGCGAGCTCGGCGTAGCCGACGCCGAGGGCCTCGGGCTTGCCGGGCCGGATGTTGTGGAGGAAGACGTCCGCGGAGGCCGCGAGATCCGCGAAGAGCGCACGGCCGGCGGGAGTCGCCGCGTCGATCGAGACGAAGCGCTTGCCGCGATTGAGGGCGTAGAAGACCGGGGTCACGGCATGCGGCGCGCGGCCCGCGTTGCGGATCAGATCGGGCTTCGACTGGCTCTCGACCTTCACGACGTCGGCGCCGAGCTCGGCGAGCAGGAGGCCGGCGAGCGGGCCGGAATAGATGCTGGTCAGCTCGACGACACGGACGCCGGCGAGGGGAGCGGATTCATCCAACACGTGGACGCCGGCGAGGGGAGCGGAATCAGCCATCGCGCGATGATACGCTCGCGCCATGCCCGAAGCCCACCTCCGCTCCGCCGAAGTCCGCCGCGCGCTCTCCCATCCGATCGTCGATGCCGACGGCCATTTCGTCGAGGTCTGGCCCCTCGCCCACGAGGAGATCGCCGCCTCGATCGAACGCGAGGGCGGCGCCGCGCTGCGCGACCGCTTCCTGGCCGGCCAGGCCCAGCCCTTCGATACGACGACCGCCGCGCGCACGATCGGCGGCGATCCGGATCGCTGGCAGGCGATGCCTTCGTGGTGGGGCTGGCCGACGGAGAACGGGCTCGACCGGGCGACGTCCTACCTGCCGAAGCTCCTCTACGAGCGGCTCGACGACTTCGGCATCGACGTCTCGATCGTCTACCCCTCGATGAGCCTCAACTTCCTCGATCTCGAGGACGCCGAGCTCGCGGGCGCCGCCTGCCGCGCCGTCAATGCGATGCACGCGCGCCTGTTCGCGCCCTACCGCGATCGTCTGATCGTCGGGGCGTTGATTCCCATGAATACGCCCGAGGTCGCGATCGCGACCCTCGAGCATGCCGTCGCGCTCGGCCTCAAGGCCGGCGCGATGTCGGGCTATGTCCGGCGGCCGATCGCAAAACACGCCCGCGAGCTCGGGCGCCTCGATCCCCCCGTGCATCGCTACGACGGCTATGGGATGGACTCCGAGTACGACTACGACCCGTTCTGGCGCCGCTGCTGCGCGCTCCGCTTCGCGCCGATCTCGCACAGCTCGGACCAGTATCACAACGTCGCCCGCTCGCCCTCGAGCTACGTCTTCAACCACGTCGGCGGTCTCGCGCGGGGCCATGAAGCGCTCTGCAAGCGGCTCTTCCTGGGTGGCGTGACGCAGCGCTTCCCCGAGCTGCACGTGGGCTTCCTCGAAGGGGGCGTCGGCTGGGCGTGCAGTCTCTACGCCGATCTGATCGGGCATTATTCGAAGCGCGGCGGCGAGGCGATCCGGAATCTCGATCCGGCGCGCCTCGACGTGGGTGCCCTGATGAAGCAATTCGAGAGCCACGGCGATGCGACCCAGCGCGCCGGCGTCGAACGCGTGCGGGCGTATTTCGAGCAGCCGGCGGCGCGGCCGGCGCGCCTCGACGAGTTCGAGGCCGTCGGGCTCACGCAGGCCGAGGACATTCGCGATCGCTTCGTCCCGAGCTTCTATTTCGGCTGCGAGGCCGACGATCCGCTCGTCGCCTGGGCATTTGCCGATCGGATCAATCCCTTCGGCGCGAGGCTCCGGGCGATGCTCGGCTCGGACATCTCCCATTGGGACGTCGCCGACATGCGCGAGCCGATTGCCGAATCGTTCGAGGCCGTCGAGGCGGGCCGCCTCTCGTCCGCCGACTACCGGGACTTCGCTTTCGGAAACGCCGTCCGCTTTCACGCCGGCATGAATCCGGACTTTTTCGCGGGCACGATCGTCGAGGGGGCGGCGGCCGAGCTGCTCGCGGGCGAAGCGTGCGCCGCGGGAGCGCGCGTTTGAGCTTCGCGGCGCGGCGTGTGCTCGAGCGGCCGGTGGTGGCGCCCCTGCGGTCGCTGCTCTTCGTCCCGGGCTCGTTCGAGAAGTCCGTGGCCGCCGCGCCCGAGACCGGCGCGGACGGGATCTGCCTCGATCTCGAGGAGCCCGAGACGCCGATGACCGAGGCGGTTCGCGCGCGGGCCCACGCCCTCGTCGGCGACTTCCTGCGCTCGCGCCGGCCCGGGGCGGCGGAGCCGCGTTATTTCGTGCGCGTGCGCTCGGCCTCGACGGGCATGGCCTTTCGCGATCTGCGCGCGGTCGTGACGCCGGCGCTCGCGGGCGTTCTCGTACCGAAGCTGCGGGGACCGGAGGACGTGATCGCGCTCGAGGCCCTGCTGCTCGCGGCGGAGGTCGAGAACGGGATCGCTCCGGGCTCCGTCTTGCTCTACCCGATCCTCGAGACCGCCGATGCCCTGCGCC
Organism: Myxococcota bacterium; assembly: GCA_041389425.1. Taxonomy (GTDB): domain Bacteria; phylum Myxococcota_A; class UBA9160; order UBA9160; family UBA4427; genus UBA4427. Next base: position 22,642 of record JAWKRX010000013.1, read on the forward strand.
TCGCCTACGAGATCGCGATGGCCTCGCCGCGGATCGCGTACATGGGCGGCGCGGTCTCGCGCTTCGGCGACATCCATCAGGCACTCGGCTACCGCTGGACGGCGGAAGGGCAGGAGACGCTCTTCATCCGTTCGAAGGTCCTGCTCGACGCGAAGGCGGCAGGGATTCGCTACCCGATCAGCGGCATGTGGGGCGGCGCGAGCGACGATCTCGAGGGGCTTCGCCGCTTCGCCCGCTCGCTCCGGGAGCTCGGCTACTACGGCATGATGCTCGGCAACGCGGCGCATCTGCCGCTGGTTCACGAGATCTTCACGCCGTCGGCGGACGAGGTCGCCTACTGGCGCGAGCTCGTGCGACTCGGCGACGCCGCGGCGACGAGCGGCGAGGGCCCGATCTTCTACGGCGATCCGAACCAGGGCGAGGGCTTCGAGGTCCATCAGGCCCACGTGGAGTCGGCGCGGCTCAACCTCGAATGGGCGAGGGCGCTCGGGCTGGCGTGAGCGGGCGAGGCGCGCGCCGCACGCGGGGCGGCGCGGTCGGGACGAGCCGTCGGCCGCCCGTCAATCGATCCCGAGCAGCTCGGCGGTATTCGAGCGCAGGATGCGCCGCAAGGCGGGCTCTTCGATGCCGGCCAGCTCCGAGTCGAAGTGGCGCGGGGTGTCGCGGCCTTCGCCGTGGGGCCAGTCGGAGCCGAAGAGCACGTGATCCGCGCCGAGTAGCTCGACGAGGTCCGAGACCTTCGCCTCATGACCCTGGTCGAGGAAGGGCGCGACGTAGACGTGCTGCTTGAAGAGCTCGCTCGGGCGCGCGGTGATCGGGCCGCCGATCCACGACGTGCCCGACCCGCCCGCGACGAAGCGATAGGCGGCGTCCATCTCGTGGAGCAGCGTCGGAATCCAGTGCGAGCCGTTCTCGACGGACAGGATCTTGAGCCGCGGGAAGCGGCCGAAGAGATTGTGGAAGATGATCGCGGCGAAGGTATCCATCGCGGGCCGGGTCGCGAAGATCGCATACCACTGGAAGCCCGAGCGCTCGGCGTGGTCGTTGCGCGGGTTCTCGCCCCAGAGCTCGGAGATCGCGCGCTCGTAGCCGCTCGCGGTGATGTGGAGCGCGACGGGCACGCCCGCCTCCTGGACGCGGGCCCAGAACGGATCGAAGTCGGGATGGGCGGGGGAGCGGCCGGCGACGGGACCGAGCCGGATCTGGATGATGCGCGCGCCGGCGGCGAGCACGCGCTCGAGCTCGGCGAGGGCCATCGGCAGGGATTGGAGGGAGATGAAGGCGGCCGCGAAGATGCGTCCGCGATGGGCGAAGCCCCAATCCTCCTCGATCCAGCGATTGAAGGCGGTCGCCGCGGCGCAGGCGGCCTCGGGGCGATCGGAGATCTGCGCGTCGAAGCCGAGGCCCGAGCTCGGGAAGAGCACCGCCGCGTCGACGCCCCACTCGTCCATGAGCTTCAGGCGGACGTCGCGGTCGGTGTACTCGGGGGCGCGGCCATCGATCAGGCGGGGCATGTAGGCGCGGCCCTCGTCGCGGGCGGAGAGCGTCCGTTCGAGCTCGCCGGGGGCGATCGTGACGTGGCGGGGATGGCGCTCGATGTCGAGGGGACGATCGCCGAAGCGCCATTCGGGCTGGCCGTCCTCGCCCGGGACGACGTGCAGCGCACAGTCGGCGTATTTCGGGTCGAGATGGCGGGTGCAGCAATCGACGGGCTCGTAGTAGTGCTGGTCGACGTCGACGATCCGGAGCGATCGGCTCATGGGCGGTCCTCGCGTTCGGTGGCTGAGGGCGACGCTATCGCAGCGGCGGCGCGGGGGCTGGCGGTGGCCGCCCGCCTGAGCGGGCGGAGCGCCGCGTCGGACCGGGTCAGACCTCGTATTTGCGCAGGGCCGGAAGCCGGAGCGCGACGATCGCGACCACGAGCAGGACGCCGATGCCGCCGCTCACCACCGCGAACTCCGCACTCGTCGCCGCCGCGACGAAGCCACTCTCGACCGCCGCGAGCTGATTCGAGGCGCCGATGAAGATCGAGCCGACGGAGCTGACGCGCCCGCGCAGATGATCCGGGGTCTGGAGCTGGATCGTCGTCTGGCGCAGCACGACGCTGACCTGATCCGCCATCCCGGCCGCGGCGTAGGCGAAGAGCGAGAGGGGGAACCAGGTCGAGACGCCGAAGGCGATCGTCGCGAGGCCATAGGCCGCGACCGTCAGCAGCAGCACGAACCCGACGCGCCGGATCGGGGGCAGGAAGAGCATCGCGACGGCAGTCCCGAGTGCGCCGACCTCGAGGGCCGCCGAGAGCAGGCCGTAGCCCGAGGCGCCGACGCGGAGCACGTCGTGGGCGAAGACGGGCAGGAGTGCCGTCGCGCCGCCGAGGATCACGGCGAAGAGATCGAGGCTCATGGCGCCCAGCACGACCGGATTCGCGAAGACATGGCGCAGGCCTTCGAGCATCGATGCCAGGGAGATCGCGCCCTGGCGTGCAGCGGGGGGCCGCACGGAGAGGAACATCAGCAGCGAGATCGAGGCGGCGACGAAGAGCGCACCGACGAGATAGGCGGCGGCGATCCCGAAGGCCGCGACGACGAGGCCGGTCAGCGCGGGGCCGAGGGCGAAGGCGAGGGCACGGATCGTCGAAGCGGTCGTGACGACGCGCGGAAACTGCTCCATCGGGACGAGCAGGGGCAGCAGCGCCGAGCGCGCCGGATTCGAGAAGGCCGCGGCGGCGGCCATGATCATGATCGCGCCGTAGAGCAGTGCGGGGCGGTCGGCCTCGCCGCGGAGGGCGAAGACGGCGAGCGCGCTCGTCGCAACGAGCGTGGCCGCCTGGGCGGCCTGCACCACGCGCCGGCGTTCGTATCGATCCGAGGCGAGCCCGGCGGGCAGCGCGAGCAGGAGAGCGGGGAAGAATTGCACGAGACCGAGCAGGCCGAGATCGAAGGCGCTGGCGGTGATCGCGTAGAGGTGCCAGGCGATCGCGGAGCGCAGCATCGTGCCGCCGGCGCCCGCCGCGGCGAGGCTCGCGAGATAGAAGCGGAGATCGAAGGACACCGTTTGCTCCGAGCCGGTCGCGTCCGAGCGCTGATTCCCAGGGAGGCGTTTACACGCTCTGCGGGGCCGCGGTCAAGCGGGCGGGCTGCCGCGCGGGCGCCCGGGCGCGGGGGTCGGCCATCCGCCGAGTCCCGGAGCGCCGGACGGGACGGTGCGATGCTACGGTGCCGCCGTGCTCCGCGCGCTGGCCCGCATCCCGTACGCCACGACGCTCCAGATCCTGGGCGGGCTCTTTGCCATCCTCGCGATCGCGCTCGGGATCGCACCGTCCCACCGCGCGGACTGGCTGCTCGAGAATGCCCTGGTCGTCGGGTTCTTCGCGGCAGCCGCGGCGACCCATCGGGCGATGCCCCTGTCCCGTCTCTCCTGGATCCTGATCTTCCTCTTTCTCTGCCTGCACGAAGTCGGCGCGCATTACACCTACTCGGAGGTGCCCTACGACGCCTGGTGCGAGGCGCTGCTCGGCTTCCGTCCCACCGAGCAGCTGGGCCTCTCCCGCAATCATTTCGATCGGGTGGTGCATTTCTGTTATGGCCTGCTGCTCGCCTATCCGATCCGCGAGATCTTCCTGCGCGTCGGCGATGCCCGGGGCTTCTGGGGCTATTTCCTGCCGCTCGACCTCACGATGTCGACCTCCATGCTCTACGAGCTCGTCGAATGGGGCGCCGCGATCGCCTTCGGAGGCGAGCTCGGCACCGCCTATCTCGGCACCCAGGGCGATCCCTGGGATGCCCACAAGGACATGGCCCTCGCGAGTCTGGGCGCGCTGATCGCGATGGTCGTGACGGCGCTCGTGAACGGAAGATTCGATCGGGACTTCGCACGGGAATGGCGCGAGAGCCTGCGCGTCAAGCAGAGCGAGCCCCTCGGTGAAGAGGCGCTCGAGCGGATGGCGCGGTCGGACGAGGCCGCACCCGCCCGCGGCGATGCACGGGCCGAACCGAAGCGCGGGGGGGAAGCGGGATGAGCATCTGGACACGCGCGGGTGCGCTCGCGGCGCAGACGCCGGCCTCGCGCAATCGCTACGTCGATTTCCTGCGCGCGGCTTCGATCCTCGTCGTCGTCTTCGGCCATTGGCTCGCCGCCGCGCCCTGGCGAAGGCCCGACGGCGAGCTCGTCGCGACCCACCTGCTGGCGGTCGCCGACTGGACCCATTGGCTCACCTGGGCGATCCAGGTCATGCCGGTCTTCTTCATCGTCGGCGGCTTTTCGAACGGCATCACCTGGCGTGCGGCGCAGCGGGCGCAGACGGGTTATGCGGCCTGGCTGGCGGGTCGGCTGCGCCGGCTCGTCTGGCCCGTGCTGCCGCTGCTGGTCGTGTGGGCGGGGATGGGCGTCGCCGCTTCGGTGGCGGGGGTGCGCGAGCCGCTGGTGCGCGTCGGCTCGCAGCTGGCGCTGGTTCCGGTCTGGTTTTTGGCGGTCTACCTCGGTGTCGTGCTGCTCGTTCCGATCAGTCATGCGCTCTGGGAGCGCCATCGCTGGGGATCCTTCGCCGGCTGTGTCGTGGTCGCGATCGGTCTCGACTTCGCGTTCTTTCGCGGCGTGCCGGTCGTGGGCTGGCTGAATTACGTGTTCGTCTGGTCGGCGGTGCATCAGCTCGGTTATGCCTGGAGCGAGGGAGCGTTGTCGCGGCCTTCGCGCTGGCTGCCGATGGGCCTCGTCGGCCTCGCGCTCCTGATCGGGCTGACCAGCATCGATCTCGCGCCCTATCCGCGCGCGATGGTCGGGGTGCCCGGCGAAGCCATCAGCAATACGACGCCGCCCAAGATCACCCTGATCGCCCTCGCGCTCGCCCAGGCCGGGCTGCTGCTCGGGCTCGAGGGGCCGGTCCGGCGCTGGCTCGCGCGACCGGCGCCCTGGACGGCGACGGTGCTCGTCAACTCGATGATCATGACGGTCTACCTCTGGCACATGACGGCGTTGATCCTCTGGGTCGGCTTCGTCTATTCGGTCGGCGAGGGGTGGGAGAGTGGCGTCGGGCTCGCGCTCGAGCCGGGGACGGCGGCGTGGTGGCGCGGGCGACCGCTCTGGCTCGGTGTGCTCGCGCTGCTCCTGCTGCCGCTGGTGCTGGCGTTGCAGCGTTTCGAGCGGCCCGATCCCGCGGTGGGAACACCGCCGCTCTGGCGCCTCTTCGGGGGGGCGATCTTCTTCGTCGTCGGCCTGGCGCTTCTCGCGAAGGACGGGATCAGCGGCGGCGGCGCTTTCGGCCTCCGGATCGGCGTGCTCGCGCTGCCGATGGCGGGCGCGCTCCTGATCGGGATCGGCGCGCGGGGCGCGGGCCGGACGCCAGCGGGCGCGCGCTGATCCGTGGAGCCCGTCGTGCCGCGCACGGGCTTCGACGGACCCGGCGCTGCGGCACGGGGAGGGGCGGAGCGAATGCGCGCGCGCTAGAACCCCTCGCGGAGCGGGCAGTCTCCGGCGGGCCCGAGAGGACCGCGCGCTGCACCCGCCGAACGCGAACGAGGCCGGCGCTCCGGGGCCGGCCCTTTCGATCGTCAGCCCTGTCCGGAAGGAGACCGCGATGGCCTCGAACGACCGCATCCTCCTCATCTCCGCGGATTGTCATGCGGGGCCGCTGCCCGAGACGATCCGGCCCTACGTCGCGCCGAAGTACCGCGACGCCTTCGATGCCTGGCAGGCCGATCAGGCGGGCATGCTCGCCCGCCGCGCCGAGCATACGGGCGAGGCGATCTACGGCGACGAGGCGATGGCGGATTTCCAGGTGGAGAACGCCGTCGATCAGGGCGGGATGGACGGCGCTTTCGATTCGAAGCGGCGCATGGTCGAGCTCGAGCAGGACGGGATCGTCGCCGAGGTGATCTTTCCCGGCGGCAGCTTCCAGACCTGCTCGCCCTTCGGCTCCGGCCTCATGACCTATCAATACGCGCAGGATCCCGACATCTGGTGGGAGGGCTGCCGCAGCTACAACCGCTGGCTCAAGGATTTCTGCAGCGAGGCGAAGGGACGCCGCGCCGGCGTCGGCCTGATCACGATCGACGACATTCCCCGCGCGGTCGAAGAGGTCCGCTGGCTGCGCGCGAACGACGTCTCCGGCGGCATCGTCCTGCCCGTCGATACGAACGGCCACCCCTTCTACAACCATCCGCGCTACGAGCCGCTCTGGAGCGTCTGCGAAGAGCTCGAGATGCCGATCCACACCCATTCCGGCTGGACACCGAACTACGGCCGCCACGACGGCTCGCTCGGGATCTTCCTCTTCGAGATCAGCTGGTTCGCCCATCGCCCGTTCCACTTCCTGATCTGGTCCGGCGTCTTCGAGCGGCATCCGCGGCTCAAATTCGTGATGACCGAGCAGGGCTCGTCCTGGGTGATCGGCGCGCTCGAGACCCTCGACTCGCAGTACGAGCTCCCGATGTTCCGCCATCTGCGCCGCAAGCTCCCGCGCAAGCCGAGCGAGTACTACCACCAGAATGCCTGGATCGGCGCCGCCTTCATGGACGATACGGCCGCGGCCCAGCGCCATCAGATCGGCGTCGACAAGCTGATGTGGGGCTCGGACTATCCGCACATCGAAGGCACCTGGCCGCATACCGCGGCGAAGCTCGAGCAGGCCTTCGCCGAGGTCCCGCGCGACGAGGCGGCGAAGATGCTCGGCGCCAACGCGGCGAAGGTCTACGGATTCGACGTCGATGCGCTCTCGGCGATCGCCGCACGCATCGGGCCGATGCGAGAGAAGATCGGGCGTTAGGAGGCCAGTTCATGGATCGACATCTCGTCCTCTCCTCCGATGGCCATGTCGGTCTGCCGCCTGGCGGCTACCGCGAATACCTCGATCCGAAATACCGCGAGCTCTTCGATGCGGCGATGAAGATCCAGATCGAGAAGACCCAGGCCGCCGAGAAGCTCTTCCTGGTGAAGGAGATCAACGAAGCGTGGCGCCGGGGGCGCGAGCGGCTCCTGACCGGCGCCTGGGACGATGCCGCGCGGACCGAGGTGATGGACGGCGATGGCGTCGCGGGGGAGGTCCTCTTCCCCGACGGCATCACCGAGATGAACGCACCGCCCTTCGGCGCGGGCATCGGCCTGACGCCGAAGGGCGCGGACCGCGAGCTGCAATGGGCCGGCGCCCGCTCCCACAACCGCTGGCTCGCCGAGTTCTGCCAGATGGCGCCGGAGCGGCGCCACGGCGTCGCGATCGTGCCGGCGACCTGGGACGTCGACGAAGCGGTGAAGGAGGTCCGCTGGGCGCGGGCGAACGGGCTCGGCTCGATCATGCTGCCCGTGACCTGGGGCGACCACAAGCCCTATCACCACCCCGCCTATCGCCCGCTCTGGGCCGTCTGCGAAGAGCTCGGCGTGGTCGTCCATTTCCATTCCGGGCCGGCGGACTCCGAGCAGTACTTCGGCAGCTGGCCGCCCGATCCGAACGAGCCGCCGCTGCGCGGTGCGATGGGGATCTACGTCTCGGAGGTCGCCTGGTTCGTGGCGCGCCCGCTGACCTTCCTGATCTGGGGCGGCGTCTTCGAGGACTACCCGAAGCTGCGCGTCGTCATCACCGAGGGCACCTCGGTCTGGGTGCCGTCCTATCTCGAGCTGCTCGATCAGCGCGCCTCCGATCATCCCGGCAACGCGAAGCTCGGCGATTACAAGAGCCATCTGAAGCTGAAGCCTTCGGAGTACTTCGCGCGCAACATCCGCGTGGGCGCCTCGATCCCGCGGCGCGAGGCCGAGCTGCGCCATGCGATCGGTGTCGGGAACCTGATGTGGGGCAGCGATTTTCCGCATCCGGAAGGCACCTGGCCGGACACGGCCGCGCGGCTGGCGGCCTCGTTCCAGGGCCTGCCCGAAGCGGAGGTCGCGGCGATCCTCGGCGGCAACGCCGCGGCACTCTACGGCTTCGACGTCGAGAAGCTCGCACCACTCGTCGCCCGCATCGGCCCGGCCAAGCGGCTGTTCGAGGCGGCCTAGCCGCTTCGGAGAGCAGGTCCGGCGATGCGCGTCGCCGGCGCCGCCGGTCGTCGGGAGGAAACGGCTCGCGAGAACGATCGCGAGAAGTTTGCAAGGCGGGCAACGAGCCGATTCGCGAGAAGCGTCGCAACAGGAGAACGTTCATGGGCAGCACGGTCGGTCAGTTCTGCATCGCGGTCTCGGATCTCGAGCGCTCGGTCCGCTTCTACACCGAGATCATGGGCCTCGAGGAGCAGGGGCGGACCGAGATCCCGAACGTGAACGAGGTCCACCTCGCCGGAAAGGCGGGCGGGGGCCGGCTCCAGCTCGCCAAGTTCGCCGAGACGATGCGGCCCGGACCGATCGACCACGGTTTCGCCCTCTGGAAGATCTACATCAACGTCGACGACGCGATGGTGACCTGGCAGAAGGCGGTGGAGGCTGGATACAAATCCGTGATGAAGCCCGAGCGGCTCGATCGCTGGCCGGTGATCGTGGGCTTCGTGACGGATCCCGATGGATACCTCATCGAGATCATCCAGCACGAGGGCAAGCGGCCCGGGGAATAGCGAGTCGGCGCGATCGCGCAGGGCGGGCTCGCGGCGCCGTACCGGACAGGGAGAAGATCGATCCTCGAAGCACTCGGCAATCTCGGCGATTTCGTGGGCGGCCTCGCCGTCATCGTCACCCTGTTCTACCTGGCGACGCAGCTCCGGCAGAACACCCAGGCGCTCCGGACGGCGGGTCGGCAGGAGATCGTCGCCGGCTATCGTGATGCGAATCGGCTGATGCTGACGCCCGGAGTCGCGCAGGCCTATTCGATCGGATTGCGGCGATTCCCGGCGATGGACTTCGACGAGCGTCATCTCTTCTTGACGGTCTTCAACGATCAGGCGCTCTTCTTCCAGGGGGTCTTCGCGCTGCACGAGACGGGCCAGCTCGAGGACGAGACCTATCACGCCTACCTTCGCTGGTTCGCCGCGCAGGTCGCGACCCCTGGCGGTCGCGCCTGGTGGGACGGGACCGCGCGCCGGATCTACACGGCGCGCATGGTGAGCGCCGTGGATGCGCGGGTCGCCGAAGGCCACCTCCCGGACCTGCTCGAAATGGAAGGGTTCAGATTGAAGGATGCGCAGCGGGCATCCGCGCCGTGCGCGTGATCGGGCGATCTGCGGAGGGGATCGCGCGCAGCCTTTGCAGGCTGCTGCTGCTCTGTGTCTGGCTGGCCTGCGGGCAGGGCGGCGATTCGAGCTCTTCGAGTCCGTCCGGAGAGCCCGCGCCGCGCGACCCGGCCCGGGGCCACGCTCGGTCCGAACGTCCGCAGTTCGTCGGGAGCGGCACCTGCGTCGCCTGCCATGCGGAAGTGGGCGGGCGATGGCGGGGCTCGCAACATCAGCGGGCGATGGCGTACGCGACCGAAGAGATCGTCGCCGCACCCTTTGCCGGTGAAGAGCTGCGCGTCGGCGCGGCGACCGTCGCGTTCGGGCGGCTCGGGCGCGATCACCGGATCTTTCTCGACCGGGTGGCGCGCCGACGGATCGTGCCGGCGGACTCCGTCGGGGACGACGGTCTGCGCGTGAGCGCGACGTTCGGTGTCGAGCCGCTCCAGCAGTTCCTGCTCGATGCCGTGGACGGACGGGTGCAGGTCCTTCCCTGGGCCTTCGATACCCGCCCGCGGAGCGAGGGCGGGCAGCGCTGGCTCGATCTCTATCCCGAGGCGAGCGCGGATCCGTCGGATCCGCTGCATTTCATGAGGCCGGCGCAGAACTGGAATCACGTCTGCGCGGATTGCCATGTCACGGGCTTCCGCAAGCGCTTCAACGCCGAGCGAGGGCGGTTCGAGTCGCGCTGGGAAGAATTCGGCGTCGGCTGCGAGGGCTGCCATGGACCGGGCAGCGCGCATGTGGGCTGGGCCGCTTCGCGCGAGGGCGGCGGCACCGGCGAGGGCACGGAATCGAGCGGGCACACCGATCGCGACGATTCGAAGGGGCTGCTGGCGCGCCTCGACGAGCGGCATGGGGTCGTCTGGGCCATCGATGCGAAGACGGGCAACGCCGTTCGATCGGTGCCGCGCACGGGGAGCCGGGAGCTCGACGTCTGCGCGCAATGTCATTCGCGCCGCAGTGCGATCAGCGAGGACTACGTCGCGGGCGAGCCCTTCCTCGACCACTATCGCCCGGCGCTCCTCGAGGAGGGCCTCTACTACGCCGATGGACAGCAGCGCGACGAGGTCTACGGCTGGGGCTCCTTCCTCCAGAGCCGGATGCATGCGAAGGGCGTCACCTGCAGCGATTGCCACGATCCTCATTCGGGCGGGCTCCGGGCCGAGGGCAACGCGCTCTGCGCGAGCTGTCATGCGGCCACGAAGTACGCGACACCGAAGCACCATCATCACGAGACGACCTCGAGCGGCAGCCAATGCGTCGCCTGCCACATGCCGACGACGACCTACATGCAGATCGATCCGCGCCACGACCACAGCCTGCGTGTCCCGCGCCCGGATCAGGCCGCGGCCCTCGGCGTCCCCGATGCCTGCGGGAGCTGCCACGGCGGGAACCGTGCCGCCTGGGCGGCTGCCGCGGTTCGCCGCTGGCTCGGCCGCCCGGCGCAGGGATTCGCGCGCCACGCGGAGGCGATGCATGCGGCGGATGGCGGCGCGCAGGAAGCTGCGATCCTCCTGCGCACGATCGCAGCGGACTTGTCCCATCCGCCGATCGTGCGGGCGAGCGCGCTCGCGCGGCTCGACGCCGCCCGCGGACCGGCGAGCGAGGCAGCGCTCGTTGCAGCGACCCGGGATCCGGAGCCGCTCGTGCGCCTCGGCGCGCTCGAAGGACTCGCGACGGCGGCGGGGGCAGTGCGATCGCGGGCGGCGGCGGCGCTGCTCGACGACCCACTGCGTGTCGTGCGATTCGAGGCCGTCCGCCGGCTGGCTTCGATCGAGTCGACGCTCTCTGCGCCGGCGCGCGCGGCGTTCGCCCGGGAGGCCGCGGCCTACGCCGCCTCGCTTCGTCGGGATGCCGATCGTGCAGAGGCACGCGCCGAGCTCGGCGGCTTCCTGCTCGAGCGGGGGGATCCGGAGGGCGCGCGCCTCGAGCTCGAGGCCGCGATCGGGATCGAGCCGGCCTTCGAAGCGGGCTACGCCAATCTGGCGGACCTCGAACGCGCCCTCGGCCGTGACGAGGCTGCGCTGCAGCGCCTCGAAGCAGGTCTGGCGCGCCTGCCCGGGAGCGCCGTGCTGCACCACGCGCGGGGCCTCGCGCTCGTTCGCCTCGGCCGATCCCAGGCGGCGCTCGCTGATCTCGAGCGCGCCGCCGCGCTCGCGCCGGCGTCGACTCGCTTCGGTTATGTGCATGCCGTCGCCTTGCATTCGGCGGGCGAGGCGCGCCGGGCGATCGGGATCCTCGAGGCAATCGCCCGGACGCGGCCGGGGGAGCTCGCGGTGCGTGAGGCGTTGGTCGCGTTCTACGAAGGCGAAGGGCGGACGGCAGAGGCAGCACCGCACAGGGCGGCGCTCGCCCGGGCGGCGGCGGCGGAGCAGCCTGACGCGGGCGCGGGCCCAGTAGATGGCCCGGACGCAGGACCGGAAACGGGGACGGACGCGCGGGCGACCGGCCCGGCGACCCCGGCCGGGGCCGGGACGGACATTTCCGCTCCGAACGCGCGTCCCTGAATCGCGGCGGCAGTGCGCCCGAGGCTCGGTTAGGATCGCTCGCGCAGGAGGGCCGCAGCCCGATGGAAACACGTCTCTATTTCCTGGCGGGCGACCTCGTCGCCAATGCCGCCGCCGGTGCCCTGATCGGCGCGCTCGCCGCGGCCTTCTTCGGCCCGGGCTGGAACATGTGGCTCGCGATGTTCATCGCGATGTTCGCAGCGATGCCGATCTCGATGTTCGTCGCCTTCCCCTTTGGCGCGTTCTTCGGGGCGATGGAGGTCATGGTCCCGGTCATGACGACGGGCATGGTCGTCTCGATGTGGGTCTCGATGGAGGCCGCGATGCGCGCCATCCCCGTCGCGGAGGGCGCGAAAATGGGCGTCTACGGCGGCATCGGGACGCTGCTGTGCTGCTATGCGGCGAACGCATTCATCCGCCGGAGGACCTCGCATTGGATCTCGTGACGAAGGCGAAATGGGACAAGGCCGCGAAGAACTTCGACGTGATGGCCGGCTACGGCCCCGAGAAGCGCTGGGCGCCGGTGAAGACCGAGCTCTTCTCGAAGATGGGAACCGGGCGCATCCTGTTCCTCGCGGTCGGAACGGGCCTCGACGTCGCCTTCTTCCCGCCCGGGCGCGAGATCGTCGGCATCGACATCAGTGACAAGATGCTCGAGAAGGCCCGCGTCCGGACCGACGCCTACGCGGGCAAGATCGAGCTGCAGGCGATGGACGTCCACGACATGACGTTCCCCGACCACCATTTCGATCAGGTCTTCACCTCCTGCACCTTCTGCTCCGTCCCGAGGCCCGTCGAGGGGCTCAAGGCCCTGCGCCGGGTCCTGAAGCCCGGTGGCGAGCTGCACATGTTCGAGCATACGGGCAGCCGCTACTGGCCGTTCAACTCGATGCTGAACCAGATGACCTGGCTCTCGAAGCGCTTCGGCCCGGACATGAACCGGGACACGGTGACGAACGTCAAGATCGCGGGCTTCACGGTGCGCGAGGTCAAGCATCTCTACCTCGACGTCGTGAAGGCGATCTCGGCGACGGCCTGAGCCGGATCGGAGGCGGCAGCAGTGGAAATCGGCGCCTGGGTCGGGAACAACGGGCCGGCCACCGCGAAGCACATGCTCTCGGTCGCACAGACCGCCGATCGCACGGGCCTCGCCTCGGTCTGGGCGGCGGACCATGTGCTCTGGCCCGTCGAATACGAATCGAAATATCCCTACGGCGGCGATAAATATCCCGCCGACTTCAATCAGCCCGTCGCCGAATGCGTCACGACGATGACCTGGCTCTCCGCGCATACGCAGCGCGTGAAGATCGGCAGCCTCGTCATCGTCGTTCCGCAGCGCAATCCCTGGCTGCTCGCGCGCCAGCTCGCGACGGTCGACTACCTCAATGAGGGCCGCACGATCCTCGGCGCCGGGACGGGCTGGCTGCGCGAAGAGTTCGAGGCCCTCGGCATGCCCTTCGAGCGGCGCATGGCTCGCACCGCCGAGGCGCTCGAGCTGATGCGCACGATGTGGACCCGTCATCCCGTGCATTTCCAGGGCGAGTTCTACCGCGCCGAGCCGATGGGCGTCCTTCCGCATCCCGCGCAGCAGCCGATCCCGGTCTGGCTCGGCGGGAATTCGCCGGGCGCGATCCGGCGCGCGGGAAGGCTCGGCGACGGCTGGGTTCCCTACGGCCTCTCGCCCGAGGAGCTCGGCCGTGGCTGGGACGGCGTGCGCCGGGCGGCCGAGGAGGCGAAGCGCGATCCGGCGGCGATCACCTGTTCGCTCTGGGCCCCGATCACGATCACGCCGCGCGGCGCTCCGCCCGGACCGGAGGGCGTCTTCCTGCACGGCGAAGCGGACCTGCTCGTCGAACGGCTCTCGGCCTACGCGAAGGCCGGGCTCGAGCATTTCCTGATGTTCAATTTCTGCCCGCCGGAAGAGACGGCGGAGCAGGTCGAGCGGATCGCGACGGAAGTGCTGCCGCACGTGAAGAGCCTCGTCGGCCGCGGTTCGGCCACCTAGCAGAGCCGCCTCCGGGCGGGGAGGGATCGGGCATGGCGGACGTGGTCCTCCGCGAGCGGATCGGCGCGGTCGAGCGCCTCTGGCTGAACCGGCCCGAGGTCGAGAACGTCCTCAACGACGCGATCTATGCGGCGCTCTCGAAGGCGTTCCGTGAGATCGCGCAGGATCCTTCGGTCGGGGCAGTGATCGTCACGGGCAAGGGGGAGGCCTTCTCCCGTAGCGCCGACGGCGAGGAGATCGGCTCGAAGTACTTCACGAGCCGGGAGGCCTATCGCGGCTTCCTCTATCGCGTGCGGGATTTCCATACGGAGATCGCGTCGGTCCCGAAGCCCGTGATCGCCGCGGTGAACGGGGTGGCCTCGATGGGCGGGATCGAGCTCGCGCTGGCCTGCGATTTCATCGTCGCTTCGAGCGCTGCGAAGCTCGGTGATTGCCATCCCGGCGGCGTCGGTGGCGGCGGAGCCTCGCAGACGCTGCGCGAGCTCGTCGGGGCGCGCATGACGCGCTGGCTCTTGTACACGGGCGAGCTGCTCGACGCCCGGCGCGCCCTCGAGGTCGGGCTCGTCCAGCAGGTCTTCCCCGCCGCGGGCTTCCAGGAGGCGGTGCTCGCCCTCGCGAACCAGATCGTCGCCCGGCGCTTCGGCGACTCCCTGGCACGGGTCAAGGCCTTGACCGTGCCCCGCGATCCGACACCGGCCGACCGGGAGCTCGAGATCGGCCATTCGATCGACCATTATTTCGACCCGCGCATCCAGGCGGGGCTCGACGATCAGCTCGAGCAGGATCGGGAGAAGACGGGATGAAGGCGAGCCTCGTGCGAGCGTGTCCGGCCTGCGGCCGCAGCAATCGCATCCCCGCCGAGCGCCTGATGCAGACGGCGCGCTGCGGCGCTTGCAAGGCGAACCTCCCGCCGCTCGCCGAGCCGATCGCCGCCGACGAAGCGCTCTTCGATGCGATCGTGGCTGGTGTGGACGTGCCCGTCCTGGTCGATTTCTGGGCGTCCTGGTGCGGGCCCTGCCAGCGGGCGGCGCCCGAGGTCGCGAAGACGGCGGCGGCGATGGCGGGGAAGGCGCTCGTCCTGAAGGTCGATACGGAAGCGGAGGCGGGCCTCGCGCAGCGCCATCAGATTCGCAGCATTCCGCATTTCATGGTCTTCCGCGGAGGCGTGCCGCGATTCCAGCAATCGGGGCTCGTCGATCAGCGGACGATGGTCGGCTGGCTCGAGCAGGCCGGCGCCTAGCGGGCCGCAGGGAGACGGTTCCGAACGCCTTGCCCAGTGGGCCGCTCGAGCTGCGCGGGGTTCAAGCCTCCGCGCGGGCTTCCAGCAGCGCCTTCATCTCGAAGAGCGTCGTCCGATGCGACGCGCTCGCCTGGCCCACGACGAATCGCAGCAGGAGCCAGGGTGCTTCGACGCGCACGTACTCGCGCAGCAGCAATCCACCGGGCTCGGGCTCGATGCGATACGTCGTGTGGAGATGAACGCCGGGGGATTGCCAGGCGAGGCCGTGGACCTCGGTCGGCGAGATCGGATCGAGGGCGGCGGTGTATACGGCTTTCAGGCGGAAGGGACCGAGGGGAATGCGGTCGACGACGCGGTAGTGCTTCGCGCGCGGGAGATCGGGTCGAGGCGGGAGTGCACGGATCGACTCGATCAGGGGATGCAGCGGGACGTAGTTCTCGAGGTCCGCGAGGAAGGTGCGCAGCGTCGCGGGGGGGACGGCCATCTCGATCGCGTGCTCGAACTCGGCGTGGGCCATCGTGCTAGGCCGCTCCGCGGGCGGTCGGGGCGTGCACCGGCGTGAGCCGGACGGGGAATCGTTCGAGGGTCCGGAGGGCCGTCGCCGGCGCCCAGGCGGGAGGCTCGCCGGCATGCTCGATCGAGGCGAAGCGCCCCAGCAGGGTCGCGAAGGCGACGCGTGCCTCCATGCGGGCGACGCTCGCGCCCATGCAGAAATGCATGCCCCAGCCGAAGCTGAGATGATGCGGATCGGCGCGGGCGACGTCGAAGCGATCGGGATCGGGGCGCGCCGCGGGGTCGCGGTTGGCGGCCGCGAGGTCGACATGGACCAGCTCGCCGGCCGCGATCGGGACGCCGGCCCATTCGAGGTCTTCGCGGGCGACGCGCGTCAGGAACAGGATCGGCGGCTCGAAGCGGATCATCTCCTCCACCGCGTTCGGGATCCACTCGGGCGTCCCGCGCAGGCGGGCGAGCTCGGCCGGATGATCGAGCAGCGTGAACAGCCCGTTCCCGATCAAGTTGCGGGTCGTCTCGTGGCCGGCGTAGAGGAGCTGGACGACCATCGCGACCAGCTCGTCGGGGGAGAGCCGGTCGCCGCTCGATTCGACGGCGATGAGCGCCGAGAGCAGATCGTCGCCGGGGCGGACGCGGCGCTCGGCGATCAATCGGCGTGCGTAGTCGTCGAAGGATTTCATCGCCTGGTCGACCTGGTCGCGCACGGCCGGCGTCGGCGTCGCCGTCGCGAGGGAGAGCGCCGCGGTCCATTCGCCGACGGCGTCGAAATCGATCGTGGGAATCGCGAGCAGGCTGCAGATGACCTGGAGCGGAAGCTTCTGGGCGAAGGAATCGTAGAGATCCACGACGCCCATCGCGGCGGCGTCCGCGGCGAGGGTTTCGGCGATCTGCCGGGTCACCGGCGTGATGCGCGCGACCTGACGCGGGGTGAAGGCGCGCGAGAGCAGGTTGCGAAGGCGGTCGTGATCCGGCGGGTCGAGGAAGACGAGGGTGCGGCGGACCCAATCCACGTAGAGGCCTTCGCTCCAGCCCTGCTGTTCGTAGTAGTGGGCGTTCATCGCGCCGAAGCGGCGATCCTGGAGCAGGGCGGCGATGTCGGCGTGGCGGAAGAAGATCGTGGTGCCGAGCTCGGGGACGCGCGCGGCCCGGGCGCCGGCAGCGAGGAGGGGGGCGACGGTGGCGTGGGGGGCGCGGAAGTAGCGGTCGTCGAAGGGAAGGAGCGGGAGCGGCGCGCCGCCGGATTCCGCGTCGCGACGGCGCGGATCTCCGGGGGGCTCGGTCGACTGGAAGGATTGCGGCATGGTCCCGACCTCCGCGTGCCGATGGCCTGATGCGACCATCCTCGCAATCATTGCGCGGCGCGCGTCGTCCGTCGAAGGGGGGCGCGGAATCCGCCCGGCCTGCGCGGAACGGGGAGCGATCGGTGGCGGAGAAGATCGGGAAGCCGAGCGAGCCCGGGGCGATCGGTCGCGGCGCCCGCCCTGCGATCCCGAAGCGCAGCTCGCCGTGATGGACACCGCGATCGCGACCCTCATCGCGAATGGGCAGGCGCCGAAGCCCCACGACGGCTGCTCGAAATTCGACACACGATTCGGCAACGATGCGCTCCGCTTCGTGCAGGCGCGCGCGACCCGAGACCAGAATCGCCGCGGGATCTATTGGCGGGTCGTCGAGCCCGGTGAGGTCGCCGTCGGGGATTCCATTCGCGTTGTCTCGCGCGGGGCGCGCGGCGCGGAGGGCGCGCTGCGCCCGCGCTGAAGCCGGGATCGCGGTTCTTCGGATGGATCGTGCACTCGAGCTGCCCGGAGCCCCGTCGCGCCTGCCGCTCAGGCCTGCGCGAGCGAAGGCGCCCGATCCGGCGCCGGTACCTGATAGAGCCGCGCCGCGTTGTCGAAGAGCAGCTTGCGCCGGTTCTCGGGCTTCGCGCCGGCGAGGCCGGCGTCGATCTTCTCGCGGACATTGCCGTACAGGCAGACGGGATGCGGATAGTCCGTCTCGAAGAGGATGTTGTCGGGCGGAATCCGGTCGAGCAGATGCGAAGGCGCATACTCCTCGAAGAAATAACAGCCATGGACCTGCCGGGCGAAGTACTCGGAGGGCTTCAGCTTGAATTCGGGGCGCTGCTTGCGGACCTGGCCGTAGTCGAAGGTGTGGTCGCAGGCTTCGAGCAGGAAGGGGATGAAGCCGATGCCACTCTCGACCGAGATGAACTTCAGGCTCGGGTAGCGTGCGAGCACGCCGGAGAAGAGCAGATCGACGATCTGCTTGGCGTTGTCGAGGAAGAGGCCGGTGGTGAACATGCCGTTGACGCCGCCGGCGCCGTAGTGCTCGATCTTCTCGGGGGTCCAGAAGGCCTGGCCCTGGAAGTTGCCGGCGCCGATGTGGAAGCTGATCGGGAGGTCGTGGGCCGCGGCGCATTCCCAGAGCGGATTCCAATGGGGGTTCGCGAGGACGGGCATGCCGTGGGATTGGGGCTCGCCGGTGAAGAGGATGCCTTTGTGACCGAGGCGGGCGCAGCGCTCGATCTCGGCGACCGAGGCCTTCACGTCCCAGAACGGCAGGGCCGTGATCGGGATCAGGCGGCGCGAGTCGGCGCTGCACCAATCGGTCAGGAAGTCGTTGTAGGCGCGCACGCATGCGAGCATCAGCTCGGGATCCTGGAGGCCGAGGAAGACCTGGCTGCCGAAGCCGCCGACGTTGGGATAGACGGCCATCGCCCAGATCGCGAGCGAATCCATGTAGCGCAGGCGCGCGTGGGCATCGTGCGCGGCGAGCGGGATCTCGGCAAAGCCGTTCGGCGCGGAGGGGAAGGGCTCGCGCCAGCCGGCGGTCGCCGTATGGCCGACGGGCGTGATCGGCGAGCGATCGCCGACGACCCAGATCTCGCTTCCGGTGTTGGGGTCGCGCGTGACGTGCGGCGCCTTCGCGGCGAACTTCGCGGGCAGGCGCTTCGAGAACAGATCCGGCGGCTCGGTGACGTGGCTGTCGGCATCGATGACCCAGTCGACGATCGGGGAGCTCATGCGCGTTCCTCCTGGCGCCGCGCGACGCGGCGAGCCGTCTCGGGCGATGGCCCCGCTGCGGAGCCGGATCGGGTTCGCTGCGACGATAACGAGTCCCTGGGCTTCGGAAAGCGGCCGCATGTGGTCGCGGTCGAGGCCTGCGTGGGGCTAGCGTAGAGCGGCCGCGCCGGCTCGCGCGCGGCGCGCATCCGCCCTGAACGGGGCCGGCTCGAGCTCGCGAGCCCGAGGAGAGTCCGATGGCTTCGCGCCGACCGCTTCGCATCATCCAATGGGCCACCGGCAGCATCGGTCGTCATGCGATCCGCGCCATCGCCGAGGACCCGCAGCTCTCGCTCGCGGGCGTCTGGGTGCACGGCGAGAGCAAGGACGGCGTCGACGCGGGAACGATCGCCGGCATTGCGCCGCTCGGCGTGAAGGCGACCCGCGACGAGCAGGCGCTGCTCGCCCTCGACGCCGACTGCGTGTTGTACGCGCCGCTGCTCGCGGACGTCGACGAGATGTGCGCGATCCTCGAGTCCGGCAAGAACCTCGTGACGCCGACGGGCTTCTCGTTCGTGAAGGATCCGGCGCTCGCGGGCCGGCTCGAGGCGGCCTGCCAGAAGGGGGGCGTCTCGTTCCATGGCAGCGGCATCCATCCCGGCTTCGCCGGCGATCGCCTCCCGCTGGTGCTCTCGGCGTTGTGCCGCCGGATCGACAAGATCACCGTCTACGAGGTCTGCGATCTCTCGCAGGGCAGCGAGTCGCCCGAGATGGTGATGCAGCAGCTCGGCTTCGGCATGTCCGCCGCGGATGCAGCCAAGGAGCCGCCGGCCCTGATGGGTGTCATGAGCCGGATCTTCTTCGAGTCGATGGACATGGTCGCCGCGGGCCTCGGGTTCGCGCTCGACGCCTACGACCATCGCCACGAGTTCGCCGTCGCGAAGCGCGACGTCCCCGTCCACGCCGGCATGATCAAGCAGGGCCACGTTGCGGGGCAGCACTTCGAATACACCGGCCTCGTGAAGGGCCGCCCCGTGATCCAGTTCAACACCTACTGGAAGATGTCGAAGGAGATCGAGCCGAGCTGGCCCTACGACGCGCCGATCGAGTACACCGTCGAGATCGAGGGCGATCCCTCGGTCCGCTGCTCGCTCTCGCCGATCGCGTCGGATACGACCGAGCCCGGTCTGGTCTGGACGGCGATGAACTGCGTCAACGCCTTCGCGGCCGTCTGCGACGCACCGCCCGGCATCCGGACCTCCCTCGATCTGCCGATCCCGCGCGCGGCCGGTCGCTTCCGGCTGCCGGATTGAGGCGGTGCACATGAGCGCCCGGGGCCTGCTCGAAGGGAAGGTTGCGATCGTCACCGGCATCGGTCCCGGGCTCGGCCGCGAGATCGCACTGCTCTTCGCGCGGCACGGCGCGTCGCTCGCCATCGCTGCGCGGAACGCCGATCGCCTCGCGCTGGTCGCCCGGGAGATCGAGGCCCTCGGCCGCCCGGTCCTCGCGCAGGCGACGGACCTCGCCGATCGCTCTGCGTGTCGTGCGCTCGTCGATGCGGCGATCGAGCGATTCGGCGGCATCGACGTGCTCGTCCAGAACGGCCACTACGATGGCGACTACAAGATCGTGACCGATTCCGATCCGCAGACCTGGCGCGACATCATGGAGGTGAACCTCTTCGGTGCGTTCCATCTCGCGCAGTTCGTCGTGCCGTCGATGCAGCAGCGCGGCGATGGCCGCCTCATCTTCGTGAACAGCGGGGCGTCGACGGATCCGCCGCCGACCCTCGGCGCCTACGCCGCATCGAAGGCCGCCCTCGCGAGCCTCGTGCGGACGCTCGCCGTCGAGCTCGGGCCGACGGGCATCCGCGCCAACGGCATTCAGCTCGGACCGATGACGGGGGAGAATTTCCGGGGTTATGTCGAAGAGCTCGCCCGTGTCGCGGGGCGCAGCTACGAAGACGAGCTCGCGCGCTGGAACGAGCAGTTCCCGCTGCGCGCGACGCCGACGCCGGCGGAATGCGCCGGGACCGCGCTCTTTCTCGCCTCGGATCTCGCGCGGCCGATCACGGGGCAGAGCATCGCGGTCAACAACGGTCGCTGGTTCGTGAGCTGACGCGCGCGCGGGAGGGCACGCACAAGGTCGCGTCCGGTGCCGCGGACCTCGGCGCGAATGGCTCGCCCTTGGCACGGCCTCCGTCGCTTCTCGCATCACTCTGCAGCTGCAATCTGATCGCTGGAGCGGGCTCGGGCTGCGCTTCCATGAGAAGGCCAACCTCGTCAAGTCGCGTTCGCATCTCCGATCCATCTTCCCGCTGCCGCTCGATCCGGTCCAGGCTTCCATCCGCACTCTTGGGTGTCCCGGATTCGAGACGGTGCACATTGGGGTCCGGTCGGGTCGTGTGCTGCCTGCTTGACTTCGGAGTCGAGCTCCAGGCGCAGCCTCGCAGTCACACGGACACGACCAGGATCGAGCCTGGCCTCGAGAAGATGTCCCGTCTCGTCTCCTCCGCTCCGCCTCAGGCCGCTCGTCTTCGGCTCTCCAGTCGGAGCGGCTCGTACTCTTCGCCCGTGATCCAGAGCCGATGCAGCAGCACGGCCAGCTTGCGGGCCACTGCGATAATGGCCCGCTTGCGCGCAAAGCGACCCCCTCGATCGATCAACCGCATCCCGAACCGTCTCAGATCCGAGTCCTCGCCGAAGGGCCCGAGGATGTAATGCGCGCACTGTACGAGCAGGCGTCGCAGCTGCGGATCCCCGGCCCGAGAGATCCGGAGCTGGGGATCGACGTCGCCCGACTGGTGCCGCTTGGGCCGAAGACCGACATAGGAGCCCACCGTCCGGCTCTTCGCGAACCGGGCGGGATCGTCGATCGAGAGGACGAAGGCGAATGCCGTCAGCGGCCCGACGCCGTGGACGGTCCGAAGATGTGCGACCTCGGGATAGCGTTGCTCGGCAACGGCCTCGATCCGGCGATCGAAGGCCCGGATCTGATCGGTCAGCATCTGGATCGTGTCGAGGATCGGTGCGAGCGCATCTTGAAGCACCTCGGGGATCTGCGGCCGAGCGTTCCTCGCAAACTGCGCCGAGCCGCTGCTGGATACGCGAGCGCCGACCGTCTTGACCGAGCCACGCACGTGGTTGATCAGCTGGACCCGTGATCGGACCAGGACCTCACGTGCATGCAGCAGCCCGCGATCGACCATCGCCGCACTGCGACGATGTTGAAGCGGTCTGAGGAGCTTCGGATCCGATCTTCCCAGCCGTGCGAGCGTCTGGGCATCGTGGCGATCCGTCTTGTCCTGGCCCTTGTAGATCCGGCCCATCTGATAGCTGTTGGCGACGAGGACGTCGTGGCCGAAGGCCTCGAGATCGCGGCTCATCCAGGGCGAGAGCGCGCCGACCTCGAGCACGACGCGCGCCCTGGGCATGTTCCGGAAACGCCCCGCGAGGCCCGCTCGGGTCGACCGGAAGCGCCCCTCCTCGAGGATCTCTCCCGCTTCGTCGAGGATGCAGAAATACGTCTCCCGATCGCCGACGTCCAATCCCACCGTCCGATCCATCGCGCTATGTTCGTCCATGCCAACCTCCTGTTGGGCCCCTCCGTGGTGAGCCCGTCGTATGCATGCAGACCTAACGGTACTGCGATCAGGAGGTTGGCCTTCTCATCACATCTTGACTTCGCGCCGAGGTCCACGGCACCGGACGCTCGTTTGGGGCGACTCGGACCAGCGAACACGTCGTGCGGGGTTGGGGTGGTGATGGACGAGCTGGGTCGGGGCTTGTTAGAAGGATGGGGGGATGTCGCAGCGACCGGGGGTTTTTCTGGGTTTTGTGGTTCGGGGTGGAGGGAATCGTGAGAGGGTAGGTGGGCGTGGACTGCCGGGTGCGGTGCGCATAAGGAGGGTTGCCGGGTATGTCGTCGAAGAATTCGTCCATCCGTTCGTCGAAGAGGTTCGCGCGGCTCGCGATCGTGCTGCTGGGGCTGGCCAGCGTCGTGCTGGTCGGGAATCGCTGTCCGGGATTGAGTCTGCGCGGAGCGATCGAGCTCCATCAAGCCGGGGTCGACAAATATCTCGGCCAGTTCGAGCCGGTCTCCTCGGAGGAGGTGGGCGATGGCTGGGTCAAGCACGCGTTCGATCCCGAGGGCGGTGACGGCCCGATCTGCATCGCGGGCACGGACTACTCGGTCTACACCCGAGCCGGCAATCCCTCGAAGCTCCTGATCTTCGAGCAGGGCGGGGGCGCCTGCTGGCAGGATTTCTACAACTGCAACGTCCTGGCCGAAGAGCAGGCGCCGCCCGGGCCGCGAGCCGGGATCTTCGATTTCGACGATCCCGAGAATCCCTTCGCGGATTATTCGATCGTCTACATGCCCTACTGTGACGGCTCGGTCTTCTCGGGCGACAACGCGGTCTTCGACGCGAGCTTCCCGTTCGGTCCGGTGCGCCACCATCGCGGCCTGCGCAATCAGTCCGCCGGCATGGACGTCGCGAAGGCCACCTTCCCCCGCGCGCGCCAGATCACCGTCGCGGGCTCGAGTGCAGGCGGTGTCGGTGCCGCTGGCTTCGCACCCTTCCTCGTGCGCTTCGCGTTCGGCAATCACGTCCGGCTCACCGTCTTCAACGACGCGGGGCCGATCACGGTGAACCTGGCGCAGGCCGGCGACGTCGCCGCCCGCGCCGCGGATTGGCAGTTCGGCCAGTTCTATCCCGAGAGCTGCACGGATTGCAGCGACATGGGCCAGGGCACGCGCATCGTCGACTGGCGCCTCGAGAACGACTCGACGATCCGCGAGGCGTTCTACGAGACCGATGCGGACCAGACGAATCGCTTCTTCCTCGGCCTGCTCTTCGATCCCGTCGGCTTCCGGAACCTCGTCGTGACGGAGCACGGCCTGCTGAACGCCGCCCATCCCGACCGCTACAAGCGCTTCATCGTCGCCGGCGACATCTCCCACACCGCCCTGCAATCCCCGCTCTTCCAGACCCAGGAAGCGAACGGCATCCGCCTCGCCGATTGGACCTGGGACTTCCTGCGAGCGAAGCCGGGTTGGTTCGACATCGTCGAAGACGCGGTTGTGCCGTGAGTGGGTGCGGCGTCGGAGGTGGCACAACGTCGCGTCCGGCGCCGCGGGCCTCGGCGCGAATGGCTCGCCCTTGGCACGGCCTTCGTCGCTTCTCGCGGGTCTGAGGCGTTTCGATCTGCGCGCTGAAGCGGCCTCAGGCTGCGCTTGACTTCGCGCCGAGACCCACGGCACCGGCCGCTCGGTCGAGGCAGGACGACGCCGCGCACGTTCCCGATGGTTGGGGGTACTGGCTCGCTTCGGCGGCCGAGCGCGGCCCGGAGATCGCCCACCCCAACGAACGACGAGGGATGCCCGCTTCCCGCTGATTGCAGTCGCCGCCCGCGCGGAGGTGGCGACTCGGCCCGCGCCGCGCCCGATCGCACCCGGCCGCTCGCGCCAGGCCACGACGCGCCGCCGTCCCAGCACCCAGGCGAGCGCCGGGCGAGATGGGGTGGACGTGAAGTCAAGCGCAGCCCAAGGCCGGACCGGCTCGACGATCGCCGAGCCGACTCCATCCGAGCAGCGACAAAGGCCGTGCCGAGGGCGAGCCATTCACGTCCACCCCATCCCGCCCGGCGCGTCTTGTGATCCGAACGACGAAGCCCATCGAGCAGCACGCCGCAAGCTAGGCGCGAGCGAGAGCGAGGACGCCCCGAGTCGCCTCCGCCGCGCGGCGTGCGACGGAGGTCGGATCCAGGCGGGCGTGGCTCTCGTGAAACACTTCGACGCCGATCGGTGCGCGCGATCCGATCGCGTCCAGCGTCCGGACGACGGCCACGATCGGAATCGCCCCTTCTCCCGGCATGCGTCGATCCTGCATGCTCTCCAGCATCAGGTTCTTCGCGGCCGTTCCGGGCGCATCGTTCAGCTGGACGCTTCCGACCTTGTCGCCGGGGAGGGCCTCGAGCAGGGCGAGATCGGCGCCGCCGCGGAACCAATGCCAGGTGTCGACGAGGACCGTCGCGTTGGCGCGTCCGCAGCGGCGCACGAGATCGAGGGCGACGGCGGCATTCGGGATGCCCGACCAGGGCAGGAACTCGACGGTGACGACGAGGCCGTGCTCGCGCGCGCGGTCGCAGACGCCGGCGAGATCCGCGGCGGCGCGGTCGAGGTCGAGGGTCGTCCCGAAGCCCTGGACGACGTTGAGCGAGCGCGCGCCGAAGGCCTCCGCGATCGCGTAGAACTCGGCTTCCGGGGTCACGGCGACGAGCGCTTCGCCCGGCCTGGGACGCGCCTCGGGCGTCCAGTCGAGCAGCGGATCCATGTCGACGACGACGAGATCGTGGTCGGCGAGCAGCGCCCGGATGTCGGCGTCGGAGAGGCCTTCGGAGCGGGCCTGCGCGACGTCTTCGGGCCAGAGCGTGATGCCGGCATAACCGGCGGCCGCCGCAGCGAGGATCTTCGCGCGCAGCGGATGGCCGAGCAGGGTGCCCGAGCAGAGGACGAGATCGTCCGGGGCGAGCGGCTTCGTCATTTTGCGTGATCCCGTGCTGCGCTCATTCGCGCGTGTCGTCGGTGTTCGGCTCGGGCAGGGCGTAGGCGATCAGCACGTCGTCGGCCGGCGAGCCGAGCGGAAAATGCCCGCCCGCGGCGATCACCACGAACTGGCGACCGTCCTTGCGCAGGCGATAGGTCATCGGCGTGGCGTGGGCGGAGGTCGGGAGCAGGGTGCGCCAGAGGACCGCGCCGGTCTCGGCGTCGAAGGCGCGGAAGGTCCGGTCCATCGTCGCGCCGATGAAGACGAGGCCGCCGGCGGTCTGGATCGGTCCACCCTGGTTCGGTGTTCCCCAATGGAAGAAGCGGCCGAAGGCGGGGGCGAGCTCGCGCAGGTTGCCGAGCGAGACCTGCCAGCGCGTCTCGCCCGTCGCGAGATCGATCGAGGTCAGCTGTCCCCACGGCGGAGGCGTACAAGGAATGCCCCAGGACGAGAGGAGCGGCGCGCGCAGCGTGACGTAGGGCGTGCCTTCCTGGGGCTGGGCACCGACGAGATCCGTGCCCTCGAGGCTCGTCGCCTCTTCGCGTGGGACGATGCTGACGATGAACGGATTGCGCATCGAGTTGACGACCAGCGTGCCCGCGTCGGGATCGATCGAGACCGAGCCCCAGTTGACGCCGCCACCGAGCCCCGGGAAGACGACCGATCCCTCGCGCGAAGGCGGCGTGAAGATGCCCTCGTTGCGCAGCGCGCCGACGATGCGGCGGCATTCCGAGCGATCGATCGGCGTGAGGCCCCAGACGTCTTCGGGCGCCAGTGTATGGGGATGGAGCGGCTTGGGGAGCGTCGGGAAGGGCTGGGTCGGCGCAACGAACTCGCCTTCCACGACGCCGCCCTGGGGCACCGTGCGCTCTTCGACGGGGAAGATCGGCTCGCCCGTCCGGCGATCGAGCAGGAAGATGTGGCCCATCTTCGTCGCCTGGGCGAGGGCGGGCCTTCCGGCGCCGCCCGGCGCACCTTCGGGCTGTTCGTAGAGGACGGGCTGCGACGCCACGTCGTAGTCCCACAGATCGTGGTGGACGGTCTGGAAATGCCAGCGGCGCTCGCCCGTCTTCGCATCGAGGGCGACGACCGAGCTCGAGAAGGCGTCGAGGCCGGCGCGCGCGCCGCCGTAGTGATCGGGCGAGGCGTTGCCGGTCGGGACGAAGACGAGGCCCTGCTCGGCGTCGGCCGAGAGCAGGCTCCAGGCGTTGGCGGTACCGCGGGTATAGGTCGCGCCGGCGGCGACGTCGGCGGCGGTGACGGGGTCGCGATCGTCCGGCACGGGATCCCAGGCCCAGACGAGCGCGCCCGAGCGGGTATCGAACGCGCGGACGACGCCGCCGGGCGAATCGATGCGCTGGCCGTCGGTGACCCAGGCGCCGGTCACGACGCGATCGCCGACGACGAGGGGCGGCGAGGTCATCGTGTACTCGCCGGGGCGCGTATCGCCGATGCCGGTGAGCAGGCTGATCTGGCCCTCGCGGCCGAAATCGCTGCACGGGATGCCGGTCTTCGCATCGAGGGCGATCAGGCGGGCGTCGAGCGTGCCCAGGTAGATGCGCGAGACGCAGTCCTGGACGGGGACTTCGGCGAGGGCCGGCGAGTCGCTCGCGACCGGCGCGGTCTCGCCGGGGGCCGGGACGACTGCATGGGCGACTCCGCGACAGACGGGGTTGTAGATGCCTTCGAGATTCACCTGCGGATCGAAGCGCCAGCGTTCGTGACCGGTCTCGGCGTCGAGGGAGATGACCTGATCGGTCGGCGTGCAGAAGATCAGGGCGTCGTCGACGAGGATCGGCGTGACCTGGAGCGAGTTCGTCGGGCCGTCGTCGCCGCTCTCGTAGCGCCAGGCCTCTTCGAGCTGGGCGACGTTCTCGCGATCGATCTGGGTCAGCGGCGAATAACGCTGGCCGGCGAGATTGCCGCTCGTATGCGACCAGCCCGCCACGGGGCCCGAATAGTCGATCGGCGCCGGCTCCGGGTCCTGGCAGGCGCCCGCCCAGACTGCGATGGCGAGCAGGGCCATGGGCGGGACGCGTCGGTTGGAAGCGATCCGGCGCGCCGTGAGCGTCTTCGAGCGGGCCGCGATGGCTTCCGGTCCGTGCAATCCGATTCCCATGCAGACATCCTTCCCGGCCGTGCGCGGGCGGAGTGATGCGCGCGGCTTCGCCGCCCCGAGGCGACGCAGCGGTCCCGTCTTCGCCCGCCGACCCCCGGAGTCGTGGCGATGACCGGCCCGTCGCGGGAGATAGCGCGAACCCGAGAGCGTGTCCTGATGCGGAGGGCGGATCGTCGCTGCCCGGCGAAGGCACCGGGGCGTCTTGCGAGCGGTCTCCCCGCCCCTCAAACTCCGCCTGGTCCCACACGAGGAGCCGTCCATGTCCGAATCCGTGCGCGCCGCCGATGCCCCGATCTCCGTCGAGGTCGAGCTGGGCAAGAGCTATTTCTGGTGCGCCTGCGGACGCAGCGCGACCCAGCCCTTCTGCGACGGTGCGCACAAGGGGAGCGGGATCGTGCCCGTGAAGTACACCGCGACCGCGAGCCGGGCCGTCTACTTCTGTGCCTGCAAGGCGACGAAGAAGGCGCCGCTCTGCGACGGCTCCCACAAGCCGGGCGCGTGAGGGGCGTGCCCCCATGAGCGCGATCGCCTATCGCGATTTCTCGCACATCACCGTGCGCGTCTCCGACCTCGAGCGGGCGCTGCGCTTCTATCGCGACGGGCTCGGCCTGCGGCCGCTCTTCGACGTGCGCCTCGACGGGCCGGGGCTCGACGCGGTGACGGCGACGCCCGGCGCGCGCGGCCGGATGATCGGCCTGCTCGTGCCGGGCGCGGGCAAGGTCTCGATCGAGTTGATCCACTTCGAGCATCCGAGTCTCTCGCCCCCGCCCGAGGGCCGGTTCACCGGCTGGAGCAACATCTCGATCTCGGTCGCCGACATCGACGCGACCCACGCCGCTTTCCTCGAGCGGGGCCTCGCGCCCCTCTCGCCGCCGGTCGAGGTCGGGGGCGTCCGGATGTTCTTCGTGACCGACCCCGACGGCGCGCGCATCGAGATCATCGAGTTCTCGGGTGGGCATACGACGAGCGCCGCCTGGAACGGAGCATGAGCCTGCCCGATCGCGGGCGCGTCGCATCGCCGCCTGCCTTCGGGACCGCAACGAGATCGGAGGACGAGATCCCCGAGATGCCGGACGCCGTGGAGATCGGAGCGAGCGAGGAGCGCCGCAGCGGATCGATCCGCTCCATCCGCTCCATCCGCCCCATCCGCTTCGCCGATCGCTTCCTGCCGGCCGGGCTGCGGCGTCCGTCGGGCGAAGCGCTCCTCCGGGCCCGCGTGACGGTGTGGTCGAGCCTGATCGGTTCGGCCGCCATCTTCGCGGCGATCCTGGCCGCCGAAGTCCATCCTCCGACGGGGATCCGCGCCGCTTCCTATGGGCTCGCAGTCGCGTTCCTCTTGATTCCCGTCGCGATGCGCCGCGGGCTCGCCCCGCCGATCGCCCAGCAGATCCTGATCGGCCTGATGTGGCTCTACGGCTCGGGGCTCGCCCTCGTGACGGGCGGGCGGGATACGGGCGCCGTGTTCGTGGCGATCCTGATTCCCTTCTTCGGGATCCTCTTCTCGGGGATCCGGGTCGGTCTGGCCTGGAGCGCGCTGATGTCGGGCACGCTGGTCGCGATCGCGCTGGCCATCGGCGCAGGATTCGAGCCGCCGGTCGCGCCCGATTTCGATTCGATGGCGACGTTCAATCTCTGGGGCTCGATCATCGGGATCTTCACGACCCTCAGCCTCGCCTCCGGCTACGAATGGCTCCGCTCCGATGCCGAACGCAAGCTCCGGCGCGAGAAGCGCCGCGCCGATCGCCTGCATGCCGAGCAGCGTGAGATCGATCAGCGCTTCCAGGTCGAGCTGCGCGCGCTGGTCGAAGAGCGCACGCGGGCGCTCGAGGTGTCGAATCGCGAGCTGCGGCGCGCGGAGCACCTCGCTTCGATCGGCACGCTGGCCGCCGGCGTCGCCCACGAGATCAACAATCCGATCGGCGCCATCGTGATCAGCGCGGACTTCGCCCTCGCGAGTGCCGAAGGCCCCGAGCGGGAGGCGATCTGGCGCAGCGCTCTCGAGGAGAGTCGAGCGCAGGCCCAGCGCTGTGCGCGGATCGTGAAGGCGCTGCTCCGGTTTTCGGCGGGATCGTCGGCGGAGAAAGGCACGCACGACCTCAACGCGATCGTCGATCAGGCGCTGGCTGGGATGCGGGGCGGGCTCGGGCCGTCGGAGCTCTCACGCGTCGAGACCCGGCTGACGGGCGCGCCGCTCGAAATCGTCGCCGATCCCCTCGCGATCGAGCAGGTCGTCGTCAATCTCGTGCGCAATGCGCTCGAGGCGAGCGCCGAGGCCTCGGGTGTCGTGCGCATCGCGACGGATCCGTCGGAAGACGGCCCCTGCTTCGCGGTCGAGGACGATGGGCCGGGCATCCGCGAGGTGGACCTGCCGCGCATCTTCGACCCCTTCTTCTCGACCCGGGATCGCAGCGGCGGCACGGGCCTCGGCCTCTCGATCGTCCACGGCATCGTGACCGATCACGGCGGAACGATCGAAGTCGATACGCAGCTGGGCAAGGGCACGTGCTTCCGAGTCCGCTTTCCGGCGTGTGCGCCTGTGCCTCCGCCGCTCAGCTGAGCGGCTCCGTCCAGGCGCGGCCCGGCTGCCAGAGGCCCGCCGCATGGGCCTTCACCTTCCGCCCGTCGAAGCTGATCCATTTCTGGGGCGCGAGCTCGATGAGGACGCGGTCGTCGCTGGCGAGCCGCGCGACGAATCCCTCGATGCCTTCGCGGCGGACGTTCTCGGGCTGCTCGGCGAGGACCTGCTCGGCGAGGGCCGGGTAGAACCACTCGGTGTGGACGGAGGGGGTGGCGTGGACGGTCGCGAGGGTGCGCGCCGTCAGGGTCCGCTCGCCGGAGAAGGCGAGGATCACGCTGCTCTTCGGCCGCGCTCGCAGGGCGGCGACACGCTTTCGCCTGGCGGTGCAGGTGACCCAGAAGCGGTCGTCGCGCCAGAGATAGAGATGCATGACCCCGACCGGCCAGCCGTCCCGGGTCGACCAGACGACGGCGCATTCGCGATGGCGCGCGAGCAGCGCTTCCCGGGCGGATTCGTCGATCGTGTAGAGCGAGACGTCCTCGAAATCCTCGAGTCGATCGGCCATGGTGCGGGTCTCCTCGTGGCTGCGACGGTTCGGTAGCGTCGTCGCCGCGCGCGGAGGATGGCGCCGCGTGCTTGGATCGTCGACGGGGCGGGAAGTCGACGAAGCGGCGGCGAGGTGTCGATGAGGAGTGCGCACGTGTCGGATCCGAGCCGAGCCGTCCCGGCCTTCAGCGCGCCGGATCGAATCACCGTCGTCTCCGGGCTGCCACGCGCGGGAACCTCGCTCCTGATGCAGATCCTCGAAGCGGCCGGCCTCGAGATCGCGCGCGACGACATGCGGCCGCCGGATCCCGACAATCCGCGCGGCTACTTCGAGTTGGCGGCCGTGAAGGCGATTCGCCGGGACGCGGGCTTCGTCGACGCGTGCGTGGGGCGGGTCGTCAAGATCGTCGCTCCGCTCGTACCCGACCTGCCGCGGGAGCGCGCCTATCGATTTCTCGTCGTGGAGCGGGATCTCGGCGAGATCCTCGCCTCGCAGCGCGCGATGCTCCGGCGCCTCGCCCGCTCCGCGGCGAGCGACGCCGAGGATGCGGCGCTCGCGCGCGCCTATCAGGCCGCCAACGCGCGGGCGCGGGCCTGGATCGCGGCTGCGCCGGATGCGCCCGCGCTCTTCGTCGCGCACGCGGAGCTGCTCGCCTCTCCAGCCGGGGAGAGCGAGCGCATCGCCGACTTCCTCGAAGGAACGGGTGCGGCAGCTGCCGCTTCGGCGGCGTCTCGGCCAGCGCCGGGGAGGGAAGCGGAATCCGAGAGGGAGCCGGCGGCGGCCGAGGAGCGAAGGATCCGACGTCGGACGACCGTGGCCGCCATGAGCGCCGTGGTCGATCCGCGGCTCTACCGCTGCCGCGCCGGCAGCTGACCGTTCCAGTCCCGAAGCGGATCGCCCGCATCCCGCTCCGGAATCGGGAGGATCTGGCGGAGGTGATCCGCGAGACGCCAGCCGCGATGGGCCTCGCGCCGCTTCCACTGCTCGGGATACCCGAGCGAGACCTCCTCGAAGCGGACGCCGTCGACATAACGTGTGCAGGGGATGTGGAGATGCCCCGAGACGACGACCGACGCGTCGAAACGCCGATGCCAATCCTCCGTCCGGCGGGTCCCGCACCAGACCATGAAGCGCGGGATGCCCGGGAGCACGGCGAGCTGCTGCTTCAACGGAAAATGCGCGATCAGGACCGCCGGATGGTCGGCCTCGCGCCGCGCCGCCTCGAGGCGCGCAACGCTCTCCTCACAGCGCGCCGCGCACCACTCGCCGAAGCTCGCATAGGGATCGGGATGCAGCAGCAGCTCGTCGCTGCACATCAGATCCTCTTCCTGCGCCCAGGCCACCGCGTCCTCGACCGCGACCTCGTCGGGCCGGAAGCTGTAGTCGTAGAGGATGAAGAGTGGCGCCAGGAGATGAGGCCCGCCTTCGCCCTGCCAGATCGGAAACGGATCCTCGGGCGTGAGGACACCGCGCCGGCGGCAGAGCGCGACGAGCTCTTCATAGCGGGCGACGCCGCGCCGGCCGGTCGCGCGCGGCACGGTCCAGAGCTCGTGGTTGCCCGGAACCCAGAGCAGCTGCGCGAATTTGCGTCCAAGGGCCTCGAGGGCGAAGTCGAGCTGCGGGAGCGTATCCCCGATGTCGCCGCAGAGGATCAGCCAATCCTCGGGATGCGGGGGCAGGGCGAGGATCGCCTCCCGGTTCTCCTTGAATCCGACGTGCAGATCACTGATCGCCCAGAGCTTCAAGTTCGTCCTCGTCGGTCCCGGTCGATCGCGTGGGGATCGGCGCGCTTCCTGCGCTCTTTGCCTGCCGCCGGCCCGCCACACGCCGCGCCTTGCGTGGGCGTCTGCCGGATCGTCCGCCCGAACCCTCGCCGTTGTGGCGCCGCGCCGCAACTCTCGCCCTGCGAAGCGCGTCCGCGGCGCTCGGGTGAGTCGCTATCGTCCGCCCCCATCGAAACGCGGAGGCGCTCTCTTGAAGTTCGGCATCTTCCACGAGCTCGCGACGCCCCGGCCCTTCACGGCCGAGAACGAGTCGAAGGTCCTCGAGAACGCCCTCGAACAGGTCCGCCTCGCGGACGCGCTCGGCTTCGACACGGTCTGGGCCGTCGAGCATCATTTTCTCGAGGGCTATTCGCACTCGAGCGCGCCCGAGCTCTTCCTGACCGCCTGCGCGATGCAGACGCAGAAGATCCGGATCGGCCATGGGGCCGTCGTCTGTGTGCGCGAAATGAACCATCCGATCCGCGTCGCCGAACGCGCCGCGACCCTCGACCTGCTCTCCCACGGCCGTCTCGAGTTCGGGACCGCGCGCTCCTCGACCTGGACCGAGCTCGGCGGCTTCGAGGCGGATCCGGACCGGACCAAACAGGATTGGGACGAGTTCGTCCGCGCGATCCCCGGGATGTGGACCCAGGAGCGTTTCTCCTGGAAGGGCAGCTGCTTCTCGATGCCCGAGCGCGCCGTCCTCCCGAAGCCGATGCAGAAGCCCCATCCGCCGATGTGGGTCACCGTCACGAGCCCGGGCACCGAGCTCGACGCTGCCGAGCGCGGCCTCGGCTGCCTCGGCGTCGCGACCGCCTCGCTCCAGGAGCAGGAGCGCCGCACGAAGGAGTACCACCGCCGCATCCAGCTCTGCGAGCCGGCGGGCCAGGTCGTGAACGACCAGGTCGCGACGCTCAACTTCATGCATTGCCACGAAGACCTCGCCACCGGCGCAAAGCGCGGCATGGGCTTTCTCGGCCTCTTCGGCGCGCTCAACGCCCAGCTCCTCTTCACGCGCGAGGCCTACCCGACGACGGCCTATCAATCCCTCGGCGGCGTCAGCGCCCCCGCGGCGAGCAAGGGGGGCGGCAACCCCGGCGCGGCCTACGGGGTCCCGGACGGGGTCTGCATCGGGGATCCGACGACGATCATCGAGGCGATCAAGCGCTGGGAATCGGTCGGCGTCGACCAGCTGAATTTCCTGGTCAACGCCTGCGAGGTCCTGCCCCAGGAGCAGGTCCTCGAAAGCATGCGGCTCTTCGCGCGGGAGGTCATGCCGGCCTTCGAGCGGGGACGGACGCCGCGCGAGAGCGGGGCGGCAGCCAACGACGGGAGCGCGCGCCGATGCTGATCGGAACCGGCGATCCGAAGTCTTTCGAGAAGGACGCGCCGATGATCGCTGCCTTCGAAGACAAATCGCTCGAGATCCCCGACTGCGTCTTTCTCCAGGCGCTCTGCGAGATCGAATCCGAGCCGATGTGCGCGATGCTGCCGCCGGCGCTGCATCCGACGCTGCCGCCGGTCGTCGGCTGGAGCGCCTTCGAGGCCGCCGACTCGCCGTTCGGGCCGTTTCGGCTGGCCCAACTGCGGATCGAATGCCGGAGCGGGCTGCGGCCGCGCGGGCTGCTCGTCGGGGCCGTCGTCGATTCGGAGGTCGCAGCGCGCGGGCTCGCGGAGCGGTTCGGATTCCGCTGCACGCTCGGCGAGGTCGAGATCGCCCGGGCCTACGACGCGACACGCCTCTCGGTCGCGCGCGGCGGCCGACGACTGGTCGAGCTCGTGCTGCGGGAGCCCGTGCGGCTCGGGGAGACGGATACGCAGTTCGTCTCGAGCCTGCATCCGGCGCAGACGCCGAAGGGCTTCCGGCTGGTGCAGGTCGATCTCGAGTACGCGGTGAAGCGCGCGGAGCGGGGGCGACTCGAGATCGCCGGTTTCGATGCAGCGGGCTGGGGGGAGGAGCGGATCCGGCCGAGCTGGGCGCTGCCGGGGGTGGTCGGAAGGGCGGATCTCGCGATCCGGCCGATCCGGTTCGTGTGTCGGGCGGACGTGCTGGCGTTTCACGGGACCGAGGCGGTGGGCGGCGGGCCAGGATAGGGGAATAGCCAGATGCGAAACCGCGCAGACGGTGGTGGGTCGAGGTTCTGGCGATGAATCGACTCCAGCTCGCTCTTCTGGGCCTCATTTTGTCTTCGATGGGTTGTCGTACGCTGCCCGGGATCGCGTTCGTGGATCTTTCGATCCGGGAATGTGTTTCAGCGCTCGAGGCGCACAGGATCTCGCTTCCCCCGCGCACGGATGGCGTCTATGTGTACTCGGTCGGAGATCGGGCGCTCATCCAATTCGTTTCGTACGACGGCGTGCCGTTCGGAGCGGCAGGAATGGTGAGCTCCTGGCTCTGTGAAACCCGGATGGAGGGGAGCGAGGGGACGCTGGAAGTCGCCTTCCTCGCGACCAAACATTCTTCGCCCTTGATCGGGGATTTCGAGCATCAGCTCGTCCCCGGCCTCCATCCCGAATCCGAGGTTCGGGTACGACACTACCGTGCGGAGGGTGATCGATTCGTCCTCCTGGAAGAAGAGACATTGGAGAACGTCTTCCGGGAGCGACGGCGTCGTATCGGCGATTCGGATGCGGTCGAGCTCGAATCGACCCGGTGAATCTGGAATCGGAGTCGAGACTCGCTCGAGGGGTTCGAGCCGGATCGCGAACGCGGCCCGCGCCTCGCATGCACGAGCGAAGCAGCTCCGGCGCAGGACTTGCGCCGTGCGCAGTGAGCCGCCTGCAGCTCTCAGGCTAGTGCGGGCCGGATCACCATTTGCGCAGCGTCAACCGAGACGCGAGACCGATGACGAGCGGCAGTTCCGCCCGGGCGCACTTCGATCGCCCGGCCGCGCACCGCGAGGTCTCGGATGCCCCTCTCGCCCGGCTCTTCTTCTTCTTCATCTTCTTCTTCTTCTTCTTCTCGTTTCGCGCGCAGCGAATCCCAGCCTGGACCGCTCTGCTCAGCGGCTCTTCGGATCACCCTCGCCATCGGGCTCGCGGGACTCCTCGGCGTGACGGGCTGCGCCGGCGCTTCGGGCTCGAGAGCCATGGACTCGGCGGGGGTCGAGCTGGCTCGGGAGGCCCTGGGGCCCGGAGCGGTCTTCGCGACCGCCGAGCTGGCGGCCTTCGATGCTCTTGCGTGGTGTCAGGCCGAGGTGCGAAGAGCAGGCGAGAGTCGAGCCTTCGCTCGCGGAGGCACGGTCTACCCGGTCGCGGGCGGCTTCAGCTATGCCGAGCCGTCGGTCGCGAACGGTGCCTCCCCGCGGCTGCGGTACCGCCTCGGGCCCGATGATGTCCTGCATTTCCGGCACTACCCCGCGAGCGCGGCAGCGGCGACGGGACCGAGTCGGCACATGCTCCCGATCCGGGATCGACGATTCGTCGATCGGGGTGATCCGCTCCAGCGACCGATCTACTACATGACGCCGGATCGGCGCGTCCGCCGATACGCCGCGCTGGGCGGCGACGAAGGTCCTCGCACCCTCACCTTCGCGTGGCGGGCCTCGAACGACCGGGAGCGGTAGGGGCTGGTCGCGCGTCCGTTGGTTCACTGAGACGCCGCGCGACTCCACTGCTAATCACCGGAGATGTCCATCGACGACGCCGAGCGTTCCGCGGTCCATCGCCGGCTCGCCGACGCGGCCTGGGCTGCTGAATGGGGGCGGATCGATCTGCAGCTTTCGCCGCTCGGGCTCGAGGCGATCGAAGCACTCGAGCTGGTATCGGGTCAAGTCGCTCTCGATATCGGCTGTGGTGCGGGCCAGACGCTCCTCCAGATGGCCGAAAGGGTCGGACGCATGGGGCGCGTCATCGGCGTCGATCGCGCGCCGGAGCTGCTCGACGTCGCTCGGCGAAGAGTCGCAGGGCGCTGCGAGATCGAGTTGGTCGAGTGTGATGCGCAGCGCCTGGACCTGCCGAGCGCGAGTGTCGATGCGGTGTTCTCGCGCTTCGGTGTCATGGCATTCGACGATCCGGCTGCGGCCTTCAGGAATTTTCGACGCATCCTGCGGCCATCGGGCAGGCTCGGCTTTTGCTGCTGGCGGTCGCTCGAGGAGAACGAGTTGGATCGGCTCCCGCTGGAGGCGGCGGGCCTGGAATCGGCGGTCGACCCGATGCCCTTTTCTTTGGCCGATTCCCAACGCCTGCGACGCGTGTTGGAGGAGGCGGGATTCGATGAGATCGCCATTCGTGCCCATGACGCGTTGGTCTCGAGCGGGGATCTCGAAGCGATGATCCCGGTGCTTCTCTCGGTCGGTTCGCTCGGCAAGATCGTGCGGGAGAATCCGTCGCTGCGCGGGATCGCCGAGCCGCGACTTCGCGAGGCGCTGGCCGCTCGGGGCGATCCGAAGCGCGTTTCGCTGCAGGCCTCGGTCTGGATCGTCCACGCGAGGGCCTGAGCGCCTTCGGCGCTACAAGCCCTTGGGCCGCGTGCCGATGATCTCGTCCCGGGCGAGTGCTTCGATTTCCGCCTTGCCCAGGCCGAGCTCCGTGAGGATCTCCGCGTTGTGCTGCCCCATCGTCGGGGCCGCCGTTCGATTCCACCGCCCGATGGTCTCGAACCGGAACGGCGGGCGCGAATACGGATGCGTTCCGACCACGGGATGGTCGAGCTCCTCGTAGAATCCCCGTGCGACGAATTGCGGATGCTGGCTCTGGATCCGCCCGTCCCACACCGGCGCCGCCGGGATTCCGACGGCGAGCAGCTCGCTGACGGCCCCTTCGAGCTCGCGCTCCGCGGCCCAGCGCGCGAGATTCTCGTCGATCAGGCCATGCTTGCGCCGGCGGCCCGCATGGGTCGCCAGCTCCGCATCCTCCGCCCACGCCGGTCGCCCGAGCAGCGTCTTCAATGCGTCCCACTGCGCGTCGTTCGTGACCGCGAGCGCGAGCCAGCGTTCGCTGCCCGCGCAGGCGTAGACGTTCTGCGGCGCGCCTTCCGGGCCGCGGTTGCCGTCGCGGCCGAGCTCCACGCCGTAGGCGGACCATTCGATCGACATCTCGGCGGCGGCGTTGAGGGCGCCTTCGACCATGGTGCATTCGAGGCGATGGCCGCGGCCGGTCTTTGCGCGCTCGGCGAGGGCGACCAGCGTGGCGAAGGCCGCGTGCATGCCGGCGAGGGGATCGCAGGGCCCGCGCTGGATGCGGGGCTGGTCGTAGTCGTGGCCGGTGATCCAGGCGAGGCCCGAGATCTGCTCCATCGTCTGGGCGAAGCCGACGTTGTCGCGCCAGGGGCCGGAGAGGCCGAAGGCGGGCATGCGGACGAGGATCGTCCTGGGGTTGATCGCGTGGACCGAATCCCAGTCGAGGCCGAAGTTCTCGACGACGCGCGGCGAGAAGTTCTCGATGAAGACGTCGCTCTGCGCGATCAGCTTCTTGCAGAGGGCGAGGCCCTTGGGATCGGCGAGGTTGAGGGTCAGGCCACGCTTGTTGGTGTTGGCGGAGAGCGTGACGCCGCTGCGCTCCCACCAATCGCCCTGGCTCATGAAGAGCCCGCCGGCCATGCGCATGCCGTCCGGGCGCTGGATCGCCTCGACCTTGATCACGTCGGCACCGAGATAGGCGAGCATCTGGCAGGCGGAGGGCCCGGCCCACCACGCCGTCGTGTCGAGCACGCGGATCCCCGCGAGCGGGAGCGGCGTCTTCGCGTTCGCGACGGGGGTGAGGCCCGGCTTGGGACGCTTGCGCGCCGGCGCCTGCGCGAGCGCCGCGGTGTGCTCCCCGATCTTCGGGACGGCCTCGAAGGGCCGCGGGCCTTCGCCGTCCATCATGTAGGGCGGGCGCGGCTGCAGGAAGCCGCCGGTCGGGTTGCGGACGAAGACGCCGCGTTCCTGGAGATGGACATGGTCGAAGACCGTCCTGCCGCTGCAGACGGGCGCGACGGGGATGCGGAGCAGGGAGGCGCGCTCGACGATGTCGGCGGTGGTGTGCTGGGTGGTATGCGCGCGGACGATGGCGTTCCACTCGTCCATGCGCGCCATGCGCGTTCCGATCTGGGCCCACTCGGGCTGGGCGAGCAGGTCTTCGCGGCCGATCAGGAGCAGGAAGTCGGTGAACTGCTGATGGGAGTTGGTGTTGAAGCCGACCCAGCCGTCGAGGGTCGGCTCGATCGACGGGACCTCGACGGATCGCGGAGGGGCGACGGGCGCGGGGCGGCCCATCAGGCTGTTCATGAAGTCGAGGTAGGTCGTCGACCCGATGTTCATGACCTCGCAGAGCGAGAAGTCGACGTGTTCGCCCTGGCCGCAGTGGCGCGCCCGGGTCACCGCGCCGAGCGCCGCGACCGCCGCGAACGTGCCGCCGATCCATTCCGTGATCCGGCCGCCGCACATGATCGGCGGCTGCGAGGGCAGGCCGCGGACGGAGAGGGCCCCGCTATGGGCCTGGATCGTCAGATCTGCGGCCGGCTGGTTCGAGAGCGGACCGCCGCGGCCGTAGGGGGAGATCGAGAGGACGACGAGGCCGGGATGGCGGCGGGCGAGGTCGAGTCGATCGATGACGCCGGGCTCGAAGGTCTCGACGACGAGGTCCGCGCCGGCGATCAGCGCGTCGATGTCGGCGTCGCCCGGCGCGCCGACGACGGATTTCTTCGAGGTGTTGAGGAATTGGAAGAGGGCGCCGTCGCGGCCCTTCAGGTCCTGACCGCTGGCGCTCCAGCGCCGCAGCGCCTCGCCTTCCGGCGGCTCGACCTTGACGACTTCGGCCCAGGCATCGGCGAGCAGCTTCGTCGCATAGGCCCCGGCGATCCGGTTGCTGAAATCGATGACGCGCAGATCCCGCAGACCCTGCATGATGATCCTCCCGCCGCCGATCCGGCGCTGCTGCCCGCCGCCCGCCCGCCGCGCGCGACCACCGCTGGACTCTAGAGAGTCGGGGCGAGCGCTGAAAGTCGACCGCGAACGGGGCCTCGATTTGCGTATGCTCGGGCGAACACGAAAAAGGGGAGCGCGGGATGCGGACGTTGAACGAGGTCTTCGGGTTGGCGGGGCGGGTCGCGGTCGTGACGGGCGCGGCCTCGGGGATCGGGCGGGCGACGGCGGAGGTCTTCGCCGGTGCCGGTGCGTCGGTCGTGCTCGGTGATCTCGCCGCGGAAGGCGCGGAGCAGGTGGCGGCGGGCATCCGCGCGGCGGGCGGGCGCGCAGTGGCCCAGGGCGTCGACGTCTCGAAGCGGAGCGAGGTCGAGAGCCTCGTCGCGCGAGCGGCGAAGGAGTTCGGGGGGCTCGACGTGATCTGCAACATCGCCGGCATCCCCTGCGATGGCCGTCTCGAGTCCCTCGACGAGAAGGCGTTCGACCGGATCCTCGGGATCAACCTGAAGGGCGTGCTCTACGGCTGTCAGGCAGCGATCCCGCTGCTCGCGCAGCGCGGCGGCGGCAGCATCCTGAACGTCTCGTCCGGGGCGATCGATCTGCCGGTCGCGGGCTACGGCGCCTACGCCATCACGAAGGCCGGCGTCGCCCAGCTGACCCAGACCCTCGCCCAGGAGGTCGGCGACCGCGGCATCCGCGTCAACGCGATCGCGCCGGGCGCGACGGTGACGGCGTTCACCGAGCGCCACCTCAAGAACCCCGACGGCTCGATGAATCAAGAGGCATACGCCGGCTTCATCACGAAGATGCAGTCGATGTCGCCGATCGGAATGGTGGGAGAAGCCGTCGATCAGGCATGGCTGATGCTCTACCTCGCCTCCGAAGCGGGCCGCTTCTGTACGGGCCAGATCTGGCGCGCCAACGGCGGATCGACGCACGGCCGCTGACGCGGATCGCGCACGCATCCGCGCGATCTCGGGGGATCGGATGCGGCCCCGGCGTTCATTCGATTGACAATCGCATGCGTCGCTCTATTTTGGCGCGAGCGCCCGGAGCGACGGAAGCGACGGAGTAGGCGAAGCGACGAGAGAACACGCGAAGAAAGACACGCACCGCACTCGAGCGAAGCCGAATCCGTGGAGAGACCGCCATGGGGATTGCGAAGCGACTCGAAGAATTCCTCGACGCCTCCGGACGACCGTACGAAGTCCGTCCGCATCCGCCCTCCGACTACAGCGCCCAGACGGCCCGCCGCTCCCACATCCCCCTCGAACAGCTCGCCAAGCCCGTCCTGCTCGCCGACGAGTACGGCTACGTCCTGGCACTCGTGAGCGCCGATCGCCGCATCGACGTCGAACGCCTCGGGGCCCATCTCCACCGCGAGCTCGAGCTCGCGACCGAAGCGGAGATCGACGGCCTCTTTCGCGATTGTGAGCCCGGCGCCCTGCCGGCCCTCGGCACACCCTGGGACATCCCGACCGTCTACGACGACTCCCTCCGCGGGCTTCGCGACGTCTACTTCGAGGCCGGAGGCCACGGCGAAGTCGTGTGGATGCGAGGCGTGGACCTGCTCGAGCTGCTCGGCAGCGCGCTGCACGGCGCCTTCAGCGAGCCCGACTCGACGGAT
Organism: Myxococcota bacterium; assembly: GCA_041389425.1. Classification (GTDB taxonomy): domain Bacteria; phylum Myxococcota_A; class UBA9160; order UBA9160; family UBA4427; genus UBA4427. Next base: position 62,997 of record JAWKRX010000013.1, read on the forward strand.
CGCTGGAGTGCCGACGACTGGAAATCGGAGAGCGCGTTCGTTCGTTAGGCCGAACGCGCCCGCACAGGAGATCGCCGAACGAACGAACCGCGCGCAGGAGGCCCCCCGCCATGACGCTCTCCCCCACACTCGCCGAGTATCTCTCGCGTCACCGCGTGCCCTACGCGCTCCAGCACCACATGCATTCCTTCTGCAGTCTCGAGACCGCACACGAGGCGGGAGTGGACGAGGAATGCGTCGCGAAGTCCGTCGTGCTGCAGGACGAGCGGGGCTTCGTGCTCGCGGTGCTGCCCGCCTCGCGGCGGCTCGAGCTCGATCGGGTCCGCGAGGAGCTCGGGCGTGCGCTCCACGTCTCCCGCGAGGGCGACATGGCGCGGCTCTTTCCGGACTGCGAGCGCGGCGCCGTGCCGCCGATCGGGGCAGCCTACGGGATCCAGACCGTGCTCGATGCGAGCCTCGAGGAACGCGACGAGATCTACTTCGAGGGGGGCGACCACGAGACGCTCGTCCGGATCTCCGGCGCGGCCTTCCTCGACCTGCTCGAGAACGCGACGGTCGCCGAGATCGCCTCGGAGAGCGCGAGCCTGCTCGCCGCGCTCGCCTCGCGCGAGCGCCTCAAGGGGCGGCTCAACGCGGTTGGCCGCGCGGTCGGCTCGCCGGTCGGGTCGGGGCGGCGCTGGATCCTGCGCGTGCGGCGGGAGCTCGCCGGATTGGCGGCCGTTCTCGACGAGCACATCGACGAGACCGAGCGCGTCGACGGCGTCTTCAGCGAGATCCTCGCGGTCGCGCCCCGACACGCCCGGGAGGTCGAGCGCCTGACCCGCGAGCACACGGATCTGCGCGCCGAGTGTACGCGGCTCGAGAGGCTCGCCGAAGCCGGTACGAGCGCGCTCTCGCTGCGGTACCGGGTTCATCAGCTGCTCCGGCGTTTCGAGGAGCATCGCCACCGGGGCGCGGATCTCGTCTTCGAAGCGTTCGGCGTCGACCTCGGCGGCGAGTAGGCACGGCGCCAATGGGCCATCCGGCCCCACGAGGTTCCGCGAACGGGCGCTTCCGCGCGGGGGGGCGCGGGCCACCGGCCGCGGAGCAGGCATCGTCGATGCCGAGGCGCATGCCGATGATGCCCATGCCCTTGTCCATGAAGATGTCCATGAAGATGGCGCAGTGGCTCCTCAGAGCCGGGCCGCCGCCGCCGCCTTTCCGGCGCGCCGCCCGAAGAAGCTGCCGTCGCCCAGGGAGAGGCCGCTGCTGTAGCCGCCGACGGCGAGGCCCGAGGTCGAGCGGCCCGCGCCGTAGAGGCCGCGCATCGGACGGCCCTCCGGATCGAGGATGCGGCCGTCGACGTCGGTCGCGAGACCGCCGAGGGTGAAGACCGCATAACGCGCGCTCTCGACGTTGCAGTCGATCGCGGCGAAAGGTGCCTCGAGCAGGGGCTGGAGATAGGGCTCGCGCTTGCCGAAGAGCGGATCGGCGCCGAGCACCGCATGGCGGTTGAAGAGCTCGATCGTCGATTCGAGCGCGCCGGCCGGCAGGCCGAGCTCCTGACCGAGCTCCGCCGGCGTCTCGCCGACGGCGCAGACCTCGAATCCGTATTCGGGCTTCACGAAGATCGCGTCGTCGACGATCAGCCAGCAATGGCCGTCCTGCCGCAGCAATGCGGCGTCGCCGAGCCGTCCGTAGTAGGCGTCCTCGTTGATGAAGCGCTGGCCCTTCGCGTTGACGAGCAGGCCGCGCTTGAGATCCCAGGGCTGGGTCACGGGCAGCGAGACGGAGACCTTGTCGAGGTGCCGCGTGCCGGCTCCCGCGGCCATGCCGAGGCGGATGCCCGAGCCGTCGTCGCCGTCGGCAGCGACCCGCATCTGGCAGCGCCGGGCCTCCGGGCGATAGGCGTCGAGCATCGCGTCGTTGAGCACGAAGCCGCCGGTCGTGAGGATGATGCCGCCGCGGGCGCGCACGAAGCGGGACTTTCCGAAGGTCTCGAGGCGGGCGCCGGTGATCGTGCCGTCGCGCTCCTGCACGAGGGCGCTGCAGACGGTGTTGAAGGCCTGGGCGGCCCCGCTGTTCGCGACGGCCTGACAGAGCGAGCTCATCACCTTGTGGCCCGCGGCGCCGGGCACGGCGGCCACGTGGCCGCGGGGTGCGGGCTTCGCGAGGTCGCGGAAGGGCGCGACGTTCTCCGAGCCGGACCACACGAGCCCGTCGTCGGTCGGCGGCTCGCCGGACTGCCCGTAGTAGAAGGTGTTCTTGTAGGGCACGCCGTTCGCGACGAGCCAGTCGAAATGCTCGACGGTGCCGTTGCAGTAGAGCTCGAGCTTCGCCTCGTCCTGCCCGAGGCCGACCGAGGCGCGCAGGTATTTGAACATCTCCTCGGGCGAGTCCTCGAAGCCGCAGGCCTTCTGGAGCGCGGTGCCGCCGCCGAGGTAGATCACGCCGCCGGACATCGCGGAGGTGCCGCCGCCCCCGCCCGCGCGCTCGACGACGAGCGTCTTCGCTCCCGATTCGACGGCGGAGAGCGTCGCCGACGCGCCGGCGACCCCGAGGCCGACGACGAGGACGTCGACCGTTTCGTCGAAGGAGGAAATCGAGCCGGCGTCGAGGATCTCGGTCTGCATGGTTGCTCCAGAAGCGGGCCGGTGAAGAGGACCCGCGGCGAATCGAGGCTTCGTCTCCCGGCGCGTCTCCGGGCGCGCAGGGCTCGGGATCGCGGTGGGCAGCGAGTCCGCCGGCCGACGATCCGGGTTGGATAGCGCGCCCACGGCGCATCGTCAGAGGCGGTAGCCCCCGTCGACGCCGATCACCTGGCCGGTGATGGGATGGCCCGCGTCCGAGGCGAGCAGGACGACCATCGCGCCGAGCTCCTCCGGCTCGAGGATCCGGCGCTGTGCGCTCTCCGCCTCGGCCCGCTTGCGGGCGGTCGCCGCGTCGACGCCCTGGGCGGCACCGAGCTGCTCGAAGGAGACGAGGTCGGTCGCCGTCCAGCCGGGGCAGACGCAGTTGACGGTGATGCGATGGCGCGCGAGGTCGAGGGCGAGCTGCTTCGTGAGCCCGATCATGCCGTGCTTCGCCGCGGTATACGCCGGGCTCGCGGCGGCGTGCTTCGAGGCGCCCGAGCCGATCATGACCACCCGCCCATGGCCGCGCTCGCGCATCGAAGGCGCGGCGGCCCGGGTCGACCAGTAGGCCGAGGTCAGGTTGAGCGTCAGGTTCGCCTCGAAGCGGTCGTCGTCGCTCGAGAAGAGGTCGGGGTTGCCGCCCGCCGAGCCGCCGACGTTGTTGACGAGGATGTCGACGCCGCCGAAGCGCGCGATGGCTTCGGCGACCGGCTTCGCCGCTTCGCTGCGAGCCATGGCGTCGGCCTGCACGGGGACGACGTCGATCGCCTTCGCCGTGCGATCGAGCGCCTCGCGCCCGCGCCCCGAGATGACGACCTCGGCACCGGCGCCGCGCAAGGCGGCCGCCAGCGCCCGGCCGATCCCGCGCGAGCCGCCGGTCACCACCGCCACCCGCCCGGAGAGAACGCCCGTCGCCTGGTTCGCCAAGATTCGAATTCCCTTCGTCGCGAACCCGAAGCCGTCCGGGGTTCGATGCCGGGCGCGGCGGCGCGCTCCGCTTCAGTCGCGCGGATGCGGAACGGTCGGCGGCCACTCGCCGCCGCCGTAGACCTCGAGCGCGGCACCGCTCACGTAGCTGGCGTCCCGCGCAGAGAGGAAGAGGCAGGCGTGCGCGATTTCTTCGGGCTGCGCGAAGCGCCCCGCCGGAATCGCGCGCAGGATCTCGGCCCGTTCGGCGTCGCCGCCGAAATGGTCCCCCGTCAGCTCCGTCGCCACGAGGCCCGAGACGATGCAGTTGACGCGGATCTTCGGGCCCCATTCCACCGCGAGGGAAGTCGTCGCGTTCATGAGGCCCGCCTTCGCGGCGCCATAGGCCACGCTCTTCGGCGTCGGCCGGACCGAGCTGATGCTGACGATGTTGACGATCGCGCCGCCGTTCTCGCGGGCGAGCATGTGGGGATGGACTTGCTGGGAGAGCACGAGCGGCGCCTGCAGGTTCAGCTCGAGGATCTTCTGCGTCAGCTTCGGCGATGCCTCGGCACTCGCGACGGAAGGCGCGCCGCCGGCGTTGTTCACCAGCACGTCGATTCCGCCGCTCGCCGCCGCGCAGTCGGCGAGCCAGGCGCGGGTCGCCTCGGGATCGCGCACGTCGACCGCCGTCGCCCGGATCGACGGATGGGCGAAGGGCTCTTCGACCGGTCGGCGGCTGCAGGTCTCGACCCGGGCGCCGGCCTCGGCGAAGGCCTCACAGATCTTTCGACCGATGCCCCGGGAGCCGCCGGTCACGACGACCGTCTGTCCGGAAAAATCGAAACGCGTCCTGCCTGAACCCAAAACGACTCCCGACCCCCGAATCCGGTTCACGACTTCCGACCGGGTTCCGACCGGGCCCCGGATCCGCGATCTCCGGCCCTCGAAGTCCCGCTCCGGGCACGCGCGGCTGCATCGCCGCCGCCGCCCGAAGTCGACTAAATCTCGCAGGTTTGCGAATCTCGGCAACTCGCCCGAACAAAGCCCAGCAGATCTCGCCCGGCAAGGAGACAGGCATGCGCCCGAGTGGCTCGCCCATGAGCACGATTCCCCGGATCATCAGTGTCGACGACCACGTCGTCGAGCCGCCCCATATCTGGGATTCCCGATTGCCCGCGCGCTTTCGCGACAAGGGGCCGCGGGTCGTGCTGAAGCCGCGGGGCGTTCCGAAGCTGGTCGACGGGGTCTGGGTCGAGCGGCCCGGGGACGACGGTCCCCTCGCGGCGTGGTGGCATTACGAAGATCACATCTATCAGCTGCGCCTGATGATCGCGTGCCCGGGCCTGCCGCCCGAGCAGGTGAAGCCGATCGGCGTGACCTTCGACGACATCGCGCGCGGCTGCTGGGACCCGAAGGCGCGGATCGCCGACATGGACGCGAACCACGTCGAGGCCTCGCTCTGCTTTCCGAACTATCCGCGCTTCTGCGGCCAGCTCTTCAACGAACGCAAGGATCGCGAGCTCGCGAAGCTCTGCGTCGAGGCGTACAACGACTGGATGGTCGAGGAGTGGTGTGGCGGGACGAACGGGCGGCTGATCCCGCTCTGCATCGTGCCGCTCTGGGACGCCGAGCTCGCGGCGGCCGAGATCCGTCGCAACGCCGCGCGCGGGGTCCGGGCGGTGGCCTTCTCGGAGCTGCCGGCCTGGCTCGGATTGCCGTCGCTGCACTGCGACTACTGGAATCCCTTCATCCGCGCCTGCGAGGAGACGGGGACCGTCATCTGCATGCACATCGGTTCCGGGACGAAGACCGTCAGCACCTCGCCCGATGCGCCGACGATCATGTCCTCCAACCTGATCGCCTGCAACAGCGTCGCTTCGATGCTCGACTGGATCTTCTCGGGCAAGCTCGCGCAGTTCCCGAACGTGAAGCTGCTCTACGCGGAGTGCCAGATCGGCTGGATCCCGTACTTCATCGAGCGCGCCGACGACACCTGGCAGACCCATCAATGGGCGCAGAACGAGTTCCGGCTGCCGGAGCCGCCGTCCCACTACTACCGGCGCAACGTCTACAGCTGCTTCTTCAAGGACACCGTCGGGATCGATCTCATCGATCGGATCGGGCTCGATCAGGTCATGTTCGAGACGGACTATCCGCATCAGGACGGCACGTTCCCCCACACGAAGCGGACGGCGGAGGATCTCTTCGGTCATCTGCCCCAGGATCAGGTCGACAAGATCGCTCGGGGCAACGCGATCGAGCTCTTCGGTCTCTCGCTCTAGCAGGAGATCTTCGATTGCCGCTCTCGCTTCCCGACTTCGATCTCGCGCCGGAACAGGTCGAGTTCCGCGATACGCTGCGGCGCTTCTTCGAGGCGAACGCGCCGATGGCGGAGACGCGCCGCGTGATGGAATCCGTCGCGGGCCTCGCGCGTCCGCTCTGGGAGAAGGCGGGCGCAGAGCTCGGTCTGGTCGGCCTCGCGATTCCCGAGGCGCAGGGCGGGCAGGGCTTCGGCCTGATGGAGCTCGGCATCGCGCTCGGCGAGTGCGGGCGGGCGCTCGCGCCGATCCCGCTCTTCTCGGCCGCGGCGCTCGCGGGGCGCGTGGTCGCGCGCGTCCTCGAGGCGAGCGGCGGGAAGGCCGAGGACTGGCTCGCACCCCTCGCGGCCGGGCAGATCGCGACCCTCGCCTGGCAGGAGGACGGCGGCCCGGCGGATCCCGCGCGCACGCGGCTCGAGGCGCGACCGGACGGAGCGGTCTACCGGCTCACGGGCGAGAAGCAGATCGTGCTCGATGCGCCGGTCGCCGAGCGATTCTTCGTCGTCGCCCGGACGCCCGGCAGCGCGGGCGGGGAGGGGCTCGGCCTGTTCGCGGTCGACCCGGCGGCCGCCGGCCTGGCGATCGAGCCCGCCGAGGCTTTCGATCCGACACGCCCGCTCGCGACGCTACGCTTCGCGAACGTCGCGGCGCAGCCCGTCGGTGAGCCCGGGGCGGATGGATCGGCGATCGGCCGGGGGCTCGAGGAGGCGACGGTCCTGCTCTGCGCCGAGCAGATCGGCGGGATGCAGCGCGTCCTCGAAGCCGCGGTCGACTACGCGAATGCGCGCCACCAGTTCGGGCGCCCGATCGGATCCTTCCAGGCGATCAAGCATAAATGCGCCGACATGCTGATCGACTTCGAGGCGTCGCGAACGGCGGCCCGGGCGGCGATCGAGGCCTGTGAGGCGGACGATCCGGAGCGCTCGCTGCTCGCATCCGTCGCGAAGGCGCAGTGTGGCCCCGCCTTCGTCCGGATGGCGATCGAGAACATGCAGATCCAGGGCGGCGTCGGATACACCTGGGAATACGACGCCCATCTCTACTACCGCCGCGCCCAGTCCTTCGCCCTCCTGCACGGCTCGGCGAGCGAACACCACGACCGTGTCGCGCGCCGTGTCGCCGCCGCGGAGGCCGGGATCGGATCGAAGGCGAAGCCGGGCGCGCGGGCGGCGGGCGGAGCGGGAGCGCAGCGATGAGACGAGCGGATACCCCGGAAGAGGCGGCGTTCCGGGCCGAAGCCCGTGCCTGGCTCGAGGCGAATGCGACGCGGCGACAGGGCCCGGCGGACTGGTCGCTCGGCCCCCGTGATCATTCCTTCGAGGCCGAGCAGGAATACTGGGCGAAGATGAAGGCGTGGCAGCGCCGGCGCTTCGACGGCGGCTGGGCCGCGATCACCTGGGCGCGCGAGCACGGCGGCCGCGGCGGCACGCCGGCGCAGGCGATGCTCTTCGCGGAAGAGCAGGCGGCCTTCGACGTCACGAGCGGATTCATCGACGCCGCGGTCGGGCTCGTCGGCCCTGCGCTGATCAAATACGGCACGCCGGAGCAGCGCGAGCGCTTCCTGAAGCCGATGCTGCGCGGCGACGAGATCTGGTGCCAGCTCTTCAGCGAGCCGGAGGCCGGGTCGGATCTCGCGGCGGTGCGAACGCGGGCGGTCGTCGACGGCGACGATCTCGTGATCAACGGCCAGAAGGTCTGGACGACCAGTGCCCAGCACGCGGATTGGGGCTTCATCGTCTGCCGGACGAACCCCGACGTCCCGAAGCACGACGGCATCACCTTCGCCCTCGTCGACATGCGACAGCCCGGCGTCGAGGTCCGGCCGTTGGTCACGATGAAGGGCGACCGCCACTTCAACGAGGTCTTCTTCAAGGACGTGCGGACTCCACTCGCCTACGTCGTGAACGGGCTCGGCCGCGGCTGGCCGGTCACGACCTTCGTCCTGATGAACGAAGGCGCGAACATCGGCACGACGAGCCACGGGCGGACACGGGTCGCCGATCTCGTCGCCGACGCCGTTGCGAGCGGGCGATTCGAGGACGGCGTCGTGCGCGAGCGGCTCGGGGCGGGCTACGTCGAGGAGCGCGTTCTCGCCCTTCTTCAGGATCGGCTGCGCCGTGCGATCCTCGATGGCCGCCGGCCCGACGTCGACGGCTCCGTATTGAAGGTGTTCACCGCAGAGAGCGGCCATCGCAAGGCCGAGCTCGCCGCCTGGCTGGAGGGTGCGCTCGGCGTGCTCGCCGGGCCCTCGGCACCGATGCAGGGAATCTGGCAGGACAGCCTGCTCGCCCGGGGCGCGATGACCGTCGGCGGCGGGACCGTCGAGGTCCATCGCAACGGCCTCGGCGAGCGCGCCCTCGGCCTGCCGAAGGAGCCCCGTTTCGATCGCGACCGCCCCTTCAAGGATCTGCGCGTGAGCGGCTAGGCGTCTTCTCTTCGAAGTCGGCGGCGCGATCCGGCACCGCGCCCGGCTTCGTCGATCCGTCGGGAGCCACATCGCCCGCCTCGCATCGCCTCGTCCCGAATCATTCCACTTCGTCCAGGAGGAATCCGAAATGCCCGAAGCCCATTCGCCCGCCGCCGTCCGTCCCGCCCTCTCGCTCCAGCCGCCGAACTTCTCGGCGAAGGATCCGGGGATCGGCGGTTGGCGCCATCTCTTCGACCAGGCACGCGGCGCGGATGCAGCGGGTATCGATCGCCTCGTCGTCTCGGATCACGTCGTGCTCGGGGAGAACCTCGAGGCCTACGGTGATCCGAAGACCGGCGGAACCAAGGGCGGCGTCCAGCCGACCGGGCCCGACGGGCAATGGCTCGATCCGATCGTCCTGCTCTCGATGTGGGCCGCGATCACGAAGCGCACGCGCTTCCTGACGGGCATCCTGATCGCGCCGCTGCGCCGCCCGGCGACCCTCGCGAAGCAGCTCTCGACCCTCGACGTCCTCTCGGAGGGCCGGCTCGACATCGGCGTCGGCGTCGGCTGGCAGCGAGAGGAATACGAGGCGAACGGCATCGAATACGATGGCCGCGGCAAGCTGCTCGACGAGACCCTCGAGATCTGCCAGACGCTCTGGCGCAACGAGTCGGCGAGCCATCAGGGCCGGATCGCGCGCTTCGAGCGGATCCACGTGAACCCCAAGCCCGTCCACCCCTGCGGCGTGCCGTTCTGGATCAGCGGGACGCTCAACCCGAACGTCCTGCGCCGGATCGTGAAGTACGGCAGCGGCTGGATTCCGTGGGGCCCCGACGGCATGAACCCGATCGAAGGGCTGAAGAAGATCCGCGAAGAGCTCGTCAAGGCCGGGCGCAGCGCCGAGGGCTTCGAGGCCACGAGCTACATCCAGGTCGCCTACACGAACGAGAAGAACGGTGCGAGCAAGCAGATCGACGTCGAGAAGACGATGGCCCACGTCCCGGCCATGGTGGCGGGCGGGCTCACGGATCTGCGCATCACCCTCGATCTGCCGAGCAGCCAGGCCGCCGTCGAAGATCTGTTGACGCCGCTCGTCCAGGCCTTCCGCAAGGCCGCCGGTCGACGCTAGGCGGGTACCGGAGCGCGCGGACCGGCGCCGAAACGCCGGTCCGCCTGCGCTCCTTCAATCGAGCCGCCTGCGCTCCTTCAATCGAGAAAGTCCGGGGCTTCCTTCATGAGGACGTCGTAGAGGGGCTTGAAGCTGATCTGGCCCGTGCCGTGACGGCCGACGAGATCCGCGGTCTGCTTGGCGTTCACGGGGTCGATCGGGATCGGCCGGCCGGCGGCTTCGGCGAGCAGCTGCGCCTGACAGCTGCGCTCCATCGTGATGAACCAGAACGCGGCCTCGTCGACGGTGTGGCCGACGGTCAGCAGCCCGTGGTTGCGAAGGATCACGGCCTTCGACTGGCCGAGAGCGGCGGCGATCCGGTCGCCCTCGCCGAGATCCGTGACGACCCCCGTGTAGTCGTCGAAGAGGCCGTGGTCCTGGTAGAACGCGCAGGCGTCCTGGGTCAGCGGATCCAGCAGGCGGCCGAGGGTCGACCAGGACTTGCCGTACAGCGAATGGGCGTGGGCGGCCGCGACGACGTCGGGGCGCGCCTTGTGGATCCGCGAATGGATCGCGAAGGCGGCCTGGTTGAGCAGGCCCTCGCCTTCGAGGATCTGACCCGAATCGTCGACCTTGATCAGATCCGAGACGCACATCAGCTTGAAGGAGCGTCCGGCCGGGTTGACCCAGAAATGCGTCGGATCGAAAGGGTCCCGCGCAGTGATGTGGCCCGCGAGTCCCTCGTCGAAGCCGAGGCGGCCGAAGATGCGGAGCGCTGCGGCGAGCTTCGTCTTCCGCTCGATCAGCTCCTCCCAGGGGGTCCGGGGCGCGGCGTTCAGGAAGCGCTGCATGGCCTCCTTCATCTTCTCGTCGCCGGTCTTCTCGTCCTGCCTGGATTGCTTTTCTGCGTGCTTCGCTTCGCGTGTCACGGCGGCTCCTTTCGGGGGGTCCGGCTCGGACCGGATGCAAAACGATCATCGCGCGATTTCGATGGATTGCCAGGGAGGGCGCCGCGCCCGGTAGGCGGCGAGGCGGGCCTCGAAGTCGCCGGGCGGGAGGTCCTCGTTCTCAGCGCGCAGCCGGGCGATCGCGAGGGATTGCGTGTCGACGGCCTCCGACCAGCGCTCCGCGCTCGCGAACGCTGCTGCGAGGGTTCCGAGCACGAAGGGGTGGTCCGGCATCCGCTGCGCCGCGGCTTGCGCGAGAGCGAGTGCGCGAGCGGGATCCCGCAGCTTCGCGTCGGCGCTCGCCGCCCGGATCCAGGCGAGGTTGTTCGCGACCTCCCAATCGTCCGGATCGAGGGCGAGCGATCGTTCGTAGGCCTCGGCCGCGCGAGCGGGCTCGCCCCGTGCGTCGGCGACCACCCCGCGCGCGGCCCAGACGAGCGCCGGCGCGGCGCCCTCGCGCGCTGCGCGTTCGATCTCCCGATCCGCGGCCGCGAGCTGCCCGCCCTGGAGCAGCGCGGTCGCGTAGACCAGGCGCGCTTCGCCCCAATCCGGCCGGATCCGCAGGGCCTCGATCAGATTCCGGGCCCCGCCTTCGCGATCCCCCGCCGCCCACAGACTCACCCCGAGAAAGCGGTGGGCATGGGCGTTGTCGCGGGTCACGCGCGTCGCATGGGAGAAGAGCGCGATCGAATCCCGCCACACGCCGACCTGCGCACGCGCGAGCACGGCGAGGAGCAGGACGACCCCGACGCCCGCCGCCCGCGCCGCCGCGACAGCGCCGGCCGTCGATGCCGCCGCCGTTCGGCGTCCCCCGCGTGCCGCACCTCCGCGCCCGGGTGCGCGCGCCTTCCACGCGTCGGGCAGGGCGAAGACGACGATCACGACGAGACCCGTCTGCGCGACGTAGACATAGCGGTCGGCGTGGGCCTGACCGCCGACGCGCACGAGGCCGATCATCGGGACGAGGGTCAGCAGGAACCACAGCCAACCCATCGTGAAGGCGGGATGGCGCTTCGCTGCGGCCAGCGCGAGGGCGGTCGTCGCGACGATCGCGGCGAAGGCGGCGTACGTCGCGGGCGTTCGGAGGACGGCCTCCGCCGGGAAGGGATGGAAATAGGCGAGATCGACGGGCCAGAACGTCTCCGAGACGTAGATCGCATACGCACGGCCGGCATTCAGGACGCGCGAAGCGAGCGGTGTCTGGGCCGTGGCGTTCGTTCCCGCCTGGGTCTGGACGGCATGGGTGACCACCGCGACCGCCGCAGCGGCCACGAGCAGCGGCGCCTTCTCCAGCAGGGCGCGGCGCAGCGCCGAGCCGGTTCGGAGGCGGGCGAGGGGCCAGTAGTCGAGCAGCAGCAGCGTGATCGGGAGTGCCACGGCGGTCGGTTTGGAGAGCAGGGCGAGCAGGCCGAGCAGGAAGACGCTGGCGTGGGCGGGGAAGCGCCCCGTGCGCGCGGCCCGCGGATACGCCGAGAGCGTCGCCATCCAGAAGAAGCCGGCGAGCACGTCCTTGCGCTGCGCGATCCAGGCGACCGACTCGACGTGGAGGGGATGCACGGCGAAGACCGCGGCGACGGCGGCGCTCCCGGCCCAGCGGCCCGTCAGCCGGCCGAAGGCGACGAAGAGCAGCACGCTCGCGAGGACGTGGAGCAGGACGTTGGTGAGGGCGTAGGCGCCGGGGGCCGGGCCGTGGAGCGCGTCGCTGAGCATGAGGGAGAGCGAGGTCAGCGGCGACCAGTTGCTGTTCTCGGGCTCGCGAAAGGCGCGCTCGACGTCGGCGAAGGTGAGTCGTCCGTCGAGATTCGGATTGGCGACGACGTAGTCGGTGTCGTCGAAGTCGACGAACGTATGGTTCCGCACGCCCGCATAGACCCAGAGCGTGAGGAGCGCGATCGCCGCCGCGACCAGCCCGCGAGAAAAGGCCTGGGTTCGGCCGTTCGTCGGCTCCGATTGCATGGGGGCAGGATAGGGAACGCACGCGCCGGGAGGGCGCGCGCCGTCGCTCGGTCCGGCGGGATCGGATAGCGTCTTGCCGCTGCCTGCTGCTACGTGCCGCTGCGTTCGGCGGGCGCGCCGAAGGCGAATCGTCGGGGACACGCGACCCGCGGCCGCGCTCGGACCCGCGAGGATGATTCGCCCCCATGCTGAAGCTCCACCATGTCCCCGGCGCCCGCTCCTGTCGCGTGATCTGGCTGCTCGAAGAGCTCGGCGACGTCGACTACGCGCTCGAGACCTACCGCCTCGGCGATCCGCGCCTGCGCGCGCCCGAATACCGCCGGCTCAATCCCGCCGGCAAGGTCCCGACGCTCGAAGACGAAGGCGTCGCCTTCTTCGAATCCGGCGCGATCGTGCAGTATCTGCTCGAGCGCCATGGCCGGGGCCGCCTCGAACCGGCCAGCGATGCGCCCGCGCGCGGGCCCTACCTGCAGTGGATGCACTGGTCGGAAGCCTCGCTCCTGCCACCGCTCGGCCAGATCAACGCCCACAAATTCGTCCTTCGGGAGGCGGATCGGATTCCGCAGGCGCTCGCGCTCGCGCGGCGGCAATTCGCGAAGGGCGTCGGGCAGCTCGGCGACGCGCTCGCCGACCGCGACTACCTCGTCGAGGATCGCTTCACCGCGGCGGACCTGATGGCGGGCTACGGCATCGCCCTCGCACGGCTGGTCGACGAGCTGCCCGTCGCATCGGCAGCGCTGGACGCCTGGTTCGAACGGCTCGCAGCGCGACCGGCCTTCGAGCGCGCGTTCCGGGGCGGATTCGGCGGAAGTTGACGCCGCCGGGCCTCGCCGGCGCCGCTGCTCTTGACGGTAGAACGTGTTTCACGCAGGCTCCGCTGCCCAAAAGCGGAAGCCCCAAGAGTGGAGAGCGGCCGCCCCGCGCGGCCGCCCGCCAGGAGTGCCATCGATGTCCCGAGCCCCCTCCGTTTCCTCGTCCGATCTGCTCGAGAAGGCGCGCGCGCTGCGCCCGTTGATCGAGGCGGAGGCCGACGCGAGCGACCGCGAGCTGACGCTCACGAAGCCCGTGATCGAGGCGTTCACCGAGTCCGGCCTCTTCCACATGATGGTTCCGAAGGCGCTCGGCGGCGCCGAGGCGGATTGCCGCACGGTGATGGACGTCTTCGAGGAGCTCGCCCATCAGGACGGCTCGATCGGCTGGTCCCAGATGGCGAACGCCAGTGCGACCGCGTACTGCGCCTTCATCGATCCGGACGCCGCCCGCGAGATGGTCGGCGGCAAGCCCGGTGCAGTGTTCGCGGGGCAGTTCGCCCCGCGCGGCGCGATCAAGCGGGAAGGCAGCGGCTTCCGGCTCTCCGGCGAGTACGGCTTCGGCAGCGGCAGTGGCCATGCGAGCTTCCTCGGCGGCGGCGGGTTCGTGATGGGCGACGGTGGCGCGCCGGAGGTGCTGCCGAGCGGCCTGCCGGCCTATCTCTGTTATTTCGTGCCGAAGTCGAAGGTCGAAATGAAGGGCGGTTGGGACGTGATGGGGCTGCGTGGGACGGGCAGCTTCGACTATCGGGTGCCCGAGCAGCTCGTCGACGAGCGCTACTCGTTCTATCTCTTCGAGCCGAAGGTCCGCACCGGTGGCCCGATCTACGGCCTCGGCGCGGCAGCGCTCGCGGGCCTCGGCCACGCGGGCTGGGGCCTCGGCGTCGCCCGCCGGGCGCTGCACGAGATCGTCCTCATCGCCCGGGGCGGCCGCGCCCGCCTCGGCTCGAGCTCGCTGATCGACCAGCAGGTCTTCCGCCGGGATCTCGGCGAGCGGATGTTCGCGCTGAACTCGGTGCGCACGCTGGCGCACGAGGTCTTCGGGCGCATGGAGCGCCGGCTCCACGCGGGCGAGACCCTCGCCAAGATCGACAACGACGAGATGATGGGCGCGACCGCCTACCTGACGCAGGTCTGCGAGGAGATCGTGACCTGGGCCTACCGCAACGCGGGCAGCCAGGGTCTGCGCAATCCGAGCCTGATCCAGCGCTGCTTCCGAGACATGCTGACCGGTGGGCTCCACGTCTTCGTCGACCGGCGGAGCTACGAAGAGTTCGCGAAGGGCAAGCTCGGCGTCGCCTAGCGCGGAGCGAACGGCGCGGGGGCGGAGACCTCGCGGCCGCAGCGGCGGGACATCGGAGAAGGAGCGGAAGTCGACATGGATTTCGGGTTGAGCGAAGAGCAGGAAATGCTGCAGGAGACGCTGCGCGGCTTCGCGGAGAAGGAATGTCCGACGACGCGCGTCCGGGAGCTCTTCGACGCGGGCGAGGGACACGACCCGTCGCTCTGGTCGGGCCTCGCGGAGATGGGCGTCGCGGGGCTCGCGGTTCCGGAGCGCTTCGGGGGGGCGGGACTCGAGCTGCTCGACGTGGCGCTCGCCGCGGAGGTGCTCGGTCATGCGGGCATGCCGGGCCCCTTTCTCGGGCATGGGATCGCGACTTTCGGCGTGGTCGCGAGCGGCGACGCATCCCAGCAGGCCGCGATCCTGCCGAAGCTCGCGAGCGGTGAGATCATCGCGACCGTCGCGCTCCAGGAGGGCGACGCCGCCTTCGCGCCGGGCGACTGGCAGGCGCGCTTCGCCGACGGTCGAGTCGACGGGAGCAAGACGATCGTCTCCCATGCGGCGCTCGCCGACGGAATGCTCGTCGGCGTCGAAGGTGGCCGGCTCGCCTGGGTCGACACCCGCGCGGGCGGCGTCGCGATCGAGGATCTCGGCGGGGTCGACCGGGGCCGCCCGATCGCGCAGGTGCGATTCGAAGGGGCACGGGGCGTCCTGCTCGCAGGCGACACGGCCGCGAGCGAGCGGCTCCTCGACGCGGCGTCGGTCCTGCTCGCGGCGGATGCGTTCGGCGCGGCCAGTCGTCTGATCGAGCTCGACGTCGCCTACTCCCAGTCGCGCGAGCAGTTCGGTCAACCGATCGCCCAGTTCCAGGCCATCAAGCACGCGATCGCACGCATGGGAACGGAGATCGAGCCGGCGCGAGCGCTCTGGTGGTATGCGGCCCACGCCCTCGACCGGGAGCACGCCGACGCCTCGCGCCAGGCGTCGATCGCGAAGGCCCACATCACGGACCGCGCGATGGACACGGCGCGCCAGTCCGTCGAGCTGCACGGCGGCTACGGCTTCACCTGGGAGTGTGAGGTCCAGATGTGGTTCAAGCGGATCATGTTCGACCGCGCGTTCCTCGGGACGCCGGAGGCACACCGCGAGCGATCGGCTCGGCTGGGAGGTTGGTAGCGATGGACCTGACGTACAGTGCCGCCCACGAGCGCTTCCGCGAGAAGGTGAAGGCCTTCCTGAAGGGTTGGCCGCTCACCGGCGCCGAAGCGAAGCTGCCCCTCCCCGAGCAGGAGGCGATCTTCCGCCAGCGCGGCGTCGATGCAGGGCTGGTCTACCGCCATGTCCCGCGGCAGTTCGGCGGCTCCGAGCAGCCGAAGGACGCCATCGAGGATCAGATCATCCAGGAGGAGTTCCATCGTGCGGGCGCGCCGCGCGATCTCACGAGCCAGGGCGCGGGCATGCTCGTGCCGACGCTGCTCGAGTTCGGAACCGAAGCGCAGAAGGCGCGCTACATCGCGCCGGCGCTGCGCGGCGAGGAGAGCTGGTGCCAGGGCTATAGCGAGCCGGGATCGGGCAGCGATCTCGCATCGCTCCAGACCCAGGCCCGGCTCGAGGGGGACGAGTGGGTCCTGAAGGGCCAGAAGATCTGGACCAGCGGCGCCCAACGCGCGCACATGATGTTCGGTCTGTTCCGCACCGAGCAGGGCGGCAGGAAGCACGAAGGCATCTCCTATCTGCTCGTCCCCATGAAGACGAAGGGCATCGAAGTCCGGCCGCTGCGCGAGATGACGGGCGGCTACGAGTTCAACGAGGTCTTCTTCGACGACGCGCGGATTCCGGCGGGCAACATCGTCGGCGCGCGGGGGCAGGGCTGGCAGGTTTCGCGTGCGACGCTCGTCCACGAGCGGAACCTGATCGGCAATCCCTACATGATGCGCGAAGCCTTTCAGGATCTCGTCGAGCTCGCCCGGTCCCGCCGGCGCAACGGACGCCCGGCGATCGAGGATCCGGGGGTTCGCCAGCGGCTCGCGGAGATCGAAGGCTTCGTTCGCACGTGCGAGACGTCGAACCTGCGCCAGTTCAGTGCGGGGCAGCGCGGCGAGATGCTGAAGGTGATGCGCCCGGTGATGATGAACAAGGTCTACTCGACCGACACGATGCAGAAGATCGCGCGCTGCGCCTACGATCTGATCGGCGGCGACGGCGTGCTCGCGCCGCGCGAGGAGGAGCTGGATACCTGGGGCCGGCGCTCGACGCCGACGGGCTGGGTGCTCCAGTACATCTTCTCGATGGGGCCGGCGATCGCCGGCGGTGCGACCAACATCCAGCTGAACATCATCGGCGAGCGGGGCTACGGCCTGCCGCGCGACGTGCTGCGCGGGCGCTAGGCGCTCGGCGGGCACGGATCGCCGGGGCGCCAGGCCCGGAACGGAGACAGGAGGCGCTCGCGTCCCCTGAATCTCCCGGCCTGGTCCCTGGCGTCCGGGCCGGTGCCGCGCCCGGCCGGGCCGCGCCGGGCTGCGGGCAGCTCAAGGCCTCGCGCGGACCCGCCGATCGGCTCGCCATGGAACCCTGGCTCTCGAAGGCGCTCTGGCGAGCGGGTACGAAGCTGACGATCGGGCTCGCGGTGCTCGGCGCGCTGGTCGGCATCCGCATCGTGACCGTGACGCCGACCGGCGTCGCGGGGGATCTCGTCGAGCTCGAGCGGCTCGGGGCGGAGCTCGAAGCGGCGGATTCCGGCAGTGGGCCGGCCGCCGAGGCGGGCGGCGATTCGATGGCGGGGGGCGTTCCCGGCCCGCCCTCCGGTCCGGAGCCGACCGCGGCGCCCGCGCCCACCGATCTCCACGACCTCGATCGTCTGGTCCGATGCCATGGCGGGCAGGGCGTCCAGTTCATGCGCGCGGCCGACTGCGCGATGCGGGGCGGTGCGCTCGAAGAGCTGCCGCCCCCCGATCCGGAAGACGCGGAGCGCGCCGCCGCGCCCTGAGCCCCGCGCTCACGCGATTTCCTCCGCCCCCACTCGAATTCCGGCGCATCCGGCGCGCACAGCCTCGGGCCGGGTCCGCGCTCGCCGTCGCACGCGAAACCTCCCGAGCGCGCGCCCGCGGCAATTCCCGCCGCCCTCGGCGTTCAGACTGAAATCCGCCGCTTCAACCGGAAACGGACGCGTTTCGGACGCCGCCTTCGAGCGTCGATCGAAACGCGCGCGAGCACGAACCCAGCCGCGCGAGAGCTTTGGAAGACACCGGCAAGCCATCCGCGACGAGGTGGCATCGCGATTGCAGTCGTGCTCCTCGGTGCGGTCGGGGCGCAGACCGGTGGGATGCGCGTGGCAAGGCGTCCGCCGGCGAAATTCGTGAATCAGGAGAATCCAGCATGGGCTTGCGGGTCAACTCGAACATCAGCTCGATCAATGCGCAGCGGAACCTCGTCAATACGACCGACCGCCTGGGCAAGTCGCTCCAGCGGCTCTCGTCCGGCCTGCGCATCAGCCGCGCGGCAGACGACGCAGCCGGCCTCGGCATCTCGGAGCAGTTCCGCGCGGAGATCCGGAGCCTCCAGCAGGCTCAGCGCAATGCCAACGACGGCATCTCCCTGCTCCAGATCGCGGAAGGTGCCCTCAACGAGACGAGCTCGATCCTGATCCGACTGCGCGAGCTCGCGATCCAGTCGGCCAACGGCACGCTCGGTCCCGCGGAGCGTGCGACCGTCGATCTCGAGTTCCAGGGGCTGCTCTCCGAGGTCGACCGCATCGCCTCGATCACCGAATTCAACGGTCTGCTGATCCTCCAATCGGGCGCGCCGATCACCTTCCAGATCGGGACCGGTGCCGGGGCGGACGACCGCTTCACGGTCAGCGCCGTCAATGCGACGGCGAGTGCGATCGGAATCAACGGGCTCGCGGTCTCGAGCGCGAGCGGGGCCCTCTCGGCGCTCGCACTGCTCGACAGCGCCGTCGGTCTGGTCGCGTCACTCCGGGCATCGTTCGGTACCGCGCAGAACCGGCTCGAGTCGGCGATCCGCTCGATCGCGATCGCGGTCGAGAACACGGCAGCGGCGGATTCGCGCCTTCGCGACGTCGACTTCGCGTCGGAGACTGCGGAGCTGACGCGCAATCAGGTCCTTCAGCAGGCAGGCATCTCGGTGCTGGCCCAGGCGAACGTCTCGACCCAGGCCGCGCTCACGCTGCTCCAGGGCTGAGCCCTCCGCTCGAACGGTCCGGCGAGCCTGCTGCGGCGGCGCTCGCCGGACCGCTGCCGGCGTCGCTGCCCGCCCGCGCCGGGCTCCAGCGCGTGCAGCCGGCCGGCAACCGTCGTGCATCCCGATCGCATCGCCGACATCCGTCGATTTTTCCCGTCGAGTCGCGCCACGTCGTCGCTCAAACGGTCACTCCCTCATAGACACGGGGGGACCCTGTCGATCTCTGGGATCCGGGACGCGGCATCGCGCCTTCGCGAAGGTGCGAGGAGAGGGCCGTTTTGTCTCGAACGCCTGCTGCTGAGGCGTCCGTCGTCGTCGACGTGTACGCCGAACATGCTGATTCTGCCGTGGACCGTGCATCCGGGCTTCGCTCCGACGCTCGCAAGGCGAAGGCGCGGGGTGCCCGTGCCCGCTCGGTCCCGCCCGCGGCGAGCCCGACGGCGGAGTCCGTCTCAGAAGAACCGCAGAAGACTCGAACGACCCGGCCGGCCAAGAAAGCCGCCCGGGACCGGTCGCTGCCGCGCTCGAGTCGCGTGCAATCGGGCGCCGCGGCTGCGCCGAAGGTTCGCGCAGCCCGACCGGGTCCGAAGCGCGGGGCGCAGGGCGCGCCTGCCGTCGCGCGAGTCTCGACGCTTTCCGACCAGGAGCTCCTCGAGGGATTGCGCGTCGGGAGTGGGGCGCATTTCGGCGAGCTCTACGGGCGTTATTTCCAGCGCATCTACAACTTCGTGTATGCCCGCATCCGCAACCACGCGGAATGCGAGGAAATCGTGCAGGAGACCTTCATCGCGGTCTTCCGGTCCTTCGAGAACTATCGCGGCCAGTCCTCGCTGCTTTCGTGGATCTACGGCATCGCGAAGAACACGACCAACAACGCGCTGCGCCGGGCCCGGACGCTGAGCGATCGGATCGACCTGGTCGAGGAGAGCGAGCTGATCCCGTCGGCCGTGCTCGCGCCGGCTTCGCCCGACGACGTGCTGGATCTGCATCGGTTCGGAGACGAGCTCTCGTCCCGGCTCGAGCAGGTGGCAGATTGGCAGGCGGAGATCTTCGCGATGCGGCATCTCGAGAATCTCTCGATTCCCGAGATCTCGCGGCGCACGAATCGCACGAGCGACGCGGTGCGGTCGAGCCTGTATCGCGTGAAGCGGATCTTCTTCGAGACGGCCCTTCCCGGCGGCGCCCCTGCGGCCTCGCTGGAGGAGCCGGCATGAAACGGTTCGGTGGAGACGGGAAGGGCTCGGCGGAAGTGCCGGGCCCGGTGGACGCTTCTCGCTCGATCGCCATTCGCCCCGGGCGGCGGCGGCGGATCCTCGCGCTCTCGAGCTCGTTCGGAAGCGATGCGCTGCGGGCAGCGGGCTTCTGCGGCGCCCAGGCGCGGGATTTCGAGGACTTCGTGGCGGGTGATCGGGGTGGCCGATCGGCGGGACGGATTCCGCTTCCCGATCCAGGATTCCGCGAGGGGCTGCGCCGGCGGCTCTGGCAGATCCAGCTGCTGGCGCGTCGCGACCACACGCACACGACCCACTGACGACCGACTGACGACCGACTGACGACCCACTGGCGCGGCTCCGGCGCGGTTCCGGCCCGGAGGCGCCTTGCGAGGCGAGCGGGTCGGCGCGGGCCGGTCAGGTCATGTCGAGGGCGCGCGCCATCACGATCTTGCCCGACCGGACGAGATCGACGATCTGCTCGGGCGTGAAAAGCGAGACCATCGCGTCGAGCTTCTCGCTGCTGCCGTAGACTCGCAGGATCACGCTCTCGGGCGCATAGTCGACGACCTTCGCGTTGAAGTGCTCGGCGATCTCGAGCACCTCGCGCCGAGACGGGCCCGCACAGCGGACCTTGATGAGCGCGATCTCGGTCTCGTAACGATCGCTCGTCGTGTGGTCGAGGGCGTGCACGACGTCCACGAGCTTCGACAGCTGCTGGATCATCTGCTCGAGGATCGCACCGTCGCCGGAGCAGGTGACCGTCATGCGCGAGAAGCCGGGCTCCGCGCTCGCGCTCACGACGAGGCTCTCGATGTTGTAGCCGCGGCGCGAGAACACCATCGCGACCCGCACGAGCACGCCCGGTGCATCGCGGACGAGCAGCGAGATCGTATGCAGGCCGGCGGGCGCGGGCGCCGGGGCCGGGGTCTTGGCACGCGCGAGCACGCGCCTTCGGGCGGGGGTTTCGTAGGGGCTCGGGCTCGACATCTTCGTCTTCCTCGATCGTCTGCGATGTTCGCGCGCCACGGGGCGCGGCGGGTGGATCCGATCCGCACGATCCGATCAGGTGCTGCCCGTCGGCTTCGCCATCTTCTCCCGCGGCTTCTCGATGATCATCCCGGAGATCGGCGCGCCGGCCGGAATCATCGGGAAGACGTTGTCCTCCTTCACGACCTCGGCGACGACCACGCAGGGCCCCTCGTCGTAGGCCTGGGCCTTGGCGAGGATGCGGTCGACATCACCCGGTCGGCGGATGCGCCAGGCCTTGATGCCGTAGGCCTCGGCGAGCTTCACGAAATCCGGGTTCCCGACGAGGTCGACGCCGGAGAGGCGGTTGTCGAAGAAGAGCTCCTGCCACTGCCGGACCATGCCCAGGTAATTGTTGTTGATGATCAGGCATTTGGTCGGGAGCTTGTGGATCGCGGCCGTCGCCAGCTCCGCCTGCGTCATCTGGAAGCCGCCGTCACCGCAGACGGCCCAGACCTTCTTGTCGGGGCAGCCGAGCTGGGCGCCGATCGCCGCCGGAAAGCCGAAGCCCATCGTTCCCGCGCCGCCGGACGAGATCCAGTGGCGGTTGGTCGTCGAGAGGCAGAATTGGGCCGCCCACATCTGGTGCTGGCCGACGTCGGTCGTGACGATCGCGTCGCCCTTCGTCACGGCGTGCAGCCGATCGAGCACGTGCTGCGCGCGCAAGCCGCCCTGCTTCGCATAACGCAGCGGATAGCGCTGCCGCCAGATCGTGCACTGATCGAGCCACTCCTTGGTGTCCGCGGCGGAGACGAGCGGGATCAGCTCCTCGAGCACGAGCTTCGCGTCGCCGGCGATCGCGACGTCCGGCGTCACCATCTTGCCGAACTCGGCGGGATCGATGTCGATGTGGATCTTGATGGCGTCGACGCAGAACTCGTCGAGCTTGCCCGTGATGCGGTCGTCCCAGCGCGCGCCGATCGACATGATCAGATCGCAGCCGTCGACGGCCTTGTTCGCGTAGGCGGTGCCGTGCATGCCGAGCATGCCGAGATGCAGCGGATGCGTTTCGTCGGCGGCGCCCTTGCCGAGCAGGGTGTTCACGATCGGGGCCCGCAGCTTCTCCGCGAGCCGGATCACGGCCTTGCCGGCGCCGGAAATGACGGCGCCATGGCCGACGTAGAGCACCGGGCGCCGCGCGCTCTGGAGCAGATCCGCCGCGCGCCGGATCGCCGCGGGATCGCCGTGGGCCGGCACCGCATAACCGGGCAGGTCGATCTCGTCGACGAAGGGCGCGTCGCAGGGGCCCTGGGTCACGTCCTTGGGCAGATCGATCAGCACCGGGCCCGGGCGGCCGCTGGTCGCGATGTAGAAGGCCTCTCGCGTGGCGCGCGGAATGTCGGCGGCGTTCTTGAGCAGGTAGCTGTGCTTCACGACGGCGTAGGTGATGCCCGTGACGTCCGCCTCCTGGAAGCCGTCCTTGCCGAGCATCGACGTGATCGTCTGGCCCGTCAGCACGATCATCGGGACCGAGTCCATGTGGGCCGTGAGCAGGCCGGTCACCGTATTGGTCGCGCCCGGCCCGGAGGTGACGAGCACGACGCCCGGCTTGCCGGTCGCCCGGGCATAGCCGTCCGCCATGTGGGCGGCGCCCTGTTCATGGCGGACCAGGATCAGCTTGATCTGGGAGTCGACGAGGGCGTCGAAGATCGGCATCGCCGCGCCGCCCGAGTACCCGAAGATGTACTCGACCCCCTCGCGCTCCAGGCATTGGATCAGCTTTTCGGCTCCGGTCGGTACTTTCGGATCCATGAATCCCTCGCGACGCGTTCGAACCGGTTCGGCTCGATGCATGGGTTCTTTTCGATCGAGGACGGCACGAGCCGGAGATCTTCGGCTCGGATCTCGTTGCTTTCTTCTTCCTGGCAGCCGATCGATCCGAGAATGGATCAGATCATCGCGGAAGTTGCCTTCCAGGCGGGTTGCCTGGATGCATGCTTGGGCGTTGAGATGCCGTTTTTTTCGAGACTCCACCGCACCTGATTTCAGGTGCCGGCCAATATCGCATAGAAAAGGCAGGAAGAGCAGGGCCTGGGGCGATCATTCGATCAAAAGGATCAC
Source organism: Myxococcota bacterium (assembly GCA_041389425.1). Classification (GTDB taxonomy): domain Bacteria; phylum Myxococcota_A; class UBA9160; order UBA9160; family UBA4427; genus UBA4427. The sequence goes on from JAWKRX010000013.1 coordinate 85,849, forward strand.
GATCGGGGTGATGAAACGGGTAGTCAGGGAGTCGGCCGAGTCCAAATCAGCGATTTCGGGATCCAATTTCAGGTTCCGGTGCCCGCTGTTGCATCCAGGAGCCGTCGAGAGCAGCGCGATGTCTCTGGGTTTGGATCGAAGGCCCGCGGGGGGCAGGGGTGGGCCCCTCGGGCTCACCGGCCCGAATGGGGGTAAGCTGCCGCTGCGTTGCACGTCCCGGGCCAGGGGCCCGCGTGGTGCGGGGCGCGTTGGCGGTCGGAGGCGACTCGGATCGCAGTTGCCGGCGATGGGTCGGGCCTCCTTTGCGGGGTCAGGCGCGGGGGCAGGCGGATGCGCGACGCGCGCGTAGTTCGGGAACGAAGGGTGAACGGGGCGCTCTCCGCAGCCGATAGGCGAGACGGTCACAGACGAGAGGACACCGCCATGAAGCGCATGATCGAGAAGTACGAGCCGAGGCCGATGCGGGCCGGCCGAACGATCCGCCCACTGCGTTCGTTGAAGCGCTTCGCGTTGACGCTGCTGGCGCTCGCGATGATGGGCATCGCTTCGGCGACGCCGGTGCGCGCCGACGAATACGACGAGAAGAGCAGCGGGCATCCGCTCCGGATCATCGCCTACGTCCTGCATCCGGTGGGCGTGGCGCTCGACTATCTCTTGCTGCGGCCCGCGCATTGGCTCGGCAGTCGCGAGCCGCTGAAGACGATCTTCGGACACGAGGACTGAGTGGGGACGACACGGCCCGCGATCGCGCGCCGGCTTCACGCCGGATCGGGTGTCGGACGGGCCGTCGGGGTCGTTCTGCTCCTGCTGCTCGCCTCCGTCGGCGCCGCCGAGGCGCCCGATCTCCATTGGCTGGACGGTGATCCGGGCCAGATCCTCCACGTGGTCGGCATGACGTTCGTGGCCAGCGAGGGATCGGAGAACGAGGTCCTGCTGCGCGCGGAGCGCGCGCGCTTCTACCCGGATCATCAGGTCGCGGACCTCGAGGGCGTCGAGGTCACGGTGGCGCCGGGGCCCGGTCGGACGGGCTTCGAGATGCGCTGCGAGAGCGGTCGCCTGAATCTCGCGACCCAATCGTTCGTCGCCGAGGGCAGTGTCTCGGGCACCATCGAAGGTGGCCGCCGCTTCCGCGCGAGCTGGGTCGCCTATGATGACGACACGCGGGTTTTGTACACGGACGAGCCCGTCGTGATCATCGATCGGGGCGGCAGCTATCGCGGGGGTGGCTTCCGTTATTTCGTCGACGAGCAGCGTTTTCGCCTGGAGGGTGGGGCTTCGGTGGTGCAGGAACCATGATCGCCGATCGCTCGAGGCATCCCCTGGGCGGCCGCCGGCCGGGCGCTGCGCATCGCCGGCGTCGACGGACGGCAGCCCGGCTCGTCTGGACCGTGCTGGTCGCGTCGGGGCTCGCGTCGTTCTCGGCACGCGCGGATCAAGGCGGCGCGGGGATCCGGATCGCGATCGCGCCCTTCGCCGGAGAGGGCGATGCCATGGCGATCTCGCAGGCGCTCTCGCTGCGCGTCGCACGGCTCGGAGTCGAGCGGCTGCTGGCGCCGGGCAGCTTCGAGGTCGACCGGGAATTCGATCCGCGGGCGGATGCGGTGCGGCGCTGGGCCTCGCAGTCGGCGGTCGACAACGTCGTCGTCGGGCGCGTGGAGCGCGCGTCGGGACGCACCCAGGGGCGCCAGATCGAGGCCGCCGTCCGTTCGGGGCATTCCGGAGCGGAGCTCTTCCGGCATGCCGTGCACGTCCAGGGGCGGGACGCGCTGGAGCCGGCCCTCGATCGACTCGCGTCGGCGATCGTCCGGGATCTCGGCGGGGATCCGCCGGTCGTCGCCGCAGCGGATACCGATGCGCCGCCGCCGCCCGTCTCCGCGCGCTCGGACGCGGCGCCGCCCGATGCATCGAAGGATCCCGTTCGCTCCGCCGCCGCGCCCGGCAAGGCCGCGCCCGGGCAGGCCGAGAGCGGGGAACGGTCGGGCTCCGGCGGGATCGATGGGCGGATCTCGCTCGGCGATTTCGACAGCGACGCGCCGATCGAGATCAAGGCCGACGAAGCGGAGATCGTCGCTTCGGGCGAGGGCAGGCGGCTCGTCTTCACGGGCAGCGTCTGGGTCCATCAGGACGACCTGACACTGCGCAGTGATTTTCTCGAGGCGGAGTACGTCGAAGGGGAATCCGAGCCGCGACAGCTCGTCGCTCGCGGTGGCGTGCGCGTCGAACAGGGCAACCGATCGGCGCGCTGCGATCTCGCGCGCTACGAGCGGGCGAGTCAGCAGATCACCTGTCGCGGTCATGCCGAGCTCGTGCAAGGCTGCGACATCGTCCGGGGCGAGCTGATCGTTCTCGACCTCGCGGCGAACAAGGCGCGCGTCGAAGGGGCGGCCTCGATCGTCATCAGTCCGAAGCAGGGCGCGGATGCGCAGTGCAGGGGAGCAGCGAGCCGGCCATGAACGAGGAGGTGTTGATCGCGCGTGGTCTGGTGAAGCGATACGGCGAGAAGGTCGCCGTGCGCGGGATCGATCTCGACGTGCGACCGGCCGAGGTCGTCGGCCTGCTGGGCCCGAATGGCGCCGGCAAGACGACGACGTTCAACATGATCGCGGGCTCCGTCCGGCCGAGCGAAGGGCAGGTCCGCCTCGGCGATCGGGACATCACCGACCTCCCGATGTACCGCCGCGCCCGTCTCGGGATCACCTATCTCCCGCAAGAGGCTTCGATCTTCCGCAAGCTCACGGTCGCCGACAACGTCAACGCGATCCTCGAGACCGTCGAACCCGATCGGCAGCGCCGCAAGCAGCGGCTGGCCGAGCTGCTCGCCGAGCTCGGGCTGACCGAGAAGGCCAACCGCAAGGGGGCCGACCTCTCGGGCGGCGAGCGACGCCGGGTCGAGATCACGCGTGCCCTGGTGCTCGATCCCCGCTTCATGCTGCTCGACGAGCCCTTCGCCGGCGTCGATCCGATCGCCGTCATCGACATCCAGAAAATCATCGAACAGCTGCGGGGCCGGGGCATCGGCGTCATCATCACCGACCACAGCGTCCGCGAGACCTTGTCGATCTGTGACCGCGCCTACATCATCAAGGACGGCGCCATCCTGCGGCAGGGGGCGCCGGTCGAGATCGCGGAAGATCCGGAAGTGCGTGAGGTCTACCTCGGCAAGAATTTCCGCCTGGGTTGAACGTTCCGGGATGTCTGCATCTCAAGGCAGGCCGTCGAGCGGACGCGAAGTAGGGCGCTGCCGACGGGCAGGCCGTCGAGCGGACGCGAAGTAGGGCGCTGCCGACGGGCGAGCTGTGCGGAAATCGGACCGCCAAGGCGGTCGCGGCGTGGACTGCCGAGCGGCAGCGTGTCGGTGGGGCGAGTCGGACGAGTCGGACGCATCCGGCGAATCGAGTAGAAGGCCTGCATGGCGATCGAACTGAAACAGCAGCTCAAGCTCTCGCAGCAGTTGGTGATGACACCCCAGCTGCAGCAGGCGATCAAGCTTCTGCAGCTGAACCAGCTCGAGCTCGTGAATCTCGTCCAGCAGGAGCTCCAGGAAAACCCGGTCCTCGAGGAGAACGATCTCGAGGACGAGACGCCCGGCGAGCGCGAGGATGCGACCGTCGACGCCGGAGCCGAGGGCTCCTCCCCGGACGGATCCGACGAGCGGGACCGCGGCGAAGATTCAGCCGATCGCTACGACGCGGCGGACGGGAGCGAGGGCCCGTCGGCATCGGACGCGGGCGAGGATTTCCCGGACGGCGCGGATCGCGACGCCTCCGCCGAGCTGCCCGAGCTCGGCGATCTGGCATTCGATGCCCCGGCCTCCGCGGCCGACGGAGCCGCGAGCGAGTTCGAGGAGGCGACGCCCTCCGATGCGGACAAGATCGCGGACGTCGAGTGGGAGGCGTATCTCGAGAGCCATCCCATGACGGGCCTCGATTCGAAGAACACCGGCGACGAGGAGCGGCCCTCGCTCGAGGCGACCTATACCCGCCGCCAGAGCCTCGCCGAGCACCTGACCTGGCAGCTCCAGGTCACCGAGCTCGACGCGGCCGGGCTCGAGATCGCCGGGTGGATCGTCGGCAACCTCGACGAGCAGGGTTATCTGCGTGCGACGATCGAGGAGATCGCCAACGAGTCGGGCGCCGAGCCCGCCGCCGTCGAGAAGGTCCTGCGTGTCGTGCAGAGCCTCGACCCGACGGGCGTCGCGGCGCGCGATCTGCGCGAATGCCTCCTGCTCCAGCTCGATCGCCTCGGCGCGGGCGATGACCTCGCGCGGCGCATCGTCGACCGGCATCTCGATCAGCTGCAGAAGCGCGATTTCCGCGGCCTGACCCGCGTCCTCGGCGTCACGATCCAGGAGATCGCCGACGCGACGCGGGTGATCGCCGCGCTCGAGCCGCGCCCCGGGCGGGGCTTCGGCGGCGAAGATCCCGTCTACATCACGCCCGACATCTACGTGTACAAGATCGGCGACGAGTTCCACGTCCTGCTGAACGAGGACGGGCTCCCGAAGCTCCGCATCAGCTCGGTCTACCGCGAGATGCTGAACTCGGGATCGCGGGGCGACGGCCAGAAGGACACCCGCGCCTACGTCCACGAGAAGGTCCGCTCGGCGATGTGGCTCATCAAGTCGATCCACCAGCGCCAGCGCACCATCTACAAGGTCATGCAGAGCATCATCCAGCACCAGCGCGACTTCTTCGAGCACGGGGTCGCGCATCTCAAGCCGCTGAACCTGCGCGACGTCGCCGACGACATCGAGATGCACGAGTCGACCGTCTCGCGTGTCACGACCAACAAATACGTGCACACGCCCCAGGGCATCTTCGAGCTCAAGTACTTCTTCAACTCGAGCATCAATCGCTTCGACGGCGAGGCGCTCGCCTCCGAGTCGGTGAAGGAGAAGATCCGCAAGATCATCGAGAGCGAGGACCCGGCCCGGCCGATGTCGGACCAGCGGATCGCGGAGATGTTGAAGGCGGCGAACATCGACATCGCCCGGCGGACGGTCACCAAGTACCGCGAGGCGATGAACATCCTCTCGTCGACGCAGCGCCGGGAGGTCTGCTGAGGCGATGACCGGGCGTCGCGCAGCGACGTCCGCAGGCGAGCGCGCGCCGGGCGGTCCGGGGGATCGGCTGGGATAGCGGGCCGTGGGCGCGCGGGATAGAGTGCGCGCCGCAGCGGGGGGCCCCGATGAAGATCACCGACATATTGGTCCGCGAGGGTTCGATCCTCGACCTGGAATCGACCGAGAAGTCGGCGCTCCTGGCGGAGCTCGCCGGAGCCCTGGCGGCCCACGAGAAGCAGCTCGACCGCGACGTCCTGCTGCGCGTGCTGCGGGAGCGCGAGGCGCTCCAGAGCACAGGGATCGGCGAGGGCGTTGCGATTCCCCATGGGAAGGTGCGCGGGCTCGATCGCCTGGTCGCGACCTTCGCCCGCAGCCGGGAAGGCGTCGATTTCGATTCGATCGACGGCCGGCCGACCCAGCTCTTCTTCCTGCTGGTGGTGCCCGAGCAGTCCGGTGGCCAGCATCTGAAGGCCCTGGCGCGGATTTCGCGCTTCTTCCGGGATCCGTCGTTCCGAACGCGGCTCCTGCGCGCCGGCGATCTCGGGGAGATCTTCCGGGCGATCGAAGAGGAAGACGCGAAGTTCTGAGGGGGCCCGCCGTGGAACGACAGATCCACGGCTCCCTGGTCGAGGTTCGGGGCCTCGGCGTCCTGATCCTCGGGCCCAGCGGAGTCGGCAAGAGCGAGTGCGTGATCGAGCTCGTCCGCCGGGGCCAGCGCCTCGTCGCCGACGACGTCGTCCGGCTGCGCGCCTCGCCGGGCGGAGATCGCGTGATCGGCTGGTCCCCCGAGCACATCCGGCACTACGTCGAGGTCCGCGGCCTCGGGCTGCTGTGCGTCGCGGATCTGTTCGGGAAGGAGGCGACCCTGGACGAATGCGAGATCGCCTTCGTCGTGCGGCTCGCGGCCCAGGCGCCGGGGCGGAGCTTCGAGCGGATCGGCCTCGACCGCCCGTGTGAATCGCTGCTCGGGGTCGAGGTGCCCGGCGTCGTGCTCCCCGTCCACGCCGGCAGCAATCTCGCGACCCTCGTCGATCTGGCGATCCGGGACTGGCAGCTGCGGCTGCGGGGCATCAATGCGGCCCGGCGTCTCGACGAGAGCCTGCGGACACAGGGCAGCGGCGGAACCGCGGGAGGCGCCTCGTGAACGATGCTCGCCAGCGGATCGTGTTCGTGAGCGGCCTCTCCGGATCCGGCAAGACGACGGCGATGGCCGCGCTCGAGGATCTTTCTTTCTACTGCGTGGACAATCTGCCCGTCCAGCTGATCCCCCAGTTCCTCGCGCTCTGCACCCAGGCGTCGACGCCGATCGAGAAGATCGCCCTCGCCATCGACGCCCGGGAGAAGAAGTTCCTCGAACATCTGCCGGAGGCGGTCGCCGAGCTGCGGGGGCAGGGCGCGTGGGTCGACGTGCTCTTCCTCGACTGTGCCGACGAGGTCCTCGAGCGGCGCTACCGCGAGACCCGGCGTGTCCATCCGCATTCGCCGGGCGGCTCGGTCCGGGAGGGCATCGCCCTCGAGCGCAGCCTGCTCGACGACGTCGTGCGACTCGCGGATCTGCGGGTCGATACGACCCTGACGAACGTCCACCAGCTGAAGGAGCTCGTCGTCCGGCACGTCTCGGGCGCCATCCGCCAGACCGTCGTGAACGTCGTCTCCTTCGGGTTCCGCCACGGCACGCCCAGCGCGATCGAGCTGCTCTTCGACGTCCGCTTCTTGCCGAATCCCTATTTCGACGAGATCCTGCGCCCCGGAAGCGGGCTCGAGGGACCCGTGGCCGACTATGTCCTGAAGAGCGAACGCGGCGTCGCGTTCCTCGAGAAGCTGCGCAATTTCGTCTCATATCTGCTGCCCTTCTATGACGAAGAGGGCAAGGCCTACGTCACGGTCGGCATCGGCTGTACGGGCGGACGACACCGGTCGGTGGCCGTAGCCGAGGCGATCGCGGCCCGGCTGCGGGCTGCGGGGCGGGATGTGAGCGTGACCCATCGCGATGTGGAGAAGGCGTTGTGAAAGTCGGCGTGCTGATCGTGACCCATTACCGCCTCGGCGAGGAGTTCCTCCAGGCGTTGCGGCTGATCCTGCCCGAGGCGCCGCGCTTCGAGGCCGTCTCCGTCGAGCCCAAGATGTCCGTGGAAGAGGTCCGGGGCGCGATCGCCGCCGGGCTCAAGACGGCGGATGCGGGGCAGGGTGTGCTGATCCTGACGGACATGTTTGGCGGCACGCCGTCCAACATGAGCCTCTCCTTCCACGACGAGCACCGCGTCGAGGTCGTGACCGGCATGAACCTCCCGATGCTGATCAAGCTCGCGACGCTCAAGGAGGACAAGCCCCTCGACGAGCTCGCGCGTTTCATCAAGGCCTACGGCCAGCGCAACATCTCGGTCGCGAGCGAGCTGGTGCCGGAAGCCCGGTCATGAGCGAGGCGCCGATGGTCGAGAAGGCGTTCGTCGTCCGATCGGCGATGGGCCTGCATGCCCGGCCGGCGGGTCGGCTCGCTTCGATCGCCGGGCGTTTCGAGAGCGAGATCAGCCTCGGCCGCGGTGAGGAATGGGTGAGCGGCTCGAGCGTGCTCTCGATTCTCTGCCTCGCGGCGACCCAGGGGACGGTGCTCTCGGTGCGTGCCGTCGGGCCGGACGCAGAGCAGGCCGTGATGGAGATCGGGTCGCTGATCGAGCTGCCGGACGACGCCTAGTCGGGGCGGGATCGGGACGCAGGAACCGGCCAAAAACGTTTGATCGCCGTGGGGGACTCGCCTACCCTGCGGCCCGCTTCCGCCGGGGACCCGGCGGGCTGCCGCGGTGCGGTCGAACCGCGGCTCTGGATTGGGATCGTCGCTCGACGAGGAGATCGGAATGGCTGCGCGTTCGTTGTTCACTTCGGAGTCGGTGTCGATGGGACATCCGGACAAGATGTGCGACCAGATCTCCGATGCGATCCTGGACGCGATGCTCGCGCAGGATCCGCGCTCCCGCGTCGCCTGCGAGACGGCGACGACGACGGGTCTGATCCTGGTGCTCGGTGAGGTCACGACGAAGGCCCAGGTCGAGATTCCGTCCATCGTGCGCAGCGTCGTGGCGGACATCGGCTACACGAGCTCGGACATGGGCTTCGACGCCGCGACCTGCGGGGTGCAGGTCGCTCTCGGCAAGCAGAGCCCCGACATCTCCCAGGGCGTGACCGAAGGCGAGGGCCTCCACAAGGAGCAGGGCGCCGGCGATCAGGGCATGATGTTCGGCTACGCCTGCGACGAGACGCCCGAGCTGATGCCGGCGCCGATCCGCTTCGCGCATCGCCTGATCGAGCGCCATCGCGAGCTCTTCGAGAGCGGCGAGCTCGACTATCTCCGGCCCGATGCGAAGAGCCAGGTCACGGTCGAATACGACGATCAGAATCGCCCCGTGCGGATCGGCACCGTCGTTCTCTCGACGCAGCATTCGCCGGACGTCGCGCATGCGAAACTCAGGCAGGAGGTGATCGAATCGATCATCCGCGCCTCGCTGCCCGCCCAGCTGATCGACGAGGACACGATCTTCCACGTCAATCCGACCGGCCGCTTCGTGGTCGGCGGGCCGATGGGCGACGCCGGCCTGACGGGCCGCAAGATCATCGTCGACACCTACGGTGGCATGGGCCGCCATGGCGGCGGCGCCTTCTCCGGCAAGGATCCCTCGAAGGTCGATCGCAGCGCGGCCTACGCGGCGCGTTATGTCGCGAAGAACCTCGTCGCCGCCGGGGCCGCCCGCCGCGCCGAGGTCCAGCTCGCCTACGCGATCGGTGTCGCGGAGCCGGTCTCGATCCGTGTCGACACGTTCGGTACGAGCGCCCACGACGCCGCGAAGCTCGAGAAGGTCGTTCGCAAGCATTTCGATCTGACGCCGCGGGGCATCGACGAGACCCACGACCTGCGCCGGCCGATCTATCGCGCGACTTCCTACCACGGTCATTTCGGTCGAGAGCACGTCGGTCTGCCCTGGGAGCGGACCAACAAGGCCGAGGCGATCCGCGCGGATCTGTAGGTCGGACGAGCCGATGCGCGCCCGACCCGACGCAGGATCCCGGAGCCCCCGAGCGGTGCGGCGATCGCCCGTCGCACAGGCCGGGCGAAGGCGGGCGTGCGGGCCTCTGGGACGAGGCGGGGCCATCGCGGCAGCGGCCCTGTGCTGGATCCTCGGCGCGCTCTTCGTCTCGGCGCCGGCCCAGGCGCAAGGTCGGGAGACGGCGGAGATCCGTGTCCTCCTGCTCGAGTCCCGGGAGCCCGTCGAGATCCGATCGCCCGCGTCGGTCCATCGCATCGCGCTCGCCCGCAAGACCCTGGAGCTGGTCGTCGACGGTCGGCCGTCGGGCTCGCTCTGGCGCCCCGATCGCGAGGGGCCCTGGCAGGTCGGCGCGCGGCGATATCGCGGCGGGATCGAGCTGCGGGCGGATTCCGGCCGCATCCTCGTCGTGAACCGCGTACCGCTCGAGGAGTACGTCGTCGCGACGGTCGGCGGCGAGATGCCCGCGAGCTGGCCCGACCAGGCCCTGCGCGCCCAGGCGGTCGCCACCCGCACGTATGCACTGCATCAGCGCGAGCGGCGCACGGGTGAGGCCTGGGACGTCCAGGCCAGCGAGCTCTCGCAGGTCTACCGGGGCATCGAATCCGAGTCGGCAACGACGCGCCGCGCGGCCGAGGCGACGCGCGGCGAGATCCTGACCCACGGTGGCCGCCCGATCCTTGCGGTCTTCCATTCGACCGCCGGCGGCCGGACCGCGAGCGCGGCGGAGGTCTGGGGCCGGGATCTGCCGTATCTCGGCAGCATCGACGTCGAATACGAAGAGGACGCCCCCTTCACCTACTGGCGCACGGTCTTCCCGCCCGAGACGCTGGATCGGGCCGTCGCCTCGTCGCTCGGCGCCGACATCGGCCCGCTCGAGGCGATCGAGGTCGACGCGCGGACCGAGAGTGGCCGCGTCGAGCGCATCGTCGCCCGGGCCGGAACACGCGCCGTCCGGCTCGAGCGTGATCAGGTCCGTGCCCTCGCGGAGACCCTCGGCCTGCGCAGCCGGCTCTTCGACATCCGCTCGACGCCGCAGGGTTTTGCCTTCGTCGGGTCGGGCTACGGCCACGGCGTCGGCATGAGCCAATGGGGCGCGCGCGAGCTGGCGCGGCGGGGTGCGTCGTATCAGCGTATCCTCGCGCGCTTCTATCCGGGCGCTCGACTCGAGGCCTGGAATTCCGAGAACGTCGCGGTGCGGACCGAGTCCGGCGAGCGGCTGCATCCGGCGCAGCCGGGGGGGAGATGAGCGATGGATTCGGGTGGATTCGTACCCTTGCAGGCGGGTGGGCTCGACATTCCGTTCCTGCTGATGATGACGTCGATCTTCTTGATCTTCTATTTCCTCGTCATCCGGCCCCAGCAGAAGCAGCAGCGCGAACGTGAGGCGTTCCTGAAGACGGCGGCCCGGGGCGACGACGTCGTCACGACGGGCGGGATCCACGGCAAGGTTTCGGCGGTCGACGGCGAAGTCCTCGAGGTCGAGGTCGCGCGATTGAAGGGCGAGAAGATCAAGCTGCGGGTCAGCCGCAATCGCATCGATCAGCTGACCAAGGCGGGGGCAGGCGAGGCGAGCGGCGCTTCCGGAAGCGCTTCTGGAAGCAAGGGAGAAGAAGCGTGAACGGTGGATTGGTCTGGCGGTCGCTCCTGGTGGGAGCGCTGGTCGCGTTCTTCGCCTTCCTCACGGCCGCGAATTTCGTGCCCAAGGAGCAGCGCATCGAGAGCGGCTTCTGGCCCGATGAAGGGCTGCGCATGGGGCTCGACCTGCGCGGCGGGATCCATTGGGTCGTCGGCGTCGATCTCGGGCAGGCGATCGAGCGCGAGCTCGAATTCGTCCGCAAGAACCTGCAGGCGCGACTCGCGGAGGAGGGCATCGCCCTCACCGCGCGTGTCGAGGCGCAGCAGCAGCTCGTGGTCGTGCTGGCGCGGGAGTCGGATCGGGCGAAGGTTCTCGACACGATCGACGAGACGAACGTGCTGGTCGCGGCCGGCGGCGAAGGGCTCGAGCTCCGCTACGGCCTGACCGACGATTGGACGAACGACGTCCGCGAGCGGACGATGTCCCAGGTGCTCGAGGTCCTGCGGCGCCGGATCGACGATCCGCAGCGCGGCATCCCGGACTCGGTCGTGACGCGCCAGGGCGACGATCGCGTGCTGGTCCAGATTCCCGGTGAGGAGATCGATCGCGACCGGGCCCGGATGCTCCTCAAGAGCACGGGCTTTCTCGAGTTCAAGATCGTCGTCGACGCCGACGCGAGCGAAGAGCAGCTGCGGGCGCGCCACCCGGAAGGCATCGATCCGAGCCTGGTCGTCATCAAGCAGACGGATCAGGCCTCGGGCGCCGTCGTCGGCGCGTATCTGGTCCCCAAGGTCGCGGACATCACGGGCGACTACCTCGAGGACGCCCGCGTCGCCTTCGACCAGCAGCAGCGGCCGATCGTCGAGTTCACCTTCAGCCCGGAAGGCGGCGATCTCTTCGAGGACCTGACGGAGAAGAATCGCGGCCGCCAGCTCGCGATCATCCTCGACGAGAACGTCTACAGCGCCCCGTCGATCCGCGCGCGCATCTCGGAGCGCGGCATGATCGAGGGGCGCTTCACGGCGGACGAAGCGGCCGATCTCGCGGTGATCCTGCGGGCCGGCTCGCTCTCGGTCCCCGTCGTGATCGAGGAAGAGCGCACGGTCGGTCCCGGGCTCGGGCAGGATTCGATCGAGAGGGGCGGTCTGGCTTCGGTCGTGGGGCTCGGCGTCGTGCTCGTCTTCGGTGTCATCTACTACCGGATCTCGGGCCTGATCGCCGGGATCTCGCTGGTGTCGAACCTGCTGCTGCTGCTCGGTCTGATGTCCCTCTTCGAGGCGACCCTGACGATGCCCGGCATCGCGGGCCTCGTCCTGACGATCGGCATGGCGGTCGACGCCAACGTGCTCGTATTCGAGCGGATCCGCGAGGAGCTGCGTCAGGGGCGGGCCGTGCGGGCGGCGATCGCGACGGGCTTCCAGAAGGCGACCTGGACGGTGCTCGACGCCAACATCACGACGCTGATCACCGCGATCATCCTGTTCGAATACGGAACCGGTCCGATCAAGGGCTTCGCGGTGACGCTCTCCGTGGGCATCGTGACGAGCGTGTTCGCCGCCCTCGTGGTCTCGCGCCTGATCTTCGATCTGTACGTCGGCGAACGGAAAGTTTCGACCCTTTCGATCTAGCGAGCCGTTCGCCCCGAACGCTCGGGGCCGGCTCGCCGGGAGATGCAAGCAGTGCCGATGGAAATCGTTCCGCACGACCTGAACATCGACTTCCTGGGGCGCCGCCGCCTCTGGATCAGTCTCTCCGCCGCGCTGATCGTGCTCGGCATCGCCGCCGCCGTGTTCGGGGGGATGCCGGTCGGCATCGACTTCGCGGGGGGCACGGAGTTCCAGCTGCAATTCGCCGAGGGCGTCGCCGCCGACGAGTCGCGGCTGCGCGAGGTGGCGGTGGGGGCCGGCTTCCTGGATGCGGAGGTCGTCCGCTTCGGCGAAGCGGATAGCCGTGAGTTCCTGATCAAGTTCAAGGCGAACCCCGAGGAGGAGGTCGCGGCGGTGGAGGCCGGCGAGGTGGACGGCCTCGCGGCCAATACCCGTGTCGCTCGGCTCCAGGCGGCGATCCGAGGCTCGATCGGCGACTTCGTCGAGCAGCGCGTCGAGTTCGTCGGCCCCAAGGTCGGCGCCGACCTGCGCCGGGACGGCGCCAACGCCATGTTGATGTCGGCGATCGCCGTCCTGATCTACATCGCCTTCCGCTTCAGCTCGCGTTATGCGCCGGGCGCCGTCGTCGCCCTGATCCACGACGTGCTCGTCACCACGGGCCTGCTCGTCCTCGCGAATCAGCTCGGCCTGCGCGTCGACTTCGACCTGCAGGTCCTGGCGGCCCTGCTCGCGATCGTCGGCTACAGCCTCAACGACACGATCATCATCTACGACCGGATCCGCGAGAACCTCGAGCTCCAGCCCGGCGTGGATCTCGAGAAGGTGCTCAATCAATCGGTGAACCAGACGATGTCGCGCACGATCCTGACCGCCGGAACGACGCTGCTCGCGGTGCTCTCCCTGCTCCTGCTGGGCGGGGAGGTGATCTTCCCGTTCTCGTTCACGATGCTGATCGGCATCGTCGTCGGCACCTACTCCTCGATCTTCATCGCGGCCCCGATCCTGCTCTTCCTCGAGCGGCGCTACGGGACGAAGGGCAAGCCCGGCTCGTCGATCCGGCCGGCGGCGACGGTGAAGCGCGTCCGGACCTGAGGCGCGGCGGCGGTCCGCGGCCGCGCGCTTCCCGGGGCGGCAGGCTCCGCGCTCGGGGATCGGAGACGGCGCGAGAAGCGCCACGAAACGAAAACGCCCGGACGTGCCGTGCACGCCCGGGCGTTCGCATGTCCATCGCCGGATCCCGTCCGGATCGGGGCAGCCGATCGCGCGTCAACCGCGCAGGGGCGGATGCGCGCTCGGACGTCGCCCGATCAGGCCCGCGCGGCCGGTGCAGCCGCCGACGGCGAATGGCTCGGCGCCCCCGGCTTGCGTGCCTCGTCCCGGGCCGCGGGGGCCTGGGCGTTCGCGCTGGTCGCGCTCGAGGCGCTGGCCGACATGTCGATGCCGCCGTTCAGGACGGCGCCTTCCTGGACGTTCAGCTTGGGCGCCTTCACGTCGCCTTCGACGACGCCCGTCGCCTGGATCTCGATCCGCTCGGTCGCCGTGAGGTTGCCCTTCACGCGGCCGATCACGATGATCGACTTGGCGACGACCTGCGCGGTCAAACGGCCGCTCGAGCCGATCGTCAGCGTATTGTTGGCGAGGCGGACATTGCCCTCGACCTGGCCTTCGATCTCGAGATCCTCGTCGCCCGTGAGCTCACCCTTGAAAACGATCGATTGACCAATCGTGGCCATGTTCTTCTTCCCCCCGTGTGCGCCGGCGGTTCGGCCGGACGTCGATTCGCTCTCTCGCGGCCCTGCTTCCGAGGCCGGAACCGTCTGCCAGGACTGCGCCGGCTTCGAGGCCGGGGCCGAGCCCGGCGTCGTCGCTGCGTTCTCGCGATTGGGTTCGGACGAGTTGCCGTCTCCACGGCCCCTGGAGCTGAAGAATCCCACGACTGTCCTCCCACACGCTCGAAAGCCCGGGTTTCCCGGGACGAAGTCCGGGCAGGTTATCGCATCGGCGGCGCGCGCAAGCTGTGATCTGGCTCTCCGTCGGGTTGCGACGACCAGCACATCCCCCCATCATCCCGGCCGCGCCCCGGGCCCCATGACGGGCCCCGGTCGGAGGATTCTCATGACGCGAGTGTTGATGCTCGGGCTGGCGTGGCTGGCCTTGCTGGTGGCCGCATTTTCGGAGGCGGCCGGCCAGGGCGATGCGGGTATCCCGTCCGAAGGCTCGGTCCCCGTGCAGCAGGAAGAGCAATCGACGACGACCGCGGCCGTTCCGGACGGGGAACCGGTGTTGATCGTTCCCGGGACGGGCGATCCCTCGCTCGACGACCTCGCGCCCGGCGCCCAGATCGTCACGGACGGCGAGCCGCTCTCGATGAGCGAGGCCGTCGCCCTCGCGATCCGCAACGGTCTCGATGTCGAGGTCGATCGCTACGCGCCGTTGATCGCGGAGGCCGAGGCGGCGGTCGCCTGGGGCGCCTACGATCCGCTTCTGAACGCGGATGCGCGTTACGAGGTCCTGAAGACGCCCAACACCTTCGCGCTGAATCCGGTCTCCCAGAATCGGGATCGTGTGCGGGGCGGCGGCGTCGGTGTCACTCAGCTGATCCCCTATCTCGGCGCGACGTTGAATGCCCGCTTCGATGCCCGCGGAACCGCGACCCGCAGCCGTCTGCAGTCCCTCGACGAGCAGTTCGATTCGAGCTTCTTCCTCAACGCGCGGGTTCCGTTGCTTCGCAATCTGGTCTGGAATCAGGCCTGGACGAACGTCAAGCTGGCGGGATTCGCGAGCGAGTCCGCAGAGCTGCAATTCCGCCAGGCGCTGATGGACAACGTCCAGGGCACGGTCAATCGCTACTGGGCTCTGGTCGCCGCGCGGGACCGCGTTCGGGTGAGTCAGAAGAGTCTCGAGACCGCGCGCGCGCTGCTCGATCAGACGAAGACGCAGTACGAAGTCGGTGTCGTCTCGCAGGTCGAGGTCGTCGAGGCCGAGGCCGGCGTGGCCAATCGCGAGTTCGAGCTGATCCAGGCCGCGAACAGCTATCGAAACGAGCAGGACCTGCTGATCGAGGCCGTGTACGGGACGAAGCTCGTCGCTTCCACCACGCTCCAGATCGTGCCGACCGAAGACCTCCAGGCCTATCAGCTGGGCGCGGTCGATGCCGAGCAGTCGCTCGCCAAGGCCTTCGAGAATCGCCCGGAGCTGGCGGTGGCGAAGACGACGATCCAACAGGCCGAAGTCGAGCTGAAGTTCGCGAAGAGTCAGCGGCTGCCCCAATTCGACGCCGAGGGTCGTTACGGGTACGTGGGAATCTCCGGCGATGGCAATCGTCAGCTCGCCGACTTCAACCCGGGTGATGGCCTGCCGCCCGTGATTCCCGGGGATACGTCCTTCGCCGATGGCACGGACGATTTCTTCTCCCGCGATGGCTCGAACAACTGGCGCGTCCAGGGGATCTTCTCGGTTCCGATCCCCAATACGGCGGGTCGCCGCGGCGTGGATCGGAGCCAGTTCGAGCTTCGGCGATCGAAGTCGCTGCTGAGGCGGCTCGAGCAGGGAATCGTGCTCGAGGTGCGCGCGGCGAGCCGGACGCTGCTCTCCGCTGCGCAGCGCATCGAGGCCGCCGAACGGCGCCGGCTCGCGGCCGAAGAGCAGCTCCGTGCGGAGCGGATCCGTCTCGAGCACGGTGAGTCGACGCCCTTCGAGGTCCTGCAGCGCGAAGAGGATCTCGTCGAGGCGGAGAGCCAGAAGATCAACGCGCTCCAGCTCTTCCAGGCCGCGGAGATCGCCCTGTTTCGTGCCGAGGGCACGATCCTCGACCGGCATTCGATCGAGGTGGACGCGGTTCGCGCTCCGGTGCGCTGAGCATGCCGCGCCGGCCCATCGTCGCGGCGCTGGTGCTCGCGGCGGGGCGCGGGGAACGGCTCGGCGCGGCGGTGCCGAAGGCCTTCGTCGAGCTCGAAGGGCAGACGCTGCTGGAGCGCTCGATCCGGGCGCTGGCGGCGACGGGGCGGATCGAGCGGATCGTTCCGGTCGTCTCGCCCGGCGAGCTGTCGGCTTTCGACGCGATCGGCAGGCGCTGCGCGGACATCGCAGCCCTGGCGCCCGCGGTCGCCGGCGGGCAGGAGCGCCAGGACTCGATGCAGGCCGGGCTCGCGAGCCTGCAGGAATCGATCGAGCTCGTCGCGGTCCACGATGCGGCCCGCTGCCTCGTCGATCCCGCCGACCTCGAGCGGGTTCTCGAGGTCGCCGCGGCGTCGGGCGCGGCGATCCTGGGCGAGCGGGTTCGGGATACGCTGAAGCGGGTCGTCGAGGGGCGGATCCTCGAGACGCCCGATCGCGCGGAGTTCTGGGCCGCGCAGACACCGCAGGTCTTCCGGCGGGACTGGCTCGAGGCGGCGACGGCGGCGGCGGCGCGATCCGGGCAGCGCGCGACCGACGACTCGGCGCTCGTCGAAGCGCTGGGACATGCCGTCGTGATGGTGGAGGCGCAGGCGCCGAACCCGAAGATCACGCGGCCCGAGGATCTCGAGCTCGCGCGCGTGCTGCTCGCACAGGCGATCGAACGGGCCGAGGCGGGCCGCCTCGGAGCCGGCGGTCGCCGCGCATCGACTTCGCCGGGCAATCGGGGGTGACGGGAAACGTGGCGAGCGGAATCCGGATCGGACAGGCGATCGACGTCCACGCGCTGGCGCCGGGGCGCGCCCTCGTGCTCGGCGGCGTCGCGATCCCCTTCGAACAGGGCCTCGTCGGGCATTCGGATGGCGACGCGCTGCTCCACGCGGTCGCGAGCGCGATACTCGGGGCCCTCGGCGAAGGCGATCTCGGCCGTCATTTTCCGTCGAGCGACGAGCGCTACCGCGGGATCGCGAGCAGCGAGCTGGTGGACCAGGTCGCGCTTCGCATGCGCGCCGCGGGCTATCGGCTCGGCAACCTCGACGCGACGGTCATCGCCCAGATCCCGCGGCTCGCGCCGCATCAATCCGCGATGCAGGCGCGCGTCGCGGCGCTGCTCGGCGCTTCGCCCGGGCAGGTCAACATCAAGGTCACGAGCACCGATCATCTGGGTGCGATCGGCCGGGGCGAGGGCATCGCCGCGCTGGCCGTCGTGCTGCTCGAGCGCACGGACGCGGCGCCGGGGAGCGGGAGCGAAGGGGAGTCGAAGGCGTGATCCGGATCGAGTTCTACGATACGCGGACGCGCACGCGCCGCCCCTTCGCGCCGATCGAGCCCGGTCGGGTGCGGATGTACAGCTGCGGCCCGACCGTCTACGGCCCGCCCCATATCGGCAATCTGCGCTCGCGCCTCTTCTCGGATCTTCTGAAGCGCTTCCTGCTCTCGGAGGGCTTCGAGGTCGTCCACGTCATCAACATCACGGACGTCGGCCATCTCGTCTCCGACGCCGACGAAGGCGAGGACAAGATCGAGGCCGCCGCGCGCCGCACGGGCAAGAGCGCCGAGGAGATCGCCGCGCACTACACCCAGGTCTGGCGCGACGACGGCGCCGCCGTCCACTGCCTGCCCCCGGAGCACAATCCCAAGGCGACCGAGCACATCGCCGAGCAGATCGACCTCGCGCAGCGGCTCGAGGCCGGCGGCTACCTCTACCGCATCGCCGACGGCCTCTACTTCGATACCAGCCGCTTCCCGCGTTATGCGGAGCTCGCCCATCTCGACCTCGCGGGCCAGGCCGAGGGCGCGCGCATCGGGCCGACCGAGGGCAAGCGCCATCCCGCCGATTTCGCGGTCTGGAAATTCGCCGAGGCGGGCGTGCAGCGGCTGCAGGAATGGGATTCGCCCTGGGGCCGCGGCTTCCCGGGCTGGCATCTCGAATGCTCCGCGATGGCCGTCCGCTACCTCGGCGAGCATTTCGACATCCACACCGGCGGCATCGACCTCGCGTCCGTCCACCACACGAACGAGGTCGCCCAGAGTGAATGCGGCTACGGCGTGCATCCCTGGGTCGAGTTCTGGATGCACAACGAGTTCCTCGACATGGGCTCCGAGAAGATGTCGAAGAGCAAGGGCAACGTGCGGACCCTCTCGGACCTCGTCGCGAAGGGGATCGATCCGCTCGCCTTCCGCTATTTCTTCCTGCAGGCCCATTACCGCCAGCAGCAGAGCTACAGCGACGAGGCGATCCAGTCCGCGGCGACGGGCTACCGGCGGCTGCAGGGCGTCGCGAAGGCCCTCGGCGTCGCGCGGGATCCGGAATCGCTGCCCCCGCTCAGTGCGAGCGAAGCGGCGGCGGCCGAGCCCTATCGCGAGCGCTTCCGGGCCGCGCTGGCGGACGATCTGAACGCGCCGAAGGCGATGGCGGTCGTCTGGGAGGTCGCGCGGACGGACGCGCTGCCCGAGGCGGTCCGGCGCGAGCTGCTGCGCGCCTTCGACCGCGTGCTCGGCCTCCGCCTCGGCGAAGAGCGGGCGGCGGCGGGCGAGGCCGAGGAGCAGGATCCGCGGATCGACGGCATGCTCGAGGCACGCCAGGCGGCGAAGAAGGCCCGCGACTTCGCGGAGGCGGACCGGATCCGCGACGCGCTGAAGGCCGAGGGCATCGAGATCGTCGATACACCGCAGGGGCCGCGCTGGCGAAGGGGCAAGCCGGCATGAGCAGCGCCTTCAAGCTCGTCTCCGAGTTCCAGCCCGCCGGCGACCAGCCGCGGGCCATCGACGAGCTCTGCGAGGGGCTCGCCCGCGGCGATCAGCATCAGACGCTGCTGGGCGTGACGGGCAGCGGCAAGACCTTCACGATCGCCTGCGCCGTCGAGCGGCTGAATCGCCCGGCGCTCGTGATGTCGCCCAACAAGACCCTCGCGGCCCAGCTCTACGCCGAGTTCAAGCAGCTCTTCCCCGAGAACGCCGTCGAGTATTTCGTCTCGTACTACGACTACTACCAGCCGGAAGCGTACATCCCGTCGAGCGATACCTACATCGAGAAGGATTCGTCGATCAACGACGAGATCGACAAGCTGCGCCATTCGGCGACGCATTCGCTGCTGACCCGGAAGGACGTCCTCGTCGTCGCGAGCGTGTCCTGCATCTACGGCCTCGGCGCGCCCGAGAACTACGGCTCGATGCACGTCTACGTGGACGTCGGCATGCCGCTCGTGCGCGACGACCTGCTGCGCCGGCTCGTCGACATCCAGTACACGCGCAACGACCACGATTTCCACCGCGGCACCTTCCGCGTCCGCGGCGACGTCGTCGAGATCTTTCCCCAGTACGAGGGCGAGATGGCGATCCGGATCGAGTTCTTCGGCGACGAGGTCGAATCGATCGCCGAGATCGATCCCCTGCGCGGGAAGGTCGTCGCCCGGCCGAAGCGCGCGATGATCTACCCCGCGAGCCATTACGTCGCGTCGATGGACCGCATCCGCCAATCCTGCGCCGGCATCCGCAGCGAGCTGCAGGAGCGGCTCGCCGAGTTCCGGAAGGCGAACAAGCTGCTCGAAGCCCAGCGGCTCGAACAGCGGACGCTCTATGACCTCGAGATGCTCGAAACCCTCGGCTTCTGCCACGGCGTCGAGAACTACTCGCGCTGGCTCGACGGCCGGGCGGCCGGGGAGACGCCGTACACCCTCTACGACTACCTCCCGAAGGACACCCTCGTGGTCCTCGACGAGAGCCACGTCTCGGTCCCCCAGATCGGCGCCATGTACAAGGGCGACCGCGCCCGCAAGGAGACCCTCGTCGAATACGGCTGGCGCATGCCCTCGGCCCTCGACAACCGGCCGCTGCGCTTCGACGAGTGGGAGGAGCGCGCCGGCCAGCGCATCTACGTCTCCGCGACGCCTGCCGACTACGAGCTCCAGCGCTGTCGGGGCGTCGTCGTCGAGCAGATCATCCGCCCGACCGGTCTCGTCGATCCCGAGATCGAGATCCGCCCGGCGAACGGCCAGGTCGACGATCTGCTCGCCGAGATCCAGACCCACGTTCAGAAGGAAGAGCGCGTCCTCGTGACCACGCTGACCAAGCGCATGGCCGAGGAGCTGACCGACTACTACGCCGAGCTCGGCGTCCGCATCCGCTATCTCCACAGCGACATCAAGACGATCGAGCGCATGGAGATCATCCGCGAGCTGCGCGAGGGCAAGTTCGACGTGCTGGTCGGCATCAACCTCCTGCGCGAGGGCCTCGACATCCCCGAGGTCGCCCTCGTCGCGATCCTCGACGCGGACAAAGAGGGCTTCCTGCGCTCGACCCGCTCGCTGATCCAGACGATCGGGCGCGCCGCGCGCAACGTGAAGGGGCGCGTCATCCTCTACGCCGATCAGCAGACGGATTCGATCCGCGCGACGCTCGAGGAATCCGGACGCCGGCGGACGCGGCAGGCGGCCTACAACGCCGAGCACGGCATCACGCCGAAGACGATCACGAAACGCATCACGAGCCTGCAATCCTCGATCTGGGAGGCGGACTATGTGACGGTGCCGAAGGCGGGCGAGCGGACCGTGCTCGACGTCCCGCGCCACGAGCTGCCGCGCCTGATCGAATCGCTGCGGAGCGAGATGCGCGAGGCGGCCCGGGCGCTCGAATTCGAGCGGGCCGCGGAGCTGCGCGACCGGATCAAGACGCTCGAGGCCGAGCGCATCCGGCTCACGTAGAACGGAGGCGACGTGCAGGCCGACGCGACGGCATTGTCGAGCCTCGAGGAGCAGGCCGAGCGGCTGCCGGCGGAGCCCGGCGTGTACCTGTTCAAGAGCGAGCAGGGCGCGGTGCTCTACGTCGGCAAGGCGCAGAGCCTGAAGTCGCGCGTCCGCCAATACGTCGCGGGCGGCGACGGGCGGATCCGGATCCCCGCGCTGGTCCGGCGCGCGGCCTCGGTCGAGGTCGTCGTCACGGGCAACGTGAAGGAAGCGCTGCTGCTCGAGAACGAGCTCATCAAGCAGCACCGGCCGCCCTTCAACGTCCGCCTGCGCGACGACAAGCAATATCTGGCGCTGCGCATCGACGAGAGCGAGGACTGGCCGCGGGTCACCCTGGTGCGCCGCTTCCGCAAGGACGGCGCCCAGTACTTCGGGCCCTATACCTCGAGCGTCGCGCTGAAGGGCTCGCTCTCGAAGCTGCAGCGGCTGTTCCCGCTGCGGTCGTGTACGAACGCGACGTTCAACGACCATGCGCGGCGCGGGCGGCCCTGCGTCGAGTACGAGATGAAGCGCTGCCTCGGCCCCTGCTGCGACCTGACCACGCAGGAGGCCTACGCCGAGCAGGTGCGCGGGACGGTGCTCTTCCTGCGCGGCCGCTCGCGCGAGCTCGTCGAGAAGATCGAGCGCGAGATGGAGACGGCGGCCGCGGAGGAGCGCTACGAAGACGCGGCCCGCCTGCGCGACCGGATCGCGGCGGTCGAGCGCACGATCGAGGGGCAGCAGATCGTGACCGAGGGCGGCGTCGATCGCGACGTCTTCGCCCTCGCGCGCCAGGGCGGCGAGGTCGACGTGCAGGCGCTGCACGTGCGCGAGGGGCGCGTCATCGGCGCGCGCGGCTTCTCGTTCTCGAACGTCCAGCTCGACGACGGCGAGGTGATGAGCTCCTTCCTCGGCCAGTTCTACGGCGCCGGGGCAGGGCACGCCCCGCCGCCGGAGATCCTGACCTCGACGCCCCACGAAGACGACGGCGCGCTGATCGCGCTCTGGCGCGAGCGCTTCGACCAGAGCTTCGAGATTCGGACGCCGCAGCGCGGCGCGGGCCGCCGCCTGGTGGAGATCGCGGAGCGCAATGCCTCGCTCTCCCTCGCCTCGCGGCTCGCCGCCCGCGAGAGCATCGATACGGCGATCGACGAGCTGCGCGAGCGCTGCGGGCTCGGCGTGCGGCCGGTGCGGATCGAGTGTTACGACGTCTCGAACCTGCAGGGGACGCTCGCCGTGGGCAGCCGGGTGGTCTTCGAGCACGGCGAGCCGGTGACGCAGGATTATCGGCGGTATCGCATGCGGGAGGCGGCGGCCGGGGACGACTACGGCTGCCTGCGCGAGATGCTCGACCGGCGGCTCGCGCGGGTCGAGACCGAGCCGCTGCCCGATCTCTTGATGGTCGATGGCGGGCGCGGGCAGCTCGGCGTGGTGATGGCGGCCCTCGCGGACGCGGGTCTCGAGGTCGAGACGCTCGGGATCTCGAAGGAGCGCGATGCGCAATCGCCATCGCTGCGGGTCAAGCGGGGCGGCGGGCTCAAGGCGGAGCGGATCTTCCGCCCCGGGCGCGCGAATCCGATCCAGCTCGCCCCGAGCAGCCGGGGCATGCTGCTGCTCCAGCGCGTGCGCGACGAATCCCATCGCTTCGCGATCGAATACCAACGCGACCTGCGATCGCGGCTGAACATGACGTCGATCCTCGAGGAGCTGCCCGGGATCGGGCCGAACAAACGGCGCGCGCTCCTGAAGACGCTCGGCTCGCTGCGCGCGGTCCGGAGTGCGCCCCTCGAGGCGCTGGCGGCGGTACCCGGGATCTCGCCGAAGGACGCCGAGAAGATCCGCCGGTTCTTCGATGCTTTCGACACGCCGAGCGGGGACCCGTCCGTCCCGATCGAGACGACGGATGCGGGGGATGCGGCGGCGGCGATCGACGGCCCCGGCGCTTCGGACGATCCGCAGGTCGTCGGCAGCCGCGCGGCAGGGCAAGAGATCGGCGTCGCGGAGCAGACGCGCGAGGATCGGAACGAGGACACCTGAACGCGTCGCGGCGCCCCGGATCGTCAAGCGCCGGCGCGCGATCACCGATACGCGTCGCGGATCCACTTCCTCCGGCGGAACCCGATGGCGGACTCCTCGTTTCGACGCGGCGCGGCAATGTTGCTGGCCATCGGGCTCGCCTGCTCGCTGGCGCGGCCCTCGAGTGCCGAAATCTATCAGTGGAAGGACGCCGCCGGCCGGCTGCATTTCGCGCAGGACCTCAGCCAGGTCCCCGACGCGTACCGTGCGCAGGCGGAGGCTGGTGTACGCCAGGAAGGCTCCGGCCCGGCCATCCAGCGCTACGACGCCACACCCGCGGCCCCGTCTCCTTCGGCGACGGCCGGGCCGCGTGCCAAGCCGCCGCAGGGCGCCGGCGCGAAGGGCGCAAAGACCCATCGCATCCGGGTCCAGCGCGCGGGCTCGATGATGCGGGTCCAGGTCCGGCTCAACGATCAGGTGACGGCCCCCTTCCTCGTCGATACCGGCGCCACGGACGTCGTCATCCCGAGCTGGGTCGCCGATCAGCTCGGCCTCGATCTCGAGGGGCGGCGCACCGGCTACTACGGGACGGCCAACGGCGTCGTGCAGCAGAAGCTCGTGACGCTCGAGAGTGTCGACCTCGCCGGCGCACGGGTCCAGCAGGTGCCGGCGACGGTCAGTCCCTCGATGTCCGAGGGCCTGCTCGGGCTCTCCTTCTTCAATCACTTCCGCTACGACGTCGATCCGGTCGCCGGCGTCATCACCCTGACGCCCAACGGCCTGGTCGAAGCGGGCGTGCTCAAGGCCGGTCGGACCGAGAACCAGTGGCGCCGACAATTCGCCCAGCTCGCCGAGCGCCGCGCCGCGATCGAGCGCGAGCTCGACACGAGCAATCCGAACTGGGCCCGCCGCCGCGCCGAGCTCGAGGCGCTGATCGATGAGACCGAGCGCCAGCGCGAGGTCCTCGAGGCCGAGGCCGACGACGCCCAGGTGCCGATGGCCTGGCGGGACTAGGCGCCTGAGGACGCCGGATCGGCCTGCCGGTCGGTTGCCGCTTGCGGGCCTCCGATTGCCCACAGAGGGCAATCCGCTTCCCCCCGATGCACCGCTCCGGGCGAATTCCGGCCCCCTGCCGTGGCACTGAAATTGCTCCCCAGCCCTCTCAGGCACGCGCCGGAGGGGCGCCGAGAGGGGCCGTCCGGACGGGCGGCGGACGGGGACGCAGCAGCGATGGATTTCGGGTCGATTCGGCGGTGGTGGCAGCAGGGCGCGCAGCGGAAGGCCGCACGAAACGAGCCGGTCCAGCTCGAGCCCCGCTCGACGGGGGAATGGGCGTCCCGGATCGCCGCCGCCGGGATCGCTCCGGAGCTCGCGTCGCGCCTCGCGCCCGCCCTCGAAGCGGCGCGGGCAGGGCTCGGTCCCGGCAGCGCACCGGGACTCATTCGCGGGGCGGCCCTGGCCGTCGCGCTCCAGGCCGAGTCCCACGCCCAGGTCGAGCGCAGCCTGCGCGACGTGCGCGAGGTCGAGCGCCTGCTCGGGGCGTTCAGCGGCGAGCTCGAGAAGCTCGACGAGGTGCTCGAAGTGCTCGCGGCCTACGCGCAGCGCATGCGTCCCCAGACGCCGCCCAGCCCCTCCCGCCGCACCCTCCACTGAGCGGGGTCCGGGGTCGCGCGCAGACCGCTGACCGATCCAGCCTCATCCGGATTGCCCGCGCTGGGCGTACATCGCAGCGACTGCCCGTGTCGCTTCGCGCTCACACCGTGTGAAGCGCGCGTCACGCGGTGCGCCCCGCGCGCCGGACTCGCATCCTCGCGCCATCGGCGAATGCAGGCGCCGAAGGGGGAGGCCGCGTGGCGGAGCCGCCGGGCGGCAGGAGCGGCAGGAGCGGCCGTGCGAGCCGGATCGTCCTCCCGCTCCTGATCGGACAGGTCGCAGGCATCCTCTGGGCGGATCGAGGGAGCGCGGTCGCGAGCTGGGTCGCGTGGCTCGTTGCGGCCGGGACGCTCGGGGTCGCAGTCGCCCGCGTGCGGGGTGCGATCGATGCGAGCTGGGCGGGACATGCGCTGCTGGTCGGGCTCGCGGGGCTCTCGTTCGTGGTCGGTCATCAGGCCCTCGAGCGAACGCTCGCCGGTGCGCGCGCCGATGCGGAGCGCGCGGCGCTTCTCGATCCGATGCGGCCGCGCCTGGTCGATGCGCGGGTCCTGGCGCGCCGTGCGACGCGCTTCGGGGAGGCGGTCGAGCTCGTCGACGTCCGCAGCCGGGCGGGCGAAGAGCGGGTTCCGGAGCGGCTGGTCCTGCGCTTTGCATCCGGTGCGGGCCGGGCGGAGCGCCTGCTGTGGCCCGGGGCGCGCGTTCGCGTGGGGATCCACGTGTCGCCGCTGCGCTCGCCGCGCAATCCCGGCTCGCCGGATGCGGATCACGCGCTCGCGCGGCGCGGATTCTCGGCGAGAGCACGGCTCGTGAAGCCGGATTGGGTCGTTCTGCGGATCGAGTCGGAAGGCGGCCCGGCGGCGCTCGGCGGGCGGCTCGCACGGCTTCGCCGGGAGATCGCCGAGCGGGTTCGCCGGCGCCTCGACGCGACCGCACCGCGAGACGCTCCTGCCGCCGGGGCTGCGCTCGTCCGGGCCCTCGCGCTCGGGGATCGGAGCGCGCTCGCCGAGCCGACACGCGACGCGTTTCGGGGGCTCGGGCTCGCCCATCTGATCTCGGTCTCCGGGCTGCACGTCGGCTTCGTCGCGCTGCCGGCGGCCTGGGCCGTCGTCCGGCTGCGAACGCTCTCGCGGCCCCGATGGCTTCCGGTGCGCGGTTTCGCCCTGCCGCTGGGCGCCGCCTGCGCCGTCGCCGGATGTTATGCGTGGCTGACGGGGGCGGGCGTGCCGGCGCTGCGCGCGAGCCTTGTCTTCCTGCTCGTCGGGATCGGGCGGGCGGCGGGAATCCGGATCCAGCCGGTCCCCGCGCTCGCCTCCGCCGCCCTCGTCCTGTTGCTCGCCGATCCGGCGCTGCTCTTCGATCTCGGCGCGCGCTTTTCCTTCGTGGCCTGCGCCGCGCTGATCGCCGGCGGCGTCTGGAGCGGCAAGGCGGAGCCGGCTCGATCCGGCCCGGCGAGCTCGAAGTGCGCGGGAGCGCGCGGGTTATTCTCGGCTGGGCTTCGCCGGGTCGGAGCGTGGGGCCTTGATCCGATGCGCGCGTCGCTCGCGATCTCGATCGGGCTGCTTCCGCTGGTCGAGCTGGCGGGATTGCCGCGCGCGCTCCCGTCCCCGCTCGTCAACGCGCTGGCGATTCCCTGGACGGGGCTCGTCGTCCTGCCCGCCGCGCTCGCGGCTTCGATGCTCGCCTTCGCACTGCCCGCGGCGTTTCCGGCGGCCCTTGCGGAGCCGGTCTTCACGCTGCTGATGCTGCCTGCCGCGGGGCTCGAGCGATCCGCGCTCTGGCTCTTCGGGCAGGCACCGACTCTCGGTCTCGGCGGCGAGGGCGTCGGTCGGCTGCCCTGGGGCATCGCCTTGCCGGCTGCGGCGTTCGCGCTCTGGCGACTGCGGGCCGGGGGCTGGCTGGCAGGCCTCGGGGCCTGGGTGGCGCTTGCCTCCCTCGGGCTCGCGCCGGTCCGGGAGGCCGGATTTCTGGATCCGCAGCCAGGCGTCGTCTTCCTCGACGTCGGACAGGCCGATGCCGCCGTGGTCCGCGCCGGGGCAGAGACCTGGCTCGTCGATTCGGGCGGCGGCCCCGACGACGGATCGGGCGGGGCTGCCCTGATCCGCGCGCTGGGTGCGCTCGGCGTCGATCGGATCGACGTCCTCGTGATCACCCATGGCGACCTCGATCATCGCGGGGGGGCGATTCGTGTGTTATCGGCGGTGAAGGTCGGGACGCTCTGGCTGCCGGCCGCCGCCGTCGAGGATCCTGCGCTGATCGCGCTGGAGCGAGTCGCGCGCGCTCGCGGGGTCCGGGTACGCCGGGTGGGCGCGGGCGATCGGGGAGGCGGAGTGGATTCGCTGCGGGCCGAGGTCCTCTGGCCGCCGAAGCCGGCTCGGCCGCGCGGCTCCAGCGACGGCCTTGCCTCCGCCGGTCCAGGAACCGGTGTCGCGGCCGGCGATCTGCGGAGCATGCCTGGCTCCCCGCGCGGCCGCCCGTCGCGCAATGATGCGTCGATCGTCCTGCGGCTCGAGCTCGCCGGTCGGCGATTCCTCTTCGCCGCGGACATCGGCGCCGAGGTCGAGCGGCGCCTCGTCGGGAGCGGCACCTCGCTGCGTGCCGATGTGCTCAAGGTCGGCCATCACGGCAGTCGTACGAGCTCGGAGACGGGCTTTCTCGCGGCGATCTCCCCCGAGATCGCGATCGTCAGCGCGCCGTGCATCGCCGCGCGCGGACTTCCCAGTGCGATGGCCTTCGATCGGCTGCGGGGAGCGGGGGCCGCGATCGGCTGGACCGGGCGGGATGGTGCGATCGCGGTCCAGGTGGTGAGCGCGGGGAGGGCGCTGGCGAAGGATCCGGGCGAGCAGGACGCCGTCCCGCTCCGGATGCGGTATTGGGGAGACGAGCGGCGCTGCGTTCCCGATCGGGTGCGCGAGGCGCCGGGTCGGGAGGCACGATGAGCCGAGGGGAAGGCGATCCGATCACCGATCGATCAGGGGCGGCCGAGGTCGCCGCGCTCGCTGCACGCTGGCCGAGGGCATTGATCGAGCGCGGTGAGGCGGAAAGGCTGTCTACGGGCTGGGTCGCGAGCCGCCGCGCTGCCGTGGCCGCGGGTCGACCGGCGCTCGCCGAGCATCCGCTCCGGCCGCCGCTCGTCGCTGCGCTCTTCGAGGCGCGCCGGGCCCGTCGTCTCGTGCGCGGGCTGGAGGCCGCCGAGACCGCCCTCGAGGCCCAGCGGCGCGGGGTGGGGGCGATCCGGAGCTCTGCTCGGGCGGCCTCGCCGGCGGCGCCGGAGCGGATCTCGCGCCTGCTGCTGATCAGCTCCGATGGCTCGGAGCGTTTCTATCGTGGTGTCGAGCGCTTACGTCAGAAATATGGAGCAGTTATTGAAGTGATTCGTATCGTCTGTGACGAGCTCGAGCTCGGGGCGGGGGTCTTCGGGCCGGGAAAGCGGGTGCGGGCCCTGCTGGTCGATCACAAAGACGCGGTGATCCGGGTGCTCGAGGCCCTCGACTGGCTCGCGACCGCCGAGCCGGGTGAAGAGCCGGAGATCGAGCCGGAGGCCGGTGGCTCAGGGAACGCGGGGGCGGATCCGGTCCGGGACGGGAGCCCGTCGGCAGCGCGCGTTTCAACTTGAAATGAATTCTTCGATTCAGTCTTCAAGTGGCTGGATTTCAATGGGTTGTTCCACGAGGAACGCGGGTGCATCCGGGGGCGGGGCGGGCGCGTCCAGGAGCTGACGAACCCGGGCCAGGACGGTCGCAGAGCTGAAGGGCTTGGCGAGCAGGTCGGGCTCGAGGCTCGAGAGGCCGTGCTGGGTCAGGGTCTCGTCGGTGAACCCGGACATGTAGAGCACGCGGAGCTCGGGGCGGAGCGCCCGGGCCTGACGCGCAATCTCGGGGCCCGAGATCCGGGGCAGGACGACGTCGGTCAGGAGCAGGTCGATCGGCCCGTCGTGCCGGCTGCAATGGCGCAGGGCCGCCGTCGCCGATTCAGCGACGAGGACGGTGTAACCCTTGCGGCTGAGCATCCGTTCGACGAGACGCCGGACCGGGCCGGAGTCCTCGACGAGCAGGATCGTCTCGCGCCCCCGACTGGCCGGGGCGTCATCCGCCGGGGCGGCTTCGGCGAGCGCCTCGCGCGCGACGGGCAGATAGATCGTGAACGCCGAGCCTTCGCCCAGGCGGCTTTCGACATCGATCTGACCGCGACTCTGGCTGATGATCCCGTAGGCGGAGGCGAGTCCGAGTCCCGTGCCGCCGGAGGCTTCCTTGGTCGTGAAGAACGGCTCGAAGATCTGGGAGCGGGTCTCCTCGTCCATCCCCGTGCCCGTATCCGAGACCCGCAAGGCGACATAGCGCCCGGGCGCCAGCATCCCGGACTCGACGCGCAGGGGAGCGGCGCACTCGACGTTCGACGTCTCGATCTCGATCCGGCCGCCCCGCGGCATCGCGTCCCGGGCGTTCACGACGAGGTTCACGATCACCTGCTCGATCTGGCCCGGATCCGCGATGATCGCCTCGAGCTCCCCGTGCAGCTGGGAGACCAGCTCGATGTCCTCGCCGATCAGCCGTCGGAGCATGCGATCGATGTCGGCGACGATCGCGTTCAGGTCGACGCGCTCGGGCTGCAGCACCTGACGCCGGCTGAAGGCGAGCAGCTGGCGGGTCAGGCCGCCGGCGCGCTCGGCAGCGCGCAGGATCTCCTCGACGTCGAGGCGCGAGCCGTGGTCGGGGTCGAGCTCCTGGAGCACGAGATCGCTGTAGCCGATGATCGCCGTCAGCAGGTTGTTGAAATCGTGGGCGATTCCGCCGGCGAGGCGTCCGACCGATTCCATCTTTCGAGCCTGGGTCAGCCGCGCCTCGTTCTGACGCAGCGCTTCTTCCATGCGACGGCGGGCGCTGACGTCGTGGAGGCTGATGGCGAGATGGGCCCGTGCGCTGTGGCCGGGGAGGCCGGAGAGGTTCTCGTCCGCGGAATCCGTCGCGGCCGAAGTTCCGGCAAGAGTACCGGCCGACATCGACGGCGAGTGCGTGCGCCGCGCGTTCGGTTCGTCGAACAGGAAGATCGTCGCCTCGGCCACGATCGGCGGAGCGTCGCTCGTCGCCTCGAGCGTGAGCTCGCCGCACCACGGAAACGCGGGCATCAAACGCGGGAGCACCTCGCTGCGCAGTCGCGCCGAATCCGTCGCGACGAGCAGCTCCAGCAGGCGCCGCCCCGAAAGCGTCCGCTCGCCGGGGAGGCGGAGCTGATGGGTCGCGGTCTCGTTGGCGAACAAGATGGTCGTATCGAGGTCGCAGACGAAGACGAGATCGGCGCTCTGCTGGATCACGCGGTAGAGCAGATCGCGCCCGACAGCGCTGGAGGTCACCTGCGGCGATGAGGCGAGGGGAGCGGCCCCGCCGTCTGCAGGAGAATGCGGCTCTGGCTGGCTCGCCCAGGGCGTGTCCAGGCCGGCGAGCAGCCCGTGGTCGGCGGTCGCGGCGAAGCGCCCGTCGCGCGCCTCGATCCAGCGCGCCAGGGGCCGGGCGGCCAGCGCGAGCAGGTCGCGCACGGTCTCGGGGCTCTGGAGCGGCCGCGCCGCGTAACCCGCGATCCATCCGAGCACCCGGCCATCCGCGGCGATGAGCGGCTGCCCCGCGAAGGATTGCAGGCTGCGCCCGATCCGATCGGCGACGGCGGGGAGAAGCTGGGTCACGCCGGCCGGATGGATGCAGGTCTCCCCCCGGACCACCGTCGCTTCGGGCAGGCCGTCGAGCGCGAGCTCGCCCGTCTCGGCGAATTCGCCGTTCTGCCAGACGACGAGGCTCTCGCAAACCGGTCGTTCGGCGTCGACGATCCGGGCGAGCGTCATGCGGTCGAGGTCGAGTGCCCGCGCGAGGGCGGCGACGAGCGGCTGGAAGCCCGCCGGCTCCTCGGTATCGGGCGCGAGAGCCAGCTCGGCGAGGGCGAGCTCGACCTGCTTGCGCGGGCTGATGTCGGTGCCCTGGATCGCGAAGAGGCGCTCGCCGGACTCGGAGGGGAGTGGACTCCAGGCGAGGGCGAGCCAGACGCGCGCGCCGGAGGCGTCGACGAGCGATACATCGACGGCACCGCCGTCCATGTCACGCGCCCGCGTGGATTCGTACCAGGCCGTCGCGAGCGCGCCGCGCTGGGCGGGGTGGACCGCTGCGATCAGCTCCTCGATCTGCCCGATGCCCGAGAAATGACGCTTGAAGGCGCGGTTGGCGCTCACGATCGAACCGCTGGCGTCGGCGACGGCGAGCGGGATGGGGCCGTTTTCGAAGATCGCCCGATAGCGCGCGCTGCGAAGGGTTTCGAGCGCGGCTTCCGAAGCGGGCTGGGTGACCTCGCGGCAGACGGCGGCGACGGCCGATTCGCCGTCGGCTCGCAGGAATCGCCGCAGCGTCGCATCGAACGCGACTCGAATGCAATCGGCGCGCGAGACACGGAAGCGGACGGTCAGCTCGCTGCCCGCTTCGACGACCTTGCGGAACTCGGGCAGCGTCGCTTTCCGGTCTTCGGGGGCGATCAGCTCGAGAAAGCTGCAGCCGACGAGCGCCTCTGGGCTGCGACCGAAGGCGCGTTCGGCGGCCCGATTCACGGCGGCAACGCGCCCGTCCGTCTCGAGCTCGATCACGACGTCGGCGAGATGATCGATCAGCGAAGGATCGACGCGCGTGCGCTTTCGACTCACAGTCGGCATCCGTCGATTCCGAACTTCGCCAGGGCACGACGCGAGGGGGGCGCATCTCCTTGATCTGCTCAGGCAGAATAACCAGTCCCCAGCGAAACGACATCGCACGATTCGAAAAATCAGCGATCGGGATCACGCTGGGCGAGGGGCGAAAACCCTCGGTCGTCCCGAGCTCCGCGCAGCGCCGGTGGGTCAGATGCAAGGCGCGACGACGAGTCGTCGCGCGCTACGGCGAGGAGGAGCAACGCAGCAGATGGCCCGCCGCCGCGAGCGCCTCGAGCGCCGCAAGCGCCGCGACCGAGACGATGTCTCCACAGCCTCTCAGTAGAGGCCGAGCATCTTTCCGGCGAGCGCGAGGACGCTGAGCGCGAGCACGGGCTTGATGACCCGTTCGCCGCCCCGCGCGGCAAACCGCGCGCCGAGCTCACCACCGAGCGAGAAGCCGGTCGCCGTCGCGATCGCATAGGGCCAATGGACCTGGTGATGGAGGATGAAGACGGGCAGGGCGACGAGCGTCAAGGCGCCGACCAGGATGACCTTGATCGCGTTCGCGCGGATCAGATCGACGCCGCTGCGCGCGAGCGCGGCGATCACGAAGATGCCGACACCCGCCTGGATCGAGCCGCCGTAGAAGCCGATCGCGAAGAAGAGCGCGGCATTCAGCAGGGGCGGCCGTGGCGGCGCGGGCCGGGCATCGGGGCGCGGCTTCGGCTTCGTCCCGCGCAGGATCGGCACCAGCAGCACGATCATCGCGACGCCGAAGATCCGTTCGAAGATCGCGGAAGACAGCCGCGAGGCCACCGTCGCCCCGAGGATCGATCCGACGACCGCCGGCATCACGATCGGGAGCGACTCGGCCAGCGCATCGAATCCCTCGCGCCGGAAGCTGCGCGTTGCGAAGACGTTCTGCAGCAGGACGCCGACGCGATTCGTGCCGTTCGCGATCGTCGCCGGCAGTCCGAAATAGACGAGCGTCGGCACCGTGAGAAGAGTGCCCCCGCCGGCCAGCGTATTGATCACGCCCGCCACGAGCCCTGCGAGCGCGAGCGCGAGCCATGTCCATCCTTCGTTCATCGCGGATCCATCGCCGTTGCGCTCGCGCGGGGGCGGCCAAGCATGCACACTCCGCAGGTTGCCCGCCAGCGCGGGCGGCTTCGGGAGAGCGCGGTGTGAAGCGGGTACGTGCGTACGGGAGCTGGCCTTCGCCGATCGATTCGGGCTCGCTCGTCGTCGGTGCGCGCGGGATCTCGGCGCCGCGCATCGTTTCCGATCGCCTCTTCTGGCTCGAGCGTCGGCCGTCGGAGGGCGGGCGCCAGGTGGTGATGGGGGGCGGGCTCTCGGGACTCGCCCGCGGCGGGCCGGCTGCGGCGCTGGACGCGCTCTTCGAGGCGAGTCCGCCGGGCGTCAACGTCCGGACGCGTGTCCACGAATACGGCGGCGGCGAGTACACGGTCTGGCGCGACTGGATCTTCTTCGTGGACGACGCCGACCGCCGGATCCACGGCGGGCGGATCGGTGGTCCCGCGCGGCCGCTGATCGCAGCGGGCTCGGCCCATGCAGACCTCGTCGTCTCACCCGACGGGCGCTGGCTCGTCGCCGTCGAAGAGCGGCCCCGAGCCGAGCGGGAGCCCGAGAATCGCCTGATCGCGATCGAGCTCGCCCTCGACGAGGGCAGCGGCGTCGCCACGGCGGGCCCGCCGCACGTCGTGGCCGCGGGGCATGATTTCTACGCCTCGGCGTGCTTCGATCCGCAGCAGCGTCGGCTCGTCTTCCTCGCCTGGGATCATCCGCGCATGCCCTGGCAGGGCACCTGGCTCGAGCAGGTCGGCTGGGGACGCGAGGGGCCGACGAGCGCGCCGGTGTGCCGCGCAGGCGGGCCCCACGAGTCGCTCTTCCAGCCCGGCTTCGCCGCGGACGACGCGCTCTACGTCGTCAGCGATCGGTCGGGCCATTGGAATCTGATGCGCGTCGATGAAGCGGGGCCGCGCCCCGTCCACGCCCTCGCCGGCGAGCTGGGCCGCCCCCAATGGGTCTTCGGCCTCTCGACCTGGGCCTGCCTGGACGCTTCGCGCGTCGTCGCGAGCGTGACGCGGAGCGGGCGCGATGCGCTCGGCGAGATCGCGCTGGGCACGGGCCAGTGGCGGGAATGGCCGAGCGATTTCGTGACGATCGGGGGCGTCGTCGCCGAGGGCCACTGGCTCGCCTGCGTCGCGGGCTCGCCGAGTGAGGGGCTCGCGCTCTACGCCGGGCGGATCGCGGACGGCGCGCTCGTCCAGGTCCGCGACGCCGGGCTGCCGGCTTCGCTCGCGGCCGCGCCGAGCATCGCCGAGCCGATCGAGCTCGTGCTCGAGGACGGGCGCACGACCCACGCCTTCGTCTACGCGCCCGTCTCCGCGACCTGCGAGGGACCGGCGGGCGAGCGGCCACCCCTGCTCGTCAAGAGCCATGGCGGACCGACGGGCGCCGCCTCCGCGGCCTTCGATCCCCGCATCCAGTTCTGGACGAGTCGGGGCTTCGCCGTCGCCGACGTCAACTACGCCGGCTCGTCGGGCTACGGCCGCGCCTATCGCGACGCGTTGGAGCGTGCATGGGGCGTGCTCGACGTCGCCGATTGTGTCGGCGTCGCAAAGGCGCTCGCGGCGCAGGGACGCGTCGATCCCGATCGACTCGCGATCACCGGGGGCAGCGCCGGCGGCTTCACGACCCTGTGCGCGCTCACCTTCCACGACGTCTTCCACGCCGGCGCCAGCCATTACGGGATCGGTGATCTCGAGGCGCTCGTGCGCGATACCCATAAATTCGAGTCCCACTACACGGATTGGCTCGTCGGCGTCTGGCCCGAGGAGCGGGCGCGTTATGTCGAGCGATCGCCGATCCACTCCGCCGATCGCCTGCGCCGCCCCGTCATCTTCTTCCAGGGGCTCGAGGATCGGGTCGTCCCCCCGAACCAGGCGGAGGCGATGGTGGCTGCCCTCGCGCAGCGCGGCATTCCGCACGCCTACGTTCCGTTCGAAGGCGAGGGCCACGGCTTTCGGCGGGCGGAGAACATCCGAACGGCCCTCGACGGCGAGCTCTATTTCTACTCGCGAATCTTCGGCTTCGAGGCGCTGCGGCCCGCGGCGGTCCTGATTGCGTCGCTCGTGCTGTGCCTGCTCGGCTGCGTTCCCCTGCGCGGGGGATGGGACGGCGAGGCGGTCGTTCGCGCGAACCCCGCGATCGCTGCGATCGAAGGCCAGCGCATCGGCGACATGGTTCCCTTCCCGGCGCTCGTGCTCGGTGCGGAGCCGGCGACGCCGGCGCGGGTCGAGCTCGTGGCGTGTCGGTTCGCGTCGGGATCGCGCGTGCGCGTCGGCGCCTCGGGGCCCGGCTGGTCGGAGGAGCTCGGCGATCGGGCCCTCGCCGCCCTCGCGAAGCCCGCCGCGGACTTCGATCTGCAGCTCGAACGCGCCGTCGTGGACGCGCGGGAGGGCGCGGCGCCGGAAATCGAGATCGTCGCCCACGAGGGCGAGGGAGCCGACGCACCGGCCGGGCTCGGCGATACCCTCGTCGAATGCGACGTCGATCGGGCGTCGCCCGCCGCCCCGGCACGCGGGGTCGTGATCCGCGCCGAGATCCGGATGCGCCGCAGCGCGTACGACGAAGCCCTTCGGCTGCGGCGAGCGGACGACGCCGCCTGGACGGGGGCGCTGCTGCACGAGCTCGGCCATGCGCTCGGCTTTTCCGGCCACGTCGCGACCGGCGCCTCTCTGCTGGTCCGGGACGAATCGATCCTGCGCGGGCTCGGTCGCTCGGCGCTGCGGGGGCATCCGATCGAGACGCCGAGCCTCGAAGCCCTCTACCGGCTCGCTCCGGGCCAGTCGCTGGGCGAGCGCGCGCTCTCGCCGCTCGGCGCGGAGTGGATCGAGGCGCTGCTCTCGATCGATCGGCGGCGGAGGGCCGAAGGACTCGAGCGGGTCGCGCTGGTCGCTTCGGTCGGCGATCGCGAGGCGCGGATCGCGTTTCGTTATGCGGATGGGAGCGCGCTCGTGCTCCGATTTCCCGGTTATGCGGAGGGCATTCGGCGGGGTGGGGCGCTGCTCGCCGTGCCGGATCGGGCGACGTTCGAGACGCTTCGCGCGTTCAGCCGCCCAGCGAGGCTTCGAGGCTTCGCGCGCGGGCGATCAGGGCCGCCGCCGTCTCGCTCTCGCCGAGCGAGCGAAGCACCATTCCGTAGCGGAACATCGTGATCGCATCGTCGGGCGCCTGTCGATGGGCCGACTCGAGGTGTTCGCGTGCCCGCTCTGCATCGGGCTGCGGCTGCTTGTAGAGCGCCCAGCCGAGGGCGGAGCGGTAGGCGGGCTCGTCGGGCCAGAGATCGACGGCGGGCTGCAGGTACTCGAGGGCGCCCTGGAAGTTGCCCATCTTGAGCAGGATCTCGCCCTTGCGATAGGAGGTCTCGGCCTGGGCGAGGCCGGGCCGTATCGATCTCGGGCTCGTTCGAAGCGCCGCGATCGTAGGCGGCCTTCTTGTCCGGGTCGGTGAGCGTCTCGAAGGCTTCGGAGACACGGCCGAAGACGCGCGCAGCCTTCTCTTCGAGGTCGGCGAGACCCTTGCGCGCCAGGGAATCCGGGTGGTAGCGCTTGGCGGCCTTGAAGTAGGCCTTCTTGATCGTCGCGCCGTCGGCGCTCGCATCGAGACCGAGCACCGCGTAGTGGTCCAGCTTGCCGAGGGCGCCGGCGAGGCCTTCGATGTCGTCGCGAAGCGCCGACGTCTCGGGATCGAGCGGTGCGCTGGAGCGGACGTCTGCGGCCGCGGGACCGGCCACCCCGGGCGTCGCCGCGCCCGCGCGATCGGTCGCGATCTCGACTTCGAACTCGAGCTCCGCCCCGCCCGCGAGGCCCCCCGGCCGGGCCGGACGGGCCGGGTCGACGCGGAGGACGCCGGCGTGCCAGAGCGTCCAGAGCGTCGAAGCGGCGAGGACGTCGCCCGCGCTCTCGCCGAGGATCCGGCCGAGGGGGCGCGTGCCATCGAGCCGCTGCAGGACGGCCGCGGCCGTCGGTCCCGCATCGCCGAGCTTCAGGGCCACCCTTCGCAGTCGCGGTGAGATGTCGGCGCTGGCTTCGGAGATCGGGAGCAGGGCGGCGAAGAGTCGCTCGCTCCCCCAGCGTCGCGGCAGCTCGGTCTGGATGAGGGTCAGGATGTCGTGGGGCTTCGCGTTCGCGGGCGCCGCGTTGCCCGCGCTCCATTGGTAGGCGCCGGCTTGCCATTCGAAGGTCTCGGCGATCTGCTGCTTCGCGGCGGTGCGGATCGCCTGGTAGAGCGTCGTGGGGTCGACGAGCTTGAGGGCGAGGGCGGCAGAGGCCTGGCTGCACTCGCGCTCCCGCGCGAATTGCTCGAGCTTGCGGCGATCGCCGGCGCCGAGCTGGCCGCTGCCTTCGAGCAGACGAGCGACGGGATCGGAGGTCGCATTCGAGTCGACCGAGACCGGAGCGCCGTCGACGAGCTCGATCCAGAGCTCG
The DNA here is from genome assembly GCA_041389425.1 of Myxococcota bacterium. Taxonomy (GTDB): domain Bacteria; phylum Myxococcota_A; class UBA9160; order UBA9160; family UBA4427; genus UBA4427. The sequence continues at coordinate 122,589 of JAWKRX010000013.1, forward strand.
GATTTGCCGCGTGCGATGCGCAGGCGCCCCGAGCGCCGCGCCGCCCAGGCCTCGGCGAGCAGCTGCGCGACGTTCGTCTTGTCGAGCAGGCCCTCGTCCGGGGCGTTTCGCGATCTCGCTTGGGACATCGGTGCGTCTCTCGGGCGGCGCGCGCATCGGCGGGCCGGAGCGGCGGGGTTCAGATCGGGTGGCGCTGTGCGTCGGCGATCTGGAAGGCCGTCGCGATCGCTTCGGAGAGGTCCTTGCGGATGATCAGGTGGGAGGATTCGAGGCTCGCGATCGCCGCCTCGGAGGCGGCGGAGATCCCGGTCAGCAGGCCCTGCGCGTTCCAGGACTCGATCGTCTCGAGCACCTGCTCGAGGGCGGCGGCGCCGAAGCCCTCGTCGAGGGGCAGCTCGCGCAGGTCGATCACGACGCTGCGGATCTCGCCGATGCCCGGATCGCGCCCGAGCATGTCGACGGTTCCCAGCGCCTCCTCGAGGGTCGTGAAGGGCAGCACCATCACCGGGCCCAGATGTGGACGACCGGCTGGCTGCGGTCGAATCGGCCGTCGCCGCCGATCGCGGTGCCCGGAGCCGGCCGCTGGCGGCGCTCGATCGGGGGGCGGAGCGCGACCTTGCGGAAGGCCTCGAAGGAGACCTGCGAGAGCAGCCAATCGACCTCGGGGTCGCCGCTGCGGAGGTCGCCGCTCGTCTCGTGGACCTCGAAGCGGCAGCGCGGGGCGCCCATCGCGCTGCACTCGAGCTCGCGGGCGACCAGCGAGCGGTCGAGCGCGCCCGAGAGCCAGCCGGTCGTATAGCCCGCGCTGAGCGCGCAGCACGGCGCTTGCGGGGCGTCGAGGCGGGAGAGCCGGGCCGTCGCTTCATGGCGCTCGGGCCAATGTCCGGCGAGGGTGAGCGCGCCGTTCTGCTGCTGGCGGATGCCGGCATCCCAGCGCATCAGGAGCGAGGTCGTATCGGCCGCGGCGGTCGCATCTGCGCTGCTGCTCTCGCCATGGCGCCGGCAGGCGCGGACCGCATCGCGCAGGCCGTGCAGCATGCCGATCTGGAAGAGGGCGAGGCTGGCCTGGCGCGGGCCGAGCTCGTCTTCGAGCTCGACCAGGAGCGAGGCGAGGAAGCGGCCGTCGACGAAGAGCTTCGGGTCGTTCATCAGGACCGTATCGGGCCCGAAGCCGAGCGAAGTCAACATCGCGAGCGGATCGCCAGAGGCGTCGTCGAGGGGGGGCTTCGAGGGGGGTCGCACGGGGGGCCTTTGCTCTCTCTAACCTTCGATGAATGCGTAGATGTCGAACTTCTGGCCCTTCGAGATGAAGGACTCGCCTTCCTGCTCGAGCAGACGCAGGAAGGCATCGACGACGACGGGATCGAATTGCGTCCCGGAGAATTTGTGCAGCTCGGCGGTGACGACCTCGAGCGGGAGCGCCTTGCGGTACGGGCGATCGGAGGTCATCGCCTCGACGGTGTCCGCGACGACGATGACGCGCGAAGGCAGCGGGATCTGGTCGCCCGCGAGCCGGTCGGGATAGCCGCGCGGGCAGCCGTCGTACCACTCGTGGTGATGCCGCACGCAGGGCACGACGCTGCGCAGGAACTCGACGGGCTCGAGGATCTTCGCGCCGATCTCGGGGTGGCGCATGATCTCGGCGTACTCGGCGTCGTTCAGGCGATCGGGCTTGGTGATGATGGCGTCGGGGATGCCGATCTTGCCGACGTCGTGGAGCAGGCCCGCGAAGTAGATCCGCTCGATCATGTCCTTGCGCAGCGACATCTGGCGGGCGATCCGCGAGGAGTAGACCGCGACGCGCTCGGAGTGGCCGCGGGTGTAGGCATCCTTCGCGTCGATCGCCTCGGCGAGGGCACGGATCGTCTGGATGTAGGCGGTTCGCAGCTCCTGGTTCTTTCCGTCGAGCTGTTTGGTGCGCTCGCGGACCTTCTCACCAGGTTGCGGTTCATGTCCTGGAGCTTGAAGTTCTGCTCGCGGGTGACCTGATTGAGCCGCTTGATCTCGGCCTTCAGATCGTAGTGGTCGAAGGCCTGCCGCAGCGTCGCCTTGAGCTCGTCGTCGTTCCAGGGCTTCGTGATCAGGCGATAGATCTCGCCCTTGTTGATCGCCTCGACGGCGACCGTCATGTCGGTGTAGCCGGTGAGCATCATGCGGACGACGTCGCCATGGCGCTCGCGCACCGAGGAGAGGAAGTCGACGCCGTTCATCCGGGGCATGCGCTGATCCGAGACGACGACCTGCGGCTCGTAGCGATCGATCAGGTCGAAGGCGTCGGCAGGAGTCGACGCGGTCAAGACCTGAATGGGCTCGTGGCGCAGGAGCCGCTGGAGCGCCTTCAGGATATTGACTTCGTCGTCGACGAAAAGGACGGTGTGGTCCTGCACCGTGGCTCCCTGACGCTCGCGTCGTTCGCGGCAACCGCTCGGCCGGCCCGCCCGCTCCGGACGCACCCCGCCCGTGGCCGCATCTATCGGTCGGTGATCGGGCTCGCGTGAGCCGCGCCTTCATCGAAGCGCCATGGATTTCGTTGCGGCTTCCGTCGCCCGCGAACGCGTATGCATCCGGTCGGCATGCCCACCGCACGCTCCCCGCAGCGAACGCGCCCCCCCACCGCAACACGCAGCCCACACGCAACCCCGAACGCGCCCGTCATTCCCTCGAAGAAACGTGACCCCCACCCCCAAACGAAAAACGGGACGCGGAGCTGACTCCGGCTAAAGCGTTCGAAGTGTCCGGGGCGAGCGGTGCGGGGTGAGATGTAAAGGTCGCACGCGCAGCACGGCGATGGACGCGCCGGCGATCCTCGACGCGTGCGTCCGAGCCACGAACCCCGCACCGCTCGGCCGGTGCACCTGGCACGCCCGTCCGGAGAGCATCCGACGCAGCCTGGATCAGAGGTAGTTGCCGCCGTCCATGTGGATCCGCGTATGCGCCTGGCGGAATCGCGAGAGCTCGCGCGAGAAATCCTCTCCCGTGACCGGCTCGGGCTTTTCACCGCCCGCCTCGAGCCGGGCCTTGCGGCGCAAGACGCCATGGAGCATCCGGACCCAGTCGCCGATCGAGGGATCGCCCGTCGTCCCGACCACCGCCCGCCAGCGGATCTGCTCGAAGAGCGAACGACCCGCGCGGGCTTCCGCATGCCGCGCATGGATCTCGAGCGCGGCGACGACGTCCTCCGGAAAGATCGGATTGACCTCGACGATGCGCTCGAAGCGCCCCGGCGCGACGAAGGCATGGGGCAGGGTATCGGGGAAGCTCGTCGCTCCGACCACGAGGGCGCGGGGCACGGCGAGGGTCCGGTCGATCAGCTCGAACAGGAAGTCGAGGATCGGACCCGCCGGGAGCTGGCCGTGATGGGCGGAGAGATCGTGGGCCTGGGCGTATTGGAGCTCGTCGAAGAACACCGTGACCGGCGGCATCTCCTCGAGAGCCGCAGACCAGCCCTGGATCAGCTCGCCGATCTTGCTGACGCCGTGGATCACGTCGAGCACCATGCGCGGCACGTCCACCCGCACGAACGCCGTCTGGGTGCGCGCCGCCAGGGCTTCCGCGAGCATCGCCTTGCCGCTGCCCCGGCGACCGATCATCAGCATCGCGCTCGGCGGAAACGTGCCCCAACGGCCGTAGATCTCGGGGCTCGTCTGGGCGTAGGCGTAGGTCAGGATCTCTTCCTTCGCCGCGGCGAGGCCCCCGATTTCGTCGAAATCGAGCTCGGGCGCGGGGATGATCGCCGCGCCCCGCGCCAGCGGACTCACACTGCGCTGAAAGCTCGACCAGATGTTGAGGGCTCGTTCGGAACGAATGCTTCGGTCGGACATCGGGCCAGTCTAGCGACGGCTCTCCGGGCGACCGCTCCCGCGCCGCGGTCGATTTTCGGTGCAATCGATCGCGCTGGAACCCGGGCCACGGGCCAGGGTGGCGATGCCGGCGACCTCTGCGATACTGCGCCGCCAGCGCGTCCCCATCGTCTAGCGGTTAGGACGTCGGCCTTTCAAGCCGATAACACGGGTTCGATCCCCGTTGGGGACGCCATTCATCGCGCCGTCTGGCGACGGCGCTGGCCTTGCGATGGAGCTGCGGTCCAGGGACCGGGCAGCGTGCTGGACGGGCATCGCGCCGTCTGGCGACGGCGCTGGCGGAAAGCGGCAGCGCTACTGATGGAGCTGCGGTCCAGGGACCGGGCGGCGTGCTGGACGGGCATCGCGCCGTCTGGCGACGGCGCTGGCCTTGCGATGGAGCTGCGGTCCAGGGACCGGGCAGCGTGCTGGACGGGCATCGCGCCGTCTGGCGACGGCGCTGGTCTTGCGATGGGGCTGCGGTCCAGGGACCGGGCAGCGTGCTGGACGGGCATCGCGCCGTCGGGCGACGGCGCTGGTCTTGCGATGGGGCTGCGGTCCAGGGACCGGGCAGCGTGCTGGACGGGCATCGCGCCGTCTGGCGACGGCGCTGGCCTTGCGCCGGGGATGGAGCGGGCGTGGCGCTGCTGCCGGCGATCGATGCGCATCATCATCTCTGGGATCTCGAGGCGAATTCGTATCCGTGGCTGACGCCGGGGAGTGCGCCGCCGCCGTTTCCGGGCTTCGAGGCGCTCTGCCGGGACTATCTCGTCGCGGATTTTCGCGCGGACCACGCGCGGCAGGCGATCGTCAAATCCGTGCATGTGCAGGCGGAGCACGACGAGGCCGATCCGGTGCGCGAGACGGCCTGGCTCCAGGCGGTCGCCGATTCGCCCACATCAGGCGGCTTCCCGCACGCGATCGTCGCCTTCGCCGATCTTTCGGAGCGCGGGGTCGAGCGTGTGCTCGAAGGTCATGCGGCCTTCGCCAATACCCGCGGCATCCGGCAGATGCTGAACTTCGATCCGCGAGCCGCGGCGGGTGAGCCGAAGAGTCCGCTCGAGAAGAAGAAGGATCTGCTCGCCGATCCGGTCTTCGTCGCGCAGTTTTCGCTGCTCCGTCGCTTCGACCTGTCCTTCGATCTGCAGATCTTTCCCTGGCAGGCCGGCGCCGCCGCGAAGCTGGTCGGCGACCACGCCGATACCCAGTTCATCGTCAATCACACGTTGATGCCCTTCGATCGCTCCGAATCCGGACTCGCGCTCTGGCGCGAGGGGCTCGCACTGCTCGCTCGGCGACCCAACGCGGCGATCAAGATCTCGGGCCTCGGCATGGCGGCGGGCGGCTGGAACGGCGACATGAGCCGCCGTCTCGTGCGGGAGACGCTCGAGATCTTCGGCCCCGCGCGCTGTCTTTTCGGCAGCAATTTTCCCGTCGATCGCCTGATGATCGACTACGACACGCCCTGGCAGGTCTTCCGGGAATCGATCGCGGATCTCTCGTCGGACGAGCAGCATGCGCTGCTGTGCGGCAACGCCGAGCGGATCTACCGCATCTGATCGCGCGCGGGATCGAGCCGCCTAACCCGGCTCTTCACCGAGCTCGCGGCGCGCACCGAGCTCGCGGCGCGCATCGTGCCCGCGGCGCGCATCGAGCCCGCGTGGCGCCTCGACCTCGGCGATGCGAGCGGCCATGCGGTCGATGAAGGCGGTCAGCGCCGGCCGCTCGGCAATTGCCTCGTCGCAACCGGGGATCGCGCCGGCCTGGAGCACGATCAGCATCGAGTAGATCGAGAGGTCGGCGATGCTCGGCTCCTGGGCGTGGAAATAGGGGCGCGTCCCGAGGAATCCCACGAGATCCGAAAGGCGATCCTGGATGCCGGCGATCACCTCGAGCTCGCGCTGATCGGCGCGCGTGCGCGCCCGGCGGCCGAGGCGCCGGCCGACGCGCTCGAAGAGACGACCGAGGGGCGTTTCGTCGGGGGGCTCTTCGTCGCCGGGGCGCGGATAGCGCGCCGCGCGCCAGCGATTCCAATACCAGGCGAAGGAGCCGTCGGACCATTCCGCCAGATTGCGCTGCGCGGCGGCGGTCCGGGGATCCGGGGAGTAGAGCGGGGGCTCGGGATGCAGGGCGTCGAGCCACGCGACGATCGCGAGGGAATCGGCCTTGCGTCGGCCGTCGATCTCGAGGACGGGGAGGGTGCGCGCGATCGGACTCCAGCGCGCGACGTCTTCCGGCTGATCGGAGACGATGCGTTCGAAGGCGAGGCCCTTCAGCGCGAGCGCAGCGGCGACCTTCTCTGCGAAGGGATTCACCGTCTGCGTATAGAGCCGGATGCCTCGGCGCGACTCCCGCCGCAGCTCGTCAGGCATGGCCACCGGATCCGGGGCCGGGAAAGAGCGCGTCGATGCGGGCGAGGCTCGCGGCGGGGATCTCGACGTCGAGGCGCGCGACGTTCTCGTCGAGCTGCGCGGTCGAGGTCGCTCCGATCAGCACGCTCGCGACGCCCGGCTCCCGCAGACACCAGGCGAGCGCGAGCTGCGCGAGGGAGCAGCCCAGCTCCTCGGCGATCGGTCGAAGCTGGTCGATGCGCGTGAGGACGTCGTCCTTGAGGACGTCCTGCATCCAGCGATTGCGCTTCGGATCGCTCGCACGGCTCTGCTCGGGCCTGCGGCCGGCGCCGTATTTGCCGGTGAGCGCGCCCTGCGCGAGGGGGCTGAAGACGATCTGTCCGACGCCGGCCCGGGCGCTCGCGGCGAGGAGGCCGGCCTCGATGTCGCGGTCGAGGATCGAGTAGCTGGGCTGGTTCGAGATCGGGCGCTGCGCGAGCCGGCGATCCGCGACCGCGCAGCCCTCCGCGATCTGCTCGCCGCTCCAATGGGAGACGCCCCAGTAGAGCAGCTTGCCCTGCCGGATCAAATCGTCGTAGGCGCGCACCGTCTCGTCGAGCGGGGTCTCGGGATCGAAGCGGTGGCATTGATGAAGATCGATGTAGTCCGTTCGCAGGCGGCGGAGCGAGCCCTCGACGCTCTCCACGATGTGCTTGCGCGAGAGCCCGCGATCGTTCGCGGCCTCGCTCATCGCGAAGAAGCATTTGGTCGCGACGACCAGCTGTGTGCGGGGCAGGGGCGCGATCGCATCGCCCAGCGCGCGCTCGGCCTCGCCCTGGGCGTAGACGTCGGCCGTATCGAAGAGATTGACGCCGAGCTCGAAGGCATGGGCGACGAGGCGCGCCGTCTGGCTCCGGTCGACCCGGGAGCCCAGCGTGAGCCATGAACCGAGGGAGAGCTCGCTGACCCTTAGACCGCTTCGGCCCAACGCACGCGTTCGCATGCAGCCCAATCTAGCAGGTCGGATGCGCGCGTCGGCGGACCGATCGAGTGCCGCTCCGGCCCGATGAAGGCGAGCGGAGCGAGGGCCGACGACGGTCTTCGCTGATAGAATCGAACGCCGTGTTGCACCTCGCCTCCGAGACCGACCCCGCCTGGCTTCCGCGCGCATGCGACGCGCTCGACGAAGTCCTGCTCGATCACGCGCACTGCGAGAAGAAGGCCGCCGGCGCTGCCCTCAAGCTCCTCTTCTCGTATCCCCACCACCGCTTCCTGCAGGAGCCGCTCGCTGCGCTGGCCCGGGAAGAGCTCGAGCATTTCGAGCAGGTCCTCGCCCAGCTCGACCGGCGCGGCGTCCGCTATGCGACCCTGAAGCCGAGTCCCTACGGCATGGCGCTCCACGCCCTCGTTCGCCGCGACGAGCCCGATCGCCTGCTGGACGTGCTGCTGATCGGTGCCCTGATCGAAGCCCGCAGCTGCGAGCGATTCCAGATTCTCGCCGAGGGTGTCGGGGATCCCGCGCTCGCCACGCTCTACGCGAGTCTGCTCGCGAGCGAAGCCCGCCATCACGGGCTGTATCACGATCTCGCCGGGCAGCTCGTTCCGCGTGCCGTTCGCGACGCACGTCTGATCGAGCTCGCCCGGGCGGAGGCCGAAATCGTGGCGCGGCCCTGCGATTGGGTGCGGCTGCACGCCGGTTGAGCTGCCGAGGGGCCGCATCGTCGGCCTGCGTCCCGGCCTCGACTTGGCAAGGCATGCGCCGCATTTCTGCGCCCGATCGTGCCGCTTGTCAGGCGGGGGGCGGCTGTCGCAAGCTGGGGCGGCGGCATCGACCTCCGGCCGTCGCGCCGGCAGCGATGCGGAACCGACGAACGACGAAGATGCGAAAGGAAACGCAAATGAGCGTGACGACCGAAGCGATCCAGATCCCGACCTCCTCCGGCGCGACGATGGGCGCCTATCTCGCGCGCCCCGAGGCCCTCTCTGGACCCGGCTCTCGGCCCGGCTCCGCGACGCGCGCACCGGCGGTGATCGTCTTCATGGAGATCTTCGGCGTCAACGATCACATCCGCGACGTGACCCGCCGCGTCGCCGCCGAGGGCTACGTCGCGATCGCGCCCGATTATTTCTTCCGCACCGCGCCCGGGCTCGAGCTCGCCTACGACGAGAAGGGCATGGAGACCGGCATCGGAAACCTGATGAAGCTGCAGGCCGACGAGATGATCTCGGACGCGAAGGACACGATCGCCTATCTGCGCAGTCGCCCCGACGTCGACGGCGCGAAGATCGGCGCCATGGGCTTCTGCATCGGCGGCCACATGACCTATCTCACTGCGTGCGAGACCGACATCGTCGCCGCCGCGTCCTATTACGGAGGCGGAATCGCGGCGCCGCAGGGGCCGGGCGGAGCGCCGTCGACGCTCTCGCGAACGCCGAAGATCCGCGGGCGCATCCAATGTTATTTCGGGGGCAAGGACGCGATGATCCCCCTCGACCAGGTCGACGCGATCCGCGCAGCCCTCGCGAAGGCGGGTACCGATCATTCCGTCGACGTCTACCCGGATGCCGACCACGGCTTCCACTGCGACCAGCGCGCGACCTACCACGCGGCCTCCGCGCAGGACGCCTGGGCGAAGACCCTCGCGCTCTTCGATGCGAAGCTGAAGCGCTGAGCACAGCGCCCTAAGCGAGCAGCTTTCGAAGCGCCTCGAGCAGGCGGTCGACCACCTCGGGCCGAGCGTTCTCGCCCATCAGGCCGATGCGCCAGATCTCGCCGGCGAGCGGCCCGAGACCACCGCCGACCTCGATGTCGAACTCGTCGAGCAGGCGGGCGCGAACGTTCGCTTCGCCCTGCTCGCGCACGCGCGCGGGCAGCCGGACCGAGGTGAGCATCGGCAGGCGATCCGCTTCGGCGACCAGCGGCTCGAAGCCGAGGGGCTCGAGGCCGGCGACGAGGCGTCGCCCTGCCTCGGCATGGCGCGCGAATCGGGCCGGAAGACCTTCCGCGAGCGCGCGATCGAGGCCCGCGGCCAATCCGTAAATCGCGCTGATCGGGGCGGTGTGGTGGTAGACGCGCTTCGCGCCGGCGAAGTAGCTCGCGAGGAGGGAGAGGTCGAGGTACCAGCTCTGGACCGGGCGGGTGCGCGACTTCACCCGCTCGAGCGCGCGCTCCGAGAACGAGACCGGCGAGAGGCCCGGCGAGCACGAGAGACATTTCTGGGTTCCGCTGTAGGCGGCATCGATGCCCCAGGCATCGAGCTCGACGGGACGGCCGGCGAGGGAGGTCACGCAGTCGAGCACCACGAGAGCGCCGGCTTCGCGCGCGCTCGCGGCGATCGCGTCGACGGGCTGGCAGACCCCGGTCGAGGTCTCGGCGTGGACGAATGCGACGACACGCGGGGACGTACGCCGGATCGCGTCGGCCATGGCCTGGGGATCGAGGGCCGTCCCCCATTTCGCCTCGACGGTGGTGACTTCGGCCCCGGCTCGGCGGGCGACTTCGGCCATGCGGCCGCCGAATACGCCGTGAACGCCGACGACGATCCGGTCGCCGGGCTCGATCAGATTGACGAGGGCGGCCTCCATGCCGGCGCTGCCCGTCGCGGAGAGGGGAAGCGTCATCGGGTTGGTCGTCGCGAAGAGGGTGCGCAGGCCCTCCTTCACGCGATCGACCAGCGCGAGGAATTCGGGGTCGAGATGGCCGAGCAGCGGGCGGCTCATCGCTTCGAGGACGCTCGCGGGCGCGTTCGACGGGCCCGGGCCGAGCAGGAGACGTTCACGAATCGGTTGCAGGATCGGCATGGCCGGGAGGCTAGCGGCAATCCGTGGCCGCCGGTTCGCGAGTTGACAGCTTCGGGGCCCGGCCGGTAGCCTCCGCCCCTTCGATCCCCCAGGGCTTTGCGGTCTTCGTCGCGTCGGCGCCGGGCTCGCCCGGACTGCGCAAACCCTCGAATTGATTCCCAATCGAGACGGGTAGCGACCGCGCAGGCCGAGTCCTGGGCGTCGGCGCTGCAGCTGTGCCGCCTCGGATCGGCGGGGGAGCAGGATCGACATGGCCGGGATCGGCGCAGCACGCTGGGTCGTCATCGGGACGGCCATCGCCGCAGCGGCGGGGGCTTCCTATCTGCTGATGGGGCCCGGGCCGGATGAGCCGCGTCGGGGGGAGCGAGCGCGAACGCCTTCGGCGTCGCAGGCGAAGCCCCCGGCGGCGCCCCTGGATCAGATCGACGCGGATTCGCGCGCGGCGATGCGGGATTTCCTTCGCCAGTCGGTGCAGGAAGAGGAGCAGCCGGTGTCGGGAGATGAAGAAGGAGGCTCGGACTGGTGAGCGGTTTCCGCTTTCGCACGCGCGAGCGCTTCGAGCAGGAGGAGCGCGAACGGCTCGCTCCCTGGGCGGCGTGTGCGGGGGATTCGGCGGGCCGCCTCGTTCCCGAGCCCGAACATCCGTATCGCACCGCGTTCCAGCGCGACCGGGACCGCATCATCCATGCCCGCGCCTTCCGCCGGCTCGAGTTCAAGACCCAGGTCTTCGTCTACCTGGAGAACGACCACTACCGCAATCGCCTCACCCACACGATCGAGGCCGCCCAGGTCGCGCGCACGATCGCCCGCGCGCTCTGTCTCAACGAAGATCTCGCCGAGGCCATCACCCTGGCCCACGACCTCGGCCATACGCCCTTCGGCCATGCCGGCGAGGCCGTCCTCGACCGCTGCATGGAGGACCACGGGGGCTTCGACCACAACCGCCAGAGCCTGCGCATCGTCGACCTGCTCGAGAACCGGTATCCCGATTTCAGCGGCCTGAACCTGACCGAGGAGACCCGCGAGGGCATCTTGAAGCACGGCGCCGCCTGGCCCCATCCGATCCCGCTTCCGCCGCTCCGTCCGCAGCGGAGCCTCGAGGCCCAGGTCGCGGACCACGCCGACGAGATCGCCTATCTCCATCACGATCTGGATGACGGGCTCCGCTCCGGGCTGCTCTCGGTCGCCCTGGTGGAGACGACCGCGCTCTGGAAGTCGGCGCGGGCCCTGCGCGCGGAGCGCGATGCCGGCATGCCCGAGGCGGTCGTCCGGGCCCGGACGATCGGGGCCCTCGGCGACGGGCTGATCGGTGACCTGATCGAGGAGACGAGTCGCCGCCTCGCTGCGAATCCGCCGGCATCCCTCGCCGATCTGCGGCAACGTACGGCCCGGAGCGGCGGCCCGGACCGCGGCTCCGAGAGCGGGCGGCCTCCCGCTGCGCCGCCTGCGGGCGGAGGCAGCGAGACGGTCGGCTTCTCGCCCGAGATCGATCGGGGCAAGCGCGAGCTCAAGAGCTTCTTGTCCGAGAATTTCTACCGCCATCCCGACGTCCTGCGCCGTGTGCGCAAGGCGGAGTGGATCGTGGGTGACCTGTTCCGAGCCTACCGGGACGACCCGAATCTCCTGCCGACGGACGTGCGCGCACGCTTCGCCCGGGAAGGCGAGCCACGGGCCGTCGCGGACTACATCGCCGGCATGACCGATCGATTCGCGATGGACGAGCACAAGAAGCTGTTCGATCCCCACGCGCCGATCTGAATCCGCCTCCGCCCGGGCGCGCAATGCGTCGGACGGAGGAGGAGCGATCGAGAGAGACAGAGAGAGATAGAGAGAGAGACGAGCGAGAATGAGCCTACCCGAATGTCTGGAACGGGCAGCCAGCGAGCTGCCGGAGCTCGCCGATCGGATCCGCCCCGCGAACGGGGATCCGCGGCGTCTGCTCGATTTGCTTTCTCCCTCGGCGAAAGGGCCCGCGGACGCGGCGGGTGTGCTCGCCCGGGTGCTCGCGGCCGATGCGGACGCGGGCGAGGAGCTGCTCGAGGCCTGGAGCGAATTGCCCGAAGCCGTCGGCGTGATCGCTGCGGTGCCCGAGAACGAGGTGCCGAAGGCCGGTCGCAAGCTGCTCCGGCGCGCGCTCCATCGCCTGCGCGCGAAGGGCGTCGCCATCGAGACGCCGGTGACCACGGCGCCCACGGCGCCGCGCCGGCTCGCGAGCGTGAGCGATCGCTGGCAGGCGGCCCATGTCTCGGCGCCGGACTTCCGCGGGACGCGCATGGGCTATCTCGTCGACGATCATCCGGCCGGCGGTGCCCGCCTGTTCGAGATCCGTTTCGACCCGGCGCGCGGCATCCTCGACTTCAAGCTCTACAACGCCGGGCGCAGCAAGGTCCGGGGATTCCTGAAGAGCCTGATGGCCGGGACGAACCAGCGACTCTTCGAGGTCGAGCACGGCGCCCTCTGCGCCCTCGTCCGCCGCGCCAGCCTCGCGCAGCCGGCGGATCGCGCGCTGCCGACCTTCTTCGTCGAATGGCGCAGCCGGCTCTTCTCCGAGGCGGCGGCCGCGGAGCCCGTGCCGGGCGAGCGCGTGCGCGCGGCCCTGGAGCCGGCGGAGGATCGCGCAGCGAGCCGGGAGCGCGTCGTCGCCGATCTCCGAGCCGGGCGCATCGGGCCGTGGCCGCCGGCGACGACCTGGGTCGCGGAGCGGATGGAAGCAGCACAGAAGCGTGTCGAAGGGCTCGCGGGCAGCGCGCGCAACGAGGCGATCGACGCGTTCGTCGAAGAGACGACGCAGGCCCTCGCCGACACGACGGATCGCAGCGGGCTGGCCGAGCAGCTCGCCGAATGGGCCTGGATCGAATGGAAGCGCGAGGACCGCGAAGCGGCGCGCGCGTTGTTGGCGGTGTCGGCCGAGCTGGCCGGCGCCGGGGGGGCAGAGGGGAATCGCGCGCTGGCCCGCGCGCGGGTCGACGCGGTGTTCGGCCCGTTCCTGGAAGCCTTGAAGAAGGATGCCCCGAAGCAAGAGACCCTGGAGAACGAGGGGAGCAGCGAGCGATGATGAGACGATTTTCTAGGCGGCGGCGCGGTCTCGACGGCGGCCAGCGCAGCGCGATCGACGGGAATGCATGGTGGCCGAGGCTTCTGGCGGAGGGCTTGATTCCGACGGCGGCCTTCGAGCCCTGGACCGATCCGGAGATCCCGGACACGATCGCGGCGCTCGCGCGAGCGACACTCGAAGGGGGCACGCCGGCGATCGTCGCCTTCTCCCCGACTTCGGCCTCCGAGGCTCTCGTCGCGGGGCTCGCCGCGGCGCAGTCGACGGGAACGGCCGAGCCCTTCAGGGGCACGCTCTTCGTCGTCGCGCCGCACTGGCCGATGGCGACCCGTCAGCTCCTCGACTGGATCGGGCAGACGCCCTACACGGTCGAGCCGATCGCGGCCAGCCGGCTCGGTGACGGCGGCGCCGTCGTCGAGAGCGAGCGCGTGCCGCGGCTGCTGGCCGTGAGTCCCGTGCAGCTCGCCGCCCGCATGACTTCGAGCGAGGCCCGCGCGGCCTTCACCCGCGCCGCTGCGTCGCTCGAAGGCCTCGCGGCGAAGCACGGAGGCGCAGTCCGCGTCGGGATCGACCGGCTCGAGCTGGTCGTGCTGGCGCGGCGGGTCGCGGAGATCCGAACCGACGGCGACAACAGCGTGCTCGAAACCCAGGTCGGCGGACGTTATGCGACCCCGCTCTCGGCGGCCGACCTCGCCGGCGCGCTCGACGGTCTCGAAGGGCAGCTGCGCCGGCGGCTCAACGATCACAAGGTGCGCGACGGCGAGGACGGGCTGCGTGGCCGTGTCGTGGCCCAGCTCGCCGCGGGCGACGAGCTGCGCTGCGTTCGGGCCTGGCCTTCGCCGGGTGCCGAGCTCGACGTGGTCGATGCGGTCGGCGTCGATGCAGCGGGAACGCCCGTCATCGTCGCCGTGCGTCAGGAGCTCGAGTGGACGGCGCTCTGCGCGGTGCTCGAGTCGCTCTCGAACCTCGCGCCCCTCTTGCCGCTGCTGCTCGCCGATGCCGGGCCGCCGCTTCGCCTCGGACGGCCGCGACTCCTGCTGACCGCCGAGCGCTTCGCGCCGGGGCTCGAGCGGGTGGTGGCTGCCCTGACCCTTTCGTTCGAGCTTCGGACGATCGCTGGAAAATCGGGAGCGGCGGTCGACCTCGTGTCGCGCGCGGCGGGCGAGGGCGCCGAGTCGCGCTTCGGACGGCGCGGACGGCGCCGCGGCGGCCGGGACCGGGACGGCTCGGAAGAGCCCCGCTCCGCACGCGGCGACGAAGAGCGGGAGGGGGCCGACGAGGAGCGCGGCCGGGGCGGCCGCGGCGGACGAGACGGACGAGACGAGGAGCGCGGCCGATCGCGCGGCGATCACGGCCGCGGGCGCGACGTGGAGCGCGTCGTGCGCGGTCCGCTCGGGCCCCGGGCGATGGCGCTCGATGCGGAGCCCCTCGGCGAGGGCGTCGACGAAGAGGATCTCGAGGCGGCGGATGCCATCGGCCCGCGCGCGGATCGCGAGCCCGAAGGGCGTGACGGCGGCCGCGGACGCAGTCGGCGGCGGCGGCGGCCGCGGCGGGGCGGAGCGGGTAACGGACTCGAAGACGGCGATGCGCCGTCGGAAGATGGCGACGATCTGGCCGAGGCGCGGAACGACGGCCGTGAAGGACGCGATGGCCGCGAAGGACGCGAGCGCGACGAGGCCGACGACGAGGCGCGCCCGAAGCCGCGGGCGCGATTCGAAGAAGTCTCCTTGATGGATCTCGACGACGCCCCGGACCCGGGCGCACCGGCCGGGCGGTCCGACTCCGAACGGGGACGCGGCGATCGCCACCGCCGCTCCCGCCGCCGGGGTCGACGCGGCGGGCGGGGCGAGGAGCAGGGCGCGCCACGGGGGACGGACGAAGAGTCCTCGGACGCGGATGCCGACGCGTCGCCGGCGGCGATCGAGCTTCCGCTCGTCGGAGCCGACGCGGCGATCGAGGACGATTTCGTCGATGCCGACGATCTGTCGGAGATCCTGTCGCGCCTGCCGGACGAAGTCCCGGAATACGAGGCGGCCGAGCCGCGCTACGACGACGAGGAAGAAGAGGACGGCGAGTCGCCGCCGCGACCCTTCCGCGGCGACGCGCGGGCACGCGGGCGCCAGGAGGACGACGACGAGTCCGAGGATGCGCTGCGGGCCGCGGCGCGGCGACGCTGCGCGATCCTGGTCCACGCGGATCCGGATTCGCTGCTCGCCGGGGTGCTGCTCGCGCGCGACGTACGTCAGCTCGAGGGGCTCTGGATCTATCCGCAGTCGGAGCTGATGACGTTCTTCCGCAGCATCGCGACCGACCTGCGCGACGACATGCCGATCGTGGTGGTCGGGTTCAGCCCGTCGCCGGCGCGGGACGTGATCCAGGCGGCCTCGCTCTATCGCGGGCGGCTGTCGTGGTTCGATCGGCATGCCTGGCCGCCCGAGGATCTGCTCGCGATGCGCAATGCGCTCGGCTCGGAGGCGATCGTCGGCGGCGAGGGCATCGACAGCGTGTTGCCCCTCGTGCTCGATACGTGTACGCGGCGCAGTCGCTTCTCGGACAAGCTCGTCGATCTCGCGACCGGCCGCTTCAGCCAGCACGACTTCGAGCGCTGGGGCCGCCTCTGGCGCCACCGCATCGGGGAGATCGCGAAGAAGACGGGCGACATCCGCGGCGACATCGCGCCGCTGCTCGCCGGGCGTCCCAGCGATCTGGCGAAGGAGGCGGCGATCCTGGCGATTCCGCCCGCGCCGCCCGAGCTCGAATGGGTCGCTTCGCGGGATTTCCGGCTCGTGCATTTCGGGGCCCACGTGATGGTCGTGCTGGAGGTGGATCCGCCGCTGGATCCGACGCTCTGCGCCCGGATCGCCCGGGAGCGCTACGACGCCTCGCTCTCGCTCACGCGGCGGACGGGTGAGGACAGCTTCACCTTCGCCGGTGACGAGATCACGGGGCGGCGTGCGCTCGACTATCAAGCGGTCGCCCACCATCTCGTGAGCAAGCTCGAATGGGTCGAGTCGCGTCCCGAAGGCGATCACGTCGCACGCTTCCGCATTCGGGATCTCGGGCGTCATCCCGAGCGGCTCGAAGAGGTCGTGGCCGAGATCGCCATGGGGCGTTCGCAGCTGGAACGCTGAAGGCGGGAAGCCACGCCGATGGGCGAAATCGATTCCGAGGCCGCGACGCTCGTCGAGATCTTCGCCTCGGCCCAGGGCGAAGGGCCCGAGGTCGGGCGCTCGACGGTGTTCGTGCGCCTGGGCGGCTGCGATCTGCGCTGCCGCTGGTGCGACTCGCCCGGGACCTGGCGGCCGACGCCGCGCTGCCGCATCGAGGTGCGCGCGGGCAGCGGTGAATTCCGCGAGCGCGAGAATCCCGTCCCGATCGGCGAGATCCTCGAGATCGTCGCGGCGCTCGACCCGCGGCCCGCGACCTGGATCAGCCTGACGGGCGGCGAGCCCTTGCTGCAGCCGCGCCCGGCAGCGGCCCTCGCGCGGGCGCTGCGCGCGGCGGGGCGGCGGGTCTACCTCGAGACCCACGGTCTCCACGTGGATGCCCTGGCCGCCTGCGTCGACGACGTCGAGCTCGTGTCGATGGATTGGAAGCTCGCGAGCGACGTCGTCTACGGGCCCGGGGTGGCGAAGCAGCCGGGCCGGGATTTTCACGACGCCCACGCGGCCTTTCTGCGCGTCGCCCGGCGCGCGCGACGGGTGTACGTCAAGGTCGTCGTCACACCCTCGACCCGAGACGATGAATTCGAGGCCATGCTCGAGCGGATCGCAGCCTGCTCCCCGGACGTGCCGCTCGTGATCCAGCCGGTGACGCCGAAGGGCGGGGTCGATGCGCGGCCGGGACCCGATCGCTGCCTCGAGCTGCTCGCGCGCGCCGAGGCGCGACTAACGGACGTGCGCCTGATCCCCCAGACCCATCCGATCTACGGCGTCCTGTAGCGCGGCCAGCGCCTGCGTCCGATCGACGGCGGGGGCGTCGCCGAAGCGTTCGGCGAGATAGGCCTCGGTGATCTCGCGAAAGGCGAGGGCGCCGGGCTCCGCGAGGCGCTCGGCGACGGAGCCGGCGAAGTCCCGCGCCGAGACGTTGGGCGCGCGCTCGATCCCGCGCCGGGCGAGGATGCGCTGGGCCCGGCGGTAGACCTCGGGAATGGGCTCCCGGGGCGTTCGCCGCGCGCGCACGGCACGGGCGACGAGCAGCAGGCCCGCGAGACCGGCGAGCGCGAAGACGATTCGCGGATCGAGCGGGCTGAGATCATCGAGACCGAAGCGGGGCCGGTCGCGCTCGCGATCGGGCTGCAGGGCGATCGGATCGGCGAGGCGGTCGTCGCGGGAGGGCCCGAACCGGCGCCAGAGCGCGCGCAGGGCGCCGATCTGATCGGCGCTGTCGTAGTCGACGACGTGCTGGAACCACCAGAGCTCCACCGCGCTCGCGATCTGGGCCGCGCGCTCGGCGAGGGAGAGCGCCTGCTCGCTCCGCAGGCGGCGATCGGGCGGCGTCGGATCGAAGCGGACCCAGCCCGCGCGCTCGAAATGGATCTCGACCCAGGCGTGGGCGTCGGCCTGGGTCACCTCGATGAAGCCGCCGACGTCGTTGCGCTGTCCGCCGGCGAAGCCGTTCACGAGCCGCGCAGGCAGCCCCTCGGACCGGGCGAGCACGACCATCGCGCTCGCGAAGTATTCGCAGTGCCCTTCGAGCTCGCCCAGCACGAACGCCTCGATGGGCGACGTCGTCTCGTCGCCGAGCGGCGGCGGCGCATCGGTATAGCGGCCGTCCCGGCGCAGCCCGGCCTCGAGCAGGCGGGCGCGGGCGTAGTCGTCTTCCGCGCCGGTGACATAACGCGCCGCCAGCTCGGCGAGGCGCGGATCGAGGGGCGGCAGCGCGAGGTAGCGATCGGCGGGGCGCGGGCCGCCGGGCCCGGGCTCGAGGGGCGGCCGCGCGAAATCCCGCGCGAGCCCACGCGCGGGATCGCGGGGGGGCTCGGCCCAGATCGTGTATCGAAGGCGCTCGTTGCCGTGGCCCGGCACGAAGAGGGCGCCGTTCGGATCGCGCTCGAGGCGCTGGAAGGGGCCCTCGATCCGCTGGACGTCGCCGGCGCTGAAGAGCACGTCCGCGTCGAGCGCCTCGCGCAGGATGCGCTGGACGACCGCGGGTGAAGGCCCGGCCGGCCGCAGGTCGATGCCGAAGCGCCCGACCCCGCTGATCGGCTGCCGCGATCCCGCGCGCTCCGGGGTGGAGATCGACCAGCTTCGGCCGTCGAAGGCGTCGAAGGCGAGTCCGCGCCAGTAGGCGTCGACGGGCTCGGGCAGCTCGCCTTCGAGGGCCTCGACGCGCAGCACGACGGAGTGGTCGAGGCGGATCCGCCCGACATCGCCGAGCGCGACCTTGTCGGAAAAGCCCGAAAGGCTCATGCCCGGACGCAGGCTGCCCTGCAGCACGCTCGTCTTCATGCGGGGCAGCACCACGAACAGGACGATCGCGAGCGCGACACAGGCGCTCGTCGCCCCGATCGTGAGCCGCCGCAGATCCGCGGAAAGGATCCGCTCGGCCGCCTCGGGCTCGCCCGCCTCCGCGGCTTCGAGGGCGAGGGTGTGTACGAGCAGCGTCCAGGTCACCGCTGCGAGGAAGATCAGGACGAGCGGCGGAAAGAAGACGCTGTCCGTCAGGTTCGAGGCGAGCACGACCTGGAAGAGGGCCACCGCGACGAGCACGAATTCGGATTTGCGCGGCCGGGCGTCGATCAGCTGGAGACCCTGCGCGAGGGCGGTGAACCAGGCGAGGGAGATCGTCGCCGGGTTGCCGGAGAGAGCGGAGCGGATCGTCACCGTCGTGACCCCGATCATGAGCACGTTCAGCCAGATCGGATCGCTGCGGAAGGCGGGCGGCGCCCGCCGGGTCGCGTAGGAGAAGGCGAAGGCGGCGATCTGCACGGCGACGAGCCAGAGCGGGAGCTGCTCGGTGAGCCACAGCGTCGCGGCGGCGACCAGCGACATCAGCCAGGCGGCGGGCGGCCGCGGCCCCGCGACCCGTCCGCGGAATTCCCGGCGACTCATGCCGAGCTCTCCTCCGAAACGTCGACGGCGAGCGCCTCGCGCCCGGGATCGATCCGGGCGAGGAAGGCGAGCAGCTCGCGGCGATGGCCCGGGCCGGTCGACGGGGCGAAGCGGACGGTGCGGGTCCGCAGTCCGACGCGGTGACCGGCCTCCAGATGATGGACGAGCTCGCTCGCTGCGAAGGAGATGCGCGCTTCGTTCGCGGCGGGGGATGCGTCGGCCGCGAAGAGCAGCAGGATCTCGACCTCGGCCGCCGTCTGCCCCTCGCGCTCGCCGACGACGAGGCGTCCGCTGCGCAGGCTGCGGCGCCAGTGGACGCGGGCGGCCCGATCGCCTTGCACGAACTCGCGGACGCCCACGAGTGCGTCGCCGACCGGGGAGCGCCCGGGCCGCTGGTCGGTCTCGTGGCGCGAGCCGCCGGCCGCAGCTGCGGATCCGATCGGCACGAGGGCGGGATAGACGAGCGCGCTCTCGGGCGCTTCGATCTCGACGGACTTCACGAACAATCCGAAGGGAAATCGAGTCGAGACGCGCAGGCTCGCGAGCTCGAGCTCGCCTCGCCGTTCCGGTACGAGCGCATAGCTTCGATCCACGACCGAGTCCGGGCCGACCCGCAAGACGAAGCAGCGGCCCGCGGCGCGCTGCGCGGAGCCCTTGCGGGTCGCCTGCGGCACGAGGCGGTCTTCGACGGAGAGCGCGAAGGCCGCGACGCGCGGTTGTCGATTCCAGATCCGGATCCGGACGGGATTCGAGGCGCCGGCGAAGATCTCCCGCGGCAGGGATCGCTCGACCCGGATCCCGCGCAGCGACGTCTCCGACAGGATCCCCGAGAGCACCAGGAAGGCGAGCATCAGGGCGAACACGAGATAGAGCAGGTTGTTGCCCGTGTTCAGCGCGGCGAAGCCGACCCCGAAGATGATCGCGATGAAGCACCAGCCCGGGCGCGTCGCCCGCAGGCTCCGCGGCGGCTTGAAACGACGGCGCGCGCGCTTCAGAGCGGGATCGCGACGCGATCCACGATTTCCGAGACGATCCATCGCGAGACCTCGGCTTCCGGCTGCGCGCCGGCGCGCGCCTCGACTGCGACGCGGTGGGCGAGCACGTCCACCGCGAGATCGCGGATGTCCTCGGGAATGCAGAAATCGCGGCCGGCGACGAGCGCGGCCGCCTGGGCCGCGCGCCGCAGCGCGAGAGCGCCGCGGGTCGACGCGCCGAGGGCGAGCGCCTCGTGGTCCCGCGTCGCCTGAACGAGCGCGAGCAGATAGTCGAGCAGGCTCGCATCGACCTTGATCTGCTCGGCGGCGGCCTGGAGCGCCGACAGCTGCGGAAGGTCGAGGACGGGCTCGAGCTCGGGCAGGGCGTGCAGGCTCGGATCGCGGGAGAGCACGCGCAGCTCGTCCTCGCGCGCGGGATAGCCGAGCGAGAGGCGCATCAGGAAGCGGTCGAGCTGGCTCTCGGGGAGCGGGAAGGTGCCGTGGTGCTCCTTCGGGTTCTGGGTCGCGACCACGAAGAACGGATCGGGCAGCGCATGGCTGACGCCGTCCACGCTGACGGTGTGCTCGCTCATCGCCTCGAGCAGCGCGGACTGGGCCTTGGGCGACGCGCGGTTGATCTCGTCCGCGAGGATCACGTTCCCGAAGAGGGGCCCCGGCTGGAAGCGGAACGCGATGTGCTCGCTGCCCGCCGTCCGCTCGGGCACCGAGCTGCCGACGAGGTCGCCCGGGAGCAGATCGCTCGTGAACTGGATGCGACGGAAATCCGCCGAGAGTGTGCGCGCGAGGGCCTGGGCGAGAGTCGTCTTGCCGACACCCGGGACGTCTTCGAGCAGCAGGTGGCCGCGCGCGAGCAGGCAGTAGATCGAGCGGCGGACGACTTCGGCCTTGCCGTGCACCGCTCGCCCGATCTCGTCCTGCCAGCGCGCGGTGAGCTCGGCGGCCTGGCTCGCGGTGAAGACTCGGGGCGTCGTGCGGATCATGCGCGAAAGGTCTCCGGCGGATCCGGAAGGGTTCCGGATCGTCGTCGCGCGAGGCGCTCGCGCGGCGATCTCGGGGCTCCTTCGGCTGCGCGCCGGCGAGCCCTGAGCCCGCCGAGGGGGTTGCACGGTCGCGGTGGTCCGGGCCACGCGCCGACCGGCAACACGCAGGCAGGCGACCGGCTTCGCCCGCCCGCTCGCGGGTGCGGCGAGCCCGCCGGCGCTTCCGACTCGCCTTCCGGCGTGCGCACGGCTCGCGTCCGAATCAGAAGCTGTACTTGAGCTCCGCGTAGACGCGATCGTTCGAGTCGTAGGCGCCGATGCCCTTGTGTGGCCCGTCGATGAAGACGAGCCAGCCCGCCTCGACCTTCCAATCGTCGTTGAGCTCGTATTCGCCCGACGCGCGGAAGAGACCGCCGTCCTGGGCGCGCTCGCCGAAGATGATGCCGAGCAGCGTCACGTCGAGGCGTTCCCGAAAGAACGGGCGTGAGATCCGGAGCGCCGT
Organism: Myxococcota bacterium; assembly: GCA_041389425.1. GTDB lineage: Bacteria > Myxococcota_A > UBA9160 > UBA9160 > UBA4427 > UBA4427. The sequence goes on from JAWKRX010000013.1 coordinate 144,141, forward strand.
CTCGAAGACGCTCTGCTCGAAGAACTCCGGCAGCTCGCGACTGCGGGGCACGTCGAGCCATTGCCGGTTCACGATCTCGAGCGCCGCCGTCAGCGAGTCCGGCCCGTACCACTCGATCCCGATCAGGCTGTCGATGCGCTGCTTGTCGTCGCTGCCGAAGGGCAGCGCCCCGCTGGACCGCGGCTGCAGCAGCCGCAGCTCGTCGAGCCAGGCGAACTCGAATTTCGCGAGCCAGGCGCCCCGCGTCCAATTGCCCGCGACGCCGAGCATGCCGAAGCGATTGGCCTCGAGGCGCGCGAGGGGCCGCAGGGGATCGCCGGTCGGCTCGATGTCGAAGACCCGGCTCGTCTCGTCGACCCAGGCCCCGAACAGGCCGATGTCCCAGCCGCTGAAATTGCCCTCGACCCGCGCAGCGATGCCCGGATGACGCGCGAAGTTGCTCTCGTCTGCAAGCGGGAACTTCACGATCAGATCCGGGGCCTGCGCGAAGCGCGAGAGATCGGGATAGAAATCGCTGCCGGGCGGCGGGTTGCGATCGAAGCGGGTCTCGAAGCTGACCAGCAGCTCGGCGTTCCAGGGCCCGCGGATCGCGTCGAGCTTCGCCATGGCCCGGGGCCGGCGCAGATCCTCGATGTCGACGAGCCCGGGCTCCTTGTTGTCGAGGGGATTCACGACGTCGACGACCCGGAAGGTGTCCGAGCGCCCCCAGTTCACGATCTTGCGGCCGACCGTGAGGTCCACCGACGGATGCAGCGGCCCGGTGACGTAGAGCTCGCCGGTATCGACCTGCCATTCGTAGACGTCGAGGACCTGACCGCCGTAGTCGCCTCGGCCCTTCAGGCGGTAGGCGAAGTCGTACCAGCCGAGGGCCTCGGCCCGGATCTCCCAGTCGCGCGGGAGCTTGACGTCGAGCTGCAGGAAGCCGTCGAGATCGAGGCGGGAGAGGCCGCCGAAATCCGAATCGCGCCCGAGCTGGCCGGGATCGCCAGGGGGCGGGGGGGTCGTCGGGCGGTCGCCGTGGGGCACGTCGTGATCGACGTAGTTGAAGACGGCGCCCGACGCGATGGAACCGCCGAGGTCGACGTTCCGCGCGATCCAATCGCCGAAGGGCAGCTTCGCGATCCAGCCCGGACCTTCGTCGGCCTC
>JAWKRX010000014.1:0-132163 GCA_041389425.1 Myxococcota bacterium
CAAACATACCCAGCAGCGCGACATCCGACGCGCACGCTTCTATTGGAATGAATACAGGAGTCGGTCCGATGGCTGATCTGAAACGTTGGGAAGAGATCCTCGACGAGGACCTCCAGGACCCCGCCGAAGCCGCCGCCTATCTCGACGCCTGCCTCGAAGGCGGCGACCCGAACGTCTTCCTGCTCGCCCTGCGCGACGTCGCCCGCGCCCGCGGCGGCGTCGCGAAGCTCGCCGAGAACGCTTCGCTGAATCGCGAGCATCTCTATCGCATGCTCTCCGAGAACGGGAACCCCGAGCTGCGCAGCCTCGAAGCGCTGCTCGACGCGCTCGGGTTCCGCCTCTCGATCACGCTCAAGGAAGCGAGCTGAACCGCCGTCTGCCTTCACACCCACCGGAGCTGAGAACCCCCCGTGCTCGACCCCGCCCGCCTCCTCGAAGAAGCCGCCTCCGCGACGAACCTCTCCGACTTCGGTGACCCCTATTTCCGCGAGGGCCTCGACCGCCTCGTCGACGCGCTGAATACCGAAGCCGCCCTCTCCCCCCTCGGCCAGGCGATGGCGGACGGCATCCTCCGCGGCGCCCTCGTGAACCGCCTCCGCATCGAAGCGCATTACGCTGCGCATCCCGAGGTCGAGAACGAGCGCATCGTCGCGCCGATGGTCGTCGCCGGCATGTCGCGCTCCGGGACGACCGCCCTCTCCCATCTGCTCGGGCGCGATCCGAACCTGCGCTCGCTGCTCGCCTGGGAATCGACCGATTCGGTTCCGCCGCCGGAGACCGCGAACTACGCGAGCGATCCGCGCTTTCTCGCCGCGCAGGAGCGCGACGCGCTCGCCGGCGCCGCGATGCCCGAGTTCCGCGCGCTGCATTACGATCCGCCCGACGCGCCGATGGAATGCGTCATGCTGTTCAATCACGTCTTCAACAGCAGCGCGCTCTGGACGACCTTCTTCGTCCCGACCTACATGGCCTGGACGCTCGAATCGGATCCGGCGCCCGCGTACGCCTGGCACGAACGGCATCTGAAGCTGCTGCAATCGCGCCATCCCGGGCGCTGGAACCTGAAGGCGCCCCAGCATTCGGTGACCCTCGAGGCGCTGCGGGCGCGCTACCCGGATCTGAAGCTGATCGTGACCCACCGGGATCCGACGGTCTGCGCCGCCTCGACGATGAGCCTGACGGCCTTCCTCCATGGGCAGTCGGGCACGAAGCCCCGCCCGCTCGAATCCGCCCGCTTCGTCGCGGACTTCATCGAGCGCTGCTGCAACGGCCTGATCGCCTACGCCGATCGCCACGGCGACGACGCGATGATCCACGTTCCGTATCCGGAGCTCGTCGCGGATCCGATGGGCGTCGTCGAGCGCATCGCCGCCGCCGCCGACCACGCGATCTCCCCCGCCGCCCGCAGCGCGATCGCGAAGCAGATCGCCGAGCGCGGGCAGCATCGCTACGGCGTCCACCGCTACGCGCTCGAGGACTACGGCTTCCGTCGCGACGAGCTCGACGAGCGCTTCGCGGCGTATCGGGAGCGGTTCGGGGTGGCGCTCGAGCGGAAGCAAGCGCGTTAGCCTCTCGGCATGACGCCCCGAAAGATCCTCGTCGCCGGCGCGCTCGGCGTGGTCGGGAGAGCCGTCGTCGAACGGCTCGCGGCGAAGGCCGAGTACCGGGTCGTCGGGCTGGCGCGGCGTGCGCCGGATGCGGGGCTCGTCGAGGTTCTGCGGGCGGCGGCGAATCCGGTGGAATGGATCCGCTGCGATCTGCTGGACGCCGAGGCGACGCGGCGCGCGCTCGCGGCCCATCGCGACGCGAGCCGGCTCGTCTTCGCGGCGCTCTACGAGAAGCCCGAGCTCGTGCGCGGCTGGTTCGATCCGGACCACGTCGAGCGCAACGCGGCGCTGCTGCGCAACACCCTCTCGGTGCTCGAGGGCGGCGCGCTCGCGCACGTCACCCTGCTCCAGGGGACGAAGGCCTACGGTGCCCATGCGGGCCATGCGATGCGCGTTCCGGCGCGCGAGGTCGATGCGATCCGCGATCCGCGCACGTTCTACTTCGCGCAGCAGGATCTGCTCGAGGCGGGCGCGGCCCGGGCGGGCTTCGCTTTTACGATCCTGCGGCCGCAGATCGTGCTCGGCGTCGCGGTCGGGAGCGCGATGAATCCGGTCGCGGCGCTCGGCGCCTACGCGGCGATCGCGCGCGAGGCGGGCGAGCCGCTCGTCTTCCCGGGCCATCCGCGGGCGCTCGCGGAATGCGTCGACGCGCGCATCGTCGCCTCGGCGGTCGAGTGGGCCGGGGACGAGCCGCGCGCCTTCGGCGAGGCGATCAATCTCGCGAACGGCGACGTCGTCGTCTGGCGCTCGCTCTTCGAGCGGCTCGCGGCGCATTTCGGGCTGCCGCTCGCCGAGGGGCCCGTCCGGCTCGCCGAGGCGATGCCGGCGCGCGCGGCGCTCTGGCGGCGCATCGCCGAGCGCGAGGGGCTCCGGATCGCGGAGCTCGATGCGCTGATCGGCCTGTCCTGGCAGTACTCGGACGTCCTCTGGGCGAATCCGGAGCCCCCGGCGATGCCCTCGCTCGTCTCGACGATCAAGGCGAGGCAGCTCGGATTCGGCGAATGCATCGACAGCGAGGACTGCATCGTCGAGCATCTCGAGACGATGCGCCGGCTCGGCTATCTGCCGCGCGGATGAAGCGGACGGCCGAAGCCGCCGAGGAGGTCTCTGCCCCATGCCCATCCCCGACGTGAGCCAGTCCTCGCTCGCCGATCTGATCTCCCTCGCCGGCCGCCGCGCCGTCGTGACCGGCGGCGCCCGGGGCATCGGCCGCGCGATCGCCGCGCGCTTCGCCGAGGCCGGCGCGGACGTCGCCCTCGCCGACGTCCGCCTCGACGAAGCCGAGATCGCCGCCGCCGATCTCTCCGCCCGCTTCGGGCGCCGGGTCGTCGCGATCGAAGCCGACGTCACCCATCCCGATACCGTCGCCGCCCTCGCCGACCGGGCCGAGTCGCTGCTCGGCCCCCTCGACATCTGGGTGAACAACGCGGGGATCTACCCGAGCCGGCCGCTGCTCGAGATCCCCGTCGACGAATGGGATCGCGTGATGGACCTGAACGTCCGCGGGCTCTTCCTCTGCACCCGCGAGATCGGCCGGCATTGGGTCGCCGCCGGGCGCGGCGGCGTGATCGTCAACATCGGCTCGACGGGCGCCTTCAAGACGGGCCCCGGAGTCGCGCATTACATCACGTCCAAGCACGCCGTCGTCGGCCTCACGAAGACCGCCGCCGTCGAGCTCGGCCCCCACGGCATCCGCGTCCTCGGCGTCGCCCCGAGCATGACCCAGACCGAGGGCCGGCGGGATTTCCTCGCCTCCGTCGAGACCCCGGGCATGGACGCGTTCGTCGCGGAGATGGAGCAGCGAACTCCGCTCGGCCGCATCGGGGTGCCCGACGACGTCGCGCGGGTCGTGCTCTTCTGCGCGAGCGATCTCTCGATGCTGATGACGGGGAGCACGCTGCTCGTCGACTCGGGGGAAGGGGTGCTCTGAGGTCGGGAGGCCTCGACCACCGGCCCTTCCAGCCGTGCCGGGCCTGCCTGTTCCGGCGTCAGCTGCACACATCGGCAGCGGTGGTCGCCCACTTCGTGCCTAACAAATGTGTTCCTGCCGCGGCCCGTCCCGGCTGGAGCCGCCGCAGCAGCGACGCCTTTCGCACAGCGCCCCTCGCCCGACGCCCTCGGCACGACCGTTGCACCGCCGCTCGCTCGTCGCGTCCCGGTCGACGCACCACGCGACTGCAATGCGCTCGAAGCGAGCGCATCCCGCTCCAAATGCGTCCCGCATGAACATCGAAAAGGGGCCACCATGTCGCCGCTCGATCGGATACGGCACGAGCTCGCGCTCGTGCTCGTCGTCGGTCTTCTGTTCCTCCTCGCCGTCCCGGCTGCACTCGCCCGCAGCGCCAAGTCGAATCGCATCCCGATCGAGGAAGCGACGATCTCGCAGATCCAGAACGCGATCGTGAAGCGTCAGCTGACGACCACGGTTCTGGTGACGCGCTATCTCGAACGGATCAAGGCCTACAACGGAACCTGCGTGAACGAGCCGCAGGGCATCCTCGGCCCGATCTCGACGATCCCGAACGCCGGCCAGCTCAACGCCCTCACCACCTTGAATCTCCGCCCGGCGACCCGCGTTGCCTGGGGCTTCGGCGAGCGCAAGGCGCGCAGCATGACCGATCCGATCGACGACGATCCGGACATGCCCGACGCCTTCGAGACGGCCGCAGAGCTCGACGCCGCCTTCGCGAAGACGGGCAAGCTCGTCGGACCGCTGCACGGCGTCGTGATGGCCATCAAGGATCAATACGACACGTTCGACATGCGCACGACCTCCGGCGCCGACGCCTTCTGGGCGAACGATCGGCCGCCGGACGACGCGACGTTCGTTCAGAGACTCCGCGACGCCGGCGCGATCATCCTCGCGAAGGCGAACATGGGCGAATACGCCGCCGGTGGCATCACGGGCACCCGCAGCTCCTTCGGCGGCACGATCTGCAACGCCTACGACACCGAGCGCGATCCCGGTGCCTCGAGCGGTGGCTCCGGTGTCGCCGTCGCCGCCAACTTCGTCACCTGCGCGATCGGCGAGGAGACGGGGACCTCCGTGCGCGAGCCGGCCAAGAACAACAACGCCGTCGGCATCGCACCGACCCGCGAGCTCGTCAGCGCGGACGGCATGATGGAGCAGGGTGTCACGACACGTGTCGGCCCGATCTGCCGCACGGTCGAGGACACGGCCCGCATCCTCGACGTCTACGCCGGATTCGATCCGGCCGACGAGCTGACCGCGTTCAGCGTCGGCCGCAAGCCCGCGAAGAGCTACCCGAGCTACACGAAGAAGCGGAGACTCGACGGAATCCGGATCGGCGTCGTGCGGGAGTACATGGACAAGAGCCTCTTCACCGAGGCGGACTCGGAGACGATCGACATCGTCGACGAGGCGATCGGCGACCTCGCGGCCCTCGGCGCGACGATCGTCGATCCGGGCCCGAGCGGCGCGCTCTTCCAGGGCTGCGTCGACAAATACTCCCCCGTCTGGCGCAATCAGCTCTTCATCGGCCAGTTCCCCGCCACGTTCCCCGTCGATGCCACCGGCGTTCCGACGACGGATCACATCGCGACCCTCGTCGAGCTCTTCTTCAACCCGCTCGCAGTCCCGAAGAGCGGATCGGGACAGCCGAGCATCCGCAACCTCGGCTCGTCGCCCGGCGATACGGGCGGCGGACGGTACAACTGGAACGTCTATCTCGCGGAGCGCGGGGATGCGGAGATCCGCACCCTGACCGACCTGATCGAGAAGGCGAATTTCTGGGAAGACCCGGCGATGCCGAATCGCCGGGCCAGCCTCGTGAGCGCCGACGTGCCCCGGACCCTGGCGACGGGTTCGACGCTGCAGACCCGCTTCTCTCTCCAGAACGTCGTGTTCCAGTGCTTCGCGGAGATGGAGCTCGATGCGGTCGTCTATCCGACGGGCAACATCCCGCCGGCGATCCTCACGGCGCGGCAGGAGCCGACCGTGAACGATCGCAGCTCCGGCCTCTGGACGTACATCAACAGCCGGGGCTTCCCGGCGCTGACGGTGCCCGCCGGCTTCACCACGGTCGTCTACGACCGCGCGGCGGACGGCAGCCTGCTCCCGCCGATCCCGGCCGCCCTGCCCGTCGGCATCGACTTCCTCGGGCTGCCCTTCAGCGAAGCGAAGCTGTTCGAGATCGGCGCCGCCTACGAGGCAGCCACCCGACATCGCACGCAACCGCCGGGCTTCGGACCGGTCGAACCGAGCGCACCGTCGATGGCGGCCACGCGGCGCAGTGCCCCCCGCCCGATGCCGATGCCGCGGACCTTCTCGAAGGACGAGATCGACGCGATCGAAGAGAATTAGGCATCGCGATCGGGAGCGAGTCGAGAGGCGGGCGGCGATCCGGAAGGACGCCGCCCGCCGACGTTCGACCACCGGCCGAATCCAACCCGTGCCGGACGATCACGCGGGCAGCCGCGGAGCCCCGCGCTGCGGCGCGACGACGCCGAAATCCATACCAGGGCCGGGGCCGTTCCGGTTGCGGGACGTGCGGCCGGAATGCCAAGCTCGCCCCAACGTCTCGATTCCAGTTCGCCTCGCGGATCGAGCCTGAACGGGGAACCGCTCCAATGCTCGATCTGCTCGCGCTCACCGAAACCCCCGCCCTCGTCATCGGAGGCGCCTCCGGCATCGGCCGCGCGACGGCGCGGATGCTCGGCCAGGCCGGCGCGAACGTCGCCGTCGCCGATCTCGACGCCGCCGCCGCCGAGAAGGTCGCGGCCGAAATCCGCAGCGAAGGCGGCAAGGCCGTCGCCCTCGGCGGCGACGTCCTCGATCCGCAGGGGGCAGCGCGCGTCGTCGACGGGGCGCATGCCGCGCTCGGCGGGCTCGAGGCGGTCGTCAACATCGTCGGATTCGCCGCCTGGTCGCCCCTGCTCGACTACGACTTCGCGACCTGGAACCACGATCTGCAGCGCAACCTGAACCACCATCTCTTCGTCGGCCAGGCCGCCGCGCGGCGCTTCATCGCCGATGGCGTTCCCGGGCGGATCGCAATGGTCGCCTCCGTCAGTGGTCTCTACGGCGCGCCGAACCACGCGGCCTACGGCGCCGCCAAGGCCGGCGTCATGGCGCTCGCCCGTTCGATGGCCGATGAATGGGGCCGCTACGGCATCCGCGCGAATGCCGTCGCCCCCGACTGCATCCGGACGCCGCGCGTCGTCGCCGGCTTCACGACCCGCGGCGTCGACGATCCCGACGCCGTCGTGCGCGCCGACGGCCTGCCGCTCGGGCGCTGGGGCGAGCCCGAGGAGATCGCGGGGCCCCTCGTCTTCCTCGTCTCGAAGCTGTCCTCGTTCATGTCGGGCCAGACGCTCGTCGCCGATGGCGGCATGCGCGCGCATTTTCCGCACGGCGGGACGAATCCGATGCGGAAGACCGATCAGCAGCCCGGGTCCGGCTCGTAGCATCGGCGCCGAGCCTCATCGGCCCGGTCGCTCGCCAGCGCTCGCGCCCGCGCCCGCGTCGGCCGCGCCATCGCCGCGAACCCGACCACGCCCGCAGCGAGCAGCACGCCGATGCCCGGCTCCGGCGTGAGGTGCTCCTCGAAGGTGGCGAGCGGATAGGGCCGTCCGCCCGCGCCGACCGCAGGGACGACGAGCCAATCGTCCGCCGCGAGGACCCTGATCCTGGCTTCGGCCTTCGCCGTCACGGGTTGGTCGATCTACGCGCTGGCCGGGAGTTCTGGGAAGCGCTCGCGGCCGAGCTGCTGCTCGCGGCCTCGATCTCCTCGTTTCCGGAACCGACCTCGCGATGCTCTACGAATCGCTCCGCGCGGTCGACCGCGAGCCGAGCTTCGGCCGCTGGGCGGCTCGCCATCACATGTCCGGGCAGATCGCCGAGGCGACGGCGGCGCTCGCTGCCGGCGTACTCTTCGCGCTCTGGACTCGCCTTCCCTTCGTGGTCCAGATCGCCGTCGCACTCGCAGGGGAATGATCGCGTTCGCGCTCGTCGATCCGCCACGACCTGCTGAGCCGAAGCGCACGCCGCGAGCGGCTGCACGGAATCTTCGTCGCCGCCACCCGCCGCGGCCCACTCCGGTCGATCCTCGCGCTGGCGATCCTTCTGAGTCTGGCCTCCTTTCTGCCGGTCTGGTTGATCCAGCTCTACGCGCTCGACTCCGGCGTCCCCATCGAATGGCTTGGGCCGATCTGGGCCGTCGCGAATCTCTTCGTGGCGGCGGGCGCATACGCGAGTACGCGCCTCACCACCGCTCTCCGGACTCATCCTGACGCTTTCGATCTGCATCGGGTTGATCGCCGCGGGCTATGCGGGCCTCAGGTTGTCGACCGCGATCGGTGGATTCGCCTTCTACTATTGCCTCACATTCATGCGCGGCCTCTGGTTCCCCGCACTCCACCACGAGAACAGCGCCTGATCCCGACGAGCGATCGCGCGGCGCTGCTTTCGCTCGGGCTTTGGATTCGACTGGCTTTCGCAGTCCTCGCACCGCTCGTCGGATCGGCCGTCGACCGCAGCGGACAAGGCGGTCCTGCTCGTCATCGGCGCTTCGTCACGATCGCGTGCCTGTTGGCTCTGGCATGGCTGGTCGCGTCACGCCGCTCGGACGAACGGGAGTTCGAGGCGGCAGCGGACTGACGTCATTCAGTGTCGACGTCCAAGAGGCCTGAATCGCTTCATGTTCTTTCGAACGCCGACGCTCTTGAGAGTCCCGGGCAGCGGCGTCTCTCGCGTCGGAGAAGCGGTCGCGAGCCCGGAATCGGTCGCGACCGCCGCGCCATCGCCGCGATTCCGGCTACGCCCGCAGCGAGCAGCACGCCGATGCCCGGCTCCGGCGTGACGTGCTCCTCGAAGGTGGCGAGCGGATAGGGCCGTCCGCCCGCACCGACCGCAGGAACGACGAGCCAATCGTCCGCCGCGAGCGCCGTATCGATCGGATTTCCGTCGACGACGCTCGCCGCATCGCCGACCTGCCCGTTCGGGACGCGCAGCTCGGGATGGTCGAAGGGCGCGCGTTCGTAGCGGACGCGCTCGTCGGTCAGGCTCTTCAGGAAGGCGATGACGGACTCGCGCTCGCCGGGGATGAAGCGGAGCTCGACTTGCGGGAAGACGGTGCCGAACTGCTTGGCGAGCGTGTCGTAGTTGCCGCCGCGGGTGTAGAACTCGAGCACCTGCTCGAGGGTCGCCATGCTCCCGTTGTGCATGTAGGGCCCGGTCAGCTCGACGTTGCGCAGCGTCGGGATCTTGAAGGAGCCGGCCGCACCGGTCTTCATCTTGGCATTCGTCGGGCTCGCGAGCTCCGCCGCCGCGGCCGTGGGCGTCGGTACGAACGCTCCGCTCGGCAGATAGCAGCCGTCTGTCGGCTGGCTCTGCGGCTGGACGCCCTCGGCCTGCGTGAAGAACGCCGGATGAACGATCGGCGTGTCCCGGGCGAGGTCGAGATCGAAATCGCAGGGCCGGACCTCGAGGACCGGCGCGTCGGCGATCGCCGCAGTGTTCCCCACGAGCAGCTGGAGGAACTGCTCGGCGAAGGAGAGCGGGTTCCCGAACGGATCGAGGCCGCCGAGCCCGGGATCGCCGTCGTCGGGGACGAGACCGTTGCTCGCGAAGCCCGTATCGATCAGCCGTGCACCAGCGAGCAGGCTGGTGCGCGTCAGGACGTTTCGCGTCGTGCTGATGACGTAGGTCTCGTTGCCGAAGGCGAGGGGATTCGTGTGGACCATCTCGGCGTTGGTCTCGACGGCGGCGGGCGTCAGCAGCGGGCCGATGTGGCAGAGGGCGCAGTGGCCGGTGCGGAAGGCGGTGAAGCCGGTCTGGACTTCGGGCGAGAGGTCGGTCGGGATGCCCTCGGCGTCCTTGGCGCTCAGATCGAAGGGCGATTGATCGGAGACGAGCGTCGCTTCGTAGAGCTGGATCGCGAGGCCGAAGAACATCGGGAAATTGGCCTCGAGCTGGGTGTACGGCTCCGGATCGCTGCCGGCGGGGGCGCCGAATCCGCCCGCCGTCGGCCAGGACCAGAAGCGGGGCGCGAAGGCCTGCATGACGAGGGCTTGATAGGTCGTCGCCAGGCCATTCTGGAGCTGGCCCGGCGTGCTATTCGCGAGCGGGCCGAGCACGCCGTCGTCCCAGCGGACCTTCTGCGCCTCGAGCGGCGCGCGATCCGCGAGCTTGCGGCCGAGATCGGCGAGGGATCGGCCGTTGCAGGCCATCTCGACGTCGTTCATCGGGGGCATCAGGGCCTGTGAAGCGAGCGATGAATTGACGAGGGCGAGGCGCTGCTTGACGACGGTCCCGGCGCCGGTGTCGACCCAGACGCCGGCGTCCGGATCGCGGTCGCCCCAGGGACTGCTCCCGTTGAAGACGTTGTTGGCGGCGCCGTCCCAGAGATTGCGGTGGTTGAAGACGGCGTTGATGATGGTCGGCGCGTTGCGCGGCTCGACGCGCCGGATGCCCGTTCCGCCGACCTGGAAGGTCGCGTCGGCGCTGCGGGCGCAGGCGTCGTTCGAGCCGCTCCCGGAGACGTCGTCGAAGGCGCCGCCGAAGCTTCCGCCGGAGCCGACGACGTCGTCCGAGACGTAGGTCGGGGCGTAGACGGAGAGGGGATCGAGCGGATCGGCGGTCTGGAAGAACGGAAAATGCTCGAGCAGGAGCGTCGCGTTCGGGCCGCGGGGCGCACCATTCGGCGCGTTCTCGAAGACGGGCGCATGCACGAGCGCGCCCTTGCCCCTCGGCGCGAGCTGGTTCTTCGTCCGGAAGTCCGCGCCCGCATGAAAGTGGCAGGAGGCGCAGGCCATGCCGTCGCTCCCGACGTTCATGTCCCAGAAGAGCGCCTTGCCGAGCGCGACCGCGGCGCTCGGATCGACGACGATGGGATCGGGCCCGTCGAGGAGCCCCGGTACCGGCGGTACCGGGGCCCCGACGAGCGAGACCGGGACGGGCCCGAAATGGGCGCGAGCCGCGCTCGAGGCGAGCGCGACCACGAGGGCCAGCGCGATCGCCGATCCGAGCTCGAAAGCGCGCGAGACGGGCCGCAGTCCCTGCATCCCCTGCATCGCTCGCCGCCTCAGCTCTTCGCCGCGCGGCCGCGCAGCGCGAGCCCCGACAAACCGAGCCCGAGCAGCAGCGCCGTTCCGGGCTCGGGCACGGCACTCACCGTCACGTCGAAGAGCGAGCCGCTGAGCGAGGGATCCGTGCCGCCGACGTAGATCGCGAGCCAGCCGGCCTCGACCCCCGTCAGCGTCAACGACGCAATCCCCGTACCGATCGAGCCCGAGACGCCCGTCGCGTAGGCGTTCGACAGCCGCATGTCGTGGGCGCCGTTCAGGATCGTCTCGCCCCAGCCCGTGGACGAGAGAACCGACGGACCGGAAATCGCATAACCGAGCAGCTCCTTCGCGTTGCCGCCCTGCCCGTCCTGCATCCAGAGCGTGCCGGCGCTGCCGAGCGCGCCGAAGGCGTTGAAGGAATGCGGCGTGCCGAAGGCCGCCGTCGAGATCTCCCCGCCGAAGCTGGTCGTTCCGCCGTCGAACGCGCCCCCGTTGCCGATCGCCCAGACCGAGAGCCCCGGCGCGAAGCCCGTCGGATTCTGGGAGGCGATCTCGATCTGCAGCTCGGCGAGGTTGCCGACCTCGAGGCTGTACCACTTGCCCGTATGCGCCCAGGCGGATCCGTTCAGTGCGGGATTGTTCGCCATCGACGCGGGCGCAGCAGCCCCTCCCGTCGCAACGGCGACGTTCCCGGGCGCGAGCACCTGCGCCGTGGTCGCACCGCCATCCCAGGTCGCGAACGCGATCGCTCCCGCCGCATTCGCCTGCGCTGCGCCGAAGAGGGCGAACGCCGCCGCGCACGCCGCCACCAGCCCACCGAAATGCCTTCTTCCCATCGTCATGTGCATCTTCCTCGTCGTGATCGCTCGGACCGTTCGTCCGTCGTGTTTGCGCTCGATGGAAAGCGATGCCTTCGCTGATCATCCGCGCGCGCCGCGCATTCTTGCATGCGCCCGGATCGACGGCGCGCGGCGGTTTGCCGCACGCCACGATCGGTTGCGGCGCACGGCGTGGCCGTGGGCAACCGTGCGACGAAACGTCGCAATCGGCGGCTGCGTCAATTTGCCGCAGGCAGCAGCCGGTGCGGCTTCAGTACGTTCGGATCGCTCACGGCGTCGAAGTCGCGGAGGTCGCGTGGCGAGCCCTCGCGGAGCGCGAGAGAAGCGGGGCGACGCACAGGCAGAGCGCAGACGAAGGCGGCTCGAGGTCGCCGAAGGCGGTCCGATGAGGTCGAAAGTGTATACGCCCGTTCAGCGAAGACGAGCGGCGTTCGCGGGGCGATGCGGCGTGCTGCTCGCCGGCATTGCCGCTGCGATCATCCCCGCTGCGCGTGTGCGGGCCCACGACCAGGGCGGCAACCTCGGCACAGGCGCCTCGGCGACCGACTACTACGAGATCAGCTGCTTCGACGACGGCGCCGGTGCCCCGGGCTCTCTCGAGATCCGCATCCGCGACGCGTCCCCCGGATCGCTCCCGCACGTCTCCGCCCAGGTTCAGCGCGGCCTCTCGCTCGCGAGCGTCTCGGACACCATCACCGCGGACATCGTCCCGAGCCCCTCGATCCATTCGAACGAGGGCGCCGGCGTCTACAACGTGCTCGTCGACAAGAGCGGCCCGGGCGCCAAGTTCTACCAGCTGACCTACCACTGCTGGACCGGCCCCGACGGGACCGGCGTCCACACGGGCAGCGCCCTCGTGACGCGCCAGAGCCAGTAGCACGCGTCGAATCCGGCTAGTCTCCGACACGCAGCCTGCGCCGCTCCGGCGCCGTGCTCGCCCGGAGAAGCCGTTCGATGTATTCGCTCGAGATCCCCGTCGGCCGCCTCGCCTTCCGCGCCCGCGAGGCGGGATCGGCCACGGCCCCGCTCGTCCTGCTCCTCCACGGCTTCCCGCAATCCTCGGCCGAATGGAAGGCCCAGCTCGCCTCCCTCGGCGCGGCGGGCTACCGCGCCGTCGCCCCCGACCAGCGCGGCTATTCGCCCGGCGCCCGGCCGGAGGGCGTCGCCGCCTATCACATCGATCATCTCGTCGCCGACGTGCTCGGCATGGCCGACGCGCTCGGCGCCGATCGGTTCCATCTCGTCGGCCACGATTGGGGCGCGATCGTCGCCTGGCACGTCGCCGCCCGGCATCCCGATCGGCTGCGATCGCTGACGATCGTCTCCGTCCCGCATCCGGACGCCTTCGCGCGCGCGCTCGATCCCGTGAGCGGCACCGATCAGCCCGAGCGCTCGACCTACATCTCCGGCTTCAAGCAGCCCGGCGCCGAGGACGCGATGGGCGAGGAATTCCTCCGCATGGCCTTCGGCGCCTCCGGCCTCGCCGGCCACGACGTCGAAGATCACGTCCGCGTGCTGACCGAGCCCGGCGCGATGCGCGCGGGCCTCGACTGGTATCGCGCCTACGATTTCCTCGGCCAGAGCGCCGCCCGGATCCGGGTTCCGACGTTATTCGTCTGGAGCACGGGCGATCCCGCCCTCGGCCGCGACGGCGCCGAATGGACCGGCGAATACATCGATGCGCCCTACCGATTCGTCGTCATCGAGGACGGGCCGCACTGGCTGCCGGAGACGCATGCCGAGGAGCTGAATTCCCTGCTGCTCGAGCATCTCGGAGCCTGCCGGTAGCACCCGATCCGCGCTCGACGAGGGGTCGGCAGCTCATCGCGGCCCATGGATTCTCGCATCGGGACAGGTTAAACAGGATCCGGCCATCGAACGCGGAGCCCCCCGATGCTCGCAGACATCCCCGTCTCGCTCTGGATCGCGATCGCCCTGGCGCTCTACATGGCCTGGGCGACGGGCGCGAACGACGTCGCGAACGCGATGGGAACGAGCGTCGGATCCGGTGCCCTCACCGTCCGCGGCGCCATCCTGGTCGCCGGCGTGCTGGAGTTCTCGGGCGCCTTCCTCGCGGGTGGTCACGTCACGGAGACCGTTCGCGACGGCATGCTCGACATGTCGCAGGTCTCGAACGACTACCTGATCTGGGGAATGCTCGCGGCCCTGACCTCCTCCGGCACGCTTCTGCTCGCCGCGACGCGGCTCGGCCTCCCGATCTCGACGACGCATACCATCGTCGGATCGATCGTCGGCTTCGGCGCGGTGGCCGTCGGCTCGGATGCCGTTCGCTGGGACAAAGTCGGCCAGATCGTGCTCAGCTGGCTCACCTCCCCCTTGATGGCCGGCGTACTCGCCTACTTCATCTTCGGTGTCACCCGTTCCCTCATCCTCAATCGGGAAGACCCGCTCGCCCGGGTTCGCAAGATCGGTCCGTATTTCTTCTTCTACGTCTTCTTCGTGATCGGGCTGGTCACGCTCTTCAAGGGGCTCAAGCAGCTCGATCTCGCCTTCACCATTTCCCAGTCGCTGCTCGCGGCAGCGGCTCTGGGATTCGTCGGCACCGGGCTCGGCGCCGTGCTCCTTCGACGCGCGAAGGAAGGCCACAAGGACGAGGACCAGCGCTTCAGCCAGACCGAGCGCGTCTTCGTGGTGCTCCAGATCCTGACCGCCTGCGCGGTCGCCTTCGCCCATGGCTCGAACGACGTCGCGAATGCGATCGGCCCGCTCGCGGCGATCGCTTCCGCCGTCCGCGAAGGCGCGGCGATCGGCAGCAAGGCCCCCGTGCAACCCTGGATGCTGGCGGTCGGCGGTCTCGGCATCGTCGTCGGCCTCGCGACCTGGGGCTACAAGGTCATGGAGACGGTCGGGAAGCGCATCACCGAGCTGACCCCGAGCCGCGGCTTCGCCGCCGAGCTGGCCACCGCGACCACGATCGTGCTGGCTTCCCGACTCGGAATCCCGGTCTCGACGACTCACACTCTCGTCGGCGCGGTGCTCGGCGTGGGCATGGCCCGCGGCATCGGGGCGATCGATCTGCGCGTCGTCGGCCAGATCGTCGCTTCCTGGATTGCCACGCTGCCGATCGCTGCGGCACTCTCCATCTTCTTCTTCTATTTCTACAAGGGTCTGCTCGGCTAGGCCCAGGGAGCCGCAACATGGCGTGGATCGACAAGCTCGTCGGCCGCTCTCCGATCCGGCCCATGCAGCAGCACATGACGGCCGCGGTCGTTTGTGCGCAGAAGATCGTTCCGCTCGTCGAGGCGATGGCCACGGGCGACCTGGCGGCGATCCGAGCGACACGCGTCGAGATCGACGCCCTCGAGCACGCCGCCGACGAGATCAAGAACCAGATCCGCAGCCACATGCCGCGACGCCTCATGATGGCCATGGAGCGCCGGGATCTGCTCGACATCCTCGACAGCCAGGATTCGATCGCCGACGTCGTACAGGACATCGCCGAGCTCGCGGATCAGCGCGGCATGCATCTGCCGCCGACGATGGTCGAGCCGGTTCGGGCCCTCACCCGGCGCTCGCTCGTCGCCTGCGAGCAGGGCAAGCGCGTCATCGACGAGCTCGACGAGCTCGTCGAGACGGGCTTCGGCGAACGCGAAGTCGCGCGGGTCGAAGAGATGCTCTCCGAGCTCGCCCGCATCGAGACCGAGACCGACGATCTGCTCGACGCCGCGTGCCGCACGCTCTTCGGGCTGGAGTCGGAGCTCGGCGTCGTGACCGTCTACTGGCACCAGATCCTGCTCTGGATCGCCGACATCGCCGACTACGCCGAGCGGGTCGGCAATCGGCTGCGATTGTTGATCGCGCATTAGTCCGAATCTGCCGCCGACCCGGCCAGCAGACCGGACGATGATGGAGGACCGACCATGAGCGAAAAATCCGTAACGACGGACCACCCCATCCATCCCCTGCTCGCCAGTCGCTGGAGCCCCTACGCCTTCTCCGACCAACCGGTCTCGGAATCGGATCTGCGCTCCCTCTTCGAGGCGGCGCGCTGGGCGCCCTCGTCGTACAACGAGCAGCCCTGGCGCTTCGTCGTGGCGCGGCGCGAAGACGAGGCGGCCTTCGAGCGCCTGCTCTCCTGTCTCGTGCCCGGCAATCAGGTCTGGGCGAAGGCGGCGCCGGTGCTCGCGCTCGGGATCGTGCACCTCCATTTCGAGCGGAACGGGAAGGAGAACCGGGCGGCGGTCCACGATCTCGGCCTCGCCGCCGGCAATCTCTCGATCGAGGCGACCTCGCGCGGGCTCTTCGTGCATCAGATGATCGGGATCGATCCGGATCGGGCACGCGCTGCCTACGCGATTCCGGAGGACTGCGAAGCGTGGACGGGCTGGGCGATCGGTTACCGGGGCGAGCCCGACCGGCTACCGGAGAGCCATCGGGAGCGCGATCGCACGCCGCGCCAGCGCAAGGCCCTGAGCGAGTTCGTGTTCGGCGAGCGGTTCGGCGAGCCGGCGGACTTTCTGGGCCGCCGCGGCGATTAGGCCGCCGAAGCGGCGGCCTCGAACTCCGCTCGCAGCGGAGCGCGCGCATCGGCGGATCCGCACGCCGGTCAGGGGCGCCGCCCCGGCCCGCTCAGAGGCGGTTCAGGGACTGCTTCAGAGCCGGCTCTGCAGATTCAAAGCCGGCTCTGCAGATAGTCGAGCGTTCGCTGATCCGCTCCGGCGTCGACCGGCAACAGCGCCGCGATGAAATCCGTGACCCCGGCGTCCCGCAATCGGGCGAGCCCGGCATCGAGGACCTTTTCATCACCCACGAGTGCTAGGTCCGCCGGGCCGGCGAGACCCTCGCGATCGAGCATGCCGCGGTAGGACGGCAGATGGCCGTACATGACGAGGTTCTTCGCGGTCCAGGCGCGGGCGCCGTCGGGATCGCTCGTCAGGGCGATCGGGATGCCTGCGGCGATGCGCGGTGCCGGCCGGCCGGCCGCGCGGGCGGCGGCCTCGATCTTCGGGGCGACGTGGGTCTCGATCGTCTTCGGGCCCGTCATCCAGAGGATCGTGCCGTCGGCGAGCTCGCCCGTCAGCTTCAGCATGACGTCGCCCATCGCGGCGACGAGCAGCGCCGGGGGCGGCGATTCGATCGAGAGCGTCGTCGCGACGCGGTAGAGCTCGCCCTGGTATTGCACGGGCTTGCCGCTCATCAGCGGCACGAGCACGTCGAGGTATTCGCGCATGTGACGCGCCGGCTTCGCATACGAGAGGCCGAACATGTCCTCGATCACGAGCTTGTGGGAGAGGCCGATCCCGAGCGTGAAGCGTCCTCCGGCTGCCATGTTCGCGCTGACGGATTCCTGGGCCATCGCGAAGGGGTGGCGGGGATAGGTCGGCACGACGGCCGTCCCGAGCTCGATCCGCTGCGTCTCGCGCCCGACGATGGCGAGCGCGAGGATCGCGTCGAGCGCGAAGATGTTCGCCATCCACATCGATGCGAAGCCGCGCCGTTCGATCTCGCGGCCGCGCTCCACGAGGGCATCGAGGGTATTGTTGCGGCCGCTATCGCCGGTCATGATGCCGATGCGCATGGGATTGCCTCCTCGCGGCCACGCTAACACGTTCTGCGCCGGGATCGGCTGACCGTCCGTCGCCGCAGGATCGCAGCCGGTAGCTGGATTACGCTCCCGCCGACCGCTTCGGGATCCACGCGGAGGGCCAGTCGATGCTGGACGAGATGGGACGGTCGATCCAGATCCGCGCCTACACCGAGGCCGACGAGCTCGCCGTCGTCCGGCTCTGGGAGGAGTGCGGCCTGACGCGCCCCTGGAACGACCCGCGGCGGGACATCGCGCGCAAGCTCGTCGTCCGCCGCGACCTCTTTCTCGTCGCTGCCCATGCCGGCGCGATCGTCGGCACGGTCATGGTCGGCTACGAAGGCCATCGCGGCTGGATCAACTACCTCGCCGTGGCCCCCGCCTACCAGAAGCAGCAGCTCGGCCGCGCATTGATGGCGGAGGCGGAGACGCTCCTGCTGCGCGAGGGCTGCCCGAAGGTGAATCTCCAGGTCCGCGCCGGGAACGAAGGGGTCGTCGCGTTCTATCGCCGCCTCGGCTACGACGTCGAAGAGATGGTGAGCATGGGCAAGCGGCTGATCGCCGACCTGCCCGGGGGCGACTGAGAAACGGGAGCTGGCGCCACCCGGCCGTCTGGCGACGAATTCGAGGGCCAGAACCGGGGCGCCCGGCGCGATACGATCGCCGATGCTGCCCGCGTCGATCCGAATCGGAGACACGCGATGACCCCGCCCCGCAACGCACGAAGCACCCGGCGCGCACCGTTCGCCCGCGCCGCATCCATCGAACGGGATCCGCGCTGGGCCGCGCTCGTCGCCCGGGATCGGACGGCCGACGGGCGCTTCTTCTACTCCGTCGCGACGACCGGGATCTACTGCCGCCCGTCCTGCGGCGCGCGGCGGCCGCGGCCGGAGAACGTCGCATTCCATGCAACCGCCGCCGACGCCGCCCGCGCCGGCTTTCGCGCGTGCCGGCGCTGCAACCCCGAATCGGCGGGTTCCGGAGAGCGGCATGCCGCGACGATCGTCTCGCTCTGTCGCTTCATCGAGGCGAGCGAGGCGGCGCCGAGCCTGGCAGAGCTCGCGGCGCGGGCGGGCCTCAGCGTCCACTACCTCCACCGACTCTTCAAGCGCGCGACGGGCCTGACCCCGAAGGCCTATGCCGCGGCCCATCGCGCGCGGCGCGTGCGCGAGGCCCTCGATCGGCGGGGCTCCGTGACGGAGGCGATCTACGACGCGGGCTATGCGTCGAGTGGTCGCTTCTACGCCGAGGCGGATCGCATGCTCGGGATGACACCCAGGCGCTATCGCCAGGGCGGCGCGCAGACGCCGATCCGCTTCGCGATCGGCGAGTGCTCGCTCGGCGCGATCCTCGTCGCGGCGAGCGAGCGCGGCGTCTGCGCGATCCTGCTCGGGGAGGATCCGGACGCCCTCGCGCGAATGCTCCAGGACCGCTTCCCGAATGCCGCGCTGCTCGGCGGCGACGCCGGGTTCGAAGCGCTCGTCGCCCGCGTCGTCGGATTCGTCGAGTCGCCCGCGCTCGGCCTCGACCTGCCGCTCGACATCCGCGGCACGGCGTTCCAGCAGCGTGTCTGGCAGGCGCTGCGCGCGATCCCGGCGGGCGGGACTTCGAGCTATGCCGAGATCGCCGCGCGGATCGGCGCACCGCGGGCGAGCCGCGCGGTCGCGCAGGCCTGCGCCGCGAACACGCTGGCCGTCGCGATCCCGTGTCATCGCGTGGTGCGGAGCGATGGCGCGCTCTCGGGCTATCGCTGGGGGGTCGAGCGGAAGCGGGCGCTGCTGGAGCGGGAGCGGATCGGCTGACGGCCCAACCGGGATCGGGCCGCACCGCTCAGCCCCGGTAGACGCGGGGCTCCCGCATCGCCGCCGCGACCCATTTCGCGACCTTCGGCTCGGCGACCACCGCATCGCAGTAGGCCTCGGCATTCTCGTCGAGCGGGACGCCATAGCTTCGGAAGCGGAAGACGACGGGCGCATAGAAGCAATCGGCCGCGCAGAAGGCGCCGAACAGGAACGGCCCCCCGGCGCCGAACCGCTCGCGGCAATCCCGCCAGATCGCCTGGATGCGCGCGGCGTCGGCGAGCGCCTCCGGAACGTGGCCCTTGCCGGGCTCGTTCGCCTGGATGTCCATCGGCATGTTCGAGCGCAGCGCCATGAACCCGGAGTGCATCTCGGCGCAGACGCTGCGCGCGATCGCCCGTGCGGCGGGATCCGCGGGCCAGAGCCCCGCCTTCGGAAAGCGCTCGTTCAGGGTTTCGACGATCGCGAGGGAGTCGCCGATCACGAGCCCACCATCGATCAGCAGAGGGACCTTGCCGCTCGGCGAGAGACGCCGGATCTGGGCATGCCAATCGGGATCGGCCGTCGAGATCAGCCGCTCCGTGAAAGGCGCTCCGGTCTGCTCGAGGGCGAGCCAGGCGCGCAGCGACCACGACGAATAATTCTTCGATGCCATCACCAGCTCGAATGCCATGTTGCCTCCCTCCCTGCTCCACCGGCCCGCATCAATGCTGCGGCACGCGCTCGTCCGTCACCGCGTCGGCGACGACCTCGACCGTGCCCGCCTTGCCATCGACCCGCAAGCGCTGACCCGATCGCAGCCGCAGGCTCGCCTCCCGCGCTGCCACGACGGCCGGGATCCCCATCTCCCGCGCGACGACCGCGGCATGGCTGATGTTCGAGCCGGTATCGATCACGACGGCGCCGGCGACGAGAAAGAGCGGTGCCCAGCTCGGATCCGTCGCCGGCGCGACCAGCACGTCGCCCGCCTCGAACTCGAGCGCCGGGTCGGAAGGATCGAGCACCACCCGGGCGACGCCTTCGTGGACCCCCGCGCTCGCCCCGAGCCCGTCGATGCGATCCCCGACGACGACGCCGTTCGCCGCGCCCGGCGACTCGCTCCGGCGCTCGGGCTCGAGCTTCCCGGGCATGCCCTGCCAGCTCTCGGGCAGCTCGAAGCGCTCGTAGGAAGCGACGAGATCGCGCCGCAATTCGACGCGCGCGCGTAGATCCGCGGGCGGATCGAGCAGCTCGCTGCGCGTCGTGAAGAAGACGTCGTCTTCCCGGGTGAGGATCCCGGCGCGCACGAACTCGCGCGCGAGCGCCCGCGCCGCGGCCCGCATCCCGTCGAGGGCGATCGTCAACGTGGCGCGGCCGGCCTCGCGCATGGGCAGGCAGGTCGCGGCCAACGAGAGGGCCTGATCGAGGGCGTCCCGATCGCTCGCCGGGATCGCCGCACGCAGCGCCGCCTCGAGTCGCCCCCGCTCCCCGACGGCGCGCGACTCGCGTGCGCGCGGATCGTCGGCGTCCGGGAGCCTCGCATAACGTGCGGCGAGCGCGCGCACCGGCGCCGGATCCTCGCGCCACGAGCGGCTCGCGATCTCGCCCTCCCTCGCGCCGTGGAACCCGTGCTCGTCGAGGAATGCCTCGAGCGAAAGGCGTTCCCGGGACAGATCCCAGACCGCGACGGCCGTCTCGAACTCTTCCATGCCGGGGTAGCCGATCATGAGGGCATTCGCGGCATCGGGCTGGCCGGCCGCCGCCGCCGCGGTCGAGAGCGCGGTCACCGCCTCGGTCGAGAGCAGCGAGACGACGATGTGGTCGCGATCGGCGCGCTCGAACAGCTCGAGCCCTTCCCGGAAACATCGCATCGCCGCATCGGCCGAGCCTTCGGCGACGGCCCGCGTCGCTGCGCGCCACCACGCGATCGCCTGCGCGCGCGTCGCTCGCAGCCGCGCGGGCGAGGTCGCGATCGCCGCCGGTCGGCGCTCCGCGATCGCCCGCCGCCGGGCTTCGGATGCGGCTGCCGCCGCCGCGCCCGATCCGGCCCCGGCCGGAACGCTCGCTGCCGGAGCGTCGCCGAAGACCTGGCGCTGGGTCGCAGCCCCCTGCCCCATGCCGCCGAGGCCGCGTTCGTAGAGCACGCGCCAGGTATCGACGTTCGCCGAGGGACGCCCGTAGAAGATCGACCAGCCCCAATCGTCGACGGACTCGGGGAGCGCGAGCTCGGCGGCATCGAGCAGCCCGAGATCGAAGGCACCGCGGCGAACGGCGAGCTCGCCGATCTCGCCCCAGATCGACCAGTTGAGCGGCGACGCCACGCCCGGGAACACGCCCTTCTCGTTCGCCCGCGACCAATGGGCGCGCCGACTGATGTTGTGCAGGACGTTCGGCGCTTCGGGATCCATGGGACTCGCTCGCGACCGCGAGCCGGCCGCCAGCGGCCGGCTCGGAGGGCCTCAGTTGGTGAACAGGAACCCTTCCTGATACGAGCCCGCGAGCCGGCCGAGGCCGCGCGCGCGCGCCGCCGTCGCCCACATCCGGATCATCAGGATCGGGTCCGCCGTCGGAAATCCGTCGGGCGCGGAGGTGCGATCGGCGAGGAAGCGGCCCTCCTGGAACGCATCCTCGAGATCGATCTCGACGGCGACGCCGCGCGGCAGCTCGAAGACGGCGGGCGTCCCGTCGGCATTGCGCAGGACGCGCGGCGCCGTGTCGAAGACGCTGAGCTCGCCGTCGACGAACACGCATCCGAGCGAGGTATCGGGGCTCGCCGAGAAGGCGCGATCGCGATGGGTCATGCTGTTCACCGTGATGAAGAGATCCCGCTCGACGCCCGTCATCAGGAGGGCGACGAGGCGGCCCATCTGGCGCAGATCACGCGGCCCCCAGGAGCGATCGCGAAAGCCGGGAACACCGACGAGCCGCTCGTCGCCGATCCGGCCCGAGGCGCGGACGCCGGCCTGGACATGGGCCTGCTGCATGCCCTCGCCGAGGCGGAAGAGCGAGCCGAAGTCGATCGGCGGCGTGAACGCGGGGAACTCGAGCTCGAGCGCGAGCGAAGGACAGACGACCCGGGCGTTCTTCCAGGGATCGACCTCGAGCGAGAGGAGCGAGGATCGCAGCGGCTCCTGCGTCTCGACGCGCAGCGACTGCGGCGCCTGGCCCGAGCGCTGGAGCGTCACGAGATGATTCCCGACGCCGCGGCCGGGGAGCCAGGAGGCGTGCACGAGCAGCGTCGTCCGGCGCTCGAGATCCGTCAGCAGATAGGCCCACGTCTCGCAGTAGGCGGGATCGTCCGACGCATGCGGCGCCTCGTGGATGGGATCGACGGACACGGCTCGCAGTGTAACGTGGCCCCCGCCATGCCGGACAACGAACCGCTGCTCGCGCACATCGATCGCCCCCTCCCCCTCGAACGCGACGAGCGCATCGCCCTGCTCGGCGGCAAGGGCGACGGCCTGATGCGGATGGCGGGGGAGCTCGGCCTGCCGGTGCCGCCCGGCTTCATCCTGACGACCCGCGCCTGTGCGCTGCACCGCGCGCAGGGCTGGACCCCCGAGCTCGAGCAGGCGCTCTGCGACGGCATCGCGGCGCTCGAGCGCGAGACGGGCCGGCGCTTCGGCGATGCGGCCGACACGATGCCCCTGCTCGTCAGCGTCCGTTCCGGGGCACCGGTCTCCATGCCCGGCATGCTCGACACCGTCCTCAACGTCGGCCTCGACGAGGCCGCGAGCGCCGCCCTCGCGCGCTCGAGCCCGAGGCTCGCCGATGAATGCCGCGACCGGCTCGCCGCCGCGTTCCACGCGAGCGTCGGCCATGCCCCGCCGGCCGACGTGCGCTTCCAGCTGCGCGATGCCGTCGAGGCGGTCTTCCGCTCGGCGAACGCCGGGCGCGCCCGCGCCTATCGCCGCCACGAGGGACTCGAAGGCGAGGGCCTCACGGCCGTCAACGTCCAGGCGATGGTCTTCGGCAACCAGGACGCGCGCTCCGCGACCGGCGTCTACTTCACCCGCGACCCCGCGACCGGCGAAGCCCGCCCCTACGGCGACCTCCTCTTCCAGGCCCAGGGCGAGGACGTCGTCTCCGGGCGCCACGCGACCGAGCCCCTCGGCGAGCTCGAGCGCCGCATGCCCGATGTCGCGCGATCGCTCTTCGCCATCGGTCGCCGGCTCGAGCAGGCCTATCGCGACCTCTGCGAGATCGAGTTCACGATCGAGAGCGGGAGGCTCTGGCTGCTGCAGGTCCGCGTCGGCAAGCGCAGCGCGCGCGCCGCCCTGCGGATCGCGACCGAGCTCGCCCTCGATCCCGAGTTCCCCCTCGACCGCCGCGAAGCCGTCGAGCGAACGCGTGCGCTCCTGCTCGATCCGCCGCAGATCACATCGCTCGCGTCGGCGACTCGCCGAGCGGGAGAGCCCGGCGATCCGTCCACCGGGACCACGCCGCTTGCCGCCGCCCCCCTCGCCCGCGGCCTCGGCGCGAGCCCCGGCATCGCGACGGGCGAGATCGCGACCACGATCGAACGCGCGCTCGCCCGCGCCAGCGAGGGCCATGCCGTCCTGCTCGTCCGCCCCGAAACCTCGCCGGACGACGTCGAAGGCATGGCGGTCGCGCGCGCGCTCCTGACGGCGAGCGGCGGCCTCGCCAGTCATGCCGCCGTCGTCGCCCGCGGCTGGGGCATCCCCGCCGTCGTCGGACTCGCTGCGCTGGCGATCGACGACGAGGGCATCGAGATCGAAGGTCGCCGATTCGCCGTCGGCGCCCTGCTCTCCATCGATGGCACGACGGGCGAGGTCTACGCCGGCGCACTCGCGATCGAGCGCCGCGTCGTCCCCGAGGCCGAACGATTGATCGCCTGGGCGGGCGAGCTCGGAATCGAGCTCGTCGGCGAGCGCGTCCCGGAGCCCGTCTCCGCGGCGACGGATTCGCCTCGGTGCGAGACCGCGGCCGAGATCGATGCGATGCCGGAGGGAGGCACGGAGATCCGCGCGCTCCCGTCGCCCGAATCGATCGCGGATTCGATCGTCCGCGCGCTCTCGATCAAGGGCACCGCGACCGCCGAGATGCTGGCCCCCGCGCTCGCGCCCGAGCCGTCGGCGGACGTCGCGGCCGTCGTCGCGGCGCTTCCGGCCGCGCTCGAAGCGCTGGTCGCGACCGGCGACATCGCCGCTGCCCGCCCGCTCGGCTTCCGACTGACGGACTCGGGGCGCCTGCGCGCGCAGGCACTGCTCGCCGCCGACCGCGCGCAGCTCGGCGTCGACGTCGCGTTCGCGGCGCTCGAAGCCTTCCAACCCTTCGACGTCCGCGTCAAGGAAGCGGTCACCGACTGGCAGCTCCGCCTCGAAGGCAGCGAGCGCGTCCCGAACGACCACACGAATGCGCGCTGGGATGCCTCGGTCGTCGAGCGCCTCGCCGCCGCCCTGGGCGACTCGGCCGCCTGGCTCGCCGCCCTCGCCGAGCGCCTGCCCCGCCTCATGCGTCATGCCGAACGCCTCGGCGCCGCCCTCGAAAAGATCCGGGAGGGTGACGGCCGCTTCGTCGCCTCGCCGCGCGTCGACTCCCTCCACGGCGTCTGGTTCGAGCTCCACGAGGACCTGATCCGCCTCGCGAACAGCTCGCGCGCCGAGGAGCTCGCGGCGGGCCGGGCGGGCTGAGGACGCACCTCACCGCCCCTGCCGTGCCGACTGGCCCCGATCAAGCCGCAATCGCGCCGATCCCGGCAATCGGGCCGATTCCCACTCGGGCCTAACATCGATCGATCGAATCTGCTTTGGAGCTGCGGCTCCGATGCCGAAGCGGCTCCCACGATCAGCCACCTCCCCGGCCGAAATGGAGATCCAACGACCGTGCGAACCCCGATCCGTCCCCCGACCGCTCCCCGACTGCTCGCCCGCATCGCGCTCGTCGTCCCGCTCGTGCTCCTCGGATCCGGCCCGGCGGCCCGGGCAGTGACGCTCCTCGAAGCGGACCGCTTCGTCTTGACGACGAGCTTCATCGATTCCTACCAGATCTTCAGCGACGAAGACGCAGACGGCGTCGCATCGAGCGAGGCCGGGCTCTTCCTCGAGGCCGCCGTCGGCGGCGTCGGGCTCGGGGATCTCGTGAACGCCCGAGGCGAAGCGACGCAGGAATCCGAGATCATCGTTTCGAGCGGCGGGTTCCGGATCGAGGCCGGCGGCGGCGCCGGCGGCTTCTTCGACGTCGCGGAGCCCGGCTTTCCTTCGCGCGCCTGGAGCCATTCGGACACCCAGCTCTCGATCATCTTCAGCGTCGACACACCGAGCGCCTACGTTCTCGGCGCATCGCTCTTCGCCGAGCTCGTCCAGCTCGAACAGTTTTCGGGCTCCGGCCCGCTCGAAGCGGAGGTCTTCGCCTCCGTCCGCCTCTTCGGGCTCGCCTCCGGAATCCTCTACGAGCGCGAGGCCCGCGACCCGAGCGCCGCCGACGACGCCGTCACGAACGCCTTCACCCAGACCGGCGTCCTCGCCCCCGATACCTACTTGCTCGAGATCTACGCCTCGAGCTTCCTGCGCGGCTTCGAAGACGCGGCCGGCCTCGGAAGCGCGAGCTTCGGCGTCAGCTTCACCGTCGTCCCCGAACCGGGCACGGCGGTGTTGATCGGGCTCGGGCTCGTCGGACTGACGGGTCGACGCGGCTGGGAGCCACCGTCGACCCCCCGCTAGGTCATCGCGCCCCGGACCACCCTCGCCTCGAGCCCCTCCGGCCGCTCCTCCGGCAGGAGATATCGGACGAACACGACCCCGCTCCGCTCCCCGCCCGTATCCAGCCAGTTCGGAACCCCGGGATCCTCGCCCGCGACGACGATCCGGAAGCTTCCATCCGGCTCGAGGCGGGTCTGGCGGCGATTGAGCGACGCGCGCGTGCCCGGCCGCCCGAGGCTCTGGAGATGGCGGTTCCAGACGACGAGGTTCGCGAAGCGGCAGCGCGGGAAGCGACCTTCGATCAGGAGCGCCTCGCCGTCTTCGAGGGCGAACGGCGCCCAGAGATTCGATTGATCGACGGGCCCCTGCCCGGCTTCACCCGACCAGCCCGAGGGCGGGCCGAACCGGTTCGGCTCGCTCGAGGCGAAATCGATCGCGGGGCCGTTGCGGCCGTAGTCGAGCGAGAGCCCGCGCACGAAGTTCTCGACCCGGCGGATGCCCTGCGCCAGCGCTGCGTCGTCGCGCGCCAACGAGGGTCCGATCGGAGACTCGAGCGTGGACACGTCCGAACGCGAGCTCGGCGCGCTCGGTGCCATGTCTTCGTCCTGGGCGCGGTCGATCGGCTCGATCTCGATCGGAATGGCGAGCCGGCGATCGACGGGCTCGTCGCCCTCGAAATAATGCCGGGTCACGATCGAGCATGCGTCCGGCGCGAGCGGCAGCCAGGCCTCGGGGCCGCGCCAGGGCGAGGTGCTCGCGACGAGCGCATAGCTTCCATCGGCCGCGACGCCGAGCTTCGTGTCGTTCAGGCTCGAGACGACGCGGGCCGGCGGGTAGCGCACATCGAGGCCGTCGCCGCCTTCGACGGTGAAAGAGGTGTAGACGGCGCCCTGCGTATGGCCGCGGATGCGGTAGGCGCAGCTCGGATCGATCGTGGTCGATTGATAGATCGCGTCGGGGTTGTCGCCGTAGAAGCGGCGGCCGGCCGACATCGTCGGCCGGAATGCGGGCCGCCGCGGATCGGCTTCGAGGGCGAGGTCGAGGCCGCCGCCGAGCAGATGCAGCAGGAACCGGATGCCGCTCGCGACATCGGCAGGATCGTCGATGCCGCGTTCGGGGGCGAGATGAAGCCGATCGATTTCCGCGATCGATTCGAGCAGCGCGTGCAGCGCGCGGCGACTCTCTGCGCCCCCGCGCGCGCTCAAGCGAGTCGCTCCACGCGGCCGGTCCCGCCGTCGATGCGGATGCGATCGCCGGTGCGCAGGCGGCGGGTTCCGTCCGAGGTGTTGATGACGCAGGGGATGCCGAGCTCGCGCGCGACGATCGCGCCGTGGGAGAGCGGGCCGCCGATGTCGATCACGACGCCGCCGGCGAGCATGAAATAGGCGCTCCAGCTCGGATCCGTCGTATGGCAGACGAGGATTTCGCCGGGCTCGAGCTCGCTCTCGCCCGGCTCGTGGACGACGCGCGCGAGGCCTTCGACGACGCCCGGGCTCACGCCGAGGCCGGTGATCGGCGCGACGTCGCCCGTGTCGGGGGCCGCGTGGACGAGGGGCGTCGGCATGCCTCGGAACTCGACCGGCAGGTCGATCGCCGCATAACGCCGTCGCAGCGCCCTGCGCTCTGCGATCCGCTCGCGGGCATCCGCCGGCGGCGCGAGCAGCTCGTGACGGGTCAGGTAGAAGACGTCTTCGGGATCGGCGATCCGGTTCGCCTCGGCGTGCAGCACGCCGATCCGCCGCGCCGCCGCGCGCGCGACGTCGAAGGTCTGCTGGAAGGCCGCCTTCGCGACGACGCGGAGCGGGATGTAGCGCCGGCCGATCTCGAGCAGTACGCGCGCCGATAGCCGATCCCGCCCGGACAGGGCAGCGACGAGCTCCGCGGCGGCCCGCTCGCGCGCCGCCGCGCGCCCGGCCTCGGCGCGGCCGGGGCTCTTCTCCTCGGCGAGCTCGCGGTAGGGCGCGAGCAGCGCCTGCACCGGCGCCGGATCCTCCCGCCAGGAGGGATTCGAGAGCTCGCCGTCGGCGGGACCGCGAAAGCCGTGCCGCGCGAGGAAGGTCTCGAGGGGAAGCCGGCCTTGGGCGACCTGCCAGAGATCCGCGGAGGTCCGGATCTCCTCCGTCTCGCCGAATCCGCCGAGCAGCTCGTTCGCGAGCTCCGCCTTGCCGATCCGCCCCATCGATCGCTGCAAACGGCCGAACAGGATCGTCGCGATGGTCGACGCGACGATCTGCGCTGCGACCTCGTCGCTGAAGCGCGGCAGGGCATGGGCGAAGCGATGATGCGCGCGGGCGAGATCGGCCGTCGGCAGCTCGGCGAGCGAGGCCTCCCAGGCCTTGCGGCTGCGCGCGCGCATGCGCCGCAGGCGGCCGGGCAGGCGCAGTGCGGCGATCGGCAGGCGGAGCGAAGCGCTCGCACGCCGGCTGCGCGAAGCACCCGTCCGCGCGGCATCGCTCCGCGAAGAGAAGAAGCTCGCCTCGGCATCGTCCGTCGCGGCGAAGGGCAGCGCGTCGAGGGCACGGCGGAAGGCGGAGACGTTGGTCGCACCCCGGCCGTAGAAGAGCGCCGTGAACTGATCGTCGACACGCTCGGGAACCGCGAGCTCGTTCGCCGGCAGCAGCCCCATCTCGCAGTAGGCGAGCCGGAATCCGAGCTCGCCGCCCGCGTCCCAGAACGACCACGAGAGCGGCGTCTGGACCCCGACGATCGACTCGGCCGTATTGACCCGCGACCAGTCGACGTCGGGCCCGCAGACCTGATGGAGAATGCTCGGCGGCTCGGCCGCGGGATCGGGCTGGGAATTCGGCAAGCGGTTCGGCTCCTTCTTCCGCAGGGAAAGCCATCCGAGTGGCTCCCGAGTCCCGCGACGTATGCCATTCTCTCGAATCGCGAGCCCGAGAGCCACGCACGGAACCGGGAACGGGCGCGAAGGAGAGAGCAGTGCAGACGATGGGGCGGGGATTCGGTCCGGTGGTCCAGGTCGCCTATCTCGTGCCCGACATCGACGCGGCGATGGAGCACTGGCTCCGCCATGCCGGCCTCGGGCCGTGGACGAACTTCCGGAACATCGAGCTCGAGACCCGCTTCGACGAGCGCGACTTCACCCTCCGGATCCACGAAGCCCTCGCCTATCAGGGCAATCTGCAGATCCAGCTCGTCCAGTCGCTGAACGCGCCGGACGTCCCGACGCCCTACAGCGACTGGATCCGGGCCGGGCGCTACGGCGTCCACCACGTCGCCCATTTCAGCGACGACGTCGCGGCGGACGTCGCGCGCGCCCGCAAGCAGGGCTTCGAGCGCGTCTGCGCGATGAAGGACAAGGGCGGCTTCCGCTACTTCTACCTGCAGTCGACCGCGATGCCCGAGGTCTGGATCGAGTTCCTCGAGTCGTCGTCCATGCTGCGCGAGATCTTCGCGAGCGGCATCGCCGAGGCGGCGGCCTGGGACGGGGCGGATCCGATCCGGCGGATCGAGTATCGCGATCTCTGACGAGGCCGGGTGAGCGTCGTCGTGCGCCTCCTGGCGGATTCGCTGGCAACGACGATCAGGGCCGATACGTTTCCCAGGCCGGCTGCGAAATCCAGAGGCGGGTTCGACTCCGCCGAGGAGGGAGCCATGGCGAGACGCCCGATCGATGCACCCCGGTTCGCCGCCCCCGCCCGGGCAGCCGCCCACGCCATCCTTCCGCTCTGGCTGATCACCGCTCCGATCCTTTCGGCCTCGGCCCAGCCGAAGATCGGATTGATCGGCGACAGCATGATGGTCGCGACGAACACGAACCAGATGTGCGGCTCGGGAGGCGAGGTCCTCCAATGCTTCGAGAACAAGCTCGGGGATCACGACCTCGCCTTCAGTCACGGGGCCGGCGACTTTCCGTGGTCCATCGCACGCCGCCTCGGCTACGGCGACGGACGAGTCCTCAATGCGGCCGACGACGGAGAGGAGTGGAAGGACGCGCTCGCACAGGCGCAGCGGATCACCAGCGACCCGGAGGTCGATACGGTCTTCATCCAGCTGGGCGCGAACGACGTCTGCGCGGACTACGGCCACGATTTTTCCGGCGATCTGGCGGAGACGGCAGCGGAGATCGATGCCACGCTCGACCACCTCGTGACGAACCTGCCGGACGGGGCCCGAATCTACTGGTCGGGGATCATCGACGTCGTCGGTTTTCGGGATGCCGTTGCCGATCGACGTCACAACTTCGCTTTCAGGTCCTGTCAGGGATTGTGGGATCTCGACGAGAACGATCTCTCGGACGCCGCCATCCGGAGCATCTGCAAGGACCTCGGCATTTCGAACGATGCCTGCGACGGACTCACCGAATTCGACGTGATCCGCGAGCCGCTCGTCGAGACCCTGGTGGAATTCTTCATCGACGCCTACGACGTCGAGACGCCGTGCGGCGCCGTGCTGGACGGACGCAACACCGAAGCCGATCTCCAGCGCGCACGCGCCTTCAACCTCGCGCTCAACCAGCTGCTCGAAGACAAGGCACGCTCCTGGAGCCAGAGCCAGGACCGGATCGAGATCGTCTTCACGAATCGCGCGTTCGACGTCCCGGTGGCACCCTATTTCGTGTCGCGACTCGACTGCTTCCATCCGAACCGGGCCGGACAGATGAAGCTGGCCGAGGAGATCTGGCGGGGCTTCGCGCCGCTCGAGGCCGGCAACATCGCGTACTTCGTGGACGAGTTCGACAGCGAAGATCTCTGCACCCAGGAGTTCACGACCTGGAGCTCCTGCTGGTACGACTACGGCGATCCGGGCTTCACGGTGGGCGTCGACGCTCGGAATCGCCTCGAGATCGCGAAGGAGACGTCGAACCGGCGTCAGCATTTCGTGGCGCGGGATCTGGGCGACCTGTCCGACAAATCCTTCGCCTGGATGTCCTTCAACCACAAACGCCAGTATTTCGACGACGGCGGCGACTACGTGATCTTCGAGGTGTATGGCAACGGGCAATGGCACGAGCTCGACATCTTTCAGGGGGGCGGAAACGACCGGAACGGCCATCCCGGGGAGTACTACGACCTGACTCCGTACCTCTCGTCCGACGTTCGGATCCAGTTCAAGACGTCGGATCACGGCTCGATGAAGAACGGAGACAGCGTGCGGCTGGACAATTTCAACGTCTTCGCCTGGGGGCCCACGCCGCTTCCGGAGCCGGCGCCCGGCGCGGCGGGGAGCGCGCTGATCGCGCTGGCGCTCGCGAAGATGGCGGCGAGGAGGCGTCGCGATCGTCCAGGCCGGCGGCCGCTCTCGAGCCGCATCGGTTTGCCCTCCCCCGCCCGGCGGCTTCCGATAGCATCGGCCCGAGTCTCGAGATCCGGGGAGCGGCCATGCGAACGATCGTGGTGACGGGTTCGGCGTCGGGAATCGGCGCGGCGACGCGCAAGCGACTGACGAGCCAGGGCGCCCGCGTGATCGGCGTCGACCTTCGCGATGCCGAGGTGCAGGCCGATCTCTCGACGGCGAAGGGCCGCAGCGACGCGATCGCGCGGGTCGAGGATCTCTGCGGCGGCGTGCTCGACGGCATCGTGCCCTGCGCCGGCCTGATGGGCCTCGATCATCGGCCCGGCCGGATCCTCGCCGAGCTCAACTACTACGGCACGATCGAGCTCCTCGCGGCCGCACGGCCCTGGCTCGCCCGGGGAACGGAGCCGTCCGCCGTCGCGATCAGCTCGAACTCGACGACGACCGCGCCGGGGCTGGCCACCGAGCTGACCCGCCTGCTCCTCGATGGCCCCGCGGCCGAAGCGATCGCCCGCGCCGATGAGCTCGGCTCCCCCGCCACCTATCCCGCGAGCAAGCTCGCGGTGGCGCATTGGGTCCGGCGCCAGGCGACGAAGCCCGAGTGGGCCGGCGCCGGAATCACGCTGAACGCCGTGGCTCCGGGCAAGACGGAAACGGGCATGCTCGCGGAAGGACGCGCCGACGCGAAGTACGGCCCGCTGATCGACGCCTTCCCCACACCGGTCGGCCGCTCCGGCCATCCCGACGAGATCGCCGCCCTGATCTGCTTCCTGCTCTCCCCGGATGCGCGCTTCCTGTGCGGATCGGTCGTCTTCTGCGACGGTGGCACGGACGCGCAGCTTCGCCCCGATGCCTTTCCCGCGCCGTGGGAGCGGCGATGACCCGCATGCGCAGGCGTGTCCGCGCGCCCGGGGCGTAGAAGATCGGCCCGGCGACCGCGAACGACGCGCCGCCCTCAGCCTTTGCCCGATCCGAACTTCAACAAGCCCCGCTGGTAGTCGTCCGGCGCTTCGAAGCCCAGCAGCTGGAGCACCGTCGCCGCGAGATTCGCTAGCCCCGGCTTCTCGATCCGCGGATCGAGGGCGAGCTTCGCGCCGGGGGCGAAGACGTGGAGTGGGACAGGGTTCAGTGTATGGCTCGTCTTCGGCTTGAAGCCGCCGCCCGCGGCCGCGACGGGCGCTCCCGATTTCGGATCGAGCTCGTACATGCAGTCGGCGTTGCCGTGGTCGGCGGTGACGATGAGGGCGCCCTGCAGCGCTTCGATCACCGGAAGCAGGCGCGAGAGCTGGAGATCGACGGCTTCGACGGCGAGGATGGCGGCGGTCGCGTGGCCCGTATGGCCGACCATGTCGCCGTTGGCGTAGTTGACCCGGGCGTGGCGATGGCGGCCGGCCAGCAGCTCGTCGATCAGGCGGTCGGTGATCTCGGCGGCCTTCATCCAGGGGCGCTCTTCGAAGGGGCGCAGGTCGGAGGGAATCTCGACGTAGGTCTCGACGGCGGCGTCGAACTGGCCGCTGCGATTGCCGTTCCAGAAATAGGTGACGTGGCCGAATTTCTGCGTCTCGGAGATCGCGAGCTGCGGGAGGCCCGCGCGGGCGAGGTACTCGCCGAGGGTGCGCTCGATCGCGGGCGGCGCGACGAGGTAGCGTGCGGGGCGCTTGAGATCGCCGTCGTATTCCATCATGCCGGCGAAGAGCAGGTCGGGGCGCGGGCCACGGGCGAAATGCTCGAATGCGTCGGCCTCGAAGGCTTCGGAGATCTCGACGGCGCGGTCGCCGCGAAAGTTGAAGAGCACGACGGCATCGCCGTCGCGCATCGCGCCGATCGGCCCGCCATCGCGATCGACGACGACGAATTGCGGCAGCTGCTGATCGCCGATCCCGGGCTTCTCGCCGCGGAAGGTCTCGATCGCTGCGCGGCAGGAGGCGAAGCCGCGCGCCTTGCCGAGCACGTGGGTCTGCCAGCCGCGCTCGACCATCGCCCAGTCGGCGCCGTAGCGATCCATGGTCGTCGTCATGCGGCCGCCGCCGGAAGCGATCCGATAGTCGCGGCCGGGCTTCGCGGAGATCGTCTCGAGCAGCTCTTCGAGGGCGTCGACGTAGTCGAGGGCGCTCGTCTCGGCGACGTCGCGGCCGTCGAGCAGGACGTGCACGCGGACGCGTTCGATCGCCTCGCGGTCCGCGCGGCGGACGAGGGCGAAGAGATGGTCGATGTGGCTGTGGACGTTGCCGTCGGAGAGCAGGCCGAGGAAATGCAGCACCCCGCCCCGCGTTCGCACGCGCTCGGTCACGGACTGCCAGGTCTTCGCGTTCTCGCCCTCGAAGATCGATCCGTCGGCGATGGCCTTCGCGACGAGCTTCGCGCCCTGGTCGAAGATGCGACCGGCCCCGATCGCGTTGTGTCCGACCTCGCTGTTGCCCATGTCGTCGTCCGACGGCATGCCGACCGCGCGCCCATGGGCGAGCAGCTGGCCGGTGGGGAATTCGCGCGCGAGGCGGTCGAGGGTCGGGGTGCGCGCGAGCCAGACGGCATCGCTCTCGTCCCGGCGGCCGATCCCGACTCCGTCCATCACACAGACGACGACCGGCCCCGGCATCCCCGGGAACTGCCCGTTCCGGCGCAACGTCCATTCGCCCATGGCCTCGAGACCCCCCCGTCCGCTTCGGTCGCCCAGCACCGGGCGGCGCCGATGATAGACTCGCCGCACGTTCTGCCCAAGAAAGGGCGCAGGCCCGTGTCTGGCATGCTTCGGCTCCTGCTCGTCATCGTCTGCTCATGGATCGCGGTCGGCTGCCTCACCGGGCGGGGCCGCGAGCGAACGGCTGCGCCCGCTCGCACGATCCTGGCCTCGTCCGATGCCGAAGAGGCCGCGCCGGCCGCGGAGACCGGCGACGCGCAACCGGCTGCGGCCGGGAGCGAAGCGAGCGGAAGCCGCGAAGGCGCGCTGCCGGAAGCCGAGTCCGCCAGCACGCCGGCGACGAAGCCCGCCGCGGCGAGCAGCCCGCCCGCGGCGGAGACCCCGACGGCCGCTGGCACGGCGGAGCCGTCCGGAGCCGAGGGAACGGGAGCGACCGGCGCGACCACCGGCGCGAAGACGGCGCCGGGCGAGGCCAATTCCGAAGAGAGGCCCGAAGAGGCGCCCGAAGAGAAAGCCGAAGAGAAGCCGGACGAGCAGCCGGACAAGCCCGGCAAGATCGTGCTCGACACGGAGTACGACGATCGCCGCGTCGGCGACGACCAGACCGAGGCCGTGCGCGCCGAGCTCGGCATCGTCGAGGACGAGGCGCTCGAGCGCTACGTCCAGAGCGTCGCGATCCGCCTGCTCCGGCATGCGCCGCCGCGGCCGTTCGAATACGAGTTCAAGATCGTCGACCAGACCGTGCCGAACGCCTTCGCGCTGCCCGGCGGCAAGATCTACGTGTCCCGGGGCCTGCTCGCGCTCGTCGATTCGGAGGACGAGCTCGCCGGCGTGCTGGGCCACGAGATCACCCACGCGGCCGAACGCCATGCGGCAGCCCGCATCGAGATCGCGCGGCGCATCAATCCGCTCGTCATGGGCTGGATGCGCGCAGCGCAGATCGCGGCCTACGGGCGCGACCAGGAGCGCGATGCCGATCGCGGCGGGCAGCTGCTCTGCGCGAAGGCCGGCTACGACCCGAACGGGATCGCGACCTTCCTGCGCAAGCTCGACGCGCTCGAGCGCTACGAGATCGGCTGGTCGCGCCTGCCCTTCTTCCTGGCGACGCATCCGACGAGCCCCGAGCGCTCCGCCCTCGCCTCCGATCGCGCCAACTCGATCGCATGGACCCGACAGCCCGGCATCGCCGACGACCGCCCCTTCGCCTATCTCAGCGTCGTCGACGGCCTCGTGCTCGGCGACGATCCGGCGGGCGGGCTCTTCGACGGGCCGAATTTCGTGCATCCCGAGATGCGCTTCTCGCTGCGCTTTCCGGCGGGCTGGGAGACCGAGAACAGCCAGCAGGCGGTCGCGGCGATCGCGCCCGACGGCGACGCGCAGGCGACGCTGACGCTCGCGGGACCGGGCGACGACGTCGAGAAGGTCGTCGACGAATTCCTCGCGAAGGAAGCGAAGGAGCTTCGGGTGCGTGTCGGCGATCGGCGCCGGATCCAGCTCGGCGAGCTGCCGGCGGTGCGGATCGAGGCGCGCGGCGTCGAGCAGGTCATGACGAGCGTCGGCCCGCAGCAGGTCGGGGTCTCGATGCAGATGACCTTCGTCGCCTACGACGGCGTCGTCTACCGCCTCGCGCTGACGAGCTTCGCGGGCTCCGCCTTGAAATACCGGGGCCGCGCGACGGCCTTCGCGATGAGCTTCCGCCCCCTCGACGAAGCGGCGGCCCACTCGCTCGAGGTCACCCGTCTGCGGATCGCGCGCGCGCTCGAGAAAGAGACGCTGGCCTCGCTCTCCACGCGCACCCGCAACGCCCTCGAGCTCGGCTACACCGGTGTGTTGAACGGCATCTTCGCCACGACCGAGCTGGAGCGGGGCACGCCGGTCAAGATCGGGATCGCCGAGCCCTATCTTCCGCGGCCGCGCGAGGTGAAGAAGGACGGCGCGCCTGCGGAGGCGAGCCCGGATGCGGGCGCGTCGGAGGCGACGCCCCCGGCGACTCCGCTCGCGCTGCCCCGCGCGTCGGCGCCCGCGCGCTCTTCCTGGCGATCGACCGCTCGCTGAGCGCGGCGCCCGCGGCGGCCGAAGGCACCGCCGCCCGGCGCGCGAGCCGCTCGAGCACACGCACGAGGCGCGGGTTCGTCTCGACGATGCGGCGGAAGCGGCGCTCCCCGAGCACGATGAGCCAGGTGCGTCCGCGCGCGACCACGTCCCAGGGCGACGGCTGGCCCGCCAGCAGCCAATCGCCGCCGAAGACGTCGCCGAGCTCGATGCGTCCGAGCTCCTTGCCGCGCTCGGGATCGACGCGCGCGAGCGAGCCGGCGAGCACGACGAAGAGACCTTCCGGGGGCGCGCCGCGCGTCACGACACGCGTGCCCGTCTTGACCTCGAGCAGCCGGAACTGGCGCGCCACGGCCTCGCGCTCGGCATGGGCGAAGGCCGCGAAGAAGAGGTTCGAGCGGATCTGCCGATCGAGCATGCGCGCGCGCAGGAATCGCAGCAGCGCCTGGGCGACGCTCGGTGCGCGCCGCATCAACGGGACGAGCACGCTGCGATCGATCGCGACGAGTCGCGATTCGACGAGGGCCGCGACGGTCGCGTTGCGCGGCTGCTTCGTGATGAGCCCGATCTCACCGACGAAATCGCCCCGCTCGATCACGGCGAGCTTGCGCCGCCCCTCCCCCTCCGCGCCTTCCGCGATCGGGACGACCGCGCCCTCGATCACGACGTAGAGCGCCTCGGCCGGATCGCCCTGCCGAAAGAGGATCTGTCCCTGGTCGAGGACGACGACGCGCAGACGGCCGATCAACGCGTGGAGGCTCTCCGGATCGAGCTCGGAGAAGAGCGGCAGGTTCGCGATCTCGCTTCGGAGCGAGGGCGCCAGCGGGCGCGGGCTCTTCCCGGCCGGGGCGTGGCGCGCATCGGCTGAAGCAGGGGGGGCGGTCGCCGATCGCGGCAGCGAGACGGCGCGGGCCGCGGCGAGGTCGGCCTGGGCTTCGGCGGCTCGAGCGGCGCTGGCGGGCCAACGCGCGTTCAATCGAAGGTCGAGGTCCGCCTCCGGCGGAGATCCATCGAGGGGGATCTCGTTGATCTGTCCCGGATCCGCGCCGGCCCAGGCCAGGGCCCTGGCCTCGGGAACGATCTCCGCCAGGGACACGGTCTCGGGGTCCGGGGCCGGGAGCTGCTTTGCACTTCGCCTGGTCGCACGCATGGATCGGGACCGCCCGTCGGGTCTCGTTCGCGTTCCGAACGAGCCACGCCGGGCTATCGGATGCCTCCCCATCCAGCGCGCGTGACTCGAGTCACCCGGGCTCGGAGTCGCTCCCTCGAGGCCGCGGAAGGGCCACCCGCTCGTTGCGCTTTCGGGCACCGTCGAGGATCAGATCCAGCCGGGCCTGGAGTGCGCGCAGGAGCTCTTCCTGGGCCGAGCCCTCCCGGAGCCCCTCGATCAGTCCGGATTCGAGGGCGTCGAGAATCTGTTCGGCCAGGACCCGGGCAGGGAGGTCCTGGCGAATGCGTTCGCGAACCTGCTCCTGCTCGATCCCGGCGACGAGGGGATGCGAAGGATCGAGGGCGTGCTCGCGGGCCCGGCCCAGGGATCGCCAGGCCTCGAGACGCAGGCCCGGCGAATCGTCCGCCTGGGCCGCCAGGGCTCGGCAGACCCCTCGCAGCGCCGGCCGGAGCCCC
This sequence comes from Myxococcota bacterium, assembly GCA_041389425.1. Classification (GTDB taxonomy): domain Bacteria; phylum Myxococcota_A; class UBA9160; order UBA9160; family UBA4427; genus UBA4427. Next base: position 37,031 of record JAWKRX010000014.1, read on the forward strand.
CGCTCGTCGATCCGGCCGGCAGCCGAAGCCACGACCCCGTCCAGCTCGCCCCGGACCCAGGCCTCGGCCAGCGCTCCCTTGTTGGGGAAGTAGTTGAAGAGCGTCGCAGGGGAGACCGCCGCCGCCCGGGCGATCTGCTCGGTCCGTGTCCGCCGGATTCCCTGCTCGCGAAAGAGAGCGATCCCGTTCGCAAGGATCTCTTCGAAGGTCCGTCGACGCTTCGTCGCGCGCAGACCGCCCTCTGCATCGAGCATGGCTGCTCCAAATCAATGTTTCTCTAAATTTTTATTAACACAATCTAAAAATTCGAGAAGCGGCGACAGGCATATTTTTAGAGAAAATATTTTTTGAGAGAAGCTTGCTCAATCCAGCCATGATCCTGCGGACTCACGGATCTGCGGATCTGAGGTCTGCGCCGGGATCCCGTCCACCGGGATCGCGGCGATCCGAACGGGAGTGGCTCCGAGCGCCGGGACTCAGGCGCCGTCGGCCGGTCGCTCTGCGAACTCGATCGCTCGGACGGCGACCGCCCCGGCCTCGAGCCCCGGCTCGATCTCGACCTCGCAGTGCGCGACCCGCGCCGCGGCGAGCACATCGGAGCGAACGCTCGCGAAGACCTCCGCGGTCGCCGCGGTCGCCTGCAGAACGAGCCGCGAAACCTCCCGGGCCATCGAAACCGCGCCGTCGGCCTTCGCCTTGTTGATGGCTGCGAGGGCGGCGATCGCCACGTCGAAGCTCCCGGCGTGGGCGGGAGACGCGATGCCCTCGAAGTCCGCGGCGGAGGGCCAGGCCGCGCGGTGCACGCTGCGCCGAGCCGCCGGCGCCGCGGGGTCGACCTCCGCAGCGAAGGCCCAGCTCCAGATCTCCTCCGTGACGAAGGGGAGGACCGGGGCGAAGAGCCGGATCAGCACGGAAAGCCCGAGGCGCAGGGATGCGACGGCCGAGCCGCTCGCGAGGTCGACCTCCGCCGGGTTGCGGCCGGCGGGCGTGCCGGCGCCCTCGCCCTTCGCGCGGGCCTTCGTCAGCTCGAGATAGGTATCGGTGAACCGGGTCCAGAAGAAGGTCTCGGTCTCCTGGAGCGCGTGCGCGTATTGATAGGCCTCGAAATTCTTCGTGGCCGAATCGACCAGCGCGCGCAGCTGCGCCACGAAGGCGAGGTCGAGCTCGTGGCTGATCGGCGCGACCTCGGCCTCCTGGGAGAGCACGAACTTCGCCGCATTGAAGAGCTTCGTGACGAGCCGCTTGCCGATCTTCCAGACGTTCTCGTCGAACGCGGTATCCGCCCCGAGCCGGGCGGAGGCGGCCCAATAACGCGCCGCATCCGCGGTGTAGGTCTCGATGAGCGGGAGCGGCGTCAGGACGTTGCCCTTGCTCTTCGACATCTTCTTGCGATCGGGATCGAGGATCCAGCCGGAGATGAGCGCGTGATGCCAGGGCACGCTGTCTTCGTGGAGCAGCGCCTTCGCGATCGTGTAGAACGCCCAGGTCCGGATGATGTCGTGGCCCTGCGGCCGGACGTCGGCGGGAAAGAGGCGGGCGTGGCGCTCCGGGTCGGTGCCCCAATGGGAGCTGATCTGCGGCGTCAGCGAGCTCGTGAACCACGTATCGAAGATGTCGGGATCGCCGACGAAGCCGGCGGGCCTGCCGCGCTGCGCTTCGGTGTAGCCCGGCGGAACGTCCGTCGTCGGATCGACGGGCATCGAGGCGGCTTCGGCGACGATCGGATGGTCGTAGTCGGGCTGCCCGTCCCCATCCAGCGGATACCAGACCGGAATCGGCACGCCGAAATAACGCTGACGCGAGAGGCACCAATCGATCGAGAGGTTCTCCGTCCAGTCGCGGAAGCGCGTCCGCATGTGGGCCGGATGCCATTCGACCTGCTCGCCCTTCGCGATCAGCTCGGCCTTGCGATCGAGCAGGCGGCAGAACCACTGGCGCGTCGGCAGCAGCTCGAGCGGCCGATCGCCCTTCTCGTAGAACTTCACGGAATGCTGGATCGGCTCGGGATCGCGCACGAGCGGTGCGCCGCTGCCCGTCGCCGAAGCCTCGGGATCGCGCAGCATCTCGACGATCCGCGCCTGCGCCTGCTTCACGTTCCTGCCCGCGAGCTCCGCATAGGCCGCGTTCGCGCGCGGAACGTCGAGGCTCTCGAACGGCGCCTGCCCGAAATCGACCGGCCGCAGCCGCCCGTCGATCCCGATCACCTGCCGCAGCGCCAGCCCCTGCGTCCGCCACCACTGCACGTCGGTCTGGTCACCGAAGGTGCAGACCATGAGGATGCCCGTCCCCTTCTCGGGATCCGCGAGCTCGGAGGGGAAGATCGGCACCGGTGCGCGGAACAGCGGTGTCACCGCGCGCTTGCCGAAGAAGGGCTTGTAGCGCTCGTCGTCCGGATGGGCCGTCACGCCGACGCAGGCGGGCAGGAGCTCGGGGCGCGTCGTCGCGATCACGATGCGCGCCGCGGGCTCGCCTTCGATCGCGAACTCGATCTGATGGAACGCGCCGGGGATCTGCTTGTCCTCGACCTCCGCCTGGGCGATCGCGGACTGGAAGTCGACGTCCCACATCATCGGCGCTTCGGAGGTGTAGACGTGCCGTTTGTCGTAGAGGTCGCGGAAGGAGAGCTGCGCGACGCGACGACAATGGGCGTCGATCGTCTGGTACTCCTGGCGCCAGTCGACCGAGAGGCCGAGCCGATGCCAGAGCACGCTGAACGCCTTCTCGTCCTCGCGGATCAGGTCGAAGCAGGCCTCGATGAAGTTGGGGCGCGAGACGAGGCGCGCGGGCTTCTTGCGATCGGCGGCGCTCGCCTGCTCGAAGCGCAGCCCCGCCTCGTAGGGCGTATTCGGGTCGCAGCGGATGTGATAGTAGTTCTGGACACGGCGCTCGGTCGGCAGACCGTTGTCGTCCCAGCCCATCGGATAGAAGACGTTCATCCCCGTCATGCGCTTGTAGCGCACGACGACGTCGGCCTGCGTGTACGAGAAGACGTGGCCGATGTGGAGCGAGCCGCTCGCGGTCGGCGGCGGCGTATCGACGACGAAGGTCTCGTCGCGGCCGCGCGACGGGTCGTAGTGGTAGACGCCCTCGTCCTGCCAGAACCGGTCCCAGCGCGCCGAGATCTCGTCGGCGTCGAGGTGCTTCGGCAGCGTGCTCGGATCGATCGCGCGCACCTGCGCGCGCGGGGACGGACGGTCCGTGCCGCCGGTCTTGTCGGACTGGGTCATCTCGGTCTCTCTATCCCGGGCTCTCTGCCCGGTCTCTCTTCCAGGACTCTCTTCCAGGACTTTCTTCCAGGACTTTGTTCCCGACCACTCGCCCTGGTCGCTCGTCTCGATCTCCCGGTCGCGTGCGGCCGCTCTGCTTCGCGCCGATCCCGTGCGCCGGAGGCGTGTCGCGATCGTGCGCGCCAGCGGCGAGGGGCCGGCCGGGGCGCATGGGCCTTGCGGGATTCGCAGTCGGGCCGGGCAGCATAGTGCAGCTCATCCCCGGAGTCGCCGTGCGAGGAAGACCGGAGGCGGGCTCCGGAGTGCACCGGGGGCGCGCGAATCCCATCGACGCGTCCCGCATACGGGGCTCGCGTCGCGCACCGATTCGGCCGACAGGGCGGGCATGATATTCGGAAGGCGAAAATCCGCCGGCAAGGCGGGCCCGACTTCGGACGACGCCGAAGAGGCGAACGGCGCCGCGGCGCGTGCTGCCGAAGGTCGCGAAGGGCCCGGCGACGGAGCCGACGACGATGCCACCGCGGCTCCTGCCATCCCCGCGGATCGGGCGGTCGACTTCATCGCCGAGATGCTGCGCACGCTCGGCGAGAACGCGTTCGACGTCGGGGCGATGCGCGCCGCCGAGATCGGCGAGCTGTTCGAGGGCTGGGCGCGCCATCTCCTGATCGGCACCCCGGCTCCCGGCCACGCCCCCGCGCAGGGCGAGCCCGCCCGCAAGAACGAGTCGGCGGGCGCACGCCGGGATCTCCCGGGCCTGCGGCGCACCTTTCGCGATCATCGCGTCGCCGAAGCGACCTACGTGACGACCGCCCTCGGCGAGTTCCGCGAGGCGACCTGGGCCTTCATCAGCGGCCTGCGCCGCTCGCTCTCGGTCGAGCAGACGGCCGACCGCCGCATCAACCATCGCATGCGCCGCCTCGAGGGCGCGGTCCGCAGCGGCGATCCCGTCAAGATCAAATCCGAGGCGCAGGATACGGTGACGCTCCTGACCGAGTTCCTCGCCGAGCGCGGCGCGCGCCATCAGGAGCAGATCGCGGCGATGGCCGCCCGCCTCGAGAGCCTCCGCGGCGAGCTCGACGACGTGCGCGCCCAGGCCTCGATCGACGCGCTCACGAAGCTCTACAACCGCGCCTCCTTCGACGAGCAGATCGAGCGGGAGGTCGATCTCGCGACGCTGTTCGGCAAGCGGGGCTGCCTCGTCATGCTCGACATCGACCATTTCAAATGGGTCAACGACACCCACGGCCATCCCTGCGGCGACCAGGTCCTGCGCGAGACCGCCGAGACCCTGACCCGCTGCTTCAAGCGCAAGGACGATTTCATCGCCCGCTACGGTGGCGAGGAGTTCGCGATCGTTCTGCGGGACCTCGACATCCAGACCGCGAAGACGGTCGCCGAGCGGGGCATGGGCGCGATCCGGATCCTCGAGATCCATCGCGACGGCCTCCCCGAACCGCTCCGGATCACCGTCTCGATGGGCATCGCCCGCCTGCGGCCCGGCGAGACGGCCACTTCCTGGATCGAGCGGGCCGACCGCGCCCTCTACCAGGCCAAGAACGGCGGCCGGGACCGGATCGAGATCGATCCGATCGACCTCGAGGAGCGCTGAGCCGGCCTCGCCGTTCGGCCGGGCAACCGCAGAATTCCCCGAGGGCGCCTTGCCACACGAGGACCTGCCCCGTACGATTCCGCGCCTCGATCCGACCTCCAGGAACGACCGGGCATCTCCGGGCTCCGTCTTGCGGACCCGGCTCACGCATTCCTTCATCCGCTTCGGGATCCGCGACCGGATCCTCGACATCGTGCACTACGGGGAGCAGCAGGTTCCGATGGCAAAGACATCCCAGGTCAACCGAGACAACCTTCGCCGCGAGCTGATCGCGAAGCATTCGAAGCGCCGCGCCGAGCTGCGCGCGAAGCTGCGCGACCAGAACGCATCGATCGAAGAGAAGCTCGAGGCGCAGAAGGCGTTCGCGAAGCTGCCGCGCAATTCGTGCCCGACCCGCAAGAACAACCGCTGTGCGCTGACCGGCCGCTCGAAGGCCTACTACAACAAATTCGGCATCTCCCGCATCGCGCTGCGCGAGCTCGCGCTCCGTGGCCAGCTGCCGGGCGTTCGCAAGTCGAGCTGGTAGGCCGGACAGGAGAGAGAACGTGAAGCCCGAAATCCATCCCGACTATCACAAGGTCATCTTCGTCGACTCGGCGACCGGCAACGAATGGGTCAGCCGATCCACCGCGACGTCGAAGGAAACCCGCGCGCTCGACGGCGAAGAGGTCCCCGTCATCCGCCTCGAGATCTCGTCGATCAGCCATCCGTTCTGGACCGGCAAGATGCGAGAGCTCGACTCGGACGGAAAGATCGACCGCTTCCGCAAGCGCTACGGCACGAAGAAGTAGTCGCGCCGCGCATCCGCCGCGAAGCTCGAGAACCGACGAGGGGCCCCAGGGCCCCTCGTTTCGTTTCGCCCCCCGACCTTCACGGACAACCGATCCCGCCCAGGACCCCACCCGAACCAGCGCAGGGTGTCGGATTGGATCCGCCAAGACGCAACGAGCGCCCCGGATGGGCGGTGCGGGGTGAGATGTAATGGACGCGCGCGCAGCACGGCGACGGACGCGCCGGCGAGCCTGGACGCGCGCGTCCGAGCCACGAACCCCGCGCCGCCCATCCGGGGCGCATGGCACGTCGATCGAGGTCGCGCCCCGGCGCCCTACCGCCCCGAAAGCTTCTTGCGGATCTTGTTCTTGAGCCGGATCGCGCCCGGCTGGAGCTTCGCGTCGGCGGTGCCGAGCAGGAAGCCGTCGAGGCCGCCCTTCTTCTGGACGCTGCGCAGGGCCCGGGTGGAGACGTTCATCGGGATGCGCTGGCCGAGGGCCTCGGACTGGAGCCGGACCTTCTGCAGGTTGGGCTCGAATCGGCGATTGGTCACGCGATGGGAGTGGGAAACGTTGTGTCCGTACTGGACCTTCGTGCCGATCAGTGCACAGACGCGCGCCATCACCTTGCTCCTCGTTCGCGGGAGCGCAGTAGGTAGCGAGACGCCGTCTCCCGGTCAACCGGGAAAGCCATTGCCGCCGCGATGTCCCTCAGGGGTAGACGCGTTGCCACCCCTCCGGCAGCCGTCCCCCCGGCTGCCCCGCCGCTATTCTCCGCGGCCCAGCAGCAAGGAGATCCCGTGGTCACGATCGGCATGAACTATTTCGTCATTCCCGGCAAAGAGCAGGTCTTCGAGGACGCGGTCGCGAACGTGATCGAGACGATGAAGGGCATCGAGGGCCACGACGCCTCGTCCCTCTACCGCGAGGTCTCGAAGGGCGACCCGACCTACCTGATCGTATCCCGCTGGCAGAACGAGAAGGCCTTCGACGATTTCGTCGCCTCCGACGCCTTCAAGAAGGTCACCAACTGGGGCTCGGCCCACATCCTGCGCGGTCGGCCCCAGCACACGACCTATCAACACAGCTGATTGCTTGGCCGAGTTCCTTCCGGGCACCCGGGCGAGCGGCCTTCCGCTCCATACCCGCTCGCTCAGCGTCTTCGTCGAGCGCACGGCGGACGATCGCTGGCGCGCACGCGGTGACGTGATCGATCTGCGCAAGAACGGCTGCGTCCCCTCCGTCGACGACGTCCAGCCCGCCGGCATCATCCACATGATGTCGATCGATCTCGACCTCGATCCCGAGACGCTGCGGATGCACCGCGTCGACGTCGATCAGCCCTTCGTCGCCGTCGAGGCGTCGAAGGCGACGGGCGGCGAGTGCTGCCGCGATCCCGCGCCGCGGCTCGTGGCGCTCGCGGGCGAGACGCTCGACGCGGGCTTCACGCGCAGGCTCTCGGCCGCCTTCGGCGGCGCGCTCGGCTGCTCGCATCTGCTGACGCTCTTCCAGCTCATCGCGTCGACCGTTCCCCGGGCGATGTCCCAGGAGCGGGCGCGCGCCAGCACCGAGGGGACGCCGACCGCCCCGGGCTCGCGTTTCTTCCGGCGCAGCATCCTTGTCGATGGCGCGGTGCTCGAGAGCGGCGAGCTCGACGTCGTGATCCAGCTGGCCGACACCCATACGCGTCCCCCCGCCCCGGACCGCCGCGGCCTCCAACGCCTGGTCGCGCTGCACGAAGTCAAATGCTTCGCGGGCGTCGAACGCAGGCGCTTCCAGCTGGAGCGCCTCGAAGTCCGCGAACGCACGCGCGTGCCCCACGCCGAGGCCGAAGCGGTCTGGATCGACCACGATGCGCTGGTCGCGCCGCTCGTCGGGAATCCGATGATCCCCGGCATGGCGGGGCGGATCTTCAAGCGGATCGGAGAGGACGCATCGCTGCAGTCGATCCGCGACTCGCTGCTTCAGCTCGCCCCCGGTTTCATCCAGATCACGGCAGCCTTGATGGACCCCGAGTTTCGTCGCCGTTCGCCCGAGGCCATCGCGGCCGATCCCGCGACACCGAGCGTCTCCGGAATCGGCGGCATGCCCGATAGCTGCTTCATGTGGCGCAAGGACAGTCTCTACGCGATTTCGCGTCGATCGTAGGGCGCGGAGGCTCAGTCCGAATGCCGTGCCAGGCGCCCGGGCCCGGCGGTGCGGGGTTCGTGGCTCGGGCGCACGCGTTCAGGATCGCCGGCGCGTCCATCGCCGTGCTGCGCGTGCGTCCATTACATCTCACCCCGCGCCGCCCGGGCCCGGTCGCTCGGGATGCCGATTCGGAATGGACACCGCGGCCTACGTCTGCTTTTGGAAGACGAGCAGCTGGTTGTTGGCGGGCATTTCGTTGATTTCGACGAGTGCGAGGGCGTGGGATGCGGCGAGGGCGACGACGCGTTCGCGGTCGCGGATGCCCCACTCGGGGTTGCGGCGGCGCAGGTCGGCGTCGAAGGCGGCGTTGCTCTCGGCGGTCGGGCGGCCACCGACGTGGAAGGGGCCGTAGAGGAAGAGCAGGCCCCGTTCGCCCAACACATGCGCCGCGCCGGCGAAGAGGCCTTCGGCGGCCGGCCAGGGCGCGATGTGGATCATGTTCGCGTTGAAGATCGCGTCGACACGCTCGATCGGCCAATCGGACTCGCGCACGTCGATGCGGATCGCAGCGGCGACGTTCTCGGCGCCGGCTTCCGTGCGCCAGGCCTCGATCGAAGCGAGATGGCTCGGATCCGGATCGCTCGGCTGCCAGCGCAGATGCGGGAGCGCGCTCGCGAAGTGGACGGCGTGCTGGCCGGTGCCACTCGCGATCTCGAGGACGGAGATCCGCGCGCTCGGCGCCGAATCGCCGGAGGAAGGCGCGGCGGAAGGGGCGGCTGCGGCCGCGAGCCAGCGCCGGAGGATCGCGAGGATGGGCTCGCGATTGCGCTGCGTGGCCGGTGCATCGAGTCGGGTCATGTCTCTCTCTCGATCGATCGACCCGATGCCCGATGCGCCGGCCAGGGCGCGCCGCCGGCCGCGCACGGCCGGCGATCTGCGTCGCGTCTCAATCCTGATTCAGGTCCGGGCCCCAGGTTCCGTTGCTCTCGGTCCAGTCGCTCATGCGCGGAATCTGGCGCGTGCTCTCCCAGGTCGGATCCGGATTCAGCGGCCGCACGTGCACGAGCGCATGCGCGCCAGCGCCTCCGCCGGAGCACAGGAACGGGTATCGGATCTGCGTGAGCAGCGGGCACTCGCCCGGCGCAGTCGTCGGAACCGGGTCGCGCAGATCGATTCCGTCGAGCGCCGACGCAGCGCTCGCGATCAGGGTCGTGGCCAGGGTCATGGACAGGATGGTCATCGAGAGGGCAGGAACGGCAGCAGCAGCATTTCGGAGCATCATCGGGGGAACCCCCAGGTTGGGTGTCCTCCCTCTCTCCCCCGCGGCGATTCTCGCACGCCGGGGAGCAGATGCCAGCGCGGAGCCGGCGCAGTCGCCTGCCCGGGCCTACGCCCCCGGCTCCGGCGTACCGCCCTCCGCCTTGAGCAGCGGGGCGAAGCGGGCCTTGTCGGTCGCCTTCAGATAGGCGTCGTGGGCCGAGACCTTCTTGTCCTTCACGTACTGGAAGAGCACGTCGTCCATCGCCTGCATGCCCTGCGCCTTCCCCGACTGGATGATGGAGGCGAGCATCGGCGTATTGCCGTCCCGGATGATGTTCGGGAGGCCTGCCGTCTTCAGCAGGATCTCGTTCGCCGCGATGCGGCCCGGCTTGTCGGCGCGGGGCAGCAGCAGCTGGGAGACGATGCCCGCCAGCGACTCGGAGAGCGAGAGGCGGACCATGTTCTGCTCTTCCGCCGGGAAGGCGTCGATGATGCGGTCGATCGTCTTGGCGGCGTTGTTGGTGTGCAGCGTGCCGAAGACGAGCATGCCCATCTCGGCGGCGGTGATCGCGAGGCTGATCGTCTCCATCTCGCGCATTTCGCCGACGAGGATGACGTCGGCGTCCTGGCGGATCGCGGAGCGCAGGGCCGGGCTGAAGCCCTGGGTATGCAGCCCGACCTCGCGGTGGGAGAAGAGCGCGTTGCGATTCTGATGGACGAACTCGACCGGATCCTCGATCGTCACGATGTGGCGCGAGTAGGTCTTGTTGATCTTGTCGATGATCGCGGCGAGGGTCGTCGACTTGCCCGAGCCGGTCGGGCCCGTGACGAGGACGAGGCCTTCCTTCAGGTCGGCGAGATCGCGCACGGCCTGGGGCAGGTTCAAGTCTTCGAGAGAGATGATCGTCTCCGGGATCATGCGGAAGACGCAGGCTGCGCCGGAGAGCTGGATGAAGTAGTTGGCGCGGAAGCGGGCGACGCCCTCGAGACTGAAGGCGAAGTCGAGATCGCCCGTCGTCTCGTACTCCTCCCAGCCGCGGAGGGAGGCGACCTCCTGCATCATGGCGCGCAGCGTCTCGTTCGAGAGGACGTCGTGGCCCTCGATCGTGCGCACCGATCCCTTCGAGCGGAAGCGAGGCGGCTGCCCGGCGACCAGATGCAGGTCCGAGCCGTCGTGCTCCTTCAGATGTCGCAGCAGCGGATCGATCTGGGCCACTCGCTCTCCACTCCCTGAAGTCGTCCCCGGCCCGCCGCGCGCGCTCGGCGAGCGGCGGCGGGCGCCGGCGCGTTCATGCGCCGGCGGTGATCAGCTTCTCTTCTTCGGCCAGCGAGAGCGCGACCTCGCGCGTGACGCGGCCCGAGGCGACGAGCTCGTTCAGCGACTGCTCGAGCAGGTACATGCCGTGGGCCTTGCCGGTCTGCATGGACGAACGGATCTGGATCGTCTTCTGGTCGCGGACGAGATTGCCGATCGCGCGATTGATGACGAGCATCTCGAGCGCCGGCACCCGGCCCTCGCCGTCGGCCGTGGGCACGAGCCGCTGCGAGATCACGGCACGCAGCGACTCTGAGAGCATCGCGCGGACCTGATCCTGCTCGTTCGACGGAAACGCGCCGATCATCCGGTTCACCGTCCGCACGGCGTTCGCCGTATGCAGCGTCGCCAGCACGAAATGCCCCGTCTCCGCCGCCGTCATCGCGAGGCTGATCGTCTCGAGGTCGCGCAGCTCGCCGATCACGATGATGTCCGGATCCTCGCGCAGCGCGGCGCGGAGGGCGCGGGAGAAGCTCTTCGTATGGGCGCCGGCGTGGCGCTGGTTGACGAGGCAGCGCTTCGAGGGATGCACGATCTCGATCGGGTCCTCGACGGTCAGGATGTGGTCGTCGCGGCTCTCGTTGATGTGGTTCACGAGGGCGGCGAGGGTCGCGGACTTGCCGCAGCCGGCGGGGCCGGTGATGAGCACCATGCCCTGGTGATAGTCGGTGTACTTCTTGAGTTCTTCGGGCAGCCCGAGCTCGGCGAGGGTCGGCGGGCGATCCGGGATCGAGCGGAAGACGGCGTCGAGCCCGCGCTGCTGGCGATAGGCGTTCGCGCGGAAGCGGCCGACCCCGGGCAGGTCGAAGCAGAAGTCGAGCTCGCCGGCATGGGCGAGGCGCGCGCGCTGCTCGGGCGTCAGCGCCGCCGCGACCATGCGCTCGACGGCGGCGGGATCGACCGATTCGTCGACCACGACGAGCTCGCCGATCCGGCGCTGCTTGATCGGGCCACCGGCGTGGAGATGGATGTCCGAGGCCTTTGCCGCGACACCGGCCGCGAGCAGGGCTTCGAGCCGGTCCCGATCCGCCGCGCCGGGCTCCGGCACGACGAGCTCGAGCGAAGGCCGGCCGTCGGTGACGACGGGGGCGATCGAAGGCTGCGGCGGGGACTGCGAGGCGGCGGGCGGCGGAGGCGAGGGCGACCGCGTGGGCGCCTGAACCGGCGATGACGGCGCGGCGGGCGGTGCGGACGGCGCCGCAGGAGCAGCGGCAGCGGGGGCCGGAGAGGGTGCGGCGGGCGTTGCAGCGGCGGGCCGTGGCGCGGACGGGCTCTTCGGCGCCGACGGCGACGGGGCCGCCGAGGGGAGCGGACGGGCCTTCTCGGCCGCGGACGGCGGGCCGTAGAGGTCGTCGATGTCGCGGGCCTGCATCGGCGCAGCGGCCTTCGCGGCGTGCTCGGCGACGCGGTGGATCTCGTTCGCGGGACGGGCGGCTGCCGGGGGCCGGGCCGCTGCCGTGCTCGCCGCGGGGCGCTCCGGCGCATCGCCGCCACCCATGCGGGCGCGCTGCTTCTCGACCAGATCCTTCTGGACCTGCTGGAGCTTCGCGATCTGATCGCGGTCGAGCAGGCCCATCGAGAGCATGACCTGGGCGAGGCGCGGATTGCCGCTCGACTCGCTCTCGGCCATCGCCCGCGAGACCTCGGCGGGCGTCAACATCTTGAGCTGGATCGCGAGGCGACCCACGAGCGGTATCGGCTTGTCCTGCGCCATCGGGGTCGCCTATCGGCCGGCCTCCGCGGAGCCCTGAGCGCCAGCCGGCGCCGCCCCCGGAATTTCCCGGACGCGGGCCCTGCCCGGCCCGTCCGGCGAACGCCCGCGCCCGATTCCGGCGGCTGGGCTACGGTGCGCAGCCGTTTCGCGCAGGGCGGCGATGCGAGCGGATCCCGTCGCCCCCGAAACGCGACAGGACGCCGACTGCCCGGCGCCCGCCCGCGCCCCGGAGACCCCCTTGCCCCCCTCGGACCCCGAAAAGAGCAGCGCGACCCGCCCGGCCCCGCCGACCCTCGATGGCGCCCAGCGCCGGCGCCTGCGCGCCCTCGCCCATCCCCTGAAGCCGATCGTGTTCGTCGGCGAAGGAGGCGTCAGCCCGGCGGTCGAAAAGGCGGTCGACGCGGCGCTCGCCGACCACGAGCTGATCAAGGTCCGCCTGCGCCAGCCCGCGGACAAGAAGGCCGCAGCCCAGCAGCTCGCCGAGGCGAGCGGCGCGGCGCTGTGCGGGATCGTCGGGCATACGGTCGTGCTCTACCGCCCGGACCCGGAGAAGCCCCGGATCGAGCTGCCCGCACGGGGCGATTGAGCGGGGCCGATCGCGGCCGCGCATGTGCGGGCGACTTGCTGGCTTCGAAGGTCGCGTGCTATCGACGCGATCCCATGGCGAGAACCCGGCAAAGCCTGAAGTCCGTGAGCGTGCTGTGTCTCGCACTGCTCCTCTACGCCGCGCTCCCGCACCTCCACCTCGGCCATGCCGAGAGCCTCTCCCCCGCGCCGGAGCGCGTTGCCGCCGCGGCACCGGCGGCAGCCGGCGATCCGATCGCCGCCGGGCCCGTCGCCGCGCCCGCCGGCTCCCCCGTCCTGAGCGCGGACGACGCGCACGAAACGCATTCCTCGAGCGCATCGCTCGAATCGGAGCCGTGCACGCTCTGCCGCAACGTCGCGGCCCGCAGCATCGAGGCGATCCCTGCGACACCCGAGCGCGTCGCGCTCCCCGATCGGTCGCCCTGCCCGCCCGCGCCGGCGGCACAGCGCCCCGCGCTCCTGCTCGCCGCGCGCCATCCCGCCCGCGCTCCGCCCCAGGCCTGAAGCCCGCCTTCGTCGACGACCCGTCGGGCCGTCCTGCCGCGCGCTCGCGCACGGCCGGATGCGCCTTCCCTCCACCCATCTTCGCGCGCGCCGCCGAACGCACCGCGCGCGGCCGGGGGTTTCGATGTCCTGCCTGGCTCTTTTTTCCGTTCTTCTTTCCGATCTTCTTCCCGATTCCATTCGAGCGGCCGATCGCCGTCTGCGAACGACCGCCTCGCCCCTGCTCTCTCCGTCTTGCTTCCGCCTGCAGCTCGTGCCTGCGCTGGTCGCGCTCGTCACCCTGCTCGCCCTGCCCCTTCTGCCCGCCCGCGCCGAATCGGATGCGCCCGCACCGAACGACCGCGAGCACGCCCACGAGCACGAACACGAAGAGCACGACGAGACCGAGACGATCGTCGTGACCGGCTCCCCCCTCGCGCATTCGCGCGACGAGCTCGCCATCCCGATCGATCGGATCGAGAAGGCCGAGATGCTCGAGAACCTCGGCTCGACCCTCGGCGAGACGCTCTCGCGCATTCCGGGCATCACGACCTCGGGCTTCGCCGGCGGCTCGAGCCGGCCGGTCGTCCGCGGCCAGGACGCTTTCCGCACGGAGGTCCTCGAGGACGGCCTGCGGACCCACGACGTCTCCCAGGAGAGCCCGGACCACGGCGTTCCGATCAATCCGCTCGCTGCGCGCCGGACCGAGATCATCCGCGGGCCCGCGACCGTGCGCTACGGCGGCGGCGCCTCCGCGGGCGTCGTCAACGTCATCACGGGCCGCGTGCCGGAGAAGCTGCCGAAGAGCGCGATCTCGGGCGACGTCTTCGGCGGCATCGGCCTGCTCGCCGACGAGCGCGACATGGCCGCGAATCTCGACGGCCATTTCGGCGACTTCGCCTGGCACGCCGACGGCGCCCTGCGCCGGGCCAACAACTACTCGATCCCGAACGACGGCAATCCGCACACGCAGCCGGGATCCCAGTACGAATCCTATTCGGGCTCGCTCGGCGCCGCGTACGTCGGCGACGCCGGGCGACTCGGCTTCGCCTACATCCGGGCCGAGGATCGCTACGGAATCCCGGAAGACGACGAGCCCGTCGAGATCGACATGCACATCGATCGCTACCGCTTCGAGGGCGACTACGCCCCGGAGATCGCGGGCATTCGCGAGCTGCGCGTGCGCGGCGTCTACTCCGACTACGAGCACGACGAGATCGCGGATGGCGACGTCGGCCAGACCTATCGCAACGAGGAGTTCGACGGCCGCTTCGAGCTCGTCCACGAGACGTTCGCCGGCTTCACGGGCGCCTTCGGGCTCCACGGCCGCAAGCGCGATTTCCGCGCCGAGGGCGAAGCCGCCGAGTTCCTCGCCCCGACCGACACCGCGATGGTCGCCGGCTACCTCTTCGAGGAGCGGGAGCTGGCCTCGAATCTCGTCGGCGAGGTCGGCTTCCGTGCCGAGTACACGAACGTCGACGGCCGCGACGCGAACGACGTCGCCCGCGATCTCGACTTCGTGCCGCTCTCGGGCTCCGTCGCTCTGCTCTACGACCCGCTCGACTGGCTCGGCCTCGGCCTGAACGGCTCGATCAGCCAGCGCGCCCCGACGCAGGTCGAGCTCTTCGCCCGCGGCCCCCACGAAGCGACCTCGACCTTCGAGGTCGGCGACCCCGACCTCGACGAGGAGACCTCGTACACCGGCGAGCTGCGCGCGACCGCGAAGAACGTCCGCGGCCGCCTCGAGGGCGCCGTCTTCGTCACGCAATACGAGGGCTTCATCTTCGGCAGCCTCACCGGCGATACCGTCGACGAGGCCGGCGACCCGATCGATCCCGCCGATCCCGAAGCCCTGCAGGAGCTCTTGTACACCGATCGCGACGCCCTCTTCTACGGCGGCGAGCTCTCGGGCAACTACGACGTGTTCTACCTGCCGTTCGGTGCGATCGGGATCGACGGCCGCTTCGATGCCGTCCGCGCGCGCTTCACCGACGGCAACGAAGGCAACCTCCCGCGCATCGTGCCGATCCGCTGGGGCGGCGGCCTCTACTTCGCCAGCGAGTCCTTCGATGCCCGCGTCGGCTTCCTGCGCAACGAGGCGCAGAGCCGCACGAGCGGGGACGAGACGTCGACGGCGAGCTTCACCCATGTCGACGCCTCGCTCGCCTATCGCTTCGAGCCGATCGACGGGCTCTCCCTCGAGGCGAACGTCGTCGGGCGAAACCTGAACGACGTTCGCGGCCGCAACCACGTCGCCTTCAACAAGCAGGACATCCTCCTGCCGGGCCGCAGCATCCGGTTCGGATTGCGGGCACGCTTCTGAGCGTCGCCCATCGCGAGGGCGCCGGGCCGGGATCCGGTCCGGCGCCCATGCGCGAGCCCGGGCTCGCCCGGCCGCGAATGGGCGCTCCGCGGCGGGGCGGGCTCCGGCGCGCGTGATACCGTGTCGCGCATGGAACCGACCTCCCATCGCATCGAAGGCGCCGACGGATTGATGCTCCACGTCCTCGAGTGGAGCCGCGAAGGCGTCCCGCTCGTGCTGCTCCATGGCGGCGGCAACGAGGCGCATCTCTGGGACGATTTCGCGCCCTGTGTCGCGCCGCATTACCGGGTGCTCGCCGTCGATCAGCGGGGCCACGGCGATTCCGACTGGGATCCGCAGGGCCGCTACGGGCCGGACAGCATGGCCGACGATCTCGAGAAGGTGCTGCAAGCCTTCGGCATCGAGCGCTTCGTGCTCGTCGGCTTCTCGATGGGCGGGCGCGCGGGAATGATCTTCGCGGGCCGGCATCCGGAGCGGCTCGCGGGCCTCGTGCTCGTCGACATCGGACCCGAGCTCGACGCGCGCGGCCGGATGCGGATCGGCAAGGAGATGACCGAGCAGCAGGCACCGGTCTTCCACTCGATCGAGGAGTACGCGCGCCTGCTCTCGCGCAACTATCCCGCCGGCAGCCCGGAAGCGCTCCAGCGCATGGCGAAATACGGCCTGCGCCAGCGCGCCGACGGCCTTTACGAGCTGAAATCCGATCCCAGGCTGCGCTCGGATCGCGGCGATCCCGAAGAGGCGCGCCTTCAGGAAGAGGCGCTGGCCCAGCGGATGTGGGATGCGCTCGCGAAGCTGCCCTGCCCCGCGCTCGTCGTCCGCGGCGCAGCGTCCGACATCCTCTCGCCCGAGGTCGCGGATCGGATGGTCGACGAGGTGCTGCAGAACGGGCGCCTCGCGGTCGTCCCGCAGGCCGCGCATTCGGTCGCCACCGACAATCCGAAGGGCTTCGAGGAGGCGGTCGGCGCGTTCGTGCTCGGCTGAGAGGCTGTGAGCGCGCGCTCAGGGCGCGGCGGCGATCGGGCGCTCGCCGAGCACGGTGCAGCGCCGCACGCGGCGGCGACGGGGAAAATGATCGCCGAGGGCGCGGTGCATCGTGCGGCGCTCGTCCCAGATCGCGAGATCGTGCTCCCGCCAGCGCCAGCGCAGCGCGCGCTCCGGCGCCGTCGCGTGCGCCATCAGGAAGCCGAGGAGCGCTTCGCTCTCGGCGGGAGCCAGCCCCTCGATGTGGCGCATGAAATAGCCCGCGAGGTAGAGGCTCCGGCGCCCGGTGACCGGATGCGCGCGGACCAGCGGATGGCTCGCACCCATGCCATAACGCGCCTTCGTCCGGTCGATGATCGCCTGGCCCCATTTGCGCAGGAAGAGCTGGCGGTTCGCTTCGCTGATGTCGTGGTAGATGGAAAGGCCCGCGGCGATCGCCTGCATCCGGGGCGAGAGGGTCTCGAACGCCTTCGCGGTATCCACCCAGAGCGTGTCGCCGCCGCGATCGGGCACCTCGAGCATCGAGAGGAAGGCCATGACGGGCGGCCGTTCGATCCAGCTGACGTCGCTATGCCAGCCGTCCGCCTTCGGCGGATCGTCGGGCCCGTCTTCGATGAACTCGAGGGGCTCGAACGCGCCGGCGGCGGCCTGGAGCGGATAGACGCCGAGCTCGCCGAAGCGGCCGGCGGCCTCGATGTGTTCGGCATCGCTCATCCGCTGGTCGCGCAGGAAGATCAGACCGTGCGCGTGGACGAGGTCCTGCAGGATCTCCGTCGCCCCCGGATCGCAGAACGAAACGCCGCGCACCACCGCGCCGAAGTCGTCGAGCAGCGGCTCGACCTCGACGCCCGCATCCATCCGCTTCGAGCCCCGCTCTTCCGGCATGCCTGAACCTCCCGAATCGCGTCCGCATCACGTCGGGCGAGCATAGCCACGGCGCGAAGGGAGGGGATGGCTCGGCCCGATCGGGAATCCGGCCTCGGTGGCGATCCGGCTCTCGGGTGTTATGTCGAGCAGCTTCGTCCAGCCTTCTGCCGCCGGGCGTTCGCGGCCACGCGGCGGGCGTCAAGCCCGGGCCATTCCCCTCCGATGCCGCATGCGTCGTGCCCGCTCCGCACTCGCGCGGGCCATCGGGAGATCTGCATGCACTTCGACCTCGTGGTGATCGGGGCCGGCCCTGCCGGCTGGTCGGCCGCCCTCCAGGGCGCCAAGCTCGGGCTCGAGGTCGCGGTCGTCGAGCGTGGCATGATGCTCGGTGGTGCCTGCGTCCAGACGGGCACGCTCCCCTCGAAGGCCCTCCGCCACACGGTGCTCGAGCTCGTCAACAGCCGCCGCGCGACTCAGCTCGGCGTCACCTCTCCCCAGCTGCGCCCCCTCTCGATCAACGACCTGCGCGGCCCGCGCGACATGCTGATCGCCAACCATCAGCAGACGATCCGCTCCTTCTTCGATCGCAATCGCGTGCAGGTCCTCGCCGGCTCCGCTTCGTTCGTCTCCCCGAACCAGATCCGCATCGCCAACCGCGACGGCGAGGAGATCGTCGAAGCCGACCACGTCGTCATCGCGACCGGCAGCCGCCCCCGGCGCCCGGCGGAGATCCCGATCGACGATCGCGTCATCGTCGACAGCGACACGCTCCTCGATCTCGACGCGATCCCGAAGAGCCTCACCGTGATCGGCAGCGGCGTCATCGGCTGCGAGTACGCGACCGTCTTCGCGATGCTCGGAACCCGCGTCACGATCATCGATCGACGCGACCGCCTGCTGCGCGACCTCGACGCCGACATCCTCGATCATCTGCGCCATTCGATGTTCTCGATGGGCATCCGCGTGCTGATGCCCGAGCGCATCAGCGGCATCCGCATCGAGACCCAGAAGCGCCACCAGGAGGGCGTCGTCTACCTCGAGAGCGGGCGCACCGTGCGCACCGAGCGCGTCCTGATCGCCGCCGGCCGCGTCTCGAACGTCGAGGCCCTCGATCTCGGCCGCGTCGGGATCCAGACCGACGCGTCGGGCCTCGTGAAGGTCGACTCGTGCTTCCGGACCGAAGTGGAGAACGTCTACGCCGTCGGCGACGTGATCGGCTTCCCGGCCCTCGCCTCGACGAGCATGCATCAGGGCCGCCTCGCCGTGCTCCACGCGACGGGCCGCCCCTGCCCCACGACCTCGACGCTTCCGATGGCGATCTACACGATCCCGGAGATCTCCTCCGTCGGCCGGACCGAGGACGCCTGCCGCCAGGAGGGCATCCCGTACGAGGTCGGCGTCGCCCGCACGGCCGAGACGCCGCGCGGCCAGATCGTCGGCGACGAAGGCCTGCTCAAGCTGATCTTCCGGCGCGATACGCGTGCGATCGTCGGCGTCCACATGATCGGGACCGCCGCCAGCGAGCTCATCCACATCGGCCTCATGCTCGTCCAGATGGGCGGCACCCTCGACGACCTGCTCGGCGCGGTCTTCAACTATCCGACGATGTCGGAGACCTACCGGATCGCGGCGCTCGACGGCCTCAATCGGCTCTAGCAGGGCGCGCGGCTCGGTCTGCGGGGGCGTGCCATGCGTCCCGGCCGATCGGTTCGGGGTTCGTGGCTCGGACGTGCGCGATTTGGATCGCCGGCGCGTCGGATGCTGTGCTGCGCGCACGTCCATTACATCTCACCCCGAACCGATCGGCCGGGACGCTCGTTGCGCTCTGCGGATTGAGCTTCGCATCCTGCATCGTTTGGGGATGGGCGACTGCCCAGACGATTCGGGCTTTGGCGGGGGGATCGGGTGGGTTCTAGGATCGTTGCTCGACGGGGGCAGCGGCCGTCGTCGTGGCTCGGATGCAGACCGAGCATTCGATTCGCTCGTCGATGGACGACGAAGGGCACACGCGGGGAGAGGGCCTGGATGGCGCAGATCCGGACGGGGATTCAGGAGGTCGATGCGCGGCATCGGCTCGATGTCGGGCGGCTCGAGGCGTATCTGCGCGGGGGGATCGAGGGGTTCGCGGGGCCGCTGCGGGTCCGGCAGTTCGTCGGGGGGCAGTCGAATCCGACCTATCACCTCGCGGACGGCGAGCGCGAGTGGGTGCTTCGGCGCAAGCCGCCGGGCCAGCTGGTGCATTCGGCGCATGCCGTCGACCGTGAGTTCCGGATCCTGTCGGCGCTCGCGAAGGTCGATTTTCCCTCGCCGCGGCCGCGGCTCTACTGCGCCGACGAGGCGGTGATCGGCAGCGAGTTCTACGTCATGGATCGGATCGAGGGGCGCATCCTCGTCGATCAGACGCTGCCGGGCTGGACGCCCGAGGAGCGGCGCAGCCTCTACGCGTCGCAGATCGCCATTCTCGCGCGGCTGCATGCGCTCGATCCGGAAACGATCGGCCTCGGCGACTACGGCAAGCCGGGCAACTACTTCGCGCGGCAGATCCACGTCTGGGGCAAGCAGTACGCGACGGCCGACGTCCCGCGCAGCGCTGCGATGGAGCGGCTGATCGAATGGCTGCCGGCGAACGTCCCCGACGATGCGAGCACGTCGATCGTTCACGGCGACTACGGCCTGAACAACATGATCATCCATCCGAGCGAGCCGCGGATCGTCGCGATCCTCGACTGGGAGCTCTCGACCCTGGGGCACCCCCTCGCCGACCTGACCTACCACCTCGCCGGACGCCTCTCGCCCGGCGGCCAGTTCGAAGGCCTCGCGGACGACCGGCTCCGCGAGCTCGGGATCCCGACCCGGGACGAGTACGTGCGCGCCTACTGCGAACGGACGGGACGGGGCGAGGGCATCCCCGACCTCGACTTCTATCTCGCGTTCCACCTCTTCCGCACGGCCGGCATCATGTTCGGCATCGCCGGACGCGCGAAGGCGGGGACGGCCGCGGGCAGCGAGGCCAGCGAGCTCGGGAAGCTGGCGCTGCCCCTCGCGGAACGGGCGCTCGCGCTCGCGCGCCGACTCGGCGCCTGAGCGAAGCGACTCTGCGCCTGAGCGAAGCCGCCGGACGCATGCGCCGGCCTCCCGCGTCGATCGCGCGGACCTCGATCATTTGTCGAGATAGTCGGTCCACTCCGTGATCTTGCCGTTCTTGACGAGGAAGACGCCGACGACGGGGAAGACCTGATCGGGCTGCCCCTCGGTCTTCATCGTGTCGATGCGCTTGTTCATGACGATCGGGCCATGCACCGTCGTCTGCAGCGTTTCGACCGTCAGGGTCACGCCGGGCGTCATGAATCCCTTGAACGCCTCGGCGATCGCCGTCTTGCCGACGATCGGCGGCTGATCCTCGATCATCCGGATGCTCGCGTCCGAGGCGAGGTATTCGACCGCGCGATCCGGATCGTCCCAGGCCGCGATGAAGGCGTCGACGACGGCGACGTTGGCGGCTTCGGCGGGGCTCGGCGCCGCTGCGGAAGTCGGCGGGGGCGAGGAGGCACAGGCCTGGAGCAGCGCGGCGGTGAAGAGGAGCGCCGCGGCCTCGAGGCATGCAGCGGGGCGGACGAATCGTCGGATCGATCGGTTCGGATTCATGTGTCGGAGACTCCCTGGCATCGCGATCGGAGCGATCGGCGTCGCTCGACGCTAGCGCGGGATCGGGAGCGTTTCGCTGCCGGATGCGCGTCCCGATCTCATTCGACGAGGGGCTCGAAGCCCTCGCGCCGACCGGTTTGCTCGCGATCGCGCCACCCGCCATCCTCCTCTTTACCCTCCGAGCGGGCGCATGCGTCGGGGAGCGAGCGATCGTTGCGAATCTGGATCGACACGGACATCGGCAGCGACGTCGACGATGCCCTCGCCCTCGCGTATGCACTGCGCCATCCCGAGTTGGAGCTGGTCGGCGTTTCGACCGTCTTCGGGGACGTCGCGCTGCGCTCGCAGATCGCGCAGGCACTGCTCGCAGTCGCGGGCGCGCCCAGCATCCCCGTCTTCACGGGACTCGGTGCTCCGCTCGCGCCGGAGCGAGTCGGCCGCATGTTCGGCCACGAAGGCCTCGGCCTGCTCCCCGACCCGCATCCCGTTCTCGAGACCCGATCCGAACCGGCTCGAGCCCGTCGATCTCGACCGCCTCGCCGCCGGCGACTCGCTGGCGCGCACGCTCGCCGAGCTCGCCGAAGAATGGCTCGCTGGTCCGGGTCGCCGGGCCCGTCGACAACGATGCGCTTCGGAGCGGATTGCTCGACGTCTGGCTCGGGGGCGCGAATCGTTAGGCGACGAGCCGATACTTGCCGATCGAGCGGCACGGCGGGTGCGGGAGGACGAACGGGCACGACGCGAGTGCGCAGCTCGATCCGTCCGTAGAATGCGGCCCGAAGAGACGGGAGAGCTTGCGAGATGACCGGGGACTGCATCTTCTGCGCGATCGTCGCGGGCCGCGCGCCGGCCCATCGCGTCTTCGAGGACGAGCGCGTGCTGATCTTCATGGACCTCTTCCCGGCCCACGAAGGTCACACGCTCATCATCCCGAAGCGACACGCGACGGACCTCTTCGAGGTCGGACCCGAAGATCTCGCCGCCGTCGTCGCCCAGTCGAAGCCCCTCGCCGCGGCGCTCGAGCGGGTCTTCGGCTGCGATGGAATCGCCGTGATCCAGCTGAACCGCGCGGCCGCCGGCCAGACCGTCTTCCACTACCACATGCACCTGATCCCGCGAAACGCGGGCGAGCCCTTCGGCATCCACGGCAAGCGACAGGCGCCGGCGGAGCGCCTCGCCGAGTACGCTGCCCGCCTGCGCGCGGTCTTCGAGCCGGCGGGTTAGGCTCGGCGGCGCGCTGCCGGGAGTCGATCGTTCGCGCCGGATGGGCGAACGTACGGGGCGGAGCACGCGTACGCCGTCGCGTGTCCAGGCGGGTCGGATCACTTTTCGGCGCGACCCGCTTCGAGCGGTTCGAGAAATCAGAGGGGGAAGACCTTGCCCGCATCCCGTGCGTCGTCCGCGCTCCGAGCCGCTCTCGGTGTCGTTCTGCTCCTCGTCGGCGTCGCCGTCTTCGCGATCCGCCTCCAGCATGCAGGCGCCTACGCCGTCCCGACCTTCGGCGTCCTGCTCGGCGGGCTCGGCGCGATCGCGGCCGGGGGCGCCCTGCTCTGGGCGGGTGCGCCGCGCCCGGCCGTCTTGCTGGCGTGGATCGCCAGCCCGATCGTCCTCTACTTCGCGCTCTACGCGACGCTGGCCGAGGTCGAGGAAGTCGTCTCCCTCGTGGCCCGCGACGGCGAGGGGCGACCGGTCGATCTGCGGCTCTGGATCGTGAACCGGGAGGACGGGGCCTGGGTGGGCATGCCGCGCGCGAAGGCCCTCGAGCACGGCCTCGATGGAGCGCGCCTCGAGCTGCTGCGCGGTGGCGTCACGCGCTGCGTCGTTCCGACCCTCGTCGAGGACCGCGAGACGGTCGGCGAGATCCACGCGCGCAAGCTCGAGAAGTACGCGGTCGCCCGCATTGCTGCGGCGATCGGGCTCTACCCGAGCGAAGCGACCGAGGCGGCGGTGGCCCTGCGACTCGACGCGTGCCCTCAGGCCGAGAGGGATCGTTGAGCCAACGCAAGCTCGTCGCATGGGAGCGGGCCGGATTGATCGACGCCGCGACGGCGGAGCGGATCCGCGCGTGGGAGGCCGAGCACGCCCGGCCGCTCGGGCTCTGGGCCGTGATCGGTCTCGCGGCCCTGACCATCGGCCTCGGCCTCGTCTCGCTCATCGCGGCGAACTGGCAGGCCATCCCCGGAACCGTTCGCCTCGGCGTTCATTTCGCCGCGATGCTAGGGCTCGCGATCGGGATCGGCGTCCGGCGACGGGACGGCGCAGGGGTCTCGATCCGCGACGACGCCTTTCTGTTCATCGAGGGCGCCCTCGGCCTCACCTTCCTCGGCCATCTCGGCCAGGTCTACCAGACGACCTCGCCGCTCTGGGAGCCCCTCGCACTCTGGCTCGCGCTGTTCTCGCCGCTGCTGCTCGGCCTCGGTCGGACGTGGCTCGTCGCTTCGACCTGGATGGTCGTCTTCGTAGCGACCTGCTGGGGCTTTCTCGCGCATGCCATCGAGGTCGACCCCGGCGACCATCCAGTCCTGGTCGGGCTCGCGACCGGATTGCCCGCGCTCGTCGCGGGGAGCGCGGCGTGGGTTCGGACGCATGCCCGAACCGATTCGCTCTGGAAGCGTCTCGAGCTCGCAGGCGGAACCTATGCAGTTCTCGGCGCGGGCTTCTCGGTCCTGCTCTCCGGGGTGTTCTACGGCGCACAGGACGAGCTTCGAGAAGCGCTCATCACCAGCGGCGTCCAGTCGCTGCTCGCCCTCGCCGCGGCGGCCGTCGTCCGGGGCACCGCGAGAACCGAGGCGAGCCGAGCGATGGCGATCGCGCTCGTCGCCGCGGCAATCGCCAATCTCCTTTCGCCCTTCGTCGCGAAAACCGACGTCGGTGCAGCGCTCGTCTTTCTCGCCTACGTCGCGGGGCTCGCCGCGCTCGCGCTCAGGGTTCGCTGGCGGGCCGCATTCCAGCTCACGATCTTCGCCGCGGCGCTACGGATCATCTTCCTCAGCTTCGAGCTCGCGGGCGATCTGCTCGGGAGCGGGGTCGGGCTGATCCTCGCGGGCTCGATCATCCTGGTGATCACGGGCGTCGCCGTTCGGACGGTGAAGCGCTTCGCGCCGACGGTGGAGGGGCGATGAATCCGGGCCCCGCGACTTCGGCGACGAGCCCGGGCCGGGCGGGCGGAGTCGGGCGGATCCTCGCCCTGCTGCTTCCGCTCCTCGGGCTCGGATGGGGCTGGCTCTCGATCCATCACCATGCGCAGCAGGGCCTCGACTGGGACGTCCCCGTCGAGGGCTTCGATCCGCGCGATCTGCTCCGCGGCCATTATGTGCTCTACCGCTACCGATGGCCCGGGCTCGAGCCGGCCGTCGATCCGGCGCCGATCGAGGCGCTCTGCATCGAGGGGCGACCGCCGAACATCGACCGCGCTTCGCCGCTCGAGTCGGAAGAGGCCGAGCGCTGCACGAGCATCGCCCGTTCCTCCGCGCGGGATCGCAGCGAAGCCCACGGCCTCGAAAGCGGTCTCTACTACGTCGACCAGACCCGCGCGCGTTCACTCGAAGAGGCGCTCCGCGATCCTGCGATGCGCGCGATCCTCCGGATCCGCGTCCGGGACGACGGCGTCGTCCGACCGCTCGACCTGCGCTTCGAGCCGCGGAGCCCGAGCGCACCGATTCGCCCGGATCAGTAGCGGAGCGATGCCCCCAGGACCGGGCCGTGGAGATTCAGCTCGATCCGGCGCTTCTCGAGGCCTTGCCCGCGGTAGCCGGCGGTGAGCCGGACGTGGTCCGTGACCGCGAAGGCGAGCAGCGAATACGCCTGCCACGAGACGTCGGGGGCATCCCCCGCGCCGAAGCTTCCGACGCCGACGAACGTCTCGCTCTCGAGACGATCCGTGAAGTCGTTGCGGATGCGCAGCGCGAGGAAGGGCGCCGCCCAATCATCCCGCTCTCGGATCGTTCGCCGCTGCGCCGGAACCACGGCGCCGGGATCCCGTGCGAGGTCGAGCTTGTTGTCGAGCCAGGTATAGGTCAGCCCGGCGAACGCATCGACGTCGAGACTTCTCGTCAGCGATTCGCTGCCGGCCGGCGCCATCAGGCCGCCCCGTCTCTGGTAGACGCGGTAGCCGGCCAGCGCCTCGAACCAGCCGACTTCCTGCTCGAGCTCGTAGCGGACCTGGGAGTCGCCGAGGTTGTCCCGATCGGAGAGTCGCGTCCAGGTCAGGTCGGTCAGGAACAGGAAACGCTTCCAACGCACCGACGCGTTGGCCATCACGCCGACGTCGAAGGCCTTGAGGACGTCGCCGATGTCGGCCTTGAAGTGGCGCTTTCCGAAGCGATCCGTCTCGACCTCGCCATCGATCATCGAGACCCACAGGTAGGGCCCGATCTCGAACTCCCAGTCGCCCCCACCCTCAGCGGGCGCCGCCTGCACGGCCGGGGTTCCGACCGAATCGACAGCGGCCGATGCGTCTTCGCCCGGACCTGCGCCCGCAGCCGAGAACGCGAAGAGAGGAACCCACGCAAGCACAGCGAGGGCTGCGCCGATCCGCTTGAACGACATGCTTTGCGACTCCAGTCGTCGATCGAGGCGGGCTCGATCGGAGGTCGGAAGACTAGCGAAGAGCACCGACGTCGCATCGCCGAATGTCGCGGGACCGGCGCGGCCGACGATCGGGTCGAGGGGCACTTCGTCGTACGGAGCCGAGTCGAGCGTTAGGCGCGGCGACGCGCTCGTACCCGACCCGGATGGAGTCGAACGGGCACGGAGCGGGCGACGGGATCTGCACGTGCGGCCTCACCGAACGTCGTTTCGTTCCCGGTCGCAATGACGGGCGGGGCGCTCCGTGCGAGGCGCCCCACCACAGGGAGGCTTCGATTCCCGCCCGCGTTCATCCGCTCGATCTGTGACTCCAGGCTGAAGAGGCTCCAGTGCCCCGGTGCCTGGCTGGGCGGGTACTCCTCGAGGGTGATCAGGAATCGGCTGATTCAGATCGCCCCACCACCGGGCCGCCGCGATGAACCGTGGGCACGGTTCAGTGCGGAAGTCCACCCAGCGCGATCGCGCCCCGCGCGCCTTGCACCCCGCCACGCGAGGACCAGCGTTCCGACGAGCAGCCCGATCCCGAGGCGCGCTTCGGGGAGGTAGACCTGGTCGATCCGCGTGACGCCCGCTTCGCCTGTTCCGGCGTCGCGGCTCGCCGTTGCCTTCAGCGCCAGCCCCTGCGCACCGAGCGGGGCGGTCATCCAGGTGTCGACCGAGCGCCAGGTCCCATCCGGCGGCGAGACGAGGAGCGTCTGCTGGCCGACCACGTCGCCGAAGCAGGATGCGTTGCCGCTGTAGATCGCGTAGAAGCTGCCGTCCCCGCCGCCCGTCGTCTTGAGCCAGGCCGACACGGCATACGCTTCACCGCCGACGACGGGCAGACAGGCCGATGCGATGCGCGCAAAGCCGTTGCCCGCCGGATTCGAGGTCGTGCCGGATCCGGAGAGGGTCGACGCCGACGGATCGTCCGTCGCCCACGCGCATTCTCCGCCGTTCTCGCAGAACCAGGACGTGAGATCGAGGTCGAAATCGCCGTTGGTCACGAGATTGCCCGGGCGCTCGTCGGGATCCGGCGGCGGCTCGACCGGCGGCGGAACGTCGGCCGGCGGGCCGCCCGGCCCGTAGTCGAGGGTCTGCACGCCGAAGGTCGAGCAGTCGTAGGTCCCGACCGAGAACGGCAGCGGGCTGGCACCGACTCCGATCGAGAATGCGTGCTCCTCACCGACCGGACCGATCAGGACCGTCTGCGGATCGACCTGTCCGGGCCAGACGGAGGCGCTGACGTAGTTCACGACGCTGCCAGCGACCTGCGCCTCGACGAAATACATCGTCCCCGTACCCGGCTCGAAGATTTCGCCCGCATAGGGAATCCCGACGGCCGCGTAGTAGCTGACGTAGCGACCGAGGCCGCCGAAGACCTCGACCGACGCATCGAGGCTGAAGCCTTCACATTGCGTCACGTAGCATCCGTACTCGCCCGAGGGCCCGTACGCCTGCCCGGTCGAGATCGCCGTCGCATAACCCGCGGAGACCGATTCTCCGAAGGAGACCGTCAGCGCTTCGCCCGTCCCGATCGCGTAGGCCTGGAGCGCATCGCTGCGAAGCGCGTTGCACTGCGTGATCGAGATCGGCCCGTCTTCGGTCCAGAAGCACTGCAGCGGGTGGTCGCAGAAGCCGGCACTGCAGGCGAGGCAGGTCGCGCCCTCGATGCAGGGGTTGAAAGCCGAGCAGCCTTCCCCCGGCAGTCGATAGCCCTCGCAGCGTTGGGGGATGCCGGCCTGGCAGTAGGCGCCCTCTTCGCAGGGTGCCGTGACGTCGCAGGTTTCGCCGACGAGGGCGTAGGGAGCGTGGGCACATTCGAGGGCCAGCGTGCACTGCAGCCCGCTACCGCAGCGGACGAAGGGATTCGCGCACGACTCGCCTGCAGCGGCCTCCGCGACACAGACGAAGCCCGAAAGGGGATCACAGACGAGTCCGTTCGAGCAGGGCGCCGCCGGGCCACACGCATCGCCCGGCTGCGACGGCGCCACGCACAGCCCCGTCAAGGGATGCGGGGTCAGTCCGGAATCGCAGCCCTGCGCACACCAGGGCTCGGCCTGGGGAGGACACGGAATCTGACCGTTGCCGGAGCAGTCGCCGCAATCGGGGCGTTGGTCGTAACAGCCGAGCGCGATATCGAAGTCGGCGATGGGTGACGGACAATTGATGTGAAGCGGGAGCGGGCTGCCGGTATAGCTCGAATGCCCCGCATCACATGCGGTGCCGCTGGTGCACTGCGCCTGCAGATGACCCCCGCAGTTGATCGTGTAGCCACCGTAGAAGGGCGGTGCGGCACAGACCTTTCGCGTCCGCGCTTCTGCGACCGGACTCGCGAGCAGAACGAGGGCGAAGAGAATGCCGACGCGGATGCTCTCGCGTCGCGAAATCCGGCGTTCCGTTCGCGGCCCAGGCCCACGGCCGCTCATCGGGAAGTCGCCTGCTCGCATGGTTCTTCCCCTTCTTCGGCGCCTGCCTCGCCCTCAGCCGGATGACGAGGAGCCGATCGATGGGCCGCCAGCGGCGACTCGTCTCGCGACGATAGGCGACTCGTCCCTCCACGCCATCACTCGCGCCGCAGGAGCCGTCTCTCCTTTCCCGGCCGAGATGGTCCAAGGAGCGAGAATCCGAGGTCGACATGCTTCGGAGTTGGCCTGCATTCGGAACCCGGAGCGATCGTGACTCTCGGCGACCCGTCGGCCGGATGCGCTCGCATGCCCGGTCGAACGGGTGCTCGGTCGCCCGGACGTTCGTGACGTTTTCGCCGCGGACCGTCACCGCGACCTTCACGAGCGCTTGTCGCGCGATCGTGAGGCCCGGTTGCGCACGCTCTGCCCGCGCCCCGCCCGTCGAGCCCCGCGACCTCGGCGGCCCGAACCCGCCGGGCAGAGGCACGCACGCGCGCGGTGACGTAGCGTCCGGAGGCCCGGATCGCCGGAACCACCCTGCCCATCCACTCTCGAGGAGATCCCCGTGTCCGTTTCCTTCTACGACCTCACGATCGGCAGCTATGTCCAGATCCTCGAAGGCCTCGTCGGCGTGCTCCAGAAGGGCGCCGACCACTTCAGCGCGAACGGGATCGACCCGGCCGAGATCGTCGAGACGCGCCTCATCGCCGACATGGCGAATCTCCACTTCCAGGTCACGAGCGTGACCCACCATTCCCTGGGCGCCGTCGGTGCCCTCGAGTCCGGCGAATTCGGGCCGCCCAAAAATCCCGCCTGCGGCTATGCGGAGCTCCAGGCCATGACCCGCCAGACCCTCGACGCGCTGAAGGCGAAGACGCGCGCCGAGATCGACGCCCTCGCCGGCGGCAAGGTCGTCTTCAAGATCGGCGGCGCCGAGATCCCCTTCACCGCGCAGAACTTCGCGCTCTCGTTCTCCCTGCCCAACTTCTACTTCCACGCGACCACCGCCTACGACATCCTGCGGATGAAGGGCGTCCCGCTCGGCAAGCGGGACTTCCTCGGCGCGATGAAGGTCGGGGGCTGAGCCGGCGCATGGGCATGCCTCGCGACATCGGCATCATCGACCTCGGAATCGGGTTTCCCTACGGCTCGGTCGAGGAGAAGGTCCGCACCTACGACTTCTTCCGCGCCAATCTCAAGGACGCCGAGAGCGTGCGTGAGATGGAGTTCCCGGCGCAGTACATGTTCAAGCAGGTGCCCGACATCGTCGATCCCTCGGTCGATCGCGTCGCGTGGGTGCTGGAGAAGATGGACGCCTTCGGCATTCGCGTCGCGAAGGTCGGGCTCTCGGAGCACGGCATCCGCGCCCAGCGCGAGCATCCCGATCGCTTCGTGCTCTCGGCGACCGTGAACCCGAACGAGGGCGTCGATGCCCTGCGCAAGCTCGAGAAGCAGAAGGCCGATCACGACATCGTCTCGGCATCGATCTTCCCGTCGGGCCTCGTGCCCCAGGCGGCGGTCAACGATCCGAAGCTCTACCCGGTCTACATGAAATGCATCGAGCTCGGGATTCCGCTCTGCATCAACGGCGGCATCGTGGGCCCTCGCATGCCGAGCTGGCCGCAGCACGTCGAGCATTTCGACCAGGTCTGTTACGACTTCCCCGACCTCACGATCGTGATGATGCACGGCGGCGAGCCCTGGACCGCGCTGGCGGTGAAGCTCATGTTGAAATGGCCCGGCCTGCACTACATGACGAGCGCGTTCGCGCCCAAACACTACCCGGCCGACATCATTCGTTATGCCAACACCCGGGGCGCCGACAAGATCATGTACTGCGGCTATTTCCCCGCCGGATTGACGCTCGAGCGGCAGTTCGCCGACATGCCGAACGTTCCGTTCAAGGACGAGGTCTGGCCGAAATTCCTGCGCGAGAACGCGCTGCGGGTCTTCAAGATTCCCGAGGCGATCGCACGCGCGACGGGTGACGTGGCTCGTTGATTGTTCCCGGCACGATCCCTGCTCTGAGCAGGCTCATGCCGACCCCTTCCGATTCGCCCTCCGCCTTCAAGCCGCCCCACTGCCCCAACCCCGATTGCGTTTTCCATCTGGATTCAACCGGTTGGCGCTTCAAACGAGCCGGCTTCTACCACCGCGATGCCCGCCCCCACCGCATCCAGCGATACCGCTGTTCACACTGCCGCCGCGCCTTCAGTTCACAGACCTTCTCCCCACCTACTGGCTCCGTCGCCCTGACCTGCTCGAGCCCGTCTTTCCGCGCCGAGGTCGCCGGCTCCGGCCACCGCCAGATCGCACGCCAGTTCGGCGTCGTCCACGCCAGCCACCATCCAGCGCCTCGTCGACGCCCTCGGCCGCCACTGCCTGCTCCTCCACGAGACCTTTCGCAAAAAGGCACAGGCCCATCTCTCCAAAGAGCCCGTCGTGATGGACGGCCTCGGCACCTTCGCCGGCGGCCAGTACTGGCCCCTCGAGCTGACGGGCCTCATCGGCGCCGCCACCCTGCTACAGCCACGACTTCGTCGTCCTTGGACGCCGCCGCGGCGGACGATGACCGAGCTCCAGAAGAAGCGAAGAGCGGCCTACGAGGAGAAGCTCGGCCGTCCCGACCCCAAGGCCTTGACCCGCGATATGCTCGAGCTGCTCGGAGCAAGAACACTCCCACCGAAGGCCCGATCGAGCTTCGCACCGACGAGAAGTCCAGGCCCCAGAACCGCCCTGAAACGCCTCCGAGGCACCCCGAGATCGAGCACGAGACGACTCCCGCTCGAAGGCTGCACGGCGAAGAACCCGCTCTTCGCGATCAACGCGCATCACATGTTCGTGCGGCATAGCGGGGCGAATCACAAGCGCGAGACGGTGGCCTTCGAAGCGGATCCAGGCGGTGATTCATCGCCACGCGATCTTCCGGGTGTGGCGGAACCTGGTGAAGGTGGCTTCGGAGCGTCAGCCGACGAAGGGACGCCGGCGCAGCGACTCGGGATCACGCGGGTGCGATGGAGCATCGGACGAGTGTTAAGGGCACGACTGTTCCAGCGAGCCGGATCGAGCTGCCTGAGCGCGTGCAGCGAAGCTACCGGGGACGAGCCGATTCGTGCGAGAGCGGGAGCACGGACTCCGCCAAGCATACTGAAGCAGGTTGGTCGAGCGGGAGGCGGGAGCGAGAAGCGCCGGTGCCATCCGAGCGCGCGCAGTGGAGACCGAATCGCTTCGATCGGCTCAATCAAGATCCATTCATCGAGCCACGTCTCGGGACGAGCCTGTGCCCGAGCCTGCGGAGACGAAATTGCACAAAACAGACCGGACGACGCCGGCCCGGCGGGCTCAAGAACGCGCGTCGAGAAAACGCGTCCCCTTTTTCCGGTCCCGGGCTACCTAGGAATCCGATCCTCCACGCTTGCCCCGGCCCTGGTCGAGCCGGCTCGACGCAGCAATGCGTGTCGAGCCGACTCGAAGACGAAGGTTGAAGAGTGATGGAGATGACGAGATCCGGCGGAGCTCGAGGCAGTTGCCGGTCTGGTCTGGGACGCTGGGCACGGGGTCGGCCGGGCATCGAGTGCAACCCGTTGGCGACGCCGTGGCGACGCCTCGCGGCGGTGCTCGAAACCGGCAGCGGCTCGATCCCAGGCTCTGCGAGCGGCGTTCCTTCAGCGTTCAGCCTCAACTGATGATCCTCTCGAAGTCGACCTGTACCGGGTCCATCTGCGGCTCCATCAATCCCACCGGCGTGGCCGAATGCGAATGCATCCGCATCGAACCCGCTCCATGCGCTGTACACCACCGCCTATCCGCCTCGTTTCGCCGGAGCTCGCGTCCGACGTATCGGCTCGCCAGGTCGAGAACGGCCGTTGGGCGATCGCAGCGCAGTCCTTCAATTTCGCGAATGACGAGATCGGATCCGGCAGCGCGAGCTACCGTTCATTCTCGGGACGCGCGAGTTCATCGTTTGCTCGACCGGCGGAACGGGAACGCCCTCCCGCTCGACATCGTTCCGAGGGCGCGGCCTTCCGCGACTTCACGCGGCAACCTTCCACTGGTCTCCGTTGCGGACTTTCGCTTCCGGGTCCGCGAGACGCCCGCCAGCGGTCCGGGGCGGACGCTCGTCAGTACGGCTTACGACGCCTTCGCTGGCATCGTCGACGACGTCTTCTCCGTCAAGCGACGCCGGGCGCCGTGCTGACCGTCGACGTCTATCTGCGTGCGTCGGGCAACGACGCCGGGCCAGGACATCTTCGGCGAGTACTGCCAGCGATGCCCCGCCTGACATGCATCCGGCGCTCGTGTTCTTCGATCAGGCCGGCAGCGATCCGCTCTACGACGGCATCCAGTCCGTTCGATCCGCACTTCGTTCCCCACGATACGGCCTTGAATACGAGACCGTGCCGGAGCCGCACGACCGCTGGCGGCGCTCAAGCCTGATGCTGCTCGGCGTCTGGAAGCGGCGACGGGATCGAGGCGTCGGCTTGGAGCATTCGATCCGATTCCGGAGCCGTTCGCCGGGGACGGCGTGGCATTGCCGATCGCGTTCTGCGCCCTTGATGGCTCGCCTGACCGGCTGCAGCCGCGGCGGGGGCCTCTGGGAGTCGATCGGCTCTTCCCATGGATGGCGCCTGATCGCGCCGCTCGCCGGATTACGGACCAGCGCGATTGCGACGCCGCCCGAATGGCCTGACGATCTGGGCGAACCTCGACCCACGGCTCGTCGACGGACTTCCACCGATTCGCCTAACGCATTTCCGCGCCTCGCCTGCATCATCCACCGGGATCGGGCCGTCACGGTTCACGCTTGATGCTGGCGGGCGCCAGCAGCGGTGCTCGCCTCTGCTCGAGCGCCGGAGCCGACGCATCCCGATCTTCGCGACATCGAGCACCGCCGATCCGTTGACCGTCACCCTCCCTTTGGGTCGTGGTTGACGCACGGATGCGACGTCTGTCAGCATGCACGCGTAGCGGCGTCCCCGAGGTCCGAGGCATGCCCGGTCCGGCGCGATCGTTCTCGATCGACCTCCGCTTCTCCCGACCGCCGACGCTCCGAATCCGCCACAACGCGCGAATGCGCGGAAGCCGCATCGATCGCCGGCTCATCCGTTGTCGCCGCGATCTTCCGCCGTCGACGGCGCTCGTCTCGACGGCGGTCGTGATGATCCTGGCCGCGGTACACGCCGAGGACGTGGTCAAAGTTCGCGTGGCCGATACGACAAGGGGCGGTCGGCCTGGAGGATCAGGACGGCGAGCCCGGCGGCGACGGGAGACGGTCGTGCTCGAAGTCGAATCGAGCGGACCGAGACCAATCGCGCAGCAGTCTCCGGTGGAGACGGCGGCGGGCCTGCGGCGGCACCCTGGCCGTGGACGGCACGAGCGGCAGCGGCGGTCGGGGGCGATGTGACCGCCATCGCGACGACCCAGGTCGACGCGGATTCGCCCGCAGGCGATCGCCCACGCGACGGGCGGCTGGGCGCTGCTTCGGGGACCGGTGTTCAGCGGCTGAAGGCCGTCGGCCCCAGCGGCACGGCCGGAAGGCCTACGCGACGGCGGTCGCGATCAATGTGTGAACGGGAGCCGCCCAGCGGAAGCCCGGGTCGTTTGGCGGGTCGAACTGGGCGCGGCGATGGAGCGAATGCCACGGCGATCGATCACGGCACGCGGGTTGCGCGCGGCGACGTGGACTCGGTTCCGTCTTCGGCGGCAATGGCGGAGGCAGCGGCAGACCGACACGGTATCGCGCCGCCTCGCCGGTCATGGGGCGTCCGTCTTCTCTGGACGACACCGTCGCGACGCTCTCCGCCAGCGATGCGGACGCCGCGTATCGATTGACCGTGATCGGCACCGGGGGCCAGGGGGCGTGCGGGCACCGTCACGTCCGGCGATGGAGGCGATGCGGAAGTCGTGCTTTCCCGGGCGGGGAGTCGGCCCGGAGTATCGGATGTCGCTTCAGGCACGGGGAGATGGGCGACGCGCGGACTCGGTCGGCGTCGTCTGATGCGTTCGGCAGGGCCGGGAACGCCACGTTCCGGTGCGCTCGTTCGGGGGCGACGCGACCTTGGAGGTACTTCGAGCCAGGGGGCGACGGGGGAGTCTCGTCGGGATGTGGCCTGGAGCGCTGGTGCTGCTGGGCAGTGATGGCGGCTCTGCTACCGGCGAGGCGCACGTCGAGTCCCTGACGCCCGGCGGGCACGCACGGCGACTGGAACGTCATCGGCGGCTCTGCCAGTCAGGGCTCCGCGCTCGCTGGGGCCGGCGCAACGCCTCGGGTCTGGCGACCGCGACGGCGACCTCGACCGGTGTCGCCGCCATCGGCGCGGCTGACGAGGCGGTATCGCAGGCCCGGCTACGCGCGGCGCCGACGGCACGTCCATCTCGTTGGTCGATCTGGTCTGGGGATCGGCGGCCTCGTCGCCCAGCAGAATGCCACCGGCGAGACGCGCGGCTCGGCGCTGCCTTCCTCGGCGGACGCACCGCTGCTCGGGAGACGGCGGAGACGGAGTCGACTCTCGTCCTGAACCTGGATGGCACCTGAACGGGCGTGACGGTCATGCCGTGCAGGCCGCGCTGCGGGCGGAGCGGGGAAGCTGCCGTCGGCGTCGGCGAGGCGCTCGGCAACCGATCCGCGGCGTTTGGCGAGCGGCGGCGAAGGCGCGACCGGAGGTGTTGGATGGGCTTCCGCGCCGTCGGGGAGGCCGGCGGCGACGTGACCATCTCCGCGCTCGCGCGATCCGGACCTCGATCGAGCGCCGGGATCCTGATGCTGGTCCCGGGGTCGAGGCGCTCGTCGGGTAGCTCGGCGACGCGAGGCACGTCGACGGCAGCACGGCGGACGTCACCGGAAGCATCGGCTGCACGGCGTCGGCCCATTCGGACCTGTCGGCGCCGGCGGACGTTGCGTCCTCGATGCCATCTCGGGCCGACGTCGGGCGTACTGATTCCGGCAGTGAACGCGATCGCAGGAGACGCCGGGACGACCGCAAACGACGCACATCACGCCCGGCTGGGGAGCCAGAGGGGGCGACGCCCGCAGCGAACTCCATCTCGACGCGGGCAGCTCGAACTGCCGAGCTCGTCGCGGGGGCGGGAGAGGAGCTGGGCCGATTCCGCGGAAGCGTGATCGCGGGCGGTCGGCGACGACGCATCCGGTTCCTGGCTGCACCGATGCGGGCGGGATCGAGGCGACCTGCTGGAGCCTCGGCGGAAACGGCGCGACTTCGGACGTCGCGGACCTTCGCCAGGCGATGGCGCTGCGGATCGTCCTGCAACGAGACCGATGGTCACGCCGTTCGATCAGCGACCATGGTCGTCGGTCGGTGATCGCGGCTCGATCGGCGGTTCTGGGGAGGCGGGCCGGGCGCCCGCGCACGGAATCAATTCTGGCGGCGATGGCGGTGCGGCCTCGACGACGGTCGAGGGCATTGCCCTCGCGCCGCGAGCAGCGATGCCCGACCGTCCTTCCGCCTCGCGACGGTGCCGCGCGAGCGGCGATGGAGACGTCTTCAGCGGCATCAGCGGCACGGGCGGCGCGGCCACCGCGACCGCCGTGGGTCGTAGAGCCGCCGGCGCGAGCGCCGCTGCTCTCGCAGCTCGGTGGAGACGGCTTCAGCGCCTCGACGAATTCGCGGGCACGAGCGGAGGGGATGGCGGCGACGCACGGGCTTCGGCCCACGGCGAATCGAGGCGGCGGCGACGTCACGGTCCGCGCGCGTGCGCGGAGGCTCGTCGGTCATCGGTCGAGGCGCGGATGCGACGCTGCACAACGCGGTCTCGGGCCGGACGAGCGGGATTCTGTACCCGCTGTGCAGGAGGCGTTCGGCGGCCATCAGTGATCGAGTTTGCGCGACTTCGCCTTCGCGCCGCGCAGCGCGGTCGGAGCTCGAAGTCGACGCCGATGCGAGCGAGCTCGTCGTCGAGTCGATCGCCCAGGGCGGGAACGGACGACCGAGCAGCCTACGCGTCGGCTTCGGCATCGGCGTGCGATGCGTCTCCCGCCCCGCGTGCGACGGGGAAGCGGCGGACGATTTTCTCGTCGGTCGGTGATGGCGCGCGATCGCGGAGCTCGGGCGTATTCGGCGACCGACACGCAGGGCGGTTCGGTTCGCGTCGTGGGCGAGGCCGATCGGGGTGGAGGCGCGGCCGGTCGAACGCCTGGTCGAGGCGGGGACGCCGTGATCGAGAGCAGGTCGACGGCGCGACGAGCGGTCGACTCGAGCTCGCTCAGCGGGCGATCGAAGCATGCGGCAGCAACGACCGGTTCGCCGTGAACGAGGGGCGTCCGGCGTACCCGGGCACCAATCGCTTGACGCGCAGCGTGCGAGCGGGCGAGCTCGCACTCGTCCCGTCCGTCGCGCGAGCGGGCGGTACCGGGCGGCAACCTTGGATGAGCGATCCCATGAAAGGCGGCGACGCCGTGGTCGAAGCCGGACGTCGCGAACGAGACCGACGGGCCGATCTCCAGATCGAGTCCGTCGGGGTGGAAGTGGGCGAAGGCGGATCGACTGACTACCACGGAGACGATGGAGGCGACGCATCACTGCGCGTCACTGCCCGTACGCTCGGCGACGGCGCGGACATCACGATCGGCGCAGGCGGCTCCGCTGGACCCTGGGGCGCGATGGGCGGCGACGCCTACAGCGCATCGACCGGCCTCGGATCCGAGCGGGAAACGGGGCAGCGCCTCCAGCCGTTCCATCGGCATCGTGCCTGGAGACAGCCTCGTTCGTGTCGAGGATCAGGCCTACGGGCGGCGATGGATTCCAGGGGGTTCGGCGAACCCGCGGCAATCGCGGAGAACGATGGTCACTCAGCGGTCTCGGCGATCGCACGGGCCTCGAGCGGCTGGCCGAGCCGACCGGGCCCATGGGCGACGCACCGCCCAAGCGTCCAGTCGGAGTTCGGCGGGCGTCGGCACGGCGAGGAGCCGATGCGTCCATCCAGCCGGCGAACCTGGTCATCGGTTCCGGCGAAGCGTCGCGGGTCACGCGCTGGCGGATGCCAGCTGGATCGACCGCATCCGCCGAATCGAACGCGAACGGAAGGACCGAAGGTCCATCGGATGGTGGTGCATCGTCACCGCACCGCGCGCGCGACGGGCGGGCGTTCGCTCGGCGGAGTCGATCGTGGGCGGCGTTCCCGGAGCTCGTTCCTTCTCCACGCGCAACGCGACGAGCGTCTCGACCGGCGATCACACGCATTCGGGAGAGCGGGGCCGATTCGGCTCCATCTGGCCTCGGACGAGTCGTCGCCCGACATCGTTCTGCACGCCGAGGTGGAGGGCCTGGCGCGCCTGCGACGAGTCTCGATGGCGCCTCGCCCGTTTCACGGTCGAGGTCCGACGCCGACGACTTCGACGAGCCTACTCTTCGAATCACCGAGGCGGAAGACGTCCGGCTTGAGCGGCGAGTTCCGTTCATCCTGTTGCCGTGATCGATCCTCTTCGCCAGCCCGATCGACTCCGGCGTTGGTTCCGGGAGCGCTCCATCCAGCGGTTGGATGGGACTCGTCTTTTCCTTGGAGGGACGTGGCAGCTGGCGGGCTCCGGATCTGGAATGCCTTTTCCCGGTCGGAACGTCATCCCGGAGCCGGGGACGGCGCGTTCTTCGGCAACTGGCCTCGCGCTGCTGTCAGTCGTCGGACGAAGTCGCGCCGAACGGCCCGGAATCCCGGATGGTGCGAAACCAGGTCGAGCAGATCGGATCCGGACGGGGCCAGCCGAACTGAATAACTCGCAAGCGATGCGAAAAACGCCCGCTGCTTCCGTCCATGGCCCGAGGGGAACTTCGCTTCGGTGCGCCGCCTTCGAGCGAAGTCACCGAACGTCCGCCACTTCGCATAACGCGAGTCCGCGCCCGTGACGACGTCGAAGAACGCCGCCTGCAGCTCCTCCGCGACCGGTCCCCGCCGGCTCCTCGCCGATCTGCCGATGATCGACCCCGCGGACGGCGTCAGCTCGGCGGCCGTACCCGTCAGGAAGATCTCGTCGGTGATGGAGATCGTCGTCGTGGGCCGTCTCGACGACCTCGAAGCCGCGCGGTCGCGGGCGATCTCGATGACGGATTCGCGGGTGATGCCGTCGAGGATGCTGTGAGGGGGGGCGTGCCCAGATCCTGCCGTCGCGACTTACGAAGAGGTTCTCGCCGGTGCACTTCGAGACGAGTCCCCGGGTATCGAGCATGATCGCTTCAGTCGAAGCTGCCGAGCAGCGCCTCGCGCTTGGCCAGGATCGAGTTGACGAAGTCGCCGCAGGTCTTGCCGTTGGCCGGCCCGGCGTTGACGTGATGGCGCGCGAAGGTCGAGATCTTGGCCGCGGATGCCCTTCGTGCCATGCCCTCGTCTCCGAGATATTTGCCCCATTCCCAGCGACCGCCACACGCACGGGGTTCTCGCCCGGATGCAGCCCCATCGCGCCGTCGCCGATGAAGGCGAGCGGCCGGATGTAGCCCGCCGCGAGGTGGTTGCGGCTTCAGCGATTCGAGGCAGGCGGCCTCGATCTCGAGCGGGCGCGAACGGGATCGCCATCAGGTTGATCTTCGCCGAGTCGTAGAGCCGCCGGACGTGTTCCTTCAGGCGGAAGATCGAGGAGCGGCCGCCGACACCCGCATAGCAGCGGATGCCCTCGAAGACACCGAGACCGTAGTGGATGTGGGTTGGGAGGACAAGGTAACGTCCAGCGCCGCCACTTCACGAACTTCCCGTCGAGCCAGATCTCTTCGCCTGTCACCTGCTTCGCCGCGTTCTTCGCCATCCTCGCCGTCCCCTGGTGCCGCGGCGCCTGATCACTGGCGCAGGCGCAATTCACGGCGGGCGCGCGACTGGAGCGGGCGCAGAGGCCGGAGCGCTGGCGGACGTCGAACGAACAGGAGCGGCCAGGTCGGAAGATCCGCTTCCGAGGACGCCCTTGTCCTGTCGCGACGCAGGCCCACGCCATGATCCGCAGCTCGCATCGCCTCGACGCACTGCGGCCGGATCCTTCGACGGCGCGCGAGAACATCTTCTTCGCGGCGCCGGGTTTGCCCATGGCCTTGTACAGCCGTCGAGCAAGAGGTAGGGCTTCTCCCGATCCTTGCTGGGCTGGTCTCCTCGCGGCAATGTTCGAGCGCCTCGCCCAGCATGATCTGGTTGTCGGGATGGCATAGATAGAGGCACCACCGCCCCGGTACGAGCGGTATTCGCCCTCGCTCGGGAAGTTCTCCATCGCCCGGCCGAAGCAGAGGAGCGCGCTCTCGTAGGCGCGCTGGGCGAGCAATGCCTCGCCCGCTGGAACTCGGTCTCGGCCTGGAGGGCACGCCGGCCTTCGTCGACGGCCTCGGCTTCGCGGCGACCCTGGCTCTGGGAGACACACGTTGTCAGGCGGCACGGGCCTCGGCGGTGCCGATGGCGGCCTGGGCCTCGCTGATGCGGGCGAAGACCTGGCCGGCGAGGTGGCGGACGGACGAGCTGGCGCCGTGGAAGCGATCGGGATGGGTGCGCTTGGCGAGGTCTGCGAAGGAGGCCCGGATCTCGTCGTCGCCGGCACCCGGGCGCAGGCCGAGCACGCCGAAATGATCCTTGCCCTGCATGCCGTTCGCGAGGGCGGCGAGCTCGATGCGCATCTTCTCGTCGCTGCCGGCGCGGCCGTTCGCAGGCCCGCCTTCGCCGACGTGGCCGATCGCGCTGCGCGAAGGCCGCGCGGTCCCCGGCGCGGCCCTCGACGCAGAGCGCGTCGATACTGAAGCAGCGCGAAGGCGAGCCGGCGGATCACCTCCGATGCGCGTTCGAGCTCCGCGTGCGCGTCGTGCCGTCGAGCACGCGCAGCCGTTCGATCTCCTCGGCACCGAGCGTGAGCAGATCGAGGTCGGCTCGACGTCGCCATGGGGAACGAGGAAGGCATCGCGATGGGCGGCGAAACCTTTTGATCGATCTGCTTGATCGGATGGTGGCGCCGTACGCCGTCGACGATGAGCTTGGAGGGTGCCCCTCGATCCCGATCGAGGAGCCCTTCTCGATGCGGGCCGCGCGCCGGTCGAGAAGCGTCCATCCGCCAGAGGCGAAGATCTCCGAGAATTTCTCGAGCGCGTGGCATTCGAGGGCGTCGACGGCTTTATCTTCTTCGAGCACCTCCATCGCGACGAGGATCGCCCACACAGCCCCTCGCCCGTGCGCATGCGTTCGACGGATTCATCGAGCTGCGCCTGGTTGACGAGCCCTCTCGACGAGGTAGCTGCCGAAACACTCCGAGACGAGATTAACGAACGGCGACGGGCCAGCCGCCGCGGAACTCGATCGCCTTCTTCTTGCGCCCGATCGAGGAGCAGGACGCCGTCGATCGCATCCTGCTGGATCGCGCGCAGGAGCTCCGGACGGGCAGCTCGCGCAGTGGGTCCCGTGGCTGGGCGTGCGCGCCGCCGAGGCGGGGATTTTCGCGCCGCTCGAGGATCGTCGCGACCCGCGATGTGAGCCGCCTTCGGGCGAGATCGAGGCGCTGACGACGCCGATCGCGCCGAGCCGTTCGGCCCGGCCGACGATTTCGCGCGTCATGTCGCCGCTGCAGAGCAGGAGCACGGGGATCGACCGCAGACCGGCCGCTCGCGCAGCGCCGCGAGCACCTCGAAGCCGTCCTGACGCGAGAGATACAGGTCGAGCACGATCAGGTCGGGCGTCTGACGGGCGGCGACCTCGAGACAGCGGCGGCCGTCGGGAGCGAAGAGGACCTCGTGTCCGTCGGCTTCGAGCGCCAGCGCAAGCGCGCGACCGACCTCGCGATCTTCCTGGACACAGAGAATCGTCAGTGCATCGCGCTCTCCTGGCCCCCTATCGGCCCCCGCCGAATCCGCCTGAGCAGGCCGGCACCGCCCTGCGAAACGCTTGCCTACGGGTTGCTATCCGCCTCGCCGTCCGCGTCGACGACGCCGGCGGCTTCTGCATCGCGCGTCACCGATTCGGCGGGGTGGGCCGCAGGGGGCGCGACCTCGTCGGGTGCATCGCCGTCGGCCGGCTCTTCCGCCGAGCCGGGCGGGGCCGGCTCCGGCGCTCGCGGCGCTTCGGCCGGTGCGTCGTTCCCTGCGCCGGTCGGCGGCGGGCTCGCGTTCTCGCTGGGCGCGACGGGCGGGCCTCCGGCGCCGCATCGATCGGGCTTCGGGCCTTCGCCTTCGCCGGCAGCCGGCGCGGGCGGCTCTGCGGCGGGAACCGTCCGGCGCCGGGTCCAGCGCCGATTCCGGAGCCGATTCCGGAGCCGGCACCTCTTCGGGCAATCGGCAGCGGCTCCGGTGCCGGCACGGGCACCGGCGGCGTGTCGGTCCGCGCTCCGTCCCCATCGCCTTTTCCTGCTCCCGCCCTGCCCGCTCTTCCCACCGAGGCGGCCGGAGATCGCCGATCGCGCGGTCGACTGCCCCGCCGACCTTGCCGATCGCGTCGTCGACGACCTGGCCCACACCGGTCGTCAGGAACAGCAGCTGAGGCGCGGCGGCGAGGTCTCCGGCGAGAGCGTGATCTTCGGGTCGGCGAGGGTATTCGTCACCTGCGCGAGAGCGGAATCCGGATCGGTGCGCGGCCCGCGAACGCTCGCAGGGCGACCGGCGAGGGCGGCGACGAGCGGCGAGTCGAGCAGGAGCTCGCCGCGCATGTCGGCTTGAGCCTGTCGAGCTGCATGCGACCCGTGAGGCGGCCTCGTGGGCGGTAGCGGGGATGTGGAGCGTGCGCGTCGATCGCGCCCTCGGCGATCGCGAGGTCGCGTCTTCGAGCAGCTCGAAGCGCTCGCCGAGATCCGAACTGAGCGCGTCGGGCATGCCCACAGGCAGGCGCTCGGCGATGCGCGCGGCGCCGCCGAGCAGTGGGATCTGCGCGAGGGTCGTGCGCAGAACGAGACGCCGCGCAGGCGACCGCCTGCTCTCGCCGACGGTGAATCGGACGTTGCCGGCGAGGCTTCGAGCATCGGCGCTTCGCCGCCCCCGATCCCCGACAGGCGGGCGTCGAAGCGAAGCGCGCCGTAGACGGTATCCCGGACGGAAGAGAGGCCGGAGACGAGATCGTTTCGGCCTCCCTGATCGAATGGGCGGCGAGCTCGAAGCGGGCGTCTGCGAGCGGGCGCTCGACCCGGCCATCGATGCCGAGGGTGAGCCCGTGGAGCGTCGCGCTGAGGCCGGAGAGGTCGACGCGCTCGCCGCTGCCGTCGGCGCTGCCGCGGATGCGGACCCCGCCGACACCCGGCAGCTGCAGATCGACGTTGCGCAGCGAAAGATGCGGCTGCCGAACCGGTCGGGAGCGCCTCGGTCCGCTCGAAGGAGAAGCGTTCGAAGGCCATCGCGCCTTCGGGCGCCGCATCGGCGAGGGCCGGCAGCAGGTCGGACCAGCCCCGCAGATCGAAGGCCGGGCTCGTCAGCACGAAGGCCGTCTTCTCACCGAGCGAGCCCTGCACCTGAGCCCGTTGATGTTGTGCAGGGCGATCCGGCTCTCGAAATCGGTCCGGCCGGACTCGGCGCCGGAGAGCTTCGTCGTGGCGATGAGGCGCACACCGACCGGCTTCACGAACGTCTCGCCCTGCGCGGCGCGGGCCTCGGAGAGATCGGCGACGAGCGTGCCGCGGCGCGTGGGCGCCTGCGGCTTCGCGAGCTCGAGGCGAAGCGTCAGGGGGCCTTCGATCTGCGTCTCGCCGGAACGAAGGGCGGCGTCGGCGAGCGTCAGATCGAGGGTGAGGGTGTCGAGCTCGCTCGCGGGCCCGCTGAGCGTGCCCCGCCCCGTGGCGAGGCCGGCGACGGAGAGCTCCGGTGAAGCGAGCAGCGGCGCGAGCAGCGCGAGATCGAGCGCCTCGAGCCGGGCCTGCAGATCGAGCGCCCCCGAACGGGCGACCTGGCCTTCGAGATCCACGCGCCCGCCGCTCGCCAGCGTCGCGCGGGCCGCGAGCGTGATCGGGCCGGCGCCCTGGCCGCGCGCATCGAGCGAGAGATCGCCGGCGAAATCCGCAGCGCCCCGAACGAGGCGCGCCCCGCCGATCCGGAGCTTCGCGAGCAGATCGGCGATCTCGCGCTCGGCCGTCGTCCCGAGCTCGAGGTCGCCCGTCAGTCGGCCCTCGAATTTCGTGTCCTCGGGAAGCAGCGGCGCGAAGACCGCGACGTCGAAGGCATCGAATCGCAGCGCCGAGCGCAGGGCGCCCGAGACGGTCCCGGTCGCGTTCACGTCGAGACGACCGCCACGTTCCGGCGCGAAGACGGCCTGGACGCGCAATGCGTCGCTCGGCTCCAGCCCTTCGAGCCCGAGCGCGAGATCGAGCTGGCCGGCGGCATCGAAGCGGCCGTCCGCATAACGTGCCGAGTCGATCGCGAGATCGCTCTCGACCCGCGCGATCCGGCCGGACGCGATCGCGAGCGAGACTTCGCCGCTCGCGCGCCCGCCGAGCGAGATGTCTTCGCCGAGCAGCCGCGCGAAGGGCTCCACTTCGAAGGCCTCGAGCATCGCCGTGCCCTCGACGTCGCCCGCCGGATCGCGCTCGCCCGTGATCTCGGCGCTCCCGCCCGCGGCGGAGGCCCAGCTCGCCTCGAAGGCGATCGCCTCGGCGTCCTTTCGCCGGGCGCGGAGCCCGAGGTCGCCGCGCAGATCGATCTCGCGAACGCGCAGGCCGAGCCCGGCGATCTCGACGTCGGCGGTGATCCGCGAGAGCGCGCTCCCCGCGCCGGCGACGAAGACGGTTCCCGAGAGCGCGCCGTCCTGCAGATCCAGTTCGGAGACGAAGCGGCGCAGCTCCGCCACGAGGATCCGATCGAGCTCGAACTCGAGCGCATACTCGCCTTCGAGATCGAGCTTGCCCGAGGCCTTCACCCCGCCGAGCTCGCGGTCGTTGGCGAAGACGCGCGAAGCGGCTTCGATCGCGAGCGGCTCGCCGAGGGAGCGGCCGCGGGCCACGAGCGAGAGCCCCTCGAGGCGCACGTCGAGGGGGGATTCGAAGGTGCGGTCGCGGACCAGGATGCGGGCATCGGCGAGGCGCAGCGCGCGCAGATCGAGCACGAAGGTATCCGGCGCCCCGGCCGAGTCCGGCGCCTCCTCCGCTTCGCCGGGCGCTTCCTCCGCCGCGTCGCCGGCGCCCTGGCGCAGGATCTCGGGCAACACGAGGCCTTCGGCCGTGCGCGTCACCACGAGGTCGAGGCCGC
Source organism: Myxococcota bacterium (assembly GCA_041389425.1). Taxonomy (GTDB): domain Bacteria; phylum Myxococcota_A; class UBA9160; order UBA9160; family UBA4427; genus UBA4427. Next base: position 81,038 of record JAWKRX010000014.1, read on the forward strand.
GGAGCACGAGCGATTCGACCGCGATCCGCCGTTCGAGCAGCGGCAGCCAGGCGAGGCGCAGATCGATCGACTGGACGCGCACGCTCGCGTCGGCCGGCTCCGAAGCTTCCTGCGCGACGAGCACCGGTTCGTCGAGGATCACGCGCGGGGGCAGGAAGCCGATCTCGAGGCTCTTCCACACGACCGGCGTGCCGAGCGCCGCCCCGGCCCGCTCCGCGAGCGCCGTACGGAATTCGGGCGTGTTGACGAGCCGCGGCAGGGCGGCGACGAGCAGCCCGAAGGCCGCGACGAAGAACACGGTGACGAGGCCGAGCGCGAGCGCGATCCGGGAACGGGTGGACAGGCAGACCTCCTTTCGCGGCGGAATTCGAAGGGCTCGAACGGACTCGCGCGAGCGCGGCGGCCCGCATCCGGCCGCCGACGCCCCGTCGACGCGCGCCTAACCGCGGATCTTGCGGACGAGCGCGCTGCGCACCGAGCCGGGCTCGGCCTTGCCCTGGCTCGCCTTCATGACCTGCCCCATCAGGAAGTTGAGGGGCTTGTCGTCGCCGGCGCGGACCTGCGCGACGACCTCGGCGTGCTTCGCGATCACCTGTTCGACCAGGCCGTCGATCGCGCCGGTATCGGAGACGGCTTCGAGACCCCGCTCGGCCATCAACCGTTCCGGATCTCCGCCCTCGGAAACGAGCACGGGGAAGATCTCCGCCGCGCTGCGCGCGGTCAGCCGACCGCCTTCGACGAGCGCGATCAGTCCGGCGAGCATCGCGGGCGTCAGCTTCGTCGCCTCCACCTCGAGATCGCGCTCCTTCAGCTCGCGCAGCAGGTCGCGCACGATCCAGTTCGCCGCGGCCTTGGGCGAGCCGCAGGCCCGCGCGGTCGCCTCGAAGAAATCCGCCAGCGTCCGCGAAGTCGTCAGCAGCCCGGCGTCCGCGGCCGCGATTCCGTACTCGGATTCGAAGCGTGCACGGCGCGCCTCGGGCAGCTCCGGCAGGCGCGCGCGCACCGCCTCGATCCGCGCCGGATCGATCCGCAGCTCGATCAGGTCCGGATCCGGGAAATAACGGTAGTCGTCCGCGTTCTCCTTGAGGCGCTGAACGTGGGTCCGGCGGCGCTCCGGGTCGTAACCCATCGTCGCCTGGACGACGACGCCGCCGTCCTCGATCAGCTCGATCTGGCGCAGGGCCTCGGCTTCGATCGCGTCCTCGACGTGGGCGAAGGAGTTCAGGTTCTTGATCTCGGTGCGCGTCCCGAAGGCGGTCTCCCCGCGGCGGCGGACGGAGACGTTCGCGTCGCAGCGGAATTGCCCCTTCTCCATGTCCGCATCGGAGACCTGGATCGCGCGCAGGATGCCGCGCAGGGTGCGCAGATAGGCGCTCGCCTCTTCGGGCGTCCGCAGATCGGGCTCGGAGACGATCTCGAGCAGCGGAACGCCCGCGCGGTTCAGGTCGATCGCCGAATCGGCGCCGCCGGCGATCGCGTCGTCGTGGATCGATTTGCCGGCGTCTTCCTCGAGATGCGCCCGGGTGATCCCGATGCGGCGTCGCTCGGATTGCTCGCCCTTGCCGACCTCGATCTCGAGCCAGCCCTTCGAGACGATCGGCTCCTCGTACTGCGAGATCTGGTAGCCCTTCGGCAGATCGGGATAGAAGTAGTTCTTGCGCGCGAAGACCGAGACCGGGTTCACCGTCGCGTGGATCGCGAGGCCGAGCCGGATCGCGAGCTCGACGGCCTGCTCGTTGAGGACGGGCAGCACGCCCGGGAGCGCGAGGTCGATCTCGTGGACCGAGTGGTTCGGCGGCTCGCCGTAGCGCACGGGCGCCGGGCTGAAGAGCTTCGACTCGGTCTTGAGATGGGTGTGGACCTCGAGCCCGATCACGAGCTCCCAGCGATCGCGCCAATCCGCCATCACGCGGCTCCCTTCGGCGCGGGCGGCGCGGGCGGCGCGGGCGGCGCGGGCGGCGCGAGGCGATGGTGCGGCGTGCGGCGCTCGAAGGCGTCGCCGACGCGCATCAGCGTGACCTCGTCGAGGGGCTTGCCGAGGAGCTGGAGGCCGACGGGGAGACCGTTCGCGAGGCCGCAGGGCAGCGAGAGCGCCGGCAGCCCGGCCAGGTTCGCCGACACCGTGTAGACGTCGGAGAGATACATCGCGAGCGGATCGCCGCTCTTCTCGCCGAGGCGGAAGGCCGTCTCCGGCGCCGTCGGCGTCAGGATCAGGTCGCAGCCGCGGAAGGCCGCTTCGAAGTCGCGCCGGATCAGGGTGCGGACGCGCTGCGCCTTGCCGTAGTAGGCGTCGTAGTAGCCCGCCGAGAGCACGTAGGTTCCGAGCAGGATGCGCCGCTTCACCTCGGCCCCGAAGCCCTCGGAGCGGGAGCGGCGGTAGAGATCCTCGAGGTCGACCGGATCCTTCGCGCGCCGGCCGTAGCGGACGCCGTCGTAGCGGGCGAGATTGCTCGAGGCTTCGGCGGTCGCGATCAGGTAGTAGGTCGCGATCGTATGGGTGGTGTGCGGCAGCGACACTTCCACGAATTTCGCGCCGGCGCCCTCGAGCTCGGCGATCGCCTCGCGAACACGCGCGAGCACGCCGGGATCGACGCCGGACTCGACGAAATACTCCTTCGGCAGGCCGATCGTCAGGCCCGCGACGTCGCCGTCGAGCCGCTCGCAGACCTTCGGCGCGGGCTCGGGCAGCGAGGTCGAGTCGCGCGCGTCGTGGCCCGCCATCTGCTCGAAGAGCGCCGCGCAATCGGAGACGCGCCGCGCGAAGGGCCCGATCTGATCGAGGGAGGAGGCGAAGGCGACGAGGCCCCAGCGCGAAACCCGGCCGTACGAGGGCTTGAAGCCGACGACGCCGCAGAAGCTCGCCGGCTGCCGGATCGAGCCGCCCGTATCGCTGCCGAGGGCGAGGGGCGCGATGCCCGCCGCGACGGCCCCGGCACTGCCGCCCGAGCTGCCGCCACACGAACGCGACGGATCCCAGGGGTTGCGGCTCGGGCCGTAGATCGAGCTCTCCGTCGAGGAGCCCATCGCGAACTCGTCCATGTTCGCGCGCCCGACGAACACGGCGCCGGCGGCCCGCAGGCGCTCGACGACCGTCGCGTCGTAGGGCGAGACGAAGCCCTCGAGGATGTGCGAGGCGCAGGTCGCGCTCTCGCCCTTCTGGACGATGTTGTGCTTCAGGACGACGGGGATGCCTTCGAGGATCGAACGCGCCCGCCCGGCGGCGATCCGGCGCGCCGATTCCTCGGCATCGCGCAGCGCCGCCTCGTCCTGGCGTGTGACGACGAGGGCGAGGTCCGCAAACCGGTCGATCGCCGCGAGGCTCGCCGCTGCGAGCTCCGACGCATTGATCTCGCTCCGGTCGAGGGCCGCGCGCTGATCGGCGAGGCTGCCGGCGAGGACCTTCTCCGCCTGGGACATCCGGCTACCCCTCCTCCTCGAGCACCTTCGGCACGAGGAAGGCCGTCCCCTGGCGGGCTGGGGCGTTCAGCACGGCGAGCTCCGGATCCATGGCCGGGACCGCGCGATCCGGGCGGAGGGGCGTCGGCAGGTCGAATCCGTGGAGGGTGGGGGGCACGCCCTGGGTATCGAGGGCATCCAGCGAGGCGACATGGGCCAGGATCTGCTCGAGGTCGCGGGCCATGGCCTCTACCTCGTCCGGCGCGAGGGCGAGCCTCGCCAGCGAGGCCACCTGGGCCACATCTGCGTGTCCGATCCTGGGCATGCGCGGCACGGTAGCACGGGCCCGCTCGCCGTTTCGCTGCATTGCGCCCGTCTGGGCGCAGGGGTAGCGTGCTCGCGCCCTATGACAGAACTCTCCGAACTCTTTGCCGAAGTCGCCCCCGACATCCAACGCGCGATCCGCGATCTCGGCTGGCATGCCCCGACCCCCGTCCAGGCCGCCGCGATCCCGCGCATGCGCGCCGGTGGCGACCTGATCGTTCGCGCCCAGACCGGCAGCGGCAAGACGGGCGCCTTCGGCATCCCCCTCGTCGAAGCGATCGATACCTCGCTCCCGAAGACCCAGGCGATCGTGCTCCTGCCGACCCGCGAGCTCGCCAACCAGGTCGCGAAGGAGCTCGACGCCCTCGGCCAGTACCGCGGTGTGCGAACGCTCCCGATCTACGGCGGCGTCGCCTACGGCCCGCAGCTCGAAGGCCTCGACAAGGGCGCGCACATCGTCGTCGGCACCCCGGGCCGCATCCTCGATCATCTCAAGGGCGGCCGCATGGACCTCGGCGCCACGAAGGTCCTCGTCCTCGACGAGGCCGACGAGATGCTCGGCCTCGGCTTCTGGCCCGACATGAAGGAGATCGCGAGCTACCTGCCGAAGCGGCGGCAATCGCATCTCTTCTCGGCCACGATGCCCGAGCGCGTCCGCTCGCTCTCGCGCTTCTTCCTCACCAACGCCGAAGACGTCACGATCGATACCGACGGCGCGAACCCCCAGAAGATCGAGCACTACTACTACGTCTGCACGGCCTCCGAGAAGGAGTCGGTCCTCGCCCGCATCCTCGCCTACGAGGAGCCCGAGAGCGCGATCATCTTCTGCAACACGAAGGCCGACGTCCGCTTCATCACGGCCTATCTCTCCAAGCGCGACTTCAACGTCGACCAGATCTCCGGCGATCTGCCGCAATCCGCCCGCGAGAAGGCGATCGCGAAGATCAAGGCCGGCAAGCTGCGCTTCCTCGTCGCGACCGACGTCGCCGCCCGCGGCATCGACATCAGCGATCTCGCCTACGTCATCAACTACACGACCAGCGACTCGCCCGAGGTCTACGTGCACCGCACGGGCCGCACCGGCCGCGCCGGCAAATCCGGCATCGCGATCTCCCTCGTCTCCGGCCTCGACATCGGCAACTTCAAGTTCATGCAGACCGTCTCCGGCATCGCGGTGAAGGAGAAGAAGGTCCCGAGCGAGCGCGACATCGCGCAGAAGGCGCAGGACCGGGCCAAGCTGAAATCCGAGGCCGAGCTCGAGCGCCTGATCGAGCGCGCGAAGGAGCGGCTCGCGACGATTCCGCACGCCGAGGTCCTGCAGCGCGCCGAACGGATCCTGCCCTTCGTGAAGCGGCTCGCCGCCAGCGACGACGGGCTCGAGGAGCTCGCGAAGGTGTGTGCGGCGTATCTGCTCGAGCCTTCGGCGAAGGCGTCGGGCGATGCCCTCTCCGACGACGATGCCTCGGAAGGCGCGCGCAGCGAAGACGCCGCCGCGCGCGATGACGATGCGCCGCGGTCGGCCGACGACGAAGCCGAACACGATCGCGACCGCGCCAACCAGGCGCCCCAGGCCGGCGGCGGCCCGGGCGGCCGCGGACGGCGCAGTCGCGGCGGCCGATCGGGTGGCGGCGGAGGCGGTGGCGGAGGACGCAGCGGCGGACGCGATGGCGGCCGATCGGGCGGCGGCGATCGCGGCGGCCGTTCCGGCGGCGGCGCGGGCAGCGGCGGGAGCAGCAGCGGCGAGAGACGACGGCCGCGCTGAGATCGCGCGGAGTCCGAGCGAGTCCGCGATGTACCGACTCTACTCCTGGGAACACAGTTATTTCTCGGGCAAGGTCCGCGCCTATCTCCGCTTCAAGCAGCGGATGGGCGCCCTCGGGCCGGGCTTCGAAGACATCCTCGCGACGCCCGAGCTGATCGCGGGCCGGCTGGCGCGCAAATCCGGGAGCGGTGCCGTCCCCCAGCTCGAAGCGCCGGACGGCACCTGGATCCAGGACTCGAGCGAGATCCTCGACTTCTGCGAAGCGGCCCATCCCGAATGGCCGATCCTGCCCGACCCGATCTCCCGGCCGCGCCAGCATCTCGCCGCCTACCTGATCGAGCTGCTCGCCGACGAATGGCTCGTCGTCCCCGCGTTCTGGCAGCGCTGGTTCTTCAGCGAGAACGGCCGCGAGCCGAGCCATCGCGCCTTCAACGAGCAGCAATGGGGCGCCTTCCTCGCCGCCGGACAGGACGGCCATGCCCGCCGCGCCGCCGGCGCCGGCTTCTTCGAGGCCGCCTTCGGCATCTCGGATACGCGCCGCCATCCGAAGGGCGTCTACGCCGGCCTCGTGCATCTCGGCTGCGATGCCCGGACCGAGCGCGCCTGGCAGGCCAGCCAGCATCGCCTGCTCGGCCTGCTCGAGGCCCATTTCGAGAGACACGACTTCGTGTTGGGCGGCCGCCCGAGCCTCGCCGATTTCGGTTTGCTCGGGCCGCTCTACGCCCATCTCTACCGCGACGCCGTCGCCGGCTTCGCCCTGCGCACCCATTTCCCCCTCGTCACCGAATGGGTCGAGCGAACCAATGGCGAGGGCGCGCTCAACGCGCGCGCCTTCGGCCAGAAGCTCTACTCGCTCGGCGCGGATGGAGAGCTGATCGCCCGCCCGGCCTCGAGCGACGGCGCGGAGTGGCTCGCGGACGACACGATCGCGCCGACCCTCGAGCCGGTCCTCGGCGTGCTCTTCGAAGAGATGTGGCCCGCGCTCGTCCGCGCGCGCGACGCCCTGCGCGCCTTCATCGCGGGCCCGAGTCAAGCCCGCGGCGACGAGCTCCCCGGCAAGACCTTCTTCGCGACGCCCGGCTTCGAAGCGCACCAGACGGGGGACGGCGCGCTGACGCATGCATTCGAGATCGGCGGCATCGCCGCGCGGCGGATGGTCGTGCCCTATCAGTTCTGGATGCTCGGCCGCATCGAGCGGGCGCTCCGGCCTTCGCTCGCGGATCCGGCGGCGCGGCTTTCCCTCGGCGCGTGGCTCGGCGGATTTCCGGGCGGCCGTGCGCTGCTCGACCTCGACGGATTCCTCGAAGGCTGTCGGATCCGGAAGGAAGGGGCGCGGCTCTACGTCGCATGAGCCCCGTTCGGCGGAAGCGGCGCGAGCCGGAACTCGCGAATCGCGGACGCACTCGCCGCTTCCGCCTCCGCCGCACCGGATACGCCGCCACTCGAAACCACGCCGATGTCTTCGACGACGAGACGCCGACCCACGGGATCGAGCGCAACACCACCCGCCTCCGCGTCTCCAGCCCCGTCGACCAATCCTCCTCGAATCAGCCCGCTCTCATCGTGCTGCGCCGCCTCGACCTCTCGCACGCGCCCCCGAAACCGCACGCACCCCCGCGCGCCCGCCGCGTCCGCGAGCGTGATCGTCCGCTCGCCTTCGACTGGCCGCTTGCGACACCAGTCGAGCGCACCCTCGACGTTCTCGAAGCGCGCGAGGCAGTCCTGCACGAGCAGGATCGGCGGCGCCCCGTGCACGGTCGCGAGCTCGGCCGCGCGCGAGAGCGGCGCGATCAGCGCGAGCCCCGCCTCGTTGATGCCCGCGACGGCCGGGACGAGCCAGGCGAGTGTTCGCTCGAGCGAGCGGAATCCGACGACGGGCCGGCTCTCGCGCACGATCCAGCCGGAGGGCGAGGCGACGCGCGGAGCGCCGGGTCCGCCGGCGCCGCCCGCGCCGATGCGCAGCTGCAGTGCCAGCAGACTATCGAGCGGCAGGTCCGCTCCCTGGGCGAGGCCTTCGAGCCGCTCGGCCTGATGCGCGAAATGTCGGAACAGCTCGCGGCCCGGCCCGCTGCCGCGCAGCGGCCCCGAAACGACGGGCCGCAGGCTCGGCCAGCGCGAGCGCCGGCTCGGCAATCCCGCCGCGACGACCGCCGCGCGGATCACGTCGCGCAGCGCCTCGCCCTGGGCGAGGCCCATGTCGCGGGGATGGCCCGCGCAAACGATCGGGGCGAAGTCGGCAGAGCCAGCGCCGGAAGGGGCGTCGAGCGGAGATCGGGACATGTGCGGGGCAGGCTCGCTCAGCGGATCGGATCGCGCTGGATCTGGAGGACTTCGTTCAGCGATCCCAGGCGATAGCCCTCGAGATCGAGCGAGACATAACGAAAGCCGAGCGGCTTCAGCGCCGCGACCATCCGCTTCGCCATCTCGGGATCGAGGGCGCGCGGCAGCTCGGCGGGATCGATCTCGACGCGGGCGAGCTCGCCGTGATGGCGCAGGCGGACCTGCCGGAAGCCGAGGGCGCGCAGCCGCGCCTCGCCCTCCTCGACCTGCCGCAGGCGCTCGACCGTGACTTCGGTGCCGTAGGGCAGCCGCGAGGAGAGGCAGGCGGAGGCGGGCAGGTCCGCGGTCGGCAGGCCGGCGGCGCGGGAGAGGTCGCGGATCTCCTGCTTCGAGAGGCGGACGTCGAGGAAGGGCGCCAGGACGTCGTGCTCGTCGGCGGCGCGGTGCCCCGGGCGGAAATCGCTCGTGTCGTCCGTATTGATGCCGTAGGCGATCTGGTCGAATCGAAGCGTCCGGGCGAGGCCGCCGAGGGTCTCGAAGAGCTCGCTCTTGCAGTGGTAACAGCGGTCGGAGGCGTTGGCGCGATAGGCCGCGCGCTCCATCTCGTGGGTCTCGACGAAGCGGTGGTGCAGGCCGAAATCGGCCACGATCTTCTCGGCGACCGCCCGATGGCTCTCGGGATACGACGGAGAGACCGCGGTCACGCTGAGGCTGTCGGCGCCGAGCGCCCGATGCGCCGCCCAGGCGAGGTAGCTCGAATCGACCCCGCCGGAGAACGCGATCATGACGCGCCCGGCCGATTCGAGCCGGGCGAAGAGCGCGGCCTGCTTCGCGGCGAGCTCGGCGGGGAGCCTCTCCGGAGGCGATTCCGAAGGTGAGGCGAACGAGCGCGTTGCGTCGGGGGTCAAGCTCACGCGGCGAGGTTACGAATGGGGAGAGACAGGGTCAAGCGAGTGGCCCGGCCCGGGCGTATCATCGGCCGCGCGTGAAGGCCGGGGGCCGTGGCAGAACGAGGGGGTTCATGGGAAAGCTGCGCGTTGGACTGCTGTTCGGGGGCCGCTCGGTCGAGCACGACGTTTCGATCGTCTCGGCGACTTCGATCCTGAACGCCCTCGACCGCTCGCGCTACGACGTGTCGCTGATCGGCGTCGATCCCGGCGGCCGCTGGCATCTCGCCGAGCGCAGCGCGAAGACGGCGCAGGAGCTCGCGACGGTGCTCCAGGAAACGGGCGTCTTCCTGCCGGCGGTTCCCGGCGAGACGCGCCTGCGCCCGAGTGGCGACGACGGCGGAGCGGCCGGCGGGGCAGTGGCTGCGCGCTCGGCGCTCGGGGCCATCGCGCGACTCGACGTCGTCTTCCCGATCATCCATGGGCGCGGCGGCGAGGACGGCGCGCTGCAGGGGCTGCTCGAGCTGGCGGAGGTGCCCTACGTCGGATCGGGCGTCCTGTCTTCCGCTCTGCAGATGGACAAGGATTTCGCGAAGCGGCTGCTCGCGGCGGCGGGGCTGCCGGTGACGCCGTGGGTCGGGTTCGATGCCGGGACGCTCGCGCGCCTCGGGCCGCGCGGCGCGGCGGAGCGCGCGGAGGCCGAGCTCGGGCTGCCGGCCTTCGCGAAGCCGGCGAACTCGGGCTCGTCGGTCGGGATTTCGAAGGCCGGGACGGTCGGAGAGCTCGCCGCGGCGATCGCCCTCGCCCAGCGCTACGACCGCAAGGTGCTCGTCGAGACCGCGGTCGACGCGCGCGAGATCGAGGTGGCCGTGCTCGGCAACGACGAGCCGGAAGCGTCGATCTGCGGTGAGATCCGCTCCCACCGCGACTTCTACGACTACGAAGCCAAATACCACGACGATTCGACCGAGCTGATCATCCCCGCCGACATCGAGCCCGCCGAGAGCGAGCAGCTGCGCGCGATGGCGATCGCCGCGTTCCGCGCCCTGGGCGGCGAGGGCATGGCCCGCGTCGATTTCCTCTTCGATCGGGGAACGCGGCGCGCCTACGTCAACGAGCTCAACAGCCTGCCCGGCTTCACGAGCGTCTCGATGTACCCGAAGCTCTGGGAGGCTTCGGGCCTGCCCTATCCGAGGCTGCTCGATCGCCTGATCGAGCTCGCCCTCGAGCGCCACGACCTTCGCTCGAAGCTCGAGACCCACGCGCCGGGCCACGCCTAGCGTTCCGGCTCTGCGCGGCCGGCGCTAGCGCAGCAGGCCCGAGAAGAGCAGCGCGAAGCCACCTGCGAGCAGCGCGGCGAGGGGCAGCGTCGCGACCCAGGCGAGGGCGATCTCGCCGACGACCTTCCAATCCGTCTCGCGATTCCAGAGGCCGATTCCGAAGAGCGCCCCGGTCGAGACGTGGGTCGTCGAGACCGGCGATCCCGCGAGCGAAGCCCCGATCACCAGCAGGCTCGAGATCGAGTTCGCGACGAGCCCCTGCCCGGAGCGCATCGGCGTGATCCGATGCGAGAGCGTCTGCGCGACGCGTTCCGCGCGCAGCCAGCCGCCGAGCGCCATCGAGAGCGCGATCACCGCGAGCGCGGCGCGCGGATCGAGACCACTGACCCCCGCCGCGACGACGAGCGCGAAGATCTTCGGCGTATCGTTCAGGCCGCGGGCGAGGCCGAGCGAGAATGCCGACACACGATGGAGTCGATCCGCGACCGCCTGCAGCGAGACGCCGAGAAAGTCCCCGGCATAACGATCGCGGCAGGCCGCTGCCTCGTCGATCGAGAGCGCGAGACCCGTCCGCTCGAGGACGAGGGCACCGTCCGGGCCGGCACGGACGCGCTCGGCAACCGGGCCCACGCAGAGACAAGCCGAGCTCTCGATGCCCGAGCGCTCGCGCAAGCGGTGGGCCAGGGGATAGAGCAGCGCCGCGGCTGCGAGGGCCAGCAGGGGACTCAGGAGCAGCGGCAGCACGAACGTTCCGCCGAGCGCCGACCAGACGACGGCCGCCGGCGACAGGATCACCCCCGCGCCCACCAGCCCGCCGACCAGCGCATGGGTCGTCGAGATCGGCAGCCCCAGACGCGTCGCGACCAGGACCGTCGCCGCCGCCCCGGCTCCGACCGCCGCGAGATAGGCGGGATCCGCGACGATCGCGTCGGGTACGAGCCCCTTGCCGCCGAAGGCCTTCAGCAGCGCACCGGCCCAGAACAGGGAGAGCACCGAGCCCGCGACCTGGGCGACCGTCGCGAGCCGCCGCGCACCGTCGAAATCGAGATCGCCGCCGCCGTACAGCGTGGCGGTCGCCTTGAAGTTGTCGTTCGCCCCGTTCGCGAACGCGAGAAAGAGCACGGCCACGATCAACGAGAGGACGAGCATGCGCAGCGAGCTCCTTGCTTCGAGACCTACGCCGGCACCCCGCCCGCGGTTACGCTCCGCTAGATTGCCCGATCGAGGCAGGACTCCCCACGATGACCCGACAGCCGAGCTCCGAATCCAGCACCGACGCCGAACCGCTCGTACCCGTCGGCCTCGACCACGTGGTCCTGCGCGTCACCGATCTCGAACGCGCGCTCCGCTTCTACCGCGATGCGCTGGGATTCCCCGTCGAGCGGCGCATCGACGCCCTCGGCCTCGTCCAGCTCCGCGCGGGCTCCGCCCTGATCGATCTCGTCCCCGTCGACGCACCGCTCGGCCGCGCCGGAGGCGGCGCCCCGGATCCCCAGGCGCGCAACGTCGATCATTTCGCCCTGCGCCTCGCGCACTTCGACGAGGCGGCGCTGCGCCGCTGCTTCGCGCGCTGGTCGATCCCGGCGAGCGAGACCGCCGAACGCTATGGCGCCGATGGCTACGGCCCCTCCATCTACCTGACGGATCCCGACGGCAATACCGTCGAGCTGAAGGGCCCGCCGACCCGGGGCCTCGAGACGCAAGCCGATCTGGCCGCCGGCCCCGCCACGAGCGTTCACCGGGCGACTGCCGGATCGGGCGCCGGCGTCGGTCTCGGCCTCGAAGCGACCCGGCGCGCCGTCCTCGCCGCCGCGCAGGAGATGGAGCGATGCGGGCTCGTCGAGGGGACCGCCGGCAATCTCTCGGCCCGGACCCGCTCGGGCCAGGTCGTTCTGACGCCGACGGCCATGCGTTATTCGAGCATGACTCTCGAAGACCTCGTCGTCACCGATCTCGCAGGCCGAGTCCTGGAAGGCCATCGCCCGCCGACGACCGAGCTCGCCCTCCATCTCGCCTGCCTCCGGCGCCATCAGGACATCGCCGCCGTCGTCCACACCCATCCCGTCCACGCCTCGATGTTCGCCGTCGCGGCGCGCCCGATCCCGTGCGCGATCGAAGAGCTCGAGCTCTACGTCGGGGGCGACGTGCCCGTCGCCGCCTATCATCGCACCGGCAGCGAGGCGCTCGGCATCGGCGTCGCGGAGCTGCTCGAGGATCGCGCCGCCGCCCTGCTCGCAAACCACGGCCTCGTCGTGGTCGCGGCGAGTCCGGCGGAAGGGATCGAGCTGACGAAGCTCGTCGATCGCGCGGCCCGGATCATGGCGGGCGCCGAACGGCTCGGAAGCCCGGCTGCCCTGCCCGAAGCGAATCGAGCCGAGTTCCGCGCCGCCTATCTCGCCCGCCGCCGCGGCTGAGCGGATCGGCCTCGCGTGGTTGCTAGGCGCAGGCCTCGCGCAGTGCGCCTTCGAGCGTCGGATGAGCGAATTCGAAGCCGGCCTCGACGAGCTTCGACGGCACGACCTGCCGACTCCCGAGCAGCTCCCCCGCCATGGGGCCGAGCGCCGCGCGCAGCGCGAAGGCCGGCGCCGGCAGCTTCGCCGGTCGCCGAAGGACGCGCGCCAGGGTCTCGGTCAGCTCGAGGTTGCGGACGGCCTGCGGCGCCACCGCGTTGACGGCGCCGCGAAGCGCCCCGTTCTCGAGCGCGAAGAGCGTCGCCGCCACGAGATCCTCGACATGGATCCACGGAAAGAACTGCTTTCCGTCCCCGAGCCTTCCACCGAGCCCGAGCGAAAAGGGAATCCGCATCAGCGCGAGCGCCCCGCCCTCGCGCGCGAGCACGACGCCGATCCGCAGCGAGACGACCCGCACGCCGAACGATTCCGCGCCCTGCGCCTCCCGCTCCCATTCCCGGCACACCTCGGCGAGGAAGCCCTCGCCCGGCGCCGACTGCTCGTCGAGCCGCTCCTCGCCGCGATCGCCGTAGTACCCGACCGCCGAAGCGCAGACGAACGTCTTCGGCCGCGCTCCCGGATCGAGCGCCGCCATCCGCTCGACGATCCGGCGCGTCGACGCGACACGGCTCTCCCGGATGCGCTCGAGGCGCGCCTTCGTCGGCAGGCCACCGAAGACCGGCTCGCCGGCGAGATGGATGACCGCATCGACGCCCGCCAGCGCAGCGGCGCCGGGATCGATGCCGTCCCAGCTGGCCGGCTCGATCCGATCCCGCGAGGCGCCACCCGAGCGCGAGAGCGTCCGGACCATCGCGTAGCGCTGCGCGAGCCGAGGCACGAGCCGCCCCCCGACGAGCCCCGTCGCCCCGCTGATCAAGACCACACCTTCGCCCACACGCACCTCCGATGCCGGCAGCCTAAGAACCATGCGCCGCACTGTCGAGGCGAGACCGGCGGCGACCGCGATTCCGAGCCTCGCCGCCGATCGCCCCCGATCGCCGGCGCGGATCCGATCCGCCCGGTTGACAGACCGCCGCGCCCGCGATTTCGTCGGGTCCGCCCGCGCCCGGCCCGAACCGGCCCCGTTCGGCGCGAATCCATCCCCGAATCGAATCCGATCCGATTCATTCCGATCCAACCCATCAGGAGATGCTCCATGCTCGTCAAGGACAAGACCATCGTCGTCGTCGGTGTCGGCCCCGGCCTCGGCCGCGAAGTGGCGGTCGCCGCACTGCGTGACGGCGCCAACGTCGTCGTCGCTGCGCGCCGCAAGGAAGACCTCGAGGAGCAGGCGAAGAGCCTCGACCCCACCGGCAAGCGGATCCTCGCCGTCCCGACGGACGTCACGAACGACGCCCAGTGCAACGCGCTGATGGATGCCGCGGCGAAGAAGTTCGGCCGCGTCGACGCCGTCGTGCTCGTCGCGGCCCTCGATCGCGCCTTCGGCGGCCTCGAGAACACGAACCCCGCCGACTGGGCCGCCTGCCTCGCCATCAACGTCCAGGGTGCCGCCCAGATCTGCCTCGCCGCCTCGAAGCACATGCGCAAGACCGGCGGCGGCTCGCTCGTGCTGATCGGCTCGCAGTCGATGTGGTATCCGCCGATGGCGCCCCAGATCGCCTACGCCTCGTCGAAGGGCGGGCTGCTCTCGGCCATGTACCACATGGTCCACGAGCTCGGGCCCTACAAGATCCGCGTCAACATGGTCGTCCCGACCTGGATGTGGGGGCCGCCGGTCGAGGGCTTCGTGCAGGGCGAGGCGAAGCGCCAGGGCGTCTCCGAAGACGAGGTCATCAAGAGCATCACGAAGAACATGCCGCTCGGAGAGATCCCGAAGGACGACGACGTCGCCAACGCCTGCATCTTCTTCTGCTCGGACTACTCGCGCATGGTCACGGGCGAGACGATGCTCGTGAATGCGGGGGAGTTCTTGCGCTAGGGCGCGGAGTTTTGCGGGCGAGGTGCCCGGTGCCGCGGCCAAGCGGTGCGGGTTCGTGGCTCGGGCGTGCGCGTTGCGGATCGCCGGCGCGTCCGGCGCCGTGCTGCGCGCACGTCCATTACATCTCACCCCGCACCGCTTGGCCGCGGCACTCGTTGCGCCTCGAGCGGAACGATCCTCACGCCCTGCTTCGGCTGGGGGGTCTCGCTGCTAGTCGAAGCGGCCGTGGCGACCGGCGCCGCTCGTGAAGCGGGCAGCGCCTTCGCGGGTCTCGCCCGAGCGAATCACGTCGAGGCCGCGCTTCGTCTCTTCGCGCAAGGCGGCTTCGAGCGGTTCGCCCCATTGCGTCAGTGCGGAGAGGCGGTCGGCGCGCAGGCATCGCTGGGGGAAGTCGGCGAGTGAACGCGCGAGCTCGAGGGCGCCGGCGAGCGCCTCGCCGGGCCCGGTCAGGCGGTTCGCGAGGCCCATCGCGAGCGCTTCTTCGCCGGAGACGCCGCGGCCGGTCAGGATGAGGTCCATCGCGCGGCTCTGGCCGATCAGGCGAGGCAGCCGAACGGTCCCGCCGTCGATCAGCGGCACGCCCCAGCGGCGACAGTAGACGCCGAACACGGCGTCGCGCGCGGCGACTCGCAGATCGCACCAGAGGGCGAGCTCGAGGCCGCCGGCGACGGCATGGCCTTCGACGGCGGCGATCACGGGCTTGCCGAGCAGCATGCGCGTCGGGCCCATCGGGCCGTCGCCGGCGACTCCGACGCGGTTCGCGCCCGGCGCGCCGGCGCTCACCTCCTTGAGATCCGCCCCGGCGCAGAAGCAGCCGCCCTCGCCCTGCAGGATCGCGACCCGCAGCGCCTCGTCGCCGTCGAATTCGCGGAAGGCCGCGGCGAGGCCCGCCGCAGTCTCGCGATCGACGCAGTTGCGGACCTCGGGGCGGGTGATCGTGACGAGGAAGAGATCGTCGCGGCACTCGGTGCGGACCTTCATCGTCCCTCCTCTCGACGCCGGGAAGATCGAGCCGGCGCGGTTCAGAGGCTGTGAAGATATCGTCGACCGAGCGCCGCGCAGCGCCGGTGGGCCAGATGCAAGGCGCGACGACGAGTCGTAGCGAGCTACGGCGAGGAGGAGCAACGCCGCAGATGGTCCGCCGCCGCAAGCGACGCGACCGAGACGATATCTTCACAGCCTCTCAAGCCAGCTCGAGATTCGCGAAGCGGACCATGACGGTCTTCACTCCGGCCCGCTCGAACTTGATCCGCAGCTTCTGATTGAGATCGGTGCCGATCACAGCGAGCACCTGCCCGCGGCCGAAGATCGGATGGCGGACCATCGTCCCGATCGCGACGCCGTCCTCGCCCGGACCGTCGTCGCTCGGCAGGTCCTGTCCGTAGCTGTAATCGAACTGGGAGCCGCTCCGCGGCGAGCCCGTTCGCGCGCGGGGGCCGCGATGGGCGGCGCCGAGCGTCTCGACCCATTCGTCCGGGATCTCCTGCAGGAAGCGGCTCGGCGATTGGTAGCTGCGTTCGCCCCATTGCATGCGCTGGGATGCGCACGTGAGGAACAGGTGTTCCATCGCGCGCGTCATGGCGACATAACAAAGGCGCCGCTCCTCCTCGAGGCCGCCTTCGTCCCGCGACGACGAGGCATGCGGAAAGATCCGCTCCTCCATGCCGACGAGATGGACGATCGGGAACTCGAGCCCCTTCGCGGAATGGACCGTCATCAGCGAGACCCGGTCCTCGCGCTCCTCGTAGCCGTCGAGATCGGAGATCAGGGCGACCTGATCGAGGTACATCTCGAGCTCGGTGCGCTCTTCGCCGGCGAGCTCGTCCTCGTTCGCGGCGTGGAAGTCGCGGGCGCTCGAGAGGAGCTCGCGCAGGTTGTCGAGGCGCGCCTCGGATTCGGGCGTGTCCTCCTGCTCGAGGGCGCGCTGATAGCCCGTCTTCGTCAGCACCTCGCCGATCAGGTCCTCGAGCGCGTGGCCTTCGCGCAGATGCACGAGGCTCGCGTGCAGGGCGACGAAATCCGCGAGCTTCGCCGTCGATCGGCCGACGAGCTGGAGGCCGCAGGCCATCTTCATCGCCTCGAGCAGCGAGATGCCCTCGCGCGCGGCGAGATCCTCGACTTTGTCGAAGGAGGTCTTGCCGATGCCGCGGGTGGGCTTGTTGACGATCCGGCGCAGCGCGGCGTCGTCCTTCGGGTTCACGAGCAGGCGCAGGTACGCCATCACGTCCTTGATCTCGGCGCGGTCGTAGAAGCGCTGGCCGCCGACGATGGTGTACGGGATGTCGTACTTCATCAGCTCTTCTTCGAAGCCGCGGGACTGGGCGTTCGTGCGGTAGAGGATCGCCTGATGGCCGTAGGGGACGTGCTCGTTCCGGTGCGCCGTCGCGATGTTCCGCACGACGAACTGCGCCTCCTCGCGATCGTCCTCGGCCTCGAAGAAGCGGATCGGCGCGCCGCCCTCGCGATCGGTGAAGAGGCGCTTCTCCTTGCGCTCGCGGTTGTTCGCGATCACGGCGGAGGCGCCGGCGAGGATGGCCTGGGTCGAGCGGTAGTTGCGCTCGAGCTTGATGACGCGGGTATCGGCGTAGTCGTTCTCGAAGTCGAGGATGTTGCGGATGTCGGCGCCGCGCCAGGCGTAGATCGACTGATCGGGATCGCCGACGACGCAGAGGTTGCGATGGGCCGCCGCGAGCTGGCTCACGATGCCGTACTGGACCCCGTTCGTATCCTGGTACTCGTCGACGAGGATGTAGGCCCATTTCTGCTGGTAGTACTCGAGCACGCGCGGATGGCGCCGGAAGAGCTCCGCCGTGAGCAGCAGCAGATCGCCGAAGTCGAGCGCCTCGCTCTCGGCGAGCTTGCGCTGGTACTTCGCGTAGAGCCGGGCGCAGAGCTCGCCGTCGAGATCACGGGCCTGGGCGGCGGCGGCGGGCGGCAGCAGCCCCGCGTTCTTCCATTGATCGATCTGCCAGCGGATGCGCCGCGGCTCGTGGACCTTCGGATCGAGGCCCTCGCTCTTCAGCGCCTCCTTGATGACCCCGATCGAGTCCGCGTCGTCGTAGATCACGAAGCCGCGACTGCGCCCGAGATGCCCGATCTCCTTGCGCAGGATGCGGACGCCGACGGAGTGGAACGTGCCGATCGTGACCTGGTTCGCGACCGGCCCGAGCAGCTTCTCGACGCGCTCCTTCATCTCGCCGGCGGCCTTGTTCGTGAACGTGACGGCGAGGATCTGGTCGGCGGGGATCCCGCAGACACCGATCAGGTACGCGATCCGCGACGTCAGCACGCGGGTCTTGCCGCTGCCCGCGCCGGCGAGGATCAGCAGCGGCCCCTCGGTCGCCTCGACGGCCTCGCGCTGCTCGGGGTTCAGCCCGGCGAAGATGGCGTTCGCGAGTTCGTCTTGTGCGGTGTCGGCTTGGCTGGGCGTCGTCACGAGTCGTCCGCTGGGGTTACAGCGAACTTACTCGACCGTCACGCTCTTCGCGAGGTTGCGCGGCTGATCGACGTCCGTGCCCTTGAGCGTCGCGATGTGGTACGCGAGCAGCTGGAGGGGCACGACGGCGAGGATCGACGTCAGGAACTCGCCGAGATCTTCGATGTAGAGCACCTCGTTCGCCTTCTCGGCGATCTCCGCGTCGCCCACGGAGGCGATCGCGATGACCTGGCCGTCGCGGGCGCGCACCTGCTCGAGGTTCGAGACGAGCTTGTCGTGGAGCTCGCCCTTCGTCGCGATCACGACGACGGGCATGTTTTCGTCGATCAGCGCGATCGGGCCGTGCTTCATCTCGCCGGCGGCGTAGCCCTCGGCGTGGATGTACGAGATCTCCTTCAGCTTGAGCGCGCCCTCGAGGGCGATCGGAAACATGATCCCGCGGCCGAGGTAGAGGAAATCTTGAGATTTGAAGTACTGGCGGGCGATGCGGAGGATCTCGTCGTTGAGGCCGAGCACGCCCTCGATCATGCGCGGCAGGCGCATCGCGTCGTGGAGCCGCGCCCGGATCTCGGCCGGCGAGAGGCGCCCGCGCACGATGCCCATCTTCAGTGCGATCAGGTAGAGCGCCATCACCTGGGTCACGAACGCCTTCGTCGAAGCGACGCCGATCTCGGGACCGGCCTGCGTGTAGAGCACGTCGTTCGAGGCGCGTGCGATCGTCGACTCGCGCACGTTGCAGATCGCGAGGATGCGTGCGCCCTGGCGCTTGCCCTCCTCGAGCGCCGCGAGCGTATCCGCCGTCTCGCCCGACTGGGAGACGGGGATCACGATGCGGCGGGCGCCGACGATCGGCTTGCGGTAACGGAACTCGCTCGCGAGATCGACCTCGCAGGGGATCCCCGCGAGCTGCTCGATCATGTACTTGCCGACGAGCGACGCATAATACGACGTGCCGCAGGCGACGATCGTGACGCCCTGGAGCGCGTCGAGCTCCGCCCGGCCGAGGGCGATGCCGTCGAGATCGACGTCCTGATCGGCCTCGTTGATGCGCGTCCCGATCGTGTCGGTGATGGCGCGGGGCTGCTCGAAGATCTCCTTCTGCATGAAGTGATCGAAGCCGCCCTTCTCGGCGGAGACCGGATCCCATTGGATCGCCTGGAACTCGCGCTCCAGCAGCCGCCCGTCGATGTCGACGACCTGGATCCCGTCCTCGGCGAGCACCGCGAAGTCGCCGTCGCGCAGGGAGATGATGTCGCGCGTGTAGGGCAGCACGGCGGGGATGTCGCTCGCGAGGAAGGCCTGTTTGTCGCCCTGACCGACGATGATCGGGCTGCCGCCCTGCTTGGCGGTCACCAGCAGCGTCGGCTCCTTGTCGCAGACGACGCCGAGGGCATACGAGCCGGTGAGCGCGCGGCAGGCCGTCCGCACGGCGGTCAGCAGGTCGTGGCCCGCCTGGACGTGCTCGTCGATGAGATGGGCGATCAGCTCGGTATCGGTATCGGATTCGATCGTGGCGCCGCGGGCCTCGAGCGCTGCGCGCAGCTCGCGGTAGTTCTCGATGATGCCGTTGTGGACGATCACGACGGAGCCGGCGCGATGGGGATGGGCGTTGCGCTCGGAGGGCTTGCCGTGGGTCGCCCAGCGCGTGTGGCCGATGCCGAGATGGCCGGCGAGGGGCCGCTCGCGCAGGCTGCCCTCGAGGTTCACGAGCTTGCCCTGCGCCCGGCGCACCTCGAGGCGATCACCTTCGAGGATCGCGACACCGGCCGAGTCGTAGCCGCGGTACTCGAGGCGCCGCAGGCCGTCGAGCAGCACGTCCGTCGCCCGGTACTCACGCCCGATGTAGCCCACGATTCCGCACATATCGCTCTCCTGACCGCACGTCGCCCTGCGGCCGACCCGTCGCTTCGCCCGCCCCCGGCAGGCCTTCGCCTGCGCGCGGCTAGCGGCCGCCCGCCTTCGTCTGCTTCCCGGTCCGCTTCTTCGGCGGGCTCTTGGGCCGGCTCTTCCGCCCGGTCGCCTTCGCCGGCTTCTTCGGCCCGGCCTTCGCTCCGGCCTTCGGCTTGGCCCTCGATTTCGCCTTCGACTTCGGCTTCGCCCCCGACTTCGCGCCGGCCCCGGCCGTGGCCTTCGCGCCGGCCTTCGCCCCGGATTCTGCGGTCGAACCGGCAACGGGCTTCGAGGCCGCCTGTTCCCGGGGCGTTCGCTCGCCGCGCGGCATCGCCCGGCCTTCCTTGCGCGCGACCCAGCCCTCGATGTTGCGCTGGCGATCGCGGGCGATTGCGAGGGCATCGCTCGGGACGTTCTTCGTGATGGTCGAGCCGGCGGCGACGAAGGCATGGGGCGCGATCTCGACGGGCGAGACGAGGTTCACGTTGCAGCCGACGAAGGCGTGGTCGCCGATCGTGCTGCGCGTCTTCTTGTAGCCGTCGTAGTTCACCACGATCGCGCCGCAGCTGAAGTTGACGTCGGCGCCGACGTCGGCGTCGCCGATGTAGCCGAGATGGGCGGCCTTCGTGCCGCGGCCGAGCTTCGAGTTCTTCAGCTCGACGAAGTTCCCGATCTTGACGCCCGCGGCCAGCTCGTTGCCCGGCCGCAGGTGCGCCGAGGGGCCGATCGTGACGTCGTCGGCGATGCGGCTTTCCTCGATCACGCAGCCGGATTTGATGTGACAGCCCTCGCCGAGGACCGAATGGCCGGTGATGACGACACCGGGCTCGATCAACGAGTCGCGGCCGATGCGGACCGTCGCGTCGATGTAGACGGCATCGGGGTCGACGAAGCTGACGCCCTCGTCCATCAGCCGATCGACGATGCGGCGGCGCAGGACGGCGGAGGCCGCGGCGAGCTCCCGGCGCGTATTGATGCCGAGACATTCGCTGGCGTCCTCGACCGGCAGGGCTTCGACGCTGAAGCCGCCGCGCACCGCGAAGCCGACGACGTCGGTGAGATAGAGCTCGCCCTGCGCGTTGTGCGGTGCGAGCGAATCGATGCCCTGCCGCAGCAGCTTCGCGGAGACGAGATACACACCGGTGTTTCGCTCGGGGATCGCGAGCTCCGCGGCGGTCGCGTCCTGGGATTCGACGATGCGCGAGACGCGTCCGCTCGCGTCGCGCACGAGGATGCCGGGAATGCTCGGCGCGTGGGCCGAGAGCAGGATCAGATCCGCCATCCGGTCGCGCTTGACCTGCCGCATGCGCTCGATCGTCGCCGGGCGCAGCAGCGGCGTGTCGCCGTAGAGGATGAGCACGTCGCCGGCGCCCTCGGCGAGGGCCGGCAGTGCGACCTTGACCGCATGGCCCGTCCCGCGCTGCTCGGACTGGAGCACGAACTCGGCGCGATTGGCATAACGCCGCTGGACCTCGTCGGCGTCGCGGCCGACCACGACGATCAGGCGCGACGGCGAGAGGGCCTCCGCCGTCTGCAGCACGTGCTCGAGCATCGCGACGCCACCGACCTCGTGGAGGACCTTGGCCCGGCGCGATTTCATGCGCGTGCCCTGGCCGGCGGCCAGTACGATGACGGCGGTATCGCTCAAGACCCCTCTCCCCCGTTCCCGATCGACGCTGCGCTGCCCGCCGCGCACTCCCCTTCCGGAGGCCGCGAGCGCATCCGGCGGTGAGTACCCCATCCGGCGGAAAGGGCGCACCCGGCGCCCCGGCGTGATCGGCCGGAAATCATGCAGTCTTGCCCTCCTTGTCGCCTTCTTTCCCCGCGGCCCGGCAATCGTTCCTTCGGGGCGAACGCGGATCCCCGCGGCGGGTGCCTGTTCGGCGGGGGCAGCGTCCCCTACCCTCCGGCCCGTCGCACCCGCTCGCCGGGCGCAGGGCCCGCGCAGGATCGGCGATGATCCGCCCGCCCCCGTCCCGGCACAGGAGAACCGCATCCAGGTTCACGGCAATACGCACGGTCTCAAGGCCAGCCAGGTGAAGGCGCTCGAGCGCCTGATGAGACGCCGGCTCTCCGCCGACCGCCTCGTCACGAACGAATTGGCCCGCGAGCTGACCGAGCTCTCCGGCGAGATCCGCCGCCAGGTCGGCGTGCTGCTCGACCGCGCAGGGGCCGTCCAGCACGTCATGGTCGGCAGCCCCTCCGGCACCGAGCTGCCGGATTGGGGACGTCTGCGCGCCGGCCGCGGGCGCCTGCGCGGCCTGCGGCTCATCAAGACCCATCTCGCGAACGAAGGCCTCACCCGCGACGACCTCACCGACCTCGCGCTGCTGCGCCTCGACGCGGTCGTCTCGGTGGGCGTCCGCGAGGACGGCCTCCCGGGCCTGGCCCATGCCGCCTCGCTCTGCGCCGCGAACGCCGACGGCCGCTCGACGGCGAAGCTCCCGCCCTGCCATCCGGCGGAGCTCGACGTCGAATTCAGCGCCTTCATCCGCGACCTCGAGAACGAGCTCGCCCGCCCGACGGCGACCCACGACGTCGGCGAAGGCGAGCGCGCGATCCTCGTCTCGGTCACCGCCGGCCGCGACCGCGCGACCCTCGAGCTCCACGTCGCCGAGCTGCGCGAGCTCGCCCGCGCCGCCGGGGTGACGGTCGTCGACGTCATCACCCAGACGCGCCCGGCCGTCGATCCGCGCACCGTCCTCGGCGCCGGCAAGCTCTCGGACCTCGCGATCCGCTGCTTCCAGAGCGACATCGATCTCGTCATCTTCGATCAGGACATGACCCCCGCCCAGGCGCGCAACCTCGCCGAGCGGATGGAGCTGCGCGTCATCGACCGCACCCAGCTGATCCTCGACATCTTCGCCCAGCGCGCCTCGACGGGAGACGGCAAGCTGCAGGTCGAGCTCGCCCAGCTCCGCTACCGCATGCCGCGCCTGTCCCAGCGCGCCGACCTCTCGCTCTCGCGCCTCGCGGGCGGGATCGGCGGGCGCGGCCCCGGCGAGACGAAGCTCGAGAGCGATCGCCGCCGCGTGCGCGATCGCATCACGCGCCTCGAACGCGAAGCTTCGCGACTCACCGATCAGCGCGAGGGCCGCCGCCGCAAGCGCGGCCGCCGCTCCGTCCCCGTGCTCTCGATCGTCGGCTACACGAATGCCGGCAAGAGCACGCTCCTGCGCACCCTCACCCAGAGCGATGTCCACGTCGAGGACAAGATGTTCGCGACCCTCGACCCGGTCTCGCGCCGTCTGCGCTTTCCGCGGGAGCGCGAGGTCATCATCACCGACACCGTGGGCTTCATCCGCGACCTGCCCCCCGATCTCGTCGCCGCCTTCCACGCGACGCTCGAGGAGCTGCGTGACGCGAACCTGCTGCTCCACGTCGTCGACGCCGCGAGCCCGGACATCGACCGCCGGATCCAGGCCGTGCGCCAGGTGCTCAGCGAGCTCGGCTTCGAGGACAAGCCGGAGCTGCTCGTCTTCAACCAGATCGACCGACTGCCCCGGGACGAGAGCGAAGCGCTCGCGCGGCGGTACGGTGCCGTGCCCGTCTCCGCGCTCGAGGCGCGGGGCATGCCGCAGCTGCTCGCGCGTGCGGAAGAAATGTTGTGGGACGACGACGAGAGTGTCGCGGCTCGCATGCGTGCGCCGCTCGTCGCCTTTGGCGCATGAAGGCGCGTGAAGGCGCATGAAGAATGGCGCCCGATGAACGGCGCCTGATGAATCCCGCCCGACGACCCCGGCCGATCGAGGCGCGAAGGAGATCTGCATGACCGTTCGTTCCCGCATCGCCGGCACCGGCATGGGCGTGCCGAGCCGCGTCGTCACCAATGCCGACCTGACGCAGTGGATGGACACGAGCGAGGAGTGGATCGAGCAGCGCACGGGCATCCGCGAGCGCCGCTGGATCGAGCCGGGCCAGAAGCCCTCCGACCTCGCCCGCGAAGCGACGCTGCAGGCCCTTGCCGACGCCGAGCTCGAGGTCGGCGATCTCGACTGCATCCTGCTCGCGACGCTGTCGGCGGAGCACGATTTCCCCGGAACCTCGTTCTTCCTCCACGAAGCGATCGACGCCGGCGAGATCCCCTGCATCGACCTGCGCGCGCAGTGCAGCGGCTTCCTCTACGGGCTGCAGATGGCGGACGCGCTGATCGTGGCCGGGCGCTACCGGCGCGTGCTCGTCGTCGGCTGCGAGGTGCATTCGACGGGCCTCGACATCAGCACGGCGGGTCGCGATGTGACCGTCATCTTCGGCGACGGCGCGGGGGCGGTCGTGCTCGAGGCGGTCGATGCCGCCGCCGGCACCGGCGTGCTCTCGGTCCGCCTGCACGCCGAGGGCAAGCATGCCCGGCGGCTCTGGCTCGAGGCCCCGAGCAGCGCGGCACCGAAGCGGGTCTGCCAGGAGATGATCGACGACCGGCGCATCTATCCCTCGATGGACGGCCGCTTCGTCTTCAAGCACGCCGTGACCCGCATGCCCGAGGTCTTGATGGAGACCCTCGACGCCGCGAGCGTGAAGCTCGACGAGGTCGACCTCTTCCTGTTCCACCAGGCGAACCTGCGCATCAACGAGGCCGTCGCCCAGAAGCTCGAGATCCCTGCCTCGAAGCTGATGAACAACATCCAGCGCCTGGGCAATTGCTCGGCGGGGGCGCTGCCCATCCTCCTCGCCGAGGCCGCTCGCGAGGGGCGCCTCGAGAGAGGGCAGCTGGTCTCGCTGACCGCCTTCGGCTCGGGGTTCACCTGGGGCTCCGCCCTGCTCCGCTGGGGTTGATCTCCGGACCGGCTGAGTCCCGCGCCTGCGAAGCCCGGCCCGCACGCCTGTGCCGCCAGGCCACCAGCCTGACGCGTCGCATCAATGCTGCCGGCTTGCGATTGACTCGATGACGCATCGCGTCTAGGCTGGCCCGGGTCCGCGCCCATCCGAGTCCCCGCCCGGGATCGGGAAAAAACGAGGAGGCCTGCGCATGAGCACCCGCGAAACCAAGACGACCGATTGGAGCTGGGAAGATTTCCGCCCCGAATGGGCCAACGAAGGCATCGAGCGCATCAACGCCGAGCTCGAGAAGTGGACCGACGAGCTCCAGTCGCGCAGCGACAAGCTCCGCAAGCAGAGCCAGAAGCGGATCGAGAAGGGCATCACCCAGATCCAGAGCGAGCTGAAGAAGCTGCCCGGCGTCCAGCGCGCCCAGGCCCTGCGCGAGGATCTCGAAGCCCGCGTCCAGACGAACCTCGATGCCGGCATCGACCGCGTCTACACGCGCCTGAACCTCGCGCGCCTCGAAGAGGTCAAGAAGCTCGAGAAGAAGATCGCGGCGCTGAACAAGAAGCTGCGAGCCCTCGAAGAGACGCCGACCGCCTAGAGCGCGAGCGGCGTCAGCTTCAGGCTCGACTCACGCACCGCCTTGCGATCCGCCTCCGGGAGCGGGATCAGGCCGCGATCCGAGAGGTAGCCCTCTTCGCCCGAGGCCTTTTCGCTCGTCAGCTCGGCGATGAACTCGCGCAGGCCCGGGATCTTCCCGACGTGGGCCGACTTCACGTAGACGTAGAGCGAGCGCGAGACCGCGTAGCTGCCGTCGGCGATCGCCTCGAAGGTCGGTTCGACGCCGGCGATGGTCGATCCCTGGATCTTGTCCGCGTTCTGATCGAGGAACGAGAAGCCGAAGATGCCGAGGGCCTTCGGGTTGGCCTCGAGCTTCTGGACGATCAGGTTGTCGTTCTCCCCGGCCTCGACGTACGCCCCGTCCTCGCGGATCGCGTGGGCCACGCCCTGGAAGGCCTTTTCGTCCTTCGCACGCATCGCCTCGAGCATCGGGATCGAGCGCGCGCCGCCCTCCATCGCGATCTCGACGAAGGCATCCCGCGTCCCGGAGGTCGGCGGCGGGCCGAGGACCTCGATCTGGACGGCGGGCAGCGATTTGTCGACGTCGCTCCAGAGCTTGTAGGGGTTCGCGACGAGCTTTCCGTCGACGGGAACCTGCTTCGCGAGGGCGAGGAAGACCTGCTGGAGGCTCAGGTTCATGCGCGCCGAGCGCTTGCTGCTCGCGAGCACGATACCGTCGAAGCCGATCCGGACCTCGACGATCTGATCCACGCCGTTGGCCGCGCAGAGCTCCACCTCGGATTCCTTGATCCGCCGTGAGGAGTTCGCGATGTCGGGCGTCTTCTCGCCGACACCCTGGCAGAAGAGCTTCAGGCCGCCCCCCGAGCCCGTGCTCTCGACGACCGGTGTCTTGAAGTTGCTGGACCGGCCGAAGCGCTCGGCGACCGCGGTCGAGAAGGGGAATACGGTCGAGGAGCCGACCACGTGGATCTGGTCCCGGGCCTGGGCGTCGCGCGGAATCTGCGAGAGCAGGGTGGCGATGGCGAGGACGGTGAACAGTCGAAGGACAAGACGCATCGATCGGGTTCCTTTCTCCAGCGGCCGCGAATCAGAGCGGCGGCTTCGAGCGCTCGAATCGGCCTCGAGCATGCGGGCGGCAATCTAGGCGGGGTTCGTGTGTTCGGCCTGAAGGCTCCGTGACAGTTCGATGACGAATGCGAAGATCCCCGGCAGGCCGCGTCGATGAAAAGACATGGGTTCGCCTCACTTTCCGATCGGGGGCCGGCCCTCTACTTTCCGCCCCGGTCGCGAGGGCGAGCGGCCGGGGGGACTGGGATGCCGGATCGAATCCACGTGCGAGTGGAGCGGGACCTCGAGTCCCTGCGCGCGCGCGCCGTGCGGATGGCGGAGCTCTGCGAGGCGATCCTCGCCAAGAGTCTCCGGGCGGTGCGGGATCGCAGCCCCGATCTCGCCGCCGAGGTCAAGCACGACGACCTCGCCATCGACCAGCTCGACATCGAGATCGACGACCTCGTGCTCCAGATCCTGGCCCTCGATGCGCCGGTCGCGGCGGATCTGCGCCACGTGATCGCGATCAAGTCGATCGCGACGGATCTCGAGCGGATCGGCGACATCGCCCGCAACATCGCGGGCTGCGCGCGGCGGCTGGCGCAGCATGCCCCCGTCCAGCTCGGCGACGAGCTCTCGATCCTCGAAGAAGGCAGCCGGACCGCGCTCCACAACGCCATCCAGGCCTTCCGCGACCTCGACGTGAACCTCGCCCGCGCCGTACTCGGCGCCGACGACAAGATCGACGAGCTCGAGGGGCGCATCATCCGCGGCGCGATCGGCCGCCTCGCCACGACGCCGGAACACACGGAGCAGGAGATCGACCTGATCTTCA
This sequence comes from Myxococcota bacterium, assembly GCA_041389425.1. GTDB lineage: Bacteria > Myxococcota_A > UBA9160 > UBA9160 > UBA4427 > UBA4427. The sequence goes on from JAWKRX010000014.1 coordinate 107,907, forward strand.
TCACCAAGGATCTCGAGCGCGTCGGGGACCACGCGACCAACATCGCAGAAGAGGTGATTCTCGCGGCCGAGGCGAAGAACCTGAAGCACGCGGCGAAGCTTTCTACGCAGCCTCGTTAGGGGGCTTTCGGAGGGCGTATCCGAACGCCGTGCCTCGTGCCCCGGCCGAGCGGCGCGGGGTTCGTGGCTCGGACGCACGCGTTCAGGCTCGCCGGCGCGTCTTTCGCCGTGCTGCGCGTGCGTCCTTTACATCTCACCCCGCACCGCTCGGCCGGGGCACGCGGGACGGTTTCGCTGAACGGGTTCGACGGTCCGCTCGAGGTGGGGCGTCGACAGGTGTCGCGGCGGGATCGGGAATCGATCGGCAGCGAGACTCTGGGGCCGGGGCGGGCGCTTCAGCTGGACTTGCGTTCGGTTTCGAGGAGGGCGAGGGCTTGCTCGACGGAGCCTTCGGTCTGGCGGAGCAGGTCCTGGGCGCGTGTCGTGTCGACGCCGCCGAGCTCGGTCAGGATGCGCACGGCGCGTTCGCGGAGCTTGCTCGAGACGGGCGAGACGTGGGTCATGTGGTGGCCGCGCACGCGGCCCATGCGGACCATGACCGCGGTCGACAGCGCCGCGAGGATCATCTTCTGGGCGAGGCCGCCCTTCATGCGCGTCGAGCCCGTCACGACTTCGGGCCCGACCTCGGGCACGATCGCGATCTCGACGACTTCGGCGAGGGGGGAATCGGGATCGCAGGTGATGCCGATCGTGCGGGCGCCGAGCTTGGCGCCCGATTCGAGGGCGCCGAGGACATAAGGCGTCGTTCCGCTCGCAGAGATCCCGACGACGACGTCGCCGAGGCCGACACCCCGCTCCTCGATCTCGAACGCCCCGGCCTGCGGATCGTCCTCCGCCCCTTCGACGGCGCTGCGCAGGGCCCGGTCGCCGCCAGCGATCAGCGCCTGGACGCGGCGGGGCGAGACGCCGTAGGTCGGCGGCAGCTCGGAGGCGTCGAGCACACCGATCCGCCCGCTCGTCCCCGCGCCGACGTTGAACCAGCGCCCGCCGCCCTGCAGCGCGCAGGCGAGCACCTCGACGGCCTCCGCCATGCTCGGGATCACGCGACCGACCGCAGCGTGGGCGTTGCCGTCCTCGCTGTGGATCAGTCGCAGCATTTCTTCGGCGGACATCTCGTCGAGCGCGCGCGAGCGCTCGAGGGCCGCCTCCGTCGGACGTTTCTCCGCCATCGAACGGGTTTTCGGTCCGCCCCCCGGCAACTTGATCGCAGTTCGCCGGGCTGCGGCCGGGGCGCAGGCGGACGGCCGCTCGGCTGCGCCCTGGGAGCCTGACCCAAGATGGCCGCCACCCGGCGAGCCCCGGATCCGGCCCGTAGACTCCCGCCATGCCCTTCGCCGTTGCTGCTTCCACCCTCGAGAGCCTCGAGTGGGCCCGCCTGATGACGGCCCTCGCCGATCGCTGCCGGACGAGCCCGGGCGCCCGCCGGATCCTCGCGGATTCCGGGCGGGGGCTCTTCGAGGCCGATGAAGCGGGCGTCCGGACCCGCTTGCAGGAGACCAGCGAGGCCCGGGCCCTGATCGACCGCGATGCCCTGCCCGAGCTCGGCGGCTGTGCAGACCTCGCCGAAGGCCTCGCCCGGGCCGAGAAGGGCGGCCTGCTCGAGCCCTCGGAGCTGCTCGACGTCCGCACCACCCTCACCCGGATCGCCGCCGTCGCGCGCTTCTTCGAGACGCGCCGCGAATCGCTGCCCGCCCTCGGCGAGCTCGCTGCGCCCCTCGTCCCGCGGCCCGAGCTCGTCGCCCGCCTGACCCGCTGCCTCGACGAGAGCGGCGAGGTGCGCGACGAAGCGTCGTCGACCCTCGCCTCGGCACGCCGCGATCAAGCCCGGCTTTCCGGGGAGCTGCAGTCCCGGATCGAGCGCGAGCTGCGCAGCCCCGACCTCTCGCCCCATCTCTCGGACGCCTACTACACCGTGCGCGCCGGCCGCTTCGTGCTGCCCGTGCGCGCCGACGCCCGCGGCCATGTGCGCGGCATCGTCCACGACGCCTCCCGCTCCGGCACGACGGTCTTCGTCGAGCCCGAGGGCATGGTCGAGGCCAACAATCGCCTGCGCGAGGCCGAGCTCACGGTCGAGCGAGAGACCCTGCGCGTGCTGCGCGAGCTCTCGGCTGCGGTCGCCTCCCAGGCCGCGGGCATCCGCAGCGATCTCGATTCGATCGGGCGGATCGATCTCGCCTTCGCCCGCGGCGCGCTCTCGCGCGATCTCGACGGCGCCGCGCCGACGGTCGGCCGCGAGGGCATCCTCGAGCTGCCGGGGCTGCGCCATCCGCTGATCGATCCGGCGCTCTGCGTCGCGAACGATCTGCGCGTCGGCGCGGAGTTCTGCGTCCTGATCCTGTCGGGACCGAATGCGGGCGGGAAGACCGTCTCGATGAAATCGATGGCGCTCGCGGCGCTGATGGTGCGGGCGGGCCTGCACGTGCTCGCCGAGCCCTCGGCGCGCGTCGATCTGTTCGACGGCGTGATCGCCGAGATCGGCGACCATCAGGATCTCGCCGAGAGCCTTTCGACCTTCTCCGCCGCGATGGCCCATCTCGCCGAGCTCCTGCAGACGGCCGCCCCTCACACCCTCGTGTGTCTCGACGAGATCGGCGTGGGCACCGATCCCGCGGAAGGCGCCTCGATCGCCCAGGCCGCGCTCGAGGCCCTCGCAGATTCCGGGGCACGGGTCGTCACGACGACGCATTACAACCTGCTGAAGGAGATGGCCGAGCTCGAGCCGCGCTTCGCGAACGCGAGCGTCGAGTTCGATCCGCAAACCTTCGCCCCGACCTATCGCGTGCGGATCGGGCGCCCGGGCGCGTCTTCGGCGACGACGGTCGCCGCGCGCATGGGGATCCCGACGCGGATCCTCGAGCGCGCGTCCTCGCTCCTCGATCGCGAAGACCGCCGGCTCGACCGGATGCTCTCGGAACTCTCCGCCGCGCGCGCGACGCTCGAGGCGGAGCAGGCCGCGGCGACGGCGCTCCGCGCGGAGAGCGAGGAGATGCGCGAGGAGTACCGCGCGAAGCTCGCGCGGCTGCAGGAGCGGCGGGACCAGCTCTTCGGCGAGATGCGCAGCGAGCTCGACCAGGCGTTTCGCGAGGCCCACGACTCGGTGGCGCGCATCATCGCCGAGCTCCAGCGCGATCCGACCTCGCGGCGCGCCGCCGAAGCGCGGCAGCAGCTCGAGACCCTGCGCGATCGGACGGAGCAGGTGGAGATCGCGCACGGGCGCGAGCCCGGCGCCGCACCGGGCAGCGCCGCGCTCGTGCCCATCGACTGGCCGAAGGCGCGCCTCGGCGATCCGGTGCGCACCGCGCAGGGGGCGCTCGGCGTCCTCGTCGCGCTGCCCGACCGCCGCGGACGCGTCACGATCCAGACGGCCGGTGCGAAGCTGACCCTCCCCCGCGAGCAGCTCGGCCGCACGACGCCGTCCGGGGCCGGCACGCGGAGTCAGTCCGCGGTCGGCGGACGCAGCGGTCGCACGGCCGCCGACCGCGAGTCGACGCGCTCGCCCGGCCCGCGACCCGATCCGCTTCCGCCGCTGCGCATCGGCGGCACCGCGGAGATCGACCTGCGCGGGCTGCGCGCCGAAGACGCGCTCGAACGGCTCGACGCGAGCCTCGACGAGGCCGCCGTCCTGGGCCGCGACGAGCTGCGCGTGATCCATGGCATCGGGACGGGCGCGCTGCGGCGGGCGGTGCGCGAGTTCCTGCCGCGTTCGCATTGGGTCGTCGAGTTTCGCGAGGCCGCACGGGAAGAGGGCGGGGCGGGGGCGACGCGCGTCGTCCTGCGAAAGGATTGAGAGCGATGACGAACGAGACGCCGAACGAAGAGCGCGACGGGGATGGCGGGGACGGCGGGGACGACGGCCTGCCGGGCTTCGATCAGCTGATCGGGACGTTCATGCGGGAGCCCTCGCTCTGGCCGGTGCTCGCCGTCGCCCTCGGCAGCGGAGGCGCGTTCGCCGCGACGCTCATGGTCCTCGCCGGCGTCGACCGCAATCCCTTCGCCGCGGCGGCGCTGCTGCTCGTTCTCGGCATGACGATCGACGTCGTCGTCCGCGCCCGCCGGCGGCCGACCTATCGCAACGGTGCGCGCCTGCTCGGATTGATCTGGCTCGCGGGGTTCCTCTTCTCGGGCCTCGCACTCTGGAGCGGCATCGCCTACACGAGCTGATCCGCGATGAGTGCATCCGCCGCGCGATCGCCGGAGAGGATCGCCGCCTCGAAGCCCGCCCCGGCGAAATGATCGCCCGCGAAATAGAGCCGGCGGCCGAGGCCGCGCCGATCGCGCTGGACCCGATCGAAGCGCGCGAGCCGGCGATAGGCGCCGACTTCGAAGAACGGCACCTGCGCGCGGGTGAGCCGCGTCTCGAGCACCTGATCCTCGAGACCGGGCCGGGCACGGGCGAGGGCGCGCAGGACCGTCTTCTCGACGACGTCGTCGGCCTCGCGCAGCCAGCGCTCGCTCGCCGCGTCGCGCAGCAACGCGACGATCTGGCTCTGCCCCTCCGGCGCGCGGCCGAGATGCTGGCCCGGCTCGACGACGAAGGACGCGACCGGCGATGCGTCGCCCCGCGCGAAACGGACCTCCTGGGGCGCCCTGTCGGCGACGGCCTCGATCGCGACCGCGAGACAGACGAGCGGCCGCTCTCTCGCCGCCGCGAAGAAGTCGCGCTCGGCGGTCGTGAGGAGCGAGCTCGCCACCCGCGCCGCCTCGCGCGCCGGCAGCGCCGAGACGACCGCGTCGTAATCGGCCTCGCTGCGCTGGCCGCTGCCGTCGATGGCCTCGATCCGGAATCCGCCCGAAGGCTCTTCGTCGATCCGGCGGACCGCCGTCTCGCGGAAGATCCGCAAGCCCTCGCCCGCGGCCTGCGCGAGATCGAAGAGCGGGCGACGCGGCAATCCGGCGAGGCCCGGGCGCCAGCCGCCGAGCCCGCGCGCCTTTGCGTACTGCAGCAGCGCCACGCGCGAGAGATCCTCGACGGAGTCGCCGTAGCTCGCCTGCAGCTCGGGCGTCAGCCAGAGATCGAGCGCCGCGCGGCCGAAATAGAGCTCGACGTGGTCGCGCACGCTGCGGAAGTCGAGATCCGCCGCCCGCTCCGGCGCGCGCGCGTCGAGCTGCGCCGAATAACGCGCCATCAAGCGCGGCCAGCGCAGCAGCTTCGCCGTCTGCAGGATCGGCCAGCCCGGCGTCCAGGCCGCGCCGCGCAGGCTGGTCGGCTCGACGGCATGGGCCCGCCCGCCGCGCCAGAGATTCGGCTGCACCGGCCGCAGCGGCAGCATGTCGTCGCCGAGCCCGAGCTCGATCGCCCAGCGCAGGAGCACTGCATTGCGCGCGTCGAGCACCGGCCACGACGCGTCCATCCAATGCCCGGCCTGCCAGGCGCCGCCGGCCCGGCCGCCGATCTCCGCACGCGCTTCGTAGACGACGACGTCGAGGCCCGCACGCGCCAGCCGCCAGGCCGCGCGCAGCCCCGACAATCCCGCGCCGACGACGGCGACACGGGCCGGTGTTTCCGGGTCGAGCGTCATCGCCGGGCGCGTTCCCGCCCCGCGCGCAGGCCGGCGGCGAGCGTCCGCCGGACTTCGTCGAGGTCGTCGAAGGGCACGAACGCGCGGCCGTGCTCGCGCAGCGCGTCGACGAGGGTGTCCTTCGCGAAGACCAGATCGGATTCGAGCGCGCCGCAGCGATCCGAGACCCGGCCGTTGCCGATGTGGACGCAGAAGGCCTTCGGGTGCCGAACGCGATAGGCGGCGATCAGCCGGCGCTTGCAGGTCCCCGTCCCGCAATCGCAGGCGGGATCCGGGCCGCCCGGCGCGACGCGCCAGACGTCGCCCTCGTATTCGAGGTGGTTCGCGCGAAAGTCGAATCGGACGTCGTGGATCTCCTGGAGGCGCTCGAGATTCCAGTCGAAGCCGTCGGACAGGATCTGGAAGGGAATCCGCTCCGCCGCGCACCAGTCGACGAGGCCGCGGGCGCCGGGATCGAGGCGGATCGTGCGCAGGAACGCGACGAGCTCGGCCTCGGGCAGGACGAAGCCGTCGAAGAGCTCGACGACGTAGCTCCAGGCGGTGAACTCGCCCTGCTCGAAGCGGCTCCAGAGCTGACGGCGGCGCTCGGCGAGGCGCTCGCGGGCGAGGGTCGAGCCCACGTCCTGAATGGAGAACGTGCCGTCGAAATCGCAGAAGACCGCGAGCGAGCGATCCGCCGGGATCGTTGAGTCGGGCAGCTCTTGCACGGGAGTCTCCGGGATTCGCGCAGGGGGTGTGGTTAGCGCATCCTCGCGGGCGCGGGAATCCGCGCACGATCGCCGCGGCACCGCGATCGGGAGGCCAGCGCGGCGATGAGCCCGGAAGACGGCGAGAACCCGGCGGGAGGCGCTCTCGAGCAGACGAGCGCGCCGGCGCGCGCCGGCATCACGAACAGCGACCGGCGCCGCGCCCTCGCCCGCCGCCTCGCCGGCGAGGGCGGCCCGCTGATCCTCGACGGCGCCACGGGCACCGAGCTCGAGCGGGCGGGCCTCTGGACCGGCCTGCCGCTCTGGTCCACCCACGCGCTGCTCGAGGCGCCCGAGGCCGTCTTCCAGATCCACGCGGCCTACCTCGCCGCCGGCGCCGAGATCCTCACCGCCAACACCTTCCGAACCCAGCACCGCACCCTCGCCCGCGCGGGGCTCGGCGAAAGCGATGCGCGCCTGACCCGCCTCGCCCTCGAGCTCGCCGCCGGCGCGTGCCTCGCCCGGCGAGCCGCCGGCGCCGCGCCCGCCTGGATCGCGGGCTCGCTCCCACCCCTCGAAGACTGCTACCGCCCGGATCTCGTCCCGCCGCAGCCCGCCCTCGCCCGGGAGCACGGCCGCCAGGCCGAATTGTTAGGCGAGGCGGGCGCCGACCTGATCCTCGTCGAGACGATGAGCAGCGAGCGCGAGGCCCTCGCCGCTGCCCGAGCCGCCGCCGCGACGGGGCTGCCCTTCGTGGTCTCGTTCGTCGCCTGGGACGGGGCAACGCTCCTCTCGGGCGAGCCCCTGCGAACGGCGGCAGCGCGGGCGCTCGAAGCGGGCGCGTCGGCGGTCGGCGTGAACTGCCTCCCGATCGCGAACCTCGCCGCCTGCCAGCGCGCCCTCGCGGAGCTGGGGGCGCCCCTGCTCTTCTCGCCGAATCTCGGCCAGCCCGAGCCGCGGACCGGCTTCGCCCGGGATGCCTCGGGCGATCCCCGCCGCTTTCCCGAGGCCTTCGGCGCCAGCCTCCACACGGCCACCGGGATCCTCGGCGGCTGCTGCGGCACGACGCCGGCCGAGATCGCCGCACTCGTGGAACGCGTTCGCACATCCGATCGCCGCTCGCCTGCCCCCAACCGCCCGACTGCGACCGACCCCGACCCCCGAACCGCCTGATCCCGGACGCGCCGGCAGCGGTGCCGGTGAGCTCGCCCGATCTCCACCGAGCTCCCCGGATCCCGCGACGAAACGAGGCCCGAAAGCGGCCCTGCCCGCGACAAATTGGGTCACCGGACCGCGGCACATGCCCACCCGCTTCTGCGCCGCTTCCGCCCCCCTGCGCCGGCGTCGCTCGCCCGGGCGAGCGCGCCGCCCCGGGAGTCCCACCGATTGAGTCAGGGGCTTTTCCCCTCGCCTTGGCACGACGATTGCTCTCTTCGCGCTCGTTGATCGTGGGGCGTCTTCGAGGAGCGGGCCCCCATTCTCGCGCCCGGGCTGGCTACCCCTCCCTTCGCACACCTCGTGCGAGGAGCCAGCTCGGGCGCTTCTTCTTTCGGGCTCGCGTTTCCGGCGGGCTCGCGTTTCGACCTCGCGCCCTCGCCTGCACCTGCCGATCTTTGGGCCCCGAAGCGATCGGCGTACAATGCGCGACCGATGGGGGCCCGCATGCGCAGCCAGAAGCGCGCGACGACGACGCGCGCGAAGAGCCACGGGCTGCCGCCCCTGCTCCCGACACCGAAGAGCGTGCGCATGCGCCGAGGCGAGCTGCGGCTCCCGAAGGCAATGCCGCTCTACCTCCCCGCGCCATCCCCGGCTTCCCCGCCGCCCGACGCCGCCCTCGAACGGTCGGTGCTGCTCGCGGCCCAGGCATTGAAGAAGCGATGGCACGAAGCCTGCGGCGTCGAGCTCGCGATCGAGCGGCCGGCGACCCTGCCCCGCGGCGGCCCGGCGATCGTCTGCCGGATCGACGCGCGCGCCGCCCTCGCGCCGAAGGCCGGGACGGCGCGGGACGCCTATCGCCTGGTCGTCGGCCCCCGCGGCATCGAGCTCTCCGCACCGACGCTCCACGGCATCCGCTACGGCCTGAACGCCCTCGGCCCCCTCGCGCGGCGCGGTGCGCGCCTGCCGGCGCTCGAGATCCTCGACCAACCGGATTTTCGCGATCGCGGCATCATGCTCGACGTGTCGCGCGGGCGGGTACCCCGGCGCGCGACGCTCGAGGCACTCGTCGACCTCTGCGCGCGGCTTCGGCTGAACGTGCTGATGCTCTACGTCGAGCACACCTTCGCCTTCCGTCGCCACCCCGAGATCGGCGCCGGCGCCTCGCCGCTCGACGCCGAGACGATCCTCGCCCTCGACGCCTACGCCGCGGAGCGCGGCGTGGAGCTCGTGCCCTGCCTTCAATCGCTGGGCCACATGGAGCGGGTCCTCTCGCTGCCGCGCTATCGAAGGCTCGCCGAGAGCGACCGACGCTGGTCGGTGTCGCCGAGCCGGCCCGAGACTCATGCGTTTCTCGCCGAGCTCTACGACGAATTCCTGCCGCTCTTCCGCTCGAAGCGCTTCAACGCGAACTGCGACGAGCCCTTCGATCTCGGCCGCGGCCAGTCGGCACGGATCGCCCCGAAGAAGACCCCGGGCGAGCTCTTCGCCGGCCACGTCGACGCCCTCGCGGGCCTGGCACGGCGCCACGGCAAGCAGCTGATGATCTGGGCCGACTTCGCCTACAAGCACGCCGATCAGATCCCCCGCCTGGCGCCCGATACGGTGCTGATCGATTGGTGGTACGAGGCGGATTTCGACGCGGACCGGATCGCGAAGCTCCGGCGCCACGGCTTCGAGTTCTGGGTCTCGCCCGGCACCTCCGCGTGGAACTGCCTCTTCCCCCGCGTCGCGAACAGCGAGGCGAACATCGCCCGCTGGGCCGACGCCGGAAAGCGTCACGGCGCGACCGGCCTGCTCAACACGGATTGGGGCGATTTCGGGCACTACAACACCCTCGGCGCCTCGCTCTACGCCTACGCCCAGGGCGCCCAGAACGCCTGGTCCGGCGCAGCGGACGCCGCGCGCTTCGATCGCGCCTTCGGCCGCGAGCTCTTCGGCGACGACTCGCCAACCTACGCACGCCTCTACCGCCGCCTCGGCGCCGTCCACGACGCCGGCTTCCGAATCTTCAACGGCTCCGCGCTGCAGTACCTCTATTTCGACGGCGTCGATCGCAGCTTCTTCCACCAGCACGCCGACCGAGCTGCCCTGCAGCGGAGCGCACGCCGGATCGCGCCCGTGCTGCGCGACGTCGAGCGGATGGCGGAGCGCCCGGCGCCCGGCGATCTCGGCGGCCTCGCCCGCTTCGAGCTCGCCTGGGCGGCCCACGCGACGGCCCTCGCGATCGAGAAATCCCTCGCCGCCCTCGACTACTGCGCCTGGCGCACGAACCCGAAATCCCTCACCGCCACCGCGCGCCGCGCCCTCGCCCGGCGCCTCGCAGACCTCGCCGAGCAGCAGCAGGCCCAGGCGGAGATGCTCCAGGCGCTCTGGCTCGCGAGCAGCGAGATCTCCGAGTTCGAGAAGACCGCCAGCCGCCTGCGGTGCTCGATCGCCGATCTCGAGGCCGCCGCCGGACACCTGCGCGCGAACCGCCCGCCGGCCCCGCCGGCGACGAGCTCGATCGGGATGCTCGACGTCTACAACGAGATGCGCGCGCGGCTCGGGCTGCGGGCGCGCTAGTCGGCCCGGCGATTGTGCCAGGCGCCCGGGCCGAACGGTGCGGGGTTCGTGGCTCGGGCGCGCGCGTTCAGGTTCGCCGGCGCGTCCTTCGCCTTGCTGCGCGCGCGTCCATTACATCTCACCCCGCACCGTTCGGCCCGGGCGCTCGGGGCGTCGTGGGGGGCGGATCGCGTGTCCGCGTCCCTTTTCAGGGGTGGGGGCCGAGGGTGCGGCGGGTGATTCCGGCGAGGTAGACGGAGCCGACGGCGCAGAGCAGGCGGCCGGGGGGGAGCGCGGCGCGGGCGGTGCGCGCGGCGAGAGCGGGATCGGGGACGACGTCGATCGGGAGGTCGGGGCGCCGGGCGCGAATCCGCTCGACGAGGCGCGCCGGATCGGCGGAGCGCAGGGCGTCGGCGCGCGTCAGCCAGATGCGGCAGGCGCCGGGGAGCAGCGCCGCGAGCACGGCGTCGACGTTCTTGTCGTTCGAGATCGAGACGAGCAGGTCGAATCCATCGGGCGCGAACCGCGCGAGCACCTCCGCGACGTTCTCCGCCGAGCGCGCCGTATGCGCCGCATCGATCAGCACCGCGGGATCGTTCGCGAGGATCTCGATCCGGCCGGGCAACACGGCCCGCGCGAGGCCCGCGCGAACGGCCTGTCGGAAGACGTCCGCGTCGTAGCCTCCGAGCGCCCGCACACAGGCGATCGCGAGGCCGGCGTTCGCGACGGCAGCCGCCCCGACGACGGACAGCGCAGCCTCGATCGGGGCCTCGCCTGCAGCTTCGAAGCGCAGGCGCTGAACGATCCCGCTCGCGGCGGAAGGCTTCGACTCTTCCGACGCGGTCTCGAGCGCGAAGATCTCGAACGCCTCGCCCCGCGCCACGATCGGCGCGCCGACCGCCGCGGCGCGCTTGCGAATGACCTCCGCCGCCTCCGGTCCGAGCCTGCCGAGCACGGCGGGCACACCCGGCTTCAGGATGCCCGCCTTCTCGCCGGCGATCGCCGCTTCGGTGGGGCCGAGCTTGTCGGTGTGCTCGAGCTCGATCGAGGTGATGCAGGTGACGGCGGGGCGGACGACGTTGGTCGAGTCGAGGCGTCCGCCGAGGCCGACCTCGATCACGGCCCGATCGACACGCGCGGCCTCGAACGCGACGAACGCGATCGCCGTCGTCGCGTCGAAGAAGCTCGGCCGCGTCTCGGGCGGCCCGTATCGCAGGCGCTCGATCGCCGGGCGGACGCGCCGGACGGCGGCGACGAGCGCGGCTTCATCGATCTCGCGGCCGTCGATGCGGAAGCGCTCGGTCCAGCGCTCGAGATGGGGAGAGGTGAAGGTGCCGACGCGCTCGCCGAGGGCGCCGAGGATCGATTCGGCGAAGAGGCAGGTCGAGCCCTTGCCCTTCGAGCCGGCGACGTGGAGGACGCAGAGGCGATCGTGGGGGCGACCGATCGCATCCATCAGCGCTTCGATCGGGCGCAGGTCGAGCCGCTCGTAGACGTAGTCGCCGGTCCGCTCGCGGTTGATCAGCCCGTCGAGCCAATGGCTCGCCTCGGCGATGTTCGTGATGGGTGCGGGCTCGGACTCGGGCTCGGCAGGACGCATCGGAATCCTCGCGCCGCAGGGCGGGAGCGGCGCCGGACGCAATCGTAGTCGAGCCATCCGAAACGGGAGGCCCTGAACGAGAGAAGGCGGCCAATTGCTTGACCGCCTTCTCCATCGTTCGAAGCCGTCCGCCGTGCCGGCCTGGCTGCGCGCGGGGAGCCGCGGAGCTCCCGTGCGCGGCGCCGGGCGCGCGAACTACTGGAGCATGTACTTCTGGCGCTCGCGATAGGCCTTCAGCGCCGGGCTCGTCGATTCGTTCGACGGGTAGAAGTACTTGACGGCGTGGCCACACTCCTGGCACACGCGGTAGCAGAACATGAACCCCTCGACCTCGCGCACGGAGCCGACGTTGATGCGGCTGTCGTCCGTACAGCACTTCGAAGCCCGGGTGGGCGAGACGATGCGGCGCGGATAGTCGTTCTTGGGGGTCTCGGAATCCGAGTACTCGATGATGTTCTTCGTGAGGCGGTGGGACCGCTCTTCGGAACTCTTCTTGCGAATGTTGCTGCCGATTCTTCTCAACGCTTCGTCCTCACATCGTTTCGGTCCCTGCTACGCGCTCAGCCGGACGCCGAGCTCCCGCAACAGGGACGACCGATTTTCGAAGGGCCGCCGACACGGCGGCCCATCCGTCGTCCAGAGACGGCTCGCCAGGGCATCCTCGGACAGCTCCAGGAGGAGCGAGCTGCGAGTGCCATAACGATCCGCCACATGGACACATGTCGATTCGAAGGGGCTCGTCGGTCCCGGCGCGGCGCCCGGCCCGGCTTCGTCCTCTCGTTCGACGTGTTCTCGACAGATTCGCGCCAGGCCCTCGAAGAGATCCTGGCCCGATTCCGTCAAAAGCTTCTCGACCCGCCCCCGGATGCGCACCAGCTTCTGCGCCCGCGGCTCTGCGGTGTCGACCAATCCCTCGATGCCCTCGAAGCCCGGGAAGTACGCCCCGGCATCGACGGCGCTTCCGGCTCCGCCCCCCGCGCAGATCCCATCGCGCGGCCCGCTCGTCGCTTCGGCGATCCGCTCGTCCTCGACGTTGCCGACGACGTGCAGTCCCGGTTCGAGCGGGAAGATCCGCGGCCCCTCGCGGTAGACGATCAGGGCCGCCGATTGCGCGTCCGCCACCACGAGCTGGAACGGGTTGTAGAGCCCCTCCTCCAATCGAGACAACGTCTCGCTCGCCTCTTCGGCGCTGCGCGCCTCGAGCGCCGTCATCACCACTTCGCCGCGCGAGCGGAGCGGCGTTTCGATCTGCCCGCTCGGTCCGCTCTTCACCCGACTCGTCACCCGACTCACCCGACGCCCGTCGCTTCCGCCCCCGGCGCCGCCTAGCGCGCTCGTCCCGGCGCTCGCTGGCAGCGCTGCGTTCGGCCGCAGGTTCGTGAGCCCGGCGAAGACGCCGCGCTCGCTCAGTCCGACCCAGCTTCCGCCCGCCTCCAGATCCCGCGGTGCGAGGATCCTTCCGGTCTGCGATTCGCGAATCGCGGGCCCCTCGGCGGGCCGCGCGAAGAACTCGTCTCGATTCGCAGCGACGACGAGAGGCCTTCCCGTGACGCAGCGATGAAGGACGATCAACGTGCACATCGCGCGATCATCGCCTCGCGACTGGTTTGCGCGGCTCGCTCCGCGCCTCGATCCGATTCGCGTCGACCCGGATGGGCTGCATCGCGGGCCCGGCAAACTAGCGTGCCAACCGCGATGGCGCAAGGAAAACCCAAGAAAAATCAGATAGATGGCTGATTTTCCGAGGAGGATCGGAGAGAGTCGGGCAAGCTGCGACGGCCCTGCCGGACCGGCGCTCCCGCCCGGACTCGCAAAATGCGAATCCGTTCTCTCTGCTGCGCAGATCTCGTGAAACCCCGCTGTATCGCAGGACCGCAAGAAATTGCGTCCCATCGGCAAAATTTCTGACACATCGACAGCGGGCGAGACACTTGAGAGACGAAGACCCGCTCCTCGCGGGGCTTTTCGAAAGTCGGAGGCAGAGCTCTACCCTGAGAGCTCTGCCTCCCTTGCGTTCGGGCCCTCGAACGCATCCGACCTGAACTCGTCCTCATCGCTTGAAGCATCGCTCGAAGCCCCGATGCACCCGGTCCCGGCGAGTGCCTCGATGACGCGTGTCTGGAGTGCGGCGGTGGTCGGCGTGACGGGGGTGCCCGTCGAGGTCGAGGTCCGGATCTCTTCCCAGCTGCCGTGTGTCGACGTGGTCGGCCTGCCGGAGGCGGCGGTCCGGGAGAGCATCTCCCGGATCCGGGGCGCGATCGCGGCCACCGGCCTCCCCTTTCCCGACCGCCGGGTCACCGTGAACCTGGCCCCCGCCGATCTGCGCAAGAACGGGGCGGGTCTCGACCTTGCGATCGCAATCGCAATCCTCGCCGGAGGCGGCTCGCTGCCGCCGGAGGCCCTCGACGGCCGGGCGTTCGTCGGCGAGCTCGCCCTCGATGGCCGGCTCCGGGCGACCCGCGGCGTGCTCGCCTCCCTGCTCGCCCTGCGCTCGGCGGGGGCGCGGGAGGCGATCGTGCCGGCGGGCTCTGCGGAGCGGGCGCGGCATGCCCCGGGCCTCGAGGTGCGGGCAGCGCCCGATCTCGCCGGCGTGATGGCCCATCTGCTCGGAGTCGCTCGCCTGCCGACGGCCGCGGGCCTCTGCGAAGGGGCGGCGCGAGGCGAGATCGGCGCCGAGACCGCAGAGCGCCTCCCGTGCCTCTCGGAGATCCGGGGCCAGACCCTCGCCAAGCGGGCGCTGGAGGTCGCGGCAGCCGGGGGGCATGGGCTGCTGCTGACCGGCCCGCCCGGCACGGGCAAGACACTGCTCGCGCGGCGCCTGCCCGCGCTCCTGCCTCCCCTGCGCGAGGACGAGCGGCTCGAAGCGTTCTGCATCGCCGACGCGGCGGGAATCCTCGCGCCCGAGGCGCCGATCCCCGACCGGCCGCCCTTTCGGGCGCCGCACCACACCGCGAGCGCCGCCGGCCTGCTCGGCGGCGGCAACCCGATCCGCCCCGGCGAAGCTTCCCTCGCCCATCGCGGCGTGCTCTTCCTCGACGAGCTCCCCGAGTTCGACCGGCGCTGCCTCGAATCCCTGCGCGAAGTGCTCGAGCAGGGCGTCGTCCGCATCGCCCGGGCCCACGGGACCTGGGAGCTCCCGGCGCGCTTCCAGCTGATCGCCGCCGCGAACCCCTGCGCCTGCGGCGGCTACGGCACGCCCGGCCGCGATTGCCGCTGCGACGACGCGGCGCTCGCGCGCTATCAGCGGCGGCTCTCGGGGCCGCTCGTCGATCGGATCGATCTCGTCGTCGGGGTCGGCGAAGTGCCGTGGTCGGTGCTCAATGGGCCGGTCGACGGCCCTGCGAGCGAGGTCGTGCGCGCGCGCGTCGCGCGAGCCCGGGCCCTTCAGCTGGCGCGCGGCCCGGCTGCGAACGCCGCCATCCCCGATGCGCGACTCGATGCGCTCGTCGCCGCCGATCCCGCGGCGCTCGCGCTGCTCGGGCGGGCCGTCGAGCGCCTGCATCTCTCCGCGCGCGTCGCCCGCCGCCTGCTGCGCGTCGCGCGCACGATCGCGGACCTCGAGGGCCGGGCGTCCACCACGAGCGCCGACGTG
This sequence comes from Myxococcota bacterium, assembly GCA_041389425.1. Classification (GTDB taxonomy): domain Bacteria; phylum Myxococcota_A; class UBA9160; order UBA9160; family UBA4427; genus UBA4427. The sequence goes on from JAWKRX010000014.1 coordinate 123,062, forward strand.
GCCGAAGCGCTGTCGATGCGCCAGGTGCGTTAGCGCGCATGCCCCGCGGCTGATCGAAATGCGAACAGGCGTTGCCTGTTTGTGCGCCGACCGCCGGACACACCTCCCTCCGCTGGCGGCGGCGATTCGCCCCATCGCGATGCCCTTCGGCGCCGAAAGAGGCCCCGGGCGGCCACGGCGAGGCGCCGCGGGAACCTGCGGCACCGGGAAAACACCGAATCGGTCGACCTCGACCGACCGCAGATGCCCTCAGTGCGTCAGGCACTACGGGCCGGCATGCCGGATGCATATGAGCTGAGGCAGCGGTGCAGGGCGGGGGCGAGATGCGGAATCGGCGCCGCTCGTCTTCAGATGCCCGAGAGCCGGCCGATCGAAGCAATGTCACCAGGAGGTTCGCAGTCATGGCCCATCCGACGAGCGTTTCGATCCCGGTCGAGCATTTCTGCCAGGTCCACGAAGTCGAGACCTTCCGCGACCTCGAGCTGGAAGAGGCGCCCGAGGAAGTCAGCCTCTTCGAGCTCGTCGAGGCCGTCGCCGAATTCAGCGACTCGGAGCGGGAAGTCGTCGCGACCGTGATGCACATGCTGCGATCCGGGCGCGTCCAGCTGCGCGGAAGCCAGCCCGAGCCGATGGCAGCGAAGCTCTGCGGCTGAGATCCCAGCCCGACGGGCGCGAATCGCCGTGAACGGCGGCCATCCCGCATCGGCCCGCCGCGAGGCGTTCGCCGCATCGCCCCTTCGCAGCGCACGCCGAATCGCACCCCGCGCCAACCCGCGCTGACCATCCCGCCGAGCCCGCCTATCCTCGCGCCGCTCGCGCCAACGCCCCGCTTCCCGGAGACACCCTTTGCGGATCACGCCGACCGCCCTGCCCGAAGTCCTGCTCGTCGAGCCGACGGTCCATCGCGACGATCGCGGCTTCTTCCTCGAGACCTGGCACGCCGAGAAATACGCCGCCGCCGGCCTCGATGCGCGCTTCGTCCAGGACAACCACAGCCGCTCGCGCCGCGGCACCCTGCGCGGCCTCCACGCCCAGCTCGCCCGGCCCCAGGGCAAGCTCGTGCGGGCCTCGCTCGGCGAGATCTACGACGTCGCCGTCGACATCCGCGTCGGCTCTCCGACTTTCGGCCGCAGCGTCGGCTTCTCGCTCTCCGCCGAGAACTTCCGCCAGCTCTGGATCCCGGAAGGCTTCGCCCACGGCTTCTGCGTCGTCTCGGAGATCGCCGAGATGCAGTACAAATGCACCGATCTCTACGACCCGACCAGCGAGATCACGATCGCCTGGAACGATCCGGCCCTTAGCATCGAATGGCCGATCGCCGACCCGCTGCTCTCCGCCAAGGACCAGCAGGGGCGGCGGCTCGCGGACTTCGGCGAGAGTGAGTTGCCGCGCTATTCGCGGCGGGGATAGGCGACGGAGGAACCCCGAAGATCGCCGCGACTACGAGAGGAGATGGAGAGAATGAGGCGGCAATACGACTTCTCGAAGGGCAAGGCGAACCCTTACGCCAAGCAGCTCAAGAAGCAGGTCACGATCCGGCTCGATGAGCAGACGCTCGAATACTTCAAGGAACTCGCCGCAGATACGGAGATTCCCTACCAGACGCTGATCAACTTGTATCTTCGCGAATGCGCGAAGGAGAAGAGGCGTCCTGGCCTCAAATGGAAGTCGGCCAGCTAGTCGGTTTCTGCACCAATCTTCCGCTCGCCCCGCTCCGCGCGGTCGCATTCCGTGCAGTGGCCGTAGAGCTCGTGGCGATGGCGCAGGATGCGGAACCCGTAGCGCACGGCGATCTCGCGCTGGGTCCGTTCGATCATCTCGCACTCGAATTCCTGGATCTTGCCGCATTTCACGCAGACGAGATGATCGTGGTGCTCCTGCTCGATCTCGTAGCGCGTGATGCCGTCGTCGAAATGCCGCTCGGTCGCGAGGCCCGCTTCGACGAGGAGCTTCATCGTCCGGTACACCGTCGTGTAGCCGACGTTCGGATGCTTCTCCCGAACGACCTGGTAGAGATCTTCCGACGAGACGTGCCGCTTCGCCTCGAGGAACACCCCGAGAACGAGCTCGCGCTGCTTCGTATGCTTGAGATTGTGCTGCTCGAGGTACTCCGCGAGCGCTCGCATCTCGACTTCGTGCGCCATGCGCGCAGCGTAACCCATCTCGCTCGGTGGGCCCCGGGAGACGGGCGATGGCCCCGCTCTACGCGAGCAGGTCTTCGGCGCGGGACGCCAGGGCGTCGTCGAAATCCTCCGAGAGCAGGCGGATCTGGCGCTTCAAGCCGCCTTCGAGCTCGAGCGTGCCCGCCTGCTTCCGGGCCAGCAGCGCGTCGAGCACGGGGAGGCTGATCGCCTTGTCGCCGGCGTCGAGGAAGATCGACGCGAGATCGCTCGCCGCGGGCGGGCCGATCTTCTCGAGATAGGCGTGACACGCCGCCGCGAGATCCTTCGTGCCGTGGGCATCACGAACGGCCTTCGCGAGGGCCTTGCCGGTCTGGCCACCCGGCTCGTCGGTGAAGAGCTCCTCGGCCGCGGCCAGCGCGAGGCGCGAGCGCTTCTCCTCGAGGGCGCGGTCGTGACCCGACTGCGGCTTCTCGCGCCGGCCGGCACCGCCGCCCTCGCGCCGCATCTTGTCCCGCTCGCTGTAGGAAAGCTTGCGTCCGTCATTCGCCATCCGAGCTGCTCCCTTCGTCTCCGCCCGCGTCTCTGCCCGCATCGCCGCTCGCGGTGCGCGGGCCAGCCGACCCGCCCCGCAAGCGCGCGAGATTCACGCGCGCCGCATCGTTGTCGCAGTCGAGCTCGAGCGCGCGCTCGAGCGCCTGCTGCGCCGCGTCTTCGCGTCCATCCGACCAATAGGCGAGGCCGAGATGATTCTGGATCTCGGAGGCGCTCGGCATCAGCGACGCCGCGCGCTCGAGGTCCGCGATCGCCGCCGCGGCATCGCCGCGGTCGAGGGCCTCGGAACCGGCTGCATAATACCGCGCCGCCCGAATCGCCCGCACCGGCGGCAGCGACGAACAAGCGAGACCGGACGTCGCCGCGAACGCCAGCACGAAGCCGATCCGCCACGCCGCGGCTTGATGGGTCATGGGCGGCATGTTATCAAGCGCCGGTCGGTGTCGATGACGATGCCGGATCGATCCCGCGTCGTTCCTCCGCCGCCCCGGCCCCGCAAGCGCCCTCGACGAAGCCCAGAGCGACGAAGCCCAAAGCGACGAAGCCTGAAGCCGGCTGCCGGGCGGGTCGCGTGCGCCAGGCGCCCGTTCGCAGGCCCGGCCGAACGCCCGGACAGGTTCCCCATGCTCCGCCCCGACTCCCCGCCGCTCTCGGACTCGCCGCAACGTCCGGAAGGCGGCGGCATCGACTCGGCGGCGCAGAGCCTGCGCGAGGTCGCCGTCCTCGCGCTGCCCTTCGTCCTGACCCAGCTGCTCTTCTCGATGATGGGCCTCGTCGATGCCGCGATCGTCGGCCGGCTCGGCGCGCGGGAGCTCGCGGCGGTCGGCCTTTCCGGGACCTGGCTCTGGACGATCGCGTCGTTCTTCATCGGCGCCGCGAGCGTCGTCCAGACCTTCGTCGCGCAGGATCACGGCGCCGGGCGCGAGCGCGACTGCGGCGGCTGGGCCTGGCAGGGCATCGGATCGACCGTCCCGTTCGCGATCGCATCGGCGCTCTTCCTGCTCTTCGCCGCCGACTCCGCGATCGCCTGGATCGCGCCGAGCGAGGGCGTCGAAAGCCTCTCCGCAGACTATCTGCGCGCCCGGGCGCCCGGCCTCGTCGGCCTCACCGCCGCCATCGCCGTCGCCTCGTTCTTCCGCGGCATCGGCGACGCGCGCACGCCCCTCCTCGCGACCGTCTTCGCGAACGGCGCGAACGTCTTTCTCGATTTCGGCCTCGTCTACGGCTGGTTCGGATTCCCCGAGCTCGGCGTGTTCGGCGCAGGCCTCGCGACCTCGATCTCCGAATGGCTCTATCTCGCATTCATCGCCTGCGCGTTCCTGCGCCCCTCGGTCCGCGCGCGCTTCGCGACGGGCTGGCGCATGCCGCGGCTCGCGCCCGTCCGGCGGCTCTGGCGCATCGGGCTGCCCGTCGGCGGGCAATGGGTCGTCGAGATGCTCGCCTACTCCCTCTTCACGACCCTCGTCGCGCGCATGGGCGACGCCGCGATGGCCGCCTCCCATGCGTTCGGCCAGCTCGCGAGCCTCTCGTTCATGCAGGCCGCCGGGATCTCGACCGCCACCGCGACCCTCGTCGGCCGCTACATCGGCGCCGGCCAGCCCGACCGCGCCGCCCAGCGCTTCCGCTCCTCGCTCGTGCTCGGCGGATCCGCCGGCGCCGCGATCGCGATCGCCTTCCTCGTCGTACCGGAATCGCTCGTCGGGCTCTTCTCGAACGATCCGGGCGTGCTCGCCCTCGGCGCCCCGCTGCTCGCGATCGGCGCGTTCTACCAGCTCTTCGACGCGCTCTCCGTCCTCTCCGACGGCGCGCTGCGCGGCGCAGGCGATACCCGCTGGCCCTTCGTCATCCGCTGCCTCGCCGCCTGGCTCATCTTCCTGCCGAGCGCCTGGCTGCTGGCGTATCGCTTCGAGCTCGGCCTGACGGGGGCGTGGATCGGCGGCGTGTTTTCGTCGGCCACGCTCGCGATCGTGCTGTATCGCAGGTTCCAGTCGGGCGCGTGGCGGGGGATGCGGATCTAGCTCTCAGCGGGGGACGAGGCGGATGGCGAGGCGATCCAGGGCGCGATCAGCCACCGCTCACGAACGCCCGAACAGCGGAGAGGATCAGGGGCCCAACCTCATCCAGCTCGCCCTCGCGCAGTAGCCGAGCGGCCGAGCGATCATCGAGCTGCGGGTTCAAGCCCTGGAACCAGGCCCGCGCCACCGCCGAGTCGTCCTGCTGCGCGATCATCCAGGCCACCTGAAGCGCCAGCCTCAAGCGCGCCGGAATCGGTGCGCGCGGCTCCCGCTCCCCGGAGCTCCACTGCCGAACGGCTCGGACCTCGCCGATCCCTGCGATATAGGCGACGAGCTTGGGCCCGAGGAGCTCGCAGAGCTCTTCCACGAGGCGCGGGAACTCGATTCGAGCCACATGCTCGTAGGCTTCCAGGTCGGGGCGGGCGGCATGGACTGCGTTCGACACGCGCGCAGGCTAATCCCAATCAAATCCCCAGTCAATCCCGCCCATGCCCCACGCGTAGGTTCCCATTCCGCCCGGCCGACGGGGCCTGCATCGCCGGCGACTGACGTTCCTGTGCGCGTCGCGTCGTCGCCTGCTGGCCGACATCTCTCGAATGCGGAACCCCTTCGAGGTTGCTCTCACGAGCGTGGCGACCGCTTCCGATCTAGTCAAAACTGCGGCGCGGCAAATCGCCGACGCAGCCCAGGGCGAGAAGCACGCGTGCCGGGCCCAGGGTCGGCGCCTCGCCGAGCCCGGTCGCGTCGTCCATGCTCGAAGGGGCGCTTCGATGAAGATCCTGTTGACCGGAACCGCGGGCTTCATCGGCGCGGCCGTCGCCGAAGCCTTGCTGGCCCGCGGCGACGAGATCGTCGGCGTCGACAGCCTGAACGACTACTACGACGTCTCGCTCAAGCGCGCCCGCCTCGCCCGCTTCGCCGATCACCCCCGCTACCGCCACCACGAATTCGACCTCGCCGACGCCGCGCGAACGAGCGCGCTCTTTCGCGACGCCGCCCCCGAGCGCGTCATCCATCTCGCCGCCCAGGCCGGCGTGCGTTATTCGATCACGCATCCCCTCGCCTACGGCGAAGCGAACCTCTCGGCCTTCCTCAACATCCTCGAAGGCTGCCGCCAGCAGCAGGTCGCCCACCTCACCTACGCCTCGAGCAGCTCCGTCTACGGCGGCAACACGAAGACGCCCTTCTCCGAACGCGACGCCGTCGACCATCCCGTCTCGCTCTACGCCGCGACCAAACGCGCCAACGAGCTGATGGCCCATACCTATTCCCATCTCTACGCGATCCCGACGACCGGCCTGCGCTTCTTCACCGTCTACGGTCCCTGGGGCCGCCCCGACATGTCGCCCTTCCTGTTCGTGAAGCAGATCCTCGAAGGCCGGCCCATCGACGTCTTCAACCACGGCGACCACCAGCGCGACTTCACCTACATCGACGACATCGTCGAAGGCGTCGTGCGCACGAACGACCGGCCCGCGGAAGCCGATCCCGCCTACGACCCGGCACGCCCGGACGCTTCGCGCTCGAACGCGCCGTGGCGGATCTTCAACATCGGGTGCGAGCGGCCGGTCGAGCTGCTGCGGTACATCGAGGTCATCGAGGAGTGCACAGGGAAGAAAGCGATCAAGCGGATGCTGCCGATGCAGGCGGGGGACGTGAAGGCGACGTTCGCGGATGTGAGCGCGCTGGCGGAGGCGGTGGGGTATCGGCCGAAGGTTGGGATTGAAGAGGGGATGGGAAGGTTCGTGGGGTGGTATCGGGGGTTTTATGGGGTTTGAGCCGGCGCGAGGGGGGGCGGATGCCCGCCCGCAGAACGCCGCGCCCATCGATCGCCGCCCGCTGAATGCCGTCCAGATCGCGCTCCTGATCGGCTCGATCCTGGCGGGTGTCGCGCTCGGGCTCGGCCTGCTCGCGCAGGCATTCGTGCATATCCCGACGGACGTCCGGCGCCTCGGAATCCTGCATCGGGCCCTTCAGAGCGGCGAGCCCTCTCCCGAGATCGTCGTCTTCGGAAACAGCGTGCTGATGTCCGGCGTCGATGGGCAGGCGCTCACGGCGGCACTGCCCGGCAATCCCGTCGCCTGGAATTGCGCGTCGACGGGCCAGACGCTGCTCGAGAGCTATCTGCTGAGCCAGGATCTGCCTACGACGGTCGAGACTGCCGTCTACAGCGTCTTCCCGCAGCCCGATCACGACGTCGAGCCCCTGAACGCCCAGAAATACAACAGCTTGTTCATGTACGGATTCCGTCCGGAGCCGGCGACGCTCGAGACCGTCCGGGAGAGCTTCGAGCCGGACGTCCTGGCGCTCCTCGAACGTTCGACCGTCGCGCAGATCTTCGCGTCGCGATGGGCGGTGCGGCAATTCGTCGATACGCGAGCGCGGTCGCTGCTTCGATCGGATCTGGCGCTCGACAAGGCGACCTTCGATCTCTTCCATCCCCAGAGCTACCTGCGCCCGATCGATCCCGAGATCACGCAGGGCTTCATCGATCGGCGCCTCGAGGCCTTCGAGACCGCCCCGCCGGTCCTGGAGACGGGAGCGATCGAGCTCGCGCGGGCACTCGTCCGGAACGCCGAGGCCCGGGGACGATCGACGGTCTTCCTGTTCCCACCCCTCCATCCGGAGATCGTCCGGAAGATCGGGCCACAGCTCGGGCTTCTCCATGCGGAGTTCGCGCGCCTCTTCGACGAAGCGGCCGGCGTGCGCGTCGTCGATGCCACCGAGCTGCTCGATCGCTCCGTCTTCATCGACGATCTGCATCCGACCAACGACGGCGCAGCGATCCTGAGCCGAATGCTCGCGGACGCCCTCCGCGAAGATCGATAGACGCCCGATGCTCTTCTACACGCCCGAGTTCCTGGTCTTCTCCGTGATCCTGCTGGCGGCGTTCGCCGTCGTCCATCGCGACGAAGCGCGCAAGGTCGTGCTGCTCGTCGCGAGCTACGTCTTCTACATGTGGTGGAATCCGGCGTTCATCCTCCTGATCGCCTTCGCCACGTTCGTCAACTTCGTGGCGGCGCGCGCCATCGCGAACGAGCCCCGCGACGGCCGCCGGAAGACGATCCTGATCGGCAGCCTCGTCGCGAGCCTCGGTCTGCTCGGATACTTCAAATACGCCGGCTTCCTCGCGGAGAACACGCTCTATCTCGCGCGACTGCTCGGCTTCGATGTCCATTGGACCTCATTCGACATCACGCTTCCCGTCGGCATCTCGTTCTACACCTTCCAGACGCTCAGCTACACGCTCGACGTCTATCGCCGACAGATCCCCGCCGACCATTCCCCGCTCGATTTCGCGCTCTACGTCGCCTTCTTTCCGCAGCTCGTCGCCGGCCCGATCGTCCGCGCCGCCGACTTCCTGCCCCAGCTCCGAAACCCCGTCCGGCTCTCCGTCGACCTCGAAACCGTCTTCCTGATCCTGCGCGGCCTCGCGAAGAAGGTCCTCGTCGCGGACAACATCGCGATCCTCGCCGACCGGATCTTCGAGAGCCCGGAGGCCTATCCGAGCATCGTCATCTGGCTCGGGGCGATCTGCTTCGCGATCCAGATCTACTGCGACTTTTCCGGCTACTCCGACATCGCGATCGGGATCTCACGGATCTTCGGATTCAGGCTGCCGCTCAACTTCGACCATCCCTACCTCGCCCGAAACCCCTCCGATTTCTGGCGACGCTGGCATATCAGCCTCTCGTCCTGGCTCCGCGACTACCTCTACATCTCGATGGGCGGCAACCGGAAGGGCCAGCTCGCGACCTACCGCAATCTCATGTTGACGATGCTGCTGGGCGGCCTCTGGCACGGAGCGAGCTGGAACTTCGTGCTCTGGGGGTTCATCCACGGATTCATCCTCGTCGCCCACCGCTTCTACCTCGATCTTCGCCGCCGCAGCCCGGGATACCGCCCGGCAACCGGACGCATCGCCGAGCTGGCATCCATCTGTGCGATGCAGTTCTTCGTCCTGCTCGCCTGGATCCCGTTTCGAATCTCGAACTCCTCCGATCTCGTCACGGCGCTCCGCCGATTCCTGATCTTCGATTTCGATTTCGGGCTCGCCAACATCGGCCTCGGTGGCGCGGCGCTCTTCAGCTCCACGCTCATCATGCTCGGCTTCGGCGCGCTCCACCTCGTCTCGGCGCGCGTCGGCCATCTCGACCGGTTCTTCGGACGGCTCTCGATCCCGGCGGCTTGCTGCGTGTGTGTAGTCGTGGGGATCGCGGCTTGCCTGCTCTGGCCGCTTTCGGACGTGCCGTTCATTTATTTTCAGTTCTAGGACCGGGCTCGGCCTCCGGAAGGCACCGAATGCTCTCGCCCCTCGCAATCTCTCGCAGCCTCCGAAGGCCCTCGCGACTCGCATCGAACACGCCGTACTCCGTGATCAATCCCGTCACGTACTCGGCCGGCGTGACGTC
>JAWKRX010000015.1:0-126853 GCA_041389425.1 Myxococcota bacterium
GGCGCGATCGGCGTCGACGAAGCGGTCACGCGGTCGGCGGCGGTGATGCCGGGCCTCGTCGCCGCGGGTCGCAAGCACGAAGCCCATGTCGGCGGGCTCACCTTCACGCTGGTGCGGCCGTGAAGGCGGCGAGAGGCAGGGCGGCGGGCGCCGCGATCGTCCCTTCGATCGTCCCTTCGATCGCCCTTCGGCTCGTCATGGCGTTCGGCGCCGCCATCGGCGTGGGCCTCGGCGGCTGCCTTCCGGCGACGGAGGCACCCGAAGACGGGTCGCCCGCGGCGCGGGTGCACGCCGCGGAGTCCGCCTCGCCCGCCCTCACGGGCGCCGCCGTCTCCGTCTCCAAAGAATCTCCCGGCACCACAGCCGCAAGCCTCACCACAGGCGACGAAGGCTGGCTGCGCCACGGCCGCACCGACGACGAGCAGCGCTTCAGCCCCCTCGACCAGATCGACGAAACCAACGTCGCCTCGCTCGGCCTCGCCTGGAGCTTCGACCTCGAGACGACCCACGGCGTCGAGGCGACGCCGCTCGTCGTCGGCGACACGATGTTCGTGACGGGCCCCTGGAGCGTCGTCTACGCCCTCGACGCACGCACGGGAGCGCTGCGCTGGCAATACGATCCGCGGGTCCCGCGGCAGCATGCGCTCTCGGCCTGCTGCGGCGTCGTGAATCGCGGCGTCGCCGCGCAGGACGGCCGGATCTTCGTCGGCACCCTCGACGGACGCCTCGTCGCCCTCGACGCCGTGACGGGCGAGCCGATCTGGGCGACGCAGACCGTCGATCCCGCCCAGCCCTATTCGATCACGGGTGCGCCGCGGGTCGTCGGCGATCTCGTCGTGATCGGCAACGGCGGCGCCGAATACGGCGTTCGGGGTTATGTCTCCGCCTATCATGCCGGGACGGGCGCCCTCGCCTGGCGGACCTACACGGTTCCGGGCGATCCCGCGAAGCCCTTCGAATCGGAGGCGCTGGCACGCGCCGCCGCGACCTGGAACGGACGCTGGTTCGAGCTCGGCGGCGGCGGCACGGTCTGGGACTCGATGGCCTACGACCCGGAGCTCGATCTGCTCTACGTCGGGACCGGCAACGGCGGCCCCTTCCCCCGCTCCATCCGCAGCCCCGGCGGCGGCGACAATCTCTATCTCTCGTCGATCCTCGCGCTCCGTCCCGCGACCGGGGAGCTCGTCTGGCATTTCCAGACGACACCCGGCGACTCCTGGGACTACACCGCGACCCAGCACATCATCCTCGCCGAACTCGAGATCGAAGGACGCCTGCGCAAGGTGCTGATGCAGGCGCCGAAGAACGGCTATTTCTGGGTCCTCGATCGCGAGACGGGTGCATTCATTTCGGCGGCGCCCTACGTCACCGTGAACTGGTCCAGGGGGGTCGACGCCGCGGGCCGCCCGATCGTCGACCCGGCGCTGGACTACGAAAAATCGCCGCAGCTGGTCTACCCCGGCCCGTCCGGCGGCCACAACTGGCATCCGATGGCCTTCCATCCGGGAACGGGGCTCGTCTACATCCCCGCCTTCGACATCCCGATGCTCTTCGAGATCGATCGCCGCTTCGTTCCGATTCCGGGCCGGCTGAACACCGCCCTCGATCCTTCGAACTACGTCGCCTTCGACGAGAACGAGAAGGTCGAGATCGACGCCTTCCTGCTCGCCTGGGATCCCGTCGCGCAGCGAGAGGTCTGGCGCGTTCCGTACGTCACCTCGTACAACGGCGGCGTGCTCGCGACCGGCGGAAACCTCGTCTTCCAGGGCACCGCCGACGGCCGCTTCGTCGCCTATCGCGCGAACGACGGCGCGAAGCTCTGGGAGGCGCCCGCTGGAACCGGCGTGATGGCGGCGCCGATCACCTACCGGATCGACGGCGTCCAGTACGTCGCGGTCGCCGCGGGCTGGGGCGGAAGCTTTCCGCTCGCGGGCGGCACGGCGGCGCTGCTCGCGAACGTCTGGGGCGGCGGCCGCGTGCTGACCTACGCGCTCGGCGCGGCGGCCGTGGCGCCGCGCAAGGCCCTGCCCCCGCCGCTCACGGGCCACGCGCCGATTCCGGCGTCGCCGCCACCGCCGGAGCTGCTCGAACGCGGGAGCGTTCTCTACCACGACCACTGTCTCGGCTGTCACGGGCCGAAGGCGATCAGCGGCGGCTCGATCCGCGATCTGCGGGACGCCTCGGCGGAGACCCTCGGCCAGTTCGAAGCCATCGTGCTCGGGGGGGCCCGCGCGCCGCTCGGCATGCCGAGCTTCCGCGATCGCCTCGGGCGGGACGAGGTCGCGGCGATCCGCGCCTACGTCGCGAGCCGCAACCGGCGGCGCGATCGCTGAAGGCCCCCGGTCCGGGCCCGACGCGCCGGCCCGCCCACCGGGTGAATTGACAGAATCGGGGCCGGTTGTAGCGTGACGCCCGCGCCCTGTTATTTCGGGGAGGGCCTGGCCGGCGCGAGCCCGATGCGCCGAGGACCAGGCGGGCGACCCTCGCGCGAGCAATTCAAGAGGCGGCCCCGAGCGTCGCAGAGGAGGCGGATCCGATGCAGCAGGCACGAAGCGAGGGGGAGATCATCGAGGGGGGCCGCGACGCGGTCGCACGATTCGCGCCGGCCGCAGCGATCGCGCTCGGCGATCTCGAGGCGGTGGCCTGGCGTCGGGTCGACGCCGATCTGCTCGATCTCGCGGCCCGCGTGATCGCGGGCATCCAGGCCATGCCGGCCCTGGCGCGGCCCGCGGCCTGCGGCGCGAGTCCCTGGCAGGGGCGCGACGTATCCGGGTGGCCGTCTTTCGGCGATCTGCGTGAATCCTGGAAGGGCGCCCTCGCCTTCGCCGAGCAGTTCACCCTCGACGTCTCCGCGATCGACGACGATCTCCGTGAAGGACTCTCGGCGGCGCTCGGCCCGCAGGCGGCCGAGTTCGCGCAGGCGATCTACGTCGCGGACGTCGTCGCGCGTGCGCGCTTCGCGCTCGACCGGCTCTTCGGCGCGAGCGGCAGGGGCGCCGCGAGCCCGGGCACCGAGACGCAGGCGCTGAAGGCCGACGCGACGATCTGGAACGGGATCGAGGAGCTGATCCGCGTCGTCCCGGGCCTGCAGGGGCTCGATCCGGTCACGACCGAGCTCGTCCGCCTGCGCGGCGCCCGCGCGCACCATTGCCGCGTCTGCCAATCCGTCCGCAGCCGCTCGGCGATGGTCGCGGGCGCGAACGACGACACCTTCGCCGCCGTCGACTTCTACAAGGAGAGCGATCTCCCGGAGGCCATCAAGGCGGCGCTCGCCTTCACCGACGCCTTCATCTGGACCCCCGGCCGCATCGCCGACGACGAGATCGCAGCCCTCCGCGCCCACTACACACCCGCCCAGCAGGTCGAGCTCGTGCTCGACATCGTCCGCAACGCCTCGAACAAATTCGCGGTCGCGATGGCCGCCGACGGTGCGAACGTCAGCGAGGGCTACGAGATCTACGACGTGAAGCCCGACGGCTCGATCGAATACGGGCTCTCGGCGCCCTGAGGCGCGCGCGCCGCGGCGTGAGGAAAAGGCGAAGATGAAGTTCTGGCAGGCACTCACCTGGGTCGAGCCCGATCAGCTGATCGAGACGGCGCGCTTCGCCGAAGAGGTCGGCTTCGACGGCTGCATGCTCGGCGACCACGGCGTCTATCCGCGCGACATCGCCGCCGGCTATCCCTACGCGACCGACGGCGTCCCGCCGATGCGCGCCGACGCCGACTATCCCGATTGCTGGGCGACGATCGGCGCCCTCGCCGCCGCGACCCGGAAGCTCCGCTTCACCGTCAGCGTCTACGTGCTCCCCCTCCGCAACGTCTTCGAGGTCGCCCGCGCGACGGGGACGCTCGCGATCCTCTCGCACGACCGCTTCGCCCTCGGCGCCGGCATCGGCTGGATGAAGGAGGAGTTCGACATCTACGGCGTCGACTTCAAGACGCGCGGCAAGCGGACGGACGAGATGATCGCCGTCCTGCGCAAGCTCTGGGCCGGCGGCATGGTCGAGCACCACGGCCGCTTCTTCGACTTCCCCCCGCTCCAGATCGCGCCGGCTCCGAAGCAGACCGTCCCGATCTGGATGGGCGGCGCCAGCGAGCCCGCGCTCCGGCGGACGGCGACCCTCTGCGACGGCTGGCTCGGCGCCGGCAACACGCCCGAGGAGGTCCCGGCGATCCTCGCGACCCTCGCGAAGCTGCGCGCCGAAGCCGGACGCGCGCATCTGCCCTTCGAGACGGTCGTCGGCCTCTCGACGCCCCCCGACGTCGCGACCTTCCAGCGTCTCGAAGCGCAGGGCATGACGACGGGCATCAGCTACCCGTTCAAGTTCGCCCTCGGCGAACGCTCGACGCTCGACCAGAAGAAGCGCGTGATGGAAGACTTCGCCGAGAAGATCATCCGCCGCTGCGCCTGAGTCGCGGCGCGCTTCGCTCGCCTAGCGGTGCTGCATCTTGATCTTCTCGCCGCTGCGCGTGCGGCCCCCCGCCTTGACCCAGGCCTTGAAGACCCGCGCCGAGTCGCGCGCCGGGTTGTAGATGTCCTCCTCGGACTTCCATTTCATGTTGCCGGCATAGACGAGGCGGGACCAGTTCGGGAACTGGTAGGGCGTGCCATCGGGCTGATGGGGCTCGGGGAAGGCGTTCTGCACGCCCCAGACGATCGCGCCGTTCTCCTCGTCGACGCAGAGCCAGTCGATCGGGAAGGTCATCGTCGGGAACGGCGCCATCACGTCGCAGATCCATTTGCGGATCGCGGGGCCGCCGTGGATGTCGCCGTAGGCGTGCTCGATGTACTCGGCGTCGTCGGTGAAGCAATCGGCCCAGACGTTCCAGTCGCCGCTCTCCGACGCGATGTCGCGGCGGCGCTTGTAGTCCTCGAAGGCCTCGAGCAGCTCGGCTCGCGTGTACTTGCCCATGATGCGTTCTCCTCGTGCGATGCGGCCCGGGCTGCGGGTCGACTCGGCGGTATGGCGCTTGCTCGCGCGGGGCTAGCATAGGGAAATCGCGATCCCATCCGCCTGCTCGAGGAGAATCCCATGGACGTCGGCGTCGGCCTGCCCACCAATCTGCGCGGCACGAACAAGGATCTGGTCCTGCGCTGGGCCGCGGCGGCGGAATCCGCCGGCTTCGCCTCGCTCTGCATGGGCGAGCGGCTCACCTACTCGGGCTACGACTGGGTGCTCGCGCTGACGGCTGCGGCCTCCGTGACCTCGCGCATCCGGCTGCTCTCGAACGTCATCATCCTGCCGATCCATCCGCCCGGCGTCGTCGCGAAGCAGGCGCTCTCCCTGGACGATTTCTCCGGCGGGCGATTCAGTCTCGGCGTCGGCCTCGGCACCCCGCTCGACGACTACGACGTCGCGCCCTCCCCGCGCGAAGGCCGCGGCCAGCGCTTCGAGGCGAGCCTGCAGACGATCCGCGAGCTCTTCCGCGGCGAGTCGCTCGTCCCCGGCACGCGCGCGATCGGCCCCGCGCCGGTGCGCGCGGGCGGGCCCGAAATCCTGCTCGGCTCGAACGGGCCGAAGGCCCTGCGGCGGACCGGGCGCTTCGCCGATGGCGCCGTGACCTGGAGCTTCGGCGCCGATCCCGAAGAGGTCCGGCGGATGCGGGCGGTGGTCGACGAATCCTGGCGGGAGAACGGGCGCGCCGGCCGGCCGCGCTTCGTCTGCGGCTGCTACTACTCCGCCGGTCCGAACGCGCGCGAGGATCTCGCCGCCTACTTCCACGAGTACTACCCGAAGGTCCTGCCCGGCCAGGTCGAGCAGCTGCTCGCCGCGGTGCGGACGGTGACGCCCGAGGCGATCCGCGACACCGTCCGCGAGATGGCGGAGGTCGGCTGCGACGAGTTCATCTTCGTGCCGGTCAAGCCCGACATGGTCCATCTCGAGGGGCTCGCGAAGATCGTCTTCTAGCGGGGCGCGGAAAGGCGATTCCGAACGCCATGCCGTGTGGGCCGGTCGAGCTGCGCGGGGTTCGTGGCTCGGACGCACGCGTCGAGGCTCGCCGGCGCGTCTGGGGCCGTGCTGCGCGCGCGTCCATTACATCTCACCCCGCACAGCTCGACCAGCCCACTCGGGGCGGCTTTGCTGGACGGTGGTTCCGCATCCCGCTCTCCATTGGGGGGCGAACGCCGAGGGTCGCCGATGCCTCGTAGTGTCGATGTCGGGCGCGAACGTGCAATCGATCTTCTAGCTCGCCGGGGGGTTCCATTCGATCTGCAGGCGGGCGAGGCCGTGCAGGTGGAGCTGGGGCTTGTACTCGATCGGCTGATCGGGGAGGCGAAGGCCCGGCAGGCGCGCGAGCAGTGCGCTGATGGCGCATTGAATCTCGAGGCGTGCGAGCGAGGCGCCGAGGCAGTAGTTGGCGCCCATGCCGAAGCTGAAATGGTCGTTCGGCACGCGTTCGAAGTCGAGCCGATGGGGCTCGGTGAAATGCGCGGGATCGCGATTGATGGCGCCCCAGACGAAGGTGATGGGATCGCCTTCGTGGATCGTCTCGGCGTGGAAGGGGATGTCGCGGGTCGCGTATTTCGTACTGATCTGGACCGAGGGATCGAAGCGCAGCAGCTCCTCCGTCGCCGCGAGGCCCGCCTCGGGATGGGCGCGCAGCCAGGCGAGCCGATCGGGCTGGCGCAGCAGCGCGAGCACGCCCTTCGCGATCAGGTTCGTCGTCGTCTCGTGGCCCGCCTGGAAGAGCAGGATCGTCGTCGCGGCGATGTCTTCGTCGGTCAGCTCCGGCGCCTCGCGCTGGACTTCGACGAGGCGGGAGATCAGGTCGGTCCCTGGCGCGTGCCGCCGTTCTCCGATCAGAGCCTTCACGTAATCGACGAACGCGATCGTCACCGCATCGCCGATCCGCTCGCGCTCGGGCGTCAGCGCCTCGGCCGGATCCGCCCGGCGCGCGAAGGCCGACGCCCAGCCCTCGATGCGCGGCACGTCCTCGACCGGCGCGCCCAGCATCCGGCAGATCACGGTCACCGGCAGCGGAAATGCGAAGTCCGCGACCAGGTCCATCGCACCGCGCGCCGCCACGGCGTCGATCAGCCCGTCGATGATCGATTCGACTTCGGGCCGCAAGCGCAAGATGGCGCGCGGCGTGAACCCGCGCTGGACGAGGGCGCGCATGCGGTGATGGGTCTCGGGGCCCTGGAACGCGAACATCCGGCGCATGACGTCGATGAAGGCGCCACCGCCGCCGACGCCCGCGAGCCCGAGCAGACGCTCGTCCTTCACGAGCGCCGAGCTGCGCACGAGTGCCGCCGCGTCGGCATGGCGGGTGATGATCCAGGGCCGCCCGAGCCGCTCGATCGGCGCGCGCCAGACCGGAGCGACCGCGCGCAGCTGATCGTAGAGCCGCGGCAGATCGTCGCCGTGCCGGTCGAGGGCGAGGATCCGTTCGAAGATCCCGATCGGATCTCCCGGCAGGTCCGGATGAGGCAGCATCGGGACCAGCCTCCCGCATCTGCACCCGCCGCGTCAAGCATTTCCCGCGCGATCCCCCTCGCCGGCACGCCGCGAGCTTGCGAGTCTCTAGCCCGACGAACGCGTGGCCCGATCGAAGCCGGCGCGGAATTCGAAGCGAGAGGAGCCGACATGAGCCAGCCGAAGCCCCAGCCCTTCCGGATCGACATCCCCGAGTCGAAGCTCCACGACCTGCGCCGCCGCCTCGCCCACGTCCACTGGGCCCCCGACTTCGCGAACGAGGGCTGGCGCTACGGCACGAACGGCGAATATCTCCGCAAGCTCGTCGCCTACTGGCACGACGGCTACGACTGGCGCGCGCAGGAGAAGGCGATGAACGCCCATCCGCAATTCCGCGTCGAGATCGAAGGCATCCCGATCCACTTTTTGCATGTCAGAGGCAAGCGCCCCGCCAACGGCAAGGGTCGCGGCCCGCGCCCGCTCTTGCTGACGCACGGCTGGCCCTGGACGTTCTGGGATTTCCGCAAGGTGATCGGCCCGCTCTCGGATCCCGCGGCCCACGGCGGCGATCCGGACGACGCCTTCGACCTCGTCATCCCCTCGCTCCCCGGCTTCGGCTTCTCGACGCCGCTGCGCACGACGGGCATCAACTGGTGGCGCACCGCCGACCTCTGGACCGTGCTGATGCGCGACGTCCTCGGCTACGAGAAATTCTGCGCCCACGGCGGCGATTGGGGCGCGCTCGTCACGCTCCAGCTCGGCCACCGCTACCCGGACCACGTCCACGGCGTCCACATCACCGGCACCGCGCCCCTCGAGTTCTTCTCCGGCGACCGCCCCTGGTCGATCGCCGCCAGCCTCGACACCATTTCCAAAGGCACGGGCGAAAAGGAGGCGCTGCTCGCCTGGGAGCGAAAATTCGCGAGCCACGTCGCCGTCCACCACCTCGATCCCCAGACCCTCGCCTTCGCGATGCACGACTCCCCCGTCGGCCTCTGCGCCTGGATCCTCGAGCGCCGGCGCGCCTGGGGCGATACGAACGGCGACGTCGAGAGCCGCTTCTCGAAGGACGATCTCCTGAACACGATGATGATCTACTGGCTGACCGACAGCTTCGTCACCTCCGTCCGCTACTACGCCGAGGCCGGCTACAACCCCTGGAAGCCGGACCACGCGAACGTCCCCGTCGTCTCCGCCCCGACCGGCATCACGCTGTTCAAGCCCGACATGGCCCCCGGCGACATGGGCTGGACCGAGACCTACTACAACCGCGTCTTCTTCAAGGTCCACGAGAAAGGCGGCCATTTCGCGCCGGCCGAAGAGCCGGAGGTGCTCGTCGCGGACATCCGGGAGATGTTCGCGAAGGTGCGTTAGGCGCGGTGCCTCGGTGCCGGGCGCGATCCGCCCGGCGAGTCCGCATCGCCCGGCGAGCCATGCCCTGGGCCGCGCGCGGGAAAGGAAGACGAGCGATGCAGGACCTCCTCGGCCTGGCTGGCCAGAACGCGATCGTGATCGGCGCCGGACGCGGCTCCGGCCGCGCCATGGCCGTCCTCTTCGCGCAGGCGGGGATGAACGTCGCCGTCGTCGATCAGGACCGAGCGACCGCCGCCGAGACCGTCGCCCTCGTGGAGGCCCGGGGCGCCCGCGGCCTCGCCCTCGCGGCGAACGCAATCGACGAGGCCGATCTCGACCGCGCCGTCGCCGCCGCCCGCGAGGCCCTCGGGCCGCTGCGCGTCGGCGTCAACAACGTCGGCAATTTCGGCGCCCACGCCTCCGCACCCGTCCTCGAGCAGGGCTGGGATTTCTGGCAGACCGCCATCGACCAGAACCTGCGGACCTGCTTCCACGTCGCGCGCACGGTCTCCCGCCGCATGATCGACGACCGGGTCCCCGGTGCCCTCGTCTTCATCGCCTCCCTCGCCGGCCTGCGTGGCTCGCCGAACCTCGCCCCCTACGGCGCCGTCAAGGCCGGCGTCATCCAGTTCACCCAGACGCTGGCCCTCGAGCTCGCCCCCCACCGCATCCGCGTCAACTGCGTCGGCCCGACCGCCATCGACGGCCCGATGCTGCGCGAGCGCCTCACGGACGAGTCGATCGCCCAGCGCGTCGCCTCGATCCCGCTCGGGCGGATCGCATCACCGGAGGACATCGCGGGGGCAGTCGTGATGCTGGCGAGCGATCTCGCAGGATTCGTGACGGGGCAGACCGTGATGGCGGACGGCGGAGTCAGCTGCACGAGCCAGCGGCCTTCGATGCGGGCGGGGGAAGCGCGCGTGCGCTGAGGCCGCGCGCGCGGGACGGTTCTGCCCGACAGCGAACGGGACTCTTCGCCTCATCGCGCCGCGAAGGGATCGGCTCCCCGCTCCCGGGAGCGGCGACCGCGCATGATCCGCATTAGTTTCCCGTCGACGGTCCGGACCGGGGCTTCGCTCCGCTCGCCGGCCCCGAGGAGAAGCCCGCCTTGCCGATCTCGACACCGTCCGCTCGCATCGCCCTCCTGCTCGCCTGCTCGAGCCTCCTCCCGCTCGCCTGCCGCGATCCGCGTGAAGCGCCGACCGGCAAGAACCTCTACCTGCAGCACTGCGCCTCCTGCCACGGCGAATCCGGCGACGGCAGCGGCCCCCTCGCCGCCTCGCTCGTCACGCCGCCGTCCGACCTGCGCAAGATCGCCGCGCGAAACGGCGGCCGCTTCGACGAGTCCGACGTCATGGCCTACATCGACGGCCGCAAGAACGTCGCCGCGCACGGGCCGCGGGCGATGCCGGTCTGGGGAGCGGTGTTCCAGGAGGAGAACCGGCCGGAGCACTATCCGGCGTATACGTCGCTGCTGCATTCGCGGGCGCTGACGGATTATTTGAGGACGATTCAGGAGTAGGCGTTGCAGCTCGGCGATCGATCTCGCGAATGGCCGCTACGGTTCTCGGCCAGACGCAGCGCGGCGCTCGGATGGCACGGGAGTCCCGCGCGCGTGGATCGCAGCACCCGCCCCTCGGGACATCCTTCTATATATTGAGAGTCCCGCCGTCCAGGCGATGCGATTTGCTCCAGACGGAGCGCCTTCGAGATTCGCCGGGAGCGACGAGCTTTCACGCCATGAATGATTCGTCGGGCGGCCTCGTGACCTACCGCCCGCTCATCCTCGCCACCACCGGCGCCAGCGTCTCCATCGCATGCTCGGGCACGACCCAGTAGCTGACACCCCAGCGCACGCGCTTCGCCTCGAGCCCCTCGCAGATCGAGTCGATGCTCCCGACCCACGCATAGGGCACCTCGCGTGCCTCCTCGAGCGCGAACGCATAACGCTCGCCGAGCACCCGATCGCCCTCCGCGCGGCTCGTCGTCACGCATTCGGCGTAGACCTGCATGCAGAGCTCGAGGGCTTCCATGCGTGCGCCTGCGGCTGCTTCGATCCAGCGACGCTTCTCGTCGGTCGCGCTCGCCGTCGAGTCGAGATCCGTCGCGAGATCGTGCGTGCCCGAGCGCGCGGCGGGATTGATGCCGACGATGTCGGCGACCTCGGCCGCGAGCGAAAGCACCTTCTGGCCACCGCCGCCGATCAGGATCGGAATGCGCGGCTGCGCAGGCGGCGGGAAGCCGACGACCTCGTCGATCGCGTAGTGCTTTCCGGCCTGGGAGAAGGGCTCTCCGGACCAGTAGCCGCGCAGGATCGCGATCGCCTCGCGCAGGCGCTCGATCCGCTGGGAGGCGGCGTCGAAGGCGAGCCCCATCGCCTCGTATTCGGCCTTCTTCCAGCCCGTCCCGAGGCCGAGCTCGATGCGGCCGCCGGAGAGCAGATCGAGGGTCGCGATCTCCTTCGCGAGCACGATCGGATGCCGGAAATCGTTCGCGAGCACGCTCGAGCCGATCCGCAGCCGCGTCGTCGCGCCGGCGAGCGCGCTGGCGGCGGCGATCGGTGCGAGCTGGGGATGGGTCGGATGGTCCGAGACGAGGATCGTCGAATAACCGAGGGCTTCGGCGCGCTGGGCCATCGCCGCGAGGGCGGCGCCGTCCTTCGCGGCGCGGAATTTGAGGCCGAATCGGAAGCGGCGCGGATGGGCCAAAGCAGGAGCTCCTTTTCCTGCGCCTTCAGGCGCTCGGCCGCAGGACGTGCCCCGGCAGCCGATCGAGCCCCTCGAGCACGGATCGCCCCTCGCTGCGGATCGCGACGCCGTTCACGAAGACGTGATCGATGCCGCCCGGCTGGTCCGCGATCAAGCGGTCGCCGCCGGCGGGCATGTCGGCGACGCGCCGGATCGGGCCGGGGGCGACCTTCTCCCAGTCGAGCACGACGACGTCCGCCGCCGCGCCGACGCGCAGGACGCCGCGGTCGATCGCGAGCACATGGGCGATCTCGCCCGTCAGCTTCTGGATGCCGCGCTCGGGGCTCATGATCCCCCGATCGCGGACCCAGCGCGCGAGGAAATCCGTCGGCATCACGGCATCGCAGATCTGCCCCACATGGGCCCCCGCGTCCGAGAGCCCGAGCACGCAGCCCTCGGCCGTCAGCAGCTCGCGAACGCCGTCGGCATCGTCGTTCGCGAAGACGATCTCGAATCGCGTCATCAGATCGTCGGCGAGCGAGACGTCGGCGACGACGTCGAAAGGCGTGATGCCGCGCTCTTCGGCGAGCGATTGGATGGAACGGCCGACGAGCTCGGGATGCGCCGTCGATTCCGAGATCGTCACCGTCGGCCAGCCGGGATCGATCCACTTCCGCGAGTCGAATTGCTCGGAGACCCGCGCGCGCCAGGCGCGGTCGGCGTAGAGCTTCGGGCGCTCGGCATGGGGCAGCGCGGCGAGCTCCGCGAAGGCGGGCATCTGGTAGAAGGAGGTCGGCTCGCGCATCACGATCTGCTGGACGATCGGCCGGCAGGTGACCTGCACGAAGACGTCGGCACCCGCCCGCCGCGCCTCGAGATGGCGCGCGAGCTTCTGGCGATAGGGAGCGCGGGAGGTCCAGGACGGGGGATAGGTGAGGATCGCGGACCAGTTGACGCGCCGGCCCGTGCGCTGCTGGAAGGCGTAGATCCAGTCGAACTCCTCGCCCGTCGCGATGTGGACGATGCCGAGACCGATTTCGCCGGGGACCGACGCGAGCGCTTCGAGCTCTCCCTGGCTCGACATGACCGACGGCACGGGACGGCCGCCGTCTCCGATGTGGAAGCCCGCGCGATCGGAGGAGAAGCCGAGCGCGCCGCCGCGGATCGAGTCGGCGACGATTCGCTTCATCTGCGCGATCTCGGCCTCGCTCGCCTTGCGCTCGTAGGCGTCGTCGCCGAGGACGTAGGCGCGCACGGGCGTATGCCCGACATAACCTCCGAAGTTGATCGCCACCCCCGCCCGCTCGACCCGCGCGAGGTACTCGCCGTAGGACTCGAAATTCCAGTCGATGCCGGCCTCGAGCGTCTCGAGCCGCATGTCCTCGACCTTGTCGAGGGTCCGCATCAGCGAGCCGCGCCCTTCGGCGCGGGTCGGCGCGATGCTGTAGCCGCAGTTGCCGGCGACGACGGACGTGACGCCCTGGCAGGAAGACGGCGTCAGCGCGGGATCCCAGAGGACCTGCGGATCGTAATGGGTGTGCAGATCGATGAAGCCCGGTGCGACGATCCGGCCCGAGGCGTCGATCTCGCGCGCGCCGCGCACCGTCGGCGCGAGCTCGGCGATCCGGCCGCCCGCGATCCCGACGTCGAGGCGCCGGCCGGGGGCACCCGTGCCATCGATCAGGAGGCCTCCGCGAATCGCGATCTCGTGCATGGGGTTCTCCTCGAATTCGGGCCCGTCATCGACCTTCAGGCGGCGGTCGGACGGACGTCGTCTCTTCGCCGCGCCCGCCCGACGACCTCAAACACAAACCGGCGGCCGCCGGTCGATCCACGGCGCCGCCTCCTCGAGCTGCGCGGCGACCCGCAGCAGCAGATCCTCCGCGCCGTAGCGCGCGACGAGCTGGATCCCGAGCGGCAGGCCCTCGTCCGTCCAGTGGAGCGGGAGCGCGATCGCGGGCTGGCCGCTCACGTTGTAGGGCGAGGTGTACGGCACGAGCCGGACGATGCGCTCGACGTCGGCGCCCTTCAGCGAGCCGATCGCGGGCGGTGCCTCGGACATCGTCGGCGTCAGGAGCAGGTCGTTCGTCTCCCACCACGCCGCGAGCCGATGGGCATAACGATGCATCGCGTCGAGGTTTGCGAGGTATGCGGGGGCGGAGAGTGCGCGGCCGCGCTCGGCGAAGGCCCAGGTCGCGGGCTCGACGCCGTCCTGCGGAACGGGCGCGCCGGTCTTGCGCGCGATCGTCTCGAGCTCGTGGGCGACGCTGGCGGCGACGGAGACGGCGAGCAGCTGGCCGAGATCGTCCTCGTCGAGGGCCTTAGGGTAGCCCTCGTGGACCGCATGCCCGAAGGCCGCGAGCAGACGTCCGCAGCTCTCGACGGCGGCGCGCGCGTCGTGGCCGCCGGGATGGGCGTCGGTGCCGGTGAAGAGGCCGATCCGGAGGCGGCCGGGATCGCGGCCGAGCTCCTCCGCATAACGTCGGAGCGGGGGCGGAGCGACGTGAGGGTCGCCGGGGAGCGCGCCGTGGACACAGTCGAGGACGTTCGCGAGATCGCGGATCGAGCGGGCGACGACGAGCTCGGTGACGCAGCCGCCCCAGGCCTCGCCCTGATCGGGACCGAGGGTGATGCGGCCGCGCGAGGGCTTCAGGCCCGCGACGCCGCAGGCGCCGGCGGGATTGCGGATCGAGCCCCCGCCGTCGCCGGCATGGGCGACCGCGACCATGCGTGCCGCGACCGCCGCGGCCGAGCCGCCCGAGGAGCCGCCGACGATGCGATCGGGATTCCAGGGGTTGCGGGTCGGGCCGAAGGTCTCGGGCTCGGTCGTCGGCGAGAGGCCGAGCTCGGGGGTATTCGCCTTGCCGACGAACACGAAGCCCGCGCGGCGAAAGCGCGCCGTCAGCTCGCTGTCGTGGGGCGAGATCCAGCGCCGATCGCGCAGCACGCGCGTTCCCGAATACTGCGGGGCACCGGCGAGGGTCGCGCCGAGATCCTTCAGCAGGATCGGTACGCCGCGGAAGGGGCCGTCTCCGAGCGCGCCGCGGCCCACCTGCTCGCGCGCCGCGTCGAAGAGCGGGAGCACGACGGCATTGATCTCCTGATCGACGCGCTCGATCCCCGCGATCGTCTCCTCGAGCAGCTCGCCCGGGGAGCAGGCGCCGCTGCGGATCAGCTCCGCCTGGCCCGTCGCATCGAGATCGGCGACGCGCGTCATCGCGGGCTCCCGGCCGAACGCGCGGCCGCCGGCGCGAACGGTGCCTCGCCGAATCGATCGATGCCGTAGGATGCGATGCGCGCCTGAACCTCCGGCGAGATCAGGTACTGCTCGAGTGCCTTGGCCCCTTCGATCTCGATCGGGTGCTCGTAGCGGGTCGGATCGAGCTGGAGGATCGAGTGGACGAGCTTCAGCGTCGGCGAGGGTTTCGAGAGCGGGACGAGCCCGATCTCGCTCTTCATGAGCAGATGGGTCGCACGGTCCGACAGGATGTAGGCCTGCCGCTGATCCGCGACGCGCAGGGAATCGCGCATGCTGGTGCCCGTGCGGTAGACGCCGTCGATGCGGGCGTCGGGATCGAAGCCGGCCGAGCGCATCAGCTCGCGCTCCCGCTCGTGGGCGGAGGAATCGTCGCCGCGGCTGACGAAGGGCAGATGGAGCCGCAGGATCTGCCCGAGCGCCGTCTGCGGCTTCGCGATTCTCGCGATGGCGGCCGGATCCGCCCCGGGCCCCACGATCGCATAGCGACTCTCCAGCACGGGCGTTCGGCGGACGGCGATGCCTTCCTCGACGAGCGCCTCCTCGGCGGCCGGAGAGTCGAGAAGCACGACGTCCACCTCGCCCTTGCGCGCGCGCACGGCGATCGCCCCCACCTCGCGGGCGGTGATCCGAACCGAATAGCCCGACTTCGCGACGAAGTCGGGCATCAAGGCATCGAAGAGGCCCGGCTCCTTCAGCGCATTCGTGATCCCGATCCGAAGCACCCGGCCCTCGGCACGCGCCGCGGGCGCTCCGATCGCGAAGATCCCGCCGACGCCGACGATCGCGGCCATGCCGATGATCGCGAGCGCTCGCCCGAAGCCCGTCCGCGGCTGCACCTGCATCCGCCCCTGCATCTGCATCCACGTGCGGAACCACGACGGCATCCAGCGCCCGAACTCCCGATCCATACGCCCTCCCCGGCGTCCTTCACGCGCCGCGCGGAATCAGCTCGGCCAGGGCGTCCCAGGTCCGCACCACCGATCGCTGCGGATCCGCGCCGACGCCGACCGGCAGCAGCGCCATCTCGTCGACCCCCGCCGCCGCATAGGCCCGCATCGCCGCGTCGAGCGCCGCTTCGTCGCCGTGGGGCACGACGGCGTCGATCATCGCATCCGTCCAGCCGTCTGCGAGCGCACGATCGGCATCCGGGACACCGCAGCGCTGCAGCAGCGCCGCATAGGCCTCGAGCCGCGGGTAGATGGAGAGATACGCGTGCACCCCGGCGCGGACCTCTTCGCGCCGTTTCGAGAGGATGCACGGCATGATCATCACGACCTTCGGCACCGCCCGCCCCGCCTTCGCCGCGCTCGCACGCAGGGTCGGCACGATCGTGTCCCGGACATACGCCGGAGGCGCGAGCCAGGGCAGGATCCCGTCCGCGGCGCGACCGGCGAGGCGCAGCATCTGCTCGCCGAGCGAGGCGATCAGGATCGGGATCTCGGGCGCCTCCACGTCGACCTGCCAGTCGACGCGATAGGTCTCACCGTCCAGCTTCGCATGCCCTTTCGCGAAGGCCTGGCGCAGGATCTCGACGTACTCGCTCGTATGCCGGATCAGCCGCTCGAAGCGCAGCCCGAAGCAGCCCTCGATGATCGAGGCATGGCCGGGGCCGAGGCCGAGCCGCAGGCGGCCGCCGAGGGCGGCCTGCGCGGTGCGCGCGCCCATCGCCATCACGAGGGGATGGCGCGTGAAGGTCGGCATGATGTTGGTCGTCAGCAGGATCCGTTCGGTCCGCTCGCGGGCGAGCGCGAAGACCATCAGCGGATCCATGTGGTGGCCACAGCCGAGCATCGCCGAATGGAAGCCCTGGCGTTCCGCCTTCTCGAGCCAGTCGAGGGCGGCGCCGAGCTCGCGGACCTCGGGCGGCAACACGATCGATCGCTTCATCGACGAAGTCTCCTCGCGCTCAGCGCCCGGCCCAGCGGCTGTGGAAGACGGAGGGCTTCTCGAAAGGCCGGATCTCGACGTAGGTCCGCTCGTAGCCCGTCTTCTGGATCAACCACTCCCCGTTCCGCTTCACGTACTCGTCCGAATAGAAGGCCGCACCGAACAGGATCGAATGCGCCGGCATCTCCGGCATCGCGGGGCCGGGGTTGATGACGCGGTCTTCGAGATACCAGGTGCCGCGCGCCGTCGTCGCGCTCGTCAGCTCGATCTCGGGATGGTGGACCTGATGGAGCGTGATGATCTCGTTGTCCATCGCGTTGCGGAGCCAGGCGACGATCGCGTCGCGGCCGACGTAGGCGTTCTTGCCGCTGTCGTAGGCGGAGACGGCGTCGGGCGCGAAGGTGCTCGCGAGCAGGTCGAAGAGCTTCAGGTCGACGGCGCGCAGATAGCGGTATTTGAGCTGGCGGATCGCTTCGATCTCTTCGAGGGCGTTCATCGGGACCTCTCTTCGGGCGGTGGGATTCGGTTCGGGATCCGGCCGACGCTCGCCGCCGGCCGGGCGCCGCGCGCCGCGGCCCGCAGTGCGCCCACCGACGGACGACGCGATCGGCGCGCCGGCAAGTTCCGTGTGCATGCAGGGGCCGCGGCCCTGCACGTTCCGTGAGCCTGCATGTTCCGCGAGAAAGGCGGGCTCCGCCAGCACCGCGAGCCGCCCGATTCAGTCGGTCAGCTCGAACCGAACCGCGCCCGCCCGCTCGCAGACGATCTCGCGCTGGCTCGCCGTGAGCCCGCGGGCCGGATCGTAATCCTCGAGCCCGAGCTGGCCCGCCATCCAGGCCGTACCGCGCAGCGTCTTCTCGACGAGCGCGAGGAAGTCCGCGCTCCCGGGCCGTACCCATTCGCCCATCGCGGTCCGCTCGCGCCCCTCGAGCAAGAGCTCCGCCGGCCAGGGCATGCGGAAATTCTTCCACCAGCTCTTCTCCGCGGGCTTCGTCAGCATCACGACGACGTCGTCGCCATCCCGCTGGTATCCGACCGGGATCGAATAGCGCTTGCCACTCGTCCGCCCCGACCAGGAGAGCACGAGCAGCGCCCGCGAGGCGATCGGATGGAGCGGCGAGCGCAGCAGCGCACGGATCAGGGGATTGATCGGCTGGATCAGGTCGTTCACCGAGATCATGCGACTCTCCCTGCTCCCTGCTCCCTGCTCCCTGCCCTGCCACTCGCGCTTCGTCCGGCGCCCGCCGATGCGCGGCCCGCTCGGATCGTCAGTCCACCACGGCGAAGCCGCTGATCTCGACCAGCATGCCTTCGCCCGCGAGCGACTGCACGCCGATCATCGTCGAGGCGTTGGGCGGGAAGGGCTTGCCGTCGAGCGCGACCGCCATCGCCCGCTGGAAGATCTCGACCTTCTTCGCGTCGAGCCCGACGATGTACATGTTGGTGCTGACGATCTGCTCGGGCGTCCCGCCGATCGCTTCGACCGCGGTGCGCAGGTTGCGGAAGGCCTGCACGACCTGGGCATGAAGATCGCCCGGGCCGATCAGCTGAAAATTCTCGTCGAAGGCGCCCTGGCCTGCGATGAAGGCGAGGCGCCCACCCTGCGTCCGGACGATCTGCGTGAAGGCGTCGAGGACGAAGAGCCCCTTCGGATCGATCCGCTCGATATCCACCATCGCTTCGTGCTCCTTCCTTTCGGGGCCCGGCCGGGCTGCAGCCCCGCTGCTTCGTCGCTTCGTCGCTCGGCTGCCGACGCGCGAGCCCGGCTCACACGGGCACGAGCCGGATCGCATCGCCCGTCCGGATGCGGCCGGCGCGGCGGACGGTGACCCCCGCGCCGAGATCCATGCCGCAGTCTCGCACGAGCGTCCGCATGATGCGCGGATCCTTCGCGAGGCCCGGCTGGGCATGGGTCGTCATGCCGCAGCGCATCATCGGCATCGTGATCTCGAGGGCGGCCTCGCCGATCTCGAAGATGCGACCGACGTAGGCGAGCTCGGGCCAATCGGCCGCCGCGTCGCCGCCGCCCGCCTCGCCCGGCCGCGGCGGGTCGAGCTCGACGACGAGGTTCGGGCGGAAGCGGCGCGGATCGATCTGCGAATCCGGGGCGAGCGCGGCGAGGCGCGCGAGGGAGCCCGCCGACACGAGGTGGAGATCGAAGAAATCGAAGTAGGTCCCGGGCGGCGAGACGTATTCGCCGAGGGCCGAGAGGTCGACGGGCGGCGGCGCCGTCATCGCCGGGAGCGCCTCCTCGGGCAGGAGCTCGCTGGCCTCGCGGATCTCGGCCTCGGGATTGGTGATGGGCCGGGCGCGCCGGTAGTGGGCGAGGTCGCCGGCGGGGCGGCGCGCACAGAGCTCGACGGCACGGCCGAGGCGCTCCGAGAGCTTCGCGGAGACGTCGGGCGCGTCGGATCGCACGCGCTGGCCGTCCCCGAGATCGATCTCGACGGGCGGCATCGGCCCGCTCCCGGGCGACGAGACATAACGCGCCGTGAGCCCGAGCAGCGCCGGGATCTTCTTCGCACCGCGGATCTCGCCGGCGGCGACGTCGCGGACCGCGAAGGCGCGGTCGCCCGCCAGCCCGAAGCGCAGGGCGACCTCGCTCGCGTCGATCGCTTCGCCGCCCATCGATTTCACGGGATGGCGGTACAGCGTCCGCACGGCTCCGATCGTCCGTCCCTGCCCCAAGTCGCCCTCCGTCCCGCCCCGACTGAGCTCCGAAGCAGCGCGTCGGCTACGCGGTCGCCGCGCGCTCCGCCGCCACGACCTTCGCCGCCTCCGCCTCGACCCGCGTGCCCTCGAAGAAGCGCGGATTGAGGCGCGTATAGAAGCGGATCGGGTTGGTGCAGACGAACTCGCGGAAATCGTCCTCGCCGATCAGCCCGTGCTCGACGAGCTCGAAGGCCTCGCAGACGATCTCCTCCATGTCGGGGACGTCCCAATGGCCCATGTCCGAGCTGAACATCGCCCGGAGCTTCGCGCCGTGCGGATTCGCCTTCGTGTCGAAGGCCCAGGCGACGGCCCGGTCGTCGGCCTCGCAGCCGAAGTAGAAGCGCGGCACGAAATTCTCGACGACGTCCTCCTCGCGCTCGATCCCGCACTGCACCCATTCGTCGACGAAGGGCGGCTCGGGCTCGAGCTTCGCGAGGCTCTCGACGAGGCCCGGGACCTTCGCATGAAAATGCGCGTCCTGATATTCGTCGAAGAGCCGCAGGATCAGGTCCCGGTCGAGGCGGGCGGGATCGAGATGACCGATCGTCTCGCGATTTCGCTTCTGCCAATGCGAGAGGATGTCGGCGTAGAGCAGGCAGGCCCAGCCGACGCCGCCCTCGAGCAGGCCGAAGGCGAGCTCGGGGAAGCGGTGGGTCACGCCGCCCATGAAGAGCGAACGGCAGAACGCCTCGGCGCTCGCGGCGAACGAGCCGATGTGGTTCGCCATGTAGTTCGAGACCGAGCGGCGGCTGCCCCAGCCCATGCCCGGCGTATGCGAGGCAGGTGCGACACCGAGCTCGACGCAGCGGCGCCAGAAGGGATCGTAGTCGTACTCGGCGT
Source organism: Myxococcota bacterium (assembly GCA_041389425.1). GTDB lineage: Bacteria > Myxococcota_A > UBA9160 > UBA9160 > UBA4427 > UBA4427. Next base: position 20,157 of record JAWKRX010000015.1, read on the forward strand.
CGAGCCCGAGGGCGTCGATGCGCTCGCCGCTGCCCGATCCCCAGTTCGGGATGCGCGGATCGGCGGGCGTGGCGCCGGCACTCGCCGCGCTTCCAGCGATCGGTCGGTGGACGAGGCCGTTGATCATGATCGCCTTGAGGCCGAGCTCGCCGACGGCATGCTCGAGCTCGGCGATCGCCTCCTCGGGCGTATGCATCGGGATCTGCGCCGCAGGGGTCATGCGATCGGCGTAGGGCGCGTAGACCTGCGCGTTGAAGGCGTTCAGCGCGCGGCAGGCGACCTGCCGGATCTCCGCGTCGCGGATCGCCGTCGTCGTGAGCGTGCGGCTGCCGTAGAGGACGGCGAAATCGATCCCGAAATCGTCGAGCCGCTCGTACATCAGCCGGGGGATGTGGCTCGTCGCGCGGTCGAGGCTGTTGGCCGCCGGCAGCGACCACCACGAAGGCCGCGTCGCCCAGACCCGCCGCCGCTCCTCCCAGGAGAGCCCGCTCCAGGGCCGCAGCACCATGTCGTCGAAGTCCATCCCGCCGACGGCGCGAAAGCGCTTCACCATGTCGCCGCCCGCGAGATCCTTCACGAAATCCTCGAAGAAGGGCATGAAGACGGGCGGCGTCTCGATCAGATGTCCGTCCGCGTCGATCACCGGATGGCCGAGCGAGGCCCGCCGCTTCGCCGCGCGCGTATCGCCGAGGCCGATCCGCTTCATCGCGAGCCCCCGGCCTGGCGCAGCGCCGCCGCGTGGAGCTCGCCTTCGTCGTGCTCCGCGAAGCGCAGGCGAAAGGCCGTCTCCGCGATGCGCGGCAGGACGGCGTCGAGCGCCTGCAGATCCACCTCCCGCGCGACGTCCGCCGCCCCCGCGCGCGCGAGCATCGGCAGCAGACGGGAGCGGAGCCGATCGAGGGCCCAGGCGAGCGGATCGCCGTCGGCGATCGGATCGAGATGGATCATCTCGTTGCTCTTGTCGCGCCACGAGACGTAGTGGTAGTGGGGATCTTCCTGGAAGCAGTCGAAGCGCAGGAACTCGCGAGCCTCGCCGTCCTGCCGGGCCACGACGTGGAGGGAGACGCCGCGATCGTCGACCGAACCCGCCGCGGTTCCCGGGACGTCGCCATCCGCCGCCTCGAGCTGGGCTGCGGCGGCGATCGCGTCGGTGAGCAGACGGTATTCGACGCCGATGCGCAGACCGCCGGCCTCGAACCACTGGGTATGCGCCTCGATCGGCGGGATCGGCATCAGGCTGTAACGGGTGATGTGGGACATGGCTCGCTCCTCCCGAACGCGAATCGGAGCCCTGCGCGCCCGCCGCCGTGCTCCCGGACCGGACCTCAGGCGCCGCGCACGAAGCGCTCGCGGTACTCACGATAGCGGGCCTTCAAGCCGGCCTCGGTATAGCCGAACGTCGCCGGCTCGTATTCATGGGGCGGGCGGAGATCCCGGCGGTTCGCTTCGAGCCAGCGGCTCTGGGCGGCGTGCGCGGCCGGCGTGTGCTCCCAGCCGACGAACTCGCAGATCCGGGCGGCGACGCCGAGGGGATCACGGGCTGTGTCCCGATAGTCGACGTCGAAGAACCGGTCGGCATTGCCCGCATCGCGCACGCGCATGCACTTCTCGATCCCGCGCGCCATCTTCTCGTCCCAGTGCTTGCCGCAGACGAGGGGATCCGCCGAGTCGCTGTTCTGCTGCCAGAGCGAATAGCAGAGGCTCGCCCAGGACGGGATCGTCTCGACCGGATCGCGATGGGTCTGCACGATCTTCGCGCCGGGGAAGACCGAGAGCACGACGTCGCAGTTGTGGATGTGCTGCGGCGATTTCAGGATCCAGCGCTCGGCCACGATGCCGCGCCGTCGTTTCTGCCACTGCAGGAACTGCAGCATCCGCTTCATGTAGGCGTAGCCGGGCGTCTGGTCGAGGGCCTCGCGCCAGAGACCGAACTCGAGGACCTTCGCGAAGGACTCGGGCGTATCGCTGTAGAACGACTGCTCGAGCAGCAGGATCTCCTCGTCGGCCTGCATCGCGTCGAGGGGATGGATCGACTCGAGCCCCGGCACGGTCGCGTACATCATCTCGACCTCGGCCTTCGCCGTGGCGATCCGCTGCTCGGGATTCTCGATCGCCTCCCCGGCGAAGGGCACCGGGAAGCGCCCCTCCCACCAGAGCGGCGCGTGCGCGCGCGGATCCGCGGCGAGCAGGCGCTGGAGCAGGGTCGAGCCCGTGCGCCCGAAGCCGACGATCACGATCGGCGCCTCGATCTTCTCCTCGGCGATCTCCGGGTATTCGCGCCAATAGGACTCGAAGCGCAGGTTGGTCGCGAGCTGGCCGACGATCCGCTCGCGCTGCATCGCACGGCCCGCCGCGTTCAGATCCGCCTCGCGGTCGAAGGCCTCGAGCAGGCGCCGGACCACGGGCAGGTAGAACTCGTTCGAGAACGCGCCGACCCCGGCCCGCTCGCGCGCGTCGCGCAGGACCGCGTCGTAGTCGAGATCGATCGCCGGCTCCGCCATCGCCACCTACTGCCTCACGGCGAGATCGCCCTGGAGATTGTCCGGCCCCCAGTAGGCGCGCATCTGGACGATCCGTCCGTCGTTTCCGAAGTCGAAGACGTCGATGACTTCCAGCCGCGACGTCGGCGAATGCGCGATCAGCGGGAAGGCCACCGAGCTGCCGGCACAGCGGACGGCGCCGTCGTTCTTGATCGTCACGTCCATGTCGAAGCCCATCTGATAGAGCGCGGCGATTTCCGCGTGACCGACCGCGGGGGGAAGGCCGATCGGATCCGCCATCGTCGCCTTCGGATGGTAGAGCGCAAGAATCGCAGGGACGTCGCGCTTGTTGTAGGCCTCGACGTAGCGGACGACGATCCTGCGCAGCGCGGTCGCGTCGTGGGGCGGCGTCTTCGCGATCGGCGGCGGCCCCGCCGCCGTCTTCTTCTTCGCCGCGGCTTTCGCGCGCGTCGCCGGCTTCCCCGCGGCCTTCTTCGTCGTCGCCTTCTTCGTGGTCTTCTTCGCGGCTTTCTTCGCGGCTTTCTTCGCCGTCTTCTTCCCGGCCTTCTTCACCGTCTTCTTCGCGGTCTTCTTCGCGGTCTTCTTCGCGGTCTTCTTCGCCTTCTTCCCACCCTTCGACTTCGAGCTGCTCTTGCGCTGTGCCATCACCCCTCCGTTCGATCTCCTGGATCGAGTGCCGATGGAACCGAATGCCGAACCGGTCGTGGCCCCGTCCCGAGCGCGCCGATGCGCCGCCCCTCCGGCGGGGAGACTAGTCCGATGCGTAGTCCGCCCGGATCGTCAGGTCTTCCCATTCGTCGAGCGAGGCCCGAATCGCATCGAGCTTCGCACGATAGGTGTCGAGGACCAGTTTGCCCATCAGGAGTTGACGCGGCGGGTTCGCGGCCCGCACGAGCTCGACGAGCGCCCGAGCCGCACCGCGCGGATCCCCCGGCTGCTTGCCGTCCATGTCCGCGATCATCTGGGCCCGGGCGTGGACCGCGTCGTAGGCGGCGATCTGCTTCTTCGCGCGCTTCATCGAGCGGCCGGCCCAATCGGTCCGGTACGGGCCCGGCTCGAGCGCCGTCACCCGGATGCCGAAGGGCGCGACCTCTTCGACGAGCGCCTCGGTCAGGGCCTCGACCGCCCATTTCGTCGTGCTGTAGTACCCGGTCCCGGGCTTCGACATCAAGCCGGCCTGGGAGGAGTTCTGGACGATGTGCCCGCTGCCCTGCGCCCGCATGTGGGGCAGCACCGCGCGGGTCATCCGCAGGAGGCCCCAGAAATTCGTCTCGAACATCGCCCGGACGTCCGCCTCGTCGCCCTCTTCGATGGCGGCGAGATAGCCGTAGGCGGCGTTGTTGACGAGCACGTCGATCCGGCCGAACTCCGCGAGGGTCGCGGCGACGACCCGCTCGATCTGATCCGGGTCGGTCACGTCGAGCGCGAGGGCCCTCCCCCGCGCCGGATGGCCCGCGACGATCTCCGCGAGGGTCTTCGGATCCCGAGCCGTCGCCACCACGCGGTAACCCGAATTCAGCGCCTCGATCGCGAACTCGCGGCCCATCCCGGTCGAGCAGCCCGTGATCAACCAGACCTTGTCCTCTTCGGCCATGACGCTCCCCTGCCCCGTCCCGCTCAATTCTCGGCCAGACGCCAGGCATAGCTCGCCGCGCGCTCCGCGAGCTGTGTCTTGCGTTCCGCCGCGGTCACGAACCGCGTCCCGGCCGGCAGATGACCGCGGACCTCGGCGAGCGGGACGACCTTGCCCTGCGCCGAGAGGCTCGGCCCGGGCTTGCCACCCGCGAACTCGGCCCAGCGGAGCGTGAGCGTGCCTTCCTTCATGTCGCAGGGATCGATCCAGTTCCACACCCCGGGATCCTTCGGCGAGAGCACGAACGTCAGCGTACCGTCGGCGTTCTGGACCGACTGGGCCTTGTTCATGCTGCCGTTCCGGGTGTAGATGTCGTTGGTCGTGCCCCAGACGTTGGTGATCGGCGCGATGAAATAATCGGCGCCACCGAGGTCGACGTCGATGATCAGCGCGTGGTCGAGGGACGGCAGCTTGAAGCGGCCCATGATGTAGATCTGGTTGCGGAGCGCACCGTCGCTGTCGCGGTCGATCGTGAAGGCGAAGCTGTTGTCGGGCTTGCCCGCCGTCTGCGCCTCCCAGCGATCCGTCTCCTTCGCCCATTTCCACATGTATTCGACGGCGAGGTCCAGCTCCTCGGCGAGGCTCTTCGGCGGCCGCGAGGGCTTGCCCCCGAGCCGCTCGATCGAGAAGGAGTTGATCATCTCCTTCTTCCAGTCCATCACGACGTCGCGGATGTAGAACTCGTGGGCCTGGGGCGCCGAGCGGACGTGGTTCTTGCGATCGCCCTTCGGATCGCTGTCGACGAAGATCTCGAAGCTGCGATCGGGATTCAGGACGAGCGTCTTGCCGTCGAGGACGTCGACCGTGCCCATCTTCGGATCCCAGAGCGTGAAGTAGTTCTCGGTCACCCGATTCTCCGGCACCGAGCCCCGGATCACGTAGCGCTCCGCCCCGCTGATCGGGATCACGCGATAGACCGAATCCGGATTGTCGATGCCCCAGCGCGTGCCGGGGATGCGCTGACCGCCGAGCTCGTGGGGCAGGCGCGTGATCGTGATGACCTTGGGATAGAGCGGATCCTGGTTCAGCGACCAGACGATCGCCGCGAACATCACCTCCTCGAAGGCCCGGTCGAAGCACGAGAGCATGTCCGGGCTGCGCGGCACCGACGCGAGCCAGTATTCCCGGATCTCCTTCAGCGTCTGGACGATGCGGGGATGGGCGAAGATCTCGAGGGCATGGCGCTCGAGGGCATGCTGCTCGTCGGTGGCGATGGGATTGCGGGGCTGGCTCGTCATGGGGGCCTCCTTGCTCCTCGATGTTCGTCGGACGCGTCGATGGATTTCGCCGGGGACGCGCTCGGCACGGGGCGCGCACACCCCCTGCCCGCCGAGCAGTATGGATGGACGGTCGATTAAAAGCAACCTAGAGTTGCTTTTGTGGCGAGCCCGGCGAAAGCGACCCGAAGCGCCCCCCGCGGCGAGCAGCGCGCCCGCCGGCGCCGGCCGGGCGGGCGCAACGCCGAGGTCCGCGAGGCCGTCCGCAGGGCGACCCTCGAGCTGCTCTGCGAAGAGGGCTTCGGCGCCGTCACGCTCCCCGCCGTCGCGCGCCGCGCGGGCGTGAACAAGACGACGGTCTACCGCGGCTGGGCGTCGGCCGCGGCGCTCCTCGACGAGACGCTCGCCGAGCTCGAAGCGCTCGCCCTGCCCGACGTCGATACGGGCGATTTCGCCAGCGACGTCGAGGCCTTCGTCGCTTCGCGCCTGCGGCTGATCCGCGAGCCGCATGCGGCGGCGATCCTGCGCGCGGTGATCGGCGTCGGCGAGCCGCCGCCCGCCCTCTTCGCCTGGGTCGAGACCTTCTGGAAGCCTCGGCAGAAGGAGTGGCGCTCGCCGATCGACCGGGCGATCGAGCGCGGCGAGCTCGCGGCGTCCGCTCGTGGTGTCCCCCTCGTCGAGCTGGTCGCAGGGCCACTGCTGCTCTCGGAGCTCGCGACGCGGCGACGCGCCTCGCGGCGCGACGTGCAGGCGATCGCCGGGGTCGTCGTCGCGGGCATTCTCGCGATGCACCCGCCTTCGCCGCGGCGACGAACGCGGCGCGCGCACTGACGCCGCCGCGCGGGACCGACGGCGCCGGCAGCCGCCCCCGCTTCTCTCGAGCGGCCGGCTTCGATCAATCGTCGTCGATGCGCCGCACGTCGACGGGGATGCCGCTCATCCAGGGCATCGCGTTGATCGTCTCCCGCGACGAAGGATCGAGGCTGAGCAGCCGATTCACGCTGACGCCCCCATCCTCGTACTTCCCGCCCGCCTCGACCTCACGACCGAATCCGTGGACGATCGACACGACACCCCGGCGGATCGTCGGATCGCCCTCGGCGACGACCTCGATGGCGCCATGGGCCGATTCGACACGAACCCGCTCGCCCTCGCGGATCGCCTCGGCCTGCATGTCGTCCGGATGCATGTAGACCGGGTTGTAGGGCAGCCGCGCCTTGATCGAGGGCAGCCCGAGGCCGGCGGAATTGAGGCCGTCGCGCAGGCGCCGGACGGCCAGGCGATAGGCGAACGCGCGCGCGGCACTGCCGGAGCGGCCCACACCGGCCGTCTCCGCCGCAACGGCCGCGATCTCCGCCGCCACGTCTTCGGGGACGAGCGAGAAGCGGTGGGGACTCGCCGGGTCGCCGGGCTCGACGAAGGTCGGCTCCGCGTCCAGCACGACGCCGCGGGGCGCCGCCCGGAGCGCGTCGAAGGCGATGGGCGCGTGTCGCGCCGCGATGGCGAGGAGCTCGTCCGTCGTCGGCGCCTGCTCACCGCTCAGCGGGACGCCGAAATGCTCGAGCGTGACGCCGAGGCGCTTCGCGAGCTCCCAGAAATAACGGTGATCGTCGCAGACGCGGGCGCCACGCGGCGGCTCGGCGATCGGCGGCGTGTAGCGGGTGTACGGAACCGGGCTCAGCAGGTTCTCGTAGATGAAGAGCGGCAGGTCGGCGCGCTCGTATTGCAGCGTCGGCGGCAGGATGTAGTGCGCGCGCGTCGCGGTCATGCTCGGGAAGGGCTCGATCGCGACGAGCAGATCCAGGGATTCGAGGGCGCGCAGGACCTTGCCCGTATCGGGGATCGCCGAAGCGGGGTTGCCGCCGTGGACCAGCAGCGCCCGGACGCGGCCCGGCCCCGGCGTCAGGATCTCGTCGGCGAGGATTCCCGTCGGCAGCTCGCCGTCGACCTGTCCGAAGCCGCCGATCCGGCTCTTGTAGCCCGTCTCCCACCAGCGCGGCGCCGGCATCACCTCGGCGCGCCGCGGGTAGCGCGCGGAGATCGCGCCGGGATGGTCGACCGGATCCCCTTCGCGCAGCAGGCGACCGCAGACGACGTTGAGGCATTCGACGAGGTGCTCGGAGAGATTGCCGTGGGGCGACATGTCGGGGCCGGTCGCGCTCGTCGCGGCGCCCGTGCGCGACTGCTTCGCGAAGAGCTCGGCGACGGCGACGAGCTCTTCCGGGCGCACCCCGGCCCGCTGCGCGACACGCGCCGGTGTGAAGTCTGCGACGGCACGGCGGAGCGCGTCGACGTCGTCGGCGAAGCGATCGCAGAACGCGCGATCGTGCCAGCCGCGCTCGAGGATGATCTGCAGCAGGCAGGCGAGGATCGCGGCGTCCTCGCCGGGGAGCGGCTGCAGATGCAGATCGGCCTGCCTGGCCGTTTCGCTCTCGCGCGGATCGATCACGATCAGCTTCATGCCGCGCGCCTTCGCCTCCTTGAGGCGCTTCTGCGGATTGCGCGTATCGAAGCCGTTGGTCGAGACAGAGACGAGGGGATTGCCGCCGACGATCAGGAAGACGTCGCCGCGGTGGAAGGGCGTGCGGCCCGGAGGCCAGATGCCGATGCGGCCGACGGCGACGGCCTTCGCGGATTGGTCGATCGTGACCGAGGAGAAGGCCTTCGGCGAGCCGATCGCGGCGAGGAACGCGTTCAGCATCTTGAGCGAGCTCGACGTGAAGAAGGCCCCGCCGCCCTTGTAGCCGGCGACGGCCTCGGGCCCGTCTTCGGCGAGGATGGCTTGCAGCTTCGCGGCGATCTCGTCGAGGGCCTGCGAGGCGGGAATCTCCTCGTAGCGGCCGTCCGGCATGCGCTTCATCGGCGCGAGGATCCGCTCGGCGCTCGCGTGCGCTTCCGGCGCGGACAGTCCCTTGAAGCAGGCATAACCGAGGGTCTGCGGATCGTCCCGATCGCCGCGGATGCGGACGAGCCGCCCCCGTTCGTCGACGGTCGCCACGACGCCACAATGGCCCATGCAGAGCCGACAGAAGGAGAGCGCCTCGCGCGGCCCCGGTCCGGCAGCCGTCGACTTCGACTTCGAGGCTTGCGTCCCGTCCGCCTCGCTCCCGCTCGTTCGCAGCTCCCGATCCGGCATGCGTGAAGGCCCTCCGCGTTCGCGAGCGCCGATGGTCTCCCATCGGCGGACGGCGCGAAAGCCCGGCCGTGGCCGGTCCTTGGCGATCAGGCGCCTGCGCGCTCGGCGGCCAGCGCCGCGATGCGCGCGCGGATCGCGTCCCGAGCGTCCCGGAAATGCTGCAGGCGCTCCTCGTCCCGGAGATCTTCGCGGACGCGATCCGGATCGGGAATCGGCCAGTGGAGCCGCGCTGCACCCGAGAGAAGGACCGGACAGACCTCCTCGGCGCAGAGCGTCACGACGAGATCGACGCTCTCCGGGTCGATCGTCTCGACGGATTTCGACCATTGGCCCGAGAGCGGAATCCCGATCTCCCGCATGACCTCGGCCGCCAGCGGATTGATCCGGGAGGGGCTCGACCCCGCGGATTGCACGAGCACGCTCGTCCCGAACTGCGCGCGCGCGAGCCCTTCGGCCATCTGGGAGCGCGCCGAGTTCGCGACGCAGAGAAAGAGCACGCTGTCGAAACGCATGGGGCGCCCGCCTACTCAGGCCCGCTCGAGGCGGGCCGGAAACCAATGCCGCGTCCGATTCGCGAAGGCGACGAGCGAGAGCATCACGGGCACCTCGATCAGCACCCCGACGACCGTCGCCAGCGCCGCCCCCGAGCCGAGCCCGAAGAGGCTGATCGCGACGGCGACCGCCAGCTCGAAGAAATTGGACGTACCGATCATGGCCGCCGGCGCAGCGACGTCGAAGGGCAATCGCAGGGCGCGTGCGAGGCCGTAGGCGATCGCGAAGATCCCGTAGCTCTGGATCAGCAGCGGAACCGCGATCAGCACGACCCGGCCCGGACTCGCGACGATCGTCTCCGCCTGGAACCCGAAGAGCAGGACGACCGTCAGCAGCAATCCGACGATCGAGGCCGGCTTGAGGAAGCCGCCGAGGCGGGCGATCCCATCGACCGAGAGCACACGCTGCGTCGCGATGCCGGCGGCGAGCGGGATCACGACGAAGATCACCACCGAGGCGAAGAGCGTCTCCCAGGGCACCACGATCTCGGTGATCCCGAGAAGGAGGCCGGCGATCGGCGCGAAGGCGAAGACCATGATCAGGTCGTTGACGGAGACCTGCACGAGTGTGTAGTTGGGATCGCCCTCGGTCAGCTGGCTCCAGACGAAGACCATCGCGGTACAGGGCGCGACGCCGAGCAGGATCATGCCCGCGACGTACTGCTCTGCGTCGGCCTCCGGCACGAGCCCCGCGAAGACGACGTCGAAGAAGAAGAGCCCGAGGGCCGCCATCGAGAACGGCTTGACGAGCCAGTTGACGACGAGCGTCAGCGCGAGCCCGCGCGGCCGGCGGCCGATGTCCCGCAGACACGACGGCTCGACCTTGAGCATCATCGGGTAGACCATCAGCCAGATCAGCGCCGCGACGACGAGGTTGACCCGCGCCCACTCGAGCCCGGCGACGGCCGCGAAGAGCCCGGGCAGCGCGAGCCCGAGCGCCACGCCGAGGCCGATGGCGAGCGCGACCCAGACCGACAGATACCGCTCGAACAGTCCCACGGATTTCCTCCGCTCCGCCGGCACGAGAGCCGGCGCGTGGCCCAGCACACGAGCCGGCGCGGCGGAGCGTACCGGGACGCCTCGTGGCGCGCCCCGCTGCGCTGGAAAAATGCCAGGCCGGACGAGCCCAGCGCGACGAACGGGTGACGATCGGGTCACGGACCCGGGGCGGTGGTGCGGATTCGGCTCAATCCTCTTCGCCGAGCCCGAAGCGGGCACGATAGGCGGCGAATCGGCGCGCGAGGTCGGCGCGATCCAGACCGAGGGCCTCGAGATCGTAGGCGTGGTCGCCGTGTTCGCGGGCGCCGCGGCGCTTCGCCTCGGCGCCCAGAACCGCCGCGAAGGCGGGCGAAACGGCGAGGCCGAGGGACGCGTAGAGCTCGCCGACGCGTGCGGCGGGATCGGCGATCAGATCGGCATAGCGCAGATGGACCCGGCGACGCGCCCTGGGCGTGCCTGCGTCGGCTTCGTTCGCGACCCGGAGGAGCGTCTGCACGTAGCGCTCGACGTGCCCGCGCGCGAGCGCTTCGGCGTCGACGACGTCGCCATGCGCCCAGCGCAGATGGGCGACGAGGCTCGTCAGCGAGGCGAGCATCGTCGCGGGATCGCGGTGGGTGATCGCGATGCGGGCGTCGGGATAAGTCTCCTCGAGGGCTGCGAGCGAATGCAGATGCACGGGCGATTTGAGCGTCCAGCGCGCCGGGCCCATCCGGCGCTGAAGAACCTGCAGGACGAGGCGATGCATCGCGTAGGCGGGGCGCAGATCCGCCTCGCCGAAGAGCCAGGCCTCGTAGCTCGGGACGTGATAGCGCGTCGTGAACTCCTCGGAGCGGAAGCTGAAGCTCATGGCCGAGAGACATTCCTTGGGCTGGCGCGCGCCGTAGACATGGATCGCCAGCAGGCCGGAGACGACGGTCTGCGGCAGCGTGAGCTCGCGATCGACGAGCTCGATGCGGGGATCGCCGGCGCGCCGCTCGGGATCGGGGTCGGGCGGAGGGACCGGCCGCAGCAGCTCCCAGCCGAGGGGCGCGCGCCGCTCGGGATCCGCGGCGAGCAGCGCGTGCAGCAGCGTCGTTCCCGTCCGCGGTGCGCCTGCGACGAAGATCGGCGCCTCGATCGGCTCGTCGACGATGCCGGGATCGGCGCGGAGCAGCGCCATCAGCTGGAGCCGGACTTCGAGCAGCCGCAGCAGGAAACGGCGCGTCATGAAGCGCCCCATCTCGTGGAGCGCGGCCTCGCCTTCGATCGCCACGAGCACGCGATCGAGCGCCTCGATCATCTCGTCGGCGGGAAAGAGCGGATGGCCGAAGTCGCCCGCCCCGCCATCACCGAGCCCGAGCCGCGCGCGCGCTTCGGCGAGCAGCGCATCGCGCGAGAGCGGCAGCCGCGCGATCGCATGGATCGGCAGGATCTGCCCCGCGTTGATCGCGGCGACCCAATCGGGCCGCGGCGGCGGCGACCAGCTCATGCGCCCGCCCCGCTCGGCGCTGCGATCGGCTCGGCGCCCGCTCGCCGGGGCGCACTCATGAGCGGAAGCGCCAGGCGAGGTGCGCCTTGCGCGCGGCGATCTCGGCGCAGCGCGCGGCGGCATCGACGCGGGGCGTACCGCTCGGGAGCGCGGCCGGGACGTCGGCGATGGCGACGACGCGGGTCGTCGGGCTCGGATCCGATTTCGGCCAGAACCAGCGGAAGGTGAGCAGGCCTTCGGGATGGCCGCCGGTATCGAGCCAGTTCGGGCAGCCCGGATCGGCACCGGCGACGACGAAGCGCGCACGGCCATCGGCGTCGATGCGGGCCTGATGCTGGTTGATGGACGAGATGCGGTGCACCGGATCCGGCGGCTCGTACCAGCCCATCGTCGCGAGCTGCAGGTTCCAATAGCGCGCATCGGGGACGTCGGTCTCGACGATCAGCGCTTCGTCCGGCGCGAGCGCGTAGAAGAGGAATCCGTAGCGCGCGGCGCCGAGGCCCTTCTTCAGCGCCATCGGCGGCGCGAACTGGTTGTCGACGCCCTTCGCGCGATGTTCGTTCAGATAGTCGTTCCAGTAGCGGATCGATCGCTCGGTCTGGGCGAGCGCGACCCCGAGCCGCGCGGCGACCGCTTCGCCGTCGATGCGCGGCGGGGCGGCCACCTCGTCGAGGCATTCGATCGTGAAGACCGCGGGCTCCTTCGGCTGCCAGTCGAGGTAGTACTGCCGGAGCGAGACCGTCGTCACCGCCTCCGGAATCGGGAAGAAGGCCGGGTCGCTGCCGTCGCCGCCGAGCAGGATCTCGAAATCGTCCCCCGGGCCGATGCCGCGGTCGGCGGCGTGGATCGTCGCGAGCGTGCCCCATTCGGGCATGTGCATGAAGTCGACACGCAGGGTGATCACGAAGTCTTCGCAGGCGTGCATGCGCCCGCGAATGCGGTACCTGCGCTTCGGATCGATGCGCGCATGCAGATAGAGGTTGTCCTGATTCGGACCGCCCCACTGCGAGACGAGGTCGTTCGAGCGGTGGAAGAAAGGCGCCGTCGCGTCGAAATGCCCCGTCGCATAACCGAGCCAGCAGCCGACCTGCTCCGCGAGATGGGCGATCGCCTCGGCGCCATCGCCGGCGCCCTGCGGATAGGGGGCGCGCAGGACCTCTTCGCCGAGGGCTTCGATCCGCCGGCAGAACTCGCGCCAGGCCATCAGCTCTGCGGCCTCGTTCGTCTTCGTTCGGCTCAAGGCATGCTCCCCATCCGCGCGGCCCCGGCGAGCGACCGCGCCGGTCACGATCGCACAGCTCGATTCATTCGACACTGCGGGAACGGTCGCGCGGCGCCGCAGCCGCGCGGCCTGCATGCCCGCGCGCGGTGGCGCTCACGTGGACACGCGATAGGGTCCCCATTCGCGGACGTCACGACCGATCACGGGAGGAAGAACAGTGTCCATCGCATCCCCGAGCCGGGTACGAGACCTCATGCACGGCGAGGTCGTGACCGTCTCGCCCGAGACCCCCCTGCCCGATCTCCAGCGCCGCTTCGCGAGCGACCGCGTCGGCGCCCTCCCCGTCGTCGACGTGAGCGGCCGCATTCTCGGACTGGTCTCGCGCTACGACGTCATGCGCCGATTCTCGCTCGAGCAATCCCTGGCGGAGCTCGCCGACAGCGATTTCGACCAGACCCTCGGCATCAAGGACAACGACGACTCGATCGCGGTGATCGCTGCGGCCGTCGGGAGGCGGCTCGCCGGCATGCATGCGCGGGACGTCATGATCGAAGAGGTCGTCGTGATCGGCCCCGATGCGACGCTCGCCGAAGCGGCCCAGATCATGACGCAGCGCAAATTCCATCGCCTCCCCGTGGTCGAAGCGGGTCGACTCGTCGGCGTCGTGAGCGCCTTCGACTTCATGCGGCTCTACGCATCGACGAGCGGGTGATCACTCGCCGAGCGTGCGGATCTTGACGTTCCGGTACCAGACGGCATTGCCGTGATCCTGGAGCAGGATGTGTCCGCGGCGAGCCGCACCGAACCCTTCGACCCCCGCGTGCTTGCTCTCCGCGACGGCCCGCTCCCATTCCGGCGATCCGCGCTCGATCGCGACGACGCGCTCGCCGTTGAGCCAATGCTCGATCCGGTCGCCCTCGACCCGGATTCGCGCTTCGTTCCACTCGCCCGCCGGTCGGACCGCACGCGTACGGCTCGCGACCACGTCGTAGAGATCGCCGGCGCGCCGCTTCTCCTTCTGGCCATCGGGATGGGCCGCGTCGTCGAGCACCTGCATCTCGAGCGAGCGCGTCCAGCCGAGCCTCTCCGACTCGTCCTCGACGAGATAGAAGATCCCGCTGTTGCCGCCCGCCGAGACCTTCCATTCGAGGGAGAGCTCGAAATCGCCGAAGCGCTCCTTCGTCATCAGGTCGAGGGCCGGCGTCGCGAAGGGATTGAGGTGATTCCAGACGAGGCCCGCGAAGGAGACGAGGCGCGTGAACTCGAGCATCCCGTCGCGGACCACCCAGCCCTCGATCGCGTCGCCCTCGGCACCGTAGTTCTTCCAGCCCTCGAAGCTCTCGCCGTCGAATAGCAGCCGCCAGCCCTCGGCTCGTTCGGCCTCCGAGAGGGTGTTGGGCGCGGCGGTACCGACGGCGGGATCGGGAGGCGAAGCGGCGGGAACCGCCGGCTCGTGCGCCTCGGGCAGGGCATTCAGCGTGTACCACGCCTCGTCGACCCAGAGCCGCTCGCCCCGCTCCGAGCGGATCGCGGGATCGAGTCGCAGGTAGACGACCCGGCCTTCCTCGAGGCCGGCGAGATCGAGCGAGAGGGTGCGTCGATCGGCGGCGACGCGGACGTTCGAGACCGCGAGTCGGCGCAGATCGTATTTCGGGCCCCCGTATTGCGGGCTCGGCACGTAGTACCAGTCCTCGACCCGGAAGCGCCGCGCATCGAGCGCGGCATCCGGCGCGAGCGGCCGGCTCAAGACCACGTCGAATCCGTCCCTTCGCAGCGCGATCCGCATCGGCTCGAAGGCGGGCTCGCTCCCGAAACGCAGCCATTCGAGGCCGTACCAGGGCTTGCCGAACTCACCCCAATTGCCGCGGCTCCCGATCTGGCCGGCGACGAGGCTCCCGTCCGGGGCCAGGGCGAGGCGGTGGACCGGCGCCTGCAGCCCGCCCGAGAAATGGAAGGCCGCCCCCTGCCATGCGCCACCGACGCGCTCGAGGACCGCCCGTTTGAGGCCGCCCTGGAACACGTCGCCGAAGAGGATCTGCCCAGCATACGGGCCGTGCTGCAGGACGACCGGCTGGGTCGGCGAGTTGGCGACCTCGTTGTGCGGGAGCCAGAGGGTGGGTGGCGTGACGATCGGCGCTTCCCCGACCGCGGCACGCGCGGCACCCGTGACGCCCGCGGAGCCTGCGGTGCTCGAGGCGTCGCCGGCGGCCGCCGCGCCGAGCGATGCTTCCGGCGCACGCCAGCCGTAGTGGGCACCCGGCTCGATCCGGAGCAGCTTGCTCGCGGGCAGCCAGGCGCCCTGGTTGTCGGTGACGAAGAGCTCGCCGGCCGCCGACGCAGAGACACCATTCGGTGTCCGCAGACCCTCGGCGACGCGTTCGATGGCGCCGGTCGCGAGCGAGACGCGCAGGACCTTGCCGCGATCTGCGGTCTGCACCGGACAGCTCTTGCCGCCGGCGAGGATGCAGACCGAGAGCGCGGCGTAGAGGTGCTCGTCGACGGCGGCGAGACCGAACCCGAATTCGTGGAAATTCGAGGTCGCGGCCCAATCGTTCGCGAGGGTGCGGTACTCGTCGGTCCAGCCGTCGCCGTCGTGGTCGACGAGGCGCGTGATCTCCTGCTTCTGCATGACGTGCAGCGCGCCATCGGCGAAGGCGAGACCGAGCGGCTCGTGCAGGCCCTCGGCGATGCGCTCGATCCGCACGTCCTCCGGCGCGCCCTGCCCGTTCGACACGATGAAGACCGCGCCGTCCCGATCCCAGGTCGCGACGGCGAGGCGTCCGTCCGGAAGAAAGGCGAGCCCCCCGACCTGTGGCGTGAATCGGGGCGAGAGGCCCGGCGGATCGATCGGCGTCGAGACGAGCGAGGGATGGAGCGATGCGGGGCGCGGCCCGACGTCGGCGTCGTAGGTCAGGGGAACGCCCTCGAGCGCCTCCGCTCGCGGATCCGAGCCGTCGGGCTCGGGCTCGGTCTCGAGGATGCGCGCGGCGAGGGCCGCGGCTTCGGCGCGACCGAGATCGGGATGCGCCGGCATCGCGACGGATCCCCAGCGCCCCACGCTGCCCTCACGGATGTGTTGGGCGAGGGTCTCGATCGCCGCCTCGCGATGGGCGCGGGCATGGCGCGCGGCGATCTCCTGCCAGGCCGGCCCGGTGACCCGCTCCCGGGCCGCATGACAGGTCTCGCAGTCGTAGGCCGCGAATTCGCCCGGCGCCGCCGCGACCTCCGCCGCCCGGACGATCGGCCCCTGCGGCGCGTCGAACCACTGGACGAGCCGCGTCCGGCCCGGCGCGAGTCGCAGCAGAGCGTCGGCCCCGACCGGCCCTGCGTGCTCGGAGTCGGGATCGGGATCCGCCTCGGAGACGATCGAGGCCGTGGCGCCGGAGGCCACGACCACGGCCACCGCCATGCCGTCGCCGGGCTCGAGCTCGAAGACACGCTCGAGTCCGGCGCGCTCGCCGTCCTCCGCCGCGATGCGCGCGCGGGCTTCCGGATCGAGATCGGCGCTCTCCGGCTCCGCGTCGCGTGCGCGCTCGGGCCATTCCGTGATCCGCTGCGTTCGCCCCGCTCGATCGACGAGCTCGAAGCGCAGCCAGAGCGCGCCCCTTCCGTGCTCGAATCCATGGCCCAGCCAGCGCACCCCCGCCGGCTCCCAGCCACCGTCCGCGGATGCGACGCGCCACGCGGTCGCCGCATCCGGACGCCACCAGGCCGCCCCGCGACTCAGCGGCTCCCGCCCCTGGCGTGCATCGTAGACGGGACCGGAGAAATCGACGTCGCCGTGCCAGAGCTGGTGGATCGACGCGGTCTCGGTGCTGTACGCGAGCCAATGCTCGGGGGCGAGTGCGACGAGCAGCATCCGCGGCCGACCATCGAGGCTGCTGCGCAGGACCCAGGGCGAGTGTCCCCGCCCTGGATGGTCCAGCCGGCCGTAACCGGCGTTGTCGTCGATCGGAACCGGATGCACCGTCGTGTAGACGACGGAGAGCAGCTCGAGCAGCGAGAACGATTCGACCGCCAGGCGAGTCTCGTTCGGCTGACGCTCCAGCCAGGCACGGAAGCCGGCGACCAGGCCGATCGTGATCGCGAGGATCACCGCAGCAAAGACGAGAAGTCGCCGTTTCACCTTCTGCCTCGCATCCCGTGTCGAACCCGCCGTCGCCCGCGCAGACGGTCGCCGCAAGCGGAGGGCCTCGCAAGAGCGGATGCGCGAGTGGATTCGATCGGTCGCTGCGTCGGCCGGCGCATCGGCGGGCCTTCGGCGTCGCCCGCGCGCGCCCGCGCGGGGCTATCGTCCGAGTTCCACCCTGCCCCTCGGAGTCGCCGATGAACGACTTTCCCACCGCGCTCCGGAACGTCTTCGATTTCAGGGAGGTGCTCGAGGGCTTTCTCGCCTGGACACCCCGCCTGCTCTCGGCCGCTCTCATCCTGCTCGTCTACTGGGGGATCTGGCGCTTCATCCGGCGCGGCCTCGAAGTCTTCCTGCGGCGCGGCGATCTCGATGCGACGATCGGCTCCCTCGTCCACTCCGCCGCGCGGCTCATCCTGCTCTCGATCGGCGTCGTCTCGGCCCTCGGGCATCTCGGCATCGACATCGCGGGACTGCTCACCGGCCTCGGTGTCGTCGGCCTCACCGTCGGCTTCGCGGCGAAGGACGCACTCTCCAACATGATCTCGGGGTTCTTCATCCTCTGGGATCGCCCGTTCACCATCGGCGATCTCGTCGAGATCGGCGACTCCTACGGGCGCGTCGACTCGATCACGCTGCGTTCGACGCGGGTCGTCACCGTCGACGGCCGCATGCTCGCGATCCCGAATACCGAGATCATCAACAAGACCGTCGCGTCCTATACGAACTTCCCCCATCTGCGGCTCGACATCGCCTTCACCGTCGCCGTCCACGAAGATCTCGGCGCGGTCCGGCGCGCGGCGCTCTCGATCTGCGAGGGCGACGAATCGCTGATGTCGGACCCGACGCCGGTCGTGGTGGTGACCGCGCTGAACGACTACAACGTCGCGATCGAGCTGCGCGTCTGGCTCCGCGACGAGCGGACCCACGTCGCCGCGCGGCTCGCGCTCCGGGAACGCCTGTTCGAGGCGCTGCGCGCCGCGGAGATCGACATGCCGTTCGAGACGTTCGCGCTCGCACCGATCGAAGTCCGGCGCGGGACCGCCGCGGAGGAAACCGACGCACACGGATGAGACCGAGCCTCGGCGAGCGCGGCCGGCCACGCGCACGCATGCCGGAACGCGCGGGCATCGCATCGCGTTGCAGCCGCGGGCGAGATAGGCTCCGCCCCATCGAGGAGCCCACCATGTTCAGCCTGCATCCCCGCCTTGCTGCCGACTGCTTCGATCTCGGTTCGCTGCCGCTCTGCCAGGTCCTGCTCATGAACGACGAGCGCTTTCCGTGGTGCATCCTGGTGCCGCGGATTCCGGACCTGCGCGATCTGCACGACGTGCCGCGCGAGCACCGCACGGCGCTCTTCGACGAGATCGAGCGCGTCTCGAACGCCCTCCAGCAGCGCCATCGCGCCGACAAGATGAACGTCGCGGCCCTCGGCAACGTCGTGCCCCAGCTTCACGTCCACGTCATCGCCCGCACGACCACCGACGCCGCCTGGCCTGCGCCGATCTGGGGCGTAGGAACCGCAGTGCCTTATGCCGAGGCCACACCCCAGATCGAGGCGCTGCGGCGGGCCCTGCACCTCTGAAACGCGAGAAGGGACCCGGAAGAAGGGGCCCGGGCGAACGGATCGCGCTCGATTCGCCGTCTCCATCATTCGCGATTCGCAAGAACCTTCGCGGAACGCCCTCCCTTTCATGGCGCTTCCCCGCACACGTGCGCCATCTTCCGCAGCGGATCGGCGCCTGCGCCCCCGAGCGCGCTGCGCGCGATCCGGAGGGCGTGTCCATGCGATGGACGACGATCGCGACGATCCTGACCCTCTGGCTGGCTTCGGGCTGCGCGTCGGCGCCACCCGAACCGGCACCTCGCGAGCGCCTGCTCTACTCGGTCGAAGGATTGAAACGGGTCGACATCGCGGTGCCCGGCGTGCTCGAGCTGCGCGAGAACCACGGGATCGGCAGCTACGACGCTCTGCTGCTGCCGCAGGCGACCCTGCGATACCGCCCGGAATCCCAGCGCCTGACCTCCGATGCCCGGGCGGTCTTCCTCTCATTGCTCCACCGAACCCTCGTCGATGCGACCAACGCCGCCTCGATCCCGATCGTGAGCGAGCCCGGCCCCTGCGTGATGGAGATCGAGTTCGACGTCGTCCGGATGTTCATCGACGTGTCGGAGCGCTCGAGGCAGGTCGCCCACCTGATCCTCGTCATGCAGTTCCGCGACTCCGCCAGCGGCGATCTCCTCCTGCGTTATGCGACGGAGAACGAGATCGCGACCGGCGGACCCGACATCCCGAACCCCGAGCAGCTTCGCAAGGGCCTGACCACCATGATGCGCAACATGGACCTCGCCGGACCGCTGCGGGGCGCGGGCCTCGCCGACGACGCGATCTCGCCGGAATGCAAAGGCACGCTCGCCGCGATCGGCCGGGCGGCGCAGGGCGGGCGCTGAGGGTCGGGCGAGAGACCGGGAGCATCCCTCCCCGGGAAGCGCCCGCGCTCGTTCGCTCCATCCGGTCGACGAGCCTTCGTCAGCCCTGAACGACGATCCCGAGCGCGTCGCCGTGTTCCGCGAGATAGCGCTCCGTCTCCGCGATCATCTCGGGCGAATAGACGTCCTCGAGATACACGATCGTGTCGCCCTCGAAGCGCACGGTCTCTTCGAGGGTGAGCGCGAGGTCGGGAACGCCGGAGCTGCGATAGGTCGCCGTGCCGCGCAGCCAGACCGCCGCGCCCTGCTCCCGGGGCCCTTCGACGAGCGTGAGCTCGCGGCTCTCGAAGCGCCGGTCGAACCGGTTCAAGATGTCGGGAAACCAGGCGAGAATCGCGTCTCGCCCCTCGAGACGCTCCGCGCCGAATCGAGGGAGGTTGACGACATACACGGCGTCGGGCGCGAAATACGCTTCGAGGGCCGTCCAGTCGTCGCTCTCGATCGCCTTCTCGAAGGCGGCTGCGTATTGCGCGAATCGCTGGATGTGGCTCATGCGCGCTCCCGTTCTCCGAGGTGAAACGCCACCCCGCGGTTCATGGTGGTCCGTCGAAGTCCGCGCGCCGAAGCTCTCAGCGGGGCGCTGGAGAGCTCTTCCGACGAGCGACGCTTCCCCAGACCAACCCGAGCCCCCCGATCGCCAGGCCCGATGCCAGGCCCGGCTCGGGCACGGAGCAAGCATCCCCCGCCTGATCGAAGTCGCCATCTTCCTGGCTCAGGCTGCAGAACTCGTACTGTCCGCAGTCGAGATCCGACTGGCAGACGGCGCCCGTTCCCTGCAGGCCGATGCAGGAGCCGAGGGCCGGGCCGTTGGGGACGCCGACACAGTTGTCGCAGGGGTCGCGCATGCCGTCGCCATCGCTGTCGGGCGGGATGTTGGCGGGATTCGCCGGGTCGATGTTGTGGAAGAAGATCGCCTGGCCCGCGCCGACGGTGCCCGTCTGGGTCGAGTCGATCTGCCAGGCGCAGCAATCGACGCCGACATAACCCGGGCTCCCGAGATAGGAATAGACGTAGGGGACGATGCGCGGGTACTCGATGATCTCGTGGCTGGTGATCTCGCAGACGCCGTCGATCGGCGTGACGAGGATGTCGTCGAGATCAGTGTCGTAGATCCAGCGGAAGTTGGAGCCCTCGCCGATGAACGTGACGGTGCCCGTCGTGAAGGTGCCGTCGCTGTAGGGGCCTTCGGGGGTGTAGTCGATGCGCAGCTGGGGGCGGCGCGAGGCCGTCGCATCCTGATCGCTCGCGAAGCGGACGCCGCGATCGAATTGGAAGGCGGTTCCCGACGCGCCCTTCAACAGGAAGCCGTCCCGGTCCTCCTGCGCGTCGACCATGCTCTGCACCGCACCGTCGAGGGCCGGCGAGGAGAACGTTCGAAACCCCGTCCCGGAGATGTTCAGGCTCCCGAGCGCCGTGCCGACGACGTCGCCGCCCGGTGTCGCCCAGGCCTCGCCGGACGGGTCGCGTCGCGCGAACCAGTTCGCCGCCGCGAAGGACGAAGTCGCTCCGAAGAACTCGGTCCCGCTCGCGTTGGCCGAGCCCGCGGCCCATTGCGCGCCCGTCGGGCTGGGCGCCGTCCGGTAGAGCGAGGCATTTGCCGAGCCGAGGGTCTCCGTGCCGAGCGTTTCGTAGACGTAGAGCCGGAGGTCGGCGTTGGTCACGACGGCGTTGACCGGCATGAGGTCCACGAAATCGAACGCCAGCAGCGAATGCCGGCGACTCCATGTCTGGAGCAGAAACGGTGGAGAAAGGGTGAGCGAGTAGTCCTGCCCCGCCCAGAGGAATTCGCCGAAGCCGTTGCTGAGCGTCGATCCCTCGTAGAGGACCGTGTCCTGGACGGGGTTCAGGAGGAGCGTCTGCGGGCTGGTATCGAGCTCGACTTCGAAGGCGTGCTCGGCGAACGGAACCTGCGTGATGCCGCGGATCGAGACGTCGAAGGGAGCCGGCGCACCCGCGCGTCCGAACGAGAGCACGCGCACGAGCACGTCGACCGTCCCGTTCTCCCAGAAGCCCGTACTGATGCGCGGCTCGCAGCCGCGGAGCGGGACTTCGAGATGGGCGCTGCCGCTGCTCGGCGGGGAGAGAAACGACGGGCCACCATTCCAGACGCCCCCGCCCACACATCCGCCGACCCCGAACGGACCGATCAGTCCCGCCCAGTTCGTGACTTCGATCTGGATCTGGACGGCGGGATCCGGATTCGTCGGCGCCACCGTGACGTGCAGCTCGGGGCGCGCGGGAATCGTGCCGAGATCGATGCGGTAGAGCAGCTCCTGGCCCTTGGCGATCGGGACGGCGGGATCGAGGACGTTGAGGGCGCGGGGCCGCTGGGCCTGGGCGGCCGATCCGAGGATCAGACTCGCGAGCAGCGAAACGAGCAGGGGGATCGGCAGCTTCATGCCCGGGCTCCGGGTGGGGGAATTTCCGGGCAGAACCTAGCACCCCTCCCCCGCCCGATGCGGATGTCCCTCCACGAGGCGGTCCGGCGCCCGCGGGCAGCGCTGCGCAGTTCCCGTCGACGCGACGGCCCGCTACTCGACCGCCCGGACCTCGAAAGCCCGCGTCCGTCCTGCTGCGACGACCTCCCCGCCCTCGCCGACCGTCTTCCCGATCAGCGCGCGCCCGAGCGGCGACGCCGGTGTGACGACCTGCTCGCCGCCTGCGAGCCGGATGCCGCCGCCGAAGGGGACCAGCAGCAGAACGCTCGCGGCGCCGTCCTCTTCGATCTCGACGAGCGCCCCGACCGCGATCGGCTCGCCCGCTGCGAAGTCGCGAACCGGTAGCGCCGCGACCCGCGACAGGCCCTCGAAGAGCGCCTCGACCCGCTGCGCCTGGCCGCGGGCGAGATAGGTCTGCTCGAGGGCGCGCGTATCCTTGCTGTGCTCCGCCTTCGCCTCGGCGGAGGTCGCGCCTTCGACGGTCGCCTGCTGGGCGCGCACGAGCGCGGCGTGATCGGCGCGCAGGCGCTCCTGCAGCTCGGCGATGAGTCGCCTCTTCCGTTCGCCGGGCAACGGATCCGTCCCCTGCTCTCTGGCCTTGGCCACCGCCCCCCGCCTAACCGAGCTTCACCCAGCTCTGTTCCGCCGCACTTCGCCGGATCCCGTCGAGGATGCGCTGCAGCGCGAGCCCGTCTTCGAAGGTTCCGGGCGCGGGATCTGCCGGCGCCTTGCGCCCCTCGATCTGATCGCGCATCCGCGTGAAGAGCTTCGTGAAGGGCCCGAGATCGATCCCCATCGAGTGGAGCATGTCGTAGGACGTGACGAGCAGATCCCGGTCGGGCGGATTCGGCGCCGGGTTGCGAAGCGCGTCGGGGACCTCGAGCTCCTGCGTCCCCTCGGCGTTCGCCAGGAAGACCTTGTCGCCTTCGATCCAGAGCGTGCCCTTGCGGCCCGAGATGCGCGACGTCGAGACGAAGGGGCCGTAGGCACCGGCGGAGCTCTGCAGGATCCCGTCGCAGCCGTTCACGGTCCGGAAGTGGATCGTGTAGCTGTCGTCCGCCGTCCACTCGGGCCCGCGATCCGAGAGCACCGAGAGGCCCGCCGAGAGTCCGCTCCACTCACCCAGCATCGTGCGCATCTGATCGATCACGTGGGAGGCGTAGGCGCCCAGCCAGCCGCCCCCCTCCGCATCGCTCGACCACCAGGCCGGGACCTCGCCCTTCGGATCGGCGAGCAGCGGCGCCATGAAGTTGAAGGTGGCGATCCGCGGCTCTCCGATCCGGCCTTCGCGGATCGCCCGGGTCGCCACCGCCTGGCCCGTCGCAAAGCGGAATTCGGTCCCCACGAGATGCACGACGCCGGCCGCTCGGGCGGCGTCGAGCATGCGCTCCGCCTCTTCGGCGTTGGCCGCGAAGGGCTTCTCGCACATCACGTGCTTGCCCGCGCGACAGGCGGCGATCGCGATCGCCGCATGGGTATGCGGCGGCGTCGCGATCGTGACGAGATCGACGCCGGGCAGCGCGAGGGCGGCCTCGAGGTCGGTCAGTCCATGCGCCACGCCGGATCGCTTCGCGCGCTCCGCGGTCTTCTGCGGATCGCGACCGACCAGGGCATGAACCTCGATTCCCGCCTCGCGCAGGGCGCGCAGATGAGTGAGCACTCCGAATCCCGTTCCGACGACGACGGCCCCCAGCGACACGATGGATCTCCTCATGAATGGACGGACACACGCGCACGGTATCGAATCACGAAGCCGCAGGACGGAGCGACGGCGGACTCGAGGGCTCGCGAATCGTCCTCTCCGACTGCGCAGGCGTCGTGGTGGGCGGCCCATTTCTCCAGCCGGCTTGCCCAGAGCAGCGTCTTCAACGAACGCGGAGATTGGATGGGGACCGTGTCCGGAGCCGGACCGAACCGACCGACCATCGGATGGCTCTGAAGGGGACGGCCGATCCGCGATACACATCTCCGGACCTTCGCCTCCGCTGAGGCCGCGCCGTCGACGGCCGCCGACCGGGCGTTCACGAGCCCGGCGAGGTCGGCGCGGAGGCGAAGCCCGGAAACCAGGAGTGGATGCACGCGGATGAATGCCCATCTCGACGACGCCATCGTCCTCGCCGCGACCCTGATCGTCGGCGCGATCCTCTTCCTCCCGCGACTGCGGCATGCGCGATCCTGGACCGCGACGGTGACGCCCCTCGCGTCGATCATCGGCAGCGGGTTTCTCGTCCTGGCGCCGCTGCTCGACAAGCGCTTCGGCGTGGCGGCCGCGCCCGTGATGCTGGCGCTCTGCGCGGTCGCCTACCTGTTCGGCGGCGCCATTCGGCACAACATCGCGCACTCCGATGGGAGCGAGCGGCTGCCCCCCGCGGTCGTGGGGCTGGAGCGGATGGCGTCGATCGCCCTCGCCTTCGCGTACGTCGTCTCCGTCACCTACTACCTGAACCTCTTCGGCTCCTTCGGCGTCGCGCTGACGCCCTTCGACGAGCCGGTCTACGGCCGCGCACTCGCCACCCTCGCGCTCGCCTTCATCGCTCTGTTCGGCGCCTGGCAGGGACTCTCGGGCCTCGAGGGCCTCGAGACCTGGGTCGTCAGCCTGAAGCTCGCGATCATCGCCGGATTGCTGGCCGGGCTCGGTGTCTACTTCGCCGAGAAGGCGCTGGACTCGGCACTGCTCCATCCGCCCGTGAGCGAGACCGGCTGGCCCGCCGTCACGCTGGCCTTCGGCATGCTCATCACCGTGCAGGGCTTCGAGACCTCCCGATACCTGGGGAGCGAGTACTCGGCCGAGGAACGCATCCGTTCCATGCGCTCGACGGACGCGCTGCCACCATCTCCGCCCCGACCGGCATCGATGATGAGCA
Organism: Myxococcota bacterium; assembly: GCA_041389425.1. Classification (GTDB taxonomy): domain Bacteria; phylum Myxococcota_A; class UBA9160; order UBA9160; family UBA4427; genus UBA4427. The sequence continues at coordinate 44,805 of JAWKRX010000015.1, forward strand.
CGTTGTGCGAGTCCGTCGGAACCGCAAGGATCGCGACGACCGACTGTCCGTCGGGCGCGACTGCGCCCGGAAGACCCGTGCTGCCGTTCGTACCCGTCAAAGTCAGCGTTTCCGCGGAGGCGCTCTCCGTGAGCGTCCCCACGATCGCCAGCAACGCAGCACAAGACACCCAGCGACGAGATCGATGAGGTCCGATAGGGCGAGCGCTCGCCCGCGATGAGCGCCGTTGAGTGATCACCCGTCGATCCTCCCTCACGCGTCGTCGAAATTCGTCGACCGAAGGCCTGCTCGAAAATGCCGGGACGGCAAGTTGCCAGGCATGCCGATCGGTGCCCTCGATCACGAACCTGGAATCGGAATCGCAGCGGTCCGTTTGATCCGTCCGCCCCATTCCAGACAGTGCGTGTTGCGTCCGCGAGACGACCCGCGTTCCTCAGCTCCGCAGGATCCCCCCGCCGTCGACCATGAAGGTCTGCCCGGTCAGGTACTGGCTCGCATTCGAGAGCAGGAACGCGACGACCGGCGCGATGTCGGCGAGCGGATCGCCGTCGCGGCCGAGCGGATGATCCGCGTACATCGCCGCGAAGGCCCGCGCGCGCGCCTCCTCCTCCGGCGTCATCGCGCCTTCCTTGGCGACGGGCATGCGATGGGCCGCGGAGGCCGGGCAGATGCAGTTCACCGTGATGCCGAAGCGGCCCCATTCGCGCGCGGCGGTGCGCGTCAGCGAGCGGACTGCCTCCTTCGCCGCCGCATACGGGCCGTAGCCGGGCGCGCCGGTCTGGCCCATCGAGGAGCCGAAGGTGACGATGCGGCCGCGGCCGCGGGCCTGCATCGCGGGGAGCACGGCCTGCATCAGCCAGAGCGTGCCGCGCGGGCCCGTATCGAGCACGAGATCGAACGCTTCCGGTGTGATGTCGGCGAGCGGCGTCACGGGGATGTAGGACTGGGCGTTCGCGACGAGACCGTCGATCGCGCCGAAGGCCTCGAGCGTCGCATCGGCGAGGCGGCGGCTCGCATCGCGGTCCGCGACGTCCGAGACGCAGGTCCGGAAGTCGGCGCCGGCGGCGCGCAGCTCCTCGGCGACGCGCTCGAGGCGATGCGCCTTGCGGCCGGTGATCATGAGCCGTGCGCCGGTGCCGGCGAGCAGGCGCACGATGCCGAGGCCGATGCCCCGGGTTCCGCCGGTCACGATGATGGATTGGCCGGCGAGCTCCTCGAAGCTCGGCGGTGACGACGGCGCGGGCGGATTCGAGGGCGTCTGGGCCATGCGCCGACGCTAGCGCGCCGGCAGCGTGCGCAGCAGCGCGGTTGCGGTGAGCCGATCGTCGCGGCCGGCATCGCGCAGCTCGGCCCGGATCATGCCCGCCGAAGGATCGCCGACGAAGCGCGCGCGCGAGCGCACCGGCCCCACCTTCGCGGTGCTGAGGTAGCGCAGATCGAGCTCGGCGATCCGCTGCGGCGCGCCGAGGGTGTGCTCCGCGAGGCGCTCGGCGGCGCATTCGACGAGCAAAGCGACGAGCGCGCCCTGGAGCGTCACGCCCCGGTTCAGGACCGCCGGCCGGAGCGCGAGCTCGACCTCGCCGCACGCCGCATCCACGATCTCGACGCCGACCTCTTCTTCGAGTGGCCGCTCGAGCGGATGGCGCTCGAAGACGGACGGCAGCGCGAGGTCGGAGGCCGTCACGGTCGAGTCCGCCGCGCGCGGCTGGCGGGCGAAGCTCGTCTCGCCATAGGCCCAGAGCGTGTCGCCGGCGCAGAGCTCGACCCCGGACGTGACCCCCGTCCGCCCGCTCCGCAGCACGCGGCCGCGAGCAAGCAATGCCTCCGGCACCTCCGCGCAGGGCATCCGCACCGAGAGATCGGTCGTGAAGAGGAAATCGGTGCCCGCGATCTCGCGCGTGAAGAAGCTGCCCACGAGATCGACGGCCGCAGCGACGATCGCAGCGCGGAGCGCGCCGTGGCGGCAGACGTACGGATACGGCTCGAGCGTGAGCGGCGCTTCGCGATCGCCGGTGCGCGCGAAGCCGTAGCGGGTGTAGAAGGGGGCGGCGGAGCCGGACGTCAATCGATGATCCTCGGCGTGAAGGCGGGATGCGACTCAGGGTTCGACGAAACGATGCAGGCTGCGCGCCTGAAGCGCTCCGTCCTTCCAATAGAGAATGCCCACCTGCTTTTCGATGCGCTCGAGCAGGACGACATCGCCGTCGACCTTCGGCCAGGGCGCCTCGCCGACGAGTCCGACGGGCCCATGGTCGCCCGGCACCACGCGCCAGGCTTCGAGAGCGCGGACGAGATGGGCGAGATCGGGATCGGCGAGCAGCGGATGCTCGGGCCCGAGCCGGTCGAGTCGTGTGCCCGATCGGCAGAGCGCGAGCATCGGCACGTCGTCCGCTGCGCGGCGGATCGGATAGATCGAATCGGCGACTTCGTCGCCATCGAGATCGAGCACGAGCCGGCGGGGGCGGATCCGCGGGTCGAGCGGATGGGCAGCGAGATCGAGGCCGCAGGCGCCGATCTCCTCCAGCTCCTCGGGACGATAGGTCGGCGACAGCGCATCGATCGCGAGCCGGCTCGCCTCTCGCCGCGCCTCCCAGGCCGCCTCCACTTCCGGCGTCGGATGCGGCCAGGTCAGGCAGGCCTGGAATCGCATCGCCGTCAGGCCCGCCCGTTCGCCGGGCGCCGGAGGCGTCAGGGCGTAGTCGAGCAGACGAAGCCAACCGCGTCCGTCACCCGGCCCGGGCGGTGCCGTCGGGGCGTCGTCGGTGCCGATCCGATCGGTCGAGAATTCGAAGAGTCGCAGGGCCTGCGGTGCATTGACGTCGCCCTCGTTCGGCCCGCTGTTGGCGGCGTTCCGGAAATGCCATCCCTCGATCTCGCGCGCGTTGGCGGGGCCGTGCAGCGGCGGAGTGCCCGCCGACAGATCGATCCGGCCGGCCTCTTCGACGCGATCGAAGACGCGCAGCGACCAGCCCCACTCGCCGGGCAGGAGTGCGAAGCGCCAGCCGTGCGGCAGCTCGATCGAGTACGCCTCCCCACGGCGCAGCGAGATGGACGCCGCATCGTCGAAGGGCGCCTCGCCGTCGGGCGTGGGGATGCGGAAGGCCGCGCGCTCGGCGGTCGGTGAGCACGGGAGGGGCGGGGCCGGGGTCGACGCCCCGGGTGCCGAGAGCGCCGGCGACGAGGCGGATTCCGCCGCATCCGGGGTTGGCGAAGGCGGTCCGGCCGCGGGCGCATCGGCCGAGGTCGGGGTCTCGGGCAAGGTCGAAGCGGCAGGCGCATCGGCCGCCGTCGCCGCCTTCGCCGCGCCTGGATTCTCCGCTCGCCACTTCGCGCGCCGCGCCTCCCGCGCCGCGCGTTCTGCCTTCACCGCCGCCTGGGCTGCGAACCGCTCGAGCTCGAAGCGGCGAATGGCCTCCACATCGAGCGGGCCGCAGGTCTGCTCGGGGATGCAGAAGCTGCGGTCGTCGAAGGGATCGTCGTCGGCATAACAGAGCTGGCCTGCCGGACAGCTGCCGGGCTCGCATCCGAAGGCGCCCGTGCAGATGCCCGGAGTGATGCGCTCGCCGTCCGGGCAGGTCAGCTGCCAGCGCGAGAGGCAGCGGTGGCGACACGAGTCGTGGGCCTGGAAGCCGCTTCCGACGATCTCGCAGGGCGCGCCCGGGGGATCGCCGCAACCCGCCGGGAAGAGGACGAGACCGAGCAGGAGAAGTGGGAGCGCAGCGCCGGGCGCGAGCAGGCGACGCACGAGGGGCCTCGTCCCGGCCTGCTTCGCCCTGCGCTCTTCCAGGCCCTTCGCCCGATTCGCTCCCCGACGCTCCGTCCGGCTCGCCGCTCCGCTCGTCGCGCTCGGATCCGACATTCGGGCGTCGCCTCCAGCCGCGTCCGCACGCCGGAGCGCACTCCGGTTCGGCGACGTGCTAGGCCTTCCAGACCACCGGCATGGCCGAATAACCCTTCACGAACTCCGTCGCGTAGGTCTCGAGGCGGCTCGTATCGACCTCGTATTTCGGGAAGCGGGCGAGGATCTCCTGGATCGCGATCTCGCCTTCCTTGCGCGCGACGTGCAGGCCGATGCAGGCGTGGTGGCCGTGGCTGAACGAGAGCGAGCGCGGGGCGTTCCGGTGGATGTCGTAGCGATCCGGGTCGGGGAACTCGCGGTGGTCCCGATTGGCGGCGGTATAGAGGAGGACGATGACCTGCCCGGCGCGCATCGGGACACCGTGGCGCTCGACGTCGCGCGTGATCAGCCGGCACATGTTGTTGGTCGGCATGTCGATCCGGACCGCCTCGTTGAAGGCCGGCACGGCGAGCTGCGGATTCGCCGCGAGCTCCGCGCGCTGGTCGGGGTTCTGCGAGAGGCGCAGCATCAGGTTCGCGAGCACCTTCGGCAGCGTATCGGTGCCGCCGATCAGGAGCAGCGAGAGGTGCGAGCCGATCGCGTCGTCGTCGAGGGCGTTGCCGTTCGAATCGCGGTATTCGCGCAGGACCGAGATCGCGTTGGGCTCGGCCGGCGGCTTCGCGCGCTGCTCCGCGGAGATGCGGCGCAGGTAGTCGTTCATCTCCATCATGGCCGCGAGGCCCTCTTCGGACATGCCGGGCTGGCCGGGCACGCGGGCGAAGAACCGGCTCACGAGCGTGCGCAGGTAGATCTCGTCCTCGACCGGCAGGCCGATCACGCGGCAGCCGACCTGCATCGCGAGGCGCTGCGCGAAATCCTCGACGAACTCGATCCCGTCGCCGCTCGACCACGGCTCGAGCAGCCCCGTCACGACCTCCCGGATCCAGGGATCGAGGGCGCGCATGCGGGCGGGCATGAAATGCTTGCGGAGGCCGGCGCGCAGGGTCGTATGGTCCGGCGGATCCATGTTGTTGAGCAGCGGCAGGACCGGCTGGACCTTCGTGAGCAGATGCGCGGACGTCCCGCCCCGGCCGTTCGAGACGAAATCCCCTTCGCACGCCCACCAGACGTCCTCGAAGCGCGACAGCGCGAAGGCGTCCCAGCGCGGCATGTAGTAGACGGGCGCCTCTTCGCGCAGCCGGCGATAGATGGCGTGATTGTCGCCGTGGATGACTTCGTGGGAAAAGGGATCGTACTCGACGGTCATGGTCGCTTCTTGCCTCGATCTCTTCGATTCGGGTTCGACTCGGTCTGGGGATTGTTGCCGGCTCGGGCCGGGGCGCCGCGGGGGACGCCGAGGCTGCATGGTACGCAGGCCGGGCGGAGGCGTCGACAGGCCCGATCCCGGGGCCGCGCTCGCCGCGGCCGCACGCTCTCCGGGGCCGCGTGCCCAGCGGGCGCGCGTGATAGGATGGCCGGACCCGATCGACTCTCGGAGGCCCGCCCGATGACCCCCCTCACGATCGTCTCCTGCGACTGCCACGCCGCCGCGCCCCCCGCCGTCTACCGCGAATATCTCGAGCCCGCCTATCGCGCGCGCTACGACGCCCTGCTCGCCGATCCCGCAGCCGTCGCCCGCCGTGCGGCTGCGATCCTCGGCCCCCATGCGCCGACCGGAGACGGCGACGGCGAGCGCGATCCCCTCAGCGCGCGCTGGGACATGCCCCGGCGCATCGCCGAGCTCGATCGCGACGGGATCGCCGCGGAGGTGATCTTTCCCCAGCCCGCCGGACGCAACGCCCCGCCCTTCTACAACATCTTCGGCCATCCCTTCGACCCGAACGATCCGGCCGCCGCCGCCGCGGGCTGCCGCGCCTACAACCGCTGGCTCGCCGACTTCCTGCGCGACTCGCCCGCGCCCGAGCGCCATGCGGGCCTCGCCCTCGTCGGCATCGTCGACGACGTCCCCGCCGCCGTCGCGGAGATCGAGTGGGCGAAGAAGGCCGGCCTGCGCGGCGTCATCCTGCGCAGCCAGCCGCTCTCCGGGCCCGGCTGGCACGATCCGCGCTTCGAGCCGATCTGGTCCGCCTGCGAGGCACTCGCGCTCCCGATCCACACCCACGGCGGCGAAGGCCTCCCGCTCGGCGATCTGCCCGGCGCGACCTCGATCTTCTTCACCGAGGTCTGCTGGTTCGCCCATCGCCTCTTCTGGCATCTGCTCTGGTCGGGCGTGCTCGAACGCCATCCGAAGCTGCGCCTCGTCTTCACCGAGCAGTTCGCCGAATGGGTGCCCGGCCTGCTCAAGCAGCTCGACATGCAATACGCCGGCACCGTCTCGTCGGCGACGCTCACCTCCGGCCTCTCGCGGAAGCCCTCCGACTACTGGGCGCGCCAATGCAGCGTCGGCGCGTCGTTCATGAGCCGGGACGAGTGCGAGCTGCGCCATGCGATCGGTGTTCCCACGATCCTCTGGGGCTCGGACTTCCCCCACGAAGAAGGAACCTGGCCCGACACCGCCGCGGCGCTGAAGACGACCTTCGCGGGCGTCCCCGAGCCCGAGCTGCGGGCGATGCTCGGCGAGAATGCGATGCAGGTCTACGGCTTCGAGCGCACCGCCCTCGCCGCCCATGCCCGGCGCATCGGCCCGAGCGTCGCGAGCTTCGCCTGAAACGAACGGATCGAAGGCCCGCGCAGGCGCGGTCAACCCCGCGCCGACCCGCGCCGACGAGGAGCAGACGATGACGACGACGGTGGACCTCGATTCGGTCGATTTCGGCCTGCAGGAGCTGCCCGGCGATGCGCTCCACGCGGTCCTGCGCGCCTATCGCGAGCGCGGCCCCGTCCAGCCGACGCGCTTCCTCGGCCTGCCCGCCTTCGTGATCACGAGCCACAAGGCGCTCGAAGAAGCCTTCCTCGACGAGCACGCCTTCCCCGGCCATCGCATGTACCAGGCCTCCTTCGAGCCGGCGATCGGCAAGAGCTTCATCTCCGATCCCGACCCGGCGAGTCATCTGCTCTTCCGCAAGCTCGCGACGCCGGCCTTCCGCTCCCGCGCCGTCGCGAGCTACGAGCAGTCGGGCCTCGCCGCCCTCGCGAACGAGCTCGTCGATCGCATCGAGCGCCGGCTCGCGGCCGGCGAAGAAGTCGATCTCGTCGCCGAATACTCCGCGCGCTTTCCCTACCTCGTCATCAGTCGCCTGCTCGGCCTGCCTCGCGATCGCGAGGACGAGTTCCACGCCTGGGCCCTCGCCCTGCTCACCTATCGCGACGACCCCGAGCGCGGCCGCCGCGCACGCCAATCGCTCTCGGATTTCCTCGCGCCGATCGTCGAAGAGCGGCGGCGAAGCCCGCAGAACGACGTGATCTCGGAGCTGCTCCAGGCGGAGGTCGATGGGCGCAAGCTCGACGACGAAGAGGTCTTCTCCCACGTCCGCCTGCTCTTCCCGACCGGCGGCGAGACGACCCACGGCTCGCTCGGCAACCTGCTCTCCGCGCTCTTCCTCCACGAGGACGCCTGGGAGCGGATCGTCCGGGAGCCGGGCTGCATCCCGGCGGCCGTCGCCGAGGGGCTCCGCTACGACACCCCCATCGCCGTCCTGCCCCGGCTCTCGCGCAGCGCGCAGGCGACCTTCCGCGGAATCGACGTCCCGGCCGACAGCTGGGTGCTCTTCGCGATCGCCGGCGCCAATCGCGATCCCGAGGCGATCCGCGATCCGGATCGATTCGACATCGATCGCGCGCAGCCGCCGAACCTCGTGTTCGGTCGGGGCCCGAAGAGCTGCCCCGGGCTGCACCTCGCGCGGCGCAACATGGCGGTGGCCCTCGAGGTCCTGACGCGGCGGCTGCCCGATCTCGAGCTGGTCGACCGCGAGGCCGCGCTGCCCCGGCGCACGGTGCTGCGCGCCCCGGCGGCGCTGCGCGTGCGTCCGAGGCGTTCGTCGTAGCGGTTCGGGTGGGACGCCGGGCGCCGGCGCGTGAAGCGCCGCGCTTCAGCCTGCGAGCGGCGGGAATAGCATCTTCAGGCCCGCGGCGATCGTCTCGATCGCGATCGCCGCGAGGATCAAGCCGAAGAGCCGCACGATCACGTTGAGCCCGATCGGCCCGATCGCCCGCCCGACCCGCTCGGCGTGGCGGAAGACCAGCCCGCACGCCCCGGCGACGAACACGATCCCCGCGAGCACGAGCAGCCCATGGACGGGCCCCGAGCCCCGATCCATCTGGATCACGACCGCGCTGATCGCCCCGGGCCCCGCCAGCAGCGGAATCCCGAGCGGAACCACCGCCACCGCCGTCTTGTCCTCCGAAGCCGCGACCTCTTCCCGCGTCTGCCGCAGCGGCGTCTCCTGGGCGCCCAGCATCGAGATCGCCATCAGCAGCATCACGATGCCGCCGCCGACCCGGAACGCCGGCAGGCTCGTTCCCATGATCCGCAGCAGCAGATCGCCCGTGAGCGCCGCGACGCAGAGGACGACGGCGACCACGATCGCGGCGGTCCGCGCGATCCGGCGGCGCTCGTCCGGGGTGTTGTGCTCGGTCAGCTGCAGGAAGAAGGGGATCGCCGCCAGCGGGTCGATGATGGCGGCGAGCGCGACGACGAAGCGGGTGTACTCGGTGATCCAGGGATCGGTCAAGGCAAAGGCTCTCCCCGCGGTCGCCGCGAGTGTGCTTGAATGCGCGACCGGGCGAAAGCCGGGCCGACACCCGAGGCGCGCGAAGCACTACGGGCTCGGAAGACGAAAGGGGGCAAGGATGATCGGACCTCTCGCCGGGCGCGTCGCTCTCGTCACCGGCGCGAGCCGGGGGATCGGCCGCGCGATCGCCCTGCGCCTCGCGGCCGACGGCGCCGACGTCGCGATCAGCTATGCGAACGATGCCGCGGCTGCCGCCGACTGCGTCGCCGCGATCGAGGCGCAGGGGCGCCGCGCCTTCGCCCTGCGCGCCCCCGCCGAGGATCTCGCCGCGGGCGAAGCGCTCGTCGCCGGGGCGCTCGAGGCCCTCGGGCCGATCGGCATCCTCGTCCACAACGCCGGCGTCGACTGGGACGGCACGCCGGTCGCGCAGACCCCGCCCGAGGCCCTCCTGCGCGTCCTGCAGATCAACGCCGTCGCGCCCCACCATCTCTCGCGCCTCGTCCTGCCGACGATGCGGACGCTCGGGCGCGGGGACATCGTGATGGTCTCGAGCATGGTGACCGAGGTGAAGGGCGCGGGCTATGCGCCCTATTGCATGAGCAAGTCGGCCCTCGAGGCCCTCGCCGCGGTGCTCGCGAAGGAAGAGCGAGCCCACGGCATCCACGTGAACACCGTCGCGCCGGGGCTCGTCGAGACGCCGCTGGGCATGCGCTATGTCGAGGCGCTCGGCGGCCGGGACATGCGCGACCTCGACGCCGTCGTCCCCTACGGCCGGGTCTGCCAGCCGGAGCAGGTCGCGAGCGTCGTCGCGTTCCTCGTCTCGGGCGACGCCTCCTACGTGAACGGCCAGACGATCTACGTCCACGGCGGAGGCCAGTAGGCGCTCGCCGCGCTGGCTTCGGCCGGCCGGCGCATGCGACGCCTGCGGCGCTCGGGGGCGCGCCGCCTTCGGACGAGCGGTGCGGGGGCCTAACGCCCGGCCGCCGGATCCCCGGGCTCGAGGGTCGGCACCGTCCAGCCCCGGATGGAGCGGCTGGTCTTGCCCGGCCGCTGCTTGCCGCCCTGGGCGCGGATCTTCTCGAAATGCTGGATCGGGAGCGCGTCCGCGGCGTTCGGGAGCTTCGAGCCGCCTTCGGGGCCCCAGCCCTTGTCGTAGGGGGCGAGGATGTGCTCGTGGATGCAGCGGTTCTTCTTGAAGCGCCAGCCCTCCGCTTCGCGCGCGTACTCGTATTCGAGGGTCGCCATCGCCCAGGCGGGCTTCTGGGTATCGGGATCGATCAGGAAGGTCAGCAGGAACCAGCGCGCCTCGGCGCGGTCGCCGTCGATCCGGATCAGCGGATTCGCGAGCACGTCGTAGGACCAGCCGCCCGCGCTCTCGAAGGCGGGCATGAACTGGGTGTAGAAGACGCGCAGATCGGGCTTGCCGCGCAGCTCGCCGAGCAGGCCGTGGTCGTACTCCGCGTCTTCGGCGAAGCAGTCGACGGCGTCCTCGAAGCGGGCGTCGTGCATCGCCTGCATGTAGCGATGGGTCAGCTCGCGGATCGCGTCGCGGTCCTCGAGCTCGCCGACCCGCTTGCGGAGCGCGCCGAGCTCGGCACGCAGGGCTTCGAGGGCGTCGTCCCGTTCATTCGTCGACATCGGCATTCATCCTTCCTGCTGTTGCGGGCTTCGCGGCGCCGCTTGCATGGGCGACGCGATCCGAGGTCGATCCCGACGCGCTAGACGATCGCCCCGGCGCTCGTATGGATGGTCTGCCCCGTGATCTGCCGGCTGCCCGGCAGGCAGAGATAGACGATCGCGCTCGCGACGTCCTCGGGCAGGGAGACGCGGCCCGTGAGGTTCGAGAGCGGGCCTTCGGCGATCACCTTCTCGAAGGCCGCCGCGTCGCCGATCGTGCGGGTCATCGGCGTCTGCGTGACGCCGGGGGCGACGGCGTTGACGTTGATGCCGTGGCGGCCGAGGTCGGCGGCCGCCGTGCGGGTCAGCTGGGCGAGGCCCGCCTTCGCTGCGCCGTAGGGCGCCATCACGCGACGCGCGCGATGGGCCGAGCTCGAGGTCACGTTGACGATCCGGCCTCCGCCGCCCCGCTCCACCATGTGGCGCCCGACTTCCTGGATCAACCGGAAGGGCGCCTTGAGATCGATCGTCAGCACGCGATCCCAGTTCTCCTCGGATTGCGTGAGGATCTCGCCCTCGTCGCCCGAGATGCCGGCTGCGTTGACGAGGCAATCGATCCGGCCGTGGGCCGCGAGCACTTCGGCGACGGCCGCCGGAATCGACTCGATCCGGCCGAGATCGACCGCATGCACCGTCGCCCGGCCGCCCGCCGCGGTGATCGCCGCAGCGACGCGCTCGAGACCGGATCGTTCGCGATCGAGCGCGGCGATCGCCGCCCCGTGCGCCGCGAGCCCCCGCGCCGTCGCTTCGCCGATCCCCGACGCCGCGCCCGTCACGAGCGCCACCTTCCCCGCCAGCTCGGATCCCGACATCTCTGCTCTCCTGGCTAGTCGTCGCGCTTGAAGGGCGCGATCTCCCCCGGCGGCAGGCGGTGGCCGTGCTGCGCGAGGTAGCTGTAGGTCACGTTCGGCATCTTCTCGATCGCGTCCGAGATCTCCCAGATCCGCTCGAACTCCGAGCGCTGGATGCGCCACTTCCCGTCGCGCTCCTTCACGTAGGTGTCGCGGTAGAAGGCCGTGCCCTGGATGTGCTGCTTGCGGCGGAACTCGAGCACGAAATCGTTCAGGTACCAGAGCCCCGTCGCCGTCGTGTCCGAGATCAGATCGATCTCGGGGTGGTGGCCGTTGTGCTGGGTCACCATCTCGGCGTGCGCGCCGTCGCGCACCATCTCGAGATAGTTGTCGCGGCCCTTCAGCTCGAATTTGTAGACGCCACCGACGACGGTGAGCACGACGTCCTCGGTGAAGACGTCGGCGATCTCGGCGACGTTCGCCGTATCGAAGCAGCGGAAGTATTTGTACTTCACCCGCTTGATCGCCTCGACGTCCTCGAGGCGCTGGATCCGCTTCGCCAACGCTTCCATCTCGCCCGCTCCTGCCATCTCGTCTCTCCTCCCCTGGGCCGCGTCAGTGCGGCGAATCCGATCCGATCGATCCGAAGAGCCGCTCGGGCGGCGTCTCGACGACGTCGAGCTCGACGACCGCGGCCGGCTCGGCGGCGCCCTTCCATTCGAACGGCGGAAGCGCTTCGCCCGGGGCGGCCCAGGCCGAGACGAGCACCGCGAAGGCGCCCGGGCGCGGTGCATCGCCGAGCCGGACGTCGAGCGCGACGCGCTCCCGGCCCGCGAGGCCGGGCCAGGCGCCGTCCCGGACCGCCGCCGCGATGCCTTCCGAGAACGGGTCTGCAGCCGCCGAGCCGGGCCGCTCGAAGATCGCCATCAACCGGCGCGTGCCGGGCGGATCGCCGCCCGCACCGCGGCCACCCGCCACGAACGACTCGTCCAGCTCGCAGGAGAAGCGGCGAGCGATGTCCAGGAACCGCGCGTCGTCTTCGTCGAGGACGCGAAAGCCCGGCTCGCCCACGAACGCGTGGGTCTCGGCCTGGTCCGCACGGCTCGCGATCCAGAACTCGCTCAGGCAGTCGAAGTCGACGCGGCCGTGCGGAACGGCGAGGACGTGGTTGCGCACGTAGCGGCGCCAGCGGAAGCGATCCAGGAAGCCGAGGCCGAGGGGAACGTGGCGCTCTTCGTAGTGGCGACGGAAGGCCTCGCGCGTGGTGTCCGCCCGGCGCGTCTTCACGGAGAGGAGCTTGATCATTGCGGGGCCCTCGCGCGGCGACGCGTCGTCAGCTGACCCCGTTCGATCGTCGGCCGCGAATCACCCATTCTGCGCGACCCCCTCCCGGATCGTCTCCGGCTCGAGCGCGAGAAACCCCTTCCAGACCTCGTCCATCTGCGGGAGCCATTTCGCGAGGATCGGCGAGCGGGCCGCCTCCGGCGAAAGGCCCTTCTCGATCGTCAGGTAGTGGTACATGAAGGCCGAGACGCGCATGTTCATCGCACAGTGGACGAAGACGCGCTCACCCTCGAAGGTCCGCATCGTCCGGATGAAGCGCTGGAGATCGGCGAGTGTCGGCGCATCCCATTTCACCGGGATCTGGACGTAGACCATCCCCGTGGCCGTGACGAGGCTGCCCTCGTTCGCGACCGCGTTATGCGAGTCCGGCACCGCGAGGTTCACCACCGCGACATGGCCCGCCGCCGCGATCCCGGGGATCTGCTCGGCCGTCGGCTGCCCGGCCGTCGCGATCTTCTCGGTCAGCTGCACGAAGTTGAGGATCGCGTCCACCGCCTGGCCTCCCGAGCGCGAAGCGCTCCTCAATGCGCCTCGGGCCGCATCGCGCGATGGAAGGCCTCGGCCTCCCGCAGCAGATCGTCGCCCGAGGGCACGTACAGGATCTCCGTGGTCCCGGCTGCGGCCGCTTCGTCGGCCCGCTGGCGGATCGTTTCCGCTTCGCCGACCCAGCCGTACCACGGGATCTGCCCGCCGAAGGTCGCGAGCGCCGCGCGGTCGGCGGCGTTCAGATGGGTGACGTGGCCGTCGTGGACGGCGAGATGCCGCTCGCGCTCGGGCCGCGCCGCCGCGATCTTCTCGAACCATTCCTTGCCGCCCGGGAGCGAGGGCACCGCCGCCGGATTGGCTTCCCAGGTCGCGTGGTACATGCCGACCTGCCAGGGCCCGAAGGCCTCCACGACCCTCTCCGATTGCGGCGACTCGCCCGGATCGAGCACGGTTCCCGTCACCATCTGCACCGCCCAGTCGAAGCGCTCGGGCGGCGCCGCGAAGCCCATCCAGCCATCGGCGATCTCCCGCGTGATGGCGAGGCCCTTCGGGCCGAAGGCGGAGAGCAGGATCGGAACCCCGATCGGCCGCGGGAGGGCGAGCTCCGGGCGATGGATCATCTGGCAGGGCTTGCCGTCGATCTCGACGACCTGCCCCGCGAGCAGCCCGCGGAGCTGCTCGAGATAGGTCCGCGTGAACTTCCAGGAGAGCGCCTTCTGGCCCAGCACCGCTCGCGCCGTGAAGCCCGTCCCGAAGGCGCAGGCGAGTCGCCCCGGCGCGAGCCGTGCGACCGTCGCGATCGCCGAAGCCGTCGTCATGACGTGGCGCAGGTTCGGGACGAGCACCGACGTCCCGATCCCGATCCGCCGCGTCGCCTCGGCGATCTGGGCCAGATGGATGAACACGTCCTCGTAGAGGGCCGCCGAATCGAAGAGCCAGATCCGGTCGTAGCCGAGCGCCTCGGCGCGCACGGCGAGCTCCCGCGCCTTCGGTCCCGGCGCACACGCAATCGACAGCTTCATCTCAGTCGGCCTCCCAGGCGATGTCGAACTTCTCGATGTACCGGCGTGCGCGGGTGCGCAGCTCGGCCGGATCGATCCCGACGGCGGCATAGTCGTAGACGATGCGCCCGAACTTTCCGCGCGGATGCGCCTCCTGATAGGCGCGCATGCGCGCCATCGTCGCGTCGCTCGCATCGAGTCCCGCGAACTCGAGCACCCGGCGCACCGCCGCGATCGGATCCTTCATGTAGGCGTCGAAATGCACGTCGCAGCGCTGCGCCGCCGGCACCACGTCGATGTCCCGCACCGCGGCGTCGAAGCGATCCTGCACGTTGTCCGCGACCTGCCGCCCGATGTAGACCGGATCGACCTTCTCCTGCACGAGCCGCCGGCCATAGGCCGTCATCGTCGCCATCGAGAGCACGACCCGGGCGGGATCGCGGAAGGTGAGAACGACCCGGGCATCGGGATACGTCTTCATCAGCGGCACGAGCCGCTCGAGATGCATGGGACTCTTGAGCACCCAGCGCTTGCCGCCCTCGCGCAGGAACGAGACGACCTGCAGGACGCGCCGCGCGTAGGCATAGCTCCGCCCGATGTCGGCCTTGCGGTACCAGGCGCGGTAGCTCGGCACCTTGAAGGACGTGAAGAAGATCGGGCAGGCGAAATCCATCGAGAAGAAGCCGATCTCCTCGTGCGGCGTCTGCGCGTCGATCTCGTGCATCGCCTGTTGATGGGGAATCAGCGCCATGCCCTGATCGAGGCCCGCCTGGATCCGGGCGATGCGCGGATCCGCGGCGCCGGGCACGGCGACGTCGCCCGGGGCGGCGATCGGCTCGGTGCTCTCCCAATAGGGCAGGAAGCGCAGCTCGGGATGCCCCGCGAGCAGATTGTGCAGGTGGCTCGTCCCCGTCCGCGGCAGGCCGACGATGACGACCGGCCGCTCGATCGGAACCTCGAGCGCCTCGGGATGGCGTGCGACGGCCGCCTCGAGCCGCAGCCGGTTCACGAGCAGCTTCACGATCTGCGAGCGCGCGGACATCCGCCCGAGCAGCGAGAGCTCGGCCTCCGCCTCGAGTGCCGCCAGCAGCACGCCGAGCCCCTCGCGAAAATGCGCCGCACCGAAATCCTCGAGCCCCGCGGTCTCGCGTGCCTCGGCGAACAGGCTCGCCTCGTCCAGCGGAACCCGCCGGCGGGCCTCGTCGGCCGAAACCGCGTTCAGCGCGCGCACCGCCTCGGGCAGGATCGGCGCGGCGAGATCGTCGAGATGGATGTCGGCCGCCATTTCGTTCCTCTCGGTTCGGATCGGAGCCGGGCCGGCGCCGGAAGGGCGCCCTGCCCCGGGCCGACGACTCTAACCGAACTCGCCCCCGAGCCGCCGGACCGACCGGGCGATCGGGCCCGCGCGACGGCAAGCCTTCGCTCCCCCGCACCTGCGCCCGACTCTGTTGCAGGCCGAGCGGCTGCCTTGCTGGGCCCGGGCCCGGCTTCTAGGCTGCGCGCATCGAACGGGCGCCCGCCCCCGGCCTTCCGCCGAGCGACGCGGCGCCCGGATCCGAGCCGAGAGGCCCCGCATGACCGTGCACGATTTCGAAGCGAAGACGATCGACGGCAAGACGCAATCCCTCGCCGACTATCGCGGCAAGACCCTCCTGATCGTGAACGTCGCGAGCAAATGCGGCTTCACGCCGCAGTACGAGGGGCTCGAGGCGATCTGGCGCAGGCTCCGGGATCGCGGGCTCGTCGTGCTCGGCTTCCCCTGCGATCAATTCGGCCATCAGGAGCCCGGAAGCGAGGCGGAGATCCAGAGCTTCTGTTCCACGACCTACGACGTCACCTTCCCGATGTTCGCCAAGGTCGAAGTCAACGGTCCGAACGCCCATCCGCTCTACCAGCATCTCAAGAGCGCTTCGCCCGGCCTCCTCGGGACCGAGGGCATCAAATGGAACTTCACGAAGTTCCTCGTCGACGCGAAGGGCGAGGTGGTGAAGCGCTTCGGTTCGGTCGACAAGCCGGAAAAGATCGCGAAGGAGATCGAGGCGCTGCTCTGATCCGATCGCGACGCGAAGGCGGCCCCGCATGTCCCGATCGGTCCTGATCACTGGCTGCTCCTCCGGCATCGGTCTCGCCTGCGCGCGCCGATTCGCGGAGGCGGGGCTTCGCGTCTTCGCCACCGCGCGGCGCGTCGAGTCGCTCGGCGCGCTCGCGGCGCTCGGCTGCGAGACCCGAACCCTCGACGTGACGGATCCGGCCGACGCCGAGCGCGTCGTCGCCGAGATCGAGGCCCGCGAGGGCGGCATCGACGTGCTCGTCAACAACGCGGGCCACGGCCAGCAGGGCGCGTTCGAGACGCTCCCGCTGGCTGCCTTCCGGGCCCAGCTCGAGACGAACCTGATCGGCGCGATCGGGCTGACCCAGCGGGTCCTGCCGCGCATGCGCGCACGGGGCCGCGGGCGCATCCTGATGATGTCGAGCATGGGCGGCCGCCTCGCCTTCCCGGGCGGCGCAGCCTATCACGCCTCGAAATACGCCCTCGAAGCCGCGAGCGACGTCCTGCGCTTCGAGGTCGCGGGCTTCGGCATCGCCGTCGTGATCGTCGAGCCGGGCCTCGTCGCGAGCGAATTCGGGCGGACCGCACTCGCGCGCCTCGAGCAGGGCGGACGCGGCGAGACGGACGCGGCCTACGACCGCTTCAACGCCGGCCTGCGCGCGGCGCTGACGCGCTCGTTCGCGGAGGACGCACCCGGCGCGACGACGGCCGACGAGGTCGCCCGGGCCTGCGTCGCCGCGGCGCTGGCCGAGCAGCCGCCGACCCGCGTGGTGGTCGGAGCGCTGGCCGAGCAGCTGCTCCGGACGCGGGCGTCGGCGACGGACGAGGCGTGGGACGCGCTGCTCGAGTCGATGTACCCGCGGCCCCGCCCCGAATGACCCGCCCGGCTGCGCGGCCCGGCGCGCCACCTCACCGGCGCGGCAGCGCCTCCCGCCCGGCCGCGAGCCAGGCCGTCCGCGACCAGATGTCGTGATTCTCGCCCCAGAGATCGCCCGCCGGCGCGCCCTCGGCTCGCCACTCGACGAGATTCAGGACGGCGTAGATCTCCTGCCCCGCGTCCACCGCCTGGCGATTCGCGACGCGCCCGACGAGGTGCGCGCTGCGGCCGAGGGCATCGACGAAGTCGAGCTCGACGCGGCGGGGATGGTTGCCGTCCCAATCGGTCCGGCGCTCGCCCCCGACGATCCGCGCCGCCGCGCCATCGCGCAGGAGATAGCCGCTCGTGATCCGCTCGGCGCCGTTCGCATCGGGATTCACGTAGGCGAAGAACGCGTCGCCCGTCCGCGAGGTGCCGTGCGCATTGCCGAGGCGCAGATCGCTGCGCATCGCCCGCGGCCCCCACGACCGGTCGCGCACGCTCCCGCAATCGATCGGATGCTCCCGGCCCGCGATGCACACGCGACCGCGGACGCGGCCCGGCTGCTCGAGATGCCCGGCGAACATGCCCGGCGACTCCTCGGGCGCCACCGGGTTGGGCGCCATGCGCGCCTCGAAGACGACGTCGAGCGAGATCGACGGGCTCTCGTGGGCGACGCGATAGCGTGTCAGCGGCTGCTCGCACACGAGGCGGAAGCCGCGGGCGAGTGCGAGCCGTCTCAGATCGCCGAAGCCCTGAAACGGCTCCGTCCAGCCGTCGTGGGCGAGGATCTCGCCGGTCCCGCGCCAGGCGTGGACGGAGCCCCCCTGCTCGCCGGCGTTCGGCCGGAACCAGACGCGCGCGTAGACGCTGATCGCCTCCTCCGGAATCCAGAACGGGAACCAGACCGTCTCGATCCAGCTCGGATCGCTCGAGGTCGGCCGGTGGAAATCGTCGTCTTCGGGGGCGACGCGGAGCGCGGGATCCTGGCCGACGATCGTCGCGGCCGGCGCGCCGGCGCGCGCCACGCTGGCCGTCCCATCGCTCACGGCGGTCCTCCGGCCTGCTCCGTCTTCTGCGTTCATGACACGACCAATCGCTGGGGACGGCGCTCGGCGAGCTCGCCCAGGCGCCCTGCCTCCGCTCGGGCGAGCGACTCCCGCTCGCGCACGAACCCGGCGATGCGATCCCGATCGGCGCGGTCGAAGACGCCGCCGAGCTCGTCGAGACAGAGCGCGAGCGCGCGCAGGAGCAGGAGCTGGAAGCGCTCCAGCGGTTCGCGATCGGCCGGAGCGAGCGGATGCCGGAGCCCGAGGGCGATCAAGGCCGTGTTGCGCGCCAGGATGAAGACGCGATACCAGGCGATCGCGCCGGCATCGATCCGCGGGCCGCCGGCGGCCGCGTACTCCGCATGACGCACGGCCAGCGGACCGATCGGCGTCGCGATGTCGCGGACCGCGATCGCCGCGAGATCCTCCATCGGATCGCCCCAATGCGCGACCTCCCAATCGAGGATCGCGGTGACGACACCGTCCTCGTAGAGAAAATTGCCGGGGCCCATGTCGCTGTGGACGAGGCTCGTGCGCTCGGCCGTCGGAGGACTGCGGCGCAGTGCGGCCGCGGCGAATCGCTGCAGCTCGAGGGCGTCGTTCCCGAGCGCCGTCAGCAGGGCGTCGAGGCGGGCGAGCTGGTCGAGCGCGTGGCTTCGCGGCGCGCCGGGCGCGCCGAGATGGGCGATCGGGAGCGCCGCCGGATCGAGCCGATGCAGCAGCGCCGAGAGGCGCATCAGATCCCGGGCGACGCGCTCGCGCTCCGGCTCGGCGTCGGCGGGCGGAAGCGCGCTGCGCCCCGGCACCCGTTCCAGCAGGATCGCCCCGAGCTCGGCGCTCGCCGCACGGACCGCCGGCACGGGAATCGCCGTCGGCGCGAGCGCCTGCAGCACCGCCGCATCGCGCAGCGAGCCGCCGCCCGCCGGCGTCGCGTCGCAGAGACAGAAGAGCGCCTCCGGGCCACGCACTCCCACCAGATCGACGGCCCAGGCCCGGCGACTCGCGCCCTCGCCCGCGCGCTTCGCAGCGACGAGACGCCCGCCCGTCTCGGATTCGATCCAGTGCGCGATCGGTTCCGGCATCTCGTCGCGCATGCTATGGGAGTTCCTCGAAGGCGATGCTGCGCGCGTCGCTGCCGAACCGCACGAGGACGCCATGGACCGCCGCTACTCCCTCGACGAGATCAACGACCGCTTCGCGATCGAGGACCTCTACGACCGGCAGCTCGCCGCCGCCGAGGCCTGGGATTTCGCCGCCTACGATACAACGTTCGCGGCGGACGCCGAGATCGATCTCTCGGATTTCGGCCGCCCCGTCGAGCGCTATCCGGCCTATCGGCGCTGGCTGGCTTCGCTGCGCTCCGCGATGCCGCAGGCCCAGCGCATCGCGGGCGGGCTCCGCCTCGCACTCGCGGGCGACGTCGCCACGACGCACGTGCCGGTCGTCTGTTACGTCACGTTCGAGCAGGACGGCGTCCGCCGGCTCACGACGACCGGGCTCTTCTACGCCGATCGCCTCGAACGGACCCGCGACGGCTGGCGCATCGTCGCCCGCCGCGAGGAGCTCAGTTGGCGCGACGCTGCGCCGGATCCGCACTGATCGAGGTCGCCGCCGGGCCGTAGCCGTAGAACGGATCGAGGCGCGCCACGGCCGCATCGACGAAGGCGATCTCGTCGGGCCCGAGATCGTCGCGGTATCCGCCGACCCGGCCCCGGCGCACCTTGAACGAGTCCGGGCGGCTCGGATCCCCGGGCCGCAGCCGCATGTCCTCGAACGTCCCTGCGGCCTCCGCCGCCTTCATCTTGTCGAAGCGCGCGGCTTCGACGGCGGCCGCGACGTTCTCCGGGCGGACGCTGACCCCGATCGCGGCAAAGAGCCGCTGCAGCTCTCCCTTCGGATCGCGGTGCAGCCCCTCGTAGGACATCCAATGGCAGCACGGATGCGAGGCGAAGCGGCGGCGCCAGAGGTTCAGGATCTCGACGAGGCCTTCGATGCCCCAGCGCGGATGGTGCAGGAACGCTTCGAGCGGGGCGTCCGTCTTGTGGGAGCGCTCCTTTTTGTGGAAGTAGCTCGAGATCACGACGTCGCGCGGATCCCGGGTCAGCAGGACGATCTGCTTGCGATCGGTCAGGGATCGCGGGAGGATCGACTTCCCGACCAGCTGCTGCGCCAGCGAGGCATCGCGCAGATGGGTGGCCAGCTCGTGGGTGTAGGCGATGCGCGGGGCCGCGGTCGCCCCCGGCTCGAGGCGGATCGGATCGAAGGGGATCCCGAACTCGCGGGCCAGCGCCCGGTGGAGCATGACGCGCAGCCAGGTCCGGCCACTCTTGCCGAGCGACAGCACGAGGACGTCGGCCTCCCGGTAGCGATCGAGCTTCCGGGTCAGGTTCCAGGGGATGTGGGCGAGCCAGCTCATTTCTCGATGCGGTAGCTTAGGCGCCGGGACTGGAAAGCGCCGCCGCCCCGAGGTCCGAGCAGGCGGCGCTCCCGGAGATGCGGACGGCAGAGGGACGGGACTCGTGACGCAGTCGGAAGCGCTCGATCTGGATTCGATCACGATCGCGGTCGAGTGGGAGAATCCGCGGGACGTCGGGACGCGCTTCACCGACCGTGCGCTCGCCGCGCTCGATGCCGAGATCGCCCGCGAGCAGAAGCAATCGCCCGGCCGGCCGTCCCTCCTCTTCCTCTACGACGAGAACGCGATCGATCCCGAATCGATCCGCAGGGGCCTCGCGCGGAGCTGCCCCGCGCTCGAGGGCCGGGCGACGGTCCGGATCGTTCCGACCGACGGCTTGACCTACTACCAGCTGAAGAACCGCGGGGCCGAGCTGGCCGGGACGCCCTTCACGATCCTGCTCGACAGCGACGCCTGCCCCCAGCCGGGCTGGCTGCGCGGCCTGCTCGCGCCCTTTTCCGACGCGGCGATGATGGCGGTCTCGGGCGTGACCTCCCTCGAGCCCCTCGACCTGATCTCGCGGACCATGGCGATGATCTGGATCTTCGACCTCCCGAGCGAGCATCCGCGCTCGCGGGGCCGCATCCAGATGCACGCCAACAACTTCGCCGTCCGCACCGCGTTCTTCACGGCGAATCCCTTCCCGAATACGCCTGCGTTCAAGAAGCAATGCGGCCTCTGGCTCGCGGACGTCACCGAGCGCGGCTTCGGATTCCTGCGAACGCCGGAGGCCCTCGTGCTGCACGCACCCCATTCCGGCTTCGTCTTCATCCTCTGGCGCGCCGTCCAGGCCGGGCTCGACCGGGATGCCAAAGCGAAGCTCGAGGGCCGCGGCCGCCTCGCCCGGCTCGCCTACGCCGCGCAGGTCTTCTTCAAGAAGAACTTCCGCGCGGCGCGAAGGATCGTGGCCCACCACCGCGAGGTGGGGCTCCCCGCCTGGCAGATCCCGCTCTCCATCGCGATCGGCTGGAGCTACTACTCGACGCTCGCCGGGGCGCAGCTCGTCTCCGCGATCGTCGACGGGCTGCCCGAATCCGCGCGGCTGCGCTGGATCGAATCGAGCTGAGCGGGCCGCGAGAGCCGGCGGTCGAAGAGCAGCCGCAGCAGCGAAGGCCCGAATCGGCCATCGGCCGCATAATGCCGAGCGTCGCGGACGAACACGCCCCAATGCAGATGCTTCGCGAGCCACCCGAAATGGCTGCGCAGATCGCGGTAGAGCGCCGCCGGATGGAGCTCCAGATAGTCGGGATGGCGATCGCAGATGTCGATCGAGGCCTGGAGGAAGAGGCCGTGATCGCGGGAGATCGCATCCGCGCTGTCGTGCTTCTCCCAGAGGATCTCGTCGGTCGTCGTGCAGACGAATTTGCTCGAGAGACGGAGCACGAGATCGAGATCCTGGCGCCGCCGCAGCGCCGGGTCGAAAGCGCCGACCTCGCGCAGCACGCGCTTGCGAATGCTGAGAGCCGTCGTCGCCTTGGCGATCCGCCGATCGAACACGGCCTCCCGGAACGCCGGCCCGGCGAGGCCCGGCGGATTGCGCTTCGACTTCACCCGCTCCCCATCGCCCTTCGTCTTGCGCGAGAGGAACGAGTCGACGAGCAGATCGAGAGAAGGCCGCGCCGCGAAACGCGCGACGACCCGCTCGAGCTTCTGCGGCAGATAGACGTCGTCGCTGTCGAGGAAGCAGACGATCTCGCCCCGCGCCGCCTCGATCCCGAGATTGCGCGCCGCGCAGGCGCCGCCATTGACCGGAATGCGCAAGACCTGGATTCGGGGATCAGCGAAGCGGGAGAGCCGCTCCACGGTTTCATCGCCGGAGCCGTCGTCCACGACGATGAGCTCGAAATCCGAAAAGGTCTGGGCCAGCACACTGTCGATCGCCTGGGAGACGACCTCTGCGCGGTTGTAGACCGGAAGTACCACGGTGATGAACGGCACACCCGACCTTAACCCAGGGCCAGCAGCCGGCGGTAGAGGGGAAGAGCGGGGAAGGCTGTCCGAGGGTCCGACTGGGAAGAAAAGAACACTCCCCTCGACCCGCTCGGTCCGGTGATGGCGCCGCCCGGAGCGAGGCGGGTGCGCCCCGCCGAGTCAGAAGTTCTCACCCACGGCCCGCTTGAACCGCTCGAGCTCCCGCAACCGCAGCTCGACCCCGCTCCAGGCCCGCCCCCCTTCACGGACGCCGGTCTCCTCGGGACCGAGATCGGCCCAGGGCGCGGTGACCCAGAATCGATCGGCGCCGAACGCCTTCCACCAACGCGCATACTCGACGCACTCTTCGAGGGAATGCGGCGGCTTCCTTCCGTCTTTCGGCATCGGAAAACGCGGATCCGCGAAGTAGATCGCGCCCTCGATGCCGATCTCGGCGGGATCCCGCCCGGCGGCCTTCGCGGCACTCTCGATCACACCCCGATCGGCCCGCAGCTGCGACTCGCTGAACCACGGGTAGTAGGGGAACCAGCCGTCGCCCAGGCGGCCGCAGCGCCGCAGCACGACCGGCGACTGCCCCCCGACCCAGAGCGGGATGCGCCGCCGCGTCGGGAGCGGATTGATGCCGGCGGCGGTCACCGTATGGTGATGACCGTGATAGGTCACGATCTCCTTGCTCCAGAGCTCGCGCATCAACACGAACTGCTCTTCCATGATCTTGCCGCGCTTCTTGAAGTCGACGTTCAGCGCCTCGTACTCGACGTCGTTCCAGCCGGCGGCCATCACGAAGCGGATCCGACCGCCCGAGAGCACGTCGGCCTCCGCCGCCTGCTTGGCCAGCAGAGCCGTCTGGCGCTGGGGACTGATCAGGATCCCGGTGCAGAGCTCGAGGGTCTTCGTCAGCGCCGCGAGGTAGCCG
Organism: Myxococcota bacterium; assembly: GCA_041389425.1. Taxonomy (GTDB): domain Bacteria; phylum Myxococcota_A; class UBA9160; order UBA9160; family UBA4427; genus UBA4427. The sequence continues at coordinate 67,831 of JAWKRX010000015.1, forward strand.
AAGAGGACGAGCGGCTCGTGCCAGACCATGCGGTGGTCATAGAGCGGCGGATGGCCGTGGAAGGGCTTCCAGTCCGGGCGCACGCTCGTATCGGCGCCGAGGACGTGGTCGCCGATCGTGACGTAGCCGTAGCCGAGCTGTTCGAGACCGGAGAGGAACTCGACGAGGGCACCTTGATCCGTGCCGATCAGATGCTCCGGCAGATTCGTTCCGAGCAGGGTCATGCTACGCGCCTCCGGTTCCGGACTTCGTCCGCTGCGATCGCGCCGCCGAGTCTGGCACAAAGCGCCGACCGACTCACGCCCCGTGCCGCCCGGCCCGCCCTTCCCCGGCGCCCCATCGCCGCGCGGCGTGATAGGATGCGGCCATGGGCGATCGACTCGCGGGACGCATCAGCATCATCACCGGCGCGGGCAGCGGCATCGGCGCCGCGAGCGCGCAGCGCTTCGCGGCGCAGGGCGCCCGCGTCGTCGTCAACGACATCGATCCCGGTGCTGCCGCAGCGACCGTCGAGGCGATCGCGAAGAGCGGTGGCGAGGCCATCGCGCACGTCGCCGACGTGACCGACCCCGAAGCGATGGACGCGCTGGTCGCCCGGACGGTCCGCGATCTCGGCCGGCTCGACGTCTTCTTCGCCAACGCCGGCGGTGCGATCCCCGAGCCGACGGAAAAGGTCTCCCACGCCGAATATCGCCGGCTCGTCGCGCTGAACCTCGACTCCGTCTTCTACGGAACGCAATCGGCGCTGCGCGTCATGATGGCGCAGCGGAGGGGCGTCATCCTGATGACGACCTCCGGTGCCGGCCTGCGCGCCGTTCGGCACCTGGCGGTCTACGGCATGGCGAAGGCCGGCGTGATCTCCCTGGCACGCAGCATCGCCGCCGACTACGGCCGCTACGGCATCCGCGCGAACGCGATCTCCCCCGGCCCGATGGCGACGCCGGGCTTCCTCGGCTGGCTCGCGACGGTGCGCGACGGGCTCCGCCGCTTCGAGGCCCAGGTCCCGGTCGGCCGGCTCGGAACGCCCGAGGACATCGCGAACGCGGCGGTGTTCCTGGCATCGGACGAAGCGAGCTTCGTGAACGGCGTGACGCTGCCGGTCGATGGCGGGGTGCATGCGGTGTTCGCTTCGCCGGCGGTCGACGGAGCCGAGAAATCGGATTAGGCCCGCGCGGCGCCTTTTCCGTGGCTCGTTGATTGTTCCCGGCACGATCCCTGCTCTCAGCAGGCTCATGCCGACCTCTTCCGATTCGCCCTCCGCCTTCAAGCCGCCCTACTGCCCCAACCCCGATTGCCTTTTCCATCTGGATTCAACCGGTTGGCGCTTCAAACGAGCTGGCTTCTACCACCGCGATGCCCGCCCACACCGCATCCAGCGATACCGCTGTTCACACTGCCGCCGCGCCTTCAGTTCACAGACCTTCTCCCCCACCTACTGGCTGCGCCGACCCGACCTGCTCGAGCCCGTCTTCCGCGCCGAGGTCGCCGGCTCCGGACACCGCCAGATCGCTCGCCAATTCGGCGTCGTCCACGCCACCATCCAGCGCCTCGTCGACCGCCTCGGCCGCCACTGCCTGCTCCTCCACGAGACCTTCCGCAAGAAGGCACAGGCCCATCTCTCCAAAGAGCCCGTCGTGATGGACGGCCTCGGCACCTTCGCGGGTGGCCAGTACTGGCCCCTCGAGCTCACGGGCCTCATCGGCTCCGCCACCTACTACAGTCACGACTTCGTCGTCACCGAACGCCGCCGTGGCGGCACGATGACCGAGCTCCAGAAGAAGCGAAGGGCGGCCTACGAGGAGAAGCTCGGCCGCCCCGACCCGAAGGCCCTGACCCGCGACGTGCTCGAACTCCTGAAGACGAACCTCCCCGCCAAGGGTCCGATCGAGCTTCGCACCGACGAGAAGTCCGAATACAGAACCGCCCTGAAACGCCTCGGACACCCCGGAATCGAGCACGAGACGACTCACTCGAAGGCGCCGCGCACGGCGAAGAACCCGCTCTTCGCGATCAACGCGCATCACATGTTCGTGCGGCATAGCGGGGCGAATCACAAGCGCGAGACGGTGGCGTTCTCGAAGCGGATCCAGGCGGTGATTCACCGCCACGCGATCTTCCAGGTATGGCAGAACCTGGTGAAAGTGGCTTCGGAGCGTCAGCCGACGAAGGGGACGCCGGCACAGCGGCTCGGGATCACGCAGGTGCGATGGAGCATCGGGCGGGTGTTAAGGGCACGCCTGTTCCCGAGCCGGATCGAGCTCCCCGAGCGCGTGAGACAGAGCTATCAGGGGCATTTTACCAGCCGGTTCGTGCGACGAGAGCGGCAGCGTCGCCTGGTGCGGATCCACTGAACAGCGGATTTCATGATTCTCTGACGGCTCGAGAGCATATTCTCGCTCGAATCGAATCAGCTCCGACTCGATGAATCGGAGCCAATTTTCAAGCCACGTAGACCGGATAGCGCAGCCAGCCGCGAACGTATTCGGTACGGGCGAAGCGCGCCTCGCCACGCACCGGCTCGGGCTCCGGAATGCGCGCGAAGAGCTCTTCGAGCGCCACCCTCGCCTCGAGCATCGCGAGCTGGCGTCCGAGGCAGAGATGCAGGCCGTTGCCGAAGGCGAGCGTGCGCGGCGGGCGCCGGTGGAGCTCGAAGCGGTCGGGCGAATCGAACTCGCGCGGATCGCGGTTCGCGCAGGCGAAGAGAAAGCAGACGCGCGCGCCCTTCGCGAGCGTGCGGCCACCGACCTCGAAGGGCGCGAGAACGATCCGCCCCTGGAACTGGGTCGGCGTATCCAGCCGGACCGCCTCCTGGAAGGCGGCGGGTAGCAGCGCAGGATCGCGGACCACGGCGCGCCGCGCGTCCGGCGTTTCCGCGAGGCGATCGACGGTCGCTGCGAGGGCCTTCGGAAACGTGTCGGTGGCGGCGATCAGGAGATTCACGATCGCGTTCACGAGCGCTTCGTCGTCGAGCGGGCGGCCCTCGATGCGAGCGGCGAGCAGATCCGCGGAGAGCCCCGTCGCGCCCCCTGGATCGGCGCGCAGCGCGGCGACGAACTCGCCGACCCAGCGGAAGAGCTCCGTCGCCGCCTCCGCCGCCTTCTCCGTCTCGCCGCGATGTCCCGCGCGGCGATGGAAGAAGGCATTCACGCGCTGGGAGAGCGCAGGCGCGTGCTCGAGCGGGAAGCCGACGATGCGACAGGCCATGTGCGAGGCGATCGGTGCGCCGAGATCGGCGGCGACGTCGAGACGCCCGGCCGGGAGTGCCGCCTCGATCCGGGCGCGCGCGAGCGCTCGGAGCTCGGCCTCGAGCTTCGACAACGCGCCCGGCCGGAAATGCGGCGACAAGACCGCGCGCATCGCGGTATGCCGCGGCGGGTCCATCTGGCTCGGCATGTGCGGATTCGCGGGCGCCCCGAGCAGGAGCTGCGAGGGCGTGATGCCGCCGGCGACGGAGAGCGCGCGGCTCTGGGTCGCCGCCCAGACGTCCTCGAAGCGGGCGAGGAAGGTGGCGCCGTACTGCTCCGAGTAGTGGACCGGGCTCTCCTCCCGCAGGCGGGCGTAGATCGGAAGCGGATCGTCGAGGAAGGCTTCGCCGTACGGGTCGAAGTCGACCATGCCGTGGGCGGCGACCTTCGTCATTTCCCGAACCGGATCTGCACCGCGCGCCGACGCTCGGCGATCTGCGCCTCGCGCATCTGTTCGTCGAACGCGGGCGTATCGGCGGGCAGCGTCCCCGCCAGCGCCGCGAATCGGACCTTCTGCGCAACCGGCACCTTCTCCGGCGGAAACGTCTCGAGTGCGCTGCCGTCGAAGCGGATCAGGATCGTGCCGCGGGGTAGGCCCGTCGTGTCGAGCCAGTTCTGGACGCCGGGATCCCGGGCCGAGACGACGAAGCGATAGGCGCCGTCGGCGCTCGCTCGCGCCTGGTCGGCGGAGAGGCTCGTCACGCGGTTCGCGTACTCGAGGGAGGAGAACCAGGGATCCGTCAGCTGGATGCCCTGGTAGCGGGCGCCGATCGGCCAGATCGTGACGACGAGTGCCTCGTCGGGGGCGAGCTCGAAATGGCCATTGCTCATGAAGCGCCCCGCGACACCGCCGACGGAGGCGGGATCGGCGGGCGCCGAGAGGACGTTCGCCGGCCGATCCTGCACATAGCGCTCGAGCACGAAATTCGGCCACGTCGCGACCGTGCGTACGAGATCTTCGGCGGCGCGCTCGTAGCGCTCGGCCATCGCGGCCTGGGTCGTCGTCGGCCGCGGTTTGCCCTCGAAGCCGACACGGTCGATGTGGATCTCGCCGGGCCGCTCGTTCTTCCAATCGCTGAAGACCTGCCGAACGATCAGCTCGGTCGCGTCCGGCGCGTTCTCGAGCCAGTTGCCCTCGTGCTTGCGGGGCGAGAGGAAGACCTCGAAGCGGCCCTCCGCGTCGAACGCGATGTCTTCGAAGGCCAGCGTCGACACCGACCGCCCGCCGCCCTTGCGCCACGGCTCGCCGGCGTAGAGCTGAAGCTCGAGCCCGTTGACGCTGCCGCGTGTCCCCCAGATGCGGTAGGTCGCGTCGCCGCGCACGCGGCTGAAGAGGTAGCGCTGGTCGGGGTTGTCGCCGCCTTCGCGGATCCGGAAGTCGAGGATCCGGAAGAGCGGATGATCCGGGTCCTGGACGACGTCCTCTTCGAGCGTCGCGATCAACATGCCGGAGATGAACGCATAGCCGCTCGCCCGATGGGCCGGCTCCTGGTAGAAGGGATGCTGCTTCACGATCTCGCCCGCTTCGCGAACCGCCTCGACGAATTTCGCGTAGGCGGCCTCCAGGCGCGCGGCCTCGCCGACGGCGGCGGCGCCCTCCTCGGCGGCGGACGCGAGCCCGGCCCCCGCAGCGATCCCGAGCAGGGTCGTCATCCACGCCGCCGTGCGAACGAGAAACCGCCGTGCCGAATCCATCGCCATCGCGAACTCCTTGCCGATGCAGCGCGCATCAACGCGCCGGGGCGTGCGATCGCGCGCGCGGTCCCAGCTCGATCTCGATCGTGCCATGGGCCCGGGCCCAGCGTGAATGGACCCAGCCGGGCTCGCTCGCGAGAGCGTACTCGGGATGGCGCGCGAGCAGCTCCTCGAAGGCGATTCGCGCCTCCATGCGGGCGAGCGACGCGCCGAGGCAGAAATGGACGCCGTGGCCGAAGGCGAGATGGCGACCGACCTTGCGGCCGACGTCGAAGCGTTCGGGCGCCTCGAACTCGCGCTCGTCGAGGTTCGCCGCGGCCCAGACGAGCAGCACGCGCTGGTCGGTCGGGATCGTGCGGCCGTGGAGCTCGAGCGGCTTGCGCGTCTGGCGCGGCAGCGCCTGGGCCGGCGGCTCGAAGCGCAGCACCTCTTCGATCGCGTTCGGGATCCGGCCGGGCTCGCGCGCGAGCAGCGCACGCTGATCCGGATGCTGGGCGAAGAGCACGGCGGCGTTGCCGATCAGGGAGGTCGTCGTGTCGTTGCCCGCGACGATCAGCTGATAACAGAAGCCCAGGATCTCCTCGCTCTCGAGCTTCTGCCCGTCGATCTCGGCGGCGATCAAGGCACTCATCAGATCCTGCGCGGGCTGCCGGCGCCGCTCTTCGAGCAGGCGCGCGAACTCCTCGTAGATCCGCTTCGAGGGCTCTTCGATCGTCTGTGTGATCGAGAGGGCGGGATCCGTCGTCAGCATGCAGCGCGTATGGGAGAGGAACGTCTCGCGGCGCTCCGGCGGGACCCCGATCATCTCCGCGATGATGCGCCCGGGCAGCGGCTCGGCGAAGTCGCGGACGAGCTCGCAGCGCTCGCGCCCCGCCAGGGCATCGAGCAGCTCGCGCGCGACGCCTCGCACGCGGTCCTCCATCTCGTTCACGCGGCGATGGGTGAACGCGCGGGAGACGAGTGCGCGCAGGCGATCGTGGCGCGGCGGGTCCATGAAGTTGAGCATCGGCAGCAGGGTGCGCGTCTCCTCGATGCCCTCGGTCGAAAGGGTCTCGAGATCGAGCGTCGCGTTCCAGACGTCCTCGAAGCGGGAGATCGCCCAGATGCCGCGCTCCGGATGGTGGTAGACGGGCGCCTCGTCGCGCAGTCGGCGGTAGATCGCGTGCGCGTTCGCCTGGTGTTCGGCGAGATAGGGATCGTAGAATCGCTCGGCCGTGCCGTTCATGGCGTCGGTCCTCCGGAGATGTTCGGATCGATGGGTTCGGACCGTCCGCGACGGTGCTGCAATCCTAACCGTCCTGCTTCGGCGCCAACAACGTCTCGAGATCGGCGAGCACGAGCCGGACGTCGAGGAAGCCCGTCGAATAGATCTGCCGGATCGCACCGCGCGCATCGACGAGGAAGACCTTCAGCACGTGACGCAGCGCGTCGGGCGCATCGCCCTCCCCCGGGATCCAGACGGCGTCCTGGCCGAAATCCGCCAGAACGGGGCGCAGCGCGGCGGCATCGCGGGCGGTGAGGAAGCGCCAGCGCCCCTTCGGCGCCATGCGTGCTCGCAGCTCGGCCATGGCCGGCGGCGGATCGCGCCGGGGATCGAAGCTCACGGTCACGAGCTCGACCCGCTCTGCGATCTGCGGTCGCTCGGCGAGGGCGCGGTCGAGCTGATGGAGCAGCGCCGTCGAGAGCGGGCAGGCCTCGTTGCAGCTCAGATACACGAACGAGACGAGCGCCAGCTCGCCGGGCACGATCTTCAGCAGCGGCTCCACCCGACCGGAGGGGCCGAGCAGCGCATGGGCGCCGACGCGATCGATGGGCGGCAGCGCATAGCTCCCGGGCGCCGGCACCTCGAAGCGCGGACGCCCGTCCCGCGCGGGCGCGCGCTCGTGCGCCGGGGGATGAGTGCGGGGCTCCCCGTCGTTCGCGCCGTGCGCATGGGGCTGGGACTCGGCCTTCGACTGGGCCTGCGCGAGCCACGCCGCCCCCAGCACGGGCGCCACCCATGCGAGGCGCGCGAGCGATCGCCGCCGGAGCGGTCTCATCCCCCGACCGCGGCGGCGCCCCAGAATCCGAGCTGGCCGAAATGCATGTGATGCGGGCGCCCGAGCTTCTCCGCGCGGAAATCGATCTCGAACTTCGGATGCAATGCCTTGCCGTCCCAGTCGAAGGCCTTGAGGAACTGCTCGTCGGGATGGCCGGTCCCGTCCCAGTTCGCGAGCAGCGAGCTCGTGAAGTAGAGGCGTTTGCCATCCCAGCTCTGGCTGACCATGTTCACCTGCGAGCCGATCTTGCGCTCGTAGATCTGCTTCGCCTCGCGCGGATTCGAGACGTCGTACACGCGCACCATGCCGTCCATGAAGGAGTCGACGAAGAGGGTCTTGTCGTCGCGGGAGAGGCTGATGTCGACGGGCAGCGGCGTCTTCGCCGGATCGCCGATCGTGCCGATCTCGACGGCTTCGAAGCTGCCGTCCTCCCGGCGGAAGACGCCCCAGAGCTTCGACGTGAGGGCCGTACTCGTGAAGGCGTACTCCGCGTCGGGCGCGAGCGCCCAGCGGATCTCGAGCGGCGCGCCCGGAACCTCGAGCACCTGCAGCGGCCGGCGCGCGTGGAAGTCCCAGACGACCATGGTATTGCCGAAGGCCTTCATCGCCTCCGCATCCCCGAGCAGCTCGGAGAGCTTCCGCATGTAGTTGCGGTGGCCCGCGAACGACGACGAGAGCATGCGATTGAGATGGGCGTTGATGCGGAGGTCGTAGCCGTAGCTCGCCTCGTCGGGCATCGGGACGGTCCGCACCAGCGTGCCGTCGTTGTTGTACTCCGCATAGCCCGTCCGCCCGCCGAGATCCTTCGCGTTCGAGAGGCCGGAGATCAGCATGCGCCCGGGAATCGGATAGAACGTATGCGGGCCGACCCAGCCCGTCTGCTCCGCGAAGTCGCGGATCGTGCGGACGAGCTTCGGTCTCGCGGGATCGGTGGCGACGTCGAAGACGAAGATCGCGCTCGAGTCGAGCCCGCCGGCCCAGAGATGGCGTCGATCGTCGGTGAAGCCCGCATGATGCGCCTCGTTGCGGCTTCCGACGGAGAGCGAATGGACGACCTTGCCGTAATCCGCCCGCGCCGGATTCACGCCGACGGTCACGAGCTTGTCGAACCCGTCTCCGAGGCCCTCGATGCCGACCGTCCAGACGTAGAGGAAATCCTCCTGCCCGACGACCTTGGGGAGATAGGGCGACTGACACGTCTCGTCCGCTCGCCCGCTGCCGGGCGACAGCGCGACGAGCACGAAGAGCGCGGCGAACGCGAACGCGAGGGCGGAGCCGAAGGCGTAGGGGAAAAAAGCGGAGGCCAGGGAAGCGCCACGGACCGGAGCCGCGACGATGCATCGATTGCTTAACATCGGCGATCCTCCATCGAGTCCGGCCATCCTATCACGCGCAGCTCTGCCCGAACAACCGATCGATGCTACTGATCCGGGCGCTCACGGGCCTCGCCCGACCGCCGGGTGGCGGCTCGGATCGACCCGGGATCCTTCCCGGGCCCGGCCCGGCAGACGCAGAGAGGCACCTCATGCAGGTCGATTTCTCGGGCAAGGTCGCGATCGTCACGGGCGCGGGGCGGGGCATCGGACGTGAGATCGCGCGGATGTGGGCCGGTGCGGGCGCGAAGGTCGTCTGCGCGGCGCGGACGGCGGAGCAGATCGAGCAGGTCGCCGGAGAGATCCAGGCCGCGGGCGGAACCGCCCGCGCCATCCCGTGCGACGCCCGGGTCGAGGCAGACCTGCTGCGCCTCGTCGAGGCGACCGTCGAAGCCTGGGGCCGGATCGACCTCGTCGCGAACAACGCCGGCGCCGGCGGCGCCCATTCGACGCTCGGCTCGAGCGACGCAGAGATCATCGACTGCTTCCGGATCAACGCCATCGGCCCCCTGCATCTCTCGCGCTTCGCGATTCCCCACATGCAGGCGGCCGGGGGCGGCGCGATCGTGAACGTCTCGTCGGGGATGGCGATCCTCGCCGACTACGGCGGCGTCGCCTACGGCGCGGCCAAGGCGGCGCTCGAACAGATCACGAACATGCTGGCGCTGGAGTTCGCGCCGAAGATCCGCGTCAATGCGATCCGCAGCGGCTCGATCCGGACCTCGATGCTGGAGGACGGCCTGTTCCGGGCACGGCCCGAGATGGAGGCGGAGCTCCTGCGCTGGACCCCGGGCGCCCGCCTGGGCACACCGCGGGACATCGCCGCCGCAGCGACCTTCCTCTGCTCGCCGGACGCGCAGTACATCACCGGCGCGATCCTCGACGTCGACGGCGGGCTCAACGCGCCCAAATCGCCGCTCGCCCTCTCCGCGATGGCGAACGCCCGACCCGCCGCTTCCTGGTAGTCGCCCCCGATCGGCGCGCCCGGGCGTCCGAAAGCACGCGCCGCGGTGGCGGATCGCTCCGCGCCGCGCTGGCAGCTCGGGCCGCTAGCTTCGCCCGCTGTCCGCTTCGATGCGGTCGGCGTCGTCGGCGCCCGGCGGCGGCGCGGCGGACGGCGGAGCCGGCGTCCCGGCGCCCGGCGGCGACGCACCGGGCGCGGAGGGCTGGGGCTCGTGCGACCGATGCGGCGGGCCCGCGCCCACCGGCGGCGGCACACCGGCGGCCGTGCCCGGCCCCGCCATGCCTGCGCCGACGGCGCCCGCACTTCCCGCGCTCGCGGCCTGGGGCGCGGCGCTCCCCCCGGCGGCGGCGATGATCGGAACCTCGCCCTCCTCGAGCTCGGACGGCGGCGGGGGAACGAAGCGCGCCTCGCGAATCCTGCGATTGGCCGCGACCGGAACCCAGCCCGGATATTGGACCGAGCTGCGGACCCACTCGCCCGTCTCGCTGCTGACGCCGGTGAAGCGAAGGCCGTCGGGCACGGGGAACGCTCTCGGCTTTTCGCCTTCGAGCACCCGTTCCATGAACGCGGTCCAGATCGGCAGGGCGGCGCCCGCCCCCGTGCGGTTCTTCGCCATCGGACTGCGGTCGTCATGGCCGATCCAGACGCCGGTCACGACGTCGGGCGTGTAGCCGAGGAACCAGGCGTCGCGATTCTCGTTGGTCGAGCCGGTCTTGCCGGCCACCGCGGAGCCGAGGCGCGCCGCACCATGGGCGGTTCCGTACCAGGCGCGCACGGCTTCCTTCATGAGATAGGTCGTCAGGTACGCGTCGACGGCGGCGATCCGCTTCTTCGTCGTGCGGGGCGGCAGGTCCACCACCACGAGATTCTCGAGCAGCACGTTCTCGTCCGCGTCGACGACCCGCCGCACGATGCGCGGATCACGCGCCCGGCCGCCGCGCGCGAGGGTGCCGTAGGCCGAGGTCAGCTCGAGCAGCGTGACCTCGTTGGTGCCCAGGCCGAGACCGAGATCCCGCGAGAGGGGCGATCGGATCCCGGCACGGCGCGCGAAATCGATCACGCGATCGACCCCGACCTCTTCGACGAGGCGGATCGTCGGGTTGTTGAGCGAGCGCGCGAAGGACTCCGCCATCGGCACCGGCCCCCGGAATCGCCCGTTGTAGTTCTTCGGGCGCCACCACTTCCCGGTCTTCCGATCGCGAAATTCGACTTGATAGTCGTAGAGCGTCGCGTTCGGCGGGAAGCCCGCCTCGAGCGCCGCGCCGTAGGCGAAGGGCTTGAACGCCGAGCCCGGCTGGCGCTTCGCCTGCACCGCGCGATTGAAGCGGCTCGATTCGAAGTCGTAGCCGCCGACCATCGCGAGGACCTCGCCGGATTTCACGTCGAGCGCGACCAGCGCGCCCTCGGCCGGACGCCCCTGGCGATCGCGGACCTTGTCCTTGCGCATCGCCTCGAGCCCGCTGCGGAGCGCCACGACGGCCTCGCGCTGTAGCCGCGCATCGAGGGTCGTCTCGATCCGCAAGCCGCCGCGCAGCACCAGCTCGCTGCCGAGCTCGTCGAAGACCTGTTGGCGCACCTCCTCGACGAAATGCGCCGAATCCGTGAAGGCCACCGCCGGCGCGGGCGCCACGACCTCCACGTTCTCGGCGAGCGCCGCGGAGGCCGCGCTCCGGGAGAGCCGCCCCGTGTCCCGCATCCGCAGGATCACGGCACGGCGATTGGCTTCGGCGGCCTCGGGATCGTTGTGCGGCGATCGGCGCGACGGCGCCGGCGGAAGCCCGGCGATCAGGGCCGCCTCGGCGACGGAGAGCTCGCCGACCGGCTTTCCGAAATAGGTCATCGCGGCCTCGGCGATGCCGTAGGCGCCGCTGCCGAAATAGATCTGGTTCAGATAGATCTCGAGGATCTCGTCCTTGTCGAGGGTCAGCTCGATCTGGATCGCGAGCGCCACGTCCCGCAGCTTGCGCATGTAGGTGCGCTCGGGATTCAGGAAGATGTTCTTCGCGACCTGCTGCGTGATCGTGCTGGCGCCCTGCTCGATCCGCCCGGCCCGCGCGTTGGCCACCGCAGCGCGCAGCATGCCGCCGAGATCGATGCCCGAATGGCGATAGAAGCCATCGTCTTCCGCGGCGAGGATCGCGTCGATCACGTGCGGCGGGATGTCGCGGAGCGAGATCAGCGCGCGCCGCTCCTCGACGAAGCGTCCGATCGCGACGCCGTGGCGATCGACGACCACGCTCGGCAGCGGCGGCCGGTAGCGATCGAGATCCGCGACGTCGGGAAGCCCGGACCACACGGCCGAGAAGAGCGCGAAGCCTCCACCGACGATCGCCAACGCGAACGCCCCCGCGACGAACGCGATCGTTCGGCGGAGCGAGACCCGGGGGAGCCGGGGTCGAAGGCGGGCGAGGAGGCGAAGCATGCTGTCTCGGGGCACCGTGAACGGGCCCCTGACGATAGGCGAATCGGGACGACCGGTCATCCCGGCCGGACGTGCGTGCAGGATCGGAAACGACGCTCATTGCGGATGAAACCGCCACGGCGCCGACACGATCACCGGCAAGCGATCGGCAACCCCGGGCGGTCGGCTCACGCTCAGCGAAGCTCGGGCAGCACCGATTCCCCGAGCGTCTGCAGGCTGCGGAGGACGCGTGCGTGCGGCAACGGCCCGAACTGCATCAGGCAGAGCAGCCGATCGACACCGAGCGCCTCGATCGCGCGCAGCTTCCGGCGACAATGATCCACGTCGCCGATCACCGCCGTCGGGATCACCTCGACCGCGGCGAGCGCCTCCTCGGGATCGATCGGCAGGCCCGCACGCTGCCGATGGAGCAGCCGGATCGTCGGATTCGGATCGGCGAGCTCCTCGGGCGTCGGCCCGCGCTCGGGTCCCTCGAGTGCGGGGCTGCCGGCGGCGCTCTGCGTCGCACTGCCCCGCACGATGTTGAACCAGTTGTCGCGAGCGACGCGGAAGGTGAAGGGCGCCGCGTTCATGAACCAGAGCGCGGCTTCGGCGGCGCGCGATTCGACGACCTCCTGCCGCGTCGGTGCACAGTGGACCAGCACGAACACCGCGCGCTGCGCGTTGACGAAGGCGCCGGCCGGTCGTTCGCAGGCCGCGAGGCCCCGGTCGTAGGCCTCGATCTGCTCCCGGATGTATTCGAGCGTCGCGAGCGGTGCTGCGGCGAGCAGGCCGACCCCGAGGCGCCCCGCGCTCTCGGAAGACACGGGCGTGCTGACCGTCTGCCAGAGGGGCGGATGCGGCTTCTGGACCGGCTTCGGCACGATCTCGCGCGGCGGGACCCGGACGAGATCGCTCTTCCATTCGAACTCCCCCGGCGCCCAGATCCGCGGGAGCATGCGAAGGGCCTCTTCGAGGGAGGCCGTCGTCGTCGTCGGATCGACGCCGAACGTCTCCCACTCGGCACCGCCCGAACGCGCGAGACCGAGCTCGAGCCTTCCGCCGGAGAGGACGTCGATGAAGGCGGCCCGCTCGGCGACGCGGATGGGATGATTGATCTCGAAGGGCGAGAGGATGCCCGCGGAGCCCAACCGGATCCGCTGCGTATGCTGCGATAGGACGGCGAGCCAGAGATCCGGCGCAGAGCTCATGCTGAAGCCGGGCGAGGTGTGGTGCTCGACCGACCACCAGCAGCCGTATCCGAGCGCGTCGGCGAGGCGGACCTGCTCGAGGGTTTCGGCGAGCAGCCGGGAGGCATCGAGGTCCTCGCTGGCGGCCGCGCTCTGGAGCTCGTTGAAGACGTCGAGGATCATGCGAGGCGCTCCCGTTCCGTGCTTTGTTCGTCTCTTCTTCTCTTCTCTTCCGTCGCGCGTCGCCGCTTCGGCACCTGCGACGGCCGATGCGCTAGGCGGCTGCTGCCAGCGCCGCCGCGACCCGGCGCTTCGTCTCGCGTACGAGCTCCGGAGAGAGCGGGCCGAGCCGGGCCGCCGCCACGTTCGCCGCGAGGTGCTCGGGTTTCGAGGTCCCGACGATGGTCGTGTGCAGCGCCTCGTTCGCGAGCGCGAATCGCAGCAGGAAGGCGGTCCGGTTCTCGCCGCCCGCGAGCTCGTCGAGCGCGGCGCGCTGCCAGAGATCCCGGCGAACGCGGACGAATTGCTGCCAGAAGGGCTGGGAAGACTGGTGATCGGGCGCGAGATCCGGCGACCCTCTCGCCACGCCGCCGCGGACGATCGTGCCCGCACCCGACGCCGCCGCCTCGCGCAGCACGTCCTCGTGCTCGGGCTGCAGCGCCGACCAGGGCAGCTGGAAGACGTCGAAGACGTTCATCGAGAGGTGGTCGCGCAGGTCCGGGAGCACGCTCGACATGCCGAGGAAGCGGACCTTCCCCTCGCGCTGCAGTTCGCGCATCGCTTCGACCGTTCCGTTCGCCTCGAGGACCGCGCGGGACGGACTCGAATGGACCTGGACGAGATCGAGATGGTCCGTCCGCAGACGCCGCAGGCTCTGCTCGACCCCGGCGCGCACGTTGCCCGGGCTGAAATCGTGCTCCAGCCGGCCGTCGCGCAGCACGGGCTCCCGGTCGACGAGGCAGCCGCATTTGCTCGCGAGGAAGAACTCCGCGCGTCGGCCGGCGAGATGGCGACCGATCAGCTCCTCCGACGCGCGGTAGTCCGGCGCGGTATCGATCAGGTTGATGCCGGCATCGAGCACACCGTGCAGCAGCCGCTCGACCTGGCCGGCGGAGAGCTCGCCGGCGATCCCGCCGATTTCCATCGCGCCGAAGCCGAGGCGCGTCGCTGCGAAGCCGGTCCGCCCGAGGATCGCGGTCGCGAGGGTCAAGGTGCGGACCGCGCGGGTTCCGCGCACCCTGCCCCGCCACGCGCCCGGCGCCCGGCCCCGCTGCCTGCGACGCGCGGCATCTCAGCCGAGACCGTGCACCATGACGACGTTCGACTTCGTCGCCTGCCAGCGGATCTTCGCCGCCGCCTGGTAGCCCGGCGAGTTGTACCAGGCCTTCATCTTCTCCTCGGATTCGAATTCGAGGATCACGGTCTTCGGCCCGGCCCAGCTGCCTTCGAGCAGCTCCGGCTTGTCGTCCATCGCGAGCACCTTGACGCCCTCGAACGGCGCCTTCGCGGCGGCTTCCTGATAGGCCTGGTAACCGGCCTGATCGTGGATCTCGACCTGGGCGATGAAGTAGACGGGCATGGGAGGTTCCTTTCTCTCGAGGATCGATCGTCGAATGATCGATCGATGGATGCTCTCGTTCGGTCGCGCCGTTCGTCGGAATCGCCGGCGCGTTCGGGATCCAACCCGATCCGCATGGAAGGCGCAAGCGATGTGACGTGGCTCGTTGATTGTTCCCGGCACGATCCCTGCTCTCAGCAGGCTCATGCCGAGCCCCTCCGATTCGCACTCCGCCTTCAAGCCGCCCCACTGCCCCAACCCCGATTGCGTTTTCCATCTGGATTCAACCGGTTGGCGCTTCAAACGAGCCGGCTTCTACCACCGCGAAGCCCGCCCCCACCGCATCCAGCGATACCGCTGTTCACACTGCCGCCGCGCCTTCAGTTCACAGACCTTCTCCCCCACCTACTGGCTCCGTCGCCCCGACCTGCTCGAGCCCGTCTTCCGCGCCGAGGTCGCCGGCTCCGGACACCGCCAGATCGCCCGCCAGTTCGGCGTCGCCCACGCCACCATCCAGCGCCTCGTCGACCGCCTAGGCCGACACTGCCTGCTCCTCCACGAGACCTTTCGCAAGAAGGCCCAGGCCCAACTTTCCAACGAGCCCGTCATCCTCGACGGCCTCGGCACCTTCGCCGGCGGCCAGTACTGGCCCCTCGAACTCACGGGCCTCATCGGCGCCGCCACCTACTACAGCCACGACTTCGTCGTCACCGAACGCCGCCGCGGCGGGACGATGACCGAGCTCCAGAAGAAGCGAAGGGCGGCCTACGAAGAGAAGCTCGGCCGCCCCGACCCGAAGGCCCTGACCCGCGACGTGCTCGAGCTCCTGCAAACGAACCTCCCCACCGATGGCCCGATCGAACTTCGCACCGACGAGAAGTCCGAATACAGAACAGCCCTGAAACGCCTCAGACACCCCGGGATCGAGCACGAGACGACCCACTCAAAGGCGCCGCGAACGGCGAAGAACCCGCTCTTCGCGATCAACGCGCATCACATGTTCGTGCGGCATAGCGGGGCGAATCACAAGCGCGAGACGGTGGCGTTCTCGAAGCGGATCCAGGCGGTGATCCATCGCCACGCGATCTTCCAGGTGTGGCGGAACCTGGTGAAGGTGGCTTCGGAGCGCAGACCGGAAAAGGGAACCCCGGCGCAACGACTTGGCATCACGCGTGTGCGATGGACCATCGGGCGAGTGTTAAGGGCGCGGCTATTCCCGAGTCGGATCGAACTCCCCGAGCGAGATTGCCTAAGCTACCGAGGGCACTTCACCAGCCGATTCGTGCGACGAGAGCGTCCGCATCGGCTTCGTCGGGCGTACTGAGCTGGGTTGGTCGAGTGGGGTCCGAGAATCCGGCGATTGCGAAAATTTCGCACGTACGCGGGGCTAAGGTCGCTCTCGACACGCTCGACTCGGCCCCATTCTTCAAGCCACGTATAATCCGCTTCGAGCGATCGGCTACGCCCGCTGATCGAGCTGGACGACGTTGCCGTCGGGATCGCGCAGAAACGCGGTGCGGACGACGCCGCCGGCCGGCTCGCCGTACGCGAGAGTGTCGCCCTCGGCGGGCCGGACCAGGATGGGCACCCCCGCCGCCTCGGCGCGCGCGACGAAGGCCTCGATGTCGTCGACCCAGAGGCCCCAATGATGCGTCCCGACCTGGAAGGTCTTCGCCGGCTCGCCGAAGGGCGCCTGCGAGAGCTGCTGGTCGAGCACGATGAAGCTCTCGTGGTGGCCTTCGCGCCAGCGCAGATAGACGCCCCGGCGCCGGATCGCCGGCGCGTCGCCGATCGGCGGCAGCTCTTCGATCGCGTCGAGCGAGACGTGCAGGCCGAGGACGTCGCGGTAGAAGACGAGCGAGCGATCCATGTCGCGGACGCCGACGGCGATGTGGGAGACGTTCTGGATCTTCATGGCGACTCCTCAAGCCGATTTCGCGAGCGCGCGCTCGAACAGGGCCAGCAGCCGGCTCCACGCCCGCTCCGCCTTCGCCTCGTCGTAGACCGGCATGTCCGGCGGACACCAGCCGTGGAGCGCCCCCGCGTAGACCTCCACCTCCGCCTCGAGCGAATGCTTCGCGAAGGCCGCGCGCAGGACGTTCTTCGCCTCGGGCTCCTGCTCGTCGTCGTTTGCCGCGATCGCGACGAGAAAGCTCGCCTTCATGTCGGGAATCAGCCGATGCGGGCTGTCCTCCTTCTCGGTCACGAGCCCGCCGCCATGGAAGGAAGCCACGGCACCGACACGATCGGGGCGGGCTGCGGCGGTGCGGAAGGTGATCGGCCCGCCCATGCAATAGCCGAGGGTTCCGATCTTGCGGCTGCGATCGACGGAGGGCTGGGCGTCGAGATGATCGACGAAAGCCCGCGCGTCGCTCGCGTGGGTCGCGGGCGAGAGGGTTCCCATCATCGCCATGATCTTCTCGCGCGTCTCGGGATCCGCGAAGCTCGCGCCTTCGGGCAGGAAGGGCGCCTTCGTCTTGCGGTAGTAGGGATTCACGACGAGCACCGAATGGCCCGCGCTCGCGAGCCGCTTGCCCATCTGGCGCATCGCGGTCCGCAAGCCGAACGCGTCGGGCCAGAGGATCACGCCGGGATGCTTCCCGCTCGCCGGATGCACGAAATAACAATCCGCCTCGCCGTCGGGCGTCGCGACGAGGACCTCGGCCTCGACGACCGGCGCCCCGCTCTCCGCCGCCGCGAAGCCGGGCCAGAGCAGCGAGAGCCCGGCGCCCGCCGAAAGCACGCCGAACGCCCGACGCGTGAGCTCGCTGCGTGCGCTCAGGAACGCATCGTGATCCGCAAAGGCCTTCTCGTCGCACATATCGCCTCCTCCTCGGTCTTCCGGAAAGCGCCGAAACGCAGCGGCCGAACACGGCACGTCGGGAGCGAGTCTGGCGCGCACCGCGCGCGCTCGCCAGAAGCACTCTCTCCCCCTGGAAGCACCGGGCTCGCCTCAGAACACGACGGGCAGCGTCGCGAGCCCGCGCAGGAAGAGACTGTCGCGATACGCGGGCGGATTCGCCTCGTCGAGGTGCAGGTCGGGGAAGCGCCCCAGCAGGATGTCGAAGGCGTTCTGCAGCTCGCTGCGGGCCTGGGACTGGCCGAGGCAGGTGTGGCGGCCGAGCCCGAACGAGAGATGCGGATTCGGATCGCGCCGCACGTCGAGCCGGTCCGGCTCGGTGAAGATCGCGGGGTCGCGGTTCGCCGCGCCGTTGAAGATGATGCAGACCTCGCCGGCCGGGATGCGATCCCCGCCGAGCTCGATCGGCACGTCCGCGACGCGCTGGCTGATCTGGACGGACGTGTCGTAGCGGAGCAGCTCCTCGACGGCGGTCGGGATCGCGGCCTTCGTGCTGCGCAGGAACTCGAGCTGGTCGGGATGCTGCAGCAGCGCCAGCATGCCCATGCCGAGCAGATCCTGGGTCGTTCCGTGGCCGGCCTGCAGCAGGATGTAACAGCTGCCGACGAGGTCCTCGTCGCCGAGGCCGCGGCCATCCTCGTCCCGCGCATCGATCAGGGCGCTCATCAGGTCGGCGCGCGGGCGCCGGCGATGGTCCTCGATCAGCTCGAGGAAGTAGGCGGAGTAGCCGAGCGTCGCCTCTTCGCCCTGGCGGACGATCTCGTCCGTGACCTTCCCGATCTCGCCGCGGGCGGTGGATTGATGCGCCCAGTCGTAGAAACGCGGCAGATCCTCGGTCGGAACGCCCAGCATCTCGCAGATCACGATCACGGGCAGGAGGAACGCGAAATCGTGGACCAGATCCATGCGGCCCTTCGACTCGACGCGGTCCAGCAGCTCGTGGATCACCTCGCGGATTCGGCCGTCGCGATTCTCGACGGAACGCGGCGTGAAGGCCTTCGAGATCAGGCCGCGAACGCGATCGTGTTTGTCGGGCGGCAGGAACAGCAGCGTGTTCTTCTGCATTTCGACGAAATGCCGGCCGGCGGGCCCGACGTCGAAGACGTCGACGCCGCGGGCATCGCTGCGCACGTCGGGATGCTTCAGCGCTTCGCGCACGTCCGCGTAGCGGGAGAGGATCCAGGCCGGCTTGCCCGAGATCATGTCGGTCCGCAGGCGCGGAGCGAGCACGCGCAGGCGGTGCAGGAAGGGATAGAGCGAGCCGCGGCGCTTCGGGTCGAGGATCGCCTCGAGGACCTGCTCCGGGCTCTGCATCTCCGCGGCCAGCGCGGTGTCGCGCTGGCGGTCTCGCTCGGGTGTCGTCGTCATCACGATTCTCCTCGCAGGGGTTCCGAGCCGGTCAAGCAGCCTTCGCTAGCATGCGCGCATGGTCGCCGCCGCCGATTCTCCGATCCGCGAGCGAAGGCGCGGGGAGATCCTCGCCGCCGCGGGGCGCCTCTTCGCCGAGCGCGGCGTTCGCGAGACGACCGTGCGCCAGATCGCGGAGGAGGTCGGCGTCCTCGCCGGCAGCCTCTACTACCACTTCCAGAACAAGGAGAGCATCCTCGACGGCCTGATGCGACCGTACGTCGACGCGCTGCTCGAGCGCTATCGGCGCTGCGCCGAGCGGCCGGGCGACGAGCGCACGAAGCTGCAGTGGCTGGTCGAGACGAGCCTCGAGGCGATGCTCGAGCACCCCCACGAGAACGCGATCCTGCAGGCCGAGCTGAACCGCAGCTTCCGCGACGCCCATTACACCTACCTCCGCGACGCCGTCGACGAGATCGAGCGCATCTACGTCGACGTGATCGGCGCCGGAATCGCGGCGGGCCGGATCCGGAACGACGTCGAGGCCCATTTCCTGTTCCGCATCCTGATGGACCTCGTGAAGGGCACGGCCTTCTGGTTCGATCCCGAAAGGCATCAAGTCCCCGACCTCATGACGGGCTGGTGGAGGGTGCTCGGCGAGGGCGTCTTTCCCGATCCCTGAGCCCGACCCCTGATCCCGACCCCCGATGCCTGCGCCCTGAGCCCGATCCCGGCGCTCGGCCGGTCCGCCCGATGGCCGGGTCCGTTTCGTCCTTCGCTCGCGGATTGCCGTCTGCGCGCGGCCATTATATTGTGGGACGAGCTTTTTGATCAAATGTTTGATCAAAAAATCTTCGCGCATCGCCCCGGGCGCTCCGGCGTCCGGATGCGGTGCTTGGGATCCGTCCGAGGAGAGCCCGCCATGCCCCAGTCGTCGCCCCGCTACACGATCATCGACTCCGATACCCACGTGACCGAGCCCGCGGATCTCTGGACGAGCCGCGTCCCGGCCTCGATGAAGATGCGCGTGCCGCGCGTCGAATGGGATCCCGAGAAGCAGGCGGAGTGCTGGTACATCGGCGATCAGTGGATCAACTCGGTCGGCGTCACCGCCATCGCCGGCTGGAAGGAGCCGTACCCCTCCTATCCCCCGCGCTACGAGCAGATGCACCCCGGCTCGTACGATTCGCATGCGCGGCTCAAGTACATGGACGAGCAGGGCATCTGGGCGATGGTGCTCTATCCGAACGTAGGCGGCTTCGGCAACCAGGTCTTCGGACGCCTCAACGATCCCGAGGCGAAGCTCGCCTGCGTCCACGCCTACAACGATTTCCTGATCGACTGGTCCGCGGCGGACAGTCGCCGCCTCATCCCCGTGATGACCCTGCCGATCTGGGACGTCTCGGCTTCCGTCAAGGAGATCGAGCGCTGCGCGAAGAAGGGCCATCGCGGCGTCCTCTTCACCGGCGAGCCCCAGAGCTTCGGTCTGCCCCTCATGGCCCACAAGCACTGGGATCCGATCTGGGCCGCCGCCGAGGCCCACGACCTGCCCGTCAGCTTCCACATCGGCAGCGGTGATTTCGGCGACGAGTTCTCCGACGACCGCGTCGAGGTCGAGGGTTATGCCGCGACCTCCGCGCGGGCGGGCGCGAAGCTCTTCATGCAGAACGGCGCCCACGTCCTCGACCTGCTCTTCAGCGGGATCCTGACGCGCTACCCGAAGCTCCGCTTCATCTCGGTCGAGAGCGGGATCGGCTGGCTGCCCTTCCTGCTCCAGTCGGCCGACTATCAATACAAGGCGATGGCGGTGAAGAAGGCGCGCAGCGACATGCCGCTGCTGCCGTCCGAATACTTCCGCCGCCAGGTCTACGCCTGCTGTTGGTTCGAGTCGATCCCGGACGACGCGATGCTCGAATTCGTCGGCAAGGACAACATCATGTTCGAGACCGACTTCCCGCATCCGACCTCGATCTACGGCAAGGAAGTCCAGGAGACGATCGAGAAGAGCCTCGGGTCGCTCTCGGAGCCGTTCCGGCGCCGCCTGCTCTGGGACAACGCGAAGAAGCTCTACGAGATCGAGACGCCCGCCGGCAGCTGATGCCGGCCCCGGCCGCGCGCGAAGGGGAACCGCCGATGCTTCGCGGGTGTCCGGGGGGCCGCCATGCATGAGCCTGCCACGCGTACGCGTACGCTCCCGCTCTTCGATCGAGCTCGCGCTCGATCGCGGTCCCGTTCGCGGGACCGCCTGCGCCTGAACCGGAGCGGCTGGATTCCCTGCGGCTGCCTCCTGGCCGCCGCGTTCCTCGTCGGATTCGTGCTCGCCACGCGTCCGTCCGCGATGATCGAACCCCCGGCGCCGGAGGCGGGCGAGCCCGAGCTCGCGCTGCTCCTGCCCAGCACGCTGCCGCCGGGCGGCCCGCACGCGGCCGATCGGCGACGCGTGCGCCTCGCGACCTTGCGGGGCGACGGGGCGATCCGCTCTCGCCGCGGCCAGCGCATCCCCGGCCTCCGCTCGACCCCCGCCCGGCCCCATCGCGTCGCGCGCCCCTTCGCCGGCCGCGCAGAGCAGGCTGCCCGGCCGCCATGAGTTTCGTTTCGACCAACGCCAAGGAGCTCTCTTCATGCATTCGCGTCCTTTCCGCCGCCTTCGCATCCATCCCGAGAATCGCCCGCGCCCGGCGTTCGCCTCGATCCTCGCAGCGCTGCTCTTCGTCCTCCTGATCGAGGACGTCGCCGCCCTCCAGCTCCACGCCGAGGAGCCGAGCGCCGCGGCTTCCACGGAACCGGCTCCGCCGACGAACGACGCGCACGTGAAGTTCGGTCCGACGACCGGCCTGCGCTTCGACTCCGATACCGCCCACCTCGAGCTGCACACCTTCAACTGGTTTCGCGCCACCAGCGACAGTCGCATCGGCGGCAGCACCCGCGCCCAGGCGACGATTCCGCTCGCGCGACTCGTCCTGCAGGGCAGCGTCCTCGATCCCCGGCTGAGCTTCTTCTTCCAGCCCGAGTTCGGCGCCAACAGCGGCGGCCAGCTGCTCGATCTCTTCGCCGAATGGCATTTCGATCCGCGCATCGGTCTGCGGATCGGCCAGTTCCGCACCCCGTACTCGCGCGCCTACATCACCCCGCTCTCGAACATCGAGCTGACCGAACGCGGGCTCGTCTCCGACGAGTTCCGGCTCGGCCGCGATACCGGCGCGATGGCCTCCGGCGACTTCGCCGCCGGACGGCTCCACTACGACCTCGGCCTCTTCAACGCGGCCAACATCGACGATCTCGCCGGCGACCGGGCCGCACCGGAGGCCGTGCTCCGCACCGAATGGCGGATCGGGACGCCCGTCCCCTACGACCAGGCGCCTTCGCTGACGCTCGACGACCCGCACGGCCTCACCCTCGGATACGGGGGCTTCTTCAGCCGTCGCGGCGTGACCCAGAGCGACGGGACGGGCCGTGTCACGACGACCGAGAACCTCTACGGCGCGACGACCGACCTCGCCTTCATGCACGGCCCGCTCAGCATCCACGCCGAGGCCTACTACCGCGGCGCCGACCACTCGGCGCGCCCGACGCATGCCTTCGGCGCCTTCGTCCAGGCCGGATTCTTCGTGCTGCCCCGCAGCCTCGAGATCGGCGGCCGCGCGGGCTGGCTCACGAACGGCCCCGACGTCGAGAGCTACGAAGCCTTCCTCGCGAAGTACTGGAAGACCGATCGGATCACGTTCGGCCATCACCTGAAGACGACCCTCGACTACCGCTACGACAGCGGCGACCGCCCGACCTTCGGCTCGACCAGCGGCACGACGAAGGGGGACATGCGCGATCGACACCGCGCGATGTTGCAGGCCCAGGTCTTCTTCTGAAGCGTCAGGCGTCCGGCCGCGACGGCGCAGCGGCCGTGGCGATCGGAGTCCGGCGCCGCCACGCGAAGCGCTGCACGTCGTCGAGGCAGACGTAGAGCGCCGGCACGAGCAGCAGGGTGATGAAGGTCGCGAACAGGATTCCGTAGCCCAGGGAGATGGCCATCGGGATCATGAAGCGCGCCTGCCGGGAGGTCTCGAAGATCATCGGCGCCAGCCCGCCGAAGGTCGTGAGCGTCGTGAGCACGATCGGCCGGAAGCGGCGGATCCCGGCCTGCTCGATCGCTTCGCGGGCGCCGAGGCCCTCGCTTCGACGCCGGTTCGCGTAGTCGATCATGACGAGCGAATCGTTCACGACGACGCCTGCGAGGGCGATCATGCCCATCAGGCTGATCATGCTGAGGCTGTAGCCCATGAGGAAATGCCCGAGCACGCCGCCGACGACGCCGAAGGGGATCGCCAGCATCACGATCGCGGGCTGGACATAGCTGCGGAATGGGATCGTGAGGACCGCGTAGATGGCGATCAGCGCGAGGCCGAAGCCGCTCGCCAGCGCGCCCATCGACTCGCGCATCTCCGCCTGACGGCCCTCGAATCCGACGCTCAGGCCCTGGAACTCGCTCTGGAGAGCGGGCAGGACGTCGGCACGCAGCGCGGCGAGGATCTGGTTCGTCTGCTCCGCGGGTGTGATCTCGGCCGTCACGCGGACGATCCGGCGCCCGTTGCGGCGCTGGATCTGGGTATACGCCCGCCCCGGCCTCACGTCCGCGATCTCGAGCAGCGGCACCCGCCGTCCGCCCGGCGTGCGGATCAGCAGACGCTCGATGTCGACGAGACTCTCGCGCTCGCCCTCCGGCAGCCGGACGAGGACCTTCACCTCCTCGCGCCCGCGCTGCTGTCGCAGCGCCTCCGCGCCGTGGAAGGCGTCGCGCACCTGCCGCGCCACCTCCGACGAGGTCAATCCCAGACTGCGCGCCTCGGGCCGCAGACGCAGATCGAGCTGGGATTTACCCGGCGAATAACCATCGTCGACGTCGCTGGACTGGGGAAATTGTTCGATCGCCCCGGCGAGCCGCTGGCTCGCGCGATCGAGGATCTCGACGTCGCGGTGGGAGAGCTCGAGGGTGAGGCCGGCGCCCCGGCCGGGGCCGCCGGCGTCGGACTCGAAGCGCAGCGACTCGACGCCCGAGAGCGGGCCGACCGCCGCGCGCCAGCGCCGGGTGACCTCCGCCGTCGAGAGCGGCCGGACGCCGGGGGGCGTCAGATAGACGTTGACCTCGACCGAATTCTCCTCCACCAGCGCGAAGGTCCCCGTGACGAGCGTGTCGCCGCCCGCTTCCCGGGCGACCTCGAGGGCCCCGTCCAGCAGGCGGCGGCGGACCGCCTCGACCTCCGTTCGCGGGCTCCCATAGGGCAGCCGCGCGGTGGCGACCGCGCGATCCGACTCGATCTTCGGCATGAAGACGATGCCCATCCGGCCCGAAAGCGGATAGGCGATCACGACGATCAGGAGCCCGACCCCGATCGCCACCGTCAGCAGACGCCGGTCGATCGCCCGCGCCAGCAACGGGGCATAACGCTGCTCGACGAATCGGGAGAAGCGGCGCTGGAATCGTTCGCGCCCGCGCGCGAGGGCACCGGGCCGGGTCGGCCGCGCGTGGGCGAGATGGGCGGGCAGGATCAGGAGGGACTCGATCCACGAAATCAGGAAGACCGTCCCCACCACCAGCGGAATCGCGATCCAGATCTTCCCGAACACACCCGGCACGAACGCGATCGGCGCGAAGGCGAGCAGGTTCGTCAGGATGCTCCCGGCGATCGGGATCGAGACGTCGCGCGCGCCGCGAATGGCCGCGAGCACCGGCTCGACGCCACGCTCGCGGTATTCGTGGACGTTCTCGCCCGCCACGATCGCGTCGTCGACCACGATGCCCAGGGCGATCAGGAAGGCGAACATCGAGATCATGTTGATGCTGACACCGAGCCAGGGCAGCACCAGGAACGCGCCGAGAAACGAGGTCGGAATGCCCAGCGTGACCCAGAACGCGAGGCGCGGTTCGAGGAAGAGACCGAGCACACCGAGCACCAGCAGCAGACCGAGCAGCAGGTTCTTCACGAGCAGGTCGCGGCGCTGGACGTAGGCCGTCGAGTTGTCGTCCTCGATCGCGGTGTGGACGCCGGGCGGAAGCAGCGCCTCGAACTCGGCGAGCGCGCGCCGGGTCGCGCGGGAGACGCGCTCGGGGGTCTGGTCGCCGACCCGGAACACCTTGAGCCCGATCGCGGGCTGGCCATCGAAGCTGCCGAAGCGCGAAGCATCCTCGAAGCCCTCGGAGACGCGCGCGATCTCCCCGAGCCGGCGGACCGCGCCGGTGGGCGTCGTGATGGCGGGAATCTCCGCGAACTCCCGCGCCCAGTTCCGGCGCTCGGTGAGGCGCACCAGGACCTCGCCGCCGGTCGTCTCGAGCGAGCCGCCGGGGACGTCGAGGGCGGTCGATGCCAGCCTGCGCGCGACCTCGGAGAGGGTCAGGTCGTACCGGCGCAGATCGTCGAGTCCGATCTCGACGTGGATCTCCGAGGCCCGCGCCCCGACGAGATCGACCTGGCTGATGTCCTCTTCCTGCAGCAGGCGATCGCGCACCTGTTCGGCGAGGTCGAGCAGGACGCGCTCCTCGACGTCGCCGTAGATCTGCAGATCCATGACGTCGCGGCGCCGGACGCTCAGGCCGATCTGCGGCGCCTCGGCATCGACCGGGAACGTCCGCACGCGGGCGACCGCCTGCTGGACGTCCTGGAAGAGCCGTTCGCCGTCCGCATCCTCCTCGAGCTCGATCGTCACGCTGCCGAGGCCCTCGGCCGCGATCGCGGTGATCTCCTTGGCGCCCGTCAGCGCGCGGACCGCCTCTTCGATCACGAGCACGATGCCCTGCTCGACCTCCTCCGGGCTCGCGCCGGGATAGGGCACGGCCACGGTGATGAAGTCGAGCTCGAATTCGGGAAAGACCTCCTGCCGCATGCGTGTGGCGGCGATCAGGCCGCCGAAGATCAGCACGAGCATCAGCAGATTCGGCGCGACCCGATGCCGCACCATCCACGCGATCAAGCCGCGTTCAGCCTCGATCGTAGGCATCGGCTTCCGACTCGACCGGCAGCGGCGCAGGGGTCGCCGCGGCGGGCTTCGGCGGGCCGGGCGAGGGTGGACGGGGCGCCTTGCGCTCGGCTGCGATCGGCGCGGAGAGGTCCGGTGGTGCGGTCCGCAGGGCCATGCCGGCGACCGGGGCCGTCAGGTCCGAGCGGACCACGAGCTCCCCGTCGGCGAGCCCCTCGCTGACGAGCACGTGGTCTTCGCCGCGGAACGCGATCTCGAGCTCGCGGATCGCGAGGCGCCCGCCCGCGTCGAGCACCCAAGCCCGATCGCCTTCGCGCAGCAGTGCGCGATCGATCGCGACGACGTCCTCGAGGCTGCGGCCCTCGATCGAGACGTGGACGAAGGAGTCGAGCAGCAGCGGCGGCCTGCCCGCGTGCTCCGGTCGCAGCGAGATCGGATCGTCCACCCGCACCAGCAATCGCGCCATGCGCCCCTCGGCCTCGAGATCCGCGAGCAGGCGGAATGCATGCCCTTCGCGCTGATCGCTGCCCGGCGGCGCGCCGGGGATCGAGACGAGCGCCGGCGAGCCCGGCACGCCCGCAGCTTCCGCCGTCCGCGCCGTCTCGATCCAGGCGAGCTGACTCACCGGGATCAGGACCTCGACCCAGTAGGCGCTCGTATCCACCAGCGTCGCGACCGGCGTCGCGGGGTCGACGCGCGCGCCGAGGTCGATGCCGCGCGTGCGCACGAGCGAGTCGAAGGGCGCGCGGACCACGGTCCGCTCGAGGTCGAGCCGCGCCTGCGCGACCGCGGCCTCCGCCGATTCGACGCGCGCGCGCACGCTCTCGAGCTGGGGCTGGCGCAGCACGAGATCGCGATCGGCCTCGGCGATCGTTTCGCCGAGCAGCCCGTACTCGAGCTCCGCCACCGACTGATTGCCGACCTCGAGGCGCAGCTCGGATCGCGCCTGGGTGAGCTCGCTCTCCGCGCGGCGCAGCGCGAGCGCGTAGTCGCGCGGCTCGATCCGGATCATCACCTCGCCCGCCGCGAACCGGCCCCCCGGAACGAATTCCGGAGCGACGTCGACGACGAGCCCCCCGACCTGGGGTTGCAGGACGATCTGGCGCGCAGGCACGACGGTGCCCATCGCCTCGATGCGCGCGATGCCGCGGCTCTTGCGAACGGGGACGACTTCGACGACCCGCTCGGCCTGCGGTGCCGGCCCCCGCTCGGCGACGGGGCCCGTCTCGAGCAGCACGAAGGCCAGCACGAGACAGCCGGCGAGCAGCGCGAGGGGCAGCGCGGCGGCGGACCAGCGCCGGCGGCTCGCGTCTTCGGCCGCGCGATCGCCGATGGGATCGTCGAAGCGGTCGTCGCCTCGATCGGGGCCGTTCCCGGGCGCTGACCCGATCATCGTGCGGCCTCCCCGGCGGTCCATCCGCGCGAGGTCGCGATGCGCGTCTGCGCCGCGGCGTCGACCCGCCCCGGCGATTCGATCGCGGAAGCGGCCCCGCTCGCCGCCAGCCCGGCTGCGCCAGGCGCGTCGAGAGCGAATCCGCCGGCGAGCGCCCGGTGCAGCGCGATCCGGACGTCGAGCAGCGCCCGCCTCGACACGAGCAGATCGCGCTCGAGCGTCTGCTGGCTCGCGAGCGCACCGAGCACGTCGAGATAGTCGGCACCGCCCCGGATGTAGCGATCGCGCAGGCGATCGAGGGTGCCGCGCGCGAGCTCGAGCTGGGCCTCGAGGCTCCCGATCACGCTTCGCTGCTGGCGTTCGAGCACGAGGGCATCCTCGACTTCACGCAGGGAGGTCAACACCACCTGACCGTATCCGTGGATCCGCTCGGAGACGACGCCCTCGACCCGCTGCACCTCGGCCCGGCGGCGGCCGGCGTCGAGGAGTGGCGCCGTCAGATTCGCGGCGAGACCGATCAACCAGTTGTCGACCAGATCGGCGAGCACCTCCGAGGTGAATTGGGGCGAGCTCGTGAGGGCCAGCCGCGGCAAGCGGTCCATCCGCGCGACGTGCAGATCCCGATCGGCGGCGAGCACTGCGAGATAGGCGCGCTGCACGTCGGGCCGGCGCTCCAGCAATGCCGCGGGCAGGCCCGTCGCGGGGAGCTCGCCCGGCATCGGCAGCGTTGGCGGAACCTCGAGCGCCAGCGCGTCCGGCGCGCGGCCGAGCAGGACGGCCAGGGCATGCCGCGCCACCCGCGCCTCCCCTTCGACCCGGTGCCGCTCGCCGCGGCGCTGCTCCGTCAGCTGCCGCTGTCGCAAGACGTCGGCAGCACCGACCTGCCCCGCGCGAAATCGGATCGTGACGAGCCGCGCGACGTCCTCGTTCGTCTCGATCTGGCTGTCGAGCAGGGCGAGCTGCCGCTCCAGCTCGACGACCGAATACCACTGGCTCGCGACCTGGGCCGCGAGCAGGATCGCCGCCGCCCGAACGTCGGCCTCGCTCGCCTGCGCTTCGTAGCGAAGCGAGTCGCGTGCGGCGCGCAGCCGGCCGAACACATCGAGCTCCCACGCGAACGCCAGTCCCAGCCGGAATCGATCGACGCGCCGGAGTCCGGTCCCGCCGAAGCTGGCAGACGACGCCCGGCCTTCCTGCTGGGACCAGGTCGTTCCGACCGTCGAGTCGAGGTCGAGCGCCGGCAGCAGCCGCGCGCCCTCGCGCCGCGCCACCGCGCGGGCCTGGACGAGCCGATCCCAGACGGCGGCGAGCTCGAGATTGCCAGCCAGCGCCTCGTCGACGAGGCGCGAGAGCTCCGGATCGCCGAGCGCCTCCCACCAGCGATCGGGCTGCTGCGTCTCTCCGGACGCCGAGAAGGCCTCCGGCAGCGGGGCCGGAGCAGGAACCCGCGGCGGCGCGCTGCAGCCGGCCCAGACGAGGGCGGCCGCCAGGGCCGAGAGCCCGGCGGCGGATCGCATCGGAGCCCGGCCTTTCGCGACGATCACACCCACGATGCAGCCCCGCCCCATTCGTTCTCGCCGTGGCCCCCGCGGCCCTCGTCGAGGGTCTTCCGGTCGCAGCGGCATGCTTCCGGTCGTCGGCCGCACGCCCGCCGAGCGAGAGCCTTTTTCGAGCCGTCCCGAGGCCCCCCGGCGCGAATCGGCATGATCCTCGGTGCCCCGTCCCGGGCGCGCTCGGGGCAGCTTCCGCGCAGCGCGATCGAGCGAGGATAACCGCGCTCTCAAAACGGTCCCGCCGTGCCGGCCCCCGCGCCGTCCGCCTCGAGCGATCGGGCCGCGTGGGGGCCCGGACCGCGGACGTGCGCCGCATCGATCGGCGCATCGGAATGCGCATTCCGCAGGGCCCGCTGCCCGTGTCGAAGGGCTGCTCGATCCGCTCGGCCTGCGAGCCGAGGCCTACCATCCCCCGACCCCCGCGCCGCGCCCGGCAGCCGCCCCGGGTCCGCCCTGCGGCGGGCGATCCCCTGCGCGAAATCCGCCGCCTGTGCGCGCGTCGACAGTGACCAGACGTCTCTCTATGCTGCGCCGTCCCTTCCAGGAGGCATGCGCACAGATGGGATCGCTCGGGCTCCGTGGCCGAATGGAAGATGCCTTCGGAGCCTGGGCACGCGTCGTCGCGCGACACGCGATCTGGATCGCGCTGGTCATGCTCGGCCTTTCGGCCGCCCTCACGGCGCGCATCCCGCAGCTGAAGGTCAAGACGGCGACCGAGGACTTCCTCTTCGAGAACGATCCGATCCGCGCGACCTACGACGCCTTCAAGGTCGACTTCGGGCAGGATCAGATCGCACTCGTCACGATCGAGCCGCCCGAAGTCTTCGATCGCCGCTTCCTCGAACGGCTCGTCGAGTTCCACCGCGAGCTCGAGGACGAGCTGCCCTACCTCGAGGAGATCACGAGCCTCTGGAACGTGCGCTCCGTGCGCGGCCGGGGCGACGAGCTCGTCGTCGAAGACCTGCTCGAGGAAATGCCCGGGAGCGACGCGGAGATGGCGGCGCTGCGGGAACGCGTCCTCTCGACCCCCTCCTATCGCACGCGCGGTCTGATCTCCGACGACGGCCGCGCGACCTCGGTCCTGCTCGAGGTCGCGACCTATTCCTCGGCCGCCGACGATGCGGGCGGCGGGGGCGAAGCCGAGGCCGGCGGGTCCGACGATGCGGCGTCCGATGCCGATCTGCTCGGCGGCTTCGAGGAGTCGCCCGACGGCGGGCAGAAGCGGCCCTTTCTCACGGGCGCCGAGAACGATGCGTTCATCGGCGCCCTCAAGCGCGTGATCGCCCGCTACGACGCGCCGGATTTCCGGATCCGGCCGACCGGCGGGACGCTCTTCACCCACGAGCTCACGATGACCATGGCCGAAGACGTGCCCCGCTTCTTCGGGGGCGGCCTGCTCGCGATCGTGGTCTTTCTCGCATTGCTGTTCCGGCGGTCGTCACCCGTCGTGCTCTGCGTCGCGGTCGTCCTGCCGGCCGTCCTCTCGACGTTCGGCCTCGCCGCCGTCCTCGGCATTCCCTTCAGCGTGACCTCGCAGCTGATCCCGTCGTTCCTGCTCGCCGTGGGCGTCGGCTACACCGTTCATCTCGTCACGATCTTCCTGCGCGAGCTGACGCACGAGCCGTCCCGCGCCGCCGCGCTCGAGGCCGCGCTCCGCCACTCCGGACCGCCGATCGCGATGACGGCGATCACGACCATCACGGGCATGCTCTCCTTCCTGGTCGCCGAGATGAAGCCGATCATGGAGATGGGCCTGCTGGCCGCGCTCGGCGCCGCGGTCTCGGTCGTCTATGCGCTGACGCTCCTCCCGGCGCTGCTCGCCCTGCTCCCGATCGCGCCCCGGCCGGAACGCGCGTCGGGCGCGGCGCAGGCGATGCTGGGCCGCCTCGCCGCGATCTCCGCGCGCCATGCCTGGCCGATCGTGATCGCGACCGCGGGCCTCACGCTGCTCTCGATCGTGCTGATGGGCTGGCTGCGGGTCTCCTCGAACCCGACCTCCTGGCTGCCCCCGGATCATCCCTACCGGGTCGCGACCGATTTCGCCGAGGACCGCTTCGGCGGGGCGATGACCTACGAGCTCCTGATCGATACCGGCCGCGCCGACGGGATCAAGCAGCCCGAGGTCCTGAACGCGATCGAGGGCCTCGACGAGGTCGTCGCCGATCATCGCGGGCGCGGTGCACGCATCACGCATACGAGCTCGATCGTCGAGATCGTGAAGGAGAGCCACCAGGCGCTGAACGCCGACGACCCCGCCTACTACGTGCTCCCCCAGGATGCGCGCCTGATCGCCCAGGAGCTGCTGCTCTTCGAGAACGGCGGCGCGGACGACCTCGAGAAGGTCGTCGATCCCGACTACAGCCGGACCCATCTGACGCTGAAGACGACCTGGCGCGACGGCGTCGAGCTCGCCCGCTTCATCCGCGAGTCCCAGGCCGATTTCGCCGCGCGGCTCGCCGGCCTGGCGAGCCTCGAGATCACGGGCATGAGCGCCGTCGTCTCGCGGACCGTCGACGCCACGACCGAGAGCATGCTGCGCAGCTACGCCCTCGCCCTCGCCCTGATCACGCCGCTCATGATGGTGCTGATCGGGAGCCTGCGCGCGGGGCTCGTCAGCATGGTCCCGAACCTCGTCCCGATCGCGATGACGCTCGCCCTGATGGCGGTCCTCGACATCCCGATCGACATGTTCACGCTGCTCGCGGGCTGCATCGCGATCGGCCTCGCCGTCGACGACACGATCCATTTCATCGCCGGCTTCCGCCGCCACCTCGCCCAGGGCCACGACGCCGAACACGCCGTGCTGCTGACGATGCAGTCGACCGGCCAGGCGCTCTTGTTCACGTCGATCGTGCTGACGTCGGGCTTCATCGTGCTGACACTGTCGTCGCTGCTGAATCTGCGCCAGGTCGGCATCCTGACCTCGTTCGCGATCGGCTCCGCCTTCCTGCTCGACGTCACCGTCACGCCGGCGCTGCTGGTGCTGACGCACCGGGGGCGGAGGAGCGCGGACGGGGATTGAGTCGGCCGTCTGCACGCCGGCTCGCCCGCGAGCCCCGCCCCAAAATGAGCCACCGGCCGAATCGGACGGCCGACGAACCTCCGAGCCCGGTCGCGGCCCGCCGTCCGGCCATGAAATCCCCACCTGAGCCTCGATCAACCGCCACGGATCGCGGAGATCATGATAGTCTCGGAGCGACACAAACCCGTGGAGGCCTCCCCATGCGATCCATCTCTTTCGTCAGGTTCGTCGTCGTCTCGGCCTGGCTGCTCTTCGCCGCCACGTTCGCCGCATCGCCCTCGCAGGCTTTCACGTTCCAGGTCAGCGAGCTCTCGGGCTGCGCGCCCTCGTCATGCGGAATCGGCGACGAGTTCACCATCGGCGTCCGCATCGTGAACGACGGCGGCGCAGACGGGATCGCGGACGACATCGCGGCCGTCGGCGCTTCCTTCTTCGGCTACTCGCCTGCCATGCTGGCCTTCGTCGAAGGCAGCGCAGTCTCCAGCATTCTCCATACGACCTGCGTCGGCGGGGTGGGCTGTTTTCTGGGGATCACCAACGACGTCGGCCCGGCGCTTTCGGAGACGGCGGGATCGGTCCGGTTCTTCTCCGGCGCCACGATCACGACCGGCCATACGATCGACGGCTCGCAAGATCCTGGACTCGACGGCGTGATCAGTGGGGGCGACGCTCAATTTCGAGCGACCTTCCGGATCCTCGACTACGGCTCGACGACGATCCAGATCGGAGCGAACCCGTTGCTGGGCGAGAACGTCATCGCCCGCGCATTGAACCAGCCTTTGACCGACGTGACCAACGGCTCGGTGACCATCGCGCTGGTCCCGGAGCCCGGCACCGCCCTCTTGATCGGCGCGGGTCTCGGGATCCTCGGTCTTCGCCGACGGAGCACGGTGTAGGCGAGCAGCCGGGAGCGCGGATCCGCGCAGCTCGCCGCTCCGCGAACGCCTCGCGCCTAGCGTCCCACGAACCGCGGCGCCCGCTTCTCCGCGAACGCCTTCGGCCCCTCCTTCGCGTCCTCCGACGCGAAGACCCGCGCGCCGATCGCCTTCTCGAGGACGAAGGGCGTCGCCTGCTGCAGCGCGCGCACGGCGATCTCCTTCGCCGTGCGGACGGCGAGCGGGCCGTTGCGGCAGATCTTCTCCGCCAGCTCGATCGCGGCGGGCATCAGCTCGGCGGGCTCGACGATCCGGTTGACGAGGCCGACCTCGCAGGCGCGCTGGGCCGTGATCGTCTGGGCCGTGAGCAGCAGCTCCATCGCGACGGCCCAGGGGATCTGCTGCGGCAGCCGGACGTGCGAGCCGCCGGTCGGGATGACGCCCCAGCGCGTCTCCGCGAGGGCGAAGGTCGCGTGGGGGACGGCGATGCGCAGGTCGGTGCCGAGCATGAACTCGAGGCCGCCCGCGATGCAGGCGCCGTTGATCGCCGCGATGATCGGCTTGTAGACGTCGGAGAAGGGGCGCTTCGTATGGTCCTCGTAGCCCATCTCGTCGCCGCCCGTGATCTGCGGGAGCGCGTCCTTGAGGTCCATGCCGGCGCAGAAGGCCTTCTCGCCGCGGCCCGTCAGGATGGCGACCCAGAGGTCGGGATCGGCCTGGAACTCGGCGAAGCCGGCGTCCATGCCGACGAGCATCTCGCGGGTGAAGGCGTTCAGCGCCTCGGGGCGGTCGATCGTGAAGATCGCGACGTGGCCCCGCTTTTCGAAGGCGATCGTCTTCGGCAGCCCTTCCATCATCGCGCCCGTCCTCCCGCGGCGCGCGGCGCGCCGCTCTCGATCCGGCGGAAGCGCGGCAACACGCGATCGCCCCACCGGTCACTGCGTTCGAAGACCACCTCGACCGGCATCTCCATCTCGAGCGCCTCGAGCGGGCAGTCGACGATGCCCGAGACGATGCGCGGCCCCTCGTCGAGCTCGACGACGACGACGGCGTAGGGGACGTCGCCCGTGAACGCGGGATGCATCGCGCGGTGCACGACCGTCCAGGTGTAGATCCGGCCGGTTCCCTTCACGGGCTCCCAGGCCCAATCCGTCGCGGCGCAGCTCGGACAGATCACGCGCGGGACGTGACACCACCCGCGACACGCCTTGCAGCGCCGCAGCCGCAGCTCGCCGCGTGCACACCAGGCGTAGAACTCGTCGCCCGTCCCCTTCGAACCGATCTCTTCGGCGCCGACCGCCGTCAACGATGCCATCGCCCGTCCGCTCCTCATCGCCGCGAAAGGATCGCGACGCTCCCGTCTCCGAAATCGCCCCAGCCCGTCACGACGCCGAGCTCGGCGTTCGCGACCTGCCTCGCGCCGCAATCCCCGCGCAGCTGGCGAACCGCTTCGACGACGTGGTTCATGCCGACGACGTGGGCTTCGGAGAGAAGCCCGCCGTGGGTGTTGATCGGGAGCGCGCCGCCGAGCTCGATGCGGCCGCCCTCGACGAAGGGGCCGCCCTCGCCCCGCGCACAGAGGCCGAGCTCTTCGACCTGATGGATCAGCTCGAAGGTGAAGCAGTCGTAGATCATCGCGAAGTCGAGATCGGTCGGGCGCACTCCCGCCCGGCCGAAGGCCTCGGGAGCCGCGCGGCCGAGGCCGGTCTCGAAGATGTTCTTGCGGTTCGTGATCTCGTCGGCCGGATGGGGCTGGGCCGCGGCGGCGGCTTCGACGCGCACGATCGGCCTGCCGAGATCGCGCGCGCGCTCCTCGGTCGTGACGACGAAGGCCGCGGCGCCGTCGGTCTCGATGCAGCAATCGAGCATCTTGTAGGGATCCGCGAGCATCGGCGATGCGAGATAGTCGGCCATCGTCATCGGCTTGCCGCGCATGACGGCGTTCGGATTCAGCTGGGCGTGCTTGCGCATCGCGACGGCGACGGCGCCGAGCTGCTCGCGGGTCGTGCCGAACTCGTACATGTGGCGCTGGGCCATGACCGCGTACCACTGCATCGGCGCCGTGTAGCCGTGCGGGAAGTAGTAGTCGCCGGCGATCACGCCGCCCGGCAGCCGCGCGGGATCGAGCACGAGCTCCCGCGTCCTCGGCCCGGAGAAGGCGGCCCAGCCCGCCGGGATCAGGATCGCGGAGGCGCGGCCGGCGGCGAGGACGTCTGCCGCGAGTGCGAGCGAGGCGACCGGCGACGCGCCGCCCATCGCGACGGTCGCCGCGAAGCGCACGCGATCACAGCCGAGGTTCGCGACGATCTCCTCGGCGTTGGCGAGGTTCTGGAAGGGCATGACGCCATCGATGTCGCGGCGTTCGAGGCCGGCATCGGCGATCGCCCGCAGCGAGGCCTCGAGCTGGAGTGCGAGGTTGGTATGCGATGCGCCCTTGTCGCGCCCGTATTTCGTCTCGCCGATGCCGACGATGCAGGCGCGACTGCGCTTCGGATCCGACATCTCCCGCTCTCCCTCCTGCGCGCTGCGCGGCCGCGATTCGTCGCCACCCGGCGGCGAGGCTGCGTTATCGTAGCCTCGCCTCGAAAGCGCAACAGGCCAATGCACGCGATCCCCGATCCGGGATCCACGATGGGGAGCCGATGCCATGGACGAGCACGCTTCGCTCGAACGCATCCTCGACGGCCGGAGCTGGGACGATTTCTGCGAGAGCCTCAAAGGCGCCCGCGGCGCGCTCTTCCGCGAATCCTCCCCCGCCAACGCCTTCGACCGGGCCGAGGGCTACCGCCATCTCTCGCGCCTGCTGCGCCTCGCCCTCGAGCGCTTCGTCGAGAACGACGATCCCGAGCATCCGCGCTTCTACGCGATGGCGCGCGAGGACGCCAAGCTCGGCGCCGACAACCCCGATTGCCGCTACCAGAACTGCCGCCTCGACGGCCGGCGCGAGTACCGCATCCGCGGCCAGCGCGGCAGCTCGACCTATCTCGGGATCGGGAGCTACTACGGCCACTACGGCGATCCCTCGCCCTCCGGCTGCAGCGGCTACATGGACTCGGCCGACCTCGTCGTCGACGCCGACGGCGGCTTCGAGATCGTGCTCTCGCAGAAGCCCCACCCCGGCAACTGGATCCCGATGGAAGAGCGGACGTCGAGCCTGATCGTGCGCGAGTTCTTCCTCGACCGGTCGACCGAGATCCCCGCCCGGATCGAGATCGAATGCCTCGGCGCCGAGGGCCCGCCCGCGCCCCTCGACCCCGCCGCCCTCGACCGCGCCCTGCGCGCCGCCTCCGCCTTCGTGAAGGGTTCGGCCGACCTCTTCACCGGCTGGGCCGAACAATTCTCGAAGCGGCCGAACGAGCTCCACGCGCCGCCCGATTCCGTCCGCGCCCCCGCGCACAAGGCGACGAACCAGGTCTTCTACCACGGCTACTGGAAGCTGGCAGAGGGCGAGGCCCTGCTGATCACGGCGAAGCCGCCCGTCTGCCGCTACTGGAACTTCCAGCTCAACAACTACTGGCTCGAATCCCTCGACTACCGCTACCACCCGATCACCGTCAACAAACACAGCGTGAAGCTCGAGCCCGACGGCTCGTTCCGAATCGTCGTCTCGCCCCGCGATCCGGGCATCGGCAATTGGATGGACACGGCCGGCCATGCGCTGGGCACGATGGGCCTGCGCTGGAACCTCGCCTACGACCCGCCCGAGCCGGTCTGCCGGGTCGTCCGCTTCGACGACCTCGTCGCAGGGCGTACGGCCTGAATGGCACGCCGGCAGCAGGCGAGCCCGCCGACCGCCGAGAGGGCCGTTCGAGCCCCGTCTGCGGATCGCGACGATCTCCTCGACGAAGAGGCCCTGCTCGCCGCCGCCCGCGCGCGAACGGGCCTCGAGGACTTCGGGGATCCGTCGTTCCGCGAGCCGCTGCGGCGGCTGCTCTGGAGCATCGAGCACGAGGCGCGGCTGACGCCCGCCGGTCGTGCGGGCCAGCACGCGCGGATCGTCGGCCTGCTCGTCGCGCGGCTCCAGACTCGGGCCCTTCTCGCAAGCCATCCGGAGATCGAGAACGAGAAGGTCGCCGTCCGCTTCGTCGTCGTCGGGTTCCCGCGCACGGGCACGACGCTGCTCCACCGCCTGCTCGCCCGGGATCCGCGCACGAGCGCGCTGGCCTGGTGGGAATGCCGTCATCCGGCGCCGCTGCCGGGCTGGTCGGCCGCGGAAGCGAAGCGCGTGCGCGATCCGCGCCTCGCCGTCGCCGAGGCGGAGGTCGCCGCGATGCTCGCCGGCAATCCCGCCCTCGCCGCGGTCCACCCGCTCGACGCCCTCGCGCCCGACGAAGACGTGATGCTGCTCGAGCACGCCTTTCAATCCTCGCCGCCCGCCGGCTCGATGAACGTGCCGAGCTATCTGCGCTGGCATCTCGAGGCGGATGGCCGTCCGGCCTACGCGGAGCACGCGCGCCTGCTGCGCTCGCTCCAATGGCAGAAGCGCGTGCGCGGCGAGGCGGTCGGCCCGTTCGTGCTCAAGGCACCCCATCACATGCTCCATCTCGACCGGCTCTTCGAGCAGCATCCGGAGGCGACGGTGATCCAGACCCATCGCGATCCGATCGACACGCTGCCGTCGCTCGCGAGCATGGCCCTCGAGCTGCGGCGGCTCTCGAGCGATGCGGTCGAGGCGCGGGCCTGCGCCGACTACGCGCTCACGACCGCGCGGGCGCGGATCGAGCGGCTCGAGCGGGTGCGCCGCACGGTCGGCGAAGCGCGCTTCGTCGACGTCTGGTTCGGCGACGTCGTCCAGAAACCGCTCGAGGTCGTGGACCGCATCTACGCCCGGATCGGGCTCGAGCTGCCGGATGCGACGCGCGCGGAGATGGCCCGATTCGTCGCGGAGAACGGCCGGGATCGGCGTCCGGCGCACGGCTACACGCTCTCCGAATTCGGGCTCGAGGCCGAGGCCATCGCCCGGGAGTTCGCGGCCTACCGCGAGGCCCACGTCCTGCCGTATCAGCGGCCCGACTGATCCGCCGCATCGTCGACGAGCCACTCCGGATGCAGCGCCTCGATCATGCGCCGGATGCCATCGCGCCAGTCGACGCGACAGGCGCCGGCGAGCCGACGACGCAGCGCCGGATCCGACGGGCGGTTGCCCGAGACCTCCGCGGTCTCGACGAAGCGCGGCTCGCAGCCGGTGAGCCTGCCCATGTACTCGCAGAGCGCGTGCATCGAGACCGGCTCGTCCCCCGCCCAGTTGACGATCGTCGCCGGGACCGATGCGCCCGCGACGAGGCCGGGGAGCTGATCG
This sequence comes from Myxococcota bacterium, assembly GCA_041389425.1. Taxonomy (GTDB): domain Bacteria; phylum Myxococcota_A; class UBA9160; order UBA9160; family UBA4427; genus UBA4427. The sequence goes on from JAWKRX010000015.1 coordinate 105,611, forward strand.
AAGAGATCGTCGTGGTGGATCGGCGCGGCCCGCGTCGCGCCGTGCAGGCCGAGCGGGATCGGCAGGCCCGCCTTCATCCGCTCGAGCAGCATCGCCGGCAGGCCGCCGTTGTCGCCGTAGACGACGTTCAGCCGCGCGAGGATCGTCGGCAATCCGAGCTCCGCGGCCCAGAAGCTCGCGACCGCCTCCTGCGCGAGCTTCGAGACGCGATAGGTCGGCGAGTACGGGAGCGGCGAGTCGCCGCCCAGGGGATCGGATTCGTGCTGGATCCGATCGGGATCCACGGGCTCCGCGTAGACGGCACGGCTCGACGCGACGACGACGGCGCGCGCCCTTCGGAAGCGATTCATCAATCGCCCCGTGCCCGTGCCGTTGATCCGGATCGCGTCGGCGAACGAGAGCTCCGGCCCGATCGCCGCGGCGAAATGCAGCACGAGCGAGAAATCGTCCGGCAGATCGGCCCAATCCGGAGCCGCGAGGTCGACGCGCCGGGTCCGGATGCCGGCGGCCTCGACCCGGGCCCGCGCGTCTTCGCTTCCGAAGCGCGCGATGCCGAAAACCGCGTTGTCCCGCGCGAGCCGCGCGGCGAGCGGGAAGGCGACGCGTCCGGCGGGACCGGTGATCAGGATCTTTTCATCGCGCAGCGGGGCGAGCGGCATGGACGACATCGGCGGCGATTCCCTTCGTTGGCCTCCCGCAGCCTACCGCGCTCGTCTAGTGTCCCATCCGGGAAATACGCTGTCGAAGTCGTGGGGACACAGAAACACCCCGGAGTGCACCGAGAACGCGCCGCCCTGCCGCTCGCAAGGCGCGCGACCGAGCCATGGCCGTCGTCATGGTGAGGGAGCGCAACGCGGCGAGCGGCCCGACGGCGCGTTCGAATGCAAGCGTATTTCCCGGATGGGACACTAGGCCCGCCGTGTGGGGCCTCGTCTCGACGATCCTGACGATCGCCTATCCGCTGATCGTCCTCTGGGCCCTCGCGCATCACGAGCCGAGGCAGGTGGCCGTCGGCGTGATGGTGCTGTTGGCGCTGCGGGCCGGAATCGCCGCCCTGCGGCGGGGCCCGGGCCGCTCGGGCCCTCGGAGGCCGGGTGCGCGCATTCCGTGGACGCTCGCGACGCCCGTCGTGCTCGTCCTGCTGGTCACCGCGCTCACGGCCGTCTGGAACGATCCGCTCGGGCTGCTGCTCGCCCCCGTGTTCGTGAACGCAGCGCTGCTCGCATCCTTCGCGCTCTCGCTCCGGGGCAGGCCGATCGTCGAGAGCATCGCGCGGCTGCAGGTGGATCGGCTCGCTCCGGCGGAGGTCCGCTACTGCCGCCAGGTGACGGTGATCTGGTGTGCCTTCTTCTTCGTGAATGGCGCCATCACCCTCGCCCTCGCCCTCGCGAAGAGGATCGATGCCTGGGCGCTCTACACCGGCCTCGTCTCCTACGTCCTGATGGGGCTGCTCTTCGCCGCCGAATGGATCGTTCGACACGCCCGCTTCCGACGTTATGTCGGCGCCTGGAGCGATCCGCTCCTCTCGCGGATCTTTCCCCCGAACCTCGCGCCCGGGATCGTCGGCATCGACGAGGGCGGGGGCGCCGCTGCCCGGACGATCCGGCTCGAGGTGCCCACCGGCCTCGCGTGCTGGCCCGGCCATTTTCCCGATCGGCCGATCCTGCCGGGCGTCGTCCAGATCGACTGGGCCCTGCGCGAGATCGAGCGCTGGCGCGGAAGCCGCCCGTCCTTCACCGCGGTCGAGGCCCTCAAGTTCAAGCATCCGGTCCTGCCGGGCGAATCGCTGCTGCTCGAGCTGACGGCGGCGGGGGATGCGGTCGAGTTCCGCTTCGTGCGCGATGCGCAGGAGGTCTCGCGTGGTCGCATCCGGTGTGCGCCGTCGCCTTCCGAGGGGTCGGAGGGCGCGTCGGAAGCTCGGCCTTCGCCTCCGCTCGTCGGGACTGGAGGCTGGCCCGCGCCCGAGCAGGTGCTCGTCCATCGGCCGCCGATGATCTGGCTGCGCGCCATCGAGGGGCACGACGCGCGCGAGACGAGCGCTTCGGTGGCGGTGGCCGACTGCGGAGCGCTGCGCGATGCGGACGGCGGCGTCGCGGCCCACGTCGCGATCGAGTGGATGGCGCAATGCGTCGCGGCGCATGCCGGGATCGAACGCCGGGCGGGCGGTGAGGCGCCGACGCTCGGGCTCCTGCTCGGATCGAGACACGTGCGATTCGCGCGCTCCGCATATAATGCGAACGAGCGGTTCCGCGTCGTCGCCACCCGGAGCTGGGGCGACGACCGCGGGGCGGTGTCCTTCGATTGTCGGGTCGAGGAGATCGCGTCGGGCGAGCCGGTCGCGGCGGCGCGGCTCTCGTGCTTCGTTCCCGGCGACGAATCGGAGGTCGATGCGATGCCGGAGCGATCGGATCGGGAATGGGCGACGCCGGGCGGCGCGATCGGCACCGCAGCCGGCGTCTTCGGATCGCGAGGCGGAATCCGCGGATGAAGCGGCGCGTCGTCGTCACGGGGATGGCCGGTCTCTCGCCGATCGGATCCGATTGGAAGGTCGTCTCCGAGGCCTTGCGCGCCGGGCGATCCGGGATCGAACGCGTCGAGGCGCTCGGCGAGATCGAATCGATGACGACGCGTCTGGGCGCGCGGATCGCCGACTTCGAGATTCCGGACGCCTATCCGCGCAAACGCATCCGCAGCATGGGGCGCGTCTCGTTGCTGGCGACCCGGGCGACCGAGCTCGCCCTCGCCGATGCGGGATTGCTGGGCGATCCGATTCTCGGCGGTGGGCGGGTCGGCATCAGCTACGGCTCGACCTCGGGCAGCCCGCCGGCGATCGCCGTGTACGCGGACGCGATCGGCAATCGCCACACGCTGCGCGGCATTCGCGCGACGGACTACGTCCAGTTCATGAGCCATACGGTCGCCGCCAACCTCGCGCAGTTCTTCGAGGTGCGCGGCCGCGTCGTCACGACCTGCAGCGCCTGCACCTCCGGCAGCCAGGGCATCGGCTACGGCTACGAGGCGATCGCCTTCGGTCGGCAGGACGTGATGATCGCGGGCGGCGCCGAGGAGTTCCATCCGATCGATGCCGCGGTCTTCGACGTCATGTATGCGACGTCGACCCGCAACGACGCGCCGAAGACGACGCCCCGCCCCTTCGACCGCGATCGGGACGGCCTGGTCGTCGGGGAGGGCGCGGCGACGCTCGTGCTCGAATCCCTCGATCATGCCCGCGCCCGCGGCGCGCGCATCCACGCCGAGGTCGTCGGATACGGCACGAACTGCGACGGCCGCCACATCACGAATCCCGATCGCGAAGGCATGGCGGCCGTCATGCGCCTCGCGCTCGAGGACGCTTCGCTCCCGGGCGACGCGATCGGATACGTGGGTGCACACGGGACGGCGACGGAGGCGGGCGACATCGCCGAGAGCCTCGCGATGCAGGACGTGTTCGGCAGCCGGATTCCGACCAGCAGCCTCAAGAGCTACGTCGGCCATACACTCGGAGCCTGCGGCGCGCTGGAGTCCTGGATGATGATCGAGATGCAGCGCGAGGGATGGTTCGCGCCTACCCTGAACCTCGATCATCCCGATCCGCGCTGCGGCGAGCTCGACTATCTCGTCGGATCCCCTCGGCAGATCGATTGCGAGTTCGTGATGAAGAACAACTTCGCCTTCGGGGGCGTGAACACTTCGCTCGTCTTCCGCCGCGCGGAGCCGGGGACGGGAGGCAGGGAAGCGTGAGCGTGCGCGTGAAGGCCGACTGGGACGTGATCGTCGCCGGCGCGGGGCCGGGCGGATCGTCGATCGCGACGGTGCTGGCGCTGGCGGGAATGCGCGTGCTCGTCGTCGAGCGCGAGACGTTCCCGCGCTTCCACATCGGCGAGTCCCTGCTTCCGGCGAGCGGCTTGATCCGGAGCGTGCTCGGGATCGAGCCCTCCGAAAAGGACTTCTTCTTCAAGCGGGGTGCGCAGTTCGTCCACGAAGCGTCGAGCCGTGTCCAGACCTTCGACTTCGCCGAGGCGCTGCCGGGCCCGCAGCGCTTCGCCTGGCACGTCGAGCGGGCGCACTTCGATCGGCTGCTGCGCGACCGGGCCGAGCAGGTCGGCGCCGTCGTCCGGCATCGGCTCGAGGTCGTCGACGTCGCGATCGACGCGGCCGGCGCGAGCGTGGCGATCCGGCCCGTCGACGGCGATCCGGGCGCCGCCCCGGCGAACGAGCGCGCGCGTTATTTCATCGACGCGACCGGCCAGGACCGCTTTCTCGCCCGCAAGCACGGCACGGCGCGCCCGCTCGAACGCTTCGGCCGGGCGGCGGTGTTCACGCATTTCTCCGGGCTCTCGCCGGAGGCGCGCGCGGAGATCGGCCCGCACAACGACATCCGCGTCGTCATCGTGCCGGACGGCTGGCTCTGGGGCATTCCGCTCGTCGGGGGACGCCTCTCGGTCGGCATGGTGAAGCGCACGCCCGGTCTGCGCCGGAGCGACCTCGACGCCTATCTCGGATCGAGCCCCTTGTTCGGCCGGCTGCTCGCGGGCGCCGAGCGCCAGCAGACCCGCATGGTCTCGAACTTCAGCTTCGAGAACGAGCGCGCCTCGGGCGCGCGCTTCGCTTGTGTCGGCGATTCGGCGTGCTTCATCGATCCGGTCTTCTCGTCGGGCGTCTCGCTGGCGATCCTGCGCGCCATCGAGGTCGGCCGGATCCTCGTCCCGGCCCTCGAGGAGGGGCGCGAAGGCGAGCCCGACCTGATGACGCCGATGGAGACGACGACGAAGCGCGCCTATCAGACCTTCTCTTCCCTCGTCTACCGCTTCTACAACACGAACTTCGTCGACAACATGATCTTCGGCGCCCCGGACGAGGGCCGCTTCCGGGCCGGTGTGATCAGCGTGCTCGCGGGCGACGTCTTCCGGGACGACAACCCGTTCCAGGACATGCTGCTGCGCTCGCGCCGCCTGCCGAACGGCGCGCCGCCCGCGGCCGAGCCCGGCGACGCGCCGGTCTCGCTCGCGTAGGGGCAGTGGCGATGTCGCGGACTCCGCTTCCGATCACCGGTTATGCGATGTGCAACGGGCTCGGCCCCGATCGCGCGGCCGTGCGCAGCGCCCTCTTCGAAGGCAGGGGCGGCCTCGGCCCGCCCTCGATCGAGCTCCCCTTCGAGACCGTCGTCGGTGCCGTGGCGGACGACCTGCCCGAGCTGCCGCCCGAGCTCGCACCCTGGTCGACGCGCACGGCGCGCATCGGCGCCCGGCTGATCGCGGCGCTCGCGCCCGAGCTCGACGCCCTGCGCGGCCGCTGGCGCCCCGAACGCATCGCGGTCGTGCTCGGGACGAGCACCGCGGGCGCCGACGTCACCGAGAACGCCTATCGCCGCTTCCTGGCCGAGGGCGCGCTGCCGCCCGACTACGACCTCTTCCGCCACCATACCTACGGCGCCATCCTCCACGTCGTCCGGCGCCTCGCGGGCGCGGAGGGGCCGTCGTGGGTCGTCTCGACGGCGTGTACGTCGAGCGCGAAGCCGCTCGCTTCGGCGAAGCGGTTGATCGAAGCCGGCATCGCCGATGCGGCGATCGTCGGCGGGATCGACACGCTCTGTGCGATGACGCTCCGCGGCTTCCGAAGCCTCGACGCGCTCTCGCCCGAGCCGGCGCGCCCTTTCTGCACCGACCGCCGCGGACTCAACATCGGCGAGGGTGGTGCGCTGCTGCTGGTCGAGCGGGAGGGCGAGCCGCTGGCGATGCTCGAGGGCATCGGCGAGAGCTCCGATGCCCATCACATCTCCGCGCCCCATCCCGAAGGCGCCGGCGCGCGCCTCGCCATGGAGCGCGCGCTCGCGGAAGCGGGCCTCGCCGCCTCGGCAGTGGACCACGTCAACGCCCATGGCACAGGAACGCGTCTGAACGACGTCGCCGAGGCCGCGGCGATCGAATCCCTGTTCGGCCGCGAAGTGCCCGTCGTTTCGACCAAGGGCTACACCGGCCATCTACTCGGCGCCGCCGGCGCGACCGAGGCGGCCATCGCGATCCTGGCGCTGGAAGAAGGTTGGATCCCGGCCTCTCTCGGCGCCGATCCCGTCGATCCCAAGATCCACGCGCGGATCGCGACCGAGCGGATCCACGGCCGCTTCGATCGCGTGCTCAGCAATTCCTTCGCGTTCGGGGGCAACAACGTGAGCGTGCTCGTCGGAGCGGCGCGATGAGCGATGGCGTCGCCGTCGTGGGTTGGGGCGCCTTCGTTCCCGGCTTCGCTTCGGTCACGGACTGGCTGGCGGGCCGCGCCAGCGCCGAGCATGCGGCCCCCGTCGGCGCACTCGTGCCCCTGCGCGATCGGCGCCGGGCGAGCCCGCTCTCGCGTGCGCTGGCCGACGCCTACGCCGGCGCGGTCGAGCGTGCAGGCTTCGAGCCGGCGCAGGTCGCCTCGGTCTTCGGCTCCGCGCTCGGCGAAGTCTCGACGATGATCGGATTGCTCGACCAGATGTGGAGCGAGGGCACGCCGCTCTCGCCGATGAAGTTCGCGACGAGCGTGCACAACGCGGCCGCCGGCGTGATCTCGATCGCGACTGCGAACCGCGGCTTCACGACGAGCCTCGGCGCGGACTACGACACGCCCGCGATGGCGCTCGTCGAGGGTCTCGGCTGGGCCTCGAGCCGGGGCGAGGCGGTGGTCGTCTGCTGCGGAGACGAAGCGCCGCCCGATGATCTCGTGCCCGGCCAGCGGGGCTGGTCGCTGCTCGCGGTCGCCGTCGCGCTGTGTCCCCTCGAGCAGGCCCCGCCCGGCGCGCCCGTCCTCGATCGCCTCGCCCCGCTCGCACGGTCCGCGCCGGTCTTCGCCCCGCCGCAGACCGACGCAGTCCTGGGGCGCAATCCGAGTGTCGGTCTCTTCGATCTCGTCGTCGCGCTCGAGCGCGGGATCGATGGCGTGGTTCCCCTCGATCGGGGAGACGGCCGAGGCTGGGGCGTTCGCGTGACGCATCCCGGAGCCGCATGAGCCCGTACCCGCCGATCGGATCCCTGCTGCCCCACGGCGATGCCATCCGCCAGCTCGATCGCCTCGTCGACTGGGCGCCCGGCCGGGCGGAGTGCGCCATGCGCGTCGCGGCCGACTCGCGCCTGGTCTCGAACGGTGAGCTCGAGTCGGTGCTCCTGCTCGAAGCGATGGCCCAGGCGGTGGCCGTCTGCCTCGGCTACGAGGCCTACGGCGCGGGGGAAGGCGTGCGGGTCGGCATGATCGTCGCGTGCCGTTCGCTCCGGGTCGACGTGCCGCGGGTTCCGGTCGGCACTTCGCTGCGGATCCGCGTGATGCGAGCGCGCGGCAACGACGAGTCGAGCCATTTCGATTGCTGCGTCGAACGCGAGGGCGAGCCGATCGCGTCCGCGAGCCTGACGCTCGTGCATCCCAGGGCGGACTGATCAGCCGCGGGTGGGGTCTGCGCCTCTTCGGGAGCGGGGGCGGGTGACGAAGAGGTGGCCGGTCTCCGTCAGGGGATGGTTCGCCAGGAGCTCGAGCCCGGCGGCGGAGAAGAGCCGTCGCAGCTCCGGCTTCGTTCGTTCGCGGCCCGGTCCGCAGAGCACGAGCATCTCGAGATCGAGCATGCTCGTGAGATCGCGCCGCCCATCGCGCAGCAGGACGCCCTCGACGATCAGGACCCGGCCCTCCGCGCCGACGGCCGCGCCGCAGCGGGCGAGCAGCTTCGTCGCGGTCTCGTCGTCCCAGCTGTGGACGATGTGCTTGAGGACGATGTGGTCCGCGCCGCCGGGCAGCGACTCGAAGAAATCGTCCACGACGACTTCGCAGCGCTCGGCGAGCCCGGCCCGGGCGAAGGCGTGGGTCGCCTCGCGGGCCGCGTTCGGGCGTTCGAGCAGGATGCCCGCGAGATGGGGATGGCGTTCGAGCAGCGCGACGAGGAGTCCGCCGCGGCCGCCGCCGACGTCGAGCACGCGCCTCGCCGCTGCGAAATCGTAGGCCTCGGCGATCGCGGCCTCCTCGCGACTCGCGAAGGATTCGATCGCCGCGTCGTAGATCGCGGCCTCGCCGGCGTGGCGATCGAGATGCTCGAAGAGCGGTGCACCGTACCGCTTGGCGAAGGCGGATTCGCCCGTGCGGACGGCGTGCGGGAGGTCCGACCAGGGATCCCAGCCGATCGGAGAGCCCACATAACGTGCGAGCCGGCCCAGACGATCCCGGCACAGGCTCCGGCCGGCGGGCAGCAGCTCGAACTCGCGGTGTTCGGTCTGGCGGACCAGCCGTTCGCCGGCGAGCACGCGGAGCAGGCGGGCGAGGGCGGCCGGATCGCATCCGAGCTCGCGGGCGAGCGCGTCGAGGGATCGCGGCCCGTTCGCGAGCGCATCGGGAAGGCCGAGCGTCGCCGCCGCGCAGACCGCGGCCGCCAGCCATTTTCCGGCCAGCAGCGAGAGGATCTGGCGATCGGGATCATCGTGTTCCGACTGGGACACTAGGAAGGGCCACCCGGGTCGAGGGGGGTGCAGTCGCCGTCGGCCGGCCGGATGCCTTTCGCGACGAGCGGCCCGAGGACGCGCCGCAGGGTGGCTTCGTCGACGCGGCGCGCCGGCCTGCCGAGGCTGCGCTCGACGTCGCGGGCGAGGGGGCGCAGGGCGCGGCGGCGCGCCAGGCCGATGGTCTCCGCCGCGGCGAGGCGCTCGTCGTCGATCCGGATGTCCCAGCGCCCGGCGCCCACGCGCTCCATGAACGTGTCGACCTGGTCGGGACCGACGGCATCGAGGGCGCGCAGCAGCAGCTCGCCGAAGATCTCTTCGGCCTGGTTCAGGCGCATGCGCATCGCGTCGAGGGTCTCCTTCGTGTCCCAGCGATTGCGCAAGGCGAGGTGGGCATCGATCAGGACCGACGGATAGGAGGGCATGCCCTTGAAGCCGGGCTGCGTCGGCTCGGGCGCGAGCTCGGCCCAGGCCGCGAAGACGGCCTGCATCCAGCTTCCGAGCTGGCCGTAGCGCATCCCGATCGGCTGCAGCGCCTCGAACTCGGGCCCCGTCAGGCGATAGAGGCCCTGGAGGTAGAGCTGACAGGGATACGACCAGTAGGTGAAGTTGTCCCAGTAGACCTTGGCGAGCAGCGCGCTGGGATGTCCATAGACCGGCGCCGCGTGGGAGTAGAGCTCGATGCAGTTTCCGATCAGGGAGCGGTAGAGCGAGGAGAGCTCCCGCGCACGGACCGTCAGGTCTTCGCCGGCGAGATCGCGGCGGATCATCTCCTCCGTGAAGGAGTTGGCGAAGGCGATGAAATCGCTGCCGGGGCTGTAGAGCGGATCGGCGAAGGCGCCGGCTTCGCCGACCATCGCCCAGCGCTCCGGCGACCAGGCCCGGGCGACGTTGTGGCTGTAGTTCTTCAGGCAACAGAAGTCGAGGACTTCGTGGCCTTCGAGCGCCTTCGCGAGCACGGGCTCGTGCTCGCGCATCCAGGCCAGCGTGTTGTCGAGGTTGCGCACGACGTCGAAGGGAACGTGGCTGTCGTGGCCGACGAGGCCGATCGAGGTATTGCCGGTCGAGAGCGGGATCACCCAGGCCCAGTAGCCGGCGCCCATCAGGTGGTTGGTCGATCGCCAGCGGTGGGGCGCCCAGCTCGCATCGTGCCATTCGCGCTCGGAATCCGGGACGAAATGCGTGATGTCGACCTTTCCCCGGACGCGGAACCAGCCGGCGTTGGCGACGTGACGCGAGCCGCGCGTCAGCTTCTGGCGTTTGCGCAGGAGTGCCGCGCGCCCGGAGGCGTCGATCACCCAGCGGCAGCGGATCTCCCGGCGCAGGCCTGCCTCGCCGAGCTCGACGCGATGCGGCGTATCGCCGGGCCCGAGATCGATCCGCCCGACCTTCGCGCCTTCGACGAGCGTCGCGCCGGCCTCGGCCACCCGGGCGCGCAGATCGCTCTCGAATTTGCCCCGGTCGAGCTGATAGGAGGGAACGACGGGCTCGTTCGCGGGGCCGATCTCGCTGCGTCGATGCAGCGGAAGCGTTCCGCCGCCCGGAAAGAAGCGGAGACCGAACTTGAAGAGATGTTCGTCGCGCAGGTATTCGCGCAGGCCGAGGCTCTCGAAATAGCTCGATCCGAGCTCGACGCTCGACTCGCCGACCTTGTGGGCGGCGTCGGGCAGGGGGCGACGGGTTCGTTCGGCGACGAGGATGCGGAGCGAAGGAAGGTTGCGTCGCAGCTGCAGGGCGAGGGTGAGACCCGCGAGGCCGCCGCCGCAGATCGCGACGTCGAAGAACGCGTCGTCCGGCAGATCGCGAAGATCGTGAGCGCCCTGGAATTCTCGAGGATCCTGAATGCCTCGAAGGTCCTGAAGAGAGACGTCGCCCACCGGGCTCCCTTTCTCTAGGTTCGCATCTGCGGGTTCACGGCCGGCGCCGGGCTGCCCCGGCGAGGCGTCTCGCGGTCGCGCGCCCTCTCCGGGCCACGCCCCGACAGTGCGGATACGATGGACACAGTGATAGCCGAAGGCCCTGCGAGTCGCTTCGTTCGAATGGGCCGGCGCGGCGTGCGACGGATCGGTGTCGCGCTCTGCCTGGCGACCTACTTCGCGGCGAGCCCGATCGGATACGCCCTGTTCGCACTCTGGAGCAGCCTGCCGACGCGGGACCCGGCCCGCCGGGCCCGCCTGCTGCGCCGGATCGTCTCGACCGCCTTTCGATCGATGCACGCCTTTCTCCGCTGGACCCACCTGGTCGACTTCGATCCGGCGCATCACGCCGCCGCGATTCCCGCCGGCCCCTGCGTGCTCGTCGCGAACCATCCGACGCTGATGGACATCAGCGCGCTGCTCGCCGCGGATTCGGACCTCGTCTATCCCGTCAAGCCGAGCCTGTTCCACAGCTTCTGGGCCCGGCCGCTCTTTCGGCAGGCGGGTCAGTTCGCGGGCGCAGGTCAGGACCCGCTCCGCATCGCCCAGATGGTCGACGCGGCGATGGAACGGCTCGAAGCGGGGCTGCGGGTCATCATCTTCCCGGAGGGCACGCGATCTCCCGATCACGGCCTGCACGAGTTCGGTCGTGTCGCCTTCGAGATCGCCCGGCGCGCGGGGGTTCCCATCGTGCCGCTCGTCATCACCTGCCAGCCCCGCTTCCTCGGCAAGACGACCGGGTTCAGCCGTCCGCCCGCGGAGCTGCCCCGCTTGCGGATCCGTGTCCTCGCGCCGGTCGACCCGAGCGCCCCCGAGCTCGCCGGGTCGTCCAGCCGAATCCTGCGGGATATAGTGGCGCGGCGAATCACCACGGAGCTGGAGCGGATCGAGGGCAGCTACGGCCCGGTCGCCCATCCCTAGTCCGCTGCGCATCGACGCCGCCCGAAGGTCCCCATGCCGAAATCACTCGAGGAAGAGTTGAAGCACCTGATCGTGGACGCGCTCGCGCTCGAGGACGTCGAGCCCGCGGAGATCGAGACCGATGCGCCGCTCTTCGTCGAGGGGCTCGGGCTCGATTCGATCGATGCCCTCGAGCTCGCGCTCGCCCTCCAGGAGAAGTTCGGCGTCGTCACCTCGCCCGACGACGAGCGCAACCGCGAGTTCTTCTATTCGGTGAAGACGCTGGCGGAGTTCGTGCGTGCTCAGACCGGTTCCGCGGCGGGTGCAGCCATCGATCCGGCGTAGCGCCGGCATGAGCGAGCAGGGCCTGCTCGGCCATCATACGAACGAGATGCCCGTCGCCTTCGGCGCGGCTGGATCGAAGTCGGCGGGCGAGCTGCTGCGCGACGCGGCGTGCATCGCCCGGGCGCTCCCCGAGCCGTCGCCCGGCTCCCATGTCCTGCTGGTCTGCGGCGGGGATCGTTATGCGATGGCGGCCGCGTGGCTCGGCATCCTCGCGCGGGGCCACGCCGTCGCCCTGCCGCCGAACCTGCGGCGTGAATCGATCTTCGCCGTCCAGGCCCGCCCGGAGACCGTGGCCCTGCTGCACGACACGGATTCGGGCGCACCGCTGCGCCTCGCGGACCTGCTCGCACGGCCGGACGCCGGCCCCCCGCTCGAGGCTCCGTTCGTCGCGCGCCCCGGGATCATCGCGACGGTCTTCACGTCGGGCACGACCGGGCCGATGCTCGCCGCCCCGAAGACGGCCGCCAACCTCCTCGGCGAGGCGCGCGCCCTGGCCCGGACCTTCGGGATCGGTCCGGGTGATCGCGTCGTCGGCAGCGTGCCCCCCGCCCACATCTACGGGCTGCTCTTCACGATCCTGCTGCCCCTCGTCGCGGGCGCCGCCTTCGCCCGTGAGACGCCCCACCATGCCGAAGCGATCGCCCACTGCGTCGAGCGCGATGAAGCCACCTTGCTGGTGACTGTGCCGGTCCAGCTGCGTGCCCTGGCGAGCCTCCGGGCGGGGCCGCTCGCATCGCTCCGGGCGGTCGTCTCCTCGACGGGGCCGCTGCCCGATCCGGTCGCGCGCGCGTTTCGCGAGCGGCACGGCCTCGCGGTGCGGGAGGTCTTCGGCTCGACCGAGACCGGCGGAATCGCCCACCGCGAGCGCAGCGCCGAGCCGCCGCCGGCGTGGTGCCCCTTCGAAGGGGTGAAGGTCGCCCTCGCCGAGGGCGGTCGGCTCGCCGTCGACTCGGCCTATCTCGAGGCGGGCCTCGCGCGGCCCTTCGTGACGGGCGACGTCGTCGAGCTCCAGCCGGACGGGCGTTTCACCCATCTCGGGCGCGCCGACGGCATCGTCAAGATCGGGGGGCGCCGGGTTGCGATCGAGGCGATGGAGGAGGTGCTGAGGCGCCGGCCCGACGTCGCGGATGCCGCCGTGGTCGCGGTCGCCGCCGAGACGGGCCGCGGCCAGCAGCTGCTCGCGGCGGTCGCCCCGGCCGATTGCGACCGGGCGGCGGCCCGCGCTGCGCTGCTGGAGCATTTCGATCCGTCGACGCTCCCGCGCCGTCTGCTCGCCGTAGACGCGATCCCGCGCGAGGAGAACGGCAAGCTGCAGCGGGCCCGGGTCCTGCGGCTCTTCGGGCTCGGCGCGACGGGCCGGCCGATCGGCCAGGGCCTCGATCTCGCCGCCTTCGAAGTGGAACGGGGCGCGGAGAAGATCCGCGCGCGCGCCGAGATCCGGCTGCCCGCCGATTGGGATGCCTTCGACGGCCATTTCGACGGGCATCCGGTGCTCGCGGGCGCGCTCCAGCTCAAGGAGCTGCTCCTGCCCGTGGCGCGGCGCGCCTTCCCGGATCTCGGCGACGTGCGCGCTCTCGCCCGCGTCAAGTTCGCGGCGCGCATCGTGCCCGAGGACGCGCTGACGATCTCGCTCGAACGCGGCGCCGCGGGCGGCGCGAGCGCCGACGCCGACGGCGAGCGCCCGTCCACGCGGCGAATGCGTTTCGAGATCCATCGCGCGGGCGAGCTCTGCTCGAGCGGCCAGCTCGAATTCGATGCCGCGGAGCCGGCGTGACGGACATCCGCCTCTGCGCCCTCGTGCCGACCTACGACAACCCCGACACCATCGGCGCCGTCGTCGCGCGCATCCGGGAGCAGATTCCGGCGGTCGTCGTCGTCGACGACGGAAGCGGAGAGCGGGGCAGGGCGGCCTGCGATGCGCTCGCCCGCGCGGAAGCCGTGGTCGTCGTGCGGCATGGCGTCAATCGGGGCAAGGGGTCGGCGGTGCGCACCGGGCTCGAGGCCGCGCGCGCCGCCGGCTTCAGTCATGCCTTCCAGATCGACGCCGACGGTCAACACGACCTCGCGGCGATCCCCGCCTTCGTCGAGGCGGCCCGCACCCTGCCCGAAGCGGCGATCCTGGGCCATCCGGTCTATGAAGCCTCCGCGCCCCGGCTGCGGACCCTCGGCCGCGAGCTGACACGATTCTGGGTCGACCTCGAGGTCGGCGGGCGGGGAAGGATCGTGGACGCGATGATCGGTTTCCGGATCTATCCGGTCGCGGCGACGCTCGCGCTCGGAACGCGCTGCGAGCGGATGGATTTCGACGTCGAGGTCGCGGTCCTGCTCGCCCGGGCCGGTGTGCCGATCGTGAACCGGCCCGTCGGCATCCGGTACATCCCGGCCGAAGAGGGCGGGATCTCGCATTTCCGGATGTTCCGGGACAACGCGGCACTCTTCCGATTGCACAGCCGGATCTGCACCCGCGCGTCGATCGACTTCTGCCTGGCGCCGCTGCGCGCGCTCGCGGGCTCGCGGCGCGAGGAGCGCTGACGATGTCGCGATCCGCGCCCCGCGACGCGTCTGCCGGCTGGCTTCGACAGCGCGAGCGCGGCGCCGTCTGGGCGATCGAGCTGGCCACCTTCGTCGCGACGCGCTTCGGCCGTCCGCCGGCACGGGCGCTCGCGCGCGTGATCGCCGCCTACTATCTGCTCTTCGATCGCCGGGCACGGCGGGCGTCGCGCGCCTGGCTGGAACGTGTCCACGGTCGGCCGGTGCGTCTCGCGGAGATCCAGGCGCATTTTTCCTGCTTCGCGCAGGCGACGATGGACCGGCTCTTCTTCGCACGGCGTGCCCTCGGAGAAATCGAGGTCCACCGGACCGGCAATCAACACCTCGAGGCCCTCGCGCGCGCGAAGCGCGGCGCGATCCTGCTGGGCGCCCATCTCGGCAGCTTCGAGGCGATGCGCGCTTCGAGCGACGTCGAGCAGTTCCCCGTCACGATCGTGGGGCATTTCGAGAATGCCCGCATGATCAACGCCGTGCTCGAGCGGCTCGATCCCGGGCAGTCGAGCCGCGTCGTGCATGCCGGCCGCGATCCGATCGCCCTGGCCCTGACCCTGCGCGATCGTCTCGCGGAGGGCGGCATGATCGCCCTGCTCGCCGACCGGGTCGGGCTCAACGACAAGTCGATCGCCGTCGAATTCTTCGGCGCGAAGGCGCGCTTCGCGACCGGCCCCTTCCTGCTGGCGGCGATCCTGAAATGCCCGATCTACCTCGTGTTCGGCATCTACCGGCCGCCCGGCCGCTACGAGCTCTTCTGCGAGCCCTTCGCCGAGCAGATCGTCCTGCCGCGGGGGCGCCGCGACGAAGTCCTCCAAAGCGAGGTGGCGCGGTATGCTCGTCGCCTCGAGGTGTACGCGCGGCAGGCGCCCGACAACTGGTTCAACTTCTTCGATTTCTGGGAGCAGCGATCGTCATGACGGATCCGAGGCCTCGCCGCCTGCACGGGGTCGACGTGCGTACGCTCGGCGATGATCCGCTGCGCATCGAGGACCTCGTGCGCCTTGCGCGCGGGGAGGCGACGCCGGTGCTGGCGCCCGGCGCCCGCGACCGCATGAAGCGGAGCGCCGAGATCGTGGCGGTGCGCCATGGCGAGGGCGACGCGATCTACGGCGTGACCACCAGCGTGGGCGGCTCGGTCGGTACCGCGATCCCGCCCGCGCGGGCCGCGGCGCTCTCTCTGAACGTCCTGCGCATGCACGGCGTCGGCGCCGGGCGAATGCTCGACGACGAGGAGACCGCGGCGGTGATCGTTGCGCGGCTCTCTTCGCTGGCGTGCGGCCGCAGCGGCGTCCGGCCCGAGGTCGCGGAGCGCCTCGTCGAGCTGCTCGTCGCGCGCGTGCTGCCGCAGATGCCCTGCGAGGGATCGGTCGGCGCGAGCGGGGATCTGACGCCGCTCTCGTATCTGGCGGCGGTGCTCGTGGGCGAGCGCGAGGTCCGCTTCGAAGGCGTCGTGCGCCCGGCGGCCGAGGTGCTCGCCGCGCAGGGGCTCGCGCCCCTGGCGCTCGGGCCCAAGGAAGCGCTCGGGCTGATGAACGGAACCAGCGTCTCGACGGCCCTCGCCTGTCTCGGCTGGTCGCGCGCCGAGCGTCTCGCCCGGACGACGACGCTGCTCTCCGCGATGGTCGCCGCCGCGATCGGCGGGAACCCCGAGCATTTCGACGACCGCATCCATGCAGCCAAGCCCCATCCGGGCCAGCGCGAGGTCGCCCGGCGGATGCGCGCGGCGCTGGACGCGCTGCCGGACCGCCTCGCGCCGATGCGGCTGCAGGATCGTTATTCGGTGCGCTGCGCGCCCCACGTGATCGGCGTCCTCGTCGACGCCCTCCGGCCCGCGCGCGAAGCGCTGGAGACGGAGCTCGGCGGCGTCTCGGACAATCCGATCGTCGATCTCGAGGCGGAGACGATCCTGCACGGCGGCAACTTCTACGGCGGTCACGTCGCCTTCGCCTGCGATGCGCTCAAGATCGCCGTCGCGAACGTCGCGTGTCTCGTCGACCGGCAGCTCATGCTGCTCTGCCATCCGGCGGAGAACGGCGGATTGCCGACGGATCTCGTCGGCGTCTCGGGCAGCGAGGCCTGCGCCCACAACGGCTTCAAGGCGGCCTCGATCGCGGCCTCGAGCATGGCCGCCGAGGCGCAGAAGCAGGCGATCCCCGCGAGCCTCTTCAGCCGCAGCACCGAGCTCCACAACCAGGACAAGGTGCCGATGGCGACGACGGCCGCCCGGGACCTGCTGCGGGTCGTCGAGCTCGCGGAGCAGGTCGCGGCGATCGCGCTGCTCGCCGCCTGCCAGGCCTTCGACCTGCGCGGATTCGCCCCGGCCGGCCCGATCGGTGCGCTGCGCGCCGGCGTGCGGGAGGTCGCGCCGCGCCTGGTCGAGGATCGGCGGATGGACCTCGATCTGCAGGCGCTGCTCCAGCGCATGCGGAGCGGCGCCCTCGACGGCGAGGGGAGCCTCGCCTGATGACCCGTCCCGGGATCGCGGACGAGCGGCCCGCCGCCGTGACCAGCGTGCGGACGACCGTGCCCTTCCACGACTGCGATCCGATGGGGATCGTCTGGCACGGCCGCTATCTCGAATACTTCGAGCTCGCCCGGGCGGAGCTCTTCGCCGGCTTCGATCTCGACGTCCCGGAGATCCGCGACCTCGGCTACCGCATGTACGTCGTCGACGTGCGCTGCCGCTACACCCATCCGCTCGGCTACGGCGAGATCGCCGAGATCACCGCGCGCCTCAAGCAGACGCGTCCCCTGATCCGCGTCGCCTACACCGTGCGCAACCTGAGCCGCGACCGCACGAGCGCCCGCGGCCATTGCGTCCTCGCGACGACCGACTCCGCCGGCGCGCTCTTCTACGAGACACCCGATGCGATCTGCCAGCGCCTCGAACGCTAGGCGAAGCGCGCTCCGGCTCGCGGGCCGCGTCGCGTGCGTGCGCGTTCGCGCCGGCGCTCGGGCGGTGGCTCGCCCTTTGCGGTCGGCGCGCGCGCCGAGGACCACTCGATCCGGCGCTCTCGCCGCCGCGTTCGCTGCGCTCGCCCTCGCCGCCGCCCTCGCCGCACCCGCCGCCGCGGCCGCACCTGCTGCCCCCGCGGCCTCGCCCGCCGGAACTCCCGTCGCCGCACCGCCCACGCTTGCCGCGCTGCTCGCCGGGTTCAGGACCCTGCCGGGCTTCGAGGCCCGCTTCGAGGAGGAGAAGACGCTCGCGCTGCTCGCGGCGCCGCTCTCGACTCGCGGCCGGCTCTACTTCGATCCGCCCTCGACGCTGCTCCGCCGAGTCGAAGCGCCGAATCCCCACGACATCCTCATCCGCGACCACGTCGTCCGGATCTCGACACCGAAAGACGTCGGGTCGCCCGAGTCCGCGGCAGCGGAGGCCGCTGGCGAACGCACGGTCGAGACGATCGATCTCACCCACCGCGACGAAGTGCGCCCGCTCGTCGAGTCCATGCTCTGGATCTTCTCGGGCGATCTCGCCCAGCTCGAATCGGTCTACACGATCGACTATCGCGTCACGGCTCCGGCGGCGAGCGGCCGCTGGCAGCTGCGCCTCGCGCCGCGCGCTGCACCCCTCTCCCACCTGATCCGATCGCTCTCGATATCCGGCCGTGGCCATGGCGCAGATCGTCTCGAGGTGGAGGAGATCTCCGGGGATCGCACCACGACGCGCATCCTCGAGGCGGACAGCCAGCGCCGATTCGCGCCCGGCGAGATCGAGCGGCTGTTCGAGTCGGCGGGCTCATGAGCAGCGCGGCGCTCCGCCGCTCCGAACGCGCGCGGCTGGGGGCGGCGGCGCTGTTCGTGCTCGCGCTGGTCGGGTTCGTCGCCGCCCGCTTCGAAGTCACGACCGACATCACCGAGTTCCTGCCGGACGGCGAAGATCGCGTCCTCGCGTCCCTCTCCCGGGAGATCGCGGACAGCGAGCTCAGCCGCACCATGATCCTCGCGCTCGAGGCGCCCGATCTCGCGGCGGCCCTGCGCGCGAGCCGCGCCTTCGAAGCCGCGCTGCGAAGCGATCCACGCCTCGCCGACACGATCGCGTTCCTGGAAGGCGGCCCGACGCCGGGGCTCGAGCAGGCGCTCTTCGAGCTGTACGAGCCGCGGCGGCTCTTCTTCATGGCCCCCGACGCCAATCACGCCCGCGAGCGCACCAGCGAGGCCGGCCTGCGGCGCGCAGCGGACGAGCTGCGCCGCGAGCTCGCCGGCCCGCTCGCCCTGCTCGCGACCCGCGTCGCCCCGCGCGATCCGTTCCTCTCGCTTCCGGGCATCTTCCGGCGCCTCGAACGCAGCCGGGGCGGCGAGCTGCAGATCGTCGACGATCGTTTCGTCGCCGCCGACCAGCGGACGGCCGTGCTCTTCCTCGCGACGCGCGCTTCGGCGCTCGATGCGCGCGCGCAGGCGCCGGTGCTCGCCGCGGTGGACGACGCCTTCCAGTCGATCGCACCGGACTTCCCGGACGGGTTGAAGCTCGATCAGTCCGGCGTCAATCGCTTCGCGACGCGCGCGGCGACCGCGATCGAAGCGGACGTGCGGCGGGTCTCGACCCTCTCGAGCCTGCTCGCGGGCCTGCTCGTGATCGTGCTCTTCCGGAGTCCGAGGCTGCTCGTGCTCGGTGCGATTCCGGTGGCGACCGGCGTCCTCGCCGGAGCAGCGGCCGTGCTCGCCGTCTTCGGTCGGCTCCACGGCGTGACGCTCGCCTTCGGCGCCGCGCTGATCGGCGTCGCGATCGACTACGTCGTGCATTTCTACTGCCATCACACGATCGCGTCGCCGGACCGCGATCCGCGGGACTCCCTGCGCGCGATCGTCCGGCCGCTCTCGACCGGCGCGGTGACGACGCTCGCGGGCTTCGCGGCCCTGTCTGGATCGACGCTCTCCGGCCTGCGCGAAGTCGCCTGCTTCTCCGTCGCAGGGATCCTCGTCGCCTACGGAATGACCCTGCTCGTCGTCCCGCTCGGAATGCCGCAAACCGTGCGACCGGTACCGATGCGAGCGCGACTGACCCAGGGGCTCGAGCGGGGATTCCGGCTTCTCTCACGCCACCGCCGCGCGGTCGCCGGCGTCCCGGTCGCCGTCGTCGCGTTCGCCGCCTTCACCCTGCCGCATGCCCGTCTCGAGCCCGGACTCGCGAACATGGGCCAGCTCGACGCCGACCTGCTCGCAGAGGACGCGCGCGTGCGCGCCAAGGTCGTGCGGAGCGACCAGATGCGCTTCGTCGTCGCGCTCGGCCCGGACGAGGCGGCGGCGCTGGCCGTGAACGATCGCGTCGCGCGGCGGATCGAAGCCGCAATCGAGGCCGGCGAGCTCGAAGGCCAGCGAAGCCTCGCGCCGCTCCTGCCCGCACCCGCCACGCAGCTCGCGGTCGCCCGGGTCGCGCTGGAAGATCCGACACTGCCCGAGCGCTTCCAGCGCGTCTTCCGCGAAGCGGGCTTCGCCGACGGAGCGTTCACGCCCTTTCTCACCTCCCTCACCGCACCGCTCCCCGAGCCGCTCGTCTACGCCGACCTGCTCGCCTCGCCGATCGGTCCAGTGCTGCGACCCTTCCGCGTCCAGCTCGCGGATCGCGTCGCCTTCCTGACCCATCTGCAGGGCGTCCGGGATGCCCCGGCGCTGGCGCGGCGTTTCGAGGAGCTGCCCGACGCCTTCCTGCTGCAGCAGGCCGATCTCTTCCGCGAGACCCAGGCGAGCTACCTGAAGAGCACGCTCACGCTCCTCGCCGCCGGGCTCGCGGCGGTCACGGCCCTGCTCGCGCTGCGCTACCGCGACGTGCGCCGCACCCTCGCGTCGATCGTTCCCGCGCTCTTCGCGGTCGTGCTGACCGTCTCGATCCTGACCGCCATGGATCGCGGCATCGACCTGATCTCGCTGACCACGCTGCTCTTCGTCGTCAGCATGGGCGTCGACTACAGCGTCTTTCTCGTGGACGCGTCGGACTCCGCCGCGACGCCTGCCGTCAGCGCCGCGCTCATGAGCGCGCTGCTCGCCTGCATCTCGACCGTCGGCGCGTTCGGAATCCTCGCCGCATCCGCCCATCCCGTACTCGCGAATCTGGGCCTGGCGGCAGCCGTCGGGATCACCTCGAGCCTGCTGCTCGCCCCCGTGACCCTCGTGCTGCTGACACGCGGCGAGGGCGCGCGATGAGATGCGGCGAATCGCGCCGCGCGCGCCGGCTTGCACCCGCCGTACACGTCGAGGTGTTTGCACGGGCCGCATTTCTCGTCCTTCTCGCACTGGGGCCCGGCGGATGCGCCCATCGAACAGGTCCTGCGCCCGGTCCGACCTCCTCTGCGGACTCGACGCCCACGGATGCCCAAACGGCCCAGCCCTCGCAGGCGATCGAGCAGGCCGGGGTCGCGCTGCGTCCGGTCGACGCCTGGCCGGGCCGGCATCAGCTCCGCCAACGCGTCCAGATCGATTGGACCGGCGGCAGCGAGACCTTCGATGCCGTCCTCCAGCGCCGCCCGGGCGAGCTCGTCCTCTTCGGCCTCGGCCCCATGAATCTCGTCGGCTTCCGCCTCGCGCTCGTCGCCGACGACCCGGCGAACGGCGCCGACCAGCACATCGAGATCGAAAACCGCACGGGGCGCGAGCTGCCCTTCTCGCCGGGCCACGTGCTCGCCGACGTGCAGCGTGTCTTCTATCCCTGGATCGAGTCTGCGGGTGGACGAGACGCCGATTGCGGCGACTGCGAGCGGACGGGGCGCTCGGGCGGAGTGGAGATCCGGGAGCGCGGTCCTGCGGGCCGCCCGACGGAGCGACGCTTCGTCGTCGTCGATGCGAGGGGAGGCGGCGAAGTTCGCGTTCGTTATGCGGGCTGGCAGGGCGATCCGGCCTTTCCCGCACAGGTCGACCTCGAGAACGAGTGGTTCGGGTATCGGCTTCGGATCCGGACGCTCGAGTCGACGCCCCTGCCGACGCCGTGACCGAACTCGGAGTTACGTGGCTCGTTGATTGTTCCCGGCACGATCCCTGCTTTCAGCAGGCTCATGCCGACCCCCTCCGATTCGCACTCCGCATTCAAGCCGCCCCACTGCCCCAACCCCGATTGCCTTTTCCATCTGGATTCAACCGGTTGGCGCTTCAAACGC
>JAWKRX010000016.1:0-125792 GCA_041389425.1 Myxococcota bacterium
TGCATCGCAGCCCGCCGCCGACCCTCGGCCAGCACAATCGCGAGATCCTTCAGGGCGATCTCGGCCTCTCGGATGCCGAAGTCGCGCAGCTCGAGGCGGAGAAGATCATCGGGACGCGGCCGAGCTTCATGTGACGGGTCGGCGCAGGTAGTAGGCCGCCTGGTCGCCGAGCCCCGCCCGGCGAAGGCGCGCCGCCCGCCGCCTCGCCGCGAGCCATCGCAGCCCGCGCGCGATCGCACCGCCCGCTCCGCCCGGCTCGCTCCCGAGGATCTGGAAGGGTCCCGAGTCGTCCTCGACGTGCAGGAGCTCGAGGCCTTCCCCGGCCGCGAGCCGCTCGATGCTCGCGCGCGCCGGGATGTGGAGATGATGCGGGGGATCGAGCTGCGCCCAGGCCGCCCCGTAATGCCGGCGGGCCCACGAATCGGCGCGCGGCGCGCGCAGCAGCAGCCAGCCGCCCGGCACGACGAGCGCGGCGAGCGCGGCGAAGCTGCGACGCGGATCGCGCATGTGCTCGAAGCTGTGGTGTGCCATGACGAGGCGGTAGCGACCGCGATGGGCGGCGAGCGCTTCGCGTTCGAAGCGAAGCCCCGGCCGATCGGCGGCGCGCTCTTCCGTCATGTGTGGGAGATGCGGATCGACCCCCACGAGATCGCGAAAGCCGTCGGCGTGGAGTCGAAAGAGCAGCCGGCCCGAGCCGCAACCGACGTCGAGGATCGGATCGCCCGGGCCCGTCCCCGTCCGCCGGAACCATTCGAAGCAGCCATAACGCCGGCCCGAGAGAGCGCGCGCGACGCGCCCGGAGCCGAGGCCGAGGCGGACGCGCGTGAGGCGGGCGCGGACCGCGCGCACGAGCGGCGACGGGGGGCGCGGGATGCGCTGGCGGGCCGTGTAGTAGTCGGCGGCCGTCTCCGCGCCGAAGCCGTTCGCAGTCGGCGACGGCTCTGCGAGCGCGAGTGCGCCGCAGTCGCGGCATTCGAAATAGTCGTATCGGCGCCCGGACACTGCGACCGCCCTGCTCGCCGCATCGGCCATTTCCGTCGCGTCTCCCGCAGCGGACGTGCTCGCCGAAAGGGCCAACACCGTTTCTTCTCCGCAATAGGCACAGCGACCGCCGCCGCCGACGACCCGTCCCGATTCGTCCGTCGCTACGCAGCCGAGCGCGACCTGAATGTCGGGATCGCTCGTCACATTCGCCTCCGCACGCGTGCCGCGTCCCCTGCTTTTTCGCACCGGCACCACGGGTTCCGAGCACACTCGCCTTGCAATGCGCGGCCTGCCTGCGGAATCATCCGCGCGCCCCACCCCGACGTCCGCATCCCGGCACCATCGAAGCCGTGCGAGCGGGCCGCGCTCGCCGCCACACAGCGCACCGAGTGCCGCAGAGGAGAAGCCCATGATCGTATCCGCTTCAAGAACCACCGCCCCGAATCGGGCCCGACGCCCCGCCCTCTTCTGGACCGCGCTCCTGGCCGGTCTGATCCTCGGCGGCGCACCCGCGCTCGCACAGGACTGGGGCGACGACGCCAACGACGACTGGGCCGCACCGCAACCGGCCCCGGCCCCCGCGCCCCGCGCGCGCCCGATCCGCCGCCCGGGCGACGATCTCGGCTGGTCCGCCCGCACGGGCCTCGGATTCACGGCCGACCCGACGACCTTCCTGCTGAACTTCGAAGTCCCCTACGCCTTCGAGAGCTGGTTCGCGCTCGGTCCGATGCTGCAGGTCGGGCTCGATCAGAACGACGCGCTCGTGATGCCGACCGTCAACATGACGCTCAAGGTCCCGGACCTGCCCGGCCGCGACTTCGACCGCGTCCATCCCTACGGCTTCGCCGGCATCGGATTGGCCTACATCGAGCGCGAAGTCGGGAACGACGACCGCGACGGAACGGGCTTTCTGGTCACCGCGGGCTTCGGCGTCGAATACCAGGTCAGCGAGCGCGTCTACTTCGGCAGCCAGATGATGCTCAACTTCCTGCCCAAGAAGACGGAGCGGGAGAGCTTCATCTACAGCTGGCAGATGGGCGGGATCCGATTCGTCTTTTGATCGCGAGTGGCGGCGGGGGACCGCCCCCACTCGCTGGGGGCCGCGGGCGCTTGATCGGCTTTTGATCGCGCATGGAGACGGAGGACCGCCTCCATGCGCTGGGCGCCGCGGGCGCTCGCTCGACGCTTGATCACGAACGAGCGCGGAGGGCTCAGGCGATCACACCGCTCTCGCGCAGGCGCATGATCTCGGCGGGGCTGCGGCCGAGCTCTGAGAGGATCGCATCGGTGTGCTGGCCGAGCTCCGGGGCCATCGCGCGCGGGGCCCAGGCGGTGCGGCCGAAGTCGACGGGGGTCGCGGGCAGCAGCGTCGTGCCGTCGCCGTCCGGGACCTCGACGAACGCGCCCGAGGCCTGCGCCTGGGGATCGGCGAGGACCTCGTCGACCGTCTGCACGGGCGCCCACCACAGATCCTTCTCCGCGTCGAAGATGGCGCCCCACTCCGCGCGGGTCTTCGTCGCGAAGATCGCGTCGAGCTCGGCGATCAGGCCCGCGGCGTTCATGGCGCGGTCGCGGGGATTTGCATAACGCGGATCCGTGATCCATTCCGGATGGCCGGCGGCCCGGGCGAGCGGCGGCCAGTGGCGCTCGCCCTCGAGGCCGACGATCCAGAAGTATTTGCCCTCGGAGTCGGCATAACAGTTGATGGCGGGGTTGCCCATCGTCTTGCGGTTGCCGATCTGGATCGGGAGGCCGTACCGCATGGCGACGGCCATGTCGAAGGAGAGCGTGTAGATGCCCTCGCGCAGGAGCGAGGTCGAGACGACCTGGCCCTTGCCGTCGCGCTCGCGCTGGAAGAGCGCCGCCGAGATGCCGGCGGCGGCGGCGAGGCCGGCGTTGTGGTCGCCCATGCCGCCGCGCTGGTGGGGCGGCGGGCTGCCGGGCTGGGCCAGCGACGCGGCGATGCCCGAGCGGGCCCAGAAGGCGGCGATGTCGTAGGCCGCGCGATCGGCCTCGGGCCCTTCGAGGCCGTAGCCCGTCACGATCGCGTAGACGAGACGGGGAAAGCGCGCGCAGAGCGTGTCGGGATCGAGGCCGAGGCGCGCGAGGCCGGCGGGGCGGATGTTCGAGAGGAAGACGTCGGCCTCGCGGATCAGGTCGAGGGCGACCTTCAGGCCCTCGGGCTGGCGCAGGTCGACGGCGACGCTGCGCTTGCTGCGGTTGTCGTTCTCGAAGACGGGATTGAACGGGAGATCGCCGCCCAGCATGTAGCGGAACAGGCGCGCCGGATCGCCGATGCCCGGCGGCTCGATCTTGACGACGTCCGCGCCCCAATCCGCCAGGATGCCGCCCGCGGCCGGGCCCGCGACCCAGACGCCCATCTCGACGACCTTGATTCCCGCCATCGGTCCCGCCATTCGATTCACTCCCTCGCGTTGGTGCCCTGCTCCCGGGTCGGCCGATGCTGCCGGAGACGGACCTCGTCGACCAGACCCCAATCGAGCGCGGTCTGCGCGTCGATGCGCCGGCCGGAGAGCCCGAGCCAGGCGGTGCGCTGGCGCCCGATGCGGCGCGCGATGGAGACCGTGCCGCCGGCGCCGGGGACGAGGCCGAGGCGGACCTCGGGCAGCTCGATGAAGGTGTCCTCGTCGGCGACGATGCGATCGGTGAAGGCGGGCAGCTCGATGCCGGCGCCGATGCACGCACCGTGGATCTCGCTGCGGATGCGACCGGCGAGGCGCGCGATCAGGCGTGCGGGGCTGCGTGTCGTGCGGATGGCGTGCGCAGCGGCGGGATCGGGGAACGAGCCGAACTCGTCGAGATCGCCGCCGCTGCAGAACGATTCGCCCTCGCCGCGCAGCACGACCTGCTCGATCGACGGATCCGCGAGCGCGACGACGAGGCCCTCGCTGAGCGCGTCGCGCAGGGCGCGCGAGAACGCGTTGTGGCGGGCGGGCCGGTTGAGGCGGATCTCGAGCGTCGCGCCGTCGCGCCCCAGCAGGCAGGCGGGGCCCGACTCGGGGGCGGGGCGGCGGTGCTTGCCGGTCCGCGCGGCCTTCCAATCGCGGAATTCCCGGCCGGACTGCAGCGTCGAGTAGACGAACGACTCGGCGACGAGACCGTCTTCGATCGAGCGTGCCGGCGAGAAGCCGCGCAGAAGCTGGACGAAGGCGAGCGCCGCAACGGGTGTCTTCGCGAAAGCACTCAGGAAGGGCTCGAGCGCGTCACGCTGCTCGAGATGCACGTCGCAATCGGCCGCGAGCGCAGCGAGATCGTGCT
This sequence comes from Myxococcota bacterium, assembly GCA_041389425.1. Classification (GTDB taxonomy): domain Bacteria; phylum Myxococcota_A; class UBA9160; order UBA9160; family UBA4427; genus UBA4427. Next base: position 4,264 of record JAWKRX010000016.1, read on the forward strand.
CCGCGGGCGCCCGGCCGAGGGCGATCGTGACGCAGGGCAGTCGCGCGAGCTCGGCGCGGATCGCCGCGACGGGGAGCGGCAGCGGCGTGCGCTCGTCGGCGCTCGCGTCGAGATCGAGAACGAGAGCGCCAGGGCCACCGATCGGAGAGAAGGCCTCGCCCGCATCGGGAACGCAGAGCGTTCGCGCCAGCGCCAGGGCCGAGAAGACCGGAGGCGCGCCGGGCCTCAACCCGTCTCCCGCAAGGCCTCGCGCACCTTGCGGCGCAGCAGCTTGCCGGTCTCGGTGTACGGGAGCTCCGTCCAGAACTCGATCCGCTCGGGCGTTCGGGAGGATCGCAGCCGATCCTTCACCCATTGCTGCAGCTCGGCCACGCTCGCCTTTCCGGCGCCGGACTGCGCCGCGTTCGGCGAGAGCACGACGACCGCGGCCACCGCTTCGCCCCATTGCTCGTCCGGCACGCCGACGACGCAGGCGTCGATCACGCCCTCGTGGGTCAGCAGCACGTCTTCGATCTCGCCCGGCGACATGTTCTCGCCGCCGCGGACGATCACGTCGTCCATGCGGCCCTCGAGGAAGAGGAAGCCGGCCTCGTCGAGGTAGCCGCCGTCGCGGGTGTTGAACCAGCCTTCGGCGTCGAGCTGGGAGCCGCGGCCGCGGTACTCGCCCGAGACCTGCTCGCCGCGGACGTGGATCAGGCCGTGCTCGCCGGGCGGCAACGCCTCGCCGGTCTCGGCATCGCAGACCTTGACCTCGACCGTCGGCAGGGGCTGGCCCACCGAGACGAGGCGCCGCCGCGCCTTCTCGTCGGCGCTCGCGAAGGCGTCGCGATGGTCCTGGGGGCCGAGCAGCGCGATCGTCGAGCTCGTCTCCGTGAGACCGTAGGCGTTCGTGAAATCCGTCTGCGGGAAGAGCTTCATCGCCTTCTCGATCACCGAGAGCGGCATCTTCCCGCCGCCGTACGAGAGCGCCCGCAGCGAGGGCAACCCGGCGTCGGACTGGCCCGCCAGCGCATCGACGATGCGGGCGAGCATCGTCGGCACGACGAAGGCATGCGTGATCGCCTCGCGCCGCGCGGTCTCGAGCCAGGTCTCGGCGCTGAAGTTCGCGAGCTGCACGACGCGGCGGCCCGAGTAGACCGAGCTCGCGATCGCCGCCATGCCGGCGACGTGATAGGGCGGCACGCAGTTGAGCGAGGCATCCGCCTCGTCGGCGCTCATGAACTCGACGGTCCCGAGCACGTAGGAGACGAGGTGCTTCTGGCGGAGGACGGCGGCCTTGGGCGCGCCGGTCGTGCCGCTCGTGAAGAGCAGGATCGCCGTCTCGTCGGGATCCATCGACCAGGGCGCCTCGCGCAGCCGGGCGCCCGGGGCGCGGGTGGTCTCGAGCAGCGCCTCGCGCGTCCCGACCGCGACGTACTCGCCGTCCGCCGTCGGCACCAGCTTCGCCCCGAGGCGCGCGGCGCGCGCGGCGTCGGTCACGAGGCAGCCGGGATTCAGCTGCGCGATCAGCGCGTCGAGCTCGGGATCCGTGAGGCGATAGTTGAGCGGTGCGAAGGGAATGCCTGCCCACGACGCGCCGAAGACGCCGATCGGCAGCGCGAGGGTCGAGACGTCGAGCATCGCGAGATGCTTCGTGCGGCCGTCGTCGAGCGAGGCCGCGAGCGCACCCGCCGCGTCGAAGAGCTGCTGGTAGGTCAGCCGATCGTCGCCGTTCTGGAAGGCGACCCGGTCGCCCATCGCCCCGGCCGCCATCTCGAGGATCATCATCAGGTTCATGATTCGTTCACCGGGTCGCTGGATCGCTGGGTCGCGGGTTCGGCCTCGAACGGACTCATCTCATGCGATCGTCGGAAGGCGCTCGTCGGAGCAAGCTGCTAGTCGGAAGACGGAAGCGGCTTGGCCCCCTTGACCACGAGCGCCTCGCCGTCGGCGGCGAGACCGCCTTCGCCGGGCTTGGTGCAGAGGAGCTCGATGTCGTCGGCCGCGTTCGTATAACGCTTGCCCATCTGGGTGCCCTGCTTGTGGGCCGGGTCGATCGAGCCGCCCGCGGCGTCGGGCGCCGCGAGCTCGACGACCGGCACGCCGCCACACGTCAGCGTCACTTCCCGCGCCGGCGCCTTGACCACCATGATCTGCGATGCGCAAACCGCGCTCTTGAATCGCGTCCCTGCCTTCAATACCGCCATCTCGTCTCTCTCCTCGCGCTCTTCGGGCACTTCGGGCGCTTCGGGTTTCGGCGCTCGTCGAGCCGATTCCAGAGCGGCTCCCGGGCCACACTCGTTCCGTCCAGACACTCGCCCGGCACCGTCCGGCCTGCGCCGGGCCCGCGCCGGGCCACGCCGCGCCGGCGCCGCGATTCGCGCGCCCGGCGGCCAGCCATACGGGGGCCGACCGGGATCGATGGTCCGAGAGGACACGGGGATCGAGGCGCGGATCGCCCGCTTCACGGGCCGGCCGAGAATACGGATTCCACTGCGCGAATGCTAACGTCCGCGCGCCGCGAGACCCCCATGCAAAGACCGCCTCGAGCCCGCCGCCCCGCCCGCCCCGGCCCCCTGCCCGCTCGCGCAATCGAGGGCACTGCCGCCCCCGCTTCCGCGAAGGAGTCGGCGTCGGAGGCCGCGACAGCCGCGGACCCCGCCGCTCGCTTCGCCAACGCCCTGCTCGGCCACCTCGGCAGCGAGCTCCGCCTCGCAGACGCCGCCGAACCCACCTCTCCGGCGATCGAATGGGCCCGCTCGGGGGCGATGGCGTTGACCGGCGAGACCGAAGCTGCGCCGGGCTTCGCGGCCGGCGCCCTCGCGAGCGCCGCGCGCGGCCTCGGCCGGGCGCTCGATCGGCTCGCCCCGGCGCGCGGATTCGATGCCCTCGACGCGCCGGCCCTGCTCGGGGAGCGCGCCGCGTTATTCGGTCTCGTTCGCCGGGGCCGGATCTCCTGCGGCGGAAGTGCGCGTCTGTTGCTCACCCGTGCAGGCTGGCTCGCCCTTCATCTCCCGCGCGACGACGATTGGTCGCTCGTGCCGGCCTGGCTGGAGGGCGCGGTCGGATCCGAGCTCTGCGACCGGGCATCGGATCGCGAGCGGGCCTGGCGCGCGATCGAACGCGCGCTCGCCGATCGGACGGCGGCGCCGCTCGTGTCGCGGGGCCGCGAGATCGGCCTCGCCATCGCCGACGCCGCGCCGAGGCCGCGCCCTGCGACGCTCCCATTCCGACTCGATCACGCGACCCGGACCGCGCCGTCGACCCCGAGCGCGACGCACGCCGGCGCCTCGCTGCGCCCCCCGCTCTGCGCGCACGACGCCGGGCACACGAACGGCATCGGCGATCTGCGCGTGCTCGATCTCTCGAACCTCTGGGCCGGTCCGCTCGCCGGGGCATTGCTCGCACAGGCCGGTGCCGAGGTGCTGAAGGTCGAGAGTCCGAAGCGCCCGGATGGCGCCCGCGCGGGCGAGGCCCGCTTCTTCGATTTGTTGAATGCCGACAAACACGGCTGCGCCCTCGATCTCGCGCGCGCGGAAGATCTCGCGCTCTTCTTCGAGCTGCTCGAGAGCGCGGACGTCGTCCTCGAGAGCAATCGCCCGCGTGCGCTCGCCCAGCTCGGGATCGATGCCCGGGCCTGGCTCGCGCGCCGGCCCGGCCGGATCTGGGCCTCCATCACCGGCTACGGCCGCGATCACGAGTGGATCGCGTTCGGCGACGATGCCGCCGTCGCCGCCGGCCTCGCCTTCGATCCGACGGGCGCTGCGCTGCCGCCGCGCTTCTGTGCCGACGCGATCGCCGATCCCCTGACCGGCCTCACCGCCGCCGCCGCGATCCTCGCCCTGCGCGCCCAGGGCCGCGGCGGCCTGCTCGGCCTCGCGCTCGCCGACGTCGCCGCATACGCCGCCAACGCCGCCAACGCCGCCGATCTGACCGCCGATCCGACCGCCGCGAACGCCACGACGCTGCCCGTCACACGCCAGGCCGGCGCCTGGCAGGTCCACGCCGGCCACGCGGTGATTCCCGTCGCCGCGCCCCGCGCCCGAACGCCGCGCGGCTGCGCGCCGGACCTCGCACCGCCGGGCGCCGCCCTCCTCGCCGCCTGGACCCGCGCGTGCTGATCCGGTCGGCGGAGGTCGCGGGCGAGCGGCTCGACGTGCGCTGCCACGGGGGGCGCATCGAAGCGATCGGACGAGGACTCGCACCGCGGAACGACGAGCCCTGCCTCGACGCCGCGGGCGGCGCCCTGATCCCCGGCCTCCACGACCACCATCTTCATTTCTTCGCCCTGGCCGCGGCGCTCGAGTCGATCGACTGCGGACCGCCGCAGGTCGCGAGCGCCGACGAACTCGCCCGCGCGCTCCATGCCGCACCGGTTCGCGGCGGCTGGCTGCGCGGCACGGGCTATTTCGAATCGGTCGCCGGCCCCCTCGACCGCGCGCGACTCGATGCGCTCGGGCCCGCGATCCCGCTGCGGATCCAGCATCGCAGCGGCGTGATGTGGTTCCTGAATTCGCCGGCGATCGCGCTGCTGGGACTCGAGGGCGAGGTGGCCGATCGGCCCGGCGCTGCCCTGCCCGGGATCGAGCGGGACGGCGCCGGACGCGCGACGGGAAGGCTCTTTCGCGCGGATGCCTGGCTGCGCGCGCGCCTGCCGGAGGGCGCGCTGCCGGATCTCGGCGCCGCCGCCCGGGCGCTCGCCCGGGTCGGCATCACGAGCTTCACGGACGCGACACCGACCAACGATCGGGCCCAGGCCGAGCATTTCCGAGCGGCCCGGCGCGACGGCCGGATCCCGCAGCGCGTGCGCCTGATGGGCGATGCCTCACTCGCCGCGCTCGTCGGATCGCCGGAGGCCGAAGCGGCGCTCGCGATCGACGCGCGCAAGCTGCTGCTCGACGAGCCCGCGCTCCCGCCCTTCGACACGCTCGTCGAGGCGATCGTCGAGGCCCATGCCGCGCAGCGCGGCTGCGCGTTCCACTGCGTGACCCGGGTCGAGATCCACTTCGCCCTCGCGGCGCTCGAGGCCGCTGGCGCCTCGCCGCGGGATCGGATCGAGCACGCCTCGATCGCGCCGCCCGAAGCGATCGAGCAGATCCGCCGCCTCGGGATCCGCGTCGTGACCCAGCCGAATTTCGCGTTCGAGCGCGGCGACGACTACCACAGCGCGGTCGCTGCGGACGACCTCCCCCATCTCTACTGCCTGCGCGCCTGGCTCGATGCGGGTGTCCCCCTCGCGGCGGGCACCGATGCCCCCTACGGCAGCGCCGATCCCTGGCTCGCGATCCGCGCGGCCGTCGACCGGACGACCCGCTCGGGCGCGCCGATCGGATCCGATCAGCGGCTCTCGCCCGAAGAGGCGCTCTCGCTCTTCGCCCCGGAGCGGCTCGATGTGCACGGCCCGGCGAGCCGCACGGGCGACGGCACGCGCATCGCGATCGGACAGCCCGCGGATCTCTGCCTGCTCGATGCGCCGTGGGCCCGGGTTCGCGGGGCGCTCTCGAGCGAGCGGGTCGCAGCGGTCTTCTGCGGGGGGCGTCTCGTCCATTCCCGGTGGCCGGGCATGGCGAGCTTTACATGACTTTACATTCGCTCGACGTTCGGGAGAGATGCGCGGCCTAGCCTTCCCGTGCACCCCGAACCCGGGGCACCGGAAGCCGGATGCCCCGCCGAGGAGAGAACCCAGATGAACGCAAACGAGCCCGATGGATCGAATCCGCGTCCCCTCCGGCGACGCCCGCTCTTCTGGTGGCCTTTCACGCTGCTGGGCATGACGCTGGCCCTGATGCTCTTCGCCCACCGCGTCTCCGCCGGCCACGGCCCGTCTCGCGGCGGCGCCGAGGCCTGGCGCCACCACACGGATCGCATGCTCGACCACCTGCTCGCCGAGCTCGAGGCGAGCGACGAGCAGGCCGAGCAGATCCGCGCGATCGCGGACGATGCCCGGGCGCTCTTCGCATCGCAGCACGATCAGCGGATCGAAGACCTCGCCGCGCTGCGCGCCGCGGTCGCCGCCGAGCCCCTCGACCGCGAAGCGCTCGAGATGCTGCGCCGCGAGCACGTCGCCCGCACCCAGGCGCTGAGCGAAGCGTGGACCACGCAGCTCGCGGATGCCCTCGAGGTGCTCACGCCGGAGCAGCGAGAGCGGCTGATCACCCGGATCGATGCCTTCCGGGCGCATCGGCATCATCACCGGTTCGGCCACGGCCGCTTCCTTCCGGGTGCCCCCCACGCAGCCGATGCGAGCCCGGCGAACGGATCCTGATTGACGACCCGCATTCTCATCATCGACGACGACGAGGCCCTGGCCGCGATGGTGCGCGAGTTCCTCGCGGCCCGGGGCCTCGCCGCCGAGACCGAGGGCCGCGCGCGCTCGGGCCTCGCCCGCCTCGAGCAGGGCGGTATCGACGCGGTGATCCTCGACGTCATGCTCCCCGACCTCGACGGCTTCGAGGTCTGCCGCCGGATCCGGACGCGCTCGAACCTCCCGATCCTGATGCTGACCGCGCGCGGCGAGGAGACGGATCGGATCGTCGGTCTCGAGCTCGGGGCCGACGACTATCTTCCGAAGCCGTTCAGCCTGCACGAGCTGCTCGCGCGGCTGCGCGCGATCCTGCGCCGGGCGCGTCCGGACGGCGAGCGCACGAATGCGCCGCTCCGATTCGGCCGTCTCGAGATCGACCGCGATGCCCGCGTCGTCGCCGTCGCCGGCGAGCTCCGCCCGCTCACGAGCCATCAATTCGAGCTGCTCTGCGCGCTCGCGGAGAACGCAGGCCGCGTGCTCTCCCGCGACCAGCTGATGCAGCGCCTGCGCGGCCATGCCCTCGAAGCCTTCGATCGCAGCATCGACAACCACGTCTCGCGCATCCGCGCCGCCATCGAGGACGATCCCCGCCATCCACGGCGGCTCATCACGGTCCGCGGCGCGGGCTACGTCTTCGCCCGCAGCCAGGACGGGGATCTCGATTCCTGATGAGAAAGCTCTACCTCCACATCTACTTCGCCCTCGTCTGCATTCTCGCGCTCTATGCCCTGATGATCGGCGGCGCGATGTGGCACATGGATCGGGGCGATCACGATCAGCGCTGGCTCGCGCCCCTCACCGAGTTCGCGAGCGCGTCGATCCCGCCGCCGGGCGCGCCGGCCGATCGCCTCGAAGCCTGGGCGCGGGCGATCGCTCAGCCCTTCCAGCTCGATCTCGCGGTCTACGCAGCCGACGGGGTGCCCGTCGTGCACATCGGACGGCCGCTCCCGCCGCCCCCCGCCGGCGTCGGGAGCCGCTTTCTCGGCGAGCACGGCCGCGAACATCGCACCGTCGCCCTCGCCCTCGCCGACGGCCGCTGGATCGTGGCTCGCGGCGATCCGCCGCGGCGCCTCGGCCGCTCGCTGGTCCTGGCCATCGGACTGCTCGCGCTGGCGACGGGCATCGTCGCCTTCCCGATCGCGCGGCGGCTCGCGCGGCGGCTCGAGACCTTGAAGCGCCATGTCGACGCCTTCGGCGAGGGACGCCTCGCCCTGCGCGTCCCGGTCGAAGGCCACGACGAGATCGCGCGCCTCGCGCTCGCGTTCAATGCGACGGCGGAGCGGATCGAGCGACTCGTCGCCGACAAGACGCGGCTGCTCGCGAATACCTCGCACGAGCTGCGCACCCCGCTCGCCCGGGTGCGCGCCGCACTCGAGCTCCTGCGCGACGGGCCGCGTCCGGCGCTCATCGAGCGCGCGGAGCAGGATCTGCAGGAGCTCGACCTGCTGATCGGCGAGCTGCTCGTCGCCAGTCGCCTCGACGCGCCCGAGCGTCCGCTCGAACGCGAGGTCGTCGATTGCCTCGCACTCGCGGCCGAAGAAGCGGCCCGTGTCGGCGATGTCGAGGTCGACGTCGCGGGCGTGTCCACCGCCGGCCTCGCCCTCGGCGATCCCCGGCTGCTGCGCCGCGCCCTGCGCAATCTGATCGAGAACGCCGTGCGCCACGGCCAGCCGCCGATCGGCATCGAGATCCGCGAGGACCGCGGCGCCGGGCGACTCCGGATCGTCGTCTTCGACCACGGGCCCGGCATTCCCGAGAGCGAGCGCGAGCGGATCTTCGAGCCCTTCTACCGACCGCCGGGCGCGCCGTCCGCGCGCGGGGGTGTCGGCCTCGGCCTGGCCCTCGTCCGCCAGATCGCGGAGCACCACGGGGGCAGCGTCGGCTGTGAGCCGCGCGACGGCGGTGGCACGCGCTTCGTCCTCACGCTCCCCGCCGCTCCGGCGTGATCGCCCCTCAGCTTCTGAGACGTGGACCGAACATTTCACCCCCATGAATCACAGAGCGGTCCCTCGCGGCTCGCCGATGCGCCGTTCGACTACCTCGCATACCTCGCCCGATGCACCGCACACCGCTCGATCGCCCGCGTCCGGATCCGCCCCTCATAACAGCGCTTCAGCCACCCCGTGATCCCCACCCGCTCCGGAAACAGCCGCCGCGCCAGGATCTCCCGAAGCCCGAGCGGACCCGTCGTGATCCCCAGCGCCTGCGCCGGCGTACCTCGGGGCCGATTCTCGGACCGATCCTTCATGTAGTTCCGCCACACCGTCCAGATCGCCAGCCGGTAAAGCGCTGATTGCCGCCGCTTCGAGAACGCGATCGTCTCCCGCTTGTGGTTCGCACTCGAGTGCCGGATCAGCAGGTCCGACAAGTTCGCCGCGAAGAGCGGGTTGCTCGTCGTCCGGGCCGCCTTCGAGCTTGTCTTCGCATGGAAGAAGATGCGATCGCGAAGGCGCGACAAGGCCTGCGGATAGGCCTGATGCTCGTCCGAGCGCAGCTCCACCTTTCCGCCCGGTGGAACGACTCTGCGCAGCAGCTCCTCGACCGAGCGGCGCGTTGCCTGCGGATTGGGCTTTCCGTACCGCCGCTCGAGAATCGCTCGCTTCACGGCCTGCGCGGGCCGCATCGTGCCGCTCCTGCGAAGCTCCGCGTCGCTGAAGCCGTAGACGAACAGGCTGGGGCCGACGACCAGGTTCAGGTCCATGGGCCAGTACTGGCTGTGTTCGAAGCTCCGGAATCCGTCGAGGACGAGGGGTTCTCTCGGACACGACTTCGGTCTCGCCTGCTCGTGGAAGAGCAGGCAGTGGCGGCCGAGGCGGTCGCTGATGCGGCGCACGGTGGTGTGGGAGACGCTCCTTGCGCGGGCGATCTGTCGGAAGCCGGCGCAGCTGACGAGCTGAAGGAAGACGTCGGGGAGGAGATCGGGGCGGCGCAGCCAGTAGGCCGGCGAGAAGGTGGAGGAGGAGAATCCTCGTCGGCAGCGTGAACACTGGTATTTCTGGACGCGGTGGGGGCTGCGTTTTCGCCAGTAGAAGCCCTTCTTGATGAAGCGCCAAGCGGCGGGATTCGTTCGGGAATCACAGTCGGGATGGGGGCAGAAGGGCGGACGTCGGTCGGGTGTGGTGGCGAGCATGACCGCCACTCAGCACGGATCGTGCCGGGTGAAATTGGCGGTCCACGTCTCAGCTTCTGCGCCCGCCCTGCCGATGTCGTGCGCCAGGGCGGACCGTGCGCGGTCCGCTGCAGGAGCCCCATGCCCGCTCGCCCGTCCGCCTCGCTGCCGCCGCATCGCCTCCGATCCCGCTGCAGCGGCGCCGGCCTCGCCGCGCTCGCCGCGCGAGTGGCACGGGTCGCACGGGTCACCCTGGTCGCCCTGGTCGCGACGCTCGTCGCCCAGTCGGGTTGTCGGACGGATCCGCAGGACGACCCGCTGCGCCGCGAGCCCGCGCTGCTCATCGAGGGCCCCTCGCTGCTGCGCCTGCTCGACCGCCTGGCCGGGCTCGCCGGAACGCCGGCCGGAACCGCCTCGCGACAGCTCGCCCAGCGCCTGCGCGACTGCCCCGAGGTCGCCGGTCATCTTCCTCGTTCGGAGGAGGTCGAGCCGGCGAACGGCCCGTCTTCCACCGACGCGGCTTCGCCCCGGCCGGCCTCGGCGAGCAGCGCCTCGGCGGGCGCCGACGAAAGCGCTCCCCCGTCCATCGCGGCGAGCCTCGACGCCCTCGCCTGTCGCGTCGATCGTCCGCTCGAGCCGGCGCTGGCCGCGCTGCTCGAGCGCGAGCGCGGCGACCATGCCGGTCTGCTGCAATGGCCGATCGGGACGTCCGGTCGGCTCGTCCTGCGCATCGACGTCGACGAAGCGGGCGGGCTCGCCGTCGACGGCTTCCTCGACGACGCACGGGGCGACGGTCCCGCCGCCCTGCTCCTGCCCGCCGAGGCCGCACCCGGCCCGGCGGCGATCGGTCAGTCGGACAGCCTCGTGCATCTGCGCCTGCGTCCGGCGAACGGCCTGCGCCTCGCGGAACTGATTCCGCAGGGCAGCCAGGGCGATCGGCTCTTCGCGCTGAAGGGGCGCCTGCTCGAAGGCGCGCTGCTCGAGGGCACGCTCGAGCTCGGGTTCGTCGCCCCGGCGCCTGGCGGCTCCGTCCCGCTCGCGCTCCTCGCCCTCCACCACCGCGCGGCCGCGCCGATCGAGGCCGCCCTCGGCGAAGCCCTCGACCAGCTCGAAAGGACCTGGGGCCTCGTGCGCTCGCCGCGCCCCTTCGCGACCGCCGACCGTCCGCGGATGGGCGGATGTTATGCCGACCTTCCCATCCTGCCCGAGTTCGCGCCGTGCTGGGTCGTCACCGACGATGCGCTGCTGATCGGCTACCGCGCCGAGGCGGTCGAGGCGGCGCTCGCCGATGCCGCGCCTTCCCCGACCGCCGATCCCGACCTCTCCACCGCCAGCTCCAGCGCCAGCGCCAGCGCCACCGCCAGCGCCAGCGCCAGCGAGATCGTCGTCGACTTCGACCGCGTGCGCGCCCTCGACGCCGCGATCGCCGGCCCGTCCGGAGCGAGCCTCGCCACGCTCTACTCGCGGCTCGAGCTGCGCGGCCGCACCGGGAGCGACGGCCGCATCGTGCTCGACGGCCTCTTGAGGGCCCGGCGATGAGGAGACTGCTCGGCCTCTGCGCCCTGCTCGTCTGCGCCCTCTCGAGCGGCTGCGGCGACGCCGAGCAGGCCGAGCGCGCCCGCGCGACCTGCGACGCACTCGCCGCCGAACGCTTCGACGAAGCGCTCTCGCTCTCGACCTCGGGCAGCAGCGCGAGCGGCGCGGGACGCGAGATCGCGGAGTGTCGCTGTCTCGCCTTCCTCTCGCTCGGCGATCGGCCGGGCTGCACCGCGCTGCTCTCGCCGCTGCTGCGCGAGCCCGCCGCGGCGGATTGGATTCCGCATCCGGTGCTCACGAAGCTGATGCTCCGGACCTGGCAGGCGGAGGGCGAAAACGAGCCCGCCGCGGCCCTCGCCGAACGCGCAGCGCCGGCGCTCCGGGACGACCTCGACCTGCTGCAGCTCGAGCTGATGTTGCGAAGCCGCGTCGGCGACGAGACGGCGGTCCTCGCCGCGCTCGAAGCGCGCCTCGAAGACGATCCGAGCTGGGTGCCCGCACGGCTCGTGCTCGCCCTCGCGCGCTCGCGGCGCGGCGAGCACGCCGAAGCGCTGCGCGTGCTCGGCGAAGTCGCGCCGCCGACCACGCATCGCCTCGTCCTGCCCTGGTACGAGTCGCGCATCCAGGCGCTCGCCGCGCTGAACGATCTCGCGGGCGTCCAGGCGACCTTCGATCGCTGGCGTGCGACCGGCTGGGATCCCGTCGATCTCGATGCACGTTATGCGCTGCGGCTCTCCACGGATCAGCTCGTCGATCCGGAGCGCTCGACGATCGATCTGCTGCGCCGAGCGATCGCGACCCAGGACGCCCTGCGCGATCGCAACATCGTCTGGGGCCTGCACCGGCGACTCATCGTCGAGCTGATCGCGGTCGGCCGTCCCGAGGAGGCACTCGCCGCCTACGATGCGGCCGTGCAGGTCGTCGACCTCGGCGATCTCAGCCGTGCCGAAGTCGAGCGCGCCGTCGATGGCGCGGTGCCGGGTCGGGCGGATCAACGACCGGCCGAGGTCGTCTTCCAGATCCCGCCGGGCGCGCGCGGCGGGCGGCTCGCGCTCTCGCCCGGCCCCGAGGAGGCACCCGATGCGGGCTATCGCGGGCTCTCGGTTCCCGAGGACGGGCGGATCGCCCTCTCGCTGACGCGCGGACTGCATCCGCGCCGCTGGGTGCTGCACGATGCGCGCGGGGGCCTGCGCGGTTCGGGCGCCTTCTGGCCGGAGCCCGGGCGAACCCTGCGCATCGAGCCCGAGCTGCGCCCGCCCGCCGTCTCGCTCGCGCGCGCGCGAATCCGCTCCGACGAACCCGCACACGACACCGACCCGGCGCCCGCCGCCCCCACCGCGCCGCCGCGCCCGCCCGGAGACGGGCGGCGCCGCGTGATCGCCATCCTGCCCGACTGCGGCGACTGGCGGCTCGTCGGGTATCTGCGCGCCCGCGGCGAGCTCCCCTTTCACGGACAGCTCTTCGCTCACGGCTACCGCGCCGTCCTCGAGAGCCGGCCCGCCTTCACCGCCGCCGCGCTGCAGAGCCTCGTCTGGCCCGCCGCGCCCCGCGTCCGCACCACCTTCGACTGGATCCACGATCTCGGCCTCGAGCTCGCGGGCCTCGAGGCCGTCGGGCGCAACCCCCTGGGCTTTCTCGCCGCCGTGCTGCCCGAGCGGCCGAACCTCTTCGAGACCCTCGGCCGCAGCGATCGCGTCACCGCGAACATGTTGCTGGCCCACGGCCGGATCTCGGCCGGTCGCCACGCGGAGATCGTCGGCCCCAACGGCCACCACCGCGACCTGCCGACCCAATCCGCCTATCGACCGATCGACGCCGAAGAGCGCCGCCTCTTTCCCGCCCTCGATGCCGACGGCGAAATGCGCCGATTCGTCGAGACGATCGCCGCCGAGATGGACGCAGCGGAGCGGATCGTGCGCGAGGGCGAGATCGATTTCCTCTTCCTGCGGCTCGAGTCGCTCGATCTGATCACGCACGGCGTCTACGCAGCCCTCGACGGCCGCGGCCAGGACGACGCCGGGGGCCCGCTGCTCGAGACCTACCGCTACATCGACTGGCGGCTCGCACGGCTCGACGCGCTGCTCGATCGCGACGATTGGCTCGTCTACCTCTCGGACCACGGCATCCGCTCCTCGATGCAGCACGAAGAGGACGCCATCTTCGCCGTGCTCGGGGAAGGCGTACCGCAAGGTCGGGCGCCGGGCCGTCCGGCGCTGCGCGGCGTGCCCCGGAGCTTCGCGGCGATGTTCGGCGTCGAGACGGACTGGCCGGAGACCGGCACCTCGCCCTGGCTCGAGAGCGAAGCCGAGCCGGACCGGATCGCCGACGCCCGCTGAGCGAGACCGCCCCGCGCGCGCCTCCCGTCTGCGCCGGATCGCCGGACCTCGCGGCCGCGCGCGCTATGCTGCGCGCCCATGCCCGGACAGATCCGCATCGAACGCCACGGCGCGCGCGCCGAAATCGTCGTCGACCATCCCGAACGCAGAAATGCCATCTCCTCGAGCATGTGGCGCGGGCTCACCGCCGCGGCCCTCGAGCTCGATGCCGACGACGCCGTCCGCGTCGTCGTCCTGCGCGGCCAGGGCGACGTCGCCTTCGTCTCCGGCGCGGACATCTCGCAATTCGAGGCCGAGCGGACCGGGCAGAGCGCCTTCGCCTACAACGCCGAGAACGACCAGGCCTTCGACGCGCTGGCCTCGCTCGGCAAGCCCGTGATCGCGTCCATCCACGGCTTCTGCATCGGCGGAGGCTGCGCGCTCGCGCTGACGGCAGACCTCCGCTTCTGCGCCGAGGACGCCGTCTTCGCGATTCCCGCAGCCCGCCTCGGGCTGGGTTATTCGGCGGCCGGGCTCGCCGTGCTCGAACGCGTCGTCGGGCTGCCTCGGGCGAAGGAGATGTTCCTGACCGCGCGGCGCTTCGATGCACACGAGGCCGAGCGGATGGGCCTCGTCCATCGGGTGCTCCCCAAGGCAGAGCTCGACGCCTTCGTCCGGGCGCAGGCCGAGGCGATCGCGGAGAACGCGCCGCTCACGCTGCGCGCCGCGAAGGCCGCCTTCCTCGATCGCGGCCGGCCGCCCGGTTCCCGCGATCCCGAACGGGTGGAGGCGGCGATCCGCCGCTGCTTCGAGAGCGCGGACTACGCCGAAGGCGTCCGCGCCTTCCTCGAGAAGCGGCGACCGGTGTTCGAAGGGCGTTAGGTCTGAGCGAGGCTCGGTTCGAGCGCCGTCGTCCGTGCAGGCGACGCCGACGCCAGCCATTCGTCGGCGTACGGTCCGGACGGAGCCAGGGAGACGGCAGAGCAGATGCCCAGCTGGATCGAGACCGAGTGCAAGCTCCTGCTCCCGGATGCGGCGGCCGCGCGCCGCGTGCGGGACGCGCTCGGGGCCGGTCCCGTCGCCGTCCAGGAGAACCACTTCTTCGACCATCGGGACGGCGCGCTCGCAGCGGCCCGCATCGCGGTGCGGCTGCGCGCAGAGGGCGACCACCGCTGGCTGACCGTCAAGGGCGACGAGCTCGGACGGCCGGGCAGCGGATTTTCACGGCGGATCGAGCTGGAGGTGGAGCTGACGCGCGCCGAATTCGAGGCCGCCCTCGCGCAGGGGCTCGAGCTCGCGCTCTGGATCCCGCGCCTCGCGGCGGCAGCGCCCCGGGACGAGCGTTCGCCGGCCCTGACCCGATTGCTCGAGGTCCTGGGCGCCTCGGCGCAGGCCGGGCGGCTCGTTCGCATCGACGGATTCGTGAATCGCCGGGAGCGGCTCCGGCTGGAACGGACGGACGAGCACGGCGAGATCGCCGTCGTCCTCGAGCTCGACGAGACCCGCTTTCCCGGCGGATCGGGCATCGGCGATCGGATCGATCACGAGATCGAGGTCGAGATCGACGCCGGACGCCTCGACCCCGAAAGGGTCGAGCGCGCCCTGCGCCGATGGCTCCGCGAGCTCGGCGTCGAAGACGTCCGGCCCGCGCCGAGCAAGCTCGCCCGGCTGCGCGCCGCCGGAGACCGGCCGGCGGGACACGCGCCGCACCCGACGCGCCCCCGCGCCTGACGCGCGGCCGATCCGAGCCGCGGCAGGCCCGACTCTCGGCAGGCCCGATGCCCGGCCGACCTAACGCGCGACCGACGGGCGCGCGGCGACGCGCGCGTACCAGGCCTGGAGCCGTTCGCATTTCGGATCGAGCGGCTGGCCGACGGAGGCGCCGAACTCGAGGAATGCGAAGAGCAGGATGTCCGCCAGGCTGAATCGCGAGCCGCAGATGAAGTCCTTGCCCGCCATCAGACCGTCGAGCCAGAGCAGCTTCTCCTGCGCGATCGCCTTCAGGTCCGCAGCCGCCTGCGGGATGCAGCGCATGCGGCCCTGGAAGAGCGGCAGCCCCTCCGCATAACGGAATCCGTTGGCCATGTTCTCGACGATGTTGAGATCGATCCGGCGGACCCACATGCGCGTCTCGGCCCGCTCTTCCGGCGTGCTGCCCATCAGCTTGCCGCCGGTCTTCTCGTCGAGGTACTCGGCGATCGCCGTGATCTCGGAGACGAACTGGCCGTTGTCGAGCTCGAGAGTCGGGAGCTGGCCGGCCGGATTGCGCTCGAGATGGGCGCCCTGGCGGTTCTCGCCCTTCATCAGGTCGACGGTCACGGTCTCGACCTTCGCGCCGGTCTCGGCGACGGCGATCGTGACGACCCGGGGATTCGGTCCCATTCCGGTATAGAGCTTCATCGGGGATCTCCTTGTGTTCGGATGACGTATTCGGGTGAAGAGTGCTCGAGTGAAGAGCATTCTCCGGTGATGCGGATCTTCGCGGATGCCCGCGCTCTCGAGAGCGCACGGGCGGATCTTCGAAGCGCGCGGTCGGGCGGCGCGAGGCAGAGCTTGGCCCAATCGCTGCGCCGCGGCAAAGCGTCCGGTGGCCGCGCACCAGGCGGCCACGGGCCGGTCTCACGCCCCGGCTTCAGGGCCCTCGATAGACGTCGAGATCGAGCTTTCCCTCGCTCCGGGCCACCACGCAGGAAACCGTCGCATCGCCGGTGACGTTCACGACGGTCCGCGCCATGTCGAGCAGCCGGTCGACACCGAGCACGAGGCCGATGCCTTCGACGGGCAGCTCCATCTGCCGCAGCACCATCGCGAGCATCACCATCCCGACCCCCGGCACGCCCGCGGTTCCGACCGAGGCGAGGGTGGCCGTCACGACGATCGTCAGGAATCCGCCGGCGCTGATCTCGATGCCGTAGACCTGAGCGATGAAGACCGTGGCGACGCCCTGCATGACGGCGGTGCCGTCCATGTTGATGGTCGCTCCGAGCGGGATCGTGAACGACGCGACCGAGCGGTCGACGCCGAGCCGCTGCGTCGCGGTCCGGAGATTGACGGGCAGCGTCGCATTGCTGCTCGCCGTGCTGAGCGCGACGCTCATCGGCGCCCGCAGCTTGCGGAAGAAGGCGAGCGGCGACAGACCCGAGAGCACGAGCAGCGTCGGGTAGACGACGAAGGCATGCACGAAGAGCACGAGCAGGACGCTCGCGAAATACCACGCGAGCTTGCCGAAGGCCTCGACGCCCTGCTCGCTCGCGACCTTCGCCATCAGGCAGAAGACGCCGTACGGCGCGAGCTCCATCAGGATGAACACGAGCTTCATCACGACGACGTTCGCGCTCTCGAAGAGCCGCAGCATCGGCGCCGCCGCCTCGCCCGAGAGGGTCATCGCCAGGCCGAGCAGGATGGCGAAGACGATGACCTGCAGCGTGCGACCCTCGGAGAGGGCCTGGAAGGGATTCGTCGGCAGGAGCTCCACGAGGGTCTGCGAGAAGCTCGGCGGCGCAACCGAAGCCACCGTGCTCGCCGCTTGCGTCGTCTCGAAGCCCGCGCCCGGCTGGATGAGGAGCGCCGCAGCGACCGCGAGACTGATCGCGATCGCCGTCGTGCAGAGGTAGAGACCGAAGGTCTTGCCCCCGATCCGCCCGAGCTTCGCGACGTCGTCGAGCGCGGCCGTCCCGCACGTCAGCGATACGAGGACCAGCGGCACGACCAGCAGCTGAAGGCTCGCCAGGAAGATCTGGCCACCGACCGCGAAGACACCCCCGACCAGGAAATCCGTGATGGGGTGGCCCTCGGCCAGCTGCCGGAGCAGGAGCCCCGAGAGGGCGCCGAGGCCGAGGCCGATCAGGATCCGGCGCGTCAGCCGCCCCGAATCCTCATCGCCCGTCCCGCCCGCATCCGGCCCCACGACGTTCGCGCTCACACACCCCCCTCCGGACGCGCGCAGCATACCCGATCGACCACCACCCGCGGCCCGCCGTTCCCGGCCACGCGGGCTCTGCTAGGATCGGCCGACCCGATCGCCCCGGTCGTGATCGGGCGGCGGGATCGAGAACGTCGTCACAGATCGGATCACGGATCGGATTCAGCGGACGGTCTTCCAAGGACCGCATTCAGGGATCGTCTCCGGCGATCTTCTTCACAGGAAGGAAAGCGATGCGCACGCGCCCGGCTCGCTCTGGTGTTTCGAATCGGATCTCGGCCGGACGGCGATGGACGTCCACCGCCGCCGCCATCGCACTCGCTTCGCTCTGCGGCGCGCAGACGGCGTCCGCGGAATGGGACGGCTCGCCGGCGCAGAAGACGATCTCGACGGGCCTCGATGCGGTGATCGTGCGTCCGCTCGCCGCCGCCCGGGCGGGGATCGGCTCGGTCCTGCTCGTACCGGCTTCGATCCTCGCATCGCCCGCCTGCGCCGTGAATCTGATTCGGGGCGACAGCTGTCGACCGGTCTTCGAAGCGGCCTACGACGTGCTCGTCGCCGAGCCCGCGGAATACGCCTTCAAGCGCGAGATGGGCGAGCTCTGATCGCCTCTTGTGATGCTCGCGCGGGCCGCGGGCGCTTGATGCTCGCACGGGCCACGGGCGCTTGATGCTCGCACGGGCCACGGGCGCTCGAAGCGAGCGCGGGCCCCGGGCGCTCAGTTCGCTCGGACGGCCCGGCCGAACGCGCTGAGCAGCACGAGGGCGACGATTCCGGCGCCGAGCCCCTGCCAGGCCCCGCCCCATTCCAGCCGCTCGATGCCGAAGGCGACCAGCGCCGCGATGCCGACGCCGACGAGCGCTTCGCCCGCCACCGCCCCCGAAGCGAACAACACACCCCCCTCCGCCCCCGCATCGCCGCCCGCATGAATCCCCGCGCGGCCGCGTCGCCCGAAGGCTTCGATCAAGCCGCCGACGAGGATCGGCAGCGATAGACCGAGAGGCAGATACATCCCGACGGCGATCGGCATCAGGTGCAGCCGCATCCCGGCGCCGCGCCGCTCGAAGACCGCATCGAGGGCGAGGACGAGCCCACCGATGGCCGCCCCGAGCGAGACCAATCCCCACGGCAACGACTCGTCCCCGAAAAAGCCGCGCGCGAGGCTCGCGAACAGGCTCGCCTGCGGTGCAGCGAGCTCCCGCGATCCGATGCCGTAGGCGTCGTCCAGCAGCTGCAGCACGGGCGCCATCACGAGCGCCGCCACCACCACCCCGACCAGCTGGATCTGCTGCTGCCGCCAGGGTGTCGCGCCCACGAGCGCGCCCGTCTTCACGTCGTTGCAGATGTCGCCCGCCGTGCAGGCCGCGCAGCAGACGACGGCGGCGACGCCGAGGGTCGCGACCATGCCCTGCATGCCGGTGTAGCCGGCGAGGAAGAGGACGCCGCCCGTCGCGAGCACGGCGGTGATCGTCATGCCGGAGACGGGGCTGTTGCTGTTGCCCACGAGGCCGACGATGTAGCTCGCGACGCCGACGAAGAAGAAGCAGGCCGTCACCATCAGCCCCGTCGCGATCAGCGCGATGCCGGCCGAGCCCGTGAAGCGCAGATAGAGGAGCGAGGTCGCGGCGATGGCGCAGGTGGCGAGGAGCGCGATCCAGCCCGTCGACAGATCGACACGCGCTTCGCCGCTCGCCGCGCGCCTTCCCCAGCCGAGCCGGAGCTCGCGGACCGCGCGCGCCAGCCCGGCCCGCACGCGCACCAGCGCGGCGATGCCGCCGACCGCCATCGCCCCGACACCGACATAACGCACGCCGTGGGACCAGAGGGCGTAGGCGCGCTCGGCGGCCACCGCCTCCCCGCCCGAGGCGAGCGCCGCGCCGAGCCCGGGCGAGCCGGGCGAGAGCAGCGGCGCGAGCTCGGGCAGCGCGGGCAGCACGAACCACCACCCGATCGCGCCGCCCAGGAAGATCTGCGCGGCGACCTCGATCCGGACGATCACCCCGACGGCGACGAGTGCGGGCGAGAGGTCGGCGCCGATGAAGAGCGGCCGCCCCCCGACGAGCACCGCCTTTTCGAGCCCGCCCGCCGCGAGCCCGAACGCGCCGATGGCGAGCTTGACGACACCGCCGAGCAGCCCGCCTGCGAGGACCGCCCGCGCCGCCCCCGGCCCGGACGTCTCCATGCCCGCGCGCAGCACCGAAGCGCAGGCGACGCCCTCCGGAAACGGCAGCTCCGGGCTGTCCTCGATGAAGACGCGCCGCATCGGAATCATGAACAGGACGCCGAGCCAGCCGCCGGCGATCGCGATCAGCGCCGTCGTCCAATAGTCGAACGTCTGCCAGTAGCCGATCAGGACGAGGGCCGGAACCGTGAACAGAATGCCGGCGGCGAGGGATTCGCCGGACGAGGCCGCCGTCTGCACGAGATTCGCCTCGAGCACCGTCCCGTCGCGAAAGACCCGCCGCAGGATCAGCATCGCGAGCACCGCGGCCGGAATCGAGGCCGAGACCGTCATCCCGACCTTCAGGCCGAGGTAGACGTTGGCCGCCCCCAGGACCGCGGCGAGCCCGAGGCCGAGCAGCCAGGCACGCAGCGTCGACTCGCTCCCCGGTGCGGAAGCGAGACCTTCCTGCGCACGCGATTGATTCATTCCGCCCCCCGGCGCCGGAGTGAACCGCCGCTCGCCGGGCGACGCAACCGGCGCTCAGGGCGGCGCCGAAAGATCCTCGACGTCCCGTTCGCCACGCGCTCCCGACTCCGACGGCGCTCCGGCCTCGTCGCGGGGCGCGCGCTCCTCGACCAACATCCCGAAGCGCCGCAGGTGGTATCGGATGGTCGAGCGATCCTTGCCCATCCGCCGCGCCATCTCCGCCAGGTTTCCGCGACACTCCACGAGCAGGCGCGCGAGCTCCGCCCGCAGCTCCGAACGGGCGATGCGCCGGACATGCGCCGCCGTCAGGAGCGGCGCGGGCTTCGGATGTCCCATGAGCTCGAGCGCGATCCCCGGCAGATCTTCGAGCTCTCCGGGCTCCGAGACGACCCGATCGACGCCGATCTGGAGCGCCCGCTCGCGTCGCCCGATCGGCGCGACCGGATCGACCAGGACGACCGGGATGCACGAGACCTCGCGGACCCGCCGCGCGAGCTCGAGCCCGTCGACCCCTCCCACCTGCTCCCGCGTCACGATCAGATCCGGCAGCTCGCGGATGAAGGACTCGAAGGCAGCCCGCCCATCGTTGCAGGCCCGGACCTCGAAGCCCGACTCGGCGAGCCGCGCAGCAATCGAGGGAACGCCCTCCGGAAGGGACGCTTCGACCACCAGCGCGCGGCCCCGGCTGGCCCTCGAAGCCCATCCCGACGACTCGATCGACATGCCGAACTCGCCCAACTCGCGCCCTCCCCTTCGAATGCGCATTCGGCCGGCCCGTCCGGGGCGCGCCTCGCGCATCACGCGTCCGATCCTAACTTGACGACCCGTCAGGGGTGGATCAGATCGGACGGCAGCACGTCGGCCAATCGCGGCAAGAACGCCGTTCGCGTAGCCTGTGCCGACCGGACCACCACCAGGAACCGGCAACACGAACCGGAATCACGAACCGGCAAGAAGGCAGTGCTCTCCCATGATGCGACCGTTCCAGATTCGTGGCCTCGCCGGCGCGCTCGGCGCCGAGGTGCGAGGCGTCGACCTCTCCAGACCCCTCGACGCGGCGACTCGCGGAGCCCTCGACGACGCGCTTCATCGCCATGGCGTCCTCTGCATCCGCGACCAGAAGCTCGAGACCGAATCCCTGCTGGCCCTCGCGAAGCAGTTCGGCACGCCCGACGTTCATCCAATCGCGAACGGAATGCCCGGCCATCCCGAGGTCATCAAGGTCCTGAAGCCCGCCGGCGAGCGCGCGTTCTTCGGGACCTCCTGGCATACCGACAACAGCTTCTTCGAATGCCCGAGTGCCCTCACGATCCTGTACGGCGAGCAGGTACCGCCGGTCGGCGGGGATACGGTCTTCGCATCGATGGAGGCCGCACTCGCCGCCCTCTCCGAGCCCGTGCGCCGCTTCCTCGAGCCCCTGCGCGCGATCCACAGCGCGAGCAGCGCCTACGATCCCAAGACGACCGGCGACGCCAAATACCGCGGCGAGACGGCGATCCAGTACACCTTCAGCGAGCGCATCTACGAAGAAGTCGTTCATCCCGTGGTGCGCACACATCCGGTGACCGGGCGCAGGAGCCTGTACGTCAACCCGATGTTCACCCAGCAGATCGTCGGCCTCTCGAAGCCCGAGAGCACCGCCCTGCTCGCGATGCTCTACGACCTGTCGACCCGCCCCGAGCTCTGCTGCCGGATCCATTGGGAGAACGGGACGGTCGCGATCTGGGACAATCGATGGCTGCAGCACTATGCGATCGACGATTATGCCGATCATGAGAGACTCATGTATCGCGTGACGATCCGGGGAGAAAGGCCCTCCTGACGTGGCTCGACGAATGGATCGATTTCGAGCTGATCGGGTTCGTCTCGGAGCCTCCCGCGACGGCACCAGTCCTCCAGGCTCCAGACGTCCAGACTCCCTTCGACGAGCACCGCTCAATCGGCTCGTCGAAGTCGGTGCCCGCGTTCTCGTCGCATGAACCGGCTCGTGAACTGCCCCTGGTAGCTCTGTCTCACGCGCTCGGGCAGCTCGATCCGGCTCACGAACAGCCGCGCCCTTAACACCCGCCCGATGCTCCATCGCACACGCGTGATCCCGAGTCGCTGCGCCGGCGTCCCCTTCGTCGGCTGACGCTCCGAAGCCACCTTCACCAGGTTCCGCCACACCTGGAAGATCGCGTGGCGATGGATCACCGCCTGGATCCGCTTCGAGAACGCCACCGTCTCGCGCTTGTGGTTCGCCCCGCTGTGCCGCACGAACATGTGATGCGCGTTGATCGCGAAGAGCGGGTTCTTCGCCGTTCGCGGTGCCTTCGAGTGGGTCGTCTCGTGCTCGATTCCGGGGTGTCCGAGGCGTTTCAGGGCGGTTCTGTATTCGGACTTCTCGTCGGTGCGAAGCTCGATCGGACCCTTGGTGGGGAGGTTCGTCTTCAGGAGTTCGAGCACGTCGCGGGTCAGGGCCTTCGGGTCGGGGCGGCCGAGCTTCTCCTCGTAGGCCGCTCTTCGCTTCTTCTGGAGCTCGGTCATCGTCCCGCCGCGGCGGCGTTCGGTGACGACGAAGTCGTGGCTGTAGTAGGTGGCGGCGCCGACGAGGCCCGTCAGCTCGAGGGGCCAGTACTGGCCGCCGGCGAAGGTGCCGAGGCCGTCCATCATCGACGGGCTCTTTGGAGAGATGGGCCCGGGCCTTCTTGCGAAAGGTCTCGTGGAGGAGCAGGCAGTGGCGGCCGAGGCGGTCGACGAGGCGCTGGATGGTGGCATGGACGACACCGAACTGGCGGGCGATCTGGCGGTGTCCGGAGCCGGCGACTTCGGCGCGGAAGACGGGCTCGAGCAGGTCGGGGCGACGGAGCCAGTAGGTGGGGGAGAAGGTCTGTGAACTGAAGGCGCGGCGGCAGTGTGAACAGCGGTATCGCTGGATGCGGTGGGGGCGAGCATCGCGGTGGTAGAAGCCGGCGCGCTTGAAGCGCCAACCGGTTGAATCCAGATGGAAAAGGCAATCGGGGTTGGGGCAGTGGGGCGGCTTGAAGGCGGAGGGCGAATCGGAGGGGCTCGGCATGACCCCGCTAAGAGCAGGGATCGTGCCGGGACCAATCAGCGAGCCACGTCAGATGCCTTCGGCGGCGATCGAAATCTGGGTCACCCCCGCGTCCCGCGCCGCATCCATCACCGTGACGAGCAAGCTGTTCTGCGAGTTCTTGTCCGCCTGAACCACGATCGCTCCCTGCGGGTTCTCGCCGTGCAGACGCTCGATGTGGGCCTGCAGCGAGCTGGCATCGACGGCGCGGCGATCGATCCAGATCTGACCCGACTCGGTGATCGCGATCAGGATGTTGCCCTTGTCCTTGGGCTCCGACGTCACCGCCGGCGGTCGCGTCACGTCGACGCCCGCTTCCTTCACGAACGACGCGGTCACGATGAAGAAGATCAGCATGATGAAGACGACGTCGAGCATCGGCGTGAGGTCGACTTCCGCGGAGGCGTTGGCAGCACTGCTTCGGCGTCGGGCCATGATCTCGATCTCCTCGCAGCCCGCCGATCGTTCACGGCGGGTCGTCGCTCGTCTGTTCGGACTCGCTTCGCGCTCGATTCGAGCGCTCTTCGAGCCTCGTTCGTCTTCTTCGTTCGTCTTCTCTCGGGCGTCGCGTCGAGGCCTCGTCGAGGTCGCAGCGCAGACCGGGTTCCCGAGCCGGAGCGGAAGGCTACGCGGCGGCTCCGCCGGCAGCAAGGTCTGCCGTGCAGGTGCGGCGGATCAGGGCGTGTACCAGATCGGGGAGGTCCAGGCCCGCTCCTGGATCACGGGGACATGGCGCTCGCTGCAGCAGCCCTCGAACCCGGGCGTGATGGTCGAGGGATCCGAGCAGACGACCCCCGCCTCGACGCAGAGGCGCTGGCTCCAGCGACAGGTCGGATTCTCGAGCACCCGCGCGTAGTAGAAGGCGTTCTGGCTCGCGTCGAAATCCGGGTCGCGCCAGACGCGGCAGAGCTCGGCGGCGCCCTTCCCGCTGGTCTGACAGGTCGACAGATCGACGCTCGCCGCGCCGCCCGAAGAGACGACGTCCACCACCGTCTCGTGCGCCTCGCCGCCTTCGACCCAGCCCTTCACGATCTCGACCTGCGCGAGTGGCGTCCCCGGCAGCGCCGAAGTCCCTGGATCCTGGCGCGCCCAGACGGCGAAGGTCGGCGCGCCGTCGCCCGGCGGCTTCGCGAGATCGCCGCCCATCGGAACGCCGCGCGCATAACCCTGCGCGACGAGCTCGGCGCCCTCGCACAGGCTCTCGTCGAAGTCCCAGCCGCCGAAGAAGCGCACGAGCGGTCGCGTTCCGCTCGTGCCGTAGGCCTCGCGCCGCTGCATCGCATCGAAGAGCGCGTCGCGGCTGTTCTCCTCGGCCCAGAGGACCGCGAGCCCGCCCGGATTGAACTCGAGGTCGTCCGGCAAGCCGCGGACCGAACGGACGCCGGCGCCGCCATGGCCCTTCGCGCCCGCTTCTTCGACGAGGCCGGGCGCCCCGAGATGGGTGTCCGTGCTCGCGACGATGCCGTACTTGAGCGGGTTCACGCCGATCTTCGTCTGGCTCACGAGTCCCTGCTTGAGCGCCTCGCGCACCATCACGGAACGCGTCGGCGTCAGGTCCGCGAGGCCGCTGCCCGGCACCGCCGTGCCGACGTTCGAAGCGGCGACGCGCCCGACCCCCGCGAAGCTGTTGTACGGCACCTTCTCGAAGCCGCAGGCCTCGTCCCGCGTATCGCCGCCGAGCAGACACTCCGAGTCGCCCTTGTGCTGCATGATCTCGACGAGGGGCTCCCAGCGCTGGCGCAGCCTGGCCTCCGCCGCGTCGACCGCGGGCGCCTCGCCGCCGCCGAGCGGGAGCTTGGCCGAGACGAACATCAAGCCCGGGCCCGAGAGATTCGAGTTGTGGGGGATCGTGAGGGCGTCGCAGCCTTTCGTCCCGTCGATGCACTCGCGCTGCAGGCGCGTCCACAGATCGTAGGCGGATGCGCTCTCGACCGAGCTGACCGGCAGCTTCGGCACCTTCGCGTTGCGGAAGATCACGTTGCGATGGAGGTTCGCGCCGGCCGCGCCCGATGCGGTCCACTCGTAGCCGACGAAGCTCGTGAAGCCGCACTGCGCGGTGCGGTCGTAGCTCTCCTCCGCCGCCGCCTGGATGTCCTTCCAGACGACTCGGGCCTGGTCGAGGCAGAGCTTGCCGTCGGGCCCGCAGAACTCGAAGCGATCGCGCTGGATCATGTTGCGCACGGCGAAGTAGGCGAAGGTCGCCGGCCGGAAGTTGCGGTAGACCCAGCACATGTCGGAGCCGTAGCCCGGCGTCCCCGGCGTGCTGCACGTCTCGATTTCGCCGAGCATCTCGGAGTGGTCGGTCACGACGGCGAAGTCGAGCGGGCGCGAGAGCTTCGCGGTCCGCAGCGGCTGGCCCGCCGCATCGTAGGGCTGGAGCCCGATCTGCTCGCCGCGGGCGAGGCGATAGGCGTCGCGCGGGGTGTTGCGCGTGTCCTGGCTGTTCGCGTCGAAGGAATAGACGGTATGGACGTGGGTATCGCCGAAGAACGCCTGGCGCAGGGGATCCGACTGGCTGCAGGCGGCGCGCTTCTCGCTGTAATCGCGCGCGAGGACCGGAGCGGCAGCGAGCGAAGCGAGGAGCACGGCGACGAGGCCGATCGCGATTCCGAAGCCGGGCGCGAAGCCGCCGAGCGTCGCGCGTCTCGGGCCGTGCGCGCGAGGGAAGGCGCTGCCGGGCCGGATCTCGTCGTCGGGGAATCTCGGTCGCGGCATGGGCTCCTCCAGGGAATCGGGTGGGCCCCGCCGCGGGGCGGAGCTTTCGGCATCGGCTGATGCCGTCGGGCGACTAACCCAGGTAGTACTCGGACACGAACGTGACCTCGATCGGGCCGTGGTCGAGGAAGCGCCCGCAGCTGTCCATCATGCGCTTGAAGTTGGCCTGGTATTCGGCCTCGTTCTTCGCGTCGTAGAAGACGTGCGGATCGGTCAGCGCGCCCATCGGGAAGGATTCCTCGACGATCGCGGTCCACTGCATCGGCGCGCCCTCGGTCACGGGCCGGAAGATCTCGTTGCGCACGTAGCCGAAGGTCGACTGGGTCTCGATCGCGACCTTGCGATGGTCTTCGTGCCAGATTCGAATGAACTCGTCCTGAGAAAGGTCGGCGCGCTTCGTCACGCAGGAGATCTGCTTCATGCCCTGCGTCCGCTCGCCCTTCGGCATCTCGTGGACGAGGGGACGGGACTCGACGACGAGATAGCCGGCGATCGACTTCACGAGTGCCCGCAGCGCGGCCTCCGCCGGCACGCGATCCGCCGCGTCTTCGAGCCAGAACGAGATCATCGCGCGGATCGGCGGATCGATCTGGCGCACCGGCCGCCCGGCCGCGACGTCGCGATCCGCCGCAAAGACCGTGACCTCACGGCCGCCCGCCGACCGGATCGCCGGCACCGCCCGCTCGACGATCGCCTCGCGCAGCGCGTCGCCGTCCGCCGTGGCCTCGTCCCGCAGCAGGTAGAAGAGCTTCTGCATGATTCCTCCGGGCCCGCGCGGGGCCTAACACATCACGAGGCCGCCGTTGGGCGAGATCCATTGACCGGTGATGAAGCTGCTCTCGTCGCTCGCGAGGAAGACGGCCGTCTGGGCGATGTCGGCCGGGGTCCCGGTCCGACCGAGAGGCGTCGCCTGCTTGAGCGGCGTGAGGGCGAACTCGGGGACGCCCGCGGTCATCGGCGTATCGATCACACCGGGGCAGATCGCGTTGACGCGGATCCCGAAACGGCCGAGCTCCCGGGCGGTCGCACGCGTGATTCCGAGGACGGCGTGCTTCGACGCCGCATAGCTGACGTTCCCGTTGGCCGAGATGCCGGCGATGCTCGACATGTTGATGATGCTGCCCGGCCGCTTCTCGCGCTGCATCAGCTTCACGGCCTCGCGCAGGCAGAAGAAGACGCCGTTCACGTTGATCGCCATCAGGCGCGTGAAGCCCTCGTCGCTCATGTGGATCGTCTGCTGCCCGGTCTTCATCAGCAGATCGCGTCCGTCGCCGGGAACGTGGTCGACACCGGCGTTGTTGACGAGTCCGTCGACGCGGCCGAAATGCGCATCGACGCGGCCGAACATCTCGACGACCGAGGGCCCGCTCGAGACGTCGACGGCGCAGGAGAAATGGCCCTTGCCCGCGAGCAGCGAGACGGTCTCCGCCGCCGTCTCGGGGCGCAGATCCACGGCGGCAATGCGCGCGCCCTCGGCCGCGAAGCGAATGCCGATCTCGCGTCCGATGCCCGAACCCGCCCCCGTCACCACGAACACCCGATCCTCGAGCCGCATCGCTTCTCCCTGCCGTCCCGATCCCGGGAACGGCCTCAGTCTGCGCAAGCGCCCCTGCTGACGCAACCGGATTCGCGCGCGCTAACGTCGACGCCGAACGTGCATTCCGACCCCACCCACGCGCTCCGACGAGAGGACAAGCCCGCATGCCCGGATCCAACCCCGTCGCCTTCGTGACCGGCGCGAGCCGAGGCATCGGCAAGGCCGGCTCGATCGCCCTCGCCGAGGCCGGCTACGACGTCGTCGTCACCGCCCGCACCCTGCATCCCGGCGAGACCCACGACTACGGCTCCTCCCTCGCCACCGCGGGCAAGCAGACCGCGCTGCCCGGAAGCCTCGAAGAGACGGCGCACGAGATCGAGAAGCGCGGCCGCCGCGCGCTCGCCCTGCGGCTCGACCTGCTCGACCGGCCGTCGATCGATGCCGCGCTGGAGCGCGCGCTCGCCGACTGGGGCCGCATCGACGTGCTCTTCAACAACGGCATCTATCAGGGCCCGGGCGTGATGGATCCGTTCATGACCGTGCCCGAGGACAAGCTGCGGCTCGTGCTCGAGGGCAACCTCTTCGCGCAATTCCATCTGACCCGCCGCGTGCTCGCCCACATGCTCGAGCGGCGGAGCGGCACGATCGTGAACATGACGTCGAACGCCGGCCAATACGATCCGCCCAACAAGACGGGCGACGGCGGCTGGGGCTTCGCGTACGGCGCCTCGAAGAGCGCCTTCCATCGCATGGCCGGCTTCCTCCACGTCGAGCACCACGAAGACGGCATCCGCGCCTACAACATCGATCCCGGCTACGTCCCGACCGAGGCCCAGATGGCGATGCTCGGCAAGGACAACCCGATCCATCAGCTGCATCTGGCCCACGGCGCTCCGCCCGAGGTCCCGGCGGCGACGCTCGTCTGGATTCTCACCACCGAAGAAGGTCGGGGGCGCAGCGGCGAGACCTTCCACGCCCCGCGCCACGCGAAGGAGCACCGCCTCGTCCCCGGCTGGCCGCCGCCGAAGCCGGGCCGCTCTTCCGATCCGAAGGCCGGGCGCGATCCCGCGAAAGGATCGGGAGCGGCCGCTTCTTGACCCGACTGCTCGAGGGCAAGGTCGGCCTCGTGACCGGCGCCGGCAGCGGCATCGGCCGTGCGACCGCGCTCGTCTTCGCGCGCGAGGGCGCGCGGGTCGCCGTCGCGGACTGGAATCGCGAGGGCGCCCTCGAGACGGTGGCGCAGGTGCGGGCGGAGGGCTTCGAGGCCGAGGCCTTCGTCGCGGACGTCTCGGACGAAGCGAGCGTCGAGCAGATGGTCGGCGAGATCGAAGCGCGCTTCGGGCGGCTCGATTGCGCGTCGAACAACGCCGCGCTCGGGGCGGGCTTCCATCCGACGACGGAGCTCGATCGCGCGCGCTGGGATCGCTGCCTGGCGGTGTCACTGACCGGCGTCTGGCTCTGCCTCAAATACGAGATCCCGGCGATGCTGCGCGGCGGCGGCGGGGCGATCGTCAACATCTCTTCGCAGTCCGGCATCAAGGGCCAGGTCCGCCAGGCGGCCTACGCCGCGGCGAAGGGCGGCGTCATCGCCCTCACCAAGACCGTCGCCGCCGAATACGCGACGCGCGGGATCCGCGTGAACTCGGTCGCGCCGGGCGGGATCGAGACGCCCGGGATCGCGAGCTATTTCGAGAACAATCCCTCGATCCGCGAGAGCACCCTCGCCGTCCATGCCATGCGCCGCCTCGGCAAGCCCCACGAGATCGCCGACGCCGTCGCCTATCTCTGCTCCGATCGCGCCTCGTTCGTCACGGGCGACGTGCTGCTCGTCGACGGCGGGATCGGTGTGAACGCCCACGACGCCTGAGCCCGGCGCCGCAGGAGAGGAACGAACCATGTCGAACGAGCCCGTCCTGAAGATCGAACGGGAGGCCCCGATCGCGGTCGTCACCCTGAACCGCCCCGACCAGATGAACGCGCTGAACGCGCCCCTGCGGCTCGCGATCGGCGCCGCGTTCCGCGAGCTCGAGGCGGATCCGACGATCCGCGCCGTGATCGTGACGGGCGCCGGGCGCGCGTTCTGCGCCGGCATGGACCTGAAGGAGATCGGGGGCGGCGGCGACGGCGTCACCGGTTTCGATCTCTCCGTGCAGGGCCAGGACGAGATGCGCCACGGCATCGAAGGCTTCCGTGGTCCCGTGATCGCCGCCGTCAACGGCGCCGCGGCGACCGCGGGCTTCGAGCTCGCACTCGCCTGCGACATGATCTTCGCCGCCCGCGGCGCGAAGTTCCTCGATACCCATGCGCGCGTCGGCATCGTGCCCGGCTGGGGCCTCTCGCAGCGGTTGCCGCGCCTGATCGGCATCAACCGCGCGAAGGAGGTCTCGCTCTCGGGCAATGCGCTGACGGCGGAGCGCGCCTACGACTGGGGCCTCGTCAATCGCGTCTGCGAGCCGGACCGGCTGCTCGACGAGGCGAAGGCGCTCGCGCGCGACATGGCGAGCTGCGTCCCCGGCGTGATGGAGCAGGTCAAGCAGATGATCGACACCGGCCATTCGATGCACTTCGCCGACGCGATGGCCTGGGAGCTGCGCGTCGGCACCGAATCCGCGAAGCAGATCGACAGCGCCGAGATCGGAAGGCGCCGCGCCGGCGTGATGGAACGCGGGCGCAACCAATAGACCGGCGATCGTCCGGCGACCGTCCGGCGAGATCGAAAGGAATTCCGATGGCCCTCGACCTGACTCGCGTCGCCCACGTCAACGTGAACTGCTCGAACCTGGAGCGCTCGCTGCATTTCTATCGCGATCTCGTCGGACTCGAGGCGACGACGCATACCCGACCGCTACCGCAGGAAGGCGCCGGATTCGGCCTGCCGGGCCGCGTCGTCTGGGACGCGTACATGATGCAGGACGGAACCGGCCCCCTCTCCCCGGCGATCGACCTGCTCGAGTGGCAGACGCCGAAGCCGATCGGAAGGCCCCATCCCGAGGCGAACCATCTCGGCTTCATGCGCCTCTGCCTCGGCCACCCCGACCTCGACGCGCTGCATGCGCGTCTCGCCGCCGCCGGCGTGCCCCTGCGCAGCGCACCGGTCTCCGTGCCGGTTCTGCCCGGACAGACCGTGCGCTTCTTCCTCTGCTCGGATCCCGACGGAACCTGCGTCGAGTTCATCGAGTTCGGCGACGCGGCGGGACACCCGAGCGGCACGCGCCTCTCGCACATCAACATCAACTGCGCGGATCTCGATCGCAGCTCGGACTGGTACCAGCGCGTGCTCGGTGTCGCGCCGATCGCCCCCCGCGCAGAGCCGCCGCCGGCCGACGGCTCGGGCTTCGGCTTCGCGGGCGATTGCCGCTATCGCGCGGACTTCCTCTGCATCGGCGGCAAGCCCCACCCGTTCCTGCTCGACCTGCTCGAGTGGCAGCAGCCGAAGCCGGTCGGCCAGCCTCTCGTCGAAGCCAACCACCTCGGACTCTTCCGCATGGCCTTCATGGTCGACGATGCGAAGTCGAGCTGCGCCGAGCTCGACCGCCTCGGCGTCCCCCACTCCGGCCCCTGCCATCTCGACATGGGCCCCGACGTCCCGATCGAAGGCGGCCTGCAAGCCGTCTTCTTCCGCGACCCCGACGGCACCTGCCTCGAGCTGATCGAAACCCCTCGCCTTTCGATCTAGTCATCGAGCGACGAGGCTTTCCGTGCCCGCGAGCGCGCCCACGCACCCCCGAGTGCCCGAGCCGCTCGGCCCGGGCACCTGGCACGTCTCTTCGCGCGCGCTCAGCGCGTCGTGCTAGACGAGCTGCTCGAAGCCGTACAGCTTCGCCGCATTCTGGTGGAGCACCTTCGCGACCTTCTTCTCGTCCATCTTGCCCATCACGCGGTTCACGTAGTCGCGCGGATGGGTCGAGAAGCCGCCCGTCGGTCCCGGGTACATGCAGGTCGGATGCGGGAAGTCGGTCTCCCACATCAGGTTGTCCCCGATCACGTCCATCGCCCCCGGCAGCGCCTTGTCCTCGAACCAGAAGCAGGCGTAGATCTGGCGCTTGAAGTACTCGCTCGGCAGCAGCTTGTACTCGGGATGCTCCTTCCAGACCTGGCCGTTCTGCCACTGCCAATCGCAGCCCTCGAGGAAGGAGGGAAGCCAGCCGACGGCGCTCTCGACGGAGACGAAGTTCAGCTTCGGGAAACGGTGGCAGACGCCCGAGAAGATCAGGTCGGCGATGCAGTTCATGTTCATCATGAACACGCCGGACGAGACGCGCGCGAACGAAGCCTTCGGCCCCATCTTGCACGGATCCTGGACGATGTCGGAGAGGTCGCCAGCGCCGATGTGGAAGCTGAGCGAGAGGCCCGTCTCCGAGACCGCCGCCCAGAAGGGATCCCAGTGGCGATCACCGACGCGGGGATGACCGAAGGCCTGGGGCTCCGAGCAGGCGAGGATGGATCGGTGGCCGGTCTTCGCGACGCGCTGCACTTCCTTGACGCATTCGTTCACGTCCCAGAACGGCATCGCCGCGACGGGCGCGAGCCGGGCGGGATCGGCGCTGCACCAGTCGACGAGGAAGTCGTTGTAGGCGCGCACGCATTCGAGCATCAGCTGCGGGTCCTTCAGCTTCAGGAACCCGCCCGAGCCGAAGCCGCCGACGTTCGGATAGAGGATCGCGCCCCAGATGCCCTCTTCGTCCATGTAGTCGAGCCGCGCGCGGGCATCCCAGGAGCTCTTCGGGATGTCGTGGAAGCCGTTTCGGAACTCGGGATAGGAGCCCTCGAATCCGGCCGCGGTCGTGAAGCCCGGACCGCCGATCATCTGGTCGCCGATGACCCAGAGATCGCGGCCGTCGATGTGCTTCACGTGGGGCACCTGGTCGCCCCATTTCTTCGAGACGCGGTCGGTCCAGACGGTCGGCGGCTCGGTGATGTGGGTATCGACGTCGATCGGCTTCATGCGATCGAAGAGGCTGTCGGCGAGGCGAAGGTCCGGGGCGGCCATGGTGGTGACTCCCTTTCGGGTTCGAGTTGGGGTTCGGATGCGGTGAGCGCGACTCCGGTCGCAGCGCCACGGGAACGCCGGCGGTGGAACGCGTCGATGTCGGCGTAGACGCTAACCTGCGGCCGCCGGGAGCGCACGCGCCCGGAAGGCGCGCTCGAAGGCGTGCGCCCAACGCCTGCGCCCGATCTGCGTATACTCGGCGCCAGTGCGATGCCGCAGCGCGGAACGGCGCGGCGCGCCGGCGCAGGCGCGGCTGCGCAGAGCGGCTGCAGTGCCGCGAACGGGACGCGGAGGACCGCGCCTTGGTGTGAAGGACGACGGCGCAATCCGCCAGAGGGAGGTCGAGCGTGGCGAGCGAGCAATACCGGAAGCTGATGAGCCTGATGCCGGGCGGGAACGTGGACCACATGGATCCCGTCGACGTCGTCCGATCCAAGATGCACGCGATCCATCCGACCAGCGCGAGCCCCGGGACCTCGGTCGAGACCATCGACCTCGACGGCCTCGAGGCGGCCTGGATCTCGACCGCCGAGAACCGCACCAGCGATCGCGTCGTCGTGCACGTCCACGGCGGCGCCTTCGTCTCGACGATCGTCCAGCACTACCTCGACTACGGCGAGCACCTCTCGCGCCATCTCTCCGCGCGCGTGCTCTGCTTCCAGTACCGCTGGGCGCCCGAACATCCCTACCCCGCTGCCCTCGACGACACGATCAAGGCCTGGCGCGCGCTCCAGGCGCTCGGGGTCCGGCCGGAGCGGACGGCGTTCCTCGGCGACTCCTGCGGCGGCGGCATCGCCCTCGCCGCGGCTTGCCGCCTGCGCGATCTCGGCGAGCCCCTGCCCGCCTGCATCGTCGGCCTGACGCCCTGGCTCGACGGCGAGCAGACCGGCGACGCGGCCCTCGAATCCCGGGGCCGCGACCCCTTCGTCTCACCGCTCTGGATCCGCGCCCGTTTTCGCGATTACGCGGGTGCGCGGGGCGATCTCCGGGACCCGCTCATCTCTCCGCTCTACGCGAACCTCGCGGGCCTGCCGCCGATCTATCTCGCGGTCGGACAGATCGATACGACGGCCGACGACTCGACCCGCCTGCTGCTGCGCGCGGGCCGCGACGGCGCGAGCGTGACGGTCGACCTCGTGAGCGAGATGGTCCATGGCTATGTCGGTCTCTGCGGCCAGTTCCCCGAAGCGACCGACGCGATGCAGCGGATGGGCGATTGGGTCAAGCGCCGGATCCCGTGAATCCGGCCAGCGGCGGCGAGCCCCACCCGGCGCCGCCGATCGACCCGATTCAAAGCAGCAAAGCAAAAGGCCCGGCCACCTCGCGGTGACCGGGCCTTCTCTCATTTGCACTGTCTTGCGCGGGATCGGGATGGCCCCGACGATCCGCTTCCCAGATGGACCGAGCGTTTCTCCCTGGCTCTAGGCGCGCCGGCGCAGGACGCTGCCCGCGACGAGCGTGCCGACACCGAACACCAGCGCCGCGCTCGGCTCCGGGATCGGGTTGGTCGGTCGCGGACCGTTGAAGACCTGGTCCTGAACCCCGATGAACTCGGCGATGTTGGCGTCGGTCGTACCCGTGAAGGCCGTCCGCATGATCTCGTCGAAGATGGTGCGCGCGCCGGCGGAGAGGCTGTAGCGGTTGATCATGTTGCCGCCGTAGATGCCCTGCCAGATCGCCGCCTGCACGCCCGTGATCGCCTGCGCGCGGGTGATGTTGCCCGTCGCGAGGCTCGCGATGTCGGCGCCGTAGGTCTCCATCACGTGGCCCGCCCACGCGAAGTTCCGCGCCCGCTCGCCGGCCGGAGCAGCGCCGGTATCCGCGTCGAGGATGTTCCGGGTGTCGTACTGGCCGACCCCGATGTGGGTGTACACGTCTACGCAGAACGACGGGACATGGCTCGCCACGTTCTCGATGCTGACATCGAGCTGTGCGGTCCAGACCCGCGTGCCGTTGGTGAGCCGGATCTGCTCACCGAGCTCGTAGCTGTGGACGGTGAAGCCGGCGGCCTGGGAGGCGGTGGCCCCCAGCAGGACGGCGGCGAAGACGACGAGAGAAGAGAAGAGAGACGCTCGGTTTTCCATGGCCCCATAGTGATGCACGTTACATGCCAGAAGAATCAGAGATTGCGTAAAAATTCCATTTTACATTTATAAATCAGAGGCTTACCGCTCTTCATGCAGATGCATTGCAGGTTTTTCGGCGCGGGATTCGGCCCACGTGAAGGGAAGTATTTTTCCCATTACTGCCGTTTTTCCACCCACCCGGGTCTGGGAAAAAGATTTCCCTCCTGCGCCCCGGACTGCGCTCTCAGGCCTCCTGACGCACGAGCAGGGCAGCGAGCGAGTGGGTCGTCCCGTTTTCCCGCCACATCTCGACCGCTGCCGGGACGACCCCGGCCCGCACCATCCGGTCGCCGAGCTTGATCATGATCGCGCAGAAGCGCATCAGCCCGAAGATCTCCCAGTAGTCGATGGTGTCGCCCACGCGGCGTCCGCTCGCGCGCTCCCAGATCTCGATCATCGCCTCGCGGGTCGGAAAGCCCGGCATCCGCTCGGCGCCGAGGTCGTCGAAGGAGGTGCGGTCGAACATGACCCACCAGCCGATGTCGGCCTCCGGCGGACAGAGCGAGACGGCCTCCCAATCGCAGACCGCGACCGGCCGGTAGTCGCGCCAGATGACGTTGCCGAGCCGGCTATCGCCCCAGGAGATGCCGCAGGGCGCGTCCGGTGCGTTCGCGTCGAGCCAGTCGAGGCTCCGCATCAGGACGGGATGGTCGCGGCCGGCGAGCTCGCTCGTCACGTAGCGGCGATAGAGCGCGAGCTGATCGGCGAGGGACGGCGCACCCCTGCCCTGCCCGTCGAGCCAGCCGAGGCCGAGCGCCTTCCAGTCGACGCGCGCGAGCTTCGCCATCACCTCGACGCCCTCGCGCACCATGCGTTCGCGCTCCGCGGGCGTCGCCTCGTCGACGAGGAAGCCCGCCTGCGAATAACGCGGCACGTCCGCGGGCACCACGCCCTCGATGAACTCCATCACGAAGAAGGGCCGCCCGATCACGCCGCGATCGCCCTCGTAGGCGACGAGCTTCGGCATCGGCAGGATGCCCGCGTCGGCGACGGCGGACATGATCCGGTACTGCACCTCGACCGAGACCTCGCAGCCCGGCGCCTGGACCGGGAAGAGCCCGCCATCCGGCGGCTCGATGCGGGCGACGAAGCGCTGGGACCGCTCGGCGCCGCCCTCCTTCCAGCTCGCGCGGAAGAAGACGGTCTCGTTCGAGAAGCCGGTCGCGCGCGGCATGTCGACGTCGTGGACGCGCAGCCCGGCGGCCTGCGGCATGCGCGCCTTCATCCAGCCGTCGAGCGCCTCGCGGTAGCTCTCGGGATCGGCCACCGCCTTGGTCGGGGGCGCATCGGTCGTCGACATCGTCTCTCTCCTGCGATTTCGGGGCTTTGGCGGCGGTCGACGCTAGCACGCGCACGGGGCTAGCATGCCCGTCCCGGGAGGCAGACATGGATCTCGAACTCGCAGGCAAGAGCACGATCATCACCGGCGGCAGTGGCGGCATCGGGCGCGGACTCGTACTCGGGTTCGCCGCCGAAGGCGCGAACGTCACGATCGCGACGCGCGACGGCGCGAAGGGCGAGGAGGTCGCCAGGGCGGCGAAGGATCTGCCCGGCAAGGTCCTCGTCGTGCCGACCGACGTGACGCAGGAAGACGCCGTCGAACGGATGGTCGAGGCGGCGACGAAGACCTTCGGCCCGGTCGACGTGCTCGTGAACAACGCAGGCGGCGTCTTCTATCCGCGGCCCTTCCTCGAGAAGCCCCGCTCGGAGGCCGAGTGGGAGGTGAACCTCAACATCTGGGGCGTCTGGAACTGCACGCGCGCGGTCGGCCGCAGCATGGTCGAGCGGCAGACCGGCAGCATCATCAACATCACGTCCAACTCGGCCCTCGAGCCCGAGGCCGCCAACATGGTCTCGACCTACGGTGGGACGAAGGGCTTCGTGATGGCCTTCTCGAAGGGCCTCGCCTACGAGTGGGGGCCGCTCGGCGTCCGCATCAACTGCATCGCGCCCGGCTGGATCGTGCCCCACAACGAGAACGACGTCGGCGAGGGCAGCTTCTGGCGCAAATACGGCTACGAGTTCTTCGGGACGCCCGAGAAGATGGCCGAGGCCGCCGCCTCGGGCGAAGCGCTCTTCAACGTCGCGTCCCAGCCGATCCGCCGCATCGGCCGCCCCGAGGACATCGCCGACCTCGCCCTCTTCTTCGCCTCGCGCCGCTCCGCCCACCTGACGGGACAGCTCGTCAGCGTGAGCGGCGGCTCTTACATGCCTTGACCCTTCTTCCGACCCGAATCCGCCGACGAGGAAAACCGTGTCCATCTGGCAACCCGGCCCGCGACCCGCATGGGTGCAGGCCCTGAACGAGAACACCGACCCGACCTGGATCGAGCTCGACCCCGACGCCCTCGCCGGCGAGGCGCGCCGGCGCACGGGGCTCGACGATTTCGGCAGTGACGATTTCTGGGAGCCCTACCGCATCTTCGTCGCCTCCCTGCGCGACGAGGCCAAGCTCCACACCGTCGGCCGCCTGATCGCCCGCGACGATCTGCTGAACGCGCTGCAGGCGCGCCTCGAGCTGACCGACTGGCGGCGCCGCCATCCCGAGATCACGCGCGAGCAGATCGAGAAGCCGATCTTCATCACGGGCCTCCCGCGCACCGGCACGTCGATCACCCACGAGCTGCTCGCCGCCGACCCGCGCCACCGGGCACCGCGCCATTGGGAGGTTCGCAATCCCTGTCCGCCGCCCGAGACCGCCACCTATCGCAGCGATCCGCGCATCGCGAAGGCCGATCGCCAGATCCGGCTCTGGTGCGAGATCGTCCCCGAGTACGACACGATGCACGAGCTCGGCGGCGACATCCCCGTCGAAGACGTGCAGGTCATGGGCCATTCCTTCGTCAGCGACGAGTGGATGGGTCGACATGTGGTTCCGAGTTATGCGGCCTGGTACAACGCCTGCGACCGCGTGCCCGCCTTCGAGTTCCACAAGCAGATGCTGCAGAACCTGCAGTGGCGCTGCCCCGGCGAGCGCTGGGTCCTGAAATCCCCCTCCCACATGTCGCAGCTGGACGCGCTGCTCGCCGTCTACCCCGACGCCCGCATCGTCTTCACCCATCGCGATCCGATCAAGGTGCTCCCCTCCGTCGTCTCGATCCTCTACTCCACCGCATTCGTCCGGTCGGACGAGGTCGACGTCGCCGCGATGGCCAACTGGTTCACGGGCGAGACCTGCAAGATGCTGCTCGACGGCATGACCGCGCTGCGCACGAGCGGAAAGCTGCCCCCCGAACAGTGCTTCGATCTGCGCTATTCGGATCTGATGCGTGACCCGATCGAGGCACTCGCCGGCGCCTATGCGCATTTCGGGATCGACTACCCCGAGAGCGCCCGGCAGGCCCAGCGCGACTACATCACGAACAAGCCGAAGGGCCGCCACGGCGGTCATCGCTACGACTTCAGCGATACCGGCCTCGATCTCGCGACCGAGCGCGCCCGATTCGCCGACTACTACGCGGCCTACCGGGTCGAGATCGAGGGCTGAGATCGCCTCGCCGGCGTCCGGCGCGGCGAGCGGAACGAACGGCCCGGCGAGCGGGCGAACCAGCGAAAGATTCGAGAGGAGGGCGAAGCATGAGCCAGCAGGCGGCGGTGGGCGGAACCGGGAAGTTCGGGAAGGCCTTGAAGCAGGCGCTGCGGGGGCCCGAGCGGACCACGGCGCAGAACGCGACGCGCCTGCTCGATGGCAGCGCCTGGAGCGAATTCTGCCGCTCCCTCGACCAGGCGGGCCGGCATCTGCTCGCCTACCCGACGAAGTCGACGCCCTTCCCCGGCGAGGTCGAGTCCGAGGGCGTGCGTTATGCGCTCGGCCTCGTGACGGGCGGAATCCTGCAGGCGCTCCAGCTCTCGGATCCCGCGACGCCGCGGCTCGTGCGCAATCCCGATTCGGAATCGAAATGGGGCGCCGAGAACGTCGACAACCAGTACCTCTGGGCGCGCGTCTCGCCCGAACATCAGTACCGGGTCTACGGCAACCGGAGCAACATCTTCGAGGCGCTGCTCGAAACCAAGGACGGCTACATGCAGATCGGAGACGACCGGGTCTTCGACACGCAGTTCCTGACCGCCCTCGAATGCGACGCCGACGGCCGCTTCGAGATCCTGCTCGCCGCCGAGCGGCCCGCCGGCCATCGCGGCAACTTCATGCAGATGCCGCCCGGGACGCAGTATTTCTGCGTGCGTCAGTACTTCGTCGACTGGGAGAACGAGTGGCCCGCGCGCTTCGACATCGAGCGGATCGGCGGCGTCGGCGTCCGGCCCGCGCCCTACGCGCCGGAGAAGACGGCGGAGCTGCTCGACGAGGCGGGGCTCTGGGTGCTCCAGACGGCGCGCTTCTGGACGGAATGGGTCGACCAGCTGCGGCGCGATTTCGTGAAGGGCGAGCTCAAGCCGGCGACCTCCTTCGTCGGCGGAGCGCGCGACATCTTCTACGGCAACGATTGGTGGTCGCTCGAGCCGGACGAAGCGATGGTGATCGAGTTCGTGCCGCCGAAGGCGCGTTACTGGCAGATCCAGCTCTGCGACGTCTGGTTCAGGACGATGGACTACGCCACGCGGCAATCCGGGCTCAATCATCATCAGGCGCGCCTCGACGGCGACGGCCGCGCGCGGATCGTGGTCGCCCACGCCGATCCGGGCGTCCAGAACTGGCTCGATACGGGACGCCATCCGGAGGGAATGCTGCAGTACCGCTGGATCTTCACGCAGGACAACCCCGCGCCGAGCGTGCGCATCGTGCCCTTCGAAAAGATCCGGAGCGCCCTGCCCGCCGACACGCCCGCCTACTCCGCCGACCAGCGCCACGCGGCCCTCGCGATCCGTCATCGCCATCTCGCGCGCCGCGAGCCCGTGACCTGAGAAATCCGAGACGCCCGCCCCGAACGCCCCACGGAGGACACAGACGATGAGAGCCTGGCAGACCACGAAGGCGGGCAGCCCCCGCGACGTCCTCGTCCTGAATCCGCAGGTCCCCTCGCCGACGCCGCGCGAAGGGACGGTCCGGCTGCGGGTCCTCGCCGCCGGCATCGGTCTTCCCGACGCGCTGATGTGTCAGGCGAACTACGCCCTGACGCCGCCCCTGCCCTTCACCCAGGGCCAGGAGGTGGTCGGACGCGTGCTCGACTGGGGACCGGGCGTCGTCGGCCGGCGCGCGGGCGATCGCGTCATGGCGGTGACGAGCTTCTTCACGGGCAACGGCAGCTTCGCCGAGGAATGTCTCGCCCTCGACGATTTCTGCCTGCCCGTCCCCGACGAAATGACCGACGCCGAAGCCGCCTGCTTCCTCATCCCGGGCCACACGGCCTACATCGCACTCGTCGCCCGCGCGAAGCTGGCGGCCGGCGAGACGCTGCTCGTCCTCGCCGGCGCGAGCGGGACCGGCGCCGCCGCGATCCAGATTGGCCGCGCGCTCGGCGCCCGCGTGCTCGCCTCCGTCGGCGATCCGGCGAAGGGTGCGCTCTGCCGGTCCCTCGGCGCCGAAACGATCCTCGACCACCACGCCCCCGACTTCGCGAAGCAGGTCCTCGCCGCGACCGACGGCCGCGGCGCGAACGTGATCTTCGATCCGGTCGGCGGTGATCTCTTCACGAAGGCGACGCAGTGCATCGCCGGCGAAGGGCGGCTGCTCGCGATCGGCTTCGCCAGCGGGCGCTGGGGCCAGGTCGACATGGCCCACGTCGTGATGCACAACTACTCCGTGGTCGGCGTGATTCCCTCCGGCTACGACCGCGTGTACAAGGAGCAGGCGCAGGCCGTGCTGCTCGATTGGTGGCGCGCCGGGCGCCTGCGGATCGCCGTCGACGAGCTGGTTCCCTTCGAAGCGCTGCCGGCCGCCCTCGAGCGCCTCGCGGCCAACCAGGTGAAGGGCAAGCTCGCCCTCGCCGTCGATCCCGGAGCGACC
This sequence comes from Myxococcota bacterium, assembly GCA_041389425.1. Taxonomy (GTDB): domain Bacteria; phylum Myxococcota_A; class UBA9160; order UBA9160; family UBA4427; genus UBA4427. The sequence goes on from JAWKRX010000016.1 coordinate 44,422, forward strand.
GCGCGTGTCTCCACTGCTGCCCACTGATCCCGGCTTCGTCTTCGATCCGCTCTCGCCGGAGTACGACCGCGATCCCTATCCGATCCTCGCCGTGCTGCGCGAGCACGCGCCGGTCCATCTCGTTCCGGGCGTCGACGCGATCTTCCTCTCCCGGCATGCGGACGTGACGGAGGTCCTGGCCGACGAAGCGCGCTTCTCCGCCGATCGGACGCTCTGGGAACACTGGACGCCGCCGCCGGCCGAGCACGCGAACCATCCCGTCGTCCGGATGACGCGCGCGAACCTGCTCGCCTACGACGGCGCCGAGCACACCCGCCTGCGCAAGCTCGCCTCCGCGGCGCTGACGCGCCGCGCCGTCCGGAATCTCGACGCGCGCATGCACGCCCTCGCCGACGAGCTGATCGACGCGTTCATCGAGCGCGGCGAATGCGATTTCGTCGCGGAGTTCGCCGCGATCTTTCCCGTCGCGATCATCAGCCGCCTGATGGGCATCGCGCCCGACAGCGAGCGCGAGCGGCAGTTCAAGGCCCTCGCCGATTCGGTCGTCGTCGCCTTCAACCCGATGTGCAGCGAGGCCGACAAGCTGCGCTCGATCCAGAGCATGACGATCTCGCTCGAGGCCGTGCGCGAGCTGATGGAAGAGAAGCGCGCGAACCCGGGCAACGATCTGCTGACCGACATGGTGCAGGCCGAGGACGAAGGCCGGCGCTTCAGCTCCGACGAGATCCTCGGCACCGTGATGACCCTGCTGATCGCCGGCTCGGAGACGACGGCGAACTCGCTCTCCTTCGGGCTGATCGAGCTGCTGCGCCATCCCGAACAGCTCGCCCGCTTCCGCGACGAGCCCGGTTGCCGCGGCGACGCGAGCCTCGAGATCGTGCGCTACCAGCATCCGGGCCGTTTCCTGCCGCGTTATGCGAGGGAGGCGACCGGGATCCGCGGCGTCCCCGTGCGCAAGGGCCAGATCGTCTTCTGCTCGGTCCCGAGCGCGCAGCGCGATCCCGAGGCGATCGCCGACCCCGACCGCTTCGACATCGCGCGGCCGCCCCACGACCTCTCGGCGTTCGGCGTCGGCCGCCATTTCTGCATCGGGGCGCAGCTCGCGCGGCTCGAGCTCGAGATCGCCCTCGGCCACGTCCTGGAGCGGCTCGAGCAGATCGAGGTCGTCGGCGGCTTCGACGCGATTCCCTATCGCTCGAACCCCGCGGTGCGGGGACCGTCGGCGCTGCCGATCCGGTTCAGACGGGGGACGCGGGTCGGCGCAGCGGCGAGCGCGCCGCGCTGAATTCCGCCGCGCGGGTCAGCCGGCAAACGTTGCCTGACTGCGCGCACGCCCCCCCGGCCCGCTATAAGCAAGCCCATACCCCGGCGCCTCGCCTTTCGCCCAGTCGGGCTCGGCGACGCTCGCGATCGCGGCGCGGTACTGCGCGACGAGCGCGTCCTCGGCGGAGTAGTCGAAGGGATCCTGCAGCACCATCTCCTCCGGGCCGCCCGGCGCCGGCGGGTTCTCCGCGAGCCAGCGTGCCGTGCGCGCGAAGGCTTCGCGCGGCGCGACGACGTCGCGATAGCCGAGCTCGTTCTCGAGCTTCGCGAGGCTCACGATGCGATGGGTCGTCCACGGCTGGCCGACGAGCGGGCGCGCCGGCCAGGCGATCTCCCAGGGCATCGAGACGAGCTCCCAGGCATGGCCGAGCGCATCGGCGAGGATCGCCGCGACCTGCGCGATCGAGAGCACCTCCTGATCACCGCAGTTGTAGATCTGCCCCGCGGCGACCTTCGGCTGGTCGACGGCGAGCAGCAGCGCGTGCGCCACGTTCTCGACATAACCGAAATGCGAGAGCGAGAGGCCGCCGTCCGGCAGGATCAGGAAGGGCCGGCGATCGAGGATCCGCCGCACGATCGACCATTCGCGCGGCGCCGGCTGGCGCGGCCCGTAGACCCACGGATAGCGGAAATGCGTGGCGTCCGGCTGCGCGTCGAAGACCCGCTCCTCCGTCGCGCGGATGCGGAAGCCCTTCTCGTCCTCGGCCGGATCGACGACCATCGGCGCGTCCTCGCGCGTCGGCACCGGGAAGCCCGGCGGATCGAAGAGCGGTGCGTTCATGTAGCCGCGGTAGCCGGGGAAGCCGCCGACCGAGACGAACTGCCCGACGCGCCCGGCGAGGATCTCCGCATTCCGCCGGAGCCGGCCGTAGGTCACGATCGCGACGTCGAAATTCCGGCCCGCGAGCGCCGCCTCGACCTTCGCGGGATCGTAGGCGTCGGTGTGGATGTGCTCGATCGCCGCGGGGAGCTCGGGCGGCTCGTGGCGGCCGCTGTGGAGGATCGTCGTCTGGAAGCCGCGGGCGACGAGCCCGTTCACCACGAAGGGGCCCGACGGCCCTGCCCCCCCGATCACCAATGCCTTCATGCCTGCTGCCCGCCTCCGCTGCTGCGTCCCGGTCGACCGGAATGCAGCGCCCTGCGCAGGCGCGACCGCCTGCGATACCGTTCGCGATCCGATCCGGATGGAATCCACCGATGCCGCGCCGAGACGATATCAGAATGACGCGCGAGGAGATTCGCGCCTATCTCCGGGAGGGGCATACGATGACCCTCGTGACGAACGGCAGGACGGGCTTCCCGCACGCCGTCGCGATGTTCTACGCCCTCGACGACGACTTCACGATCCGCCTGGCGAGCTACGCCGCGAGCCAGAAGGTGAAGAACATCGAGCGCGATCCCCGGGTGACGCTGCTCGTGGAGAGCGGGACGGCCTACAGCGAGCTGCGGGGCGTGATGGTGGAAGGCGTCGCCCGGATCGACACCGACCTCGAGCAGACCGTCGCGACCATGATCGAAGCGAACTCGGGGACCGGCAGCCCGTTGCCCGACATCGAGCAGATTCCCGACGACGTGAAGCAGCGCATGGCCGGCAAGCGCGTGCTGATCTGCGTCGAGCCGCAGCGATTCGTCTCCTGGGACCACGGCAAGATCCCGAGCGGAAGACTGCCCTCGGCACTCGCGGCGCGCACGGGCCCGCGATGAAGTGGCGAAGCGGGCCGGGCGGCGTGGGAATCGAATCGGGGGAGAGGACATGACGGACGTCGAGCGACTGCTCGCCTACGAAGAGATCCGGCAGCTGGCGGCGCGCTATTCGGTGTATGCGGATGCCCGCGACCTCGACCGCCTCGTCGAGCTCTTCGTCCCGGACGTCCGCGTCGGCCGCGAACGCACGGGCCACGCCGCCCTGAAGGCCGACTTCGACCGCTCCTTCCGCCAGGTCGGGATCACCTTCCTCAACGTCGGGACCCATGTCATCGATCTCGAGGACGCCGATCACGCGACCGGGATCGTCTACGCCCGCGGCGAGATCCAGGATGGTGGCCCCGCGAGCCCGCGCTTCATCGTCCACGCGATCCAGTACCACGACAGCTACGCGCGCCGGGACGGTCGCTGGCTCTTCGTGCGCCGCAAGCATTTCCTGGTCTACGGCGCCGAGCTCGGCGTCAATCCCCTCTCGCAGCCGCCCGCGAACTGGCCGGCCAGCCAGACGGGGCTCGGCAGCCATCCGCAGGCGCTCGAGACCTGGCAACGATTCTGGGGCAGCAAGCCCTGAGGAGAACGCGAAGATGAAGCAGGCCCGCATCCACGGCCCGAACGACGTGCGCCTCGACGAAGTCCCCGATCCCGTCTGCGGCCCCGACGACGCGATCCTCGAGGTCGCGGCCTGCGGCATCTGCGGCAGCGACGTCGGCTATGCGAAGATCGGCGGCATCCAGACCCGGGCCGACGCGCCCTTTCCGATCGGCCACGAGCTCGCGGGGGTCGTCGCGGAGATCGGGAAGAACGTGCGCGGCGTGAAGGTCGGAGCGCGCGTGGCGCTCCACCCCGGTGCCGCGGGCTTCGGGCTCGGCAACGGCGGGCCCGAGGGCGGCTTCACCAAACGTCTGCTGGTCCGCGGTGCGGCGCAGGGCAAGAGCCTCTTTCCCATCCCCGACTCGATGACCTTCGAGCAGGCCGCTCTCGCCGAGCCCCTCGGCGTCGGCATGCATGCCGTCGATCAGGCGAACGTGCGCCCCGGCGACAAGGTCGCGATCCTCGGCGCCGGCGCGATCGGGCTGTCGGCGGCGGTGACGCTGCTCGATCGCGGGATCGGGGACGTCTGCGTCGTCGATCTCTCGGCGGCCCGGCTCGAGGTCGCGAAGAAGCTCGGCGTTGCGCACGTCGTCGACTCGCGAAAGGCCGACCTCTGGGAGGCGCTCGGCGAGCTCCACGGCCGGCAATCCTTCTACGGCAGCCCGCTCGTCGGCACGAACGTCTTCATCGAGGCGACGGGCTCCGGTGCGCTGCTCGAGCAAGTCGTCGCGCGCTGCGCCCCGGCGAGCCGCGTCTCGGTCGTCGCGCTCCATCGCAAGCCCGTCTCGATCGACTTCATGACCGTGCTCATGAAGCAGATGACGATCGTCGGCGCGATGGAATACCCCGAGCGCTACGAGGCGATGCTCGAGCTGATCGAGCGCCGGGATCCGAGCGCAATGATCACCCACCGCTTCGGCCTCGACGATTTCGTCGAGGCGTTCGCGATCGCCTCCGCGCCGGATGCCGGCGCGAAGGTCATGATCGAGATGCGCTGAAGCGGCGGTGACCGGAGCTCCGATCCTGCTGCGCTCGCCCCTCGTCCATTTCCTGCTGCTCGGCGCGCTGGGCTTCGCCGCCCGCGACCGGATCGGCGAGCTGGCCCGGGCGGCGATCGCGAAGCCTCCGCTCGTCACGCTCGAGGCCGATCGCATCGATGGGCTCCGTCGCGGCTGGCAGGCGCAGATGGGGCGGGTGCCCACGCAGGCCGAGCTCGCCGCGCTGATCGGGGACGAGGTCGACGACGAGCTCCTCTACCGCGAGGCCCTCGCACGGGGCCTCGACGAGGGCGATCCCGAGATCGCGCTCCGCCTCGTCCAGAAGATGACGTTCCTGGACGACGCCGCGGCCGGCGCCGATCCCGGCGCGCTCGTCCGGGAGGCGCGGGCGCTGGGCCTCGAACGCGACGACCCGGTCGTCCGGCGGCTGCTCGTCCAGAAGCTCCGCCTCGCGGCGACGGCGCTCGCGCCGGACGAGCGCCCCTCCGAGGCGGACCTCGCCCGCGCCCATGCGGCGCGAAGCGAATCGCTGCGCGAGCCCGAGCGGCGCAGCCTCGTCCACGTCTTCGCGAGCCGTGATCGCCGCGGCGCTCGCACGGAAGCCGACGCCGCGGCCCTGCGCGAGCGGATCGAGCGCGAGGCGATCCCGCCGGCGCTCGCGATCCGGCAGGGCGACGCGTTTCCCCTCGGCCTCCACCTCGATCCCCAGACCCGGGACGAGCTCGCGCGCGGCTTCGGCGAAGGCTTCGCGCGCGCCGTCTTCGCCGAGGCGCCGGGGCAATGGTCGCAGCCGATCGAATCGGCCTACGGGCTCCATCTCGTCCGCGTCGAGCGGGTTCTGCCCGGAGCGCTCCCGCCGCTCGAGACGGTGCGGACCTCGCTGCGCCTCGCACTCGAAGAAGAGGCGCGCGATCGCAAGCTCGCGGCCCTTCTCGCCGAGCTGCGGACACGCTACGAAGTCGCCGTCGCCCAGCCCGGAGAGGAGCGCGAATGAATCGTCCGCTGAAGATCGCGCTCGCGCTCGCCTGCCTGCTCGCCGCATCGGTTGCTGCGACGGCGCCTCGCAGGGCCGAAGCGCATCCCCTCGCCCCCGCGCTCCTCGAGCTGCGCGAGGAGGCCTCGGGCCGCGTCGCGGTCACCTGGAAGCGATCGGCCCTGCGCGTTCCCGGCAGCGACCTCCAGCCCATCCTGCCCGAGGCCTGCCCCGCCGACGGACCGCCGCGTGTCGAGGAGCAGGGCACGGCGATGCTCGCCCACTGGTCGATCGATTGCGGAGCGCAGGGGCTCGTCGGGCAGCGCCTGCGGATCGACGATCGCGGCCCGGCGCGGATCGATACGCTCGTGCGGATCCAGCTCGCCGATGGCCGCCAGATCCAGCGCGTCCTGCGCCGCAGCGAGCCGGAGATGATCGTCCCGGAGCGGGCGACGCGATTTGGTGTCTTCCGCGACTATCTCGCGATCGGCTTCGAACACATCCTGACGGGGGCCGACCATCTGCTCTTCGTCTTCGGCCTCTTCCTGCTTTGCAGCGGGTTCGCCCCCCTCGCAAAGACGGTCACGGCCTTCACCGTCGGCCATTCGATCACCCTGTCCCTCGCCGCCCTCGGCTATGCGCGCCTGCCCTCCGGCCCGATCGAGGTGCTGATCGCCGCGAGCGTGCTCGCGCTGGCCGTCGACCTCGCGCGCGAGCAGGCGAAGCCGACCTGGATGCGCCGCTTTCCCTGGCCGATGGCGCTCGTCTTCGGCCTGCTCCACGGCCTCGGCTTCGCGGGCGCCCTGCGCGAGGTCGGCCTGCCGGACGGCGAGATCCCGATGGCCCTCTTCTCGTTCAACGTGGGGATCGAGGTCGGGCAGCTCGCCTTCGTCGCGGTGCTGCTGGCGGTGATTCCGCTGCTGCGCCGGATCCCGCTGCCGCAGGCCGCGACGGCGACGCTGCCGCGGCGGATCGCGGTCTACGCGATGGGCTCGCTCGCCGCCTTCTGGACGATCGAGCGGAGCGCGGCGCTGTTCTCCGCCTGATCGGAACGTCTCATGCGCGCAAGCGGACGCCGCCGTCGGCTACGACGTCGACCGGCAGCCCGGCGAGCTCTTCGCGCATCCCGCGCTCTGCGAGCTCGGGATCCGCGACGACGCGCAGCGTCCGCCTTCCGTCCTCGAAGTCGAGAAAGAGCGCCACGGCCAGCGGCGCCGATCCGATCGCGCCGACGGTGTAGCTCGCAACGCGCGCACTGCCCGCCGCGTCGCGCACGACCGTGACCGTCGCCTGGGCGGCCCGGGCAGCCTCCGTGACCTGTTCGTGGACGAAGGCGCGGCTCGGCTCCGGTCCGAGCAGCGCCGCACCCTGCTTCGTGATGAGACCGCTCACGGCCGAGACGAGTCCGTGCTGCCCGGGCGCCGCCCGCATCGCCTCCACCATCTTCACGAGGGCCTGGATCACGAAGTTGTTGAGCGGCCCGCCGCCGAAGGTCATGCCGCCGGTCTGCGTGACGCGCCGCCCGGGAGCGAGGCCGAGCGCCCGCTGCTGGACGCGCACGGCGGCGGGAAAGCAGCTGTAGAGCTCGACGAGATCGCCCGCATCGAGACCGCGGCCGAGGTGCTCCTGCAGGCGCGCGAAGACGAGCTCGAAGCCGGGCGAGCGGTGGAGATCGCGCCGCTCCGAGAGGGTCAGCATGTGCTCGGAATCGACGACGGCGAGCGGATGGACGAAGCGCTTCGCATCGAGCCCGCGCCGGCGCGCTTCGGCGAGCGAGCAGAGGACGAGGGCACCGGCCTGATTGACGTGCCACTGGGAGACGAGGCTCTTCGTATAGGGAAACGCGAGCAGCCGATTCGCTTCGCCCGGCGTCGCGATCGCCTCGGGTGCGAGGGGCTTTCGATTCCAGGCGTCGGGATTGTCGACGGCGACGCGATTGAAATCGCCCCAGAGCGCCCCGAGCTCGGCGCGATGTTCGGCGATCGAGCGCTTCTCGTGGAAGCGGAGCGCGTTGTCGATCACCGCATACTGGATCGTCGGCGTCACGAGCCCGAGCTCGACCTCGTAGGCGCCCATGATCTCCGACGCGGGCTGCAGATGGAGATCGGGCGCGACGCCCTGCTGGGTCGTCAGCGGAACGGACTCGCCCGCGCGCTGCAGGCGCGTCGCCCGGTCGTGGGCCTCACCGCCCGCGAGGATCGCGATCCGGCTCTCGCCCGCCGCGATGCGGGCCGCTGCGCGCCCGAGCAGGGTCGACTGCAGGATGCCGATCTCGGCGAGTACCGTGCGCGCGCCCGCCGCGCCGATCCGCTCCGCCAGCAGCCGCCCCGGATCGGAGTAGGCCCAGAAGCCGCGCGGGACGGTGATCTCGTCGACCGCGCCGAGCAGCCCCGGATCGCCGGCGTCGTCGCCCGCGCGCCGGATCGCCTCTTCCATCAGCGCGATCGGCTCGCCGATCGTCCGGGGATCCTCCGCGTGTCGATTGACCGCCCCGACGCCCACGATGACCGGTACCCGCTCCGCGTCCATCTCGATCTCCCCTGCTCGTGCCCCGCTCGTGCCCTGCTGGCCGATGGCGGCCCGTCGCCCGCGGCCCGAGCGGTCCGGCCACGTCGCGGCGCGGCCGTCCCGGCGCGCGGCGTGCGAGTCTAGACCGCCACTCCCATCCGGTCAGCGTTCGCGATCTGCCCTACAGTCGCTCGCCATGGAGAAGCCGAAACGCCAGGAGCAGGAAGACGCCAGCGACCAGATCAGCGAGGTCGCGAAGGACATCCTGCGCATGCAGCTCCCGATCCGGATCCCCGGGCTGGGCCACGTCAACATGTACGCGATGGTCGACAAGGACGGCGTCGCCGTCGTCGATCCGGGCCTCCCGGATGCCGGAACCTGGGAAGCGATCGCCCATCGCCTCAAGCAGGCCGGGCTCGCCCCGCGCCACATCCACACCGTCTTCATCACCCATTCGCATCCCGATCATTTCGGCGGCGCCGTGCAGATCGCGAAGGCGTCGAACGCGAAGATCGTGGCCCACCGCGCCTTCCATTTCGGCGGCCCCTCCGTCCGCAAGCGCCATACCGCGGCGCATATCCTGCCGGCGGAGCCCCTTCCCGGCGAGAGGAATCCTGGCGAGCCGAACGCCGGCGGAGCCGCGGCGCATCCCGGATCGGCTGCCCATGCCGCACACGGCGCGCACGATGCCCATCAGGAATTTTCCGTCGACGATCTGACGGCCCACATGGAGCTGCTCGAGAAGGATCGCCGCCGCGCCCAGAATCCGCTGTTCAACCTGTTCAGCGCGCTCAAGCGCATCACGACGCCCGCACCCTGGAAGGGCCCCGCCGATCGCGCCGCCGTGCGCGAACGGCTGCGCTGGCTCGCGATGTCGACGGTGCGCCGCGGCTCCTTCCTGCCGCGCGTGACCCATCACGTCGAGCACGGCGACATGCTCCGGCTCGCGGGCCGCGAGTGGTTCGTGCAGCACACGCCGGGCCATACGGCCGACCACATCTGTCTGCACGATCCCGACTCCGGCGCCTTCCTCTCCGGCGACCACGTGCTGCCCTCGATCACGCCGCACATCGGCGGCGTCTCCTATCTGCCCGATCCGCTGAAATCCTTCTTCTATTCCCTCGACCGCGTCGGCGAGATCCAGAACGTGAAGCTCGCCCTGCCCGCCCACGGCCATCCCTTCAGCAACCTGAAGGAGCGCGCAGAGGCGATCAAGGCGCATCATCACGAGCGCCTCGAAGAGATCGGGAACATCGCCCGCGATCTCGGCCGCGCCGACGTCAACGCCTTCATGAAGCGGCTCTTCCGGGAGCGCAGCTGGGGCGACATGGCCGAGAGCGAGACCTACGCGCATCTCGAACACCTGCGCATGGCGGGGCGGGCGGCGGCGTTCCGCAACGAGCAGGGGCGGCTCGTCTACGAGCTGTAGCCGGCTTCGGGCGCGGGACGAGTGCACCGGGCGGGCGAGGTCCACTTCATTCTCGAATGCGACGCGGGGAACGAAGTGACCACGCTCCGGGAGCCCGGTGCCTTCGGCTGCGTTCCCCGCGGCACACGGCACGCGTCCACGCGCCGAGTCGAATGCTCTTCATCACGCCGGGCGAGCAGACCCGGCATCGGGAAGGCCGCGCAGGACGTTTCGATCAGTCGTGATCCTGTCGCAGCACCTCGAGATAGCGCCCGCGAATCTCCGCGATCCGCTCGTCGAGACTCTCGACCGTCCAATCGTCGGTCGAGATCGGCGGCAGCACGACGACTTCGATCGTCGCCGGCCGCACGATGGTCGCGTCCTTCGGAAACGAATCGAGCACGTTGCGGAGCACGACCGGCACGATCGGGACGCCCGCCTGCATCGCCATGTGGAACGCGCCCTTCTTGAAGCGGCCGAGGCGCGGGGTCGGCGAGCGCGTGCCCTCCGGCGCGATCACGAGCGAGCGGCCCTGGCGCAGCGCCTGCACCGCCGGCGCCAGCGCATCGATCGCCGCCTTCGAGTTCGCCCGGTCGACGAAGACGACGCCGGCGGCCGCGAAGAGCGGACCGAAGACGGGATGCTGCTTCAGCTCGACCTTCCCCACCGCCGTCATGTCCCGGCGGATGAGCTTCAGCATCAGGACGGCATCGAGCGCGCTCTGATGATTGAAGAGGAAGACGGCGGGCCGCCGCGACCAGAGATGCTCTTCGCCTTCGACGCGCAGATCGATCCCGGCGAAGGAGGTCGCGAGATCGCCCCAGATCGCCCCCGACACGTTGATCGCCTCGCGCAGCGAGCCCGTCGTGAGGCCCGCCGCCGCCCCCGCCCAGAGCGAGGGGCCGAGGCTCGCGTAGGAGAGGCCCGTGCGGACGAGATCCCCGAGCGACGGGCGGCCGCGGCTGTGGAAGCGCCGGACGGGCCAGAGCCGCTCCTTCGCGATCTGCGCGAGGCGCCGGTCGGGGTTCGTCGGACGCGGGCGACCGACCTCCTCGAGCAGCGGGAGATCGTCGGCGCTGTCGGTGTAGAAATAGCTCTCGGAGAGATCGAGGCCTTCGCGCAGGGCGAGCGAACGCGCGGCCTCGAGCTTGCCCTCGCCATAACACGTCGGCCGCAGGACCCCGCCCGTGAACAAGCCGTCCTCGACCTCGAGGCGGGTGCAGAGGACGTGCTCGATGCCGAGATCGCGCGCCATCGGCTCGGCCTGGTAGCGGGTCGCGGCGGAGATGATCGCGACGGTATGGCCGGCGGCCTGGTGGGCTTCGACGAGCGCCCGCGACTCGGGGAAGATCTGGCGGGCGAGATGCTTGACGAAGGTCTCCTCGCCGATCGCCTCGAGCACCGACTCCTCGAGCCCGCGATAGGCGGCGGTCGTCGCGACCATGAAGCCCGAGAATCCCGTGCGGCCCAGACCGAAGGCGAGCGCGCCGTAGAAAGTCGCCGCGAGCTCCCGCGGACTGACACCCCCGGCCGCGACGCGCTCGCGCAGGAACGAGGTGGCGGAGAAGCCGGCGAGCAGCGTCTGATCGAGGTCGAAGAAGGCGCCGACCTTGGACCCGCTCGGGCCGTTGCGGATCTCCTTGGTCAGTCGGCTGTGGAGGGGCATGACGCGCGAGCATGCACCGCCCGGCCGGGCCTGCCAAGAGCGGGGGGCGCGAACGGACCGGGCGAGCGCCGCGCGCCGCCCGCACGACGCGACGTCGCCCGCAACGCGCGGTCAGGGGTGGGCGTGTGATCCGTGTGTCGGCGACGCAGCGTGCGCAGGAGCGGCGTCGTGTTCGACGGCCTGCTCCGCCTGCGGACCGGCATGGCCGGAATGGCCGGCCGCATGCGGCGCCCCGTGATGGCTCGCGAGGATCCAGGTCCCGACGATCGACCAGAGGCCGAAGGCGACGAGGGCGAGGCCCGCGGAGCGGCGCACCGAGGCCCCGCCGCCGAGGCGCGTCACGAGCGCCCCGAAGCCCGTCGCGGCCCAGACCGCCGGCAGTGTTCCGAGCCCGAAGCTCGCCATGGCCAGCGCGCCGAGCGCCGGGCGGCCCGAGGCCGCGGCCAGTACGAGCGCGGAATACACGAGCCCACACGGCAGCCAGCCCCAGACGAGACCGAGGGCGAAGACCTGCCAGGCGCGCTCCGGCCGTCCGATGCGCCGGGCGAGGGGTGCCGCGCGGCGCCAGACGGCGAGCCCCGCCCGCTCGAGCGGCGCGAAGAGCCGGCCACCGAAGGCGATCTGGAGACCGATCACGACGATCACGACGCCGACGGCGACGTGAACCCGGCCGAGCGCGCTCGCCGCCGGCGCGAAGACGGTGCCGAGACCACCCGCGACCGCACCCGCGACCGCATAGCTCGTGATGCGCCCGAGCGAGTAGAGCAGCGAGCGCAGGCTCGTCTCGACGGGCCCCTTCTCGGGCATCGCCTGCTGGAGTGCGCCGGCGATGCCTCCGCACATCGCGACGCAGTGGACGCTGCCCGCGAAGCCGAGCACGAGCGCACTCGCGAAGACCGGCAGGTCCATCGACACCTAACGTCCCTCCTGCGCCGAAGCCGCCGTGCGGAGCGGGCCCGCGATCTCGCCGGCCCCGCGGAGCCGTTCTGCATCCCCGATCGACGAGCCGGGAGCGGCGGCGGCTGGCCGCGGCAGATCGTCGAACAGGATGCGCGCGCCCTCGCCCTCGAAATCCTCGAATTGTCCGTTGCGGACGGCCCAGACGAAGAGCCCGATCGCGAGCCCGAGCAGCACGACCCCCAGCGGAATCAGGACCAGCAGGATCGTCATCGCGCGCCCTCCCCCATGGCCCCTTCGCCGTGCGCCTCCGGCAAGCGGTTCGCCCGCAGCGCATTGAGCACCACGACGAGCGAGCTCGCCGACATGCCGAGCGCCGCGAGCCAGGGCGGCAGATGCCCGCTCACCGCGAGCGGCAGGACCGCGAGGTTGTACCCGATGGCCCAGGCGACGTTCTGCAGCGCGATCCGCTGCATCCGCCGCGCCGCCCGGACGGCGCGCGGAATCAGCGCGAGGTCGTCCCGCAGCAGGACCGCGCTCGCGCCGAGCCGGCTCAGATCGCAGCCGCTGCCCATCGCGATCGATACGTCTCCCGCGCGCAGGACGGGTCCGTCGTTGACGCCGTCGCCGACGACCGCGACGCGGTGACCCGCGCGCGCGAGCGCCTGCACGCGTTCGACCTTCTGCTCCGGCAGCGCGCCGCGCACGGCCATCTCGAGCCCGAGCGCCCCCGCGACGCGCTCGGCGCCGGCGCTCGGATCGCCGCTCAACATCTCGAGCGCGATCCCCGCTTCGCGCAGCTGCGCGAGGGCCGGGGCCGCCTCGGATCGGATCGGATCTTCGAACTCGAGCTCGGCGAGCAGCGCACCCTCGCAGCCGAGGAAGACCGAGACCCGCGAGCTCGAGAGCGGCTGCGAATCCGTCGCGGCGCGGCCTCCATCCGACGCGCCCGGCTCGCCCGACGAAGCGAGCACCCATTCGCGGCGTCCGATCCGGTAGACGTGGTCCGCATCGCGGCCTTCGATCCCGAGGCCCGGATGGGCGCGCACCGCCGCGAGGCCCGGACCGGCCGGCCGCACCCGCTCGCCCGGTCGCGGTCGCCGCAGCGCCCGCGCGATCGGATGCTCCGAGTCCCGCTCGAGGCTGCGCGCGAGGTCGAGCACGCGCGCTTCGTCGGCCCCCTCGCCTGCGAGCCGAAGGCGAACGAGCTGGGGCTCGCCTTCGGTCAGCGTCCCGGTCTTGTCGAAGACGAAGCGATCCGCGCGGGCCAGGGATTCGAGGACTCCGGCGCGGGTCACGAGCAGCCCCGCCCGCGCCAGCGCATGCGTCGTCGCCGCGGTCACGGCGGGGAGCGCGAGGCCGAGGGCACAGGGACAGGTCGCGACGAGGACGGAGAGCGTCGTCCAGATCGCGCGCTCCGGCGCGATGAAGGCCCAGACGAGGAAATTGACGGCCGCCACGGCGAGCACGGCGACCACGAAGATCGAGCCGACCCGATCGGCGAGGCGCGCCACCGGCGAGCGCTCGGACTGCGCCCGCAGCGCGAGCCGCAGGATCGAGGCGAGCGTCGTCTGATCGCCGACCCGGGTCGCTTCGATCAGCAGCGGCGAGGAGACGTTGACGCTGCCGGCGACGACCGCCGCCTCGCGTGCGACCGACCGCGGCCAGGGTTCACCGCTCAGAAGGGCCTCCTGCACCGCACTCTCGCCCTCGAGCACGCGGCCGTCCGCGGCGATCGTCTCGCCGGGCCGGACGCGGAAACGATCGCCGACGACGAGCCGTTCCGCCGGAACGACACGCTCGCCCTCCGCATCGACCCGGCGTGCGATCGCCGGCGAGGAGTCCGCGAGGCTGCGCGTGAGCGAGCAGGCGCGTTGGCGGATCCGCTGCTCGAGGTAGCGCCCGACCCCGAGAAAGAAGATGAACATGCAGATCGACTCGAAGTAGACCTCGCCGACACCCGAGAGCGTCGCGTAGACGCTGACGAGATAGGCGAAGCCGATGGCCAGCGCGACCGGTACGTCCATCCCGGGGCGCCGGATCTTGATCTCCCGCCAGGCCGCCTCGAAGAAAGGGCGCCCGGCCACCAGCACGACCGGCGTCGCGACGAGAAATCCCATCCAGCGCATCAGCGCCACGGAGCCCGCCTCGATGCCGTCGAAGGCGCCGACGTAGAGGCCCATCGCATAGGTCATGACGTTCATCGCCCCGAGTCCCGAGACGCCGAGGCGGATCAGGGCCGAGCGATTCTCCTCGCGCTCGAGGGCGGCGGCTTCGCTCGGGCGATCGGGCCGCGATGCGAAGCCGATCTCGGCGAGGCGCAGGACGACCGCGCGCAGCGACGTCCGCGCGGGATCGAAGTCGACGACGACGCGGCGCTCGGGCAGCGCGACGCGACACCCTTCGACCCCGTCGAGCCCGGCGAGATGCGCCTCGATGACCCAGGTGCAGGCCGCGCAGCTGAGCCCCTCGACGAGCAGCCCCGCGGAATGGGTGCCCGTGCCGTCCGCGTCCCGGATCAGGTACGCGGCCTCGAGCTCGGGCGTCTCGAGCGCGCCGTTCGCGTCGCGCACCGCCTCGAGCGTCCGCGCCGGCGCGCCGGGCAGCGACGCACGGCGCCGGTACCACTCCGACAGCCCCTGCGCCTCGAGCATCTCGGCGGCGGCCCGGCAGCCGATGCAGCACATCGGCTGGAGCTCGCCGAGCACCCGCGCCGAAAGCCGCGTCCCTTCCGGGATGTCGAGCCCGCAGTGGAAGCAGGCCTCCGGCTGCGGCGCGACGGCGGCGAGGCTCATCGGGGCGATCCGGGCTCTTCCTGGGCGGAATCGTCGAACGTCTGCGCCCCGGCCTCCGGCGCAGCGGTGCCGACCCGCTCGGCGATGCGCACGTCGACGTCCGCATGGCGATAGGCGATCGCGACGGTCGCGAGGCTGGCGACGATCGAGACGGCCATCAGCACCGCGATGAAGACGGGCCAGAACTGGACGAACCAGGGCGCTCCGATCGGCGCCGCCGCGGCGTTCGTGCGGGGCAATTGAGAGGTCATCGTGCGCTCCTCGTCGGTAGATAGAAACGACTCGCTTCGTCGATCGCGATCCCTTCGCCCGCCTTCGCATCGCCGGGCCCGCTCCGCAGCCCGAAGCGGACATCGCTGGTCACCGCCTCCGCCGCCTGCTCCCCGGCGAGCACGAGCCGGACCGGAATGGTCGCGAGGGATCCGGCGGCGACCTCGATGACCTCCGGACCGACGTAGGCGAGCGGCAGGTCGCTCTCGACCACGACCCGGTAGTCGCGCGGCTCGGCCCCGCGGTTCTGGATCCGCAGCGTGTAGACGTTCTCGACCTCGCCGTCCCAGCGCTCGCGATAGAGGCGGTTTCGGTCGCGGATCACGGTGAGGTGGACCGGCGTGCGGTGATCGAGGGCGAAGCTGAAGACGCCGACCAGCACCAGGATCACGGCCGAATAGCCGATCAGGCGCGGCCGCAGGACGTGCGCCTTCTTGCCGGCCTGGAGATTCTGCGAGGTGTAGGTGATGAGGCTCTTGCCGTAGCCCATCGACGACATCACGTCCGTGCAGGCATCGATGCAGGCGGCGCAGCCGATGCACTGGTATTGGAGGCCCTTGCGGATGTCGATGCCGGTCGGACAGACCTGAACGCATTTATGACAGTCGACGCAGGCGCCGAGCCCGTCGGCCTTGTAGTCGGCATCCCGGCGCCGGTGGCCGCGGGGCTCGCCGCGGGCCTCGTCGTAGCTGATGATCATCGTGTCGTGATCGAACATCACGCTCTGGAAGCGCGCGTACGGACACATGTGGAAGCAGACCTGCTCGCGCAGCACGGCCGAGCCGACGAAGCTGCCGACCGCCGGCAGCAGGATCACGACCTTCTCCCATTTCGTGAGGTCGAAGCGCAGGATCCGCGGAAGCAGCTCGTGGAGATCCTCGAAATAGCCGAGGAAGGTGATCGAGATCGAGAGCGCGATCGCCGCCCAGATCGAGAGCTTGAGGGCCTTCTTCCCGATGCGCTCCAGCGTCCAGCCGCCGCGTTCGAGGCGCATGCGCGCCGTGCGGTCGCCTTCGATGAAGCGCTCGATCGTGAAGTAGACGAAGGTCCAGACCGTCTGCGGGCAGGCCCAGCCGCAGAAGACGCGCCCCGCCGCGACCGTCACCGTGAAGAGCACGAGCGCCGCGATCAGCATCACCCATGCCAGCAGCACAAACTCCTCGGGCACGAAGGTCGTCCAGAAGACCGTGAACTGGCGATGGGTGAGGTCGAAGCGGACACCGGGATAACCGTTCCAGCGCAGCCACGGATTCACGTAGAAGACGACCACGAGCACCGCGAGCACGACCCGCCGCCATCGCTGCCAGCCCCCGCTCACCCAGAGCGGATGGATCCGCTTCCAGCGCTCGTAGAGACTGACCGTCTGGGCGGGGCCGGCCGTCGAGGCCGAAGACGTGGCAGGGGCCGGGCTCGACATCACCCCTGCTCCGTCTCGTCCGCGTGCTCTTCACGTTCCTCGCGTTCTTCGTGCTCCTCGTGCTCGCTGGCCTCGTCGGCCTCATCGATCTCGTGCTCGTCGTCCCACGCGTCTTCGGACAGGCTGAGCACGTAGGTCGCGACCAGGTGGATCTGCTCGGGCGTCAGGATCGCCTCGTGCGCGGGCATCTGATTCACGAGCCCCACCTCGAGGGCGCGGCGGATGTCCTCCGGCCGGCCGCCGTGGAGCCAGACGTCGTCGGTCAGGTTCGGCGCGCCGATGGCGGGATTGCCGACACCGCTCGCCTGATGGCAGGCACTGCAGATCATCGCGAACTGAGCGCTTCCCCGAGCCGCCGCTGCGGCGTCGTGGTCGCGACCGGAGAGGGAGAGCGTGTACTGGACGACGTCCTCGACGCCGGTTCCGCCGCCCAGCACCGGCGCGAGCGCCGGCATCACCCCATTGCGCCCGTGCGTGATGGTCTGGACCACGGTCTCGGGCGCGCCGCCATGAATCCAGTCGCCGTCCGTCAGGTCCGGATAGCCGCGATTGCCCCGGGCGTCCGAGCCGTGACAGGCGGCGCAGTTGTTGGCGAAGATCCTGCTCCCCATCGCGACGGGCTCGGGCTCGCGGATCAGCGCGGGGATCGGCGTCGAGTAGTACTTCTCGAAGAGCGGGCCGAAGCGCGCGGAGGCCTCGGCGACCTCGCCTTCGTGCTGGCTCGCGGAGCTCCAACCGAGCACGCCCGCGAACGATCCGAAGCCCGGATACAGCACCAGGTAGCCCGCCGAGAACAGGATCGTGCCGATGAAGAGCCAGGTCCACCACGCCGGCAGCGGATTGTTCAGCTCCTCGATCCCGTCGAAATCGTGGCCCGTCGACTGGCCCTTCGCGTGCGGATCGATCTGCACGCTGCGGTTCGCGAACAACAGCCATCCGCATCCGACGACGTTGGCCAGAATGAGAACGATGACGTAGAGACTCCATCCGCTGCTCATGCCCGTGCCCCTCTCTCCTGTCGAGTCCCGCTACCCGCTCCCGCTTCGCGACGGGCGGATCCGCCGGGCTGCTCGCCCTCTTCGAAGACGAGCAGCGCGTCCTGCTCGAAGCGTTCCCGGCTCTCCGGCCGGTAGGCCCACCAGCAGATTCCGATGAACGTGGCGAGGCTGACCAACGCGATCAGCCCGCGAACGAGGCCTTCGTCGATCACGGGACGTCCCTCCGCAGATGGGTACCGAGCTGTTGCAGATAGGCGATCAAGGCGGAGATCTCCGTCTGGCCGGCGACGGCCGCCTCCGCACCTTCGATGTCCTCGTCGGTGTACGGGACGCCGACCGTGCGCAGGCCGCGCATCTTGGCCGCGGTCCGAGCGCCATCGAGGGTGTTCGTCTCGAGCCAGGGGAATCCCGGCATGTTCGACTGCGGGACGACCGAGCGCGGGTCGACGAGATGGGCGCGATGCCATTCGTCGCTGTAGCGCTTGCCGACCCGGGCGAGGTCGGGCCCCGTCCGCTTCGAACCGAACAGGAAGGGATGATCCCAGACCGACTCGCCGGCGAGCGAATAATGCCCGTAGCGCTCGGTCTCCGCCCGCAGCGGCCGGATCATCTGCGAATGGCAGCCGACGCAGCCCTCGCGGATGTAGAGATCGCGGCCCTCGAGCTCGAGCGCCGTCAGCGGGCGCAGGCCCGGGACCGGCTCGACCACCGCGTCTTCGTAGAAGAGCGGCACGATCTCCGCGAGCCCGCCGAGGCTGATGACCGCGATGATCCCGACCAGCATGATGCCGATGTTCTTCTCGACGATGTCGAAGTTCATGCCCGACCCCCTGCCATCACCGCGACTTTTCCTCCGCTCTCGGCCGGCCGTGCGTTCGAGATCGTCCGCACGACGTTGTAGGCCATGACGAGCATGCCGATGAAGAAGACTGCCCCGCCGAGCAGGCGCCCGACGTAGAACGGCCAGGTCGCCTCGAGCGACTGGACGAAGCTGTTGGTCAACGTCCCGTCCTCGTTGACCGCCCGCCACATCAGGCCCTGCATCACGCCCGCGATCCACATGTTCACGACGTAGAAGATCACGCCGATGGTCGAGAGCCAGAAATGCAGGTTGATGAGTCCGACGCTGTACATCCGGGTCTGGCCGTAGAGCCGCGGAATCAGGTAGTAGAGCGAGCCGATCGTCATCATCGCGACCCAGCCGAGCGCGCCCGAATGGACGTGGCCGATCGTCCAGTCGGTGAAATGCGAGAGCGCATTCACCGTCTTGATCGACATCATCGGGCCTTCGAAGGTCGACATGCCGTAGAACGAGAGCGAGACGACCATGAACCGGATGACCGGATCGTCGCGCAGCTTCTCCCACGCCCCCGAGAGCGTCATGATCCCGTTGATCATGCCGCCCCAGGACGGCGCGAGCAGGATCAGCGAGAACACCATGCCCACCGACTGCACCCAGTCGGGCAGCGAGCTGTAGTGGAGGTGGTGCGGACCGGCCCACATGTAGACCGAGATCAGCGCCCAGAAATGGACCACCGAGAGGCGATAGGAATACACGGGGCGCTCGGCCTGCTTCGGCACGAAGTAGTACATCATGCCGAGGAAGCCGGCGGTCAGGAAGAAGCCGACCGCGTTGTGCCCGTACCACCACTGCACCATCGCGTCGATCGTCCCGGCATAGGCCGAATAGGACTTCATCGGCCCGACGGGGATCGCCGCGCTGTTCACGATGTGGAGCACGGCGACCGTCGCGATGAAGGCGCCGTAGAACCAGTTCGCGACGTAGATGTGGTGGGTCTGACGCTTGACGATCGTGCCGAAGAAGACGACGGCGTAGGCGACCCAGACGACCGCGATCAGCAGATCGATCGGCCACTCGAGCTCGGCGTATTCCTTCGAGGTCGTGATGCCGAGGGGCAGCGTGATCGCCGCCGACAGGATGACGAGCTGCCAGCCCCAGAAGACGAAGCGGGCGAGGCCCGGCGCGAAGAGCGTCGCGCGGCTCGTCCGCTGGACGACGTAGAGCGACGTCGAGAAGAGCGCGCAGCCGCCGAACGCGAAGATGACCGCGTTCGTATGCAGCGGACGCAGCCGGCCGTAGCTGAGATAGGGAACGTCGAAGTTCAGCTCGGGCCAGGCGAGCTGGGCGGCGATGACGACGCCGACCAACATCCCCACGATGCCCCAGACGACCGTCATCAATGCGAACTGCCGCACGACGAGGTCGTCGTAGCGGGGCATGCCTGCCTGCCCCTGCTCGATCGACACGCTCGACATCCAACCCTCCGATCTCGGGGCATCACGCCCATCTGGCGCGCACTTCGCGCAGCCGGGACTCCCCGGCCCGCGCAGGCGCAGCGAATGCGAGTCGCTCGCTCGCACGCACGCTCTCGTGAAGACGCAACAGCCGTGCCACCCGGGGGCTCGCCCGGTGCAGCGAATTGTTCAGTGCGACGAGACGTCCCGATCGGGCCTCGCTGGGCGGAATCGAGCGACTCGACGACGCAGGGGGCCACCCGATCGTACCGCGACGATCCGCGAATTCCTGTCGCGGAATGTCCCATTCCGCGTTCTGGCCGGGGCCTGCGACCTCGCCCGACTTCGCGAACTCCCGATCTTCGGGCGCACGCTTGCGGCACGCCTCGTGCAATCGGCCCCATCGAAGGCGGTCACGAGGAGCGTTCCCGGGGCCGCGAGGCCCCGTCGCAACGCAGCAGGGCCGAGACCAGGCCCCATCCGGATCAGGAGACACGAGCGATGGCTGACGAGAATCAAGCAGCGAGCGGAGGCCGGAGCCCCGCCGCAGAAGGGCGCATCGTCTTCAAGGGCGCACAGCTGTTCGACGGCGAGGGGCCCGCGCGGCCCGCGACGACCGTGATCGTCCGCGGCGAGCGGATCGAGAGCGTCGTGCCGGATGCGGCCTACCAACCGCGGCCCGGCGACGAGGTCCACGAGCTGGCCGGGCGGACGCTGATGCCCGGCATGGTCCAGACTCATTTCCATTCCCATTTCGGCGCCTTCGGCGACGGCGTCCGCGCCCCCGCCCTCGGCCTCGAGGCGGCGCCGCCCTATCTCAGCATGCTGGCGGCCCACAACGCCGAGCTCGCGGTGCAATGCGGCTTCACGGGCGCGATCGGATCGAGCAACGCGCATACGATCGACGTGAGCCTGAAGGAGGCGATCCAGGCGGGCTTCGTGAAGGGTCCGCGCTATCTCGCCGGCTCGCGTGAGATCATCACGACCGGCGAGTACTCGGACTATCCCAACAACCGCAACTACTTCATGGGGCTCGGCAGCACGGGCCTCACCTACGCGGCCGACGGGGTCGACGGCTGGCGCCTCGCGGGGCGCGTCGAGTCGGGGCGCGGCTGCGACGTCGTGAAGATCTCGGCGGCGCCGGGCCATGGCTCGATGCCCGTGCGCGACATCCTCTGTCCGACGCGCGAGGAGCTCCGAGCTCTCGTCGATGCGGTCCACAAGAACGGCAAGCGGGTTCGGGCCCATGCGCCGTCGAAGACCGCGATTCTCGAATGCGCCCGGGCGGGGGTCGACATCATCGACCACGCGGATCGCATCGACGCGGAATGCGTCGAGGCGATCCTCGACCACAACTGCACCGTCGTCCCCAGCATGCTCTGGAGCGAGCGCTTCCTCGGCATCGCCGAGACCTGGGACCACGACGCGGCGCCGCTGCCCATCAGCGAGGGCTTCCCCGAAACCCCCGCCGAGGTCCGCGCGAAGATCCGCGGGGTCCGGGAGGACTACGAGTACACCTGCCGCGCGATGCCCGAAGCGGCGCGCGCCGGCGTCCGCATGGTCGTCGGCGACGACTACGGCACGCCGATCATGCCCCACGGCGACTACATCCCGGAGTTCGAGCTCTACGTGAAGAAGCTCGGGATGGCCCCGATCGAGGTCCTGCGCTGGGCGACGAAGAACGGCGCCGAGGCGATGGGGCTCGGGGCCGAGACCGGCACGATCACCGCCGGCAAGCTGGCGGATCTCGTGGTCGTCGACGGCGATCCGCTGGTCGACGTCGGCTGCCTCGCGAATCGCGACAACCTGCGGGTCATCCTGCTCGGCGGACGGGTCGTGAAGAACTCGCTCTGCGGGGGCGCCTGCTCGTGAGCCGGGAGCGCGAGCTGGCCTCGGCGGCCCTCGAGCAGCTGCTCGAGTCCGCGCGCGCCGAGGCAATTCCGAGCGACGTGGTCGGGCGGGCGCTGCTCGCCCGGCTCGTCGAGGAATGGCTCGCGCGGCGCTCCTGGCGCGACGTCGCGAGCGAGCTCGCTTTCGTCGCCGATTCCCTCGATCCCGAGACCGAATTCCAATTCATGCGGCCCTAGGCCGCGCGATCCGAAAGAAGAAGGAGAGATCATGGTCCGTTACAACCCGCTCATGCCGGAGATCCTCGAGGATCCCTACCCGATCTACAAGCAGCTCCGGGACGAGGCGCCCGCCTACTACGTCGAGGAGTTCGATTGCTGGGCGCTCTCGCGCTTCGACGACATCTGGGAGCAGAGTGGCGACAGCGATTCCTACTCCGCCGCCCTGCGCGGAACGACGCCCTGCCACCTGATCACGAAGCAGCAGACCGTCTTCCCGAGCGTCAACATGATGGACCCGCCGGAGCACGTGCAGAACCGCGCGCTCATCTCGGGCGCCTTCAAGCCGCGGCGCGTGGCCTCGCTCGCCCCCGTCGTCGAGGAGATCGTGCGCAAGCACGCGAAGAACCTCGAATCCGGCACCCGCGTCGACCTCGTCAAGGACTACATCGCGAAGATCGCGATGGAGTCGGCCTGCGTGCTGCTCGGCCTGCCGATCGAGGACGCGGACCACGTCTACAGCTACGTCACCCGCTATTTCGATCGGGCCCCGGGCAAGGCCGGGCTGACGGAAGACGGCCTCAAGGCGGCCGCCGAGCTGAACGACTACCTCGGCGCGCTGATCCGCCATCGCAGATCGCATCCGACGGCGGACGACGTGCTTCTCAATGCCTATCTGAACGCGCGCTTCGACGGCAAGGGACTGCCCGACGACAACATCGCCTCGCAGATGGCGACGCTCGTCATCGGCAGCACCGATACGATGCCGAAGATCTACGCCTCGTTCGTGCTCGAACTGTTCCGGGCCCCCGACCAGCGAAGGGAGCTCATCGAGAATCCGGGCCTGATTCCGAACGCGTTCCGCGAGGGTCTGCGCTACGGCATGCCGACCCAGTTCCTGGGCCGGACGGTCGTGAAGCCGGTCCAGCTCCACGGCCATACGTTCAAGCCCGGCCAGGCGGTGATCTTCCTCTTCCCCTCGGCCAACCGGGACGAGCGCGAGTTCGCCGATCCCGATCGCTTCGACATCCACCGCGAATCGAAGCGCATCCTGACCTTCGGCCACGGCAACCATTCCTGCCTCGGCATCCACATCGCCGCGCTCGAAGGCGAGCTGGCGACCCGCCACCTGCTCGCGCGCATGCCCGAGTACGAGATCCTCGAGGGCGAGATCGAACGCCTGAAGAGCGAGTTCGTCGCGGGGATCACCGGCCTGCCGGCGGTCGCCGGGTGAGCGACGGCGACGCGGCCGCCGGGGCGACCGGATTCGGATCGGCAGAGGGTCTCGCGCTCCTCGAGGTGCTCGAGGCCCTCTCCGATGCGGAGTCGAAGATCGCGGACGCGATCTACCCGGTCTTCTTCGACCGGCGCCCGGATGCGCGCCCGCTCTTCGGCGTCCACGCGATCGCCGAGCGCGAGGAGATGATCCGCGAGACGTTCCGCTCGCTGCTCGCCCTCGCCGAGGCCGGCCCGCATCTCGCCGCGAACCTCGAAGCCCTCGGCCGCAGCCATTTCGAATACGGCGTCGAGGGCGACATGTACGCCGATTTCGTCGAGGCCTTCGTCGACGTCGCCGCACCGGGCCTCGCGGACGAAGAGCGCGAAGTCCTTCGCCGCGGCCTCGCCGAGATCACCGAAACAATGCGCCGCGCCGGCGACGCCGCGGCCCGCGAGCTTGTAGAGCGCCAGCGCTAGAGACCCGTCGCAGAGCCCCAACGATCGACTCGAGCCGATCGCCCTTCGAACCCGAAATACCGCGGAACGTGGAACTCGATCGGCGCAAACGTCCCGAGTGCACCGGCGCTGCTGCGTGGGGTGAGATGTAATGGACGCACGCGCGGCACGGCGTCATCCGCGCCGGCGAGTCTCGACGCGTGCGCCCGAGCCACGAACCCCGCGCAGCAGCGCCGGGGCACACGGCACCCCGTTCGGAATCGTTCTTCCGCGGCCTGCACCCGCTAGAGCAGCGCGATCGGGTTCACCGGCGAGCCCGTCCCCCCCTCGATCCGCAGCGCCGCGATCGTGAGCTGGAACTCCCATTGCGAGAGCTCCGCACAGGCCTTCATGAGATCGCCGAGGTTCAGGTTGTCCAGCAGATGCACGCCCATCGCGACGAGCGTCACCTGATGGATCGGCATGCACCAGCCGCTGTCCCCCGAGAGCGGGACGACGTCCGAGATGCAATCGCTGCCGAGCACGGCGACGCCGCGCTCGTGGAGCCAGGGCAGGCATTCGTGGTGGAGCCCGGCGAGCCCCTGCTCGAGGGGATGCCAACGCCCCATCGCCTCGCGCCGCGCATCGCGGCCGGTCGCGACGAGCAGGACGTCGCCTTCGCGCACGCGCAGGCCCTGCTTCGCCTCCGCCTGCTCGAGCTGATCCGGCGTGATCGCCGTCCCCGGCTCGAGCCACGGCAAGCCGAGCGTGCGCGGCATGTCGAGCAGCACGCCACGGGAGACGATCCCGTCCCGTGCGCACATCACGCTGTTGCGCTTCGCGCCGGTGCTCTTCACGTCGGTCCCGGGGAAGCCGTTGTACATCTTGCCGTCGACGTGGACATGGCAGAGCGCGTCGAGGTGGGAAGTCGCCATGCCGTGGAAGGCGATGCCGACGAAATCCGAGGTCGTCTCGAGCCCGAGGTCGGGCACGAGGCAATCGTCGCCACCGGCGATCATCATGTGGAGCGCGGGATGCGGATTGTCGACCGCGGGCTGGACCGCGAGCTCGTAGGCGCAGGACACCGCCCGGCCGTGCCGCACGCAGGCCGCCGCCGCCTTGCGCACTTCGTTCGTGATGAGGTTCAGCGCGCCCGCCTGATCGTCCTTCCCCCAGCGCCCCCAGTTCTTCACCTGCTCGAAGATCGCATCCATCCGCGCCCGCGTCGGCGCCGCGTACTGACCAGCCACTTTCGATTCTCCGTTTCCGTCGTTTCGAGGTTCCCCCCGATGATGGCGCCGCCCGCCGCCGTCCACCACCCGTCCACCACCCGGCCATCACCCGGCGATCGCCCGTTCGCGCGGCGGCCACCGCCCCGCCGGCCCTTCCCGGCCGGCCCGCCCCGCCCTTCCATTCGACGCCGCTTCCGCGATACTCGGCGGGCGAATCTCCCACCGAAAGGAACGCGCGCGATGAGAGTCCTCGTGATGGGCGGAACCCAGTTCAACGGCCTCGCATTGGTCCACGAGCTCGCGAACACGGGCCATGAGGTCGTGATCCTGAACCGCGGCAAGAGCGAGGCGAAGCTGCCGCTCGGCGTCGAGCGCGTCTACGCGGATCGGACGAAGCCCGACCAGATGCGCGACGTGCTGGGCTCGGTCGACGTCGATGCCGTCATCGACGTGACGGCCTACCGCCCGGAAGAAGTCGAGCTCATGATCGAGATCTTCCGCGGCCGGATCGAGCACTACATCTTCATCAGCTCGACCGTCATCTACGCCGCGACCGATCTGCTCCCGATCACCGAGAACCACCCCGTCGAACGCGGCCCGGCCCAGCAGGAATACGGCCGCAACAAGCTGCTCTGCGAGGACATCCTCGTCCGCGCCTGGCGTGAGCAGCGCTTCCCGGCCACGACCGTCTGCTATTCGATGGTGATGGGCGCGGGCAACATCCTGCCCGACCGCGAGCAGCGCATGTTCCAGCGCCTGCTGCGCGACCGCCCGATCCTGATCCCGGGCAATGGGCGGATGCTCCAGCAGATCGGCCACGCCGACGACCAGGCCCGCGCACAGCGCATGATGCTCTGCAATCCGAGAACCTACGGCCAGCGCTACAACCTGACCGGCGGCGACTACTTCACCCAGGAAGGCTACGTCGACACCTTCTCCCGCATCCTCGACCGCCCGGCGAAGAAGCGCTTCATCCCGCCGGCGCTGATGAACGACCTCTGGGAGGGTCGGATCGAGGTCGAGATGCCGCGAACCCAGTCGAAGGCCGACATCCGAGGCAAGGAGAAGGCCGACCGGATCATGATCCACCGCTTCATGCTGACGATGCTCGTCCAGCAGATCGCGCCGAACATCCACTACTGGGATCGCAGCACGATCTACTCCGTCGACAAGCTGCGCCGCCATGTCGGCTGGGAGCCCGAGCTCGATTTCGCACGATCCGTCGAGCGAACCTGGCGCTGGTACCAGGCCGAAGGGCTCGACGAGACCCAGGAGTTCGACTTCGGCTTCGAGGACGAGCTGATCAAGCTGGTCGAGAAGCACGGCGTTTGACGTGGCTCGTTGATTGTTCCCGGCACGATCCCTGCTCTCAGCAGGGTCATGCCGAAACCTTCCTATTCGCACGCGGCCTTCAAGCCGCCCCACTGCCCCAACCCCGATTGCGTTTTCCATCTGGATTCAACCGGTTGGCGCTTCAAACGCGCCGGCTTCTATCACCGAGAAGCCCGCCCCCACCGCATCCAGCGATACCGCTGTTCACACTGCCGCCGCGCCTTCAGTTCACAGACCTTCTCCCCCACCTACTGGCTCCGCCGACCCGACCTGCTCGAGCCCGTCTTCCGCGCCGAGGTCGCCGGCTCCGGACACCGCCAGATCGCCCGCCAGTTCGGGGTCGTTCATGCCACCATCCAGCGCCTCGTCGACCGCCTCGGCCGCCACTGCCTCCTCCTCCACGAGACCTTTCGCAAGAAAGCCCAGGCCCATCTCTCCAAAGAGCCCGTCGTGATGGACGGCCTCGGCACCTTCGCCGGTGGCCAGTACTGGCCCCTCGAGCTGACGGGCCTCATCGGCGCAGCCACCTACTACAGCCACGACTTCGTCGTCACCGAACGCCGCCGCGGCGGCACGATGACCGAGCTCCAGAAGAAGCGAAGGGCCGCCTACGAGGAGAAGCTCGGCCGCCCCGACCCGAAGGCCCTGACCCGCGACGTTCTCGAGCTCCTGCAAACGAACCTCCCCATCACCGGCGTGATCGAGCTTCGCACCGACGAGAAGTCCGAATACAGAACCGCCCTGAAACGCCTCGGACACCCCGGAATCGAGCACGAGACGACCCACTCGAAGGCGCCGCGCACGGCGAAGAACCCGCTGTTCGCGATCAACGCCCATCACATGTTCGTGCGGCATAGCGGGGCGAATCACAAGCGCGAGACGGTGGCGTTTTCGAAGCGGATCCAGGCGGTGATCCATCGCCATGCGATCTTCCAGGTGTGGCGGAACCTGGTGAAGGTGGCTTCGGAGCGTCAGCCGACGAAGGGGACGCCGGCGCAGCGACTCGGGATCACGCGGGTGCGATGGAGCATCGGGCGGGTGTTAAGGGCTCGGCAATTCGTGACACAAATCGAAATCCCCGAGCATGTGAGACAGAGCTACGGGGGGCAGAACACGAGCCGGTTCGTGCGACGAGAACGGGTGAACCGACATCGACGGATTCCCTGATCAACTCTCGCCGACGCGAAGACGAAAGGCGGGTGAGCGACGAGTTCATGCTCGCGAGCGCGTATCGGATCGCACCTCAGTCGCTCATCTGGATCCATTTGACGGGCCACGTATGACAGTCTCCACGGCATCCCATGCGCCACGGATCGCGCCCTCGATGTAACCGACCTCGAGGCCGTCGCCCGCCTCGACGACTTCGAGCCCCGCCGCGCGCAGCGCCTGCGCGAACGCGCGGTCTTCGTGGGTTCCCTTGGCGACGATCACCTGATCCGCGGCGACGCGTCGCGGCTGGCCCTCGGCGTCGACGAAGCGGACCCCGTCGGATTCGATCTGGATCTGTGAAGCACCCGGCAGGAGCGCCACGCCGTGCTCGCGCAGCTCGGCGACGATCCGCATGCGGCGCACGACCGTGAGGCCCGCGCCCAGCATCGGCTCGTCGTCGATCACCGTGACCTGGCGGCCGCGCTCGGTCAGGAACTCCGCGAGCTCGAGGCCGACGAGCTCGCCGCCGAGGATCACGATCTGCTTGCCGAGGGGCATGTACGCGCGGGTCGCCGTCCGCAGCATCTCGGGACTCCCCGTCAGCCCGGTCACGGCACCGACCTTGCTCGACACGCGATCGAGCCAGGATGTCTTGCGCTTCAGGTCGTCCGTCATCCGCCCCGAGAGCAGGGCGCGCAGGTCGTCGCCACTGAAGACGATCGGCTGCGCCTTGCCCGGCATGTCCGGCACGGCGCGCACGGCCCCCGTCGCGACGATGACGGCGTCGGGGGCGAACGACCGGATCGTCTCGACCGTCGCCTCGACGCCGAGCCGGATGTCGACCGAGCTCTTCTCGACCTCGCGGATCAGCCAGTCGAGGAGGCGGTTGTTGGGCTCGTAGGGCAGCGAAGCGACTCGCAGGGTTCCGCCGAGCCGCTCCTCCTTCTCGAGGAGCACGACGTCGTGCCCGCGCTCGTCGAGGCGGCGCGCCGCTTCGAGGCCGGCCGGTCCGCTGCCGACCACCACGAATCGCCGCCGCGGCGCAGCGGCGCGGCGCTGCTCGACGTGCTCGAAGCCCGTCTCCGGGTTGACGGCACAGCGTCCGGCCTGCCGCAGGTAGATCGCGCTGACGCAGGTATAACAGTAGATGCAGGGCCGGACGTCCTGCGCGCGGCCCTCGGCGAGCTTCTTCGGGAAGGTCGGATCGGCGAGGATCTTGCGACCGAAGCCGACGTAGTCGAACTCCCGCTCGGCGATGCTGCGGTCGGCGTCGTCGAATTCGATCCGGCCCGAGGCGATCACGGGGATCGAGACGGCCCGCTTGATCGCGACGGCTCCGGGGATGTTCGTGTTCGGGACGTGGGGGATGTTCGATTCGGAGTGGAGCTTGCCGACGCCCACGTCGTGATAGGCGCTCGCGGTGATCGCGTCGGCGCCGGCCTGCTCGAGCAGGCGCGCGGTCTCGACCGCGATGTCGAAGGTGACGCCGTCCGCCTTGCCGACTTCGCGCGCATTGAGCTTGCAGATGATCGGAAAAGCCGGGCCGACGGCCTCGCGCACGGCGGCGAGGATCTCGAGGTAGAGCCGCGCGCGACCGGCGAGGTCGCCGCCGTAGCCATCGCTGCGCCCGTTCGACGAGGGGGAGAGGAAGGCGTCGATCAGGTAGCCGTGGCCCCCATGGATCTCGACGGCGTCGATGCCGGCCTCCTGCGCCCGCCGCGCGGCGGCCGCGAACTGGCCGACGACGACCGCGATGTCCTCCTCCGTCATGACCTTCAGGCTCGGCCGCTCGCCGCCCATGAACGACGCCAGCTCCTCGGGAAAGAAGAGCGTGCCGAAATCGCCCGTCGGGGCCTTCGGAACGGAAGGCGTCCAGAGCGACTGGCCGAGGCGCGCCGAGTACCCGGCGACGACGCCGCCGTGGTGGAGCTGTACGGCGACCTTCGCACCGTGGCGATGCGCGGCCTCGGCGATGCGCCGCAGGCCGGGGATGAAACGGTCCTGGGAGAGGCTCGTCTGGTGGGGGATGACGGCGCCGACCGGATGCGCGACGCCGGTGACACCGACGACGATCAGCCCCGCGCCCCCCTCGGCATGCCGCTCGTGATAGGCGACCAGCCGATCGTTCACCGCACCGTCTTCGTCGGCGAAGCTCACGCCCATCGCCGTCACCACGATGCGATTCTTCGTCGTCATCGACCCGATGCGACCCGGCGAGAGCAGATTGCGCGGCACGGCACTCATGGCATCACTCCATCCAAGGCACGACGCATCGCGTCCACGGGTCTCTGCTCCCAGGCGAGCGCACGGCGCGAGGTGGGGGACGCGAAGTCAAGCGCAGCCTGCGGCCGCTCCCGCTCGCAGGCCGCAGCAGCAGCGAACTCCGAGAAGCAACGCACACCGTGCCAAGGGCGAGCCATTCGCGTCCCCCACCTCGCGCCGCGCGCGACTTGTGACGACCCGCCGAGCCCCCGCGACCCGTCAGCGCCGAAACGCGTTGGTGTGCGCCTGTGCCGGAAATTCGTTGTCCGAGAGCGGCTTGCCGGCGATCTCGTCCGGGCGGATGCCGATCTTCGCGACGAGGGGTGCGAGCTTCTCGAGGTCGAAGTCGTAGAGCTTCGCCGCGTTGAGGCCGAGCATCGCGCGGGTTTCGTCGACGGGGACGTCGTGGAAGGTGTGGCGCAGGGCGAGCTTGGTATGCGGATAGGTGCCCTCGTAGTGGGGATAGTCCGAGCCCCAGAGCACGCGCTGCGTTCCGATCACCTCGCGATCGCGCAGCTCGACGGGCGAAGCCGAGCTCGCGCCGTAGTAGCAGTTGCGCTTCGCGTAGAACGACGGCCGCTCGGGCGTCACCGCATCGGTGTTGAACTGGAACTCGCCGGCCATGCCCGTCCGGACCCGATCCCAGAGCGCGTCGAGGCGCGTCAAGACCTCCGGCACCCACGCGCAGCCCGCCTCGGTCACGATGTACTTGAGCTTCGGGAAGCGGTGGAACACGCCGGCGATGATCAGATGCTGGTAGCTGCGAATCGACCACCAGGGCGTCTCGTGGAGCCGGATCGGCAGGGAGATCGGGTACTGACCGTAGTCGGGGGAGCCCGTGCCGCCGTGGTGGTTGAGGACGACGTCGTTGTCCTGGCAGACGGCCCAGAAACGATCGTAGTCGGGGGCGTAGAGCGGGAGGATGTGGGTGCAGTCGTCCGGGACGTGGGGCAGCAGGATGCCGCCGCGCAGCCCGTGCTTCGCGATCCACTCGACGTCCTTGATCGCCTCGTCGATGTCGTTCAGGTAGACCAGGCCGATGCCGGCGCGGCGGTCGGGATACTCCGCACAGAAGTCGACCAGCCAGCGGTTGTGGGCGCGGATGCCTTCGAGGCGGAGCTTGTAGTCCTCGGGCTTCGGGTTGCCGCAGATGAGCACGCTCGTGCGGAAGAAGGGCGGCACGGTATTCGGGAAGATGACCTCCCCGGCCACGCCCTCGACGTCCATGTCGTTCGTCCGCTCGGTCGCATCCCAGTTCTTGTGCTTCTTCGAGCCGATGTGCTTCTTCTGCGGGTTCTTGTAGGTGCCGCGCCAATCGTCGAAGAGCGCCTGATGCTTCGCGTCGAGATAGGTCTTGTAGGTATCGATGCTGGCGCCCGCATGGGAGTCGGAGGTGATGATCGTGAAGGGAGTCTGGTCGGACACGGAGGGCTCCTGTCGGGAACGGGTTCGGGAAGGAATCGATGCGCGGGCGCGCGCAGCCGACGGTCGTTGGCGGATCGCGGGACGATAGCCGACGAAGCGCGGCCGGGAGAGCATTTCGGGCGGGCGCCGGCGGCGCGGCGCCAGCGACCGGCCGGGCCCGCTAGCCGTGCAGCGCCTGGGCGTGGCGCGCCGCGAGCATCCGATCGACGCCGGCCTTCCAGGAGACCTTGCAGGGGCCCGCGAGCCGCGCGCGCAGCGTGTGGTCGAGCCAGTACTGATGGATCCCGTCGGGGCCTTCGATCACGGTCGCCTGCTTGCCGAGGCGGCGCGCGATGTAGTGGGCCATCTCCGGGACCGGAACGGGCTCGTCGCCTCCCCAGTTGACGATCGTCGCGGGGACGGAAGCGGCGGCGAGCAGCCCGGGTGTCTGGTCGAAGATGTCGTCTTCGTGGATGGGCGAGGCAATCT
The DNA here is from genome assembly GCA_041389425.1 of Myxococcota bacterium. GTDB lineage: Bacteria > Myxococcota_A > UBA9160 > UBA9160 > UBA4427 > UBA4427. Next base: position 75,813 of record JAWKRX010000016.1, read on the forward strand.
GCCCCTGACCGGGAGGCATGACCTGGATCGGCACGCCCTTGAGGATCATGTCGGCGACCATCGCGGGAAAGCCGCCGTTGTCGCCATAGGCCGCGTTCATTCGCGCGAGGGTCGTCTTCAGACCGAACTCCTGCGCAGCGGAGCTGGCGACTGCCTCCTGCGAGATCTTCGAGACGCAGTAGGTCGGCGCATAGGGCTGGGGCGTACCGCCGAGGGGATCGGTCTCGAGCACCCCCTTCCCGTAATCCTTCGGCGCCGCGTAGACGCCGCAGGTCGACATCACGAGGCAGGCCTTCGCGTTGCGGAAGCGCGACATCACGCGGCCGGTGCCGAGGGCGTTGATCCGGATCGAAGCCTGGAAATCGAGCCCCGGAACGATCGCCGCCGCGAGATGGAGCACGTAGTCGAACTGCTCGGGGGTCTTCGACCAATCGGGCTGCTCGAGATCCACGATCGCGGTCCGGATGCCCGCCGTCTCGCAGCGCTCGCGGGACTTGCCGTCCGAGAAGCGCGCGATGCCCCAGACCTCGTTCTTCTGCGCGAGCCGCGCGGCCAGGGGAAAGGCGATCTGGCCGGCCGGGCCGGTCACCAGGATCTTGCTGCCCTCGATTTCCGCCATGTCGTCTTCCACTCCATTTCTTCGTTCCGGCTCGACGTCCGGTGCGCCGGACCGGAAGCCGGTCGCGTCGCGCGCTGCGGGGACACGATCGCGCATCGCGAGGCCGGTCGACAACCCGGCCGTCCGCCCGCGCGGCCGGCCGTCCGTACGCACGGGTCGGCGCATCGGGCGCAACGGCGATCGATGTGCCAACCTCCGGCCCCGTCACATGCGCGCGCCGCAGCGAAGGAGGAACGGATGAGCTTCTCGAAGCCCCTGGCCGATCGGGAGAAGGCCCTCGAGGACGCGTTCTTCCGCGAAGAGAACGAGCGACTGATCGCCTCGCTGCGCGCCAAGCAGGCCGAGGCCGAAGAGCGCAAGGCGCTCGCGAAGACGCTCGGCGTCGGCAATGAAGCCGTGATCGCGCCGCTGCTCAAGCTGGGCGTGCGGGCCGAGAACGTGGCAGCGCTCGTGCTCGCCCCCCTGGTCGCGATCGCCTGGGCGGACCGCGAGCTCCACGACGTCGAGCGCCGGCAGGTCGTCGCGGCCGGCGAGCACTACGGGATCGATCCCGAGAGCGACGCCGGCAAGCTGCTCGCGACCTGGCTGGCCGCCCGGCCCCATGAATCCCTGATCGACGTCTGGGCCGGCTTCGCCGACGAGCTCGGCCGGACGCTCGCGCCCGCCGAGCGCGACTCGCTGCGCGACGAGATCGTCGAACGCGCCCGGAGCATCGCTCGCGCCTTCGAGAAGTCCCTGCTGCGCGGCCGCGGGCCGGGCGAGGCCGAGAAGGCCGTGCTCGCCAAGATCGAGGCGGCGTTCGGCGGCGCCAAATAGCGCGATCGGCCGCAGAACGCGGCCGGTGCTTCAGCTGCTCGGCAGTGTGATCGTGAAGCAGGTGCCCTTGCCGAGGTCGCTCCGGACGCGCAGCGTGCCGCCGTGCTCGCGCACGATCCGCTGGCTCACGAGCAGCCCGAGGCCGGTGCCCTTTCCCCGTTCCTTCGTCGTGTAGAACGCGTCGAAGATCCGGTCGAGATGCTCGGCCGCGATGCCGACCCCCGTGTCCTCGATCGCGATCTCCACGAGCTCGGCGCTCGGTCGATCGATGCGCACGCTCAGCGTGCCGCCGTTCGGCATCGCGTCGGCCGCGTTGACGATCAGGTTCAGGAAGACCTGCTCGAGGCGATCGCGATCGGCGACGACGGTCGGACGCGGACCGTAGTCGCGCTCGACGACGATCCCGCGGCCCTTCAGCTTCTCTCGGAAGAAATCGACGCTGTGGTCGAGCACGTCGGCGACGGCGATCGCCTCGTGCTCGGCGCGCCGGGGCCGCGCGATGTTGAGCAGCGTCTGGAGCAGATCGGTGACCCGGCGGACCTGATCGACGATGTGCCGCGCGCGGTCGCGGCTCTTGTCGTCGGGTGCCGAGCGTTCGAGCAGCTCGGCATAACCGAGGATCGTCGTCATCGGTGTGCCGACGTCGTGGGCGATGCCGGCGGTGATCGTCGAGAGCGCGGCGAGCTGCTCGGCCTGGCGGGCGCGCTCCTCGGCATGTCGCAGCCGCTCGAGGTCGCGAATGATGCCGGTGAACACCCGCTTGCCGGCGAGCGATCCCTCGGCCACCGCGAGGTAGTGGGGGAATACGCTGCCGTCCTTGCGGCGACCGCGGACCTCCCGACCGATCCCGATGATGCGCCGCTCGCCGGTCTCGAGGTATCGCCGGACGTAGTCGTCGTGCTCGTCCCGATAGGGCTGGGGCATCAGGATCGTCACGTTCCGGCCGAGCAGCTCGCTCGCCGAATAGCCGAAGATCCGCTCCGCCGCGGGATTGAGCTCGAGGATGGTCCCCTGCGCATCGATCGCGATGATGCCGTCGACCGCCGCATCGACGATGGCGCGCAGCCGGTCGCGCTCCTCGCGGATCCGCTCGTTCGCCTCGGCATCGGATCGCGACGGCGGCTTTCCCTCGGCCTTCGACTTCCCCGCCCCGCGTCCCGCCATGCCGACCCCCCGATGCGCAGACCAATAGCGCGCTCGCCGCCCGGGCCCGGCGGGCCAGCGGCGAGGCTCAGGGGTGGGACTTTTCTTCCCATGCTGTGCATTTTCTTCACAGCCCGATCCGGAACGGACCGGCTCTCCGAAGCGAGATTGCCTCTGGCGCGGTTCGGGACCCGGCGGGGAATTGGCACGCTGGCTGCAGTCAGGATGGCCAGACGAAGCATCGATTCGCGCCCCGTCCCGCCTTTTCGGGCCCCGGCGCGCAGGAGGGAGCGCCCGATGAACGCCCTGAAACGCCCTGAGCCGCGCAAGGTCCTCGTCGTCGACGACGACCCCTCGATCCTCGCGATGACCGAAGACCTGCTCGGCGAGGCCGGGTTCGAGGTCGGCAAATGCGGATCCGGCCGCGAGGCACTCGAGCGGATCCGCGAGCAGGACTTCGACGTCGTGCTCACCGATCTGCAGATGCCCGGCGGTGACGGACTCGAGCTGCTCGCCGGCGTCCGGGAACAGAGCCCCGAGACGCCGGTCATCATCATGACCGCGTTCGGCACGATCCAATCCGCCGTCGATGCGATGCGCGCCGGCGCCCTCGATTTCGTGACGAAGCCGTTCCGTGCGGGCGAGCTCCTCATTTCCCTCGAACGCGCCTGCGAACGCCGTGCCCTCGAGCAGGAGAATCGCGTGCTGCGCCGGGCCGTGGCGCGCACCAGCGCGTTCGGCGAGCTCGTCGGCAAGAGTCCGGCGATGAACGAGATCTATGCGCTGATCCGGAAGATCGGCGCGAGCCGGAGCCACGTCCTCATCACCGGCGAGAGCGGCACCGGCAAGGAGGTCGTCGCGCGCACGATCCATTTCAGCGGATCGCGCAGCGACAAGCCCTTCGTCCCGATCAACTGCACCGCGATGCCCGAAGGCCTGCTCGAGAGCGAGCTCTTCGGCCACGTCCGCGGCGCGTTCACGGGCGCCCACACCAATAAGAAGGGCCTGTTCGAAGCCGCTGCCGGCGGCACGCTCTTCCTCGACGAGATCGGCGACATGCCGATCAGCCTGCAGAGCAAGCTCCTGCGCGTGCTGCAGGACAAGGAGATCCGGCCGGTCGGCGGAACCCAGAGCGTCAAGGTCGACGTGCGCATCATCGCCGCCACCCATCAGGACATGAGCCGTGCGATCGCGGAGGGCCGCTTCCGGCAGGATCTCTACTACCGGCTGAACGTGATCCCGATCCGGATCCCCCCCCTGCGCGAGCGCGCCGAGGACATCCCCGTCCTCGCCGAGGCCTTCCTGCGCAAGCATTCCGGCGACGAACGCAGCCATTTCAGCAACGCGGCGACGCGCAAGCTGATGCAGGGCAGCTGGCCCGGCAACGCGCGCGAGCTCGAGAACTGCATCGAACGCGCCCTCGCTCTGACGGAGGGCCACGAGATCCAGGCCTCGGACATCCTGATCCCCAGCGACGGGAGTGCCGAGACGAACGATCTGCACGAGCTGCTGATCCGCCTCGCCCTCGAGCGCCGGATGTCCGTCCGCGACCTGACCGATGCCTACATCGCCGCGGCGCTCGAAGCCGCGGAAGGCCGCAAATCCGAGGCGGCGCGCCTGCTCGGCATGAATCGCCGTACGCTCTACCGGCGCGAAGAGCGCCAGGATTCCGGCGAGGACGGGGCGGAAGACTTCGCGGTGGCTTGAGCGCCTGACGCGCTGAGGGTCCGGCGGTCTCGGCGCAGCGTTGGCCCGCCGCGCCGCGCGCGAGCTCAGCCCGCCGCGCCGGGGAGCACCCCGTTCCATTCGTCCGGCGCGACGAGGACCGAGCATTTCGCGTGTCGCAGGACGCGCTCGGTCACGCTCCCGAAGCGCATCCCCCCGGAGAGGGGCTGTCCGCTCAGGCCGAGCACCACGAGGTCGGCCCGCGAACGCGCCGCATGCTTCACGATCTCGATCGAAGGCGGGCCATAGGTCAGGTCCGCGACCGCGCGGACCCCGGCTGCCGCCGTCCGCGAGAGGATCGAGCGGAGCGATTCGAGCGCGTTCGCGCGCTGATGACCCGATCGGCTCGCGCAGTCGCGCGGGCGCGGATAGTCGTGCTCGCCATCCTGCTCCTGGATCGAGTGAAGCACCTCGACATCCGCCTGCAGACGCCTCGCCCATTGGATCGCGAGGCGGAGCGCATGCTCCGAGGCCGGCGAGAAATCCGTCGCGAGCAGGATGCGATGGATGCGCAGCCCCGCGGCCTGCTCGTTCTCCTTGACCAGCAGGATGGGCACACGCGCCGTTCGCAGCGTCCGATCCGCGACGCTCCCGAGAAAGACACGATCGAAACCCCGGAACCCGTGCATGCCCATCACGAGCAGCAGCACGTCCTGCGCATGGGCGTGCCGTGCGATCAGCTCGACCGGGTCGGCATCCTCGACGACGGCCGAAATCGGCGCGCCGAGCGCCTCGAGATCGCTGCACCAGCGTTCGAGCTCCTGAAGCGGCGCGGCCTGCTGCGCAGCCGCCTTCGCCGACGCCTCCCCTGCCCCCTCGACCTCTGCGGGGACGACCGCACCGTGGATCAAACGAACCCGCGCGGCACAGGCCCGAGCGATCTCGCAGGCCCGCAAGGCGGCGGCCCGCGCATGGGGAGAGAAGTCGACGGCGACCAGGACCGTGCTGGTTTCATCCATCGCTGCGTCCCCCTCTCGCTCCCGATGCGCGAGCCCTCGTCATTGCATCCGCCCGGCTCACCATCCCCCCATCACGATCATCAATCCGATGACCGCGACGACACCCGCCATCACGACGATGAAAAGCCGCTGTGCGAGCTGCTCGCCGGTCGGCGGAACCGCTTCCGCGTGTGCATCCTGTCCCCCGATTGCCGCTGCCATGAGATCGCCTCCGCTCGCGCCGCTGGCGCCCGCTGCGCCCGATCTCGATGCGGGCACGGATCCCTCGACCGGCCCGACATCGATTTCCGTTTTCTTCCGTTTTCGCAAGCCACGTGCCATGCGCGGCGCCGCTGCCCGCGGCTCCTGAGCCGAGGCAGCCGCACGCAGTGGGACATTCCGACGCGGATCGCGGCGATTCGTCCCGCCGGCGTCGCCCGCCGGCCCTCGGATGGCCGTGCCGGGTGGCACGTCCGTTGCATTTTCGACACTCGGGGAGAGGTGCGGCAGCGATCGGTATGCTGCCGTCCGGATCGGCTCGCTCGGCCGCTCGGCCGCGCCGAGTTCGTCTACCGGCAACGCAGGGGGGATCATCGGTGGAGATCATTCGCAAGGCTCGGCGGCTCATCTTTTCGACACTTGCTGCGGGCCTCTCGCTCGCAGGGCCCGGAATCGGGGACGCGATGGCCCAATCGCCCGCAGCGCCGGCCGCGGATCCCCGGCCGACGATGCGGGAAGTCTTCGAGCAGATGCGGGTCCTGATTCCGCTTTCCCTCGACGAGGCGACCTGGTCCGATCCGGAGGCGCAGCCCCGGATCCAGGCCGCACTCGACCGCCTGGAGCACGCCGCCACCGCACTCGAGGTCCACGGCCGCAGCCGCGAGGCCGGCTTCAACGAGCTCGCGCTCAACCTCGAGCGGGATCTGCGCGAGGTGCGCGAGCACTACCGGATCGGCGCCTTCGAAGAGGCGCGTTTCTTCCTGACGGGCAGCTTGCAGTCGTGCGTCGCCTGCCATGTCCGCCTGCCGTCCGATCGGAGCTTCGCCTTCGCGGACCAGCTGATCGGCCAGGTCGAGATCCAATCGCTCGATCCGCGCGAACGCGCCTGGCTCTACGTCACGGTCCGGCGATTCGACTCCGCCCTCTCGGCGTGGGAAGCGTTGATGGCCGATCCCGCGCTGACGCCCGCCGAGCTCGACGCGAGCGGCGTGCTGGTCGACTACTTGAACGTCGGCCTGCGCGTCCGAACGGACATCCCGCGCACCCGCAAGGCGCTCGCAGCCCTCGCCGCCCGCAAGGACGTCCCGGTCTACCTCGCCCAGCGGCTCGAGAGCTGGCTGGAAGCCCTCGATCGGCTGGATCCCGCGAAGTTCCGCCCGGGGGCGCCCAAGGCCCTCGAAACCGGCTCGGCTCTCGCGATCGAGGCCGGCCAGGTCGCGCAGGGGCCCTTCGGACGCGACGGGCTGATCCAGGATCTCGCGTCCGCGAGCCTGCTCGTTCGCTGGCTCGAGGAGGACCGGGCCCGCCGCTCGAGCGAGACCCGCAATCCCACCGCGCGTGAACGCAGCGACACCGCCCAGGCCTATTATTGGCTCGGCGTCGTCGAAGCCCGGAGCCTCGACGGGTTCTGGGTCAACCTTTCGGAGCGCCATCTCGAATCCGCGATCCGGGCCGATCCGAAGGGCCCTTTCGCCAAGAAGGCCTACGCTCGGCTCGAGGAGACCCAGTTCCTCGGCTACGGCGGCGCATCGGGCAACGAGCTACCGGCGGACGTCGTCACCCATCTCCGAGAGCTCCGCGAGCTCATCCAGGCCAAATGACCGGGAGCGAGCGGATCCACTGCAAGAAGGAGGCCCCAGCATGAAGATCGAGAACATCCTCGTCGCGACCGATTTCTCCCCGAGCGCGGCCCGGGCCGTCGCCACGGCGACCGACTACGCGAAGCACTTCCAGGCCCAGCTGATCATCCTGCACGCCTATCGCGTCGACATTCCCGTCGCCTCACCGCTGACGGGCGGCGGGTATGTCCTCCCGGACGGCTTCTTCGAGCAGCTCGCGAAGGAGGCCCGTCTGCGGGTCGAGAAGGTCGCGAACGAGGCGAAGGCCGCCGGCGTCTCGGCGATCGGCCTCGCGACCGACGGCCATCCCGCGACGGCGATCGTCGAGGAGGCCAAGGCCCGCAAGGCGGATCTCATCGTCATGGGCACCCGCGGCCTCACGGGCCTCAAGCATCTCGCCCTCGGCAGCGTCGCGGATCGCGTCGTGCGGACGGCGCCCTGCCCCGTCCTCACCGTCGCTCACGACGATTGATCGGGCTCCGTTCGCGGCCGGCGCCGGGTCAGCCATCCGAGCAGGCCCGTCGCCGCCGCGAGCCCGCTCGCCAGGCCGGGCTCGGGCACCGAAGTCGTGCGGCTCCACGCCGAGACCTGATTGCCGGAGACGGATCGGACCCGGACCGAGGCCGACTCGGCGAACGGCACGTTCAACGCCCAGCAGGATTCGTCCGGCATGACCTGCGCGGTGGCGATGAAGCGCGCGCTCGGATTCCGGCTCGGGATGATCTCGATCTCCCAGTCCTCGATCGGCTGGACGCTATGCGGCTGATACCAGCGGATGAGGAAGCCGGAGTCGGGCGGGATCGGGACCGGGTCCCAATGACTCGCTGCCGTCCCCGAGATTCCCGCGGTCGCGAGCCCGACCCCGACCGCCAGCACGCGCCCCCGCCGGCGCACACCGGGCCGCCGACCCGATCGCCCGTTTCCATTCCCGCTCACGCTTCCCCGCCCCGCACCGCGCTCGATCATGTCTCCCCCTCGTATTTCCGCTCGCCCGCCTCGACGAGCCGCATTTCCATCCGCCGACCCGTCGTCGTCGCATGCAGGACCGCGCTTCGCCGGCGTCGCAGGGAGATTCGGGCCGGATCGGGAAACCGTTGTGCGCGCGCTCACGCTCCCGGAAGGCACGATCGGCACGCGAGTTCGAGCGCGAGCGCGACGCCGGAACGCTCCCTGGCGGGCCGCGGGCCGAACCCCGAAACTCGCTCCAGGCCCGGGCACAACCGGTCCGCCTCGTCGGAACACCGCGACGGGCGCCGTCCGACACACGGACGCATCCCGCCCGACACAGTTCCGACTCGCTTCGCACGCACCGACCACGGAGGACGCACATGGCCTGGGACTTCGAGACCGAGCCCGAATTCCAACGCGAGCTCGACTGGATGGACGCCTTCGTCCGCGAGGAAATCGAGCCCCTCGACCACGTTCTGACGGAGGGTTACGAAGTCACGACGCCCCGGGCCCAACAGCTCCTGAACCCGCTCAAGGAGCGCATCAAGGAGCGCGGGCTCTGGGCCTGCCATCTCGGCCCCGAGCTCGGCGGCGAGGGCTTCGGGCAGCTCAAGCTCGCGCTCATGAACGAGATCCTCGGGCGCTCGCGCTACGCCCCGCTCGTCTTCGGCTGCCAGGCGCCCGATACCGGCAACGCCGAGATCCTGGCCCACTACGGCTCGCCGTCCCAGAAGAAGCGCTACCTCGAGCCGCTCCTGAACGGCGACATCCTCTCGTGTTATTCGATGACCGAGCCCCATGCCGGCGCCGACCCGACGCTCTTCACGACCCGCGCCGTGCGCGACGGGGACGAGTGGGTCATCAACGGCGAGAAATGGTTCTCCTCGAACGCGAAGCTCGCGTCGTTCCTGATCGTGATGTGCGTGACGGATCCGGACGTCAGCCCCTATCAGGGCATGTCGATGCTGATCGTCCCGACGGACACGCCCGGCGTCGAGATCGTCCGCAACGTCGGCGTCGGCCTCGAGCCCGAAGAGCATTGGAGCCACGCCCACATCCGCTACACGAACGTCCGCGTCCCCGCCGACCACATGCTCGGCGCCCCGGGCAGCGCGTTCGTGATCGCGCAGACCCGCCTCGGCGGCGGCCGCATCCACCACGCGATGCGCACCGTGGCCCAGGTCCGCAAGGCCTTCGACATGCTCTGCGAGCGCGCGCTCTCACGGCAGGTCCGCGCGGGCCGCCTCGCCGAGTTCCAGATGACCCAGGAGAAGATCGCGGACAGCTGGATCGACCTCGAGCAGTTCCGGCTGCTCGTGCTCCGGACGGCCTGGAAGATCGACCGCTACCAGGACTACAAGAAGGTCCGCGGCGACATCGCGGCGATCAAGATCCTGACGCCGCGTGTCCTGCACGACGTGACCCAGCGCTCGATCCAGCTCCACGGCGCCCTGGGCGTCTCGAACGACCTGCCGCTCGTCGGCATGCTGATCACGGCCTACTCCCTCGGCATCGCCGACGGGCCGACCGAGGTCCACAAGATCACCCTCGCCAAGCAGATCCTGCGCGACTACCGCGGCGTCGACGGGCTCTACCCGAGCCAGCACCTGCCGAGCCTGCGCGAGTCGGCGAAGGCGCGCTTCGCGGAGCTGCTCGAGTCGGAGATCGGGAACCTCTAGCGGGGCGCGAACTGTGCGCTGCGGACGCCGTGCCCGGCGCCGGGGCCGGGCTGTTCGGGGTTCGTGGCTCGGACGTGCGCGTCTTGGCTCGCCGGCGCGTCCGTCGCCGTGCTGCGCGCACGTCCTTTACATCTCACCCCGAACAGCCCGGCCCCGGCGCTCGTCGCGCTGTTCGGAGTACACCGTCCACGCTCCGCATTGCAGAGGGGGCGGGCGCCTCGATCGAGCGAGCGATTCGATGCGATGCGTCGTCGGAGCATTGCCGGGACGGGATCGAGTCGCTCGACGATGTCGAGGCATTCAGCGTCGAAAGTGCGGGATCACGTATTTCCCGAAGAGGCGGATCATCGCGGCCTGGGCTTCGAAGTCGCCGAGCGTCGAGTACTCCGTGTCGTGGGCGGGCATGCCGGCGCCGAAGGCGGCGTGGACGTGCTCGCAGCCGGTCTCGCGGCGGTAGCGCTCGATCTGGGCGATGACGTCGTCGGGGTCGCCGAAGAGCAGGCGGTCGGCGGCGATGTCCTGCGGCGTCACGTTCTCGCCCGCATCGATCCGGGCGAAGAGCGCCTTCTCCTCCGGATCCTCGGCGGACTCGCGCCAGTGGATCATGAGGCCGTCGACGTAGCGCGGCAGCACGTCCTCCATGACCTTGCGCCGATCCTCGCCGATCCAGGTGTAGCGGCGCAGGATCCAATCCGGCCTTCGGCCCAGACGCGAGCAGGTCCCGTGATAGGTCTCGAGGCAGCGCTTCGCCCGGGACAGCGACTGCACCGGCCCGCAGAGCCAGGCATCTCCGAGCCGCGCCGCGCGATCGACCGCCGCATCGACGACACCGGCGACCCAGACGGGCGGGCTCGGCTGCTGGACCGGCCGGGGGTGGACGGTCAGCTTCGGGAATTTCCAGAAGCGTCCTTCGTACGGCTCGTCGGGCTTCGTCCAGGCATGGCGCAGGATGCGCAGCGCCTCTTCCATGCGCGCGCCGCGCTCGCGGTAGTCGGAGCCGTGGACCTCGTATTCGAGGGGCCACCAGCCGGTCCCGACGCCGAGCGAGACCCGCCCGTTCGAGATCTGGTCGATCGTCGCGACCTGCTCGGCGACGCGCACGGGGTTGTGGACCGGGAGCAGGAAGATCCCGGTGCCGACGCGCAGCGTCGTCGTGCGCGCCGCGACCGTCGCCATGAAGGTCAGCGGATCGCTCTGGTTGCCGGGCAGGAAATGATGATGGCCGATCGTCGCCGTATCGAAGCCCTGCTCCTCGGCGAGCCGCGCGAGCGCATAAGTCTCTTCGAAGGGATCGCGGCGCTCGGGATGGCGGATCGTCGGGAGGGAGAAGGAGAATTTCATCGGGACTCCATTGCGGCGGAATCGGCGGCCCGATCAGCGACCGGATCGACAGCCGGGTTCACGGCCAGGTTCAAAGCCAGGCGGGACGCGTCCCGATGACCCGCTTTTCGGCGAGCTGCGCGATCTCGGCGTCATCGAGACCGAGGATGCCGGACAAGACCTCGTGGTTGTGCTGGCCGAGGGTCGGCGCCGGGCGTGCGAAGCGCAGGAAATCGCCGTTCCACGTGAAAGGGAACGAGAGGTACGGCGTCCAGCCCGCGACGGGATGCCGCATCCATTGATGGAAGAGCCGGACTTGATGGTGGGGCGTCAGCGCGACGAGCGCCGCGTTGCGAACCGGCGCCGCCGGGACGCCCGCGGCGATCAGCGTCTCGGCGGCGAGATCGCGGGGCTGCGCGAGGAAATGGGCGCGCAGCCGTTCGTCGATCGCGTCGTGGCCCGCATGACGCCCCGCCGCCGTCGCATAACGGGCGTCGCGCGCCCATTCCGGATCACCGAGCGCGGTGCGCAGGCGCTGCCATTCGGCATCCGTCTCGATCGAGAGCGCGATCCATTGATCGTCCTCGAGCGCGCGGTAGACCCCCTGCGGTGCGCCGTGGGGCGAGCGATTGCCCTGCCGCTCGAGCAGGACCCCATGCGCCGACCATTCGATGACCTGCTCCGCCGCGGCGTTGAGCGCCGGCTCGATCAGCGGAACCTCCACGAGCTGGCCCTGCCCCGTGCGCGCCGCGTGCTCGAGGGCGAGCATCATCGCGAAGGCCGCGTGCATGCCGCCGAGCGGATCGCAGATGCCGCGCGGCACCATGGGCGGATCGCTCGCATGGCCCGTGATCCAGGCCATGCCCGAGGCCTGCTCGATCGTCATCGCGAAGCCCGTGCGCTCGCGCCACGGCCCCGACAACCCGAAGGCCGGCATGCGACACATCACCGCGCGGGGGTTCAGCGCATGGACCTCCTCCCAGCCGAGCCCGAAATTCTCCATCACCCGCGGCGCGAAGTTCTCGACGACGAGATCCGCCCAGCCGACGAGGCGCTTCGCGAGGGCGAGTCCTTCGGGCTGCGTCAGATCGAGGGTGACGTCGCGCTTCCCGACGATGACCGAATGGGTCACCGCCGAGAACTCCCAGACCTCCGGGCGCCGGATGCCCCCCGCGAAGCGCATACCGTCCGGCCGCTGGATCGACTCGATCTTCACGACGTCCGCGCCGAGCGCACCGAGCACGCTGGTCGCGACCGGTCCGGCCCAGAAGGCCGAAAAGTCGGCGACCTTGACGCCTTCGAGCGGAAGCTTGCGCCTTCTTCCCTGCGGACCCGGGTCGCGGCGCCCGCGCGGGAGCGGGTGCGGCTTCGCGCCCAGCAGCGCCTCTCCATGCTCGCCGAGCCGCGGCGCGCGCTCGAAGGGCCGGGGCGGGATCTCGGAGAGCAGGTACGGCACCCGCGGCTGCTTGAAGCCGTGCGGGCCATCGACGAAGACGCCGCGCTCGGCGAAATGATCGACCTCGAGCACGGTCGCGCCATTGCCGACGGGGCTCACCGGGATCCGCATCGCGCTCGCGAGCTCGACGACGTCGGCGACGCTGTTCTGCCGGGTGTAGGCGTGGATCTTCGCCCAGATCGCGTCGCGCGCGGCCATGCGCGCCTCGGCGAACATCATCTCAGGGGCGGCGAGCTCGGGCGCGCCGATCAGGCTGCAGAAATCGCTGTACTGCTGGCTCGTGATCGTGCAGAAGCCGACCCAGCCGTCCTTCGCCGGCTCGATCGACGGAATCTCGAAGCTGCGGCCGACGAGGCGCCCGGGATCGAAGGCGGCGAAGACCTGCCGGAAGGTCTGGAACGAGAGCATCATCGATTCGTAGTGCGAGACGTCGGCGTGGACGCCCTGCCCGGCGGCGCGCGCCTGGAAGATCGCGCCGAGGCCGGCGACCGCGGCGAACGAGGCCGTCACGTACTCGCCGAGTCGCCCGCCCGCCGTGACGGGCTCCTCGCCGGGGATGCCGCGGGCGTCGGTCGAGCCGACCTGGGCCTGCAGCGTGAACTCGTTGGCGACGCGATCGCTCCAGGGGCCGCCGCGACCGAAATGCGAGAGCGAGAGGAGCGAGAGGCGGCGCTCGATCTGCTGGAGCGACTCGAGGCCGAAGCCGAGCGCCTCGATCCGGCCCGGCCCCAGATCCTCGACGAGCAGCTCGGCGCCGGCGAGCAGGGTCCGCAGCTGCGCGCGTCCCGCTTCCGTCTCGAGATCCAGGACGACGCTGCGCTTGCCGGCATTCAGGAACGAGAAGAGCAGCCCGCAGCCGTCCTCCGGAATCGGCCGCCCCGTCGCCGACCAGCGCCGCAGCGGATCGCCGCCCGGCGGCTCGACCTTCACCACCTCGGCGCCGGCGTCGACGAACAGCTTCGTGCAGTACGGGCCGGCGAGCCCCATCGTGAGGTCGACGATCCGGAGCCCTTCGAGCACGCTTCGCGCGGAACGCTTCGCCACCGCGACCTCCCCGTCTCCGTCCGAGACATGCTGTCCCAGCATATCCCGGACGGGCGGCGAGTGGCACGCTCATTCGAGCGGCGCGAAGCCCCTTCTCAAGCCTTCGCGGGCCCGATCCGGTAGCGGATCGGGAGGTGCTTGATGCCCGGGACGAGGTTCGATGCGGTCCGCTCGCTCGCGCCGATCCGCTCGACCTGCTCGAGCCGGCCACTGAGCTCGCGGAAGAGCGTCCCGCTCGTCATGCGCGCGAGGTTCGCGCCGAGGCAGTAGTGCTCGCCGATGCCGAAGCCGAGATGGCGGTTCGGGTTGCGATCGAGGCGCAGATCGTCCGGGGCGTCGAAGACCTCTTCGTCGCGGTTCGCCGAGGCGTAGAAGAGGACGAGATGATCGCCCTTGCGGATCTTCTTCCCGCGCAGGACGTAATCCTCGGCCGCGGTCCGCATCATGTGGTTCACGGGCGTCACGAAGCGCACGATCTCGTCGATCGCCTTCGGCGTGATCGCCGGCTCGCGTCCCCAGCGCGCGAGCTGCTCGGGATGATCGAGCAGGACGTCGAGACCGCCGCCGATCGAGCCGCGCGTGGTCTCGTGGCCAGCCGTGAACGTGATCAGGTAGTACCCCATGGTCTCGAGATCGCCCATCGGCTGGCCGTCGATCTTCGCGTTCGCGATCACGCTCGCGAGGTCTTCGCGCGGCTGCTTGCGGCGATCGGCGATGATCGACGAGAAGTAGGTCCAGAAGTCCATGAAGAGCGACTTCGTATGCTCGAAGTGATCGGGGCCGCGCTGGAACTCCGGATCTTCGCTGCCGAAGAGCTCGTTCGTGAGCTTCAGGATGAAGGGCTCGTCGGATTCCGGCACGCCGAGGATCCGCGCGATCACCTTGAGCGGATGGATCGACGCGATGCGCGCGATGAAATCGCATTCGCCCTCGCGGCCGAGATCGTCGACGAGCTGGCGCGCCGTCTTGTCGATCAGCGGCTGCAGGCTCTGGATCGCGCGCGGCGTGAAGTAGGCGCTCGCGATCTGGCGGTATTTGCGATGCTCGGGCGGATCCATGTTGATGATGGTCCGGATCGGCGGCGCGGCCTGGGCCTCGAGTGCCTCCGTGCGGGCGATCGTCATGCCGGGCGCGTTCAGGAAGACCTCCGGAAGCTTCGAGATCTCGACGATGTCGGCGTGCCTGGTGATCGCCCAGAACGGCGGGAATCCCGGGGCCTCGAAGTATTCGACGGGCGCTTCGCGCCGGAGCCGCGTCCACTCCGCGTGGGGCAGACCGGAACGTCCGTACGAGCGGGGATCGACGAGCTTCAGCGGATCGATGGCGATGGCGGACAACGGGACTCTCCTTTCGAGGGGGCGGAGCAGAAGGGCCGGGGCGACCTGCGAAGCCGGGGCCCCTCCGATCCGCGCCGGATCGCGAACGCAGGGCGGATGCCGGCCCGAAAAAGCAGGAATCGTGCCGGCTCCGAACGATCGTTCAGCGCCTCGACGCGCCGACACGGCGAGGCGCATCGCCCCGCCCGACCGCCCCGATGAGACGCCGCGCCCCGCAGACCGAAGAACCTGCGCGCACCCGGTGAAGGCCGTCTCGCTGCCGAATTCCGGGCTCTCCGCGACCCCAAGCGCCCCGCGTCGTCGCCTGCGCGCTTCGGCCGGGCTCGCCTCGCCGACGGCATGGGGCGTGCAATCGGGAACGGAGCAAAGAGGCCGAAGACCGGCGATCGGGGCCCGGCAGGAAACGAACTTCGAGGAGGGCGCATGGTCGAGACGTGGGTCGTCGTGGCGGATGGCGGGAGCTGTCGGATCTTCGGGAGCGATGCGGCGCTGACGAGCCTCGCGCCCGTCAAGGAGCTGAAGAACAAACATCATGTGGGCGATCACCGCGGCGTCTCCGCCCGCGGACACGACTCGTCGCATCACGCGATCGAGACGAAGTTCGCCGCCGAGATCGCCGGCGAGATCGCGCGTGCGATCCAGGCGAAGGAGGCACGCGACATCCTGCTCGTCGCGCCGAAGCGTTTCCTCGGCGACCTGCTCGGCGCCCTCCCGAAGGCCGCCGCGGATCGCGTCACCGGCCGCGTGCCGAAGGACCTGACCGCGACACCGCCCCACGAGCTCGCCGGGCGACTGCGCGCCGCCCTCTCGGAGAACCACGACCTCCACTAGGAGCCCTCGGAAGGCGCCGGCCCCGGAGCCGCCCGCCCGCTGGTCGACGAGGCGACTGGCACGGCACTTGCTCCTCCAGAGCCCGAGCGATCCGATGCCCCCCTCGATCGCCTCCGGGCTGCGCGCGTGCGTGGCGCGGAGTCACGGCATCGGGCGCGATGTCACGGGCCGCCGGTCGGCCCCGTCGCGCCCGATCGGACCAAGGAGCCCGGTCGCCACCGGGCTCCGGGGAGTGGCTTCATCATGACCCTGCTTCGCGAAGATTCGATCCTCCAGGAGAAGCCGAGCGGCGACAAGCCGTGCGTCTTCATCCACACCAATCACAAACAGATCCTCGGGGCCCTCGTCGGCGCCCATTCGATCCGGCGCCAGAGCCGGCACAACGAGAAATTCGACGTCTGCCTGATCCGGCACGCGGACCATCCCTTCCTGAAGGCGAGGGAGGGACAGCCCTTCCTGCGCGACGGCGTGCTCCGGATCTGGCGCAACGAGGATCTGCAATCCTTCACACCGCTGCGCTTCATGCCGCCCGAGAAAATGGGCTACCGGGGCCGCGCAGTGGTGATCGATCCCGACGTCTTCGCCGTCGGCGACGTCTGGGACCTCCTCTCCCGGGACATGCAGGACAAGGCGATCCTCTGTCGACCACGCGATCGCCGCAGCCGCAGCGTCGCCGGCCGCATGGCGACGAGCGTGATGCTGCTCGACTGCGCGCAGCTCCGGCACTGGCGCGTCGAAGAGCAGTTCGAGTCGATGTTCCGCCGCGAGCTCGACTACAAGGACTGGATCACCCTCGCGAAGGAGCCGCGCGACTCGATCGGCCTCTTCGAGAGCGGCTGGAACGATCTCGACCGCTTCAGCCGCGCGACGCGCATGCTGCACACGACGAAGCGCTGGACCCAGCCCTGGAAGGCAGGCCTGCCCATCGACTTCACCCCCGCCGACAAATTCAAGCAGTTCCCGCCGCTCGGCTGGCTGCTCTGGGCCCGGCGCAAGCTGCTCGGCGACCACGCGCTGCTCGGCCGCTATCGCGCCCATCCCGACGCGAACCAGGAGGGCTACTTCTTCGGTCTGTTGCGCGAGTGCATCGAAGAGGGGCTCGTCGCGCCGGAGTTCGTGAAGGAGCAGATCGAACGGCTGCACGTCCGGGCCGATGCGCTCGCCGTCATGCAGCGCTCCCCGGGGCCGGATCAGATCCTCGCCTCGCTGCCGCTGACGGCCTGAGTCCTCGCGCGGCGCGCGTCGCCGTCCCGCATTGCGGCGGCGCGCGTTCGCGCCTCGGACTCAAACGGTCTGGCTGTAGGTCGCGGGCTTGGCCGTCGACGCGTCGCCCAGATGGGCATCGAAGACCATCGCGATCTGCCGCAGGAAGAGCCTCCCGAGCGTGCTCACACGCAGGTCGCCCGAGGCGTCGAGCTCGATGAGTCCGTCCTCGACGAAGGGGGCGAGCCGGGGACGCGCCGACTCGAGATCCAGCGCGAGCGCGCTCGCCGCCTCGAGGCCATGGCGCTGCGCGAAGGCCGAGAGCCTGATCTCGCCCTGGCACATCACGTCGCGGATCACCGCCCGCCGCCGCGCATCTTCGGCCGAGAGGACATGGCCTCGATGGGTCGCGAGCCGGCCACCCGAGACGACCTCGCCCCAGCCCGAAAGCTCCTTCTCGGCCTGGACATAGGTCCCCGGCAGCTCGCTGATCGCGCTCGGCCCGAATGCGACGACGTCGACGCCCTCGAGCGTCGTGTAGCCCATGAAGTTCCGGCGCAGGGTGCCAGCGTCGAGCGCCGCGGAGAGCTCGTCCCCGGGCCTGGCGAAATGGTCCATGCCGATCGAGCGGTACCCGGCGGCGACGAGTCGCCGGATCGCGCGCGTCATGATGCGCATGCGCAGGCGCGGGCCCGGGAGGTCGCGGCGTTCGAAGCCCCGCTGCTGCTTCGCGATCCAGGTGACGTGGGCATAGGCGTAGAGCGCGAGGCGATCCGGCTCGAGCGAGAGCACGGCATCGAGCGTGCGGTCGAAGGATTCCTCGGTCTGATGCGGCAGGCCGTAGATCAGGTCGAAGCTGACGCGCTCGATGCCGCGGGCGCGGGCGGCGAGCGTGAGCGCGCGGGTCTGCTCGAAGGGCTGGATGCGATGGATCGCCGCCTGGGTCGCGGGCTCCGTGTCCTGCACGCCGAGGGAGATGCGATTGAAGCCGCAATCGGCGAGGGCCGCGACGTGATCCTCGCGCGTGACGCGCGGGTCGACCTCGATCGAGATCTCGGCTCCGGGCGCCAGGGGAAAGCGATCGGTGGTGCTGCGGAACAGCCGCTCGATCTGGGCGGGCTCGAGATGGGTCGGCGTTCCGCCGCCCCAATGGAGCTGGACACAGCGCGGCGAGTGGCTCATCGCCGCCCGGGTCGTCTCCAGCTCGCGTTCGAGGGCCTCGAGGTAGCGCGCGGGCAGCGCCGGATCGCGGGTGATCACGCGATTGCAGGCGCAGAAATGACAGAGGCTGCGGCAGAACGGGATGTGGGTGTAGAGAGAGATCTCGCCGCTGGCCCCCGCCTCCGAAAGCGCGCGTCGATGCTCGGCCTCCGGAAACGCATCCTGCCAGACGGGCACCGTCGGATAGCTCGTATAGCGCGGCCCCGCGCCGACATAACGCGGCAGGATCCGCTCGGCGAGGTCGAGATCCCGCTCGCTCAGCTCCGTCTGCATGCCTCTCCCTTCCCTTCTGGGGGTCGCCGCGACGCCGCACCGCGCCGCGGGGAGCGATTGCAACCGCCGTACCGGCCAAACACGCCGTCACGCGGCCCTCGGCCTCGCGGCGCGACACAAAGCCCCAGCCCGGCGCCGGGCGGCGACGGAATGTCCCGCCGCAGTCGCCCGCTCGGGGCGTGTGCGCGCGCGGAGCCCGAACGCGCGGACGGTACGCAGCTTGCACCGAGCACCTTCAAGTCCTGCCCGTCCCCGCCGCTCGCGAACGCGGCACGCAGGGACGGCATGCGAAAGAGGTGCGACCCGCGCCGACGCCGACGCGCCGCGCGCCCGGAGGTTCCGAGATGACGGATTCCCGCACGGCCTATTCGATCCAGTACTGGCTCGAGTCCTGTCCGCAGGGTTATTTGAAGGGCACCCAGTTCGGTCATGACCGCGGCGCCAGAGAACCCGACTTCGTGCTCGAGAATCCGGTCGTCCGGGAAGAGGCGATCGGGACGACCGTCCAGCTCGTCGTCGGCGAGCGCGCCGCCCTCGCCGCCTCGTCGGGCCTGATCAACGCCGCGCCCGACGCCGCGAGCAAGACCTTCCTCGCGACCCAGACCCTCGACGAGGCGCGCCACGTCGAGATCTTCACCCAGCGTCTGTTCGACCTCGGTGTCAAGCCCGACGAGCTCGAGTCGACGATCGCGCGCTTCGCGAATCCCCATCTCGTGCGCTTCGCCGAGATCCTGCTCGAGAAGGTCGATCGGCGGGATTTCATCGCCGGCGTCGTCGGCCAGAACATCGTGCTCGAGGGTCTCGCCTTCAGCACCTTCGAGATGATGCAGGCGGCGAACCGCGACACGAATCCGAAGTTCTCGAAGACCCTCTCCGGCACGATCGCCGACGAGCGGCGCCACGTCGGCTTCGGCGAGAACCGGATCGGCTCGCTCGTTCGCGAGCAGCCCGGGAAGAAGCCCGAGATCGAGCGGATGCAGAAGGAGATGGCCTACCACATGCTCGCGACCTTCGCGGACCGCTTCCGCGGCCAGGCGAACGCGATGCGCGAGGCGCGGCGGCTCGCCGAAGAGCAGGCCCGCAAGGAAGGCCATCCCACCCACAGCCATGTCTGGCACGGTACGGACCTGACCACCGCCGATCCGGCGGAGATGGAGGCGGTGCTCGCCGAGACGGTGCTCAAGGAGTTCAAGACACGCCTCGCGCGCATCGGTCTCGACTACCAGAGCCCCGAGCGACCGTGACCGGGATGGCGGCGCCGATGTCTCTCGATCCGTCCGAGCTGCATACGCGGGATCATTCGGGTTTTCTCGCCGAGGTCCAGTCCTTCGAGTTCTGGTTCCAGTCCGTCGAGGGCTACCTCCACGATCGGCCCTACGGGGTCGCGGCGGATACGCCCATGCCCGAGCTCGAGCCCGAGCGGCGGCGGGCCCTCGTCACGACGCTCTCGACCTATTGCGTCGGCGAGGTGGCGGCGCTCGAGGGCGCGAGCGGGATGATCGGCTTCGCGCCCAATCGCGCGACGAAGATCTTCCTCGCCACCCAGGCGGTCGACGAGGCGCGCCATCTCGAAGTCCTGCTCCACCGCCTCCACGAGCTCGGCGAGGACGATGCCGAGGCGACCTTCGAGGCCCGCTCGAATCCGCACCTGCTCGCCTTCCGGGATCGATTGCTGCGCTGCGTCGCCGAGCGGGATTGGCTCGCCTCGGTCTTCGCGCAGAACGTGGTGCTCGAATCGATGGAGTTCGCCGCGTTCCACTCGCATGCGAAAACCGCCGATCCCCGCACCGCCCAGATGCTCTCCGGCATCCTGAAGGACGAGCGGCGCCACATCGGCTTCGGCGAGAACGATCTCGGCCGTCACCTCCGCAGGCACCCCGCGGATCGTGCCCGCCTCCAGACTCTGAAGCGCGAGCTCGACCCGCTCGTGCTCGCCTGCTTCGAGGACTCGCTCGCGCGACTCGGGATCTCGGCGAGCGAACGGCCGGACGTCGGCCGGCTCTATCTCGAATCGGTCGCACGCCTGGGGATCGCCGGATGACGATGGAAGACTTGCGCAGCGAGGCCGGATTCGATCCGGCGGAGGTCGAGACCGTCGGCCTCGACGCCGACGATCGTCCCGGCGCCTCCACCGGCCGCCGCACCGATCCCGATGGCGACGACCCGGCGAGCCCCCGCCGACGCTTCGAGCTGCTCGACGATACGGGCTTCGACGAGGTCCCCGCGAAATACCGGCGCTTCTACCGGCGCTGGCAGGGCGAGGCCGATGTGCTCGCCCCCAACGAGGTACTCTGCCCGGTCTGCAAGGTCGTGATCCGGTCGGCGCGGGAGCTGCGCCCGGGCGATCGTGTCTACTGCATGCCCTGCATGTCGCGCCTCGAGGTCGTGCGCGCCGCCTCCGGCCGGCTCGAGGCGATCGTCCGGTACTGAGCGCGGCGGGCCTCGGGCCCCGAGCGCGTCGCGTCCGGCCCGCCATCGGATGGCCCGGGGCCCGATGGACATCCAGCCCACCGCGCCGGTAGCATGCCCCGGCGTCTCCGCGCCCTCGCCGCGCGACCTCGGAGCCGCTGCCGACCCAGGCTCCGGACCCTCGTCCGGACATCCCGCGCAAGACGCGCACGCGAAGAAGAGAATAAGAGAAGAGAGAAAGAGGAGAAGCAGATGTTCGACCTCAAGATCACCAGCGGAACGATCGTCGACGGCACCGGCCGACCGCGCTTCATCGGCGACGTCGCGATCGAGGAAGGCCGCATCGCCGCCGTCGGCCCGCGCGTCGAAGGCCCCGCCCGCGAAGAGATCGACGCCCGCGGTCTGCTGGTGGCGCCGGGCTTCGTCGACATCCATACCCATTACGACGGCCAGGCGACCTGGGATCCGGTCCTCGATCCCTCCGCGAGCCACGGCGTCACGACCGTCGTCGCCGGCAATTGCGGCGTCGGCTTCGCCCCCGTCCACGCTGGCGATCACAAGCGCCTCGTCGAGATGATGGAAGGCGTCGAAGACATCCCGGGGACCGCGCTCCACGAAGGCATCCAGTGGGAGTGGGAGACCTTCCCGGAGTACCTCGACGCCCTCGATCGGCGACGTTATGCGATGGACATCGCCGCCTTCATGCCCCACGCGCCCCTGCGCCTCTACGTGATGGGCGATCGCGGCGAGCGCAACGAGCCGGCGACGGCGGCCGACATCGACGCGATGGCGAAGCACGTGCGCGAGGCCATCGCCGCCGGCGCGATCGGCTTCTCGACGTCGCGCTCGCTGAACCACAAGACCCTCGACGGCGAGCTCGTCGCAGGGACCTACGCCGGATTCGAGGAGCTCGCGGGCCTCGCGACGGCGATGTGCGAGGGCGGCGGCGGGCTCTTCGAGGTCGTGCCCTCGGGCGAGACGGGCGCCGACGAGGCGATGATCCTCGGCGAGATCGAGCTGCTCGCGAAGGTCTCGAAGGCGACCGGCGCCGTGACCTCGTTCCTGATGATCCAGTCGAGCGGCGCCCCGGAGCTCTGGAAGAAGCAGCTCGAGCTCGTCGCGAAGGCGAATGCAGAGGGCGCGAAGCTCGTGCCCCAGGTCGGCGGCCGGCCCGGCGGCATGCTGATCGGGCTCGCGAGCTACCACGGCTTCATGCGCCGCCCGACGTTCCGCCGGCTCGAGCAGACGCTCTCCGGCGAGGCGCTCCGGGCGGCGCTCGCCCGGCCGGAGAACAAGACGGCGATCCTCGCCGAGCAGGACCTGCCGGCGACGCCGTCCGAGCAGTTCGCGGCGATGACCGAGAACATGGCCTTCCTCTTCCCCATGATGTACCCGCTCGGCGATCCGCCGGACTACGAGCCGACGCCCGAGCGCTCGATCGCGGGCATCGCCGCGGCGAGCGGCCGGGATCCCTGGGAGGTCCACTACGACCTGCTCGTCTCCGGCGCCTGGACCCTCGGCGCCTTCACGAACTACGCGGAGGCGACGCAGGAGCCACTGCGGGCGATGATCGCCCATCCCGAGACGATCCTCGGGCTCTCCGATGGCGGCGCCCACGTGCGCATGATCTGCGACGCCTCGCTCCCGACCTATCTCCTCACGCATTGGGCGCGCGATCGCGAGCGCGGCGAACGACTGCCGCTCGAGGCGCTGATCCACAAACAATGCGCCGCGACGGCGAAGGCCGTCGGGCTCGACGACCGCGGCACGCTCGAGGTCGGCAAGAAGGCCGACGTCAACGTCATCGACTTCGAGAAGCTGACGCTCCACGCCCCGCGCTCCGTCGACGATCTGCCCGCCGGCGGCCGCCGCGTCCTGCAGGATGCGACGGGCTACGTCGCGACGATCGTCTCGGGCGTCGTCACGCGCCGGAACGATCGCGATACCGGCGCGCGGCCGGGCCGCCTCGTTCGCGCGCAGCACGGCGCGGCGCGCAGCGCGGCGATCTAGCCGCCGCATCGCGCCGCCCGGCGGCAAGGAGGATTGCGTGGGAGAGCTCGAAGGGCGGACCGTCCTCGTCACCGGAGCGAGCCGCGGCATCGGCGCGGCCATCGCGAAGCGCTTCGCTGCCGAGGGCGCGAAGGTCGCGATCACCGCGCGCACCCTCGACCAGCACGATCATCTGCCCGGCAGCCTGCGCGAGACCGCCGAGTGGATCGGGAAGCACGGCGGCCGCGCGGTCCCGATCGTCGGCGACCTCGCCGATGCGAAGGACTACGACCGCATCGTCGCCGCGGCCGTCGCCGCCCTCGGCCCGATCGAGGTCCTCGTCAACAACGCGGCGGCCGCGTTCTACCTGCCCTTCGACAAGCTCTCGGAGACGCGCTTCCGCGTCGCGTACGCCATCAACGTGCACGCGCCCTGGCGGCTCTCCCAGCTCGTGGTCCCCGGCATGCGCGCCCGCGGCGAAGGCTGGATCCTCAACATCTCCTCGGCGACTTCGGCGCATCCGACCCTGCCCTACCGCGACTTCGACGGCCTCTCGTTCCTCTACGGCTCGACCAAGGCCGCCCTCGAACGCTTCACGGCCGGCCTCGCCGCGGCCGAGCAGAAGCACGGCGTGTGGGTGAACTCGATGGCCCCCGTCGGCGCGGTTCCGACCGAGGGGACCGAGGCGCTCGGCGTCGTGCCGGACGAAGCGCTCGCCATCGCCGAGTCGCGCGAGGCGATGGCGGAGGCGGCGCTCGCCCTCTGCGTCACCCGCGATCCGAAGCTCACGGGCCGCATCGCCTACTGCACGCCGATCCTCGAGGAGCTCGGGCGGCCGGTGCGGGCGCTCGACGGCAAGACGCGGCTCGATGGGCCGCTCGAGCGGCAGGCGGTGGCTTCGCGGGGGTGACGCGGCACGCGTCGCTGCCGCGACCGCCCCCTTCGCCGCACAGGTGAGCAACAGTCGCTGCACGCCGAACGGGCAACCGCTGCGCCAGCCATGGCACATCGTCGGCTCGCGCCCGCGCCCGACCGGAGCCCGCATGAACCGGTGAGATCGCTCCATCCGGCCGCGAAACCCACTTACACGCGGCTGAGACGATCGCCTCGGGCAGTCGACGGGCGCCTCCGGTTCGCGACGCCGAATCCCGACCGACCGCGCCCCCGCGATGGCATGCGGATTGCGTTTCACCTGCCGCAAGCGACCGATCGCGATCGGGACGCGTGGAAGAACGAAGCGGACCCCGGGCGGGGCGGGGGAGAACGGAACGATGGCCGAGGCGATCCGGTGGGTGGACATGCCGAGCCCGAAGGGCGGCGAGCCGAAGGCGAAGCCCGCGACAGCGGCTGAAACGGCAACGCCGGTGCCTCCTCCGGAATCGGAGCCCCTGCAGCGGAGCACCGCTTCGCTGCTGCGTGTGCTGCGACCGGGCTCGGTCGTCCGGCAGACCGGGCGCTTCGCCCAGGAGATGGCCCGCATCGCGGTCGGCTCTTCCGAGCTCGAGCCCGATCCGAAGGACAAGCGCTTCGCCGATCCCGCCTGGAAGGGCAACCTCGTCTACCGCCGCTTGCTGCAGACCTATCTCGCCTGGGTCGATGCGGTCCACGGCGCCGTCAGCGAAGACCCCGAGGTCTGGCGCGATTTCGAAGAGATCCACCACGCGCTCGAGCTGCTCACCTCGGCCGCTGCGCCGACGAATACCTTCTGGGGCAACCCGGCGGCGATCAAGGAGGCCTTCGACACCGGCGGTTCGAGCATCCTGCGCGGCGCGAAGCACATGCTGAACGATCTCTGGAACAACCAGGGCATGCCGTCCCAGGTCGATCGCAGCGCCTTCGAAGTCGGCAAGGACGTCGCGCTGACGCCCGGCGCCGTCGTGTTCCGCAACGAGGTGCTCGAGATCATCCAGTATGCGACGACGACCGAGCAGGTCCTCTCGACGCCGACGCTGATGATCCCGCCGCAGATCAACAAGTACTACTTCATGGATCTCGCACCCGGCCGGAGCTTCGTCGAGTACGCGCTCTCCCAGGGCCATCCGATCCTGACCGTCAGCTGGCGCAATCCGACCCGCGCCCAGCGCGACTGGAACCTCGATACCTACGTCGGCGCCCTTCTCGAAGGCATCACGGCGGTCTGCGAGGTGACGGGCAGCGAGAAGGTCAACCTGGTCTCCTTCTGCGCCGGCGGCATCACGGCGACGGCCCTGCTCGCCTACATGGCGCGTGTCGGCGACGAGCGCGTGAACTCGATCGCCTACGGCGTCACGATGCTCGACTGGTACGAACGCGCGCCGCTGGGCCGCCTGCAGCGCCCGGGCGCGATCGCGCTCTCGCGGGCCGTGACGAACCTGCTCGGCGTCTTCCCGGGCGAGCAGCTCTCGGGCGTCTTCTCCTGGGCGCGGCCGGACGACCTCGTCTGGCGCTATTGGGTCAACAACTACCTGATGGGCCGCAAGCCGCCGGGCTTCGACATCCTGGCCTGGAACAACGACTCGACGAACCTGCCCGCGGCGCTCCACGAGCAGTTCATCCAGGTCTTCTTCGAGAACGCGATGTGCAGCGGCCGGCTCGAGGTCATGGGCGAGCCCGTCGATCTCGCGGCGATCACGGTCGACAGCTTCGTGACCGGCGCCGTCAGCGATCACCTCACGCCCTGGAAGGGCTGCTACCGGACGACCCAGCTGCTCGGCGGCGACAGCACCTTCGTGCTCAGCAACGCCGGCCACATCGCGAGCCTCGTGAACCCGCCCGGCAACCCGAAGGCGAGCTATCGCCTGGGGCCGAAGCCCGGCCCCGATCCCGACGCCTGGCTCGCGGAGTCGAAGCAGAGCGCGGGGACCTGGTGGAGCGTCTGGTCCGAATGGGCACGCGAGCGCTCGGGCCCGGAGAAGAAGGCGACGGGGCGACTCGGGAGCGAGCTGCATCCCGCGCTCGAGCCGGCGCCGGGACGTTATGTAAGACAGGGAGTCTGATCCGCGTGCACTACACGACCCTGGACTTCTACACCCGGAGCGCCGAAGCGGTCAACCACGGCTGGGATCTCGCCCGCCACTGGTCGAAGCATCCCCTGAACCCGCTCTCCTATACCCACGTCGGCAAATTCGCCGAGGCCTTCTTCGAGAGCGGGGAGCGGCTGACGCGGCGCTACGAGAAGCCGAAGTTCGGCCTCGAGCGCGTGCGGATCGACGGCGAGGACGTCTTCGTCAACGAGCGGATCGTCGCCCGTCAGCCCTTCTGCAATCTCGTCCATTTCGAGCGCAATGGCTTCGACGGCCCGAAGGTCCTGCTCGTCGCGCCGCTCTCGGGGCATCACGCGACGCTGCTGCGCGATACGGTGCGGACCTTCCTGCCCGACCACGACGTCTACCTGACGGACTGGCTCGACGCGCGCGACATCCCGCTCTCCGTCGCCCCGAGCTTCGGCTTCGACGATTTCGTCGACACGATCGACGCCTTCCTCGAAGCCGTCGGCCCCGGCGTCCACCTGATGGCCGTCTGCCAGCCGACGGTCCAGGCGATGATCGCGACTGCGCGGCTCGCCGCCCGCAACAGCCCCGCGACGCCGAAGACGCTGACGGTCCTCGCCGGCCCCGTCGATACGCGCATCAAGGAGACCCGCTACAACCTCACCGCGAAGAAGATGGGGATCGATTGGTACCGCCGCTTCGCGATCTACCGCGTGCCCTATGGCTATGCGGGCTACGACCGCGAGGTCTATCCGGGCGCGATGCAGCTCGCGAGCTTCATGGGGCTCAAGCCCGGCCGCCATCTCGCCAAGCACTGGAACTTCTTCTGGGACGTCGCCCGCAAGCGAAACGACCAGGCCGAGAAGCACCGCACCTTCTACGACGACTACATGGCCGTGCTCGACATGGATGCCCAGTTCTACATCGAGACCCTCGAGCGCGTCTTCCTCGACCACCACATTCCGAAGGGCAAGATGCGCTACCGCGGCGAGCCGGTCGATTTCGCGGCGGTCGAGAAGACGGCGCTCATGACGCTCGAGGGCGAGCTCGACGACATCTGCTCGCCCGGCCAGACCGAGCCCGCCCACGACATCTTCGTCAACATCCCGGCCGACATGCGCGAGAAGCGCGTCGAGGCCGGGGTCGGCCATTACGGCATATTCAGCGGGCACCGCTTCCGCGAGACGATCGCCCCCCACATCAAGGCCTTCATGGCGCGACATCGTTAGGGGCGCGCGTGGAACGGCCGTCCGCTCCGCCGAGCGAGGAGATCGGCATCGGCGTCCAGCGCCTGCGCGTCAGCGTCGCGGGCCGCGGGCGACCCGTCCTGCTCATCATGGGGTTCGCGGGCTCGCTCGAGCTCTGGGCGCCGCTGCTCGCGGAGCTGCCCGGCCACCAGACGATCGCTTTCGACGCGCCGGGAACGGGCGATCGAAGCCCTCGCCCTGGCCGCTCGGAATCCCCGCGCTCGCGAAGCTGACCGACCGGCTCTGCGCGGCGCTCGGCTTTCCGAGCGTCGACGTGATCGGGTATTCCTTCGGCGGCATCATCGCGCAGCAGCTCGCGGCGCGGCATCCCAGGCGCGTCCGCCGACTCGTGCTCGCCAGCACGAGCCCGGGACTCGGCAGCCTCCCCGGCCTGCGCGCCGCGGCCCGGCTGTTGACCGTCCCGCCCTCGGCCTACCGCAGCGCGGGCTTCCTTCCGACGGCGGCCGCGATCTTCGGCGGCTCGCTGCGCGAGGATCCGGCGGCCGCGATCCGCTTCCTGCCCTCCCGCGTCCCGCATTGGCGCGGCTGGCTGCATCAGCTCATCGCGGTGAACACCTACTCGAGCCTGCCGATCCTGCCGTGCATCCGGCAGGAGACGCTGATCCTCGCCGGCGACGACGATCCGCTCGTGCCTCTCGTGAACGCGCGGATGATGGCGCGGCTGCTGCCGCGCGCGCAGCTCGAGATCGTGGCGCGCGCCGGGCATCTCGCGCTGCTCGAGCGGGCGCCGGAGACGGGCCGATTGATCCGGAGCTTCTTCGAACGCACGACCTCCGCGGGGGCCGGATCGGCCGAGCCATCCGCATCCGCCGAAGCGGCCGCTCAGGCCTGACCGAAGATCACCGCGCCCGTCGGCACGCCGACGCCGCTCGTGACGAGCACGTGGTCGACGCCTTCGGGCTGGTTGCACGAGGTCCCGCGGATCAGGCGGACGCCCTCGGCGAGGTTGTTCACGCCGTGGAGGTAGGCCTCCGAGAGCAGGCCGCCGTGGGTGTTGTTCGGCAGCGCACCGCCGAGGGTCAGCGAGTCGGCCGTCACGAAATCCTTCGCTTCGCCCTTGCCGCAGAAGCTGGCAGCCCCGAGCAGACTTAGACTTCTCGGCGTGAAGGCGTCGTAGAGACAGGCGGCGTCGATGTCCTTCGCGCCGAGCCCGCTCTGCTCGTAGATGATCTTCGCGGCGAGCTCCATCTCGGGCAGCGCCGCGAGGTCGTCCCGGTAGAAGCTCGTCATCTGCTCCTGCCCTCGAAGGAGGCCTGGGTGACGGCGCGGATCACGGCGGGCTTCTGCTTCATGTCTCGCGCGCTCCGCGGAGGTGATGAGCGCGCGCAGCCGCCGTCGTCCTCCTTGGCAGCAATCGAACAGGCGCAGCGGCTCGCAAATCATGCGGGCGTTCATGTAGTCGTCCATCGTCATCGGCTTGCCGCGCATGGCAGCATTCGGGTTGTTCTGCGCGTGCTTGCGCTGGGTGATGGCGATGTGGGCGAGATGCTCGGAGGTGGCGCCGTATTTCTGCATGTAGAGCTTGGCCTGGAGCGCGATCCAGGACGCGGGCGTCAGCAGGCCGAAGGGCATGTACCAGGACCAGTGGATCAGATCGCTCGAGATGATCTGGCCCGAGACGCCCTGGCCCATGCGCTGGCCCGAGCGGCCGTTCAGCGCGCGGTAGACGACCACGTTCTTCGCCATTCCCGTCGCGACGGCCATCGCCGCATGCGCCACGAGACCGACGGCGGCGCCGCCGCCGTAGTTGACCTTGCTCCAGAACGTCATGTCGCCGATGCCGACCGTGCGCGCGACCTCGACCTCGTCGCTCGAGTCCATCGTGTAGGTCACGAGGCCGTCGACGTCCGAGGGCCGCAGGCCCGCGTCGTCGATCGCCTTGCGGACGGCCTCGGTCGCGAGCGAGAGCTCGGAGACGCCGGACTTCTTCGTGTAGGCCGTCTGGCCGATTCCGGCGACGGCGGCTTCGTTGTGGATCGTGGTCGGCATGGCCTTGTCGTCTCGCTTCTCTCGGTTCGGGTCGATTCGGGTCGTTCGGCAGCGGTTCGGAACGGATCGCGACGGGGCTCGACGCCGCGCGTGCCGCGGCGCTCTTGCCCGCGCGCCCGGCGCTAGGCCGGGAGCGTCAGGGTGAAGGTCGCGGTCACGTGATTGCCCCAGGCGTTGTTGCCCGCGACCTCGACGTCGACCGCCTGCCCGTCCTTCGCGACGACCTTGCCGCGCAGCTTGAGCAGATCGCCCGGCATGTTCGGGCCGCCGAGCTTCGTGCGCACGCGGGTCACGATCGCGTCGACGCCCGCCCAGTCCGTGACGTAGCGCGAGCAGAGCCCCTGCGTCGTCAGGATGTTCATGAACATGTCGGGCAGGCCCTGCGCGATCGCGGCGTCGCGATCGTGATGGACCGGGGTGTAGTCCCGCGACGCGAGGGCGCCGCCGGCGACGAGGGTCGCCGTGATCTTGAGATCGAGGGGCGGGAGCTCCTGCCCGATCGTGAGCTCACTGGCCTTGAAGGTCTTCGTCATCGGATTCTCTCGCCTCTATTTCGCCGGCCGGAAGAACGGGATCTTGAAGCCGTCTTCGTCGGTATGGATCAGGAGCTCGACGGGCATGCCGATCTCGACCTGCTCGGGCTTGCACTCGACCAGCGTCGAGGCCATCCGCTCGCCCTCCTCGAGGTCGACGATGATCGAGACGATCGGGTAGTCGTAGCCCGGGAACTGCGGATAGTGGATCACGGTGAAGGTATGGATCGTTCCGCGCCCGGAGGCCGCGATCGAATTCCATTTCTGCGAGCCGCAGGCGTCGCACATCGGGCGCGGGGGATGGCGCAGCTTGCCGCAGCCCGTGCAGCGCTGGATCGGCAGCACGTTCTCCTTGGCGACCTTCTCCCACCACCAGGCGTTGTCCTGGCCCATCGGCGGCTTGATGCGCGTCGGCTTCGCCGCGACCGCGGCGCCCTTGCCGTCCTTGCCGGCGCTGCTCGCGCCGGCCGCGGCCTCCGCCGGCGGCTTGTAGCGCAGCACGCGGAAGCTCATCGAGCCGAGGTCCTCGCCCTTCTCGTTCGCGAAGGTCGTCCGCGTCGTGATGAAATATCCGATGCCGCGGCCGGTCGCCTTCTCGTCGGAGATCTCGGCGATCACGGTCTCGGCGGTCACCTGCTCGCCGAGGCGGAGGTAGCGCGTGTAGTTCTCTTCCGTGTTCGTGCCGAGCACACCGGTATAGCCGTGGTCGGCGAGGAATTTGTGCAGGCGATGCTGCTCGTTCTTGGGCTCGTCGTAGCCCTCGTGCATCTCCCAGCCTTCCATGACCCAGGCCTGGAGCATGGTCGGCGGCGCCTTGATCTCACCGTGGACCGTGCCCTTCGCGGCCTTCGCATCGAGATAGGCGGGATGCGTCTCGCCCATCGCGTCGCACCATTGCCGGATCATCGGCTCGTTGACCGGGTCGCGGCCGGTCATCGGCGGGCCGATCGGGCGGCCGACGAAGGAGCGGAGCTGGGTTTCGAAGGCCTTCTTCTCGTTCTCGTTCATCGAAAATCCTCGTCTCGTTTCGAATCGGATCGGATCGGATCGCGAGGGCGACCGGGCTCGTCGTCGCGTCGGGGCTCATGCGGGCGAACACGGATCGCTCGGGCCACCGGTCGCTCGCGCGATCGCTGGCCCGAGCGACCCGCAGACCGTGGGCTGCGCTCGATGGATCGGAAATCCGGTTGGTTCCGGGCGGTCCGCCGGATCGGGTCCGCGACCCGATCGCATGCTCCTTGCGGAGCGGGGATCCGTCAGGCGGCGCGACCTCCGGGCACCTCGACCGTCCGTGTATCGCGTCCGCTGCGCAGGATCGTGCCGGGGCGGGCCCCGGTGTCCTTGCCGTGGGAGACGATCTCGACGCCGTTCGCGAAGACGTGGTCGACGCCCTTCGCATCGGCGTAGAGCCGGCCCGCACCAGCCGGGAGGTCGAACTTCGTGTAGGTCTCGCCGAGCCCGATCGTCTCGGGATCGAAGACGACCACGTCGGCGCGCCAGCCGACCTCGAGCCGCCCGCGCTCCTTGAAGCCGTAGAGGTTGGCCGGCACGTCCGTCAGCTGGCGGACCGCCTCCTCGAGGGAGATCAGCTTGCGCTTGCGCACCCCTTCGCCGAGCACCTGCGAGGAGAACGCGAAGGTATCGATCATGTCGAGATGCGCGCCGGCATCCGACGCGCCGATGATCGTCCGATCGTCCTTCCAGAGCTTGCCGCGCATGGCCCAGGTCTCGTCGTCGGTGCCCATGACCGGCGGCATGAAGTAGGTCAGCAGGCCGTCTTCGATGGCGATGTCGAGCAGCGTGTCGAAGGGCGTCTTGCCGAGCTCCTGCGCGATCTCGCCGATCAGCCGACCCTTGAATTTCTTGAGCTTCGGCGACTGGACCTGGTCGACCGTGAAGGCCTCCCAGCGCGCGAGCATCGCCATCGGGGTTCCGGGCGTGCGGGCATCCTCGTCGAGCTGCTTGCGCACCGCGGGATCCGAGAGCTGCGCGATGCGATCGTCGATCGACAGGCGGAAGAGCCGCGACCAGTTGTGGAGCGCGTCGAAGACGAAGCCGGCGTGCAGATTGATCCGGATCGTCATCGGCTGGGGCACCGTCAGCGCGTACACCTCGGCGCCGCGCGCCCGTGCGATGTCGGTCGCCTTCAGCTGCTCGTCGGCATGGGCGGGGTTCTGCGAGTTCGGGACCAGCACGTTCCAGTTGACCGGCCGGTTCGCGGCGAGCGAGAGATCGGCCATGTAGTTGGCCTCCGCCTCGCCCCAGCCGACGCCCGGCAGGAACTCGATCGTCGTCCCCTCGAAGTCGCGGCACTGGCGCGCGAGGGTCAGCATCTCGTCCTTCGTCGCGGCGCGCGACGGCACCGGGTTGCCTTCGAAATCGTTGTGGGTCGAGGAGATGGTCGACGAGAAGCCGAGGCCGCCGGAAGCGAGCGACTCGCGCAGGACCTGCACCATCTTCGCGAGCTCTTCCTGCGTCGCCTCCTGGCCGACCGCCCGCTCGCCCATGACGGTCCGGCGGATCGCCGAATGGCCGACCATGAAGCCCGCGTTGACCGAGAGCTTGTTCTCGAGCTTGTCGAGGTATTCGCCGAAGGTGCGCCAATCCCAGGGCACGCCCTTCTCGAGGCTCTCGAGCGGCATGCCTTCGACGCGCGAGAGCATCCGCATCAGGTAGGGGCCGGCCTCGGGGGTCAGCGGCGCGATCGAGAAGCCGCAGTTGCCGGCGACGACGGTCGTGACGCCGTGATAGGGCGAGGGCGAGAGCGTGCCGTCCCAGAAGGCCTGGGCGTCGTAGTGCGTGTGCACGTCGATGAAGCCCGGCGCGACGACCCTGCCCTTCGCGTCGATCGTCTGGCGCGCGGCTTCAGTGATCTGGCCGATCGCGGCGATCCGTCCGTCCCGAATGCCGATGTCGCCCTGGCGTGCGGGGGCACCCGAGCCATCGACGATCGTTCCACCCTTGATGAGTACGTCCAGCATCGTTCACTCCTCCGCGGCCGGATGCGCCGCGCTTGTGGTCGATCGAGATCGGCCTAACCAAATGTCCACGCCCGTTCGGGCTTCGAGCCGTCGGTCCGCTCCTGGCATTGAACGTCGAACCAGATCGGCAGCAGATGTTTGACGTAGAAGGCGTGCGTCACGTGCGCGCCGGTCACGAGATCCTCGTATTCCTTGATCTGCACGCGCGCATCGCGCTCACGCCATTTCTTCGCCTTCTCGAGCAGCTCGTCGACCTCGGCGCGCGTGTCGTAGAGCAGGCCGAGATGGTCGTAGCCGGGGCTCTCGATGTGCTTCTTCTGCTCGGTGACGAGGATGAACTGGCTGGTGTCGGGATCGGTCCGCAACAGCAGACCCGTCTGGCCCAGGATCGGGACGTCCAGCGAATCCCAGCCGAACAGGTCCTGGTAGAAATGCGCGATCTCGCGCCGGGATTCGGCGAGTCCGCCGAGGGGGAGCGTCAGCTCCATGTGATTGAAGCGCGCCGGCATGAGAACCTCCGATCGTCCGCGCCCGGACGGCCGCGTCTTGCAGGGTCGCGCCGATGCTAGCAGGCGAAATCACGGCTCGGACCCTCGCGGCGCGGATCGCCCGGGCGCTCGGCCGAAGCCCGATCGGCCGGGACCGCGCCCCGCGCCGTCGCCGGGCGTGCCGAACGATCGTTCGAGCGGGCGCCTCGATCCCCGGCGCCGATCTTCCGCGACGCGCGCCCGGCCCCGGATGCCTCCGGTCAGCCTGCCTCTTCGCTGCCGCATGCCTGCCATCCGGCTCGGCTCCGGCGGGCCATCGACCCGGCCGTCCTCCCTCTATCTATATCCCCTTCGCTCCCTATTCCGAGCGCAGGGCCTCGACCGGCTCGAGGCGGGCCGCCCGCCGCGCCGGCCCGACCCCCGAAATCAGACCGGCGACGAGACTGACGAGCATCGCCGCGGCGACGTATTCGATCGGCGCCGCCGCGGGAAATTCCGGCAGCAGCCAGCGCACGACGCCGAGAATCCCGAGCCCGCCGAGCAGGCCCGCGAGGCCGCCGACGGAGGTGAGCAGGACGGCCTCGACGAGGAAGAGATCGCGCACCTGCCCCGCCGTCGCCCCGAGTGCGCGCAGCAAACCGATCTCGGGCACCCGCTCCCCGACCGAGATCCACATCATCGTGAAGATCCCGACCGAGCCGACGAGCAGCGAGATGCCGGCGATCACCGCGACGCCGAGCGTCAACACGTCCATGACCCGCCCGAAGACCGAGAGCATCTCCGATTGCGACACGATCGTGAAATCCTCCTCGCCGCGATGGCGATCGATCAGCACGGCGCGCACCGCCTCGATCGCCTGCTCCGTGAGGCCGTCGTGGGCGAAGGTGATGTCGATCTCCTGAAGCTCTTCGAGATTGAAGAGGCGCATCGCCGTCGCGATCGGGATGTAGGCCGCGTCGTCGATGTCCATCCCGACGACGCGGCCGCGCGACTGCATGACGCCGATGACGCGCAGCTTCGAGCCCGCGATGCGCACGGAGCGGCCGAGCGCGTTCTCGTCGCCGAAGAGCTCCTGCTTCAGCTTCGGCCCGAGCACCGCGACCGACGCGCCGCGGCGCGGATCGCCCGCCGGCAGGAATTCGCCCTGGCCGATCGAGAACTTCACCGTGGCGGGAAACGCCGCCGTCGTCCCGTAGATGACGACGCTGCGCCCCCGCGCATTGCCCTCGACCCGCGCCTGGCCCATCGCGACCGGCGCGACCGCGTCGAGCAGCGGGATGCGGGCGAGCGCCTCGGAATCGTCGATCGTCAGCTTCTGGTTCGTTCCGAACAGGGCGCCGGGCACGCCGTGGGTCTCCGTCTTGCCCGGGCTGACCTGCAGCATGTTGGTCCCGAACTGCGCGAACTCGCCGACCATGTAGCGCCGCGCCCCCTCGCCGACGGAGGTCAGCAGGATCACGGCGCCGACCCCGATCGCGATGCCGAGCATCGAGAGAAAGGTGCGCAGGCGGTGCCCCCGGAGCGTTCCGAAGGAGAAGCGCAGGAGCTCGGCGGGATCGAGTCGCGACATCGGCCTCCCCTTCCTGGCGTGCAAAGAAGCCTAACGTCCCTGCAAGGCCGCGACGGGATCGAGCCCCGCCGCGCGCCAGGCGGGCCAGACGCCGAAGCCCACCCCCGTGGCGAGCGAGAGCCCGAGCACCGCGCCGACCGCCCAGGCCGGCGTCGCGAGCGGCACCGCCGGATAGAGCGCCCGCCCGAGCGCCACCAACGCGCTGCCCGCCGCGAGCCCGGCGATGCCCCCGGCGAAGGAGAGCAGAGCCGATTCGATCAGGAAGATCGCGAGGATCTGGCGGCGGCTCGCGCCGAGCGCCTTCAGCAGCCCGACCTCCTCCGTGCGCTCCGAGACCGAGACGAGCATGACGTTCATGATGCCGATGCCCGCGACCACGAGGCTGATCGCGGCGATGCCCGCGACGGCGAGGGTCAGGATGCGCAGGATCGACGACAGCGAGGCCATCACCGCATCCTGGCTGATGCACGTGAAGTCCTCTTCGTCGTGGCGCTCGGTCAGCAGCTCGCGGACGCGGGCAATGACGCGCTTCTGCTCGGCCCTCGGCTGCAGATCGAGCATCACCCGCGTCAGCGAAGTCTCGTTCGCGATGCGCATGACCGTCGACACAGGCGCGAAGACCGTCTCGTCGATCTGCAGGCCGAGCTGGGTCCCGCGCTCGGCGAGCACACCGACGACCCGCATGCGCGAGCCGCTGATGCGCACCGTCTGGCCGAGGGCGAGCTCCCGGCCGAACAGCTCGCGCGCGACGGTATGCCCGAGAACGACGACCGAGCTGCCCCGCTCCCAATCGCCCTCCGGCAGGAAATCGCCGGCGGCGAGCTCGAGCTTCTGCATGCGCTCGAAATCGGCGGTCGTCCCGATGATCGGCACCTGCCGGCTCTTGCCGCCGTGGCCGATCTTCCCGCTGCTCGCGGCGACCGGGATCGCCGTCCGCACCGCCGAGATGCGCCGCTCGAGAAAGCGCGTATCCGCGAGCGTCAGATCGTTCGGAATGCCGCCGACGCCCAGCGGCATGCCGCCGGTGGTCTCGTTGCGGCCCGGCGCGATGATCACGATCGAGCTGCCGAGGCTGGCGAACTGGTCCGTCACATAACGCAGCGCGCCTTCGCCGATCGCCGTCAGGCAGGTCACGGCGACGACGCCGATCACGACCCCGACGAGGGAGAGCAGGCTCCGCCGGCGATTCTGGACGAGGGCCTGGCCCGAGAGGCGGAAGAAATCGAGGGCGTTCACGGCGGCCCTCCCCCGAAATCGAAGAGCCGGTTCAGATCCGTCACCTCTTCGCCGGCGACGCGTTTGGCGATCTCGCCGTCGCGCAGCACGATCACGCGATCGGCGCGGCGGGCGACCGCCGGATCGTGGGTCACGACGAGCAGGGTCCGGCCCTCGCGGTGGAGGGCCGAGAGGACGTCGAGCACCTGCTTGCCCGAACGGGAATCGAGGTTGCCCGTCGGCTCGTCGGCGAGCAGCAGGCGTGGACCCATGATCGTCGCGCGGGCGATCGCGACGCGCTGCTTCTGCCCGCCGGAGAGCTCGTTCGGCCGGTGGCCCGCGCGATCCGCGAGCCCGACGGCCTCGAGCGCCCGGTCGGCGCGCGCGCGCCGCTCCGCCGGCGGCAGGCCCGCGAAGACGAGGGGGAGCGCGACGTTCTCCCGGGCGCTGAGCCGCGGGATCAGATGGAAGGACTGGAAGATGAAGCCGATCCGCCGCAGCCGGATGTCCGCGAGGGCTTCGTCGGAGAGGCCCGCGACGTCCTCGCCGTCGAGCCAGTAGCGGCCGCGCGTCGGCGAATCGAGGCAGCCGATCACGTTCAGCAGGGTGCTCTTGCCCGAGCCCGAGGGCCCCATGATCGCGACGTGCTCCCCGTCCGCGATCTGCTCGTTCACGGCGCGCAGCGCATGGAGCTCGTGGTCGCCCATGACGTAGGTCCGCCAGAGGTCCTCGACGCGGATCACCGCGCCGCCCCCGGCTCCGCCGCGGGGCGCGCGATCGCGCGCGCGCCTGCGACGATTTCCTTCTCGTCGAGGGCGACGACCACCGGCTCCCCCGGCTCGAGCCCGCTGCGCACCTCGGCATACTGCCAGTTGCGCAGCCCGAGCTCGATCACCCGTTCGACCAGCCGCCCGTCCTCGAGCACGAGCACCTTCTCCGAGCGCAGCAGCGCCGAGGTCGGAACGCGCAGCACGTCTTCGCGCGCCTCGAGCACGACCTCCGCATCCGCCGAGGTCCCCGGCAGCAGCGTGCGTGAGACCGCCGGATCGTCGAGCGCGACCTCGATCTCGAGCGTCCGATTCTGCGCCTCGGTATCGAGCACGTAGGGCGCGACCCGGGCCACCCGCCCCGCGAAGGTCTCGCCCGGGCGCGAGTCGACCGTGACCTCCACCGGAAGGCCGGGCCGCACGGCCCCGGCATCGACCTCGTCCATCGGCGCGCTGATGTAGATCGAGGTCGGATCGATCAGGTCGATCACGGGCGGCGAGGTCAACAGCGGCGGCGAGGGCGTCACCCATTCGCCGACCTCGACGTTGACCTCCGCGATGATGCCGTCGAAGGGCGCGACGATCGTGGTCTTCTCGAGCTCCGACTGGGCGGCGCGCAGGCTCGCGCGCGCCGCCCCGAGCTCCGCTCTCGCGGATTCGCAGGCGACGCGGGCGGAATCGAAGCTGTATTGCAGGGCGTCCAGGCGGTCCTCGGAGATCACGTTCTGCTCCGCGAGACGCCGGGTGCGATCGAGCTCGCGGCGCGCGCGGTCGCGGCGCAGACAGGCATCCTCGAGACGGGCCTCGGCGACGGGAACGCCCTCGCGCGCCTGCTCGAGCTTCGCCCGGAGACTCTCCTCCGCGAGGCGGACGAGCACCT
This sequence comes from Myxococcota bacterium, assembly GCA_041389425.1. GTDB lineage: Bacteria > Myxococcota_A > UBA9160 > UBA9160 > UBA4427 > UBA4427. The sequence continues at coordinate 113,262 of JAWKRX010000016.1, forward strand.
CGCCCGCCTTCACCTGCGCGCCTTCGCGATGGAGGATCTCGACGACCCGCCCACCGATCTCGGCCGCGATCCGCGATCGGCGCCGCGCTTCGACTGTGCCGGCCTTCGAGTTCGTCAGCGTCGCCTGGACGAGGCCGCGCTCGGCGGGCTCGACCCGGACCTCGATCGGCTCGGGGGCGAAGACCGTCATTCGGAGCAGGACGATCAGCAGGATCAGGGCGAGGGAGGCGATCGCGTAGATCGCCTTGCGGGAGAGACCGGACTCGGCGGGCATGCAGCGATTCCCATCTCGACTCCGGTGCGGCTCGCCGGACGATCGGAGCCGTGGAGCGATCGGTTTGGAGTCCCCTGGGCGCGCGGGCCCGATTCTATAACATCGCCGACATGCCGACCCGAATCGCACGCCCCGACTCGACGTTTTTCCTCCGTCTCCCTGCCGCGGTGTCGAGGCGTCCCGCCTCGATGCCGTCGTTCTTCGCGCTCCGTCCGCGCGCTGCCGCCGGCCGGCTCGGCGCGCTCGCGGTGCTGGGCGTGCTCGCGGCGCTCGCGATGCCCGCGCCGGCGCAGGCCGCCGGCGAGCGCTGCTACGACTACGATCCCGAGCGCAACGTGTACTGGGGCGATCTCCACGTCCATACCGCCTACTCCATGGACGCCTACATGTTCGAAACGCGGGTCACGCCCGCCCAGGCCTATCGCTTCGCCCGGGGCGAAGAGGTCCGCATCGGCCCGCTCGACGCGAAGGGCCGGGCGACCCTGCCCTTCCGGATCGATCGCCCGCTCGACTTCGCCGCCATCACGGATCATTCCGAAGCCCTCGGTGGCGTGCGCGCCTGCACCGACAAGGACAGTCCGCTCTACGACCGCCCGGTCTGCCAGGCCTATCGCAGCCCGCTCGCCGGAACGACCGCCGGCGAGACCGCCGCCGAAATCGGCCAGCGCATCGCGAGCCTGCGCTCCGAGGCGCTCTGCGGCAAGAACGGCGTGCTCTGCCGCGAGCCCTCCCTCGCTGCCTGGAAGGACATCCAGCGCGCCGCCGCGAAGTTCGACGACCAGGCCCCGGCCTGCAGCTTCACGACCTTCGTCGCCTACGAACACACGAACACGCCCGACCTCACGAAGATCCATCGCAACGTCATCTTCCGGAACGACAAGGTCCCGACCAGTCCCATCACGGCCGCCGACGAGCCCGATCCGCTGCGGCTCTGGCAGGCGCTCGAGCGCGAGTGCAAGCAGGGCATCCCGGGCTGCGACGTCCTCGCGATCCCGCACAACCCGAACCTCTCCAACGGGCAGATCTTCACGATCGAATATCCCGAGGGCTCGACCCTCGCGGAGCAGGCGGGCTATGCGGCGCTCCGCGCGCGCATGGAGCCCGTGACCGAGATGATGCAGATCAAGGGCGAGTCCGAATGCCGCGCCGGCCTCTGGAAGGTGATGGGCGCCGACGAGGACTGCAATTTCGAGAAATACCGCGCCCTCCACGCTGCGCCCGATTGCAAGGACGGCAAGAGCTGGGGCGCCCTCGGCGGCAAGGGCTGCCAGTCGCGCCTCGACTTCGCGCGTTATGCGCTGATCGAGGGCCTGCGGGAGGCGGATCGCATCGGGGTGAACCCGTACGCCTTCGGCCAGATTGCCTCGACCGACATCCATACGGGCACGCCGGGCGCGGTCACCGAATGGCAGACGGATACGTTCGACTCGCGCGTTCCGAGCCCCGGCTACAACCTCGGCGGCCTCGCCGCGGTCTGGGCCGAGGAGAACACCCGCGAATCGCTCTTCACCGCGCTGCGCCGCCGCGAGGTCTACGGCACGAGCGGCCCGCGCATGACGGTGCGGCTCTTCGGCGGCTGGGACTATCCCGCGGATCTCTGTACGTCCGGCGCGCTCGTGCGCGAGGGCTATGCGAAGGGCGTCCCGATGGGCGGCGACCTGCCCCCCCGCCCGGCCGCCGCAGCCGGTGCCGAGAGCGACGCCGCGTCCACCCCGACCCCGACCCCGAGCGGGCCGCGCTTCGTCGTGTCCGCGATGCGCGATGCGGGCACGCCCGCCCATCCCGGCGGCCTGCTGCAGCGCATCCAGATCGTGAAGGGCTGGGCCGACCCCGACGGCACCTTCCACCAGCAGGTCGTCGACGTCGCCGGCCGCCGCGACAATGGCGCGAGCGTCGACCCGGAGACCTGCGAAACGACGGGCCCCGGCGAGAACCAGCTCTGCGCGGTGTGGACCGATCCCGACTTCGATCCCGAGCGCCGAGCCGTCTACTACGCGCGCGTCTTCGAGAACCCGAGCTGCCGCTTCACGACCCACATCTGCAATGCGGCGAAGGATGGCGCCGAACGCCCCGCCTACTGCGACGATCCGAACTTCCCGAAGACGATCCAGGAGCGGGCCTGGACCTCGCCGATCTGGTTCACCCCGGAAGGCGCGAAGCGCAGCAGCGAGGTCGCCGCGCAGGCAAAGCCTTGAACGGGGGCCCCGCGGCGGGCCCCCGATCGAAGTGGGACGATGGCGCGGGCGCCGACCGCCCGGGCCGCCTCACGCGCCCATCTTGAAGCCGCAGAGCTTGTTGCCGTCGAGATCCCGGAAATAGCCGCCGTAGAAGCCGGGGCCGCGCGCACCGGGGGCACCTTCGTCCGTCGCGCCGAGGGCGAGGGCCTTCGCGTGGAGCTTCTGCACGTTCTCCTCGGACTCCATGTTCAGGGCGACCATCACGCCGTTGCCGGGCGTCGCCTTCTGCTTGTCGAAGGGCGTGCAGATCGCGAGGATGCCGTTCGCGAAGGACTTGCCGTACATCACCATGCGATCGCTCTTCATCAGCTGCTTCACGCCGAACTCGCCCAGCAGGGCGTCGAAGAAGGCGGTCGCGCGGGGCAGATCGTTGGTGCCGAGGGTCGTGTATCCCACCATGTGAGTCTCTCCTGATTCGTGTTTCGGACGCGGTGGGACGCTAGCAGGTCGTGCGAGTCGGACGTTTGCCGTGCCAGGCGTTCCGGCCGGGCGGTGCGGGGTTCGTGGCTCGGACGCACGCGTCTTGGCTCGCCGGCGCGAACTTCGCCGTGCTGCGCGTGCGTCCATTACATCTCACCCCGCACCGCCCGGCCGGGACGCTCGGGGGGCTTGCGAGGAGCGGATCGCATGACCTGCCTTCTTGGGGGTGGGGGTCGTGCTGGTTCGGTTCGGTTCGATCGATCGGCGCGTCGGCGAGCGACTTCGCGAAGGGTCAACTCGCCGCGGTGATTGGTTATCGTGGGGCGCGCCGCCGATTCGGGCGGGGATTGGAGGCGGGATGGGTGGCGAGCTCGAGCGGGATTCGGGAGCGGGAGACGGATTCGAGCGGCGTGGATTCTTGAAGGTGATCGGCGGGCTGGCTGCGCTGCCGCTCGTCGGGTGTGCTTCGGGGGCGGCACCGCGCGCGGCGGCGGGCGGTCGCGAAGCGCAGGCGGCGGCGACGGGGTTCGGCGAGGCGGGGCGGGCGTTCGATAAGCTGCTCGCGAGTCTCGCGCGGATGCGGGACGGGACGCTGACATCGGCTGCCGGGATCACGAGCCCGCAGGACGTCGCCGAGGGGCATCGCCATCTGCTCCACGTGCTCGAGCAGGCGCTGATCGCCGAGCTCGAGGCCACACCGACCCATCCCCTCGCCCAGCATCAGGTCTCTCCGATCCGCAAGAGCAACGGCGACAATGCGGATGCGATCTACTACTCGACGCCGCTCGCGCCGGGCCGCACCTATCGCCTGCGCTCGAACCAGGCCGGCGCCGTCTACTCCTCCGTCACGATCGAAGCGGGCGGCCAGCGGGGTGGTTATGCGGGCCGCATCGCGGGCGTCATCAACGACACCCAATACGACATCGCCGCCGACGGACGCTTCGAAATCCTGCTCGGCGGGCCGCCGCAGGCGCGGGGATGGATCGCCCTGCCGGACGACGTCTCGCGCATCAGCACCCGCCATTATTTCGAGAACGTGCGCTCCGCGGCGACCGATCCGCTGCTCCACGTCCCCATGGAGATCGAATGCCTCGATCCCGGCCCGCCCCCGCCGCCGCCGGACGATGCGTCCATCGCGGCCGCCATCCGGCGCGTCGAGCGCTACGTCCGGACGCGCACGCTCGAAATGCCGCGCCCGGAGAAGCTGCCGAGCTGGGTCTCGACGACACCGAACGTCTTCGCGCCGCCGCAGAAGCCCGGCAGCCTCGCCTATGCCGCCGCCGACGCCGCCTACACGATGGCGCCCTATGCAATCGCGCAGGAAGAGGCCCTCGTCCTGCGCGGACGCCTGCCGGCCTGTCGCTTCGCGAACGTGATGCTCTGGAACCGATATCTGCAGAGCTACGACTACGTGAATCGGCGCGTCTCGCTCAACCGCCGCCAGATGCAGCTCGAGCCGGACGGCGGCTACCGCATCGTGATCGCCCATCGCGATCCCGGCGTTGCCAACTGGCTCGACACCGAAGGCCGGACCACGGGCCAGATCTACTGGCGCATCATGCTTCCCGAGGCCGAAGTCGAGACGCCCCGGGCCGAGCTCGTCCCGCTCGCCTCGCTGGCCGCTTGATCTGCTTCACCGTCCGCCCAACGATCCCGACCCGCGGGAGCGTCGGATGTCGAATCGGCTTGGGGCGAGGATCCGAATTTTCTTAGACTGCCCCATGTCCAATTGCGGAAGCCAACCGCCCGACGCGGGCCTGCGGGAGCAATCACATGGACGGGCGATCGAGGAAAAGAGCAGGTTCCGCGTTCCTCCGGCGCGCAGCGCGGGCGTCGTGCCTGCTGGGGCTGGTGGCAGCGCTGGCCACCGAAGCGGGCGCGCAGACCGCCTTCGGGCTCGGCAGCACGCAGGCCGACGACGCGCGCGCGATCGCGGTGGATGGAGCGGGCAACAGCTACATCACGGGCCGCTTCCGCCTGACCATCGACTTCGACCCGGGGCCGGGTGTCGCGAGCCTGTCTTCGGTGAGCGGCTTCTCGAACTACGTCGCGAGCTACGACGCGTCGGGCGCGCTTCGCTACGCGTTCGTGCTCGACGGCGGAGGCAACGTGCCCGAGCGTGGCATAGCGGTCGATGGCTCGGGCAACGTCTACGTCACTGGCTACTTCGCCGGGGTCGTCGACTTCGATCCCGGCTCCGGCGTTGCGACGCTCAACTCGGGGACCGGCGGCAATCTCTTCGTCGCGAGCTACGACCCGACCGGCGGCTTCCGCTGGGCGTTCAACCTGGCCGGGGACGACCCGGCCGTCGCCGAGGCGGGCACGGCGATCGCCGTCGACCTGGCCGGCAACAGCTACCTCACCGGCGAGTTCTCGGGCGAGACCGACTTCGACCCGAGCGGCGCCGAGCTGCTGCTCGAGGCGAACGGCACCACCGATGCCTTCGTCGCCAGCTACGACACGAATGGCGGATTGCGCTTCGCGGTCGGCTTCGGCGGAACGCAGCGCGATCAGGGCCTGGGCATCGCGATCGACGGCTCGGGCAACAGCTATGTCACGGGCTCCTTCCGCGACACCGCGGATTTCGATCCGGGCCCCGGCGTGCAGAGCCTCGTTTCGGCGGGCAATCGTGACGTCTTCCTCGCCAGCTACACCGACGCCGGAGGCTTCCGCTACGCGCTCGGCGTGGGCGATGCCTTCGATGACGTCGGCTACGGCGTCGCGGTGGACGCCGCGGGCAATGCGTTCGCGACCGGTCGCTTTCTGGGCACGGCCGATTTCGACCCGGGCGCGGGCGTCGTGAACCGGGTCGCAGCGGGCAACGGCGACATCTTCCTCGCCAGCTACACCTCCACCGGCGCGTTGCGATTCGCGCATGGCTTCGGCCAGGGCAACGACGAGAGCGGCTACGCCGCGGACGTCGACGCAAACGGTCGTGTCTACATCACCGGCTTTTTCCCCAACGCCCTCGACTTCGACCCGGGGCCGGGCGTGGCCCTGCTCGATCCTGTGGGCACGGACACCTTCGTCGCCATCTACGAGAATTCGGGGGCGTTCGTCGATGCCTACAGCTTCGAGTCGAACTCGAGCTCCTCCAGTATCGGCTACGGGCTCGCGCTCGATGCGACGGGCCGCGCCTACGTGACCGGGACGTTCTCCGGCGGGAACGACAGCGTGGACTTCGATCCCGGGCCGGGCAGTGTCCGGCTCGACACCGTCGGCTCGACCGATTTCTACGTCTCGAGCCTGGGGCCTGCGCAGCCTGTGCCGGCCCTGGGTCCACTCGGCATTGGCGCGGCGGCGATCCTCCTGGGCTGGCTCGGCGCACGCCGGGCCGGCGATGCGAAGGCTGTGCCCCGCATCGCCCTCCGCGCATCGTCGGCCGCGAGCAGATCGCCGGTGTCCACTCTCGCGCGTTCTTCGTGAGTCCGCAGGACGCGCACGGGCGTCCCCGATGCCGCCTAACGAGCCAGGTGGGGCGCCGCGCGGCCGGCGATGAGCGGCAGATCGAGATAGGTCTTGATCCCGGGCTCCGCCGTGCAGGCGTAGGGGATCGCCGAGACGCAGTGCATCGCCGTCGCGACGATGCCGTTGTTGCGCTCGAGGCCCGAGGCGATCGATTCGGGATGCCAGCCGTGGAAGGTCAGCTTCGTCTTCGGATCGCCCGTGATCTCGACCTCGAAGCGCTCGCCCTCGGGCCCGAAGGTCCAGGGCAGGCTCGGATCGCCGTCCGGGAGGGGCTCGAGATTCCGGTCTCCCATGAACCAGTTGACGGCGGCCGTCACCACCGGCTCCCCGCGCACGAGGCCCTGCCAGGCAAAGCGCTGCGCGGCGACGAGGCCGGGCGCGATCTCCCCGATCGGTGAATCGATCGGCGCCGTCGCGACGGCGATCTCGTGGATCGCGCGCTTCTCGGGGTCGAGGGCGAAGCCGAGGGTATCGGCGACCATGTCGATCGACTGCATGAAGCCGGCGCCGAGGAATTTCAGCATCGGGCTCTTCCTGGCCACGGCGGGGGCCTTGCCGAAGAGCATCATCTCGTGAACGACCTCGGGCGCGCCGTAGGTGCGGATGTCGGAGAACTCCTCGGCGCGCACGTGGGTGATCGCGCGGGAGAGGCCCGAGACCATGAGCGGGAAGCGCTCGGTGATGCCGCCGGGATGGATGCCGGTGCCGTGCAGCGTCGAGCGGCCCTCGCGGCAGGCGGCTTCGATCTCGCGATTGTCGAGGCGCTTCGGGTAGATCCAGCCGAGGGGCGTCACGACGTTCTTGCCCGATCGCAGGATGCGCGCGAGCACCTTCGGATCGGCCATCAGCGGGCTGTAGACGACGCAGTCGGCCTCGAGCGCGAGCAGCGCGTCGACGTCGCGGGTCGTCCGCACGCCGATCGGCGCACGGCCGACGAGCTCGCCGACGTCGCGCCCTTCCTTCGCCGCGCCGTGGACCCAGCAGCCGACGAGCTCGAGCTCCGGATGGTCGAGCACGCCTTCGATCGCGGCGCGGCCGACGCCGCCCGTCGCCCACTGGATCACCTTCCAGGTCATGATTTCCCCTAACGTCCGCGGAACACGGGCTTGCGCTTCTCGAAGAACGCCTTGCCGGCCTCGCGAAAATCCTCGGTATTGCAGGAGAGCAGCTCGATCGCGATGCCCGAATCCATCACGAGGTTCATGCTCTGGCGCAGGTGCTGGTTCAGGACCTGCTTGGTCCAGCGCAGGGCGATCGGCGGCGCCGCCGCGAGCTTCTTCGCGTGGGCGATCGCGCGATCCATCAGCTCGGCGGCCGGGACGCAGTGGTTGACGAGGCCCATCTCCGCGGCACGCGGGCCGGGGACGAGCTCGCTGCCCATCAGCATCTCCTTGGCGCGGTGCGGCCCGACGAGCAGCGGCCAGATCACGGCGCCGCCATCGCCTGCGACCATGCCCATGCCGACGTGCGTATCGCCGATCTTCGCGTCGTCCGCCGCGTAGATGATGTCGCAGAGCAGCGCGAGGGTCGCGCCGAGGCCGGCCGCGACGCCCTGCACGGCGGCGATGACCGGCGCCTCGCAGTGGACCATCTCCATCACGAGCCGGCGCGAGGGCCGGATCATGTCGAAGGGCGTCGGATCCTTCGGATAGAAATCCACGAGATCGCCGCCGGCACAGAACCCCCTGCCCTCGCCCGCCAGCACGATCGCGCCGACGTCGGGATCGGTGCCGAGGGGATGCCAGATCTCCTCGAGGCCCCGGTGCATCGCGAGGTTGACGGCGTTGCGCTTGTCCGGGCGATTCATGCGGACGATCGCGATGCGATCCTCGATGTCGATCTTCAGGTGGTGTTCGGCGGCGAATTTCTGGTAGTCCACGTCTGCTTCCTTCGTTCGAGTTCGTTCGTCGTCGTTCGTCGTCGTTCGGAGCCGGGAGTCCCGGACCGTCCCTCGCCGAGATCCGCCCTTCAGGCGGCGCCCTGCTTCTCCGCCTTCTCCCGCGCCGCGATCCGATCGGCCCGAAGCGCCGCCCGGCGGACCTTGCCCGCATCGTCCTTCAGCATCTCGCGGACCAGCTCGAAGCTGCGCGGCACCTTGTAGCGCACCAGCCGCTCCTCGACGTGGCGGCGGAGCTCCTGTTCGGTGACGGGCTCCGCGATCTGCACGATCGCGTGGACGACGGCGCCGAGGTCGTCGTCCGGCAGCCCGATCACCGCGCAGGCGACCACCGCGGGATGCGACTCGATCGCGCCCTCGACCTCGGCGGGATAGACGTTCGCGCCGCCGGTGATGACGAGATCCGTGCGGCGATCGACGAGGTAGAGGAAGCCGTCCTCGTCGAGATAGCCCATGTCGCCGAGGGTCTCCCAGCCGTCGGCGAGGCGGCGGGGCTCGGCCCCGAGGTAGTGATAGGTCGAGCCGGGGCCGCCCGGCGGCAGGCCGTAGACGTCGCCGATCTCGCCCGCCGGCAGGGTCTCGCCCTCCGGGCCCACGATCTTGATCTTCCGCCCCTCGCTGACACGGCCGACGGAGCCGGGGCGCGCCAGCCATTCGCGCCCGGAGATGAGCGTCCCGACGATCCGCTCGCTGCCGCCGTAGGCCTCCCAGACCCGGTCCGGCCCGATCCACTCGATCCACTCGCGGCGCAGCCATTCCGGCAGGAAGGCACTGCTCGAGACGACGCGAGCGAGCGACGAGAGATCGAAGGCCTCGCGCTCTTCGCGCGGCAGCTTCCAGATCCGGACCATCATCGTCGGGACGAAGATCGCGAGGGCGAGGCGGTGCTGCTCGATCAGCCGGAGCGATTCCGCGGGCTCGAAGCGCGTCATCGCGACGACCTTGCCGCCCCCGAGCAGGACGGAAAGGCAGTTGATCAGCGGCGCCGAATGGTAGAGCGGGCCGGGGACGAGGATGCTGGTTCCCGGCGGCTGATCGTGAAAGCGCGCCTGCGGATCGCATTCGGCGCGGATGTGATCGACGACGACCTTCGGGCGTCCGGTCGAGCCGCCCGAGCAGATCGCCATGCGGTAGCGCGAGACGCGGTCCGGCAGCGGCTCGCCCGACTCCTCCGACGCGTCGATCTCGGCATCGACGACGAGCTTCGGAGCGACCAGCGCGAGGATCGCCTCGCGCTCGGCCGGCGGCAGACGAGGCGAGACGGGCTGCGGCGTCGCGCCGAGCTTCCAGCAGGCGAAGAGCGCCTCGACGAACGCGCGGCCGTTGCCGAGCCCGAGCGTGACGAAATCGCCCTCGCCGACGCCGAGGGCGGCGAAGCGCCTCGCCAGGCGATTGGCGGCCTGCTCGAGATCCACGTAACGCGTGACGCGCTCTTCGTGGACGAGCGCCGGGGCGTCGGGCTTGCGCTCGGCGTGGAGCGTGAGCGCGTGGCCGTACGAGACGAGGGGCATCGGGACTCCGGACGGGGATGCGAGGCGCGCGGCGGTCTCAGGCCGCGACGACGGAATGGGACAGGAGATCCTTCTCGACGACGCCGTCCTTCAGCACGAGGGCGACGTTGTCGGGGTTGCGGAAGAGCGAGACGTCTTCGGTCGGATCGCCGGCGACGACGACCAGATCGGCGAGCTTGCCCTTCTCGATCCGGCCGAGATCACGGCCGCGCTCGCGCAGGGCATCGGCACCGTTCGCCGTCGCCCAGCGCAGGATCTCGATCGGCGGCACACCGTGCTTCACGTAGACCTCCATCTCGGAGGCGTAGTCCCCATGCGGCATCATCGCGAAGCCGTAGTCGTCGCCGAGCAGCATGCGGACGCCCGCCGCGCGCAGCTTCGGCATCATCGAGGCGGTGTAGTCGAAGTCGCGCCGCACCGCGGCGAGGCGAGAGATCGTGCGCGCGCGGGACTCGGGAAAGCCGTTCCCGATCGGGAAGTTGCCCATGTCGTAGTTCCAGCTCTCGGCGAAGCCGAGGAAGCGCTCGGACCAGAGATAGGAGGGCGTGATCGCCGCATCGGCCTCGAGCACCGCGTCGATGCCCTCGTCGTCGATGAGATCGGCATGATCGATGATGTCGATGCCGGCGCGGGCCGCGGCGATGATGCCGGATCGCGAAGGACAATGGGCCCGGATCAGCGCCTTGCGCGCATGGGCCGCCTCGGCGGCGGCACGGATCTCTTCGTCCGAATAGTAGTTGTAGTCGGGGATCGGCTGGCTGCCGTGGCCGTCGCTGATCGAGATCTTGACGATCTCGCAGCCGCGGCCGACTTCTTCGCGGATCGCCTGGCGGAGGGCTTCCACTCCGTCGGCGCGGCGGATCAGGCCGTGGTTCGCGACGCCCATGAACCAGGCGCGGTTGTCGCCGTCGGCCGAGTCGCCCGAGGCGATCAGCTCGCGGGTGCAGGGCGTGACGCGCGGCCCCTTCGTCAGCCCGAGCAGGATCGCCTCCTTGAGGCAGACGTCGAGCAGATCGCCGTTGCTCGAGCCGATGATGCTCGTGACGCCGACGTTGAGCGCGAGCTGCGCGTTCTTCGCAGCGACCATCCCGAGATAGGCGGGCGGCATGTTGAGGCCGAGGTACGGCGACGGATTGCCTGCGTCGGGGCCGAAGCCCGTGTGGAAATGGCATTGGAACATGCCGGGCATCAGGGTCTTGCCCGAGAGGTCGTAGACCCGGTCGCCCGGCTTCTCGCGGAAGCGCCCGGCATCGGCCTGGAGGATGCGATTGCCGTCGACGACCACGAGGGTGCCGGCGGGCAGGACGCCTTTGCCGTCGAAGACGTCGGCGTTGCGGAAGACGATGCGACTCATGGGCGGGAGGACTCCGATGATCGGGACGGTTCGCCCCGGCGCTCGTCCCGGAACGGATCCCGGCGCGGCGCGGTGCGCCCCACTCTATCACGCAGGCCGCGCGGGCGGCGACGCACCGGGACCCGCCGCAGGCGTGGCCTCGAGCGCCGACGGCCCGTACCATGCCCGTGCGCCGCGGCCCCCCGGCCGGCCCACGCCGCCCGATCGGGCGCGGCGATCCGCCGAGGCCGCATCGCCATCGAGCCGCCGAGGCATCCGTAGGAGAAGGCCATGACGATCCGCCCCGAAGACCTCATCCTGATCAGCGTCGACGACCATATCTGCGAGCCCGCCGACCTCTTCGAGGGCCGCCTCCCGAAGAAGTACCAGGCCGAAGCGCCCTTCGTGTCCGAGGACGAAAAGGGCCGCCAGCAGTGGTGGTATCAGGGCCGGCCCGGCCGCAACCTCGGCCTCAACGCCGCCGCCGGCAAGCCGCGCGAGTACTACAACACCGATGCGCACCGCTACGACGAGATGCGCCGCGGCTGCTGGGACGTCGACGAACGCGTGCGCGACATGTCCGCCGGCGGCATCCTCGCCGGCCTCAACTTCCCGAACTTCACCGGCTTCGCCGGCCAGGTCCTGAACCAGGGCCCGGATCCCGACATGAACGTCGCGATGATCCAGGCCTACAACGATTGGCACATCGAAGGCTGGTGCGGCGCCCATCCGGAGCGCTTCATCCCCTGCGGCATCCTCCCGCTCTTCGATCCCAAGCGCGCCGCCGAGGAGATCCGCCGCCTCGCGAAGAAGGGCTGCCACGCCGTCACCTTCTCCGAGAATCCCGAAGCCCTCGACATGCCCTCCATCCACTCGGGCAAATGGGACGACCTCTTCTCCGCCTGCAGCGACGAGGGCACCGTGCTCTGCTGCCACATCGGCTCTTCCTCGAAGAGCAGCGCGACCTCGTCGGACGCGCCGCCCTCCGTCCCGATGACGCTCTCCTCCGCGATGGCGATCTTCACCCTCGGCGACCTCATCTGGAACGACATCTGGTGGCGCTTCCCCGATCTCAAATTCTCCCTGACCGAGGGCGACGTCGGCTGGATCCCCTATTTCCTCTGGCGCGCCGAGCACGTCCAGCGCCGCCACTCCGGCTGGACCGGCCATCAATTCCCGGACGGCACCGGCCCGACGGACGTCTTCCTGAAGCACGTGCTCTGCTGCTTCATCTCCGATCCCATCGGCATCGAGCTGATCGACCATTTCAACGTCGACAACCTCTGCTGGGAATCCGATTTCCCGCACAGCGACACCAACTGGCCCAACGCCCCCGAAGAGCTCTCGCAGCTCCTCGGCGCGCTCCCGAGCGAGACGGTCGCGAAGATCAC